>NZ_JBBIQD010000026.1:0-3075 GCF_037442525.1 Rheinheimera sp. | reverse complement strand
CCTGGTGTTTGGAATGATCCATGCCCTGATGTTTCGAGTGGTCCATGCCCTGATGTTTGGAATGATCCATGCCCTGATGTTTGGAATGATCCATGCCCGACTCTTGCATATAAGCCTGCCATCCACCCAGCTGATTGACCCGGCTGTTCGCTTCCGTCCAGTTCAAAGGCTCAGCTGTCATCAAGTCCTGATGCTGCAGCAGTGCTTTTGTCTGCACAATGGGTGACCCCTGGCTGGCATCCAGAGCAGCAGGTGAAATGACCGCTGCATAAGCACAGGGCCAGAACGAGACAATGGCCATCGCCGATATCAATAATTTAGTGTTCATAACGTCTCCTGAAATTGTCGCAACCAGCTATGAGCTGGTGATGGGGTTTGCAACAAGGTCAGGCGATAGGAGGGCGGTACCTGGATTGGGGCAAAGAGGACACAGAGCCGGAGTCTTCCTGTATCACCAGGCTGCCGACCACAGGATCAACATCGGTGATTTTGGCCAAAGGCAATACCAATGCGCTGTGACAGCCGGAGGCACACAAAGGGCAATCCGCCTGGTGGTCACTGGCAGCCGCACTGGTTGTGGTCTGAGCCTGGTCCATACTGTGCTCAGCATGACCCAGGTGTCCCGGATGACGTTGTTCAGGTGAACGCTCTGTGACTTGCTGATGATGACCGCCAGACTGGCAACACCACATAGCCGCAGTCGCAATGTTGCTAAACAACAGTGCGATAATCAGCCAAGGTGCAAAAAGCCGGAGCCTGGAATGCATAGTCACCACCCATAATAATCTGCCGTGCAGACTAAACCAGAACGTCAGTTGTCGCAAGAGCAGAAGCGCCGACTTGACCTGTGCAGCCGGTAAGGTCAATGTACAGGCAGACAAAAAAGCAGGAGGTAAGGATGTTACAGCAGTTTGAGCAGTACCTGAGCATGGCCAGGCAGGCTGAGCAGGCTCAGCAATGGCCGGATGCCTGGCGATATCTGGAATATGCGCATATTTGCGGGCAAAGGCAGTTTCGGCTGCATTGGCAAAGCCACCGACTGATGTTGTGCCTGGCCTGGCGAACCGGCAATGTGAAAGAAGGCTGGGGGCAGCTGCTGCGATTAGTTCTGACCCCTTTAGGGCATCTGCTGAACAGACTGCCAGAAGGGAATCCGGGGACCAGCCGGGTCAGTGCTTTTAAGCCTCAACCATTGCCGGCAGAGCTGCAGCAAACAGGGCAAAGCCAGACCTCTTCGACGGATTAGCGCCGGTCAGCAGCAGGACGCAGTAATGCCATCAGCTCTGAGATACTTCCCGCCTGAATTTTCACCACGCAGCTGTGTGACTGACTAAAAAAATGTGCCTGAATAAGTGCGGTCAGCTCGTCCAGACTCAGTTGCCCCAGCCTGATGCTGGGATCGTGCAGGGCATAAGTGAACCCTGCGCAGTCAATCCATCTGTCTTCTGGCAGCACGGGCCCGGTCTGGCGCAACAACAGATGCAGCTGTTCTGGTGATTCCGCCAGCTCAAGTTCATGGTCGCCGGATAATTGAAGTAACACAGGGAATTGCATCGGGGGCGCGTCGCAGAGGAAGTTCATGCAGATAGCATAACGAAAAACCATAAAAAAAGCCTCCGGCAAGCCGGAGGCGAAGTAGGCGCGGATGAGCCTAGGGTAGAAACGTAGTGCAGGTTAAAAACAGCACCGCTGTCGCTCAGACGGTGCCGAAGGGTTGGGAACCAAAAAGTTCATTCACCTGGTAACTGACAGTTATACGGACTTTACTTTGTAAGGTAAATTCGAATATAACTTCATTATTAATCGTTATTAACTGATGAACTAAGTCCAGATGACCCCAGTCAATTACAACCAGCTGTATTATTTTTATCTGGTCGCGGAACACGGCAGTATCGCCAGAACCAGCGAACTGCTGCATATCACCCCACAAACCATCAGCGGGCAAATCAGTCAGTTGGAACACACCATAGGCACAGCATTGTTTCAGCGTCAGGGCAAACGGCTGGTCTTGACTGAGCTTGGCTCTGTAGTGCAGGGGTATGCAGCCGATATTTTTCAACTCGGCGACGAGCTGAAAGCCGTATTAACCCGTCAGCACAGCAGCTGGCAAAGCTTCAGTGTCGGCATCACCGACGTATTACCCAAGGCGTTGGTGTACGAGATGCTCAAACCTGTGTTGCAGCTGCCCGTCAAACTGGTATGCCGCGAAGGGGAGCTGGACACCTTGTTGTCGGAGCTTGCGATCAACAAACTGGATATGGTGCTGTCGGATCAGCCTATTCAGACCGGCAGCCATGTCAAAGCCTACAGTCATTTGGTGACCGAGTCGGTCATGGCGGTTTTTGCCGCTGAAAATCTGGCGCCGGCCCTGATTCGTGGTTTTCCACGCTCATTACATAACCAGCCGTTTTTATTACAGGGCAAAAAATCCATTATTCGCCAGCAACTGATTGGCTGGTTTAATCAGCTGGATATTCAGCCGGAAGTGGTAGCGGAGTTTGATGACAGCGCGCTGATGCAGGCTTTTGCTCAGCAGGGGCTGGGGGCTTTTGCCGCTCCCGTGTTGCTGGAGCCTCAGCTCAGGGCAAACTATGGCCTGAGGAAAGTGGGCGAAATTGAGCGGGTAACCGAGCGTTTTTACGCCATCTCGCCGGAACGTAAACTGAGCCACCCCGCCGTGCTGCAGTTGGTGAAAGCACTGCAGCAGCCGGAGGGGGGGCGCTGCTAACCCTGGCGTGCAAAAGGTTGCAGCTGGCGTTGCGTGGCTTCAGTGCCTGACAACAGCTGGGCTGTGGCCTGATCAATGGAGGCCATTTGCTGATAGGCATGATTCGTGCCTTGCTCAATCTGCGTCAAATGCCGGTGATTCTGTTGTGAGCTTTGCGCCAGTTGCTGCACATGCTGCTGGATTTGGTTCAGTTGCTGCTGTGCGGCCTGCAGCTGTTGTTCCAGTGCGCCAAAATCCTGGCTGGTCAGTTGAATTTGTTGTTGGGCGGCGCCAGCCTGTTGCTGCAGCTGTTCAGACTCGGCTTTGGTGTCTCTGACCAGGCTGTCCATCTCATTCAAAAAACCTGC
>NZ_JBBIQD010000025.1:0-7706 GCF_037442525.1 Rheinheimera sp. | reverse complement strand
AGACTCATCATCACGAGTGCCCACACAGATGATTGATTGCTTATTGTTAAAGAGCTTGTCGCTAGTGCGACGAAAGTCATTTATAATCAGTGACTTTCAGAACTAACTCGCTTCATCGTTACCGTGTCGCGTCGTTGTGGAGCGCATTATAGAGATCTGAAAAAGAGCCGCAAGATCTTTTTTAAAGAAAACCGCTCGAACGCTTAGTTTTTCATCAAAATCAGCTTTTTTGCTCATTTAGCGAGCTAAGATCAGATCTTTTGCGGATCCGTCCAGGATCATTGCGCTCTGTTTGCCATGCCTCTTTATTGCCAACATCTCCCCTGACGATTTAATCCACTATCCAAAACCGGTATAACAGCGCGACTCCACTTATAAATGGATGACTGTACTCGGTTACAGGTGACAAGGTTAAAAGATGCATTGGCAATCCGTTAGCCGCTGTAGTAGTAAACAGGGCCGCATTTCAAGAGCAGTTGAGTCCAGGAGCAGCACTTGCGTTTTCACACATCAAACTGTCAGAGATGATTTGACTGTATATAGGTAACAAGCAGGAAACTGATGAACAATGGCAGGCAGTAAGCATCCGATCTTGTAAAGAGAGCAGACAGTCTCATGCATCCAGCGACTAGGTTGTCAAAAAGGTAAAAGCAGAGGCTCGAGTTCCGTCTGTACACTCATTCATCCGAACCTTGATTGTGATGGGCTCACACAACCAAAATTGCGTAACCCCAGAAAGCAAAAAAGCCGGCTGAAGCCGGCTTTTTCTATTCAGTCTGATTATTCAGCTGAAGTTTCCTCAACTGGCAGTGCAGTCTCTGGACGATCTACTAACTCAATGTAAGCCATTGGAGCGTTGTCACCAGTACGGAAGCCACACTTCAGGATACGAGTGTAACCACCTGGACGGGTGTTGTAACGCGGGCCTAACACGTTGAACAGCAGACCTACAACCTCTTTATCACGAGTACGGGCGAAAGCCAGGCGGCGATTAGCCACGCTGTCATTCTTAGCCAGTGTGATCAGAGGCTCAATAACACGGCGTAACTCTTTGGCTTTTGGCAGAGTCGTTTTAATGACTTCGTGCTTCACCAGCGAGCTTGCCATATTACGGAACATTGCAGTACGGTGACTGCTGTTCCGATTTAACTGACGACCACTCTTACGATGGCGCATGATCTATTCCTTCTTACTAAACCAGGAACTGGAATCCGGTTAGTCTTTGTTTACCAGAGAGGCTGGCGGCCAGTTTTCCAGGCGCATGCCTAAGGACAAACCGCGTGATGCCAACACGTCTTTGATCTCGGTAAGAGACTTTTTACCCAGGTTAGGCGTTTTCAGCAGCTCAACCTCGGTACGTTGCACCAGATCACCGATGTACTGAATCTGCTCTGCTTTTAAGCAGTTAGCAGAACGAACTGTTAACTCTAAATCATCGACTGGACGCAACAGAATCGGATCAAACTCCGGCTTCTCTTCACGTTTCTCTGGCTCGCTCTTATCACGCAGTTCTACGAAGAACTCCAGCTGTTCAGCCAGAATCGTAGCTGCACGACGAATAGCTTCCTCAGGCTCAACAGTGCCGTTGGTTTCCATGTCGATAACCAGCTTGTCCAAGTCGGTGCGTTGTTCTACACGGGCAGCTTCAACAGAGTAGGCAATACGCTCTACCGGGCTGAAAGATGCATCCAGTAATAAACGACCAATTGGACGTTCGTCATCCTCTGAGGATACGCGGGCAGATGCAGGAACATAACCACGGCCGCGCTGCACTTTCAGACGCATACTGAATTCAGTTTCGCCAGTCAGGTTACAGATCACATGCTCTGGGTTAACGATCACTACACCGTCACCACGCTGGATATCTCCAGCAGTTACAGGGCCAGCACCTTTTTTAGATAAAGTCAGAGTGACTTCGTCTTTGTCTTCCAGACGAACGGCTAAGCCTTTCAGGTTGAGCAGGATATCGATGATATCTTCCTGCACGCCTTCTTTGGCGCTGTACTCATGCAGCACGCCGTCGATCTCTACTTCAGTCACTGCACAACCAGGCATTGAAGACAGCAGAATACGACGCAACGCGTTGCCCAAGGTATGTCCGAAACCGCGCTCAAGTGGTTCCAAAGTAACTTTGGCACGAGTTGGGTTGATTTTTTCGATACCAACTAATCTCGGCTTAAGGAATTCGGTGACAGAACCCTGCATTTTATCCTCTCTTAAGAAAACGCCTTACTACTTAGAGTAAAGCTCGACGATTAACTGTTCGTTGATGTCTGCAGACAAGTCTGAACGCTCTGGAGCACGTTTGTAAACGCCTTCCATTTTCTTATTGTCTACTTCAATCCAAGTTGGTTTTTCGCGTTGCTCAGACAGCTCTAAAGCAGCACCGATACGGGCTTGCTTCTTCGCTTTTTCACGAACAGCGATCACTTGATTAGGTGACACAGCGTAAGACGGGACATTCACAACGCGACCATCGATCATGATAGCTTTGTGGCTTACCAGCTGACGTGCTTCAGCGCGAGTGCTGGCCAGACCCATACGATACACCACGTTGTCTAAACGAGCTTCTAATAACTGAAGCAGGTTCTCACCGGTGTTACCTTTCAAACGAGCAGCTTCTTTGTAATAGTTACGGAACTGCTTCTCTAATACGCCGTAAATACGACGTACTTTTTGTTTCTCGCGTAATTGTAAACCGTAGTCTGATAAACGACCGCGACGAGCGCCGTGCTGACCAGGAGCAGTAGTTAAATTACACTTTGAATCAATTGCTCTTACGCCGCTTTTCAGGAACAGGTCTGTTCCTTCGCGACGACTTAACTTGAGCTTAGGACCCAAATATCTTGCCATCTTCTTTCTCCAGTAATCTTAGAAGCGCTTGTTACACGCGACGTTTTTTCGGTGGACGGCAACCGTTATGAGGGATTGGCGTCACGTCGGTGATATTCGTAATGCGGTAACCTGCTGCGTTCAGCGCACGAATGGCTGATTCACGGCCTGGACCAGGACCATTTACGAAAACTTCCAGATTTTTCAGACCATATTCCAGTGCAGCAGTACCAGCGCGTTCTGCAGCTACCTGAGCAGCAAACGGCGTTGATTTGCGCGAACCACGGAAACCTGAACCACCAGCAGTTGCCCAGCACAGCGCATTGCCTTGACGGTCAGTGATAGTCACGATCGTGTTGTTGAAAGAGGCATGGATATGAGCCATACCGTCAGAAACTTGCTTTTTAACTCTTTTACGAGTACGAACTGGTGCTTTAGCCATGTCTTACTCCGTCTTATTTCTTAATAGCTTTGCGTGGGCCTTTACGGGTACGCGCATTAGTTTTAGTGCGCTGACCACGAACAGGCAGACTACGACGGTGACGTAAGCCACGGTAACAACCCAGGTCCATTAAACGCTTGATGTTTAATGTGATCTCACGGCGCAGGTCACCTTCAACGGTGTACTTTGCCACTTCGTCACGCAGAGTATCTAACTCAGCGTCAGACAAAGAAGAGATTTTGCGAGTTTCTTCGATACCCACTGCAGCCAGAATGGCCTTTGAGCGGGTTTTACCGATACCGAACACGTAAGTCAGAGAAATGACAGCGTGTTTGTTATCGGGGATGTTAATGCCAGCGATACGGGCCACTAACGTTCTCCTATAAAAGGTTAAAAGGTGCCGATTTGAAAAGCCCGTAAGGATACTCAAACGACGGTTTAATTGCAACAATAAGCCGGGGCTAAACTATAAAGTTCAGCCCTGGCTATATGGTTTTCTGCTGTTAGCCTTGACGTTGCTTGTGCTTAGGCTCTACGCAGATCACACGCACAACGTTGTTGCGCTTGATCACTTTGCAGTTACGGCAGATCTTCTTAACGGAAGCTCGTACTTTCATGACTTAACTCCGCAATTTATCTTAACGGCCGTAGCCTTTAAGATTTGCCTTTTTAAGGACAGATTCATACTGATGAGACATCAGATGAGTCTGTACCTGTGCCATAAAGTCCATAATAACGACGACGATGATCAGTAACGAAGTACCACCAAAGTAGAACTGAACGTTCCACGCCACCATCATGAACTCAGGAACCAAACAGATAAAAGTAATGTAAGCCGCACCTGCCAATGTCAGGCGGGTCATCACTTTATCAATGTATTTCGATGTTTGTTCACCAGGACGAATACCAGGGATAAAAGCACCGGATTTCTTCAGGTTATCTGCTGTATCGCGCGGGTTAAATACCAACGCGGTATAGAAGAAACAGAAGAAAATGATCGCAGCTGCATATAACAAAATATACAACGGCTGACCAGGAGACAGAGTTAAGGCTAATTCCTGCAGGAAGTTAGCAACCATGCCCTCGCCAGAGCCAAACCAGCTGGCAATTGTACCAGGAAACAGGATAATGCTTGAAGCAAATATTGGTGGAATTACACCGGCCATGTTGACCTTCAAAGGCAAGTGACTGCTTTGGGCAGCAAATACCTGACGGCCTTGTTGGCGTTTAGCATAATTAACCACAATACGGCGCTGGCCACGTTCAAAGAACACTACAAACCAGGTAACCGCGACAACAATGGCTCCAATCGCTAATAAAAGCAAAAAGTGCAAATCGCCTTGACGTGCCTGCTCAATCGTCTGGCCAATGGCAGACGGGAAGCCAGCAACAATACCGGTGAAGATTAGCAACGAAATACCATTACCAATACCACGCTCGGTGATCTGTTCACCTAACCACATTAAAAACATGGTACCGGTGACCAGACTGATGACCGCTGTAATGGTAAAACCTAAGCCTGGGTTAACAACTAACCCTGGCATCAGATTAGGCAGACCAGTTGAAATACCGATCGCCTGGACTATTGCTAAGCCTAAGGTACCGTAACGTGTATACTGATTGATCTTGCGTTTACCTGCTTCGCCCTCTTTCTTCAGTTCTGCCAACGTCGGATGAACCACAGTTAACAGCTGAACAATAATGGACGCAGAGATATAAGGCATAATACCCAGCGCAAATACAGATGCACGCTCAAGGGCGCCACCGCTGAACATGTTAAACATTTCAACGATGGTGCCTTTTTGTTGCTCGAATAATTGAGCTAGCACGGCGGCGTCAATTCCAGGAATTGGCACAAATGAGCCCAGTCGAAACACGACTATGGCCAAAAGTACGAACAGCAGACGGGCTTTCAGCTCGCTGAAGCCGCCTTTTGCACTTTTTGAGTCCGAACCTGGTTTTGCCATCGCGTACTATCCTTATTATTCTTCGACTTTACCGCCGGCAGCTTCGATTGCAGCACGCGCACCTTTAGTTACGCGTAAGCCTTTCACTGTGATTGGGCGAGCAATTTCGCCTGACAGTACAACTTTTGCGAACTTGACGTTGCGAGTGATGATATTCGCTTCCATCAGACTGGCTAAATCAGCTACATCACCAGACACCAGTGCCAGCTCGTGCAAACGCACTTCAGCAGATACCAGGCCTTTCAGTGAGGTAAAACCAAACTTAGGCAGACGTTGTTTCAAAGGCATCTGACCGCCTTCAAAACCTGGACGTACTTTACCACCAGAACGAGATTTCAGACCTTTGTGACCACGGCCACCAGTCTTGCCTAAGCCAGAACCGATACCACGACCTAAACGGCGTTTCTCTTTTTTCGCACCTGGTGCAGGAGATAACGTATTTAATAACATTTATTACTCCTCCACTTTAACCATGTAGTACACAGCGTTGATCATACCGCGCACGGAAGGAGTATCTTCCAGTGTGACAGTGTGACCAATGCGGCGTAAACCTAAGCCAACTAAAGTCGCTTTATGCTTCGGCAAACGACCGATGCTTGAGCGAGTTTGAGTCACTTTGATAGTTTTATTTGCCATGACGAATTACCCCAGGATGTCGTCAACGCGTAAACCACGCTTCGCAGCAACCTGTGCAGGCGATTTGATCGCTGACAGGGCGTTGATGGTAGCGCGAACTACGTTGATTGGGTTGGTTGAGCCGTAGCACTTAGACAGAACGTTCTGTACACCTGCTACTTCTAACACGGCACGCATTGCACCACCGGCGATGATACCGGTACCTTCAGATGCTGGCTGCATGTAAACATTTGAACCAGCGTGAATACCCTTAGTTGGGTGATGCAGTGTGTTACCATTTAACTCAACTTGAGTCATGTTACGACGAGCTTTTTCCATTGCCTTTTGAATAGCAGCTGGTACTTCGCGCGCTTTACCGTAACCGAAACCTACGCGACCGTTACCGTCACCAACAACTGTCAGAGCAGTGAAGGAGAAAATCCGACCACCCTTAACAACTTTGGAAACGCGGTTTACCGCTACCAGTTTCTCTTGTAAATCAGATTGTTGTTTAGCTTCTACGTTAGCCATGATCTACTCCTAGAATTGAAGACCGGCTTCACGTGCCGCGTCGGCCAAAGCCTGCACACGACCGTGATACTGGAAACCGCTACGGTCAAACGCGCAAGTATTTACGCCTTTTTCCAGAGCACGTTCAGCAATAGCCTTACCAACAGCTTTAGCAGCGTCGATATTGCCGGTGTACTTCAATGATTCACGGATTGATGCTTCAACAGTGGAAGCAGCAACAATCACTTCAGCATTTGGTGCGATAAGCTGGGCGTAAATGTGACGTGGTGTACGATGTACAACCAGGCGGTTCGCACCTTGTTCGATAATGTTTCTGCGGACGCGTTTTGCACGACGCAGACGAGCAAGTTTCTTATCCATCGTCCTACCCTACTTTTTCTTCGCTTCTTTACGACGTACGTTTTCGTTGCTGTAACGCACACCTTTACCTTTGTAAGGCTCAGGTTTACGGTACGCACGAATGTTCGCCGCGACTTGACCAACCAGTTGCTTGTCAGCACCTTTCACCAGAACTTCAGTCTGGGTAGGGGTTTCAATGGTGATACCGGCTGGAACTTCATACGCCACTGGGTGGGAGAAGCCTAAGCTCAGATTCAACACTTTACCTTCTGCCTTAGCACGGTAACCAACACCAACTAACTCCAGTTTGCGGGTATAGCCTTCAGCGACACCAGTAACCAGGTTGTTGATCAGCGCACGAGCAGTACCTGCTTGTGCGTTAGCGTTTTCGAAACCGTCACGAGGAACAGTACGCAGTACGTTACCTTCAACAACGATTTCTACTGCAGGGTTAACGTTTAACGCTAACTCGCCGTTTTTACCCTTTACTGTCAGGTTCTGACCATTCAGTGTAATAGTTACACCTGCAGGAACCGTGACGGGGGCCTTAGCTACACGAGACATAGTTACCCTCCGTTACGCTACGTAGCCGATGATTTCGCCACCGATACCAACCTTACGGGCAGCACGGTCAGTCATCAGACCCTGAGATGTAGAAACAATAGCTACACCTAAACCACCCATTACTTTTGGTAATTCGCCACGTTTCTTGTAGATACGCAGACCTGGACGGCTGACACGGTCAATGGTTTCGATGACTGATTTGCCCTGGAAGTACTTTAACGTAATTTCCAGTTCAGCTTTTACATCACCTGTTACAACGAAACTGTCGATGTAACCTTCGTCTTTTAATACTTTCGCAATAGCCATCTTCAGTTTTGAAGAAGGCATCTTAACCGCAACTTTCTTGGCAGCCTGGCCATTGCGGATGCGAGTAAACATATCCGCTACTGGATCTTGCAAACTCATAGCTGTTACTC
>NZ_JBBIQD010000024.1:0-15591 GCF_037442525.1 Rheinheimera sp. | reverse complement strand
CCGTACAGTAGGTGCTGGTGTAGTAGCGAAGATCGTTGCTTAATCAGTGATGCTGCTGCAGAGGGCTCCGTAAGGGGCCCTTTTTGTTGAACTTTTACAGGCTCAACTGCTTTTGCTGCCATAGCCCGCGTTCTGGCTTGTTTTCATTCAGTAAGACAGTATAATGAGCGGCTATTTTTGGTTGGCGGCAGTTTTGTCGTCAGGCCGGATTTTAGGGGCATAGTTCCAATTGGTAGAACAGCGGTCTCCAAAACCGATGGTTGGGGGTTCGAATCCCTCTGCCCCTGCCAATATCAGAAGAGGTCCCCGCCACAGTTGGGGCTGCAATGTAGCTTGGTGTTACACGCCATGGGAAAGTGAGTTAGAGCATGAATGCAACGAGTGAAACCCCAAAAAGCGGCTTAGATGCGGTGAAATGGTTTGGTGTATTGGTACTGTTAACAGTATTGGTTGCCGGTAATTATATGTATGAGCTGTCTGCTTTGGAAAAAGCAGGTGCGATTATCGTTTTAGCTGGTTTAGCAGCTTTTCTGGCCGCCAAAACAGCCAAGGGTGCTGCTTTTTTAGAGTTTGCCAAAGAAGCCAGAACTGAAGTTCGCAAAGTGGTATGGCCAACCCGTCAGGAAACAATGCAGACTACACTGATTGTGATGGTCGCTACTGTCATTGTGGCATTGATCCTTTGGGGTCTGGATGCCATTCTGCTGCGTCTTGTGTCATTTATTACCGGTTTGGGGATCTAAGTTATGTCAGGAAAAATGCGTTGGTACGTGGTGCAGGCCTTTGCTGGTTTCGAGCAGCGTGTTGCCACCTCTCTGCGTGAGCACATCAAGATCCATCAGATGGAAGAGAAGTTTGGTGAAGTCCTGGTTCCTACCGAAGAAGTGGTAGAAATGCGTGCTGGTCAAAAGCGTAAATCTGAGCGCAAGTTTTTCCCTGGTTATGTATTAGTCCAGATGGAAATGTGTGAAGAAGCCTGGCACTTGGTGAAAAGTGTACCGCGCGTGTTAGGTTTTATCGGTGGTACTTCAGATCGTCCGGCACCAATCACAGAAAAAGAAGCCAATACGATCCTGAACCGTCTGCAAGACAATGCCGACAAGCCAAAACCAAAAACACTGTTCGAAGCTGGCGAAGTGGTTCGGGTTACCGAAGGTCCATTTGCCGATTTCAACGGTGTGGTGGAAGAAGTGGATTACGAAAAGAGCCGCGTGAAAGTGTCGGTTCTGATCTTCGGTCGCTCTACTCCGGTTGAACTGGAGTTTGGTCAGGTCGAAAAAGCTTAACGGTCAAAAAACCGTTGTCACGGGCCGCTGGTTAAAATATAATCGCGGCCTTTTTTAACGTCAGGGGAGCCGTTTGAGTAAGTGTCCTCGCACTTACGAGGCTAAGACCCTATAAAGAGGTGAAACATGGCTAAGAAAGTCACGGCACTTGTAAAATTACAAGTTAAAGCTGGTATGGCAAACCCGTCACCACCAGTTGGTCCAGCATTGGGTCAACACGGTGTGAACATCATGGAATTCTGTAAAGGCTTCAACGCCCGTACAGAGTCTCTGGAAAAAGGCATGCCAATTCCAGTCGTGATCACTGTATACAGTGACCGCTCATTTACATTCGAAACCCGCACCCCTCCAGCCTCATTCCTGTTGTTAAAAGCAGCGGGTCTGAAAGGTGGTTCAGGCCGTCCAAACACACAGAAAGTCGGTAAAGTGACTCGTGCTCAGCTGGAAGAGATCGTAAAGATCAAACGTGCTGACCTGACCGCTGCTGACGATGAAGCGGCAGTTCGCACCATCGCTGGTACTGCTCGTTCAATGGGCTTAGTGGTAGAGGGTTAATCGATGGCTAAATTATCAAAACGCGCTAAATTAATCCGCTCTAAAGTAGATTCTACTCGTGAGTACGGTATCAATGACGCAGTTGCTCTGTTAAAAGAGCTGGCAACCAGCAAATTCGTTGAGTCTGTTGACGTTGCAGTAAACCTGGGTATCGACGCCCGTAAATCTGACCAGAACGTACGTGGTGCTACTGTACTGCCTCACGGTACTGGCCGTACTGTTCGTGTTGCTGTGTTCACTCAGGGTGCAAACGCTGAAGCTGCTAAAGCTGCCGGTGCCGACATCGTTGGTATGGAAGACTTAGCTGAGCAAGTGAAAAAAGGCGAAATGAACTTCGACGTAGTAATTGCTTCTCCAGATGCAATGCGCGTTGTAGGTATGCTGGGTCAGATCTTAGGTCCACGTGGCCTGATGCCAAACCCAAAAACTGGTACTGTAACGCCAAACGTAGCTGAAGCTGTGAAAAACGCTAAAGCCGGTCAGGTTCGTTACCGTAACGACAAGAACGGTATCATCCACTCTACCGTTGGTAAAATTGACTTCGACGCTGACAAGATCAAAGAAAACTTGGAATCTCTGCTGGTTGCACTGAAACGTGCTAAGCCATCAGTGGCCAAGGGTACTTACATCAAGAAAGTGACGCTGTCGACCACTATGGGTGCAGGCATCGTTCTGGATCAAGCGTCTTTAGACGCCAAGATCTAATAAAGCCGTTTAATTAAGCAGCTTTACTTGAGCGCGAGGTTAAATTATAATCTCGCGCTCTAATTTTCGGGTAGAAGCTGGCTTGAGCGCACTATTGTGTGTAAAAGCAACAGCTTCCGTCCAAGACCGTAGGTGCCGCAAGTTTCAATGAAAGGCGCGGCTTAAAAAGACAAACCTACGCAGACGGTGTGTTAGCCCCAGAAAGATTCCAATCCTTCTGGTCTGCCACCGTAAATCGCGCGTTGAACAACTTCGGTTGAACAACGATGTGTAGGCAACCAGACAATTCAGTCTGGATGAACCAGGAGTTAAAAGCCTATGGCTATTAAGCTTGATGACAAAAAAGCAATTGTTGCTGAAGTTCAGGAAGCTGCCAAAGGTGCTTTGTCTGCGGTAGTCGCAGATGCTCGTGGTGTCACTGTAGGCAAAATCACTGAGCTGCGTAAGCAAGCTCGTGACGCTGGCGTATGGATGAAAGTTGTCCGTAACACGCTGGTTCGCCGTGCAGTAGCTGGCACCGAATTTGAGTGTCTGAATGACGCGTTCGTAGGTCCAACTCTGATTGCATTCTCTAAAGAGCACCCAGGTGCTGCAGCGCGTATCTTCAAAGATTTCGCGAAAGAGAACCAGAAGTTTGAACTGAAAAGCGCAGCCTTCAATGGCGCCGTAGTCAGCGTAGAAGTGCTGGCCTCGTTACCAACTTACGACGAAGCTATCGCTCGCCTGATGAGCACTATGAAAGAAGCAGCAGCCGGCAAACTTGTCCGTACAATTGCCGCAGTTCGCGACCAAAAGCAAGAACAAGCCGCCTAATTATCAGGCAGGTTGGTTTTTAAAGTTTAATAGGGTATACGCCCACTTAGTTTAGGAATCTGAGAAATGTCAGTGACTAAAGAGCAAATTTTAGACGCTATCGCAGCAATGTCTGTAATGGAAGTTGTTGAACTGGTTAGCGCTATGGAAGAAAAATTCGGTGTTTCAGCTGCTGCTGCTGTTGCTGTAGCTGCTGGCCCAGCTGCTGCTGTTGAAGAGCAGACTGAGTTCACTGTAGTTCTGGCCGCTGCTGGCGCCAACAAAGTAGCTGTTATCAAAGCAGTTCGTGGCGCAACTGGTCTGGGTCTGAAAGAAGCGAAAGATCTGGTTGAAGCTGCTCCAGCTCCAATCAAAGAAGCTATCTCTAAAGACGAAGCTGCAGCTCTGAAGAAAGAGCTGGAAGAAGCTGGTGCTACTGTTGAAGTTAAATAATCTAGTTAACTCTAGATTAGTCGCCTGATTTCAGGCTAGGCTGGTGGTGAAATAACCACCGGCCTTTTTGCGCTGTGGGACTTTGATTTTCCCCGCCCCTTATGTAGCCATAGTGGCCGCATAAACCGCCGCCCCGCGAGGGTAGGTAGGGTAAAAAATCAGCAAGCTGAGGAACCCCATGACTTACTCTTATTCTGAAAAGAAACGTATCCGTAAGGACTTCGGTAAACGTCCATTGGTATTGGATGTGCCTTATCTGCTGTCGATTCAGATTGAATCATTCAGCAAATTCATCGAGCCGGATCCAGAAGGTGAATACGGTTTAGAAGCCGCTTTCCGTTCTGTGTTCCCAATCAAAAGCTACTCAGGTAGTGCAGAGCTGCAATACGTCAGCTACCGCATTGGTGAGCCGGTTTTTGATGTAAAAGAGTGCCAGATCCGTGGTGTGACTTACTCAGCACCGCTGCGTGTAAAACTGCGTATGGTGTTATTTGATAAAGAAGTGCCAGGCACCATCAAAGACATCCGTGAGCAAGAAGTTTACATGGGCGAAATCCCACTGATGACCGAAAACGGTACCTTTGTTATCAATGGTACTGAGCGTGTTATCGTTTCACAATTACACCGCAGCCCAGGTGTGTTTTTCGACCATGACCGTGGTAAGACACACAGCTCAGGCAAGGTGTTATACAATGCTCGCGTCATTCCTTACCGTGGCTCCTGGTTAGACTTTGAATTTGATGCCAAAGATAACCTGTTTGTCCGTATCGACCGTCGCCGCAAACTGCCAGCCACTATTTTGTTACGTGCGCTGGAATTAAGCAC
Organism: Rheinheimera sp.; assembly: GCF_037442525.1. Lineage (GTDB taxonomy): Bacteria > Pseudomonadota > Gammaproteobacteria > Enterobacterales > Alteromonadaceae > Pararheinheimera. Next base: position 10,975 of record NZ_JBBIQD010000024.1, on the reverse strand, counting down.
TGAAGATATTCTGAGCACCTTCTTTGAAAGCACCCGTTTTGAAATTAAAGACGGCAAGCTGTTTATGGAAGTGGTGCCAAACCGTCTGCGCGGTGAAACCGCAGCCTTTGATATCAAAGACAACGATGGCGAAGTGATCGTAGAAGCCGGCCGTCGTATTACTGCCCGTCACGTCCGTCAGCTGGAAAAGACCGGCATGACGTTGATGGATGTACCTCATGAATATGTGGTAGGTCGTGTCCTGGCGAAAAATTATGCTGACCGTTCAACCGGAGAGATTATTGCCGAGGCGAACGCAGAGCTCACACTGGAGCTGTTAGCCAAACTAGCCAAAGCCGGATATGACAGCTTTGAAACTCTGTATATTAACGATCTGGACCAGGGTTCATACATTTCTGAAACTCTGCGTATCGATCCAAGCAGCAACCGGATGGAAGCGCTGGTAGAAATCTACCGCATGATGCGTCCTGGTGAACCACCAACGCGTGAAGCTGCTGAAACTTTATTTGAAAACCTGTTCTTCTCTGAAGACCGTTATGATCTGTCCACTGTGGGCCGGATGAAGTTCAACCGCCGTGTTGGCTTCGAAGAAGGTTCAGGTGTTGGTATCCTGAGCAAAGTGGATATCCTGGCAGTGATGAAGGTGCTGATTGACATCCGGAACGGTAAAGGCGAAGTGGACGATATCGACCACTTAGGTAACCGTCGTATCCGTTCTGTGGGTGAAATGGCTGAAAACCAATTCCGCGTTGGTTTAGTGCGTGTAGAACGTGCAGTCAAAGAGCGTCTGTCATTGGGCGACTTGGATGCTGTGATGCCACAGGATCTGATCAACGCCAAGCCAATTTCGGCTGCAGTGAAAGAGTTCTTCGGTTCAAGCCAGTTGTCTCAGTTTATGGACCAGAACAACCCGCTGTCAGAAGTGACCCACAAACGCCGTATCTCTGCGTTAGGCCCAGGCGGTCTGACCCGTGAGCGCGCCGGCTTCGAAGTTCGTGACGTACACCCGACTCACTATGGTCGCGTATGTCCAATCGAAACGCCTGAAGGTCCAAACATCGGTCTGATCAACTCACTGTCTATGTTCGCACAGACCAACGAGTACGGTTTCCTGGAAACACCCTATCGTCGTATTGACAACGGTATTGTGACGGACGAAGTGGATTTCCTGTCAGCGATTGAAGAAGGTAACTTCGTTATCGCTCAGGCGAACGCCGAACTGGATGCCGATAACCGTCTGGTGGCTGACCTGGTTCCTTGCCGTTTCAAAAACGAATTCACGCTGATGCCAGCTGATAAAGTCCAGTACATGGACGTTGCGCCACAGCAAATCGTTTCTGTTGCCGCTGCACTGATCCCGTTCCTGGAACACGATGACGCCAACCGCGCATTGATGGGGTCAAACATGCAACGTCAGGCCGTTCCGACGCTGCGTTCAGACAAACCTCTGGTAGGTACAGGTGTTGAGCGTGTTGTAGCGAAAGACTCTGGTGTCACAGTGGTCGCTAAACGTGGTGGTGTAATCGATTATGTCGACGCCAGCCGTATCGTGATCAAGGTGAACGAAGAAGAGATGGTCGCTGGTGAAGCGGGTATCGATATCTACAACCTGACTAAATACACCCGTTCTAACCAGAACACCTGTATCAACCAACGTCCTTGTGTCAACAAGGGTGAACCCATTGAACGCGGGGATATTCTGGCCGATGGTCCTTCGACGGACCTGGGTGAACTGGCGCTGGGTCAAAACCTTCGCGTTGCGTTCATGCCTTGGAATGGTTACAACTTCGAAGACTCGATTTTGTTATCTGAGCGTTTAGTTCAGGAAGACCGTTTAACCACTATCCATATTCAGGAACTGAGCTGTATTGCTCGTGATACCAAGTTAGGGCCTGAAGAAATCACTGCCGATATTCCAAACGTCGGTGAATCCGCTCTGTCCAAACTGGACGAAGCCGGTATCGTGTACATCGGTGCTGAAGTGAAGGGTGGTGACATTCTGGTTGGTAAGGTGACACCAAAAGGTGAAAGCCAACTGACTCCGGAAGAAAAACTGTTACGTGCGATCTTTGGTGAAAAAGCCTCTGACGTGAAAGACAGCTCTTTGCGTGTACCTAACTCTGTTACTGGTACAGTGATCGATGTTCAGGTATTTACCCGTGATGGCGTTGAGAAAGACAAACGTGCCCGCGAAATCGAGGAAATGGAAATCAAACAGGCCAAAAAAGACCTGAATGAAGAATTCCGTATCCTGGAAGAGGGTATTTTCTCTCGTATCCGTAACCTGATCGAAAGCACTGGTGTTGACCGCGCCAAGCTGAACACTATGCGTGGCGACGCGCTGTTAGGCTACAGCCTGGCAGACGAAGACAAGCAAAACGATCTGGAACAGTTATCTGCTCAGTACGAAGAAATTCGTATCGAATACGATAAGAAATTCGAAGCCAAGCGTCGCAAGATTGTTCAGGGTGATGACCTGGCTCCAGGCGTGCTGAAGATCGTGAAAGTGTATCTGGCCGTGAAGCGTCGCATTCAGCCTGGTGACAAGATGGCGGGTCGCCACGGTAACAAAGGTGTGGTTTCTACCATTGTTCCTGTGGAAGATATGCCATATGACGAAAAGGGTCAGCCAGTAGATATAGTTCTGAACCCGCTGGGTGTTCCGTCGCGGATGAACATCGGTCAGATCCTGGAAACACACTTAGGCCTGGCAGCTCGTGGTATCGGTGACAAGATTGACGCCATGATCAAAGACCAGAAAGAAATCGCGGAGATCCGTGACTTCCTGAAGAAGGTCTATGCGCTGGGTGAATCCCGTCAGGAAGTGGATATCGAAAACTTCACTGACGATGAAGTACGCCGTCTGGCGGAAAACCTGCGTAAAGGTTTGCCTGTAGCCACGCCCGTGTTTGATGGCGCTAAAGAAAGCGAAATCAAGCAACTGCTGGAGCTGGGTGACCTGCCAAGCAGCGGTCAGATCACGCTGTACGATGGCCGTACCGGTAATACCTTCGAGCGTAAGGTCACTGTGGGCTACATGTACATGCTGAAACTGAACCACTTAGTTGATGACAAGATGCACGCCCGTTCGACCGGCTCGTACAGCCTGGTCACGCAGCAGCCTCTGGGTGGTAAAGCGCAGTTCGGTGGTCAGCGTTTCGGTGAGATGGAAGTGTGGGCACTGGAAGCATACGGCGCGGCGTACACGCTGCAAGAGATGCTGACAGTCAAGTCAGACGACGTGAATGGTCGTACCAAGATGTATAAGAACATCGTGGACGGTGACCACCGCATGGAGCCTGGCATGCCAGAATCTTTCAACGTACTGATGAAAGAAATCCGTTCGCTCGGTATCAACATCGAATTGGAAGAGGAATAACCGGCAGCCGCTCTGCAAACGCAGAGCGGCTTCTGCCTCAGCCGGTGCTTGAAGCACCTATTGAAAAAGGTTAACCCTCTGACAGGAGAGTAAAGTGAAAGACTTATTAAAGTTTCTGAAACAACAAACAAAAACTGAAGAGTTCGATGTGATCCGTATCGGTCTGTCTTCACCAGACATGATCCGTTCCTGGTCGTTCGGCGAAGTGAAAAAGCCAGAGACCATCAATTACCGGACTTTTAAACCAGAGCGTGACGGTCTGTTCTGTGCGCGAATCTTTGGCCCGGTGAAAGACTATGAGTGTCTGTGCGGTAAATACAAGCGCCTGAAGCACCGTGGTGTGATCTGTGAAAAATGTGGCGTTGAAGTCACTCTGACTAAAGTGCGCCGTGAGCGCATGGGGCACATTGAACTGGCGAGCCCAACAGCTCACATCTGGTTCCTGAAATCATTACCAAGCCGGATCGGTTTACTGCTGGATATGACGTTACGTGATATCGAGCGCGTGCTGTATTTCGAAAGCTATGTAGTGACAGAACCAGGTATGACTTCTTTAGAGCGTCGTCAGATGCTGACTGAAGAAGAATACCTGGACGTGCTGGAAGAGCACGGTGACGAGTTCGAAGCCAAAATGGGTGCAGAGGCGATCCTCGACCTGTTAAAAGGCATTGACCTGGCCACAGAAATCAAACAAATGCGTGAAGAGTTGCCAACCATCAACTCTGAAACCAAACGTAAAAAAGTCAGCAAGCGTCTGAAGCTGATGGAAGCCTTCCACACCTCTGGTAACAAGCCAGAGTGGATGATCATGACTGTACTGCCAGTATTACCACCGGATTTACGTCCGCTGGTTCCACTGGATGGTGGTCGTTTTGCAACGTCAGATCTGAACGATCTGTACCGCCGCGTGATCAACCGGAACAACCGTCTGAAGCGTCTGCTGGACTTGTCTGCTCCGGATATCATAGTCCGTAACGAAAAACGTATGTTGCAGGAAGCTGTAGATGCGTTGTTAGACAACGGTCGTCGTGGTCGTGCCATCACAGGTTCGAACAAGCGTCCGCTGAAATCTTTAGCCGACATGATCAAAGGTAAGCAGGGTCGTTTCCGTCAGAACCTGTTGGGTAAACGTGTTGACTATTCAGGTCGTTCGGTAATTACCGTTGGTCCTACTCTGCGTTTACACCAGTGTGGTCTGCCGAAAAAAATGGCTCTGGAACTGTTCAAGCCGTTTATCTATGGCAAGCTGGAAGCCCGTGGTTTAGCGACCACCATCAAAGCTGCCAAGAAAATGGTGGAGCGCGAAGAAGGCGCCGTATGGGACGTTCTGGATGAAGTAATCCGTGAGCATCCGGTTTTGCTGAACCGTGCACCAACACTGCACCGTCTGGGTATCCAGGCCTTCGAACCAGTTTTGATTGAAGGTAAAGCCATTCAGCTGCACCCGCTGGTGTGTGCTGCATACAACGCCGACTTCGACGGTGACCAGATGGCGGTGCACGTACCGCTGACTCTGGAAGCTCAGTTAGAAGCCCGTGCGCTGATGATGTCGACCAACAACGTCCTGTCTCCAGCGAACGGTGAGCCAATCATTGTTCCTTCTCAGGACGTTGTATTGGGTCTGTACTACATGACCCGTGACGCCATCAACGCCAAAGGCGAAGGCATGTTGTTCAAGAGCCCGAAAGAAGCGGAAAAAGCTTTCCGTGCCGGCGTGGCCAGCTTACATGCCAAAGTAAAAGTTCGTATTACTGAAGTGACTTTGCAGCCAGACGGCACCAAAACCTCTGCAACTGCTGTAAAAGACACCACAGTAGGTCGCGCTATTCTGTTCTCTACACTGCCGGAAGGCTTGGCCTTTGACTCTGTCAATCAGGCGATGGGTAAGAAGCAGATCAGCCGCCTGTTAAACGGTTCATACCGACGTATCGGCCTGAAAAACACTGTTATTCTGGCTGACCAAATCATGTACACCGGTTTCCACTACGCGATGTTGTCAGGTGTGTCTGTAGGTATTGACGATATGGTCATTCCTGCTGCCAAGGTAGACATCATTTCTGCTGCGGAAGCAGAAGTAGCTGAAATCCAGGACCAGTTCCAACAAGGTCTGGTAACGGCCGGTGAGAAGTACAACAAGGTTATCGACATCTGGTCAACGGCGAACGAAGCCCTGTCCAAAGCGATGATGGACAACTTGTCGAAAGAACAAGTGGTTAACCGCGATGGTGACACTGTCACTCAACCGTCATTTAACTCTGTTTACATGATGGCCGACTCTGGCGCCCGGGGTTCACCGGCTCAGATCCGTCAGCTGGCAGGTATGCGTGGTCTGATGGCGAAGCCAGATGGCTCCATCATCGAAACACCAATTACCGCTAACTTCCGTGAAGGTCTGAGCGTACTTCAGTACTTCATTTCGACGCACGGTGCCCGTAAAGGTTTGGCGGATACCGCACTGAAAACAGCGAACTCAGGTTACCTGACCCGTCGTTTGGTTGACGTCGCCCAAGACTTGGTTGTGACTGAACACGACTGTGGCTCGACTGAAGGCATCATGATGAAACCACTGATTGAAGGTGGTGACGTTGTAGAAGGTCTGCGTGAGCGCGTGTTAGGTCGTGTGGTGATCGGTGATGTGGTAGTTCCTGCCACTGGTGAAGTGCTGGTTGAAGACGGCACTATGCTGGACGAGAAGCTTTGTGACCTGATTGAGAAGAACTCAATCGACGAAGTGTATGTACGCTCAGTTATTACCTGTCAGACCAATTTCGGGGTTTGTGCCAAGTGTTACGGCCGTGATCTGGCCCGTGGTCACCTGATTAATCCGGGTGAAGCTATCGGTGTTATCGCCGCTCAATCGATCGGTGAACCAGGTACACAGTTAACGATGCGTACATTCCACATCGGTGGTGCGGCATCACGGGCTTCTGCAGAAAACAGTGTTCAGGTGAAAAATGCCGGTACTCTGAAGCTGCACAACGCCAAAACTGTTCGCAACACTGATGGTAAGATCGTTATTACGTCACGTTCTGCAGAAGTGACAGTATTTGACGAGCAAGGCCGTGAGAAAGAGCGTTACAAGCTGCCATACGGTTCTGTGCTGACTGTAGACGACAACACCACTGTGACTGCTGGTCAAATAGTTGCAAACTGGGATCCGCACTCTCACCCAATCATTGTTGAGCGTGGTGCCAAGGTGTCGTTCAGCGATGTAGACGACAGCAACACAGAGGTACAGCAGGATGACCTGACAGGTTTAAGCCGCACAGTGGTGAAAGACTTGTCTAAAGCCAATGCGAAAGAGCCGAAACTGATCCTGGAAATGGACGATGGTGCGCTGCAGGAAATCCGCCTGCCAAGCTTTACGACCATCGAAATTACCGATGGTCAGAAGGTAAGTCCTGGTACTGTACTGGCGCGTATTCCTCAGGAAGGTTCGAAAACACGTGACATCACCGGTGGTCTGCCTCGCGTTGCTGACTTATTCGAAGCCCGTAAACCAAAAGACCCTGCCATTTTGGCGGAAATCTCTGGTGTGATCAGCTTCGGTAAGGAGACCAAAGGTAAACGTCGTCTGGTGATTACACCGGAACAAGGTGATTCTCATGAAGAGATGATTCCGAAATGGCGTCAGGTCAACGTGTTTGAAGGTGAGCGTATCGAGAAGGGTGAAGTGATCTCTGAAGGTCCAGAGTCACCTCACGATATCCTGCGTTTACGGGGTATCCACCATGTAGCGAGCTACATCGTGAACGAAGTTCAGGATGTATACCGTCTGCAAGGCGTAAAAATTAACGATAAGCACATCGAAACAATCATCCGTCAGATGCTGCGTAAGTGTGTGATCCTGCATCCAGGTGACTCTGAGTTCCTGGAAGGAGAACAGGTCGAATTCGCTCGTGTCGCTATCGCGAACATAGAGTTGGAAGCGGCAGGTAAAATCCCTGCGAAGTTCGAACGTGTGCTGCTGGGTATTACCAAAGCATCACTGTCGACCGATTCTTTCATCTCTGCAGCGTCGTTCCAGGAAACGACCCGCGTACTGACCGAAGCAGCCGTTGGTGGTAAAACCGATGAACTGCGCGGCCTGAAAGAAAACGTTATTGTTGGTCGTCTGATCCCGGCCGGTACAGGTTTTGCGTATCACCAAAACCGTGTCCGTGCGCGTCAACGTGCCGCCAATGGCGAAATCGCTGAACCGGCGATGAGTGCAGAAAGTGCTGAACAGGCCCTGACTGATGCTCTGAATATGGACTTGTCTGGCAACGACGATTAAGTCGATTGCAGGCCAAAGGGCGGGCCACCAGCAATGGGCCCGCCCTTTGTTTCTTGACAGGTCAAAGGTTGACCAGTAAAATTCCGCGGCCCCAAATTTGGGTGCGGAATTTTTCACGTTTATTGGTAGTTATTTAACCAGGAGTATTTAATGGCAACAATCAACCAGCTAGTGCGTAAGCCGCGCAGCCAGGTGGTCTCTAAGAGCACCGTTCCGGCGCTTGAAGCTTGCCCACAGAAGCGTGGTGTTTGTACCCGCGTATACACCACTACACCTAAGAAGCCAAACTCAGCATTACGTAAAGTATGCCGTGTCCGTTTAACTAACGGTTTTGAAGTAACTTCTTACATCGGTGGTGAAGGCCACAACCTGCAGGAACACAGCGTTGTTCTGATCCGTGGCGGCCGGGTAAAAGACCTTCCAGGTGTGCGTTATCACACCATTCGCGGCACTTTAGACTGTGCAGGCGTTAAAGATCGTAAGCAAGGCCGTTCTAAGTACGGCGCTAAACGGCCTAAGAAATAACGGTACTCCGTTAGTAAGGCCAAACTAATTAATCTTTTTATTGTTGTAATAAAAAGTTTTGGAATCACCTGAAGCAATCGGAGTTTCGAATGCCAAGAAGACGCGTCATAGGTCAACGTAAAATCCTTCCAGATCCAAAATTCGGAAGTGAACTGCTGGCCAAATTCGTAAACGTCGTAATGATCGACGGTAAAAAATCAATCGCAGAATCAATTGTATACGGCGCATTAGACATCGCTGCAACGAAATCTAAAAAAGCTGAACTGGATCTGTTCGAAGTTGCATTAGACAACATTCGTCCAACTGTTGAAGTTAAATCACGCCGTGTGGGTGGTTCTACTTACCAGGTTCCATGTGAAGTTCGTCAGGTTCGTCGTAACGCGTTAGCTATGCGTTGGTTGGTTGAAGCTGCCCGTAAACGTGGTGAAAAATCAATGGCCCAGCGCTTAGCTGGTGAGATGCTGGACGCTGTTGAAAACAAAGGTTCTGCTGTTAAGAAGCGTGAAGACGTGCACCGTATGGCTGAAGCGAACAAAGCGTTTGCTCACTTCCGCTGGTAATTGCACCCTTAAGAGGACTTTATTGTGGCACGTACAACTCCTATTGAGCGTTACCGGAATATTGGTATTTGCGCTCACGTAGATGCGGGTAAAACCACAACGTCCGAGCGTGTGCTGTTTTATACAGGCCGTTCTCACAAAATCGGTGAAGTTCATGATGGCGCAGCCACCATGGACTGGATGGAACAAGAACAGGAACGTGGTATCACTATCACGTCTGCGGCAACTACGGCTTTCTGGTCTGGTATGCAGCAGCAGTTCGATCTGCACCGGATTAACCTGATCGACACGCCGGGGCACGTTGACTTCACTATCGAAGTTGAACGTTCTCTGCGTGTTTTGGACGGTGCAGTGGTTGTATTGTGCGGCTCCTCGGGTGTTCAGCCTCAAACTGAAACTGTGTGGCGCCAGGCAAACAAGTACGAAGTTCCTCGGATGATTTTCGTCAATAAGATGGACCGTACCGGTGCGAATTTCCTGCGTGTTGTAAAGCAAGCGAACGACCGACTGAATTCACGTATCGTTCCTATTCAGTTGCCAATTGGTGCTGAAGAGAACTTCAAAGGTGTTGTTGACCTGATCAAGATGAAAGCCATTAACTGGAATGAAGCTGATCAGGGCATGACTTTCACCTACGACCCTATTCCAGAAGATATGGTCGCTGAGTGTGAAGAGTGGCGCCAGAACATGGTGGAAGCAGCTGCTGAAGCCAATGAAGATCTGATGGAACGCTACCTGGAAGGTGGCGAGTTTACTGAAGAAGAACTGCGCCAGGCCCTGCGTGACCTGACCCTGCGTAACGAAGTTGTGCTGGTGATGTGTGGTTCTGCTTTCAAGAACAAAGGTGTTCAAGCTGTACTGGACAACGTCATTTATTACCTGCCGTCACCGACTGAGGTGAAGGCAATCAAAGGTGTTAAAGAAGACGACTCTGAAGATGAACGTCATTCGTCGGACGACGAACCCTTTGCCGCATTGGCATTTAAGATCGCAACAGACCCATTCGTGGGAACTCTGACCTTCTTCCGTGTCTATTCAGGGGTAGTAGAAGCAGGTTCTGCTGTTTACAACTCGGTAAAACAGAAGAAAGAGCGTATCGGCCGTATAGTTCAGATGCACGCGAACAGCCGTGAAGAGATCAAAGAAGTTCGTGCTGGTGACATCGCAGCAGCTATTGGTCTGAAAGACACGACTACAGGTGACACGCTGTGCGATTCTGAGAATGTGATCATTCTGGAACGCATGGAATTCCCTGAGCCGGTCATTTCTGTGGCTGTAGAGCCAAAGACCAAAGCTGACCAGGAAAAAATGGGTATCGCGCTGAGCAAATTGGCGGCTGAAGACCCATCTTTCCGAGTTCACACTGACGAAGAAACCGGTCAAACCATCATCTCAGGTATGGGCGAATTGCACCTGGAGATCATCGTTGATCGTATGAAGCGTGAGTTCAAGGTAGAAGCCAATGTGGGCAAACCTCAGGTTGCTTACCGTGAAACCGTGCGTGGTTCAACAGAAGTTGAAGGTAAATTCGTACGTCAATCTGGTGGTCGTGGTCAGTTCGGTCACTGCTGGCTCAGAATTGAGCCACAGGAAGAAGGTGCTGGTTATGAATTCGTGAATGCCGTTGTTGGCGGGGTTATTCCAAAAGAATACATCCCTGCTATCGACAAAGGTATTCAGGAACAGATGAAGAACGGTATCCTGGCTGGCTACCCGGTGATCGACGTGAAAGTAACCGTATTTGATGGTTCTTATCACGACGTTGACTCAAACGAGATGGCGTTTAAGATCGCAGCTTCTATGGGGTTCAAAAAAGGTGCTTTGCAGGCCAAACCTGTCCTGCTGGAACCAATGATGAAAGTAGAAGTAGTCACTCCGGAAGACTTCATGGGTGATATCGTTGGTGACTTAAACCGTCGCCGCGGTATGATTAACGGTATGGAAGATGCCCCTGGTGGTATCAAGATCGTTGACGCTCAGGTTCCTCTGTCAGAAATGTTCGGCTATGCGACTTCAATGCGTTCTCTGACGCAAGGTCGTGCTTCATATTCAATGGAACCATTGAAGTACATGGAAGCGCCAAACAACATTACTGAAGCGATCATCGCAGCTCGTAAAACTGGTGAATAATAACTTTGTCGGCCTGTCTTCAGGCAGGCCTCTAACAGAAGGTAATTAAAATGGCTAAGGCTAAATTTGAACGCGTAAAACCGCACGTAAACGTAGGTACAATCG
>NZ_JBBIQD010000023.1:0-16929 GCF_037442525.1 Rheinheimera sp. | reverse complement strand
CCACCCATAAACGCAGAATATCGGCCCCCAGTTTGTTCATTACGTCCTGCGGCGACACCACGTTGCCCAAGGACTTGGACATTTTGCGGCCTTCACCGTCTACGGTAAAACCATGGGTCAGCACTTGTTTATACGGCGCTTGGTGCTTGATAGCGACGCCTGTCATCAGGGAGGACATAAACCAGCCCCGGTGTTGATCTGAGCCTTCCAGGTACATATCGGCCTGGGTTTCACCCTTAAACTCGGGCCGGGCATCCACCACACAGGCGTGTGTCACCCCTGAATCAAACCAGACGTCCAGCGTGTCACTGACTTTGACATAGTCAGCCGCGTCTGCGCCTAACAGCTCAGCGGCGTCTAAATCAAACCAGGCCTGAATACCGGCCTGCTCTACTTTCAGCGCTACTTGCTCCATTAAAGCCTGAGTATTCGGGTGCAAAGCGCCAGTGTCTTTGTGCACAAAAAGAGCAATAGGCACACCCCAGGTACGCTGACGGGAAATACACCAGTCCGGACGACCCGCCACCATGTTTTCAATTCGCTGTTGGCCCCAATCCGGGATCCAGCGGGTTTGTTCAATTTGTTGCAAGGAAGTGCTGCGCAGGCCTTGCTGGTCCATGCTGACAAACCACTGTGGCGTGGCGCGGAAAATAATAGGTGTTTTATGGCGCCAGCAATGCGGGTAGCTGTGTTTCAGCGCCTTGTGCACCAACAGCTTGCCAGCGGATTGCAGCGCTTCCACTACAGCATCATTGGCTTTAAACACATGCTGGCCAGCAAACAGTGGAGTGTCCGGCAGGTACACCCCATTGGCCCCCACAGGGTTAGCCACTTCCAGGTTGTACAGCTTACCGACAGTAAAGTCTTCCGGACCATGGGCTGGTGCGGTATGCACAGCACCAGTACCTGAATCTGTAGTCACGTGCTCGCCCAAAATCACCGGCACCTGCAGGTCGTACAAGGGGTGCTGCAGTAACGTCAGCTCCAGCGCTGCACCTTTGCAGAACCCCAGATTGTGGTAATGCTCAATACCGGCACGGGCCATCACAGAAGTGACCAAATCGGTGGCCAGGATTAACCGCTCAGCGCCATTCGGGCCTTGTTCCACCTGCACCAGGCTGTATTCCACTTTGGCATTCAGTGCCACGGCGCGGTTGGCCGGTAAGGTCCAGGGGGTGGTGGTCCAGATCACCACAGACACAGGGCCTGTACCGCGATGCCCTTCCGGGTGGTCAAACTTATCAGCAACACTGTCATCCAGCACGCTGAAACGCACGTCAATGGCTGGCGACACTTTGTCCTGGTATTCCACTTCGGCTTCCGCTAACGCAGAACCACAGTCAGTACACCAGTGCACCGGCTTAAAGCCTTGTTGCAAATGACCATTGTCAATAATACGGGCCAGAGAACGGATGATGTTGGCCTCGGTGTTAAAGTCCATGGTGCGGTATGGATTGTCCCAGTCGCCAAAGACGCCCAGGCGGATAAAATCAACTTTTTGTGCCTGAATTTGCGTTTCGGCATATTCACGGCACTTGGCACGAAACTCAGCCGGGGTCAGCTTGGTGCCTGGTTTGCCATATTTTTTCTCGACAACCAGCTCAATCGGCAGACCATGGCAGTCCCAACCCGGCACATAAGGGGCGTCAAAGTCAGACAAGGTCTTGGCTTTGACAATCATGTCCTTGAGGATTTTGTTCACCGCATGACCAATGTGAATATTACCGTTCGCGTACGGAGGGCCATCGTGCAGAATAAAGGTCTTTTTCCCTTTTTTGGCCTGGCGAATTTGCTGGTACAGCTTCTTTTCTGTCCAGCTGGCAAGCATTTGCGGCTCACGCTGCGCCAGATTGGCACGCATCGCAAAAGCGGTGTCCGGTAAATTCAGGGTATGCTTGTAATCACTCATCCGTATCGGTTCCGTTCTCTTCTTTAAATTCAGTTGGCAGCGAAATAGGCTCTGGCCTGGTCGGCGTCGAGGCGAATTTGCTGCTGCAATGCGCCCAGTGAATCAAATTTTCGTTCACTGCGCAGCTTGTGTTTTAAAATCACTTCAATTTGCTGGCCGTATAAATCACCAGAAAAATCAAAAAAATGCGCTTCCAGCTGTTCTTTGCGGCCATGCAGGGTCGGCCTGGAGCCAATATTGGCCACCCCGTTATAACGGCCGTTCACCGTCACGGCCTCCACCGCATACACGCCACGCACCGGCAGATTCTTGCGGTACAGCCAGACATTAGCGGTCGGAAAACCCAACTGACGGCCGACTTTTTCGCCATGCCGCACCCGGCCCATCAACGAAAAAGGTCGTCCCAGCATTTGGGCCGCCGCTGTTAAGTTATCCAGTTCCAGCGCCTGACGGATCAGGGTGCTGCTAACCCGTTCGCCTTCCAGCATCAGGCTATGGGTATTGCTCAGGCCAAAATCAAATGCTTCAGCCGCCTGTTGCAATAAGGCGTAATTCCCGGCGCGGTTTTTACCAAAGCAAAAATCGTCTCCGACAATCAGGTGCTGCACACCCAACTGATTCAACAATAAGTTCTGGATAAAACTCTGGGGCTCCAACGCGGCAAAATGACGGTCAAAACGCACACATAGCAGCCTGTCTATGCCCTGCTGCGCCAGCCAGTGGTATTTTTCCCGAAAGCGGCATAAGCGGGCAGGCGCTTTCTCCGGTGCAAACAATTCCAGCGGCTGAGGTTCAAATACCATCACTGCCGCAGGCAGTTGCAGCCGCCGGGCTTGCTGCTTCAGCTGGTTCAGCACCGCCTGATGACCCAGGTGCACACCGTCAAAATTGCCGATGGTCAGTACACAACCTTTGTGGCTGGGCAAAATATTATGTAAGCCGCGGATCAGTTGCATAGCTTTGGTTTTTTAACTCAACTGCTCAGAAAAGTGCCCGATTATACCCAGAACTGACTCAGCTTTCAGCAGTTGTCTGGCGTTTAAAATCGGCCAGCCGCACCCCAAGCACAGCCAGTACCACAAAGTACACCAGTACTGCCAGGGCGAAATACGCCAGCAGATGCAGAACCTGCTGGGCTAAACCCAGCGCTATCCAGCCTTGCAGTGACGGGGTTAACCAGAACAACAGAGCCGCCATCAGCAGGCCTGAAACCGCGGCTTTGGCAATAAAACTCCAGGTCTTATGGCTGAACTGATAAATACCACGCTGCTTCAGGCCCCGGTACAACAAAAGGGCGTTTAAGGTGCCAGACAGTGCCGTCGCCAGCGCCAGACCGACATAACTTAAAAAAGGTGCCAGCATCAGGTTAAACACCATATTGGCCACCATGGCAATAATGGCAATACGCACCGGTGTTTTAATGTCCTGCCGGGCGTAAAAAGCCGGCGCCAGCACTTTAATCAGCATCAGGGTCACCAGGCCAGAGCAATACGCCATCAGACTGTAGGAGGTGGCCAGTACATCATCCGCTTTAAACTCGCCGCGCATAAATACAGTGCTGATAATGGGCTCCGCCAACACAATCAGCCCCAGCATCGAAGGGATACCAAAGAGGCAGATAAAGCGTACCGCCCAGTCCAGCATATAGCGAAATGCGGCCTCGGACGCCGCCGCATAATGGCGTGACAGGCCCGGCAGAATCACAGTCGCTATGGCAATCCCAAAAAGCCCCAGCGGAAATTCCAGCAGGCGGTCTGAGTAATACAGCCAGCTGACCGCGCCCGTGACCAGAAAAGACGCGATAATGGCGTCCAGCAACAGGTTAATCTGGCTGACCGATACCCCAAAAAGCGCGGGGATCATCAGGGTGCGAATACGGGTGACATAAGGGTCAGACCAGCCCCAACGCGGCCACACCAACAACCCCGCTTTGGCTAAAAAGGGCAGTTGAAATAAAAACTGGATCAAACCGCCCAAAAACACGCCCCAGGCAATGGCTTCGGCCGGGTTTTGCATCTCTGGTGCCAGCCAGATGGCGGAGCCTATCATCGCAATATTCAGAAAGACCGGGGTAAAAGCCGCGACAGCAAAGCGGTTGTAGGTGTTCAGCACAGCGCCGGATAAGGCGACAAAGGTGATAAACCACAGATAAGGAAAGGTAATTTTCAGCAAAAATGCGGCCTGCAGGTATTTGTCGCCTTCAGGTTCACCATTGAGGTAAGCGGTAAACCAACCGGCACCAAACAGCATCATCAGCACCGGCGAGCCAATCATTGCCAGCAAGGTTACGCCAGTCACAATCAAACCCAGAGTACCGCTGGCGCGGGCCACCAGCAGCCGGACGGCATCGTCGCCATGTTTTTCTTTCACTTCCGCCAACACAGGCACAAAAGCCTGTGAAAAGGCGCCTTCAGCAAAAAGACGACGTAAAAAATTCGGAATGCGGTTGGCCATAAAAAACACGTCAGCGGCAGCCCCCGCCCCCAGCACATTGGCCACAATCACGTCTCGCACCAACCCCAAGATCCGGGAAATCAGTGTCATAAAGCTGACAATCATGCCCGATTTTAATAATTTTCCTGACACAGACGGCTCCCTGTAGTAGAGTGCAGGCATTTTCACCTGAGCCACGCCGGATTACCAGCCTGTTCTGTCCAATTACCGGATCAACAGCAGAAATTTGGTTTGACAAGGGGGTATAAAATAGGCATATTATGCCGCCTTTAATAAAGTCCCGGTTTAGTTTTTAGGAGTGTTACCTTGGCTAACATCAAGTCTGCTAAGAAGCGCGCGATTCAATCAGAAAAGCGTCGTCAGCAAAACGCCAGTCAGCGTTCAATGATGCGTACTTTCATCAAGAAAACTTACGCTGCAGTATTAACCTCTGATGTAACTGCTTCTCAGGAAGCGTTCAAAAAGATGGTTCCAGTTCTGGATCGTATGGCTGCAAAAGGCCTGATCCACAAGAACAAAGCTGCACGTCATAAGTCTCGCTTAAACGCGCACGTCAAAGCTTTAGTAACTAAAGCCGCTTAATTCGCCGAAGCTGTTGCTTGCAACAGCATCAGCAGCAGCTTTGCAAAGAAACCACCCTCGCGGTGGTTTTTTTGTTGTTCAAACGCAGGGCGGGAATGTGAACCCGAAGGTCGGTAAAAACAGGAAAAAACACTGAACCAGCCCCAGGACGGAACCAGTTCAGTGCAGAGGCTTAAAACGACAATTGCTGGATAATGTCGTCGTCTACCTTGTTCGCCAGCGTCACCTGCAGTTTAGGTGAGCGTGCCATTTCACGGCGGATGGCAAAATCAGCTTCGTTGTTACGGGCCCAGCTGCGACGGGCAATGCCGTTATTCACATCAAAAAACAGCATGGATTTTAACCGGCGTTCCGCTTCACCTGAGCCGTCCAGCAGCATGCCAAAACCGCCGTTAATCACTTCACCCCAACCTACACCACCACCATTGTGGATCGAGACCCAGGTGGCGCCGCGGAAACTGTCCCCAATGACGTTGTGAATGGCCATATCGGCGGTAAAGCGGCTGCCGTCATAAATGTTGGAGGTTTCACGGAAAGGTGAGTCGGTGCCGCTGACATCATGGTGGTCACGGCCCAGTACCACAGGGCCAATTTCGCCACGGGCAATGGCCTGGTTAAAGGCAGCAGCAATTTCAGCACGGCCCTGAGCGTCGGCGTATAAAATACGCGCCTGAGAACCTACCACCAGTTTGTTTTGTTTGGCGTCCAGGATCCAGCTGATATTGTCCTGCATCTGCTGCTGAATTTCTTCCGGCGACTCCTGCATAATCTTTTTCAGCACCTGGGCTGCTATAGCGTCGGTTTTATCCAGATCGCCCGGTTTGCCTGAGGTACAGACCCAGCGGAACGGGCCAAAGCCGTAGTCAAAACACATAGGGCCCAGAATATCCTGCACGTAAGACGGGTATTTAAAGTCGATACCGTTGTCAGCCATCACATCGCCACCGGCGCGTGAGGCTTCCAGTAAAAAGGCATTGCCGTAGTCGAAGAAATAAGTGCCTTTGGCGGTGTGTTTGTTGACCGCCGCGGCGTGGCGTTTCAGGGTCTCCTGCACTTTGGTTTTAAACAGCTCGGGCTCTTCGCGGATTAACCTGTTGGCTTCGTCATAGCTGATGCCCACAGGGTAATAACCACCTGACCATGGGTTATGCAATGACGTCTGGTCTGAACCCAAGTGGACAAAAATACCCTGCTCATCAAAAGCTTCCCATACATCCACCACGTTGCCGATGTAAGCGATAGACACCACTTCACCAGTGGCCTGCGCCTGTTTCACCCGCGCAATCAGCGCATCCATATTATCGATAAGCTCATCCACCCAGCCTTGCTGGTGGCGTTTGATGGCGGCCTTCGGATTCACTTCAGCACAGACAGTAATGCAGTTGGCAATGTTACCCGCTTTAGGCTGAGCCCCGCTCATCCCCCCCAACCCTGCGGTTAAGAAGATTTTGCCTTTTGGGCTTTCGCCTTTTTGCAGTACTTTACGGAACGCATTCATCACCGTAATGGTGGTGCCGTGCACTATGCCCTGCGGGCCAATGTACATAAAAGAACCGGCCGTCATCTGGCCGTATTGGGTCACACCCAGGGCGTTAAAACGTTCCCAGTCATCTGGTTTGGAATAATTCGGGATCATCATGCCGTTGGTCACCACCACCCGTGGCGCTTCCACCGACGATGGGAATAAGCCCATAGGATGGCCAGAGTACATATGCAGCGTTTGATCTTCGGCCATTTCGCTTAAGTACTTCATGGTTAAACGGTACTGCGCCCAGTTCTGGAACACAGCGCCATTGCCGCCGTAAGTGATCAGCTCTTCCGGGTGCTGCGCGACGGCCGGGTCCAGGTTGTTGTCAATCATCAGCATAATGGCCGCCGCCTGCTGGCACTTCGCCGGATACTCGCTGATGGCACGCGCTTTGATGGCGTACTCCGGCTTAAAGCGGTACATATAAATACGGCCGAAATCCTGCAGCTCCCGCGCAAATTCTGTCGCCAGCTCTGCATGCCATTCCTTCGGGAAATAACGCAGCGCATTGCGCACCGCCAGCTGTTTTTCGGCAATGGTTAAACTGTCTTTGCGTTTGGGTGCTCTGTTGGCATCCGCCGGGTAAGGCCGGGCCGGTGGCAACTGCGCCGGAATACCTTGTTTAATCTGATCCTGAAACGTCATTATTGGCCTCCTTCATTCAGCGCAAAACTCACCGTAAAGGCCTGGTCGCGGACCAGCTTAATCATGGCGTCAATGTCCGGCTTTAACAGCCGGTCTTCTTCCAGCTTGGCCACTTTGGCGCGGATAATGGCGTGGTTTTCTTCGACCAGATCGGAGCAGGTATTTGGACGACGGAATTCAATGGCCTGCGCCGCATACATCAGCTCAATGGCCAGAATTTTTTCCAGGTTACCTAAAATCTGGTTCAGCTTACGGCCGGAAATACTGCCCATCGACACGTGGTCTTCCTGACCCATAGAGGTCGGAACGCTGTCGGCGGACGGCGGGAAACATAAAGATTTGTTTTCAGTCACCAAGGCCGCTGTGGTGTATTGCGGGATCATCATGCCCGAGTTTAAACCACCCGCTTTGGTCAGCAGACGCGGTAAACCATGCAGGCCTTCAAGCAACAAATAACAACGGCGGTCGGAAATATTACCAAGCTCAGCGGCGGCAATGGAGGTGTAATCCAGCACCATAGCCAAAGGCTGACCGTGGAAGCCACCACCAGACAACGCTTCTTCACTGCTTATCACAATAGGGTTGTCGGTGACTGAGTTCATCTCAATCTCAATCATGTCTTTTAAGTGGTAAAAGGCATTACGCGACGCACCATGGACCTGAGGAATACAGCGCAAAGAATAAGGGTCTTGCACCCGGGCGCAGCCAAAGTGAGACGCCATATTCTGCGAGTTTTTAAACAGGCGGCGCATGCGGTCAGCCACTTCAATGTTGCCTGGGAAAGGACGGATTTGGTGCAGCTCAGGGCGGAACGGCGAGCCACTGCCCTGCATGCCTTCAACACTCATGGCACCGGCCACATCGGCTAAATCCAGCAGGTAACGCATTTTGGTCAGCGCCGTAATGCCATGTGACAGAATAAACTGGGTGCCATTGATCAGGCCCAAACCTTCTTTGGCCTGCAGTTCCAGCGGTGCTAAACCGGCTTTGGCCAAAGCTTCAGCAGCCGGAATGATGGCGGAGCTGGAACCTGGCGCCCAGAACTCCCCTTCGCCAATCAAAGGCAGGAATAAATGCGACAGCGGCGCTAAGTCGCCGGACGCCCCAACAGAGCCCTGCTCAGGCACCACAGGAATAAGGTCCAGTTCAATAAAGCTCAGCATACGCTGCACCACTTCCAGACGCACGCCGGAAAAGCCCTGACTCAGTGCATGCACTTTGGTGATCAGCATCAGTTTGGATATAGCTTTGGCAATAGGTTCGCCCACACCGACCGCATGGGTGATCAGCAGGTTTTTCTGCAACAGTGCAGTTTCAGCCGGCGAAATCTGGGTATCACACAAAGGGCCAAAGCCGGTGTTGATACCGTAAATGGCTTTGTCAGAGGCCGCCATTTGTTCGACACAGTGGCGGCTTTGGTTAATTTTCGCAATAGCTTCAGGGCTTAACTCCGCTTGAATACTACCATTGGCAATACCATTGACCGTATCCAGATCCAGCCGGTCTATTCCGTACTTAAATGCCATCTTCAACTCCTCTAAAAGCTGCGTGTTACCTGAGTGCAACACTGAATGATGATTTATGCTAGCTTGCGGCAGTTGTTTTATAAATACATAATAATCGTAACTTATTCCGGGTTTATCGAACTAAAGGCGAACCAGGCATGCAGGTTCAGGATGTTGATTTACGCTTATTACGAATTTTCGCCACCATAGTGGAATGTGGCGGTTTATCCGCCGCGGAGTCGCGGCTTCATATTGGCCGCTCCACCATCAGCACCCATTTGTCCGATCTGGAAATACGTTTAGGTGTGACCTTATGTAAAAGAGGCCGCAGCGGCTTTGAACTGACCGACGCTGGTCGGGTGACCTACCAGGCATCCCTGCAACTCTTACAACAATGTGAAACTTTTGCCGCCACAGTGGCTGGCTCCAAACATACCCTGGCCGGGCGCGTCACCATTGCCATAGTGGATACCCTGATCAGCGACCCGCGTTGCGGTGTTGCCCAGGCCATAGCGGCGCTGAAAAACAAAAGCAATCACCTGCAATTTGACATTCATGTCTGTGAAGCGCGGGAAGTGGAAACCGCTGTGGCCAACGGCCGCTCTTTGGTCGGTATTGGCGTCAGCCGTCATCATATCCGAGGCCTGAATTACCAGCCGCTGCACCCGGAAACCAACTACCTCTATTGCGCGGCCGGCCACCCACTGTTTGACTGTGCCAGCAAAGACATCAGCACATTGCTGGCACAGGCGGAAGTGATCACCAGTAACTATATGCGCGATAAAGAGATCCGCAACGACGGCCTGAACTACCAGAACAGCGCCAGTGCTTACCACGACGAAGGCATAGCCCACCTGATTCTGTCCGGCAAATTTATTGGTTACCTGCCCGAGCATTACGCCAGCTACTGGGTGGAAAAAGGCCTGTTCCGTGCCATTCAGCCAGAGAAGTACAGCTACCAAATTCCGGTGGTGCTGATCACCTCCAAAAGCAACAGCAGTTCACCATTGGCGCAGGCGATGATCAGCGCCCTTCAAAACAGTAGTCCCGGGAGCTCAGAATAACGTTATGTTTAAGCTCAGGCAGCCATAGCCCGTGCACACATGCACTGCATAAATCACAGATGCTGGCTGTTCATTCTGTGCCAGGCGCAGCTCAGCCCCATTTTACCTGCCTCTTGGGTCGTTTATTCGCATCCATTGATCCAACAGACGAATACCAACGTAACAGCACGGATGGACTGACCGATATCTGTTGAATCATTCAAAGCTCAGGTTGGTTGCATCAGGCTCTGCTATGCTTCAGCAGAACCTCTGTTCAGCCCAACATGAAACTGATGGCTGTGGAGCCGTGCAGCCTGGTACCTGTTTATTGAAGTTAAAATTTCTATTATTCAACGAATTAATCTTTATCGTTCTGCCCCTGACCAAGGTTTTGGCCCGCCGGAATGGCCAGACCTTTGTTTACTCATTTCAATCAGATCAATGGAGAACTCTTATGCGCACAGCCATAGAGAATTTAAGCATTCGTATAAAACTGCTCGCTGGGTTTGGCCTGGTGCTGCTCATTTTAGTGTTTATTTCTGTATTGAGTTATCAGTCTCTGGAAAGTCTGAGTGCAAGATTTGAATTAACCACAAAAGTCAGCGAAGCCAATTTACTGATCAGCGAAGCCAGGCAGCAGGAGAAGAACTTTTTGTTAAAAAAGGAGCTGACCTATTACCAGGCGGCACAGGATCTGAGTAATCAAGCCAAACAGCGTGCCCAGGAAAGTCTGGCGTTATTCAGCACCGAAGAAAGTGCCCGGCTGATGCGAGAGCTGTTAAGCAACCTGTCGGAGTATCAACAACTGCTCAGCGCACTGACAGAAGCCGTCAACCAAGGTAATACAGCCAACCTGAGTACTCTGGAAGAGCAAATGACAAAAGCGGCCAGAGCTGCCGATCAGGCGGGCACCCAATCGGTTGAACGTCAGTTGGATACCATGAGGGCTGAGGTCAAAGCCAAAGAACAGCTCATCATCGCCTGCGCGCTGGCGGCTCTGCTGATTGGTTTTATGGCCGCCCTGGTGATCACCCAGATGGTGGTCAGCCCAATTCAGCAAGTGGTCAAGGTGGCAGAGAATATTGCCACGGGTGACTTAACCGCTAATTTGCCCACCAACCGCCTGGATGAACCCGGTCAACTGATGCGCTCCATGCAGAAAATGAGTATGAACCTGCGAACCTTAATTGAGCACCTCTCCACAGGCATAACCCAGCTGGCTGCCGCCACAGAGGAGATGGCGGCAATTTCAGAGCAAAACTCAGCCGGTGTCCGCCAGCAAAAAGAAGAAACTGAGCAGGTAGCCACGGCTATGAACGAAATGGCCACCACTGTGCAGGACGTGGCACAAAACGCTGAACAGGCCTCCAGCTATGCCACAGAGTCTGCCCGGCGGGCAAGCCAGGGAACAACGGTGGTGCAACAGACGACTCAACAAATCAAAGCATTAGCCCAAGAAGTGACGGTATCGGTTCAGGCGATTGTTGAGCTGAAGGACCAAAGCAACTCCATTGGTGCTGTGCTGGATGTGATCAAAAACGTGGCCGACCAGACCAACCTGCTGGCGCTGAATGCGGCTATTGAAGCAGCAAGAGCGGGAGAAGCCGGACGCGGGTTTTCGGTGGTGGCAGAAGAAGTGCGGGCGCTGGCATTCCGGACTCAGGAATCCACCGGCCAGATTGAACAACTGATCAGTTCATTGCAACAGAAAGCAGAAGCCGCCGTTTCAACCATGCAACGAAGTTCAGGTCTGGCTGAACAAACCCTGGGGTCTGCCGACCATGCCGGTGAAGCCATTACAGCTATCACTCAGGCGGTTGGCAGCATTCAGTCGATGAACCAACAAATTGCTGCAGCAGCCTTGCAGCAGGCCACTGTTGCAGAACAAATTAACCGCAGTATTTTCAGTATCCGGGACGTGGCGGAACAATCGAGCATTGCCAGCGAACAAACCGCTTTGGCCAGCGCAGATTTAAGCCGGCTGGGCACCGAGCTGCAACAAATGGCTGCGCAGTTTAAGGTTGCCTGACGAATTGGACAGCCCCTTTTGTCCGGTGCCTGAGACGAATGTGCTCAGGCACCGCACCCGGCAGGCAGCTGACTTATGCTGCTCTGCGCTTCACGTTGCTGCCCGAACCGCACGCTGCGCATCAGCTTCCACCCGCCGGCCGTGCAGATTGCCCCGCAGCCGTTAACCAGGGGTCGATAAGCGGGTCTGATACTGGCATTCTTAAGTCCTTTCAAATACATAGTTTGAATGCCACTTACACAGATTTTTGACACTCTCTCTTCACACCACAATCAGACGAATGGACTTAACAGAATGGGCAAGTTCACGGATCTGTTTGCGATCTGGCGACACCTCTCATGTCAAATTCAAATACAGAAAAAACGGTCTTGCGCGCCGGTATTCATCCCTTCACCAGAAAACCTGAAGCCAGCAAATTAAATGCCTCCAGCGTTTTTGGCAGCAATACCTGAGGATTTGCACTGGACGCCAGCCAAAGTGCTGCATTTAAAGCGGCACCATTTAACAACATAGCTGCAACTTCAGCGTCGACCGGTTTAACTGTGCCAGTTTCAATCAATTTCTCAATGATACTCTTGGTAGATTGCAGGCATTTATTCTGACTTGGCCACTGCGTCGGGTCCCCCAGTACAGAAGGGCCATCCAGCAATACGATACGCCGCACTTCAGGGTCCAGAGCTTTCTCTATATAGGCGGCTCCTTCAGCCAATAAACCTGACCATGCATCACTGGCTTTGGCCCCGATACACTTTGCATATTCAGCCATTTCAGAATCAATTTGGTCGACTACCGCCGCAAACAAGCCACGCTTGTCGCCAAAGTTGTGATACAGCGCACCACGGGTTAAACCGGCTTGAGCAGTTAAGCTGTCCATAGACGCGCTAGCATAACCCTGTTCAGCAAATGCCTTTCTGGCCGCTGCTATCAGCTTCTCACGGTTTTCCGCCATCTTCATTAAACGGGTACTCATTCTACACTCCTTTCACATACGAAATGTATGCCACTTGACATACGCCGCGTATGTGAAATATTCTACATACGCGGCGTATGTTAAACTAATTCAACATACAGCTCCATTGAAACTATCCGGATTGCGCAGTGCTACTGCACATAGTGCACAGTTTCATAGCCCATTGAGCCTTAACAAAGAGAGCCATATCATGTCGAAAAGGGAAGCTGTTTTTCCAGCCAACAAACATGCACTTTATGAAGAACATCAATATTCAGCGGCAATTCGCTCAGGCGACCTGTTATTTGTTTCCGGTCAGGTAGGCAGCCATTCCGACGGTAGTGCTGAAGCAGATTTCGAGCTACAGGTGGAGTTGGCGTTTGAGAACCTCAAAGCTACTTTGGCTGCTGCGGGCTGTAGTTTTGCTGATATTGTCGATGTCACCACCTTTCATACAGATCCAGAACATCAATTCGGGACCATTATGAAGGTAAAACAAAAGATCTTTGGTAGCCCACCTTATCCAAACTGGACAGCCGTAGGAGTCACCTGGCTGGCAGGCTTCGACTTTGAGATTAAGGTTATAGCCCGCATTCCTGACTGAGCAAGCAGAGAGGTGCGAACAGCCAGTAACCAGCTGGCTGAATCGACCTGAGTTTCCAGACAATTATCAGTTTCGCACTTTCATAGTTGTTAAAGTGCTTTTTCCTGACTCTTCACGCCTGTTTACGCGCATTTTTAGCCGGTTTGCGATTAACTGCGCGGGCTGCATTAGCCGAAGAAACAAGCGAACTTGTCTTCTGCAACAATTTGTAGCGCTTCTTCGATACTACGCACTGATGGCTCAGGTTCATAGCCGTACCATTTCAGGTTGGCGCGCATCCAGAAGATGTTCCAGCTATTCCGAGTCCGTACATAGGTCAGCTTGGCAAAGGGGTGCTCGCGAATGACTGTTTTATCCTGCCAGTCCGGCCGCACTTCGTACAACACCAGACTCTGCCGTTCTATCCTGGCCGATAAATCAAGTTTTTCCCGAATGTCTGGCCGTGGCCGACGTTGCTTCATAAAGGCGTCAATCGCCCTTTCAATACGGAATTGCTCAAACTCGCTAAATGCCATGATTTATCTCAGAATTGTCGATAGGTTAGAACTCGTCGCTGAACTGACTCAGCAAATCCATACGCTGATGCAGTACCCGCGCTATTTCAATGACACCTTTTGCAGCTGCACGGTAGAAAATGACATGCTTGCCGGATGAAAAGCTTCGGGCACCGGCATAAACCTCACTTCGCTCTCTACCTAACTCAGGGTTTTGTGCAGGCTTTCTAAATAAGCTCAGGCCTGTGTGCTGCCCGAAATCGACGAGCTCAGATAAGTCCAAACTTAGCTTTCGTCAGACGCAAGAACTCAAACGTGTTGATACATTTGACCCCGAACTGCTTGCAGATATTTGGGACTTTTACTTTCTTCGTCGTATCACTGACCGTGCTTTCATGGGTTACCACAACGGCACCAGTTGACATTGCGTTGGCAAT
The DNA here is from genome assembly GCF_037442525.1 of Rheinheimera sp. Classification (GTDB taxonomy): domain Bacteria; phylum Pseudomonadota; class Gammaproteobacteria; order Enterobacterales; family Alteromonadaceae; genus Pararheinheimera. Next base: position 2,750 of record NZ_JBBIQD010000023.1, on the reverse strand, counting down.
TAACCACGGGTCTGCTTTTGCCAGAAAGTTATCCCTATTCGCAGGATTAAAGCTCTGAGACATGACATATTCGATGATTTGGACAAAAGCAGTTTGGGTTGCTTCATCATCGTTGGCAATAAACTGACCGTTACGAGCCTTTGCCCATTCAGCTAATTCATCATTACCGTCTTTTAGTTCGCGTCCAATCATGTCGATACTACCCGCTATGCCGGACGCAAATTGCTGATCAAGCCAAGACCAATAGGCTGGACAAAAGTCCATGTGGTAATAGGTGTTTTTGGCTTCGATATAGGTGTTAGCATCCAGCAGATAAATCAAAACCCAAGCTCCTGCGCGAATTTAGTGACACTGGCAGGTTTCATTCCCAACATCCATCCCGCGTCACGCAACAACAATTTACCATTCAGTGCTTCACTGACAACGGCCTTAGAAAACAACTGACTGATTTGTGCTTTTTTGACCTTAAAATAACTGGGGCCACTGCCAGTTGCTTCACTCTCTTCAAAAGCAGCAATCTGCGCTTTGATATAGGCGCTATATTCAGCCTGACTAATAAACCCAAGCGTTAATGCTTTACGCGCTAACGCCCAAGTGCTGACATGGAAATGAGCTTCAAGATCAGGCAAATTCTGTTGCCAGCTTTCAACATCAGTTCGCCACAGCACTTGGAATTCTGCTGTAGGGACTAATAACTCTGCAGCTACCGCATTACAAAACCGTTCTTCTGTTCGATGACTGTTGGCGTCACCATCAGAAAGTCCGGTTTGCCCTATCCAGATATGACATAACTCATGAATCAAGGTAAAGAGTCTGGCACCAGGCGCATCAGCATGATTAACGAAGATGATTGGCGCGAATTCATCACACATGGCAAAACCACGGAATTCTTCGACGCTAAAAGGTCGGCTATGGTGGCCAAGACTGGACTGTCTCATGACCAAGATGCCGAGTGCTTCAATCCTTTGGACCAGATCACGATAATAATCAGACCAACTCCCACGTTTTGGATGCGGTGGAATATTCAGCTTACTGCGCATATCCGCCACGACGGCAGCGACACCCTGTTCAATGCGGAAACTACCGACAACTTCGACAGGTTGCAGTAGCTGATTGCGGGCATAATCACGATACCAATCCTGACATTCCATCATATTTTTAAGTAAATCAATAAGCTCTGAACTTGGCCGTTTGAGCTCTGCAGAATCAACTGTTCTTAAATCTGGGATAGGAAGGTTTTCAACAGGCGGTTGGCTCAGAAACAAAAAACCGAAAGGCACATGCGCTTTGTCAGCAAAAGACATCGCTTGTACAAAAGTTATCTCGCGTTCGCCAGCTTCCCACTCACTCAATTTTTCTTCGGTAACATTTAATTTTCGCGCAAACTCAGGCAAAGCATAGCCAGAACGCTCGCGCGCCCATGTCAGCATGGCTTTGTTGATCTTTGCGTTACTCACGTTTCTACCTATTCATGGAAGTTGTTGCTTGAGCGATTTCGAGATTATAAACATTTTCATCTTCTCGTGCTCATCCCAATCAGTCACCACCAGACGAATACTTTAGCCCCGGAAACGCTAATTCCATCTTTGCGATAAACTTTGGTGTATTAGCTACGCCCCAGTTTCGAGCGATGTAATATCCTTTACCTTCGTACGTAATCTCTGGTTCCTGCCGGTAACGATACTTCGCATACTGCTTCTCTGTATCCGTCATTTCTTCAGGAAGTTTAAGCAGTCTAAAGCTGCAAGAAGTATCGTCCCGTAGTAAGGCGAAAACTTTGCCATCGATCACACCATTCGCCTCTAACAGCTTGACAGTGTTGTAACCGATATCCGACTTTTTAAAGCCAGCTTCAAAGACTTCATCATGGAAGGTTATGGTGTAAAGCGAGCGATCTTTGGAATCACCACGCGACACCCGTTCTTCCCGTTTTTTCTGACGGACTTCGATTTGGTAACCTTCAGCTTCTGGAAGTGGGATGATTTGCTCAGAGCTCAGCACCAACTTGTTATCGATTTTATGCAATGACAAACGGATACAACAGATATCGAGCTCATGTTCATTGAGCCAAAGAACTGATGTCGTAATCTCCTTTGAAAAATCGGCTGAGGCGAGGATGATACGAACATTTTGAGCAAAATCGTCCTGGCGCGGTTTGTCCCATTCCAAAAATTCACAGAGGCGGCTTTCCGCATCCAGATCAATGCCGTTATCAGCCAAGAATCGCGTGAAAACAGAAACCGCAACATCCCATCGCATGTTCGCTATCATTGCGGCATAACGGACTGCCTGCAATTCCATATGCCCACCGTCTTCGGTGCGTTTCAATTCAATCACAACAAGATTGGCGTTCTTATCAACAGCCAGCAAATCTATTCGACGATTGCCTTCATTCCATTCGCCAAACTCTTCGGCAATCACCAGAAGGTCCGGATCAATCACTGAAATATTCAGCTTGAACAAGCGCTGCAGATCACGCCGTTCCCAAAGGTTCTGCTCCCGAAAAGTAGTGCCTACCAGCGGTTTTAATTCGTTATTGCTAATCTCGTATAATGGCATCGACCAACCTTTCCTTAGTTACGTATCAGTCCAACAAATAATCTTGTATTCAACAATTTCAAGCACCTAAGTGCGCTAAAGGCAAAGGGGCAAACCTCACCCCTTATGGAGAGTATAAATTTTTCTGTGTAAGTGGCTGTTTATCATAACGATATACGGTCACCGTACATGATCATAAACTGCGTCATCGC
>NZ_JBBIQD010000022.1:0-24174 GCF_037442525.1 Rheinheimera sp. | reverse complement strand
CCCTTCGCGAAAGCGAGGGGCTTTTTTATTTACTTCGAAATCAGGCGCTGAACCACTCGAGCAGGGCAACGTAACCTTCAATAGCCATTATTTCTTCGTTTCATATTTCATAAATCTGCCACAACCAGCTATAAAAGATCTCGGCTTTCTACAAGGAGGGTGTTGCAATGACTTATATCATCAATGTACTGATTGCATTAAGCCGCTTGCTGAATGCAATTCTTGGTGGTAATCCGAGCCTGACACTGAGCAGTCGCGCAGGGCTGCATTTTAGAAAAGGCGAATGGGTAGTACGGCGTGAAGTGATCAATGCGCTGTTTTTTCCTCAGCCGGATCACTGTGAAATTGCCATCCGGCTGGATGAGGATCGAAACCAACAAGCACAACAGCAAATAAAAAGCCCCTGAGGTCAGGGGCTTTTTAAGCATTGAACAACCAAAGAATCAGTTCAGTGCCGGGCTCATTTCCACGACAACTTCATTGTTTTGGAACAACTGTAACTTATCCCCGTTTAATTCAATACGATCGGCGCCCTGCAGATGCTGAGTGAATTTGGATTCGTAATAGTTACTTTCAGCGCAGTATTTACGGGTGCTGACCAAAGGATCAATCTTCAGCAGGTTGGAGCTTTGGCTGTAACTGCCGTTAAAGAAATTGCAGCCAGAGAAACCATACAAACGTGCATTGTCGTTAAACATCATTCGTAAATTGTACTGCTGAGGCACCTGGATGTATTTAATCCGGTTGACCCGCCAGACAATGCCCTGAACTTTTGACATGTTGTACTGATCCGGACAGCTTGCACCTGGCCAGAACTGCTCAAACTGTTCAACAAACACCAGTTTGTCTTCTTTCGGACTTTGACGGGCCACCATAGTGGCGATAACTGCTTTACCATTCAGGTTTTTGTCCTGCTGGTAACTGCGCAGCATAGGGATATGATGCTGGGTCATGGCGATACTGAATGTCTCACCATTGGTGCAAGAGGTAAAACTGGCCTGGTTGTCTTTGACCTGGTACAAGCCCAACATTTTCATACTGGTGTCCAGTTTGACAAAATTCTGGCTGCGGATCAGTTCAAAATTATCTTTCGACACCACAGGTTTACCAGCTTCATCCAGTAACACCATTTTGTTATTGCTGACAAATTGAAAGGACGGCAATTTAAGGGTCTGAGACATCAAATGAATAGTACGCTCTTCGAGTAACCAGTTGCCTTTTACCAGGTTGATCTCCGGGCTGTCGATATATTCCTGACGTGCCTCGAACTTGCCATCCTGATACAGGTTGATCTGGTACTTAACGCCAGGGCAGTTACGGCAGGACAAAGTGCCGCTGAAACTCATATCCCGGTCGATAAAGATATGGCCAAAGTCAGTCGCAACGGACTGAGTGGCCTGATCATTCAGCACTTCGTTTTCGACCAGATCGGGTTCTGGCTCTGGTGTTGGCTCGTTGACTTGCGTCACTGGGGCTGGCGCCTGGTCGGGTAACTGGCTGCAGGCAGCTAAACTGCTGAGCAACACAGAAAGCAATAACTGTTTTTTCATAAGGATCCGGTTCCATAAAACTGGCGCCATTATAAATCAACTTCTGTGACATGGAATGGGGCTGTTACGGATAAATCAGCCAGATGATCCGAAGGGGTTAAAAAAGTCTGTATAAGCGCAGCACTGGTGCTGGGATCTTCCTGCATAAAGCAGTGCCCGCCTTTAACCTGGATTAATTGGACGGCAGGATTGACTAGTGCCCATTTGCGGGCTGATTTGGTCACAAAGGAATAAGTCTTATCGCCATACAGCAGCAAGCTTGGGCTGCAGGGCTTTTTCAGCGCGGTCCATAATCCTTTAGGGTACGAAGCGAATATGTCCGCTTCGCGGCTTGGTGGGCATTTCAGGCTGAATTGAGCTTCCCCCTGCTGTAGCGCATGGTCAATGTAAGCAGCCAACGCGTCGTCATGCCAGCCTTTGAACATTCCCCTCTGATGCAGGTAATTCCAGGCGTGCTGACGGTCAGGCCAGCTTGCACGTCTTTTACGCGCCTTTTTAGCCATAGGGTTATGGCGGTATAAGCCTATCCAGTCCAGCAGTCGCATACTTCCGAGCATCAGGGGGCTAAACAGCACTGGGTCCAACAACACTGCTTTTTGAAAAGGGCTGTCTGATCTGCTGTTGATCAGCGCCGTGAGTACAGCCCCAAAGCTGTGACCAACCGCATAGCAGGGCACGTTGCCAAATTTATGCCGGTGCGCCAAAAAAGCATCCAGCGCCAGTTCGGCACTTTCATTCCACCCCACAAAGTGGCCGCCGTGATCAGAGTCTCCGTGGCCCTGAGCGTCCGATAAAAACAGATCAAACTGCGGGTACAACAGTTCAAGTAAAGGTTGATACATGCGGGAGCAAAAGCCATTGCCATGCAATACGTGTAACAACGGCAGCCCACGTGGCTGGGTTGTGTAGCCTCTGAGGCTAAATCCATACTGGGTCTGGTATTGCCAAGGGATCAGTTGCATATGGCTCTCCTGTGTCAGCACAAACTTTGCCATGCGCAGGGGCTAGTGTAAATCGCTGCAGGGACAGAGGAGCAGGCATAAAAGAAAACCCCGCCGAAGCGGGGTTGTTATAGAGGTTGATTAGAACTTATAAGTAAAGCGGGCGTAGTAGAAACCGCCGTTAATACCCATGACTGCAGTAGTCGGGTATTTGGAACCTGCAACACCATCCCACTTATGTTCATCCGGGTAGACGTCAAATATATTCTGCGCGCCTACTGCAATGTCATAACTGTCGTTGACATGGTAAGTCAGTTCCAGATCCGTGGTCATTTCTGAGCCAACTTCAATTGGTAAGCCACCTTCAGACTCCAGCAGCACGCCACTGTCTAAGTGATCTTCATAGAAAGCGCCAAAGTGGTTAAAGCGGATAAAACCTTCCCAGTCGCCGTAGTTTTGCGCCACGGTAAAGCTACCACGCACCCGTGGCAGGCCACGTTCCAGTTGCTCTACTTTAGAATCGCTAATGTAGGCTGAATGGCTGTCTACCGTGGTATCTGTCCAGTTATAAGCCAACGAGAAGGTGGTGCGGCCGCCCCATAAATCCATCGAGTAGTTCGAGACTAAATCGACCCCCTGAGTAGTGGTGTCGAAGTCATTGGTAAAGTACTTCACCCCGGTAAAGCTGGATGCGTCTTTTACGCCCAGGGCCAATAAGGCTTCGATATCTTCAGCCGTTAAATCCAGGGATGAGGTTTGGCTGATGCGATCTTCCACTTTGATATGGAAGTAGTCCAGCGTGACATACCAGTCATCCACTTCCAGCACTGTACCCACAGAGAAGTTTTTCGATTCTTCAGGCGTCAGCGGTTTACCGCCTTTTTGCACGGAGATTGGGTGCGTTGGTGGCAGAGTGGCGGTGTCGACCAGGCCTAAACCAGCGGCAAAGGAGGTGGTCACGTTACGCACACTGCTTTGGCCAATGGTTGGCGCGCGGAAACCGGTACTGGCTGCCGCACGTAACGCCATTTCATCGCTCAGTTGGTAACGGGCTGTTACTTTGCCGTTGGTGGTATTACCAAAATCCTCAAAGTCTTCGTAGCGCAGTGCAAAATCCATGCGGAAACTATCGCTGAACTCAGCCCCCAACTCGGTGTAGGCTGCGTAGCTGTACCGGTTAAAGGAGCCTGCATCTTCTGGCTTAAAGCCTGGGAAGCCGTTGGAGCCAATCCCAAACCCCTGAGAAGCTAACGGGCCCACTTCAAATGAAGCCGGGTCGCCAGCATAAATTTCAAAAGTCTCATCGCGGTATTCGACACCACCGGCCACATTCAGCGGGTAAGGCAGCGCATCCACTTCAATGGGTTTGTTAAAATCCAGGTTGGCGGCTTTTTCCAGCTGCACATATTTACCCGGGCTGAAACTACGCGGCGTATCGGCACCTAACGACGGGTTGATGGTGTTTTTAATATAAAATTCTACTTCGCTGCGGCCGACCGACATACTGGCGTCAAAAAACCAGCCTGAGTCCAATTCACCTTTCACACCAGAGGCAATAGCAGTGTCTGTCACCACGCCGCCGAATTTCGGGGTAAAGCCACCTGGCAACATGCTGAAGAAGGTAAAGCAATGATCTGGCAGGGCGTTAACATCCGCTGTTAGGCTGGCAAAGTCTTGTGTTGCGTTAACCGTTGGGCAGTCACCCAAAGACTCATCCAGATTACCGATTAATAAGGTCTCACCACCATCATTGGAATAAACCCCACCACGGGTGGTTGGATGACGGAAATAGAAGCCCCCTTCAACATCACGTTCAGCCCAATTGGTAAACAAATAAAACTCGCGGTTTTTCGCCACTTCGGCGCCCATGTTTAAAAATACTTTGGCATCACGTTTAAATTCCGGCGATCCCCAGATCTGGGCCGGGTCGGCAATCAGGTTATTGCCGGCTGCAATAGAGTCTGCGGCATCCCAGCGTTGTACTGAGCGGCTGGTTGGGTCGGATTGTTTGTATTCAGCACTTAAGTTGGCAAAGCCATTGTCGGTAAAGGGCAAGCCTATATTGCCGGAGATCTGCCGTAAATCGCCGTCCCCTTCATAATGTTGCCCTGTTTTCACTTCCAGCGAGCCACCTTCGTCAGCATCTTTTAAGCGAAAGTTAATCACACCAGCAATGGCGTCTGAACCATACTGAGCGGCGGCGCCGTCCCGTAGTACCTCAATTTGTTTTAGTGCAATGGAGGGGATCACCGAAATATCCGGGCCTTGTGAACCATCGGAAATACCGCTGCCCAGGAATGTGATGACCGCCGCACGGTGGCGTCTTTTGCCGTTAACCAACACCAGGGTGCTGTCCGGTGGTAAGCCGCGCAAATTGGCCGGGCGAATTAAGGTGGACGCGTCGTTGATGGGCTGGGCATTCACGTTAAAGGATGGGACATTGGCGCTCATCAGGCTGACCATGTCACTGGTGCCGTTTTTGGCGAACTCTTCGCCACCAATGACATCGACCGGGACGGCAGAGTCACCGACTGAACGTGGTGCACCACGTGAGCCAACCACGACAATTTTTTCTACATCTTTGTCGTCGGCCGCAGGCGCTTGGACTGCCTCCTGAGCCAGTGCACTGGTGCTAAGTAACAAACTGCCGCATAAGGCAGTTTTTATCGCCAGGGCGATAGGATTGTAGTTGTTTTTGTTCATCATTATTGCCTTCTCATCTGGATTTTGTAGTTGTCTCAGTTCTTTTTCGCTGAGCTCATCAATGACCATATTGGAAAAATATTTTTTTGTCTATCGCGATTTGTTGTTATTTGGTCCGCAAATTTGGTGCGTTTGTCTCTTTTTTTGTTGCTTCTGTTTGGTGAGAGGAGTGCAGCAATGGTGCAGGACCATGGCAATTCACCGTAGAATACAGCGGGCAAGAGCGCTGAGTTTGCGCCGTTTTGGTGCGCTTCTTTATCAGAACAACAACACGAATGAGAGGAACCTCTGTGAAAAAAATAACCATGGCTGCGTCTGGAACCATGCTGTTGATGGCGGGCTCTGCAGCGGCCACTCAACCGCTGACTCTGGAGCGACTATTTGCTGAACCCGCTTTAAGTGGCACCGCACCCCGTGCTTTGGCATTTTCGCCTGACGGCAGCAGGGTGACTTACCTCAAAGGTAAGAGCTCGGATGCCAATCGTCTGGATCTGTGGCAGTACCAGCCTAAAGAAGGCAAACACAGTCTGCTGGTGGATTCCGACACCTTGTTCTCAGGCCCGGAGACCTTGTCGGATGAAGAAAAAGCCCGGCGTGAGCGTTTGCGCCTGTTTGCCTCAGGTATTGTCAGCTACAACTGGTCGAAAGACGGCAAGGCCTTGCTGTTTCCGCTCAATGGGGATTTGTACTACTACGATTTGAACAGTGCCAGAGCCCGTAAGCTGACCGACACTGAAGCCTTTGAAACCGATGCACAAATATCGCCTAAAGGCCGTTATGTGTCTTTTGTTCGCGAACAAAATCTTTTTGTGCTGGACCTGCAAACCAACAAAGAAACTCAGTTGACCACTGATGGCGGTGGTGTGATCAAAAACGGCATGGCGGAATTTGTAGCTCAGGAAGAAATGGGCCGCATGACAGGGTACTGGTGGGCACCGGATGACAGCAAAATTGCCTTTAGCCGGGTGGATGAGAGCCCGGTGGCGGAAGCGGTGCGAAATGAAATTTACGCCGACGAAATTAAACTGTACAGCCAGCGTTACCCCTTTACCGGTACGCCAAATGTGAAAATTCAGCTGGGGGTAACCGCCATTCAGCGGCCCCAGATCCAATGGCTGGATTTAGGCAAAGAGCAAGACATTTACCTGACCCGGGTGAACTGGACTCAGTCAGCTGATGAGCTGACCTATCAATGGCAAAGCCGTGATCAGCAGACGTTGGAGTTGCGTTCAGTGCAGCTGCCAGCCAAACAAACCAAGGTGCTCCTGACAGAACGCAGCACCACCTGGCTGAATTTGCATGATGATTTGTTTTTCCTCAAAGATGGCAAACATTTTGTCTGGGCTTCTGAGCGGGATGGGTATAAACACCTGTACCTGTATAAAAACGATGGTAATCTGGTGCGTCAGCTGACGCAGGGCGACTGGATCGTCAATAAAATTGAAGCCATTAATGAAGACAAAGGCCTGGTGTTTTTTTCCGGCCGTAAAGACACACCGCTGGAAAGTCATTTGTATGCAGTGCCTTTGCAGGGAGGAGCTATTGAACGTCTGACGGCTCCGGGCTATTCCCATGCCGTGGTGATGGCCAAAACAGGTGAGAGTTTTATCGACAGTTTCTCCAGCGTCATTCAGCCAACCAAAGTGGAACTGCGAACCACTTCAGGCCAGGTGCTGACTGTACTGGAAGCGAACGAAGTGGCGGGGAACCACCCTCTGGCTGCTTATAAAGATGGCCTGGTCCAACCCCGTTTTGGTACCTTAACAGCCAAAGACGGACAGGTACTGCATTACCGCTTGTTTGAACCTAAAACTTTGCAAGCTGGCAAAAAGTACCCTGTGGTGGTAGGGGTCTATGGTGGCCCCGGTGCGCAGCGTGTCACCAACAGCTGGAGCCAGAAAGATCTGTATTTCCAGTACCTGGTGCAACAGGGGTATCTGGTGTTCCAGCTGGACAACAGAGGCTCGGAAAACCGCGGTAAAGCCTTTGAAGATCCTATCTATAAAAAGCTGGCTGTGGTGGAAATTGAAGACCAGATCACCGGCGTGGAGTACCTGCGCAGCCTGCCTTATGTGGATGCGGACAACATTGGCATTTATGGCCACAGCTATGGTGGTTATATGAGTATTATGGCGATGTTCAAAGCGGGGAATTACTTTAAAGCCGGTGTGGCCGGGGCACCAGTGACAGACTGGTCTTTGTACGACACCCACTACACTGAGCGGTATCTGGGCAATCCAAACAGCAACAAAGCCGGTTATGAAGCCAGTTCTGTGTTTCCGTATGTCAAGGATTATCAGGGCAACCTGCTGATTTACCATGGCATGGCCGATGACAATGTGCTCTTTACGCACAGCACCAAGTTGTACTCAGAGCTGCAAAAACAAGGCAAACTGTTTGACAGTATGGATTACCCTGGCAGCAAACATTCGATGTTTGGTCAGCAGGTGCAGACCCATCTGCATAAAACCATTACGGCTTATTTTGAACGCCAGCTGAAATAACTCAGCTTGGAGAAGGGCGGTTGTGATAACCGCCCTTTTTACAGTTCGGTGCCGGTCAGACGGTTTTCTGCAAAAGCCAGCAAATTGTCGCTGGTGGTCTGACAAATCTGTTGCAAAGCTTCCTGAGTGAAAAAGGCCTGATGACCTGTGATCAGTACATTGGGAAAGGTGAGCAGGCGCTTAAACACCTCATCATCTATCAACTGCTCGGATAAATCCCTGAAGAATAAATCCGCCTCCTGCTCATACACATCCAGACCTAAATAACCAATTTTTCGGCTTTTTAAGCCTTTAATCACAGCTCTGGTGTCGACCAGACCACCCCGGCTGGTGTTGATCAACATCACACCGTCTTTCATCAGCATCAGGCTGGAGTCATTGACCAGATGGGCAGTCTGTGGTGTTAAGGGGCAATGCAGGCTGATAATGTCAGACTGCACAAAGAGATCTTCTAACGGCAGATAACTGGCGCCCAATTGTTGCAGTTCAGCGTCTGGCTCAATGTCATGGCAGACCAGACGACAACCAAATCCCAGTAAAATACGGGCGGTGGCTTTACCAATTTTGCCTGTGCCAATCAGGCCAACGGTTTTGCCATGCAGATTAAAACCAAGCAGGCCGTCCAGAGCGAAATTATCATCCCGCACTCTGTTATAGGCTTTGTGCAGTTTGCGGTTCAGGCAGAGGATCATGGCGACTGTATGCTCGGCGACAGCTTCAGGCGAGTAAGCCGGCACCCGGGCCACCCGTATGCCAAGTGCTCTGACGGCATCCAGATCCACATTATTAAAACCAGCGCAGCGCAATGCCACCATGCGCACGCCTTGCTGCTGCAGCGCTTCCAGCACTGGAGCGGACAAGTCATCATTAACAAAACAGCAGACCGCATCATGGCCTTCTGCCAGCGCAACACTGCCGATATCCAGCCGGGTATCAAAATAGCTGAACTCCAGACGGGCACTGGCCCACTGGCTGAAACTCTGCTGATCGTATTTTTTGGCACTGAATAAGGCAACTTTCATTCTGCGGCTCCTTTGCATCACACCACACCAGCCTAACTCAATGCCGGGCGGAAGTCCCTGCGACAGATCAAGATTTCAGCACTTCTTCGACCGATTGGCACAAACTCATGGGCTTGGTCCTCGGGGCATAACGTTTCACCACATCCCCCTGGCGATTCACCAGAAATTTGGTGAAGTTCCATTTGATGGCGCGGGTTTTCATTAAACCTCTGGCCTGATCCTTTAAGTACTCAAACAGAGGGTCAGCATCCAGGCCATTGACCTGTACTTTGCCAAAAACAGGAAAACTGACCCCATAATTGAGTTCACAGAACTGCTGAATTTCCTGATCCGTGCCGGGTTCCTGAGAGCCGAACTGATTACAGGGGAAGGCCAGTACGACAAAATCCTGATCTTTGTACTTCTGATACAGTTGCTCCAGTTCCTGATACTGTGGGGTAAAACCACATTGACTGGCAGTGTTGACTATCAATAACACTTTGTCGCGGTAACTCGCCAGATCGACGGTACGGCCCTGATGGTCATTGACTTTGAAATGATGCACTTTCGGCATAACAGTCCTTTTTGGCGGTTGGTCGCCTGTTTTTGCAATCATTGCAGCGACTCAGTAAGCTTGGCCTCAGTCTGTCACAGAAATAAGTCAAAAATATGTCAGTTTTATCTCAACAAAAGGTTGCCTTTATTGGTTTAGGCGTAATGGGGTATCCGATGGCCGGGCATTTGCAGCGCAACGGTTATCAGGTCACAGTGTTTAACCGGACTCAGGCAAAAGCTGAACAATGGGTGCAGGAATTTGGTGGCAGCTGGGCAGCAAGCCCGGCTTTAGCAGCGCAAGATGCTGAGCTGGTCATGTTATGTGTTGGCAATGACGATGATGTGCGTGCGGTCTTTTATGGCGAGCAGGGGGTGTTGCTCGCTATGGCAGCAGGTTCATTGCTGATTGACCATACAACAGCCTCAGCTGAGCTGGCCCGTGAGCTTGATGCGGCCTGCACGGCCCGCGGGGTTGGGTTTCTCGACGCACCGGTGTCAGGAGGCCAGGCAGGGGCACAAAATGGTGCCTTGACCATTATGCTTGGGGGCGAAGCTTCGCATTTTGCCAAAGCCGAACCTTGTCTGCAGTCTTATGCACGTTCCGCCAGATTGTTGGGTCCGGCCGGGGCTGGTCAGCTGGCCAAAATGGTCAATCAGATTTGTATTGCCGGTGTGGTGCAAGGGCTGGCTGAAGCGATGCATTTTGCTCAGCAATCGGGTCTGGATGGTCATGCGGTGCTGGATGTGATCAGCAAAGGGGCTGCCCAATCCTGGCAAATGGAAAACCGCGGTCATACCATGCTGGATGGCCAGTATAACTTCGGCTTTGCGGTCGACTGGATGCGCAAGGATCTGGCGATTACGCTGAATGAAGCCCGTCGCAATGGGGCCAGCTTGCCAGTAACGGCCCTGGTGGATCAGTTGTATGCCCAGGTGCAAGCCCAGGGCGGCGGTCGCTGGGACACCTCCAGTTTACTGACTGTCCTGCAGCGCCAACCCGCCAATAAAAGCTGACTTCTGCTAATCCAGGCTGGTGCTGGCCAACCCTAAGGTCAGTACCAGCAGTAAGGGGATCTGCACCAGATGCAGCCAAAGTTCTGGTTGTGTCTGCCAGCCCAGCGACAACAACAGGCCCCAGGTCAAAACTAACAATACCCAGACTACAGTGCGTTTATTGATATATGCCATGATGACCTCCTTTGTGACAGTGTTCACTTTATCTTCAGTGCATAATCGGCTAAAGTGGCATTATTGACTGTTTATGCGGTAAAAGTGACAAATGAAAACTATCGCCGTCTGGGTTTCGGAGCAAGTCGCTTTGGGGGCAGTGGCTTCGATCCAGGACTTTTTTACCTTTTGTAATCAGTACTGGTATTTTCTGAAGCAGCAGGAACCGCTGTTTCGGGTGAAGCTGATAGGGCCTCAGCCGCAGGTCCGCTCAGGCGCCGTATGGGTTGAAACCGAACCTGTGGATTTAACAGCTGTGGATGCACTGATCATTCCTGGGTTTCATGACACCAAACCAGCTGATCTGCGGCAGGCAAGTCAGATCCTCTGTCCTTACCAGCGCCAAATCACAGATTTTTACCTGCAGAACAAGTGGCTGACGGCTTTTTGCAGTGGTACTTTTGCTTTGGCTGGCATCGGCTTGCTGGACCACAAACAAGCGACCTCCGTCTGGTTTTTCAACGACTACTTTCGCCAGATGTTTCCCAAGGTGCAACTAAACCTGCAGGAACTGGTGGTGCAGCAGCAGAATATTCTGACAGCAGGCGCAACGACCTCTTACCTGAATTTGTGTTTGCGGCTGGTCGAACTGATGATGGATACCGCCTTTGCACAGCAGATGGCGAAAATTATGCTGACAGACCCAAACCGTCACTCGCAGTTGCCCTATCTGTCCTTACAATTGCCGCTGGTGCACAGCGACCCTAAACTGGCTGAAATTCAGCACTATATGCAGCAGCACCTGCAGTCGCCCTTAACGTTGGATTCCATTGCTGAAGCCTTTGCGATGACCAGCAGAACCTTGATCCGTCGTTTTAAACAGCATCTGGATGAAACCCCAATAGCGTATTTACAACGTTTGCGGGTTGAGCGGGCTAAATCTCTGTTGGAGAATACCAGTCTGGCGGTGGAGCAGGTGATGGCGCTGGTGGGTTACGAAGATCTGTCCTCTTTTCGCAAATTGTTTATCCATTACACCAGTCTGACACCCAAAGCCTACCGGCAAAAGTTTATGTTTGAACCCCAACTGCCTTGTGGTTCTGGTGACGAATAAATGCCAGACAAGTTACATAATTTAATTATTTTTAACAATAAATCATGCCCTGAAAGCAAGACTGCTATTATCATGTAGCCAATACGCTGATTAATGTGAATTTTATGTATATTTTTGATTTGGGATGGCAACTTTATCTCTGTCTGATCACCGCTTTGTTGCTGATGCCTGCCTTGCTCTTCTTTTTACTCTATTGGGTGTTTCCACAAAGTCTGAGGTTGTGTCTGTGGGGCATGGCACTCTGTTGCCTGTTGTTTTTGGGCTTGTGTCTGAAGCTGAATGACAACAGTGTCGCCATGACTCTGGATGCACTGGAAATTAAAGCCGGTTTATTTCAGACCCGCCTGGAGCATATTCATGCGGCTAACAGCAAAATTGACTTACGGTATTGTGATGAGCTGGCAGAGTTCGAACCTGTGGAATTGCAAAAAGGGCTGAATTTACCGGGCTACAGAGTGGGTTGGTACAAGCTGGCGAATCAGCAGCGCGCCTTTGTGATGCTGATTGGGGATGTGGACCGGGTATCTGTGGTGCGTACTGCGGATGAAATTGCACTGATTGGTGGGGACATTAACCGGCAGGGTGACACAGGCCGGGCACAAATCAGCAGCTTTTTGCTTTAACAAAAAGCCGGTTGTGGCACCGGCTTTGGTCGCTGAGCATTAAAACTGCATTTCTGGTATATCGCCATTGACGACCAGTTTACCAGCCGTCTTTTGCTGAATTTCTTCGACGCTGACGCCAGGAGCCCGTTCCAGCAGATGGAAAGCACCGTCTTTTACTTCCAGTACCGCCAAGTCGGTGACAATTTTCTTCACACAACCCACACCTGTCAGCGGCAGGGTGCATTGGGTCAGCAGTTTAGACTCGCCGTATTTATCGGCGTGCGTCATGGTGACGATAATATTCTGTGCACCGGCCACCAAATCCATAGCGCCCCCCATGCCTTTGACCAGTTTGCCTGGGATCATCCAGCTGGCGATATTGCCGTTTTGGTCCACTTCAAAAGCACCCAATACGGTTAAATCAACATGGCCGCCACGGATCATGGCAAAACTCTCGGCCGAGCTGAATATGGCTGCACCTTTGATGGCGGTCACCGTTTCTTTACCGGCGTTGATCATATCGGCGTCAATTTCCGCTTCAGTGGGATAAGGGCCCATACCGAGCAGGCCGTTTTCGGACTGCAACATCACTTCAATACCGGCTGGCACATAGTTGGCCACCAGGGTGGGAATACCTATGCCCAGGTTCACATAGAAGCCGTCCTGTAATTCCTGTGCGACCCGCATCGCTACCTGTTCGCGTGATAAAGCCATGCTTGTCTCCTTAACCCTGACGGACCATACGGCGTTCAATACGTTTTTCGAAATTGCCTTTGATCACCCGGTGCACGTAAATGCCTGGGGTGTGAATTTGGCTTGGTTCCAACTCACCGGGTTCGACAATTTCTTCCACTTCCGCCACAGTAATTTTGCCGGCAGTTGCGGCCATAGGATTGAAGTTCATCGAGGTATGGCGGAACACCAGATTGCCGTAGCGGTCGGCTTTCCAGGCACGCACTATGGCGAAATCACCTGTGATGCTGTGCTCCAGCACATAATTGCGGCCATTAATTTCACGGGTTTCTTTGCCATCAGCCACAGGCGTACCATAACCTGTCGCGGTAAAAAAGGCTGGAATGCCAGCACCGCCTGCACGCATTTTTTCCGCCAGGGTGCCTTGAGGTGTCAGTTCTACTTCCAACTCCCCCGACAACAGCTGTTTTTCAAACAGCGCGTTTTCACCCACATAAGAAGCGATCATTTTTTTGATTTGTTTGTCTTCCAGCAGAATGCCCAAGCCAAAGCCATCGACACCGCAGTTGTTGGAGACGACTGTTAAATCCCTGGTGCCCATTTTTTTGATTTGGGCAATCAGGCCTTCCGGAATACCACATAAGCCAAAACCACCGGCGATCACCGTCATGCCGTTGGTCAGGCCCGCCAGCGCTTCTTCGTAGCTGGTCACGACTTTATTAAAACCTGCCATTGTTGATCCTTTGTTACTCGGTTCTGTTATTACGTCTGGTTGTCATTGTCCGCGCAACGTGCACGCAGAGCCAGTCCTACTTTAGAACTAGGGGCTTTGCCAAGGGCTGCGCTGATGGCCCAGCCGGCTGCTGCCAGTTTCTGCAGGTCCACACCAGACTCTATACCTAAGCCATTCAGCAGATAGACCACTTCTTCAGTAGCCACATTGCCCGAGGCGCCGGCGGCATAAGGGCAGCCCCCCAGACCAGCCACCGAACTGTCAATGACACTGATGCCCATCTGCAGCGCCTGATAAATATTGGCCAGCGCCTGGCCATAGGTATCGTGAAAATGCACGGCCAGTTTTGCTTTAGGCACCACCTCCAACACGGCATCCAGCATCTGCCGGACTTTCTGTGGTGTGCCCACCCCTATTGTGTCACCCAAAGAGATTTCATAGCAGCCCATCTGATACAGGGCTTTCGCGACTTTGGCCACGTCGGCAGGCGAGATCTCGCCCTGATAGGGGCAACCCAGTACACAGGACACATAACCCCGTACCCGGATACCATCGGCATGGGCCTGTGCCAGCACGGGGGCAAAACGCTGCAGGCTTTCGTCAATGTTGCAATTGATATTTTTTTGGGTAAAAGCTTCGGACGCCGCTCCAAACACAGCCACCTCTGTGGCCCCAGCCGCCAGAGCGGCCTGATACCCCTGCAGATTAGGGGTTAACGCGGAGTAGGTCAGGCCAGGTTGGCGATTGATGCCTGCAAAAACATCGGCGGAACCGGCCATTTGTGGCACCCATTTAGGCGACACAAAAGCGCCGGTTTCAATCACCTGCAATCCTGTGTCCGACAAGGCATTCACCAAGGCGATTTTGGCTTCAAGCGACACTGCCTGTTCATTTTGCAAACCATCACGGGGGCCAACTTCAACAAGACGTACCCTGTCTGGCAATGCCTCGTTGGTTTTCATCTGTAAGGTCAGGGCCATGCTTTACTCCGCTTGCTCTGCATCAAAAGCGACCAGTTCGGCACCATCTTTGACCAAATCACCGGCGCTGTAATAAATCTGGCTGACGGTACCGGCAGACGGCGCTTTAATGGCGTACTCCATTTTCATTGCTTCCATCACCAGCAAGGTCTGACCGGCGGCAACTTTAGCGCCGGCTTGCACCATCACAGCGACCACTGTGCCGTTCATTGGCGCTGTCAAGCCATGGCCTGTGCTGTCTTCGTCCAACCGGCTTTGACCTTCAGTCTGGTAAATAAAATCATAGCGTTGTTGCTTAAAAAATACCGACAGCTGTTCACCGCTTTGGCTGACCCGGACTTTCAGCCTGTGACCCGCCAGATTGGCCTGCAGCTCATCTCCTTCCAGGCTGGCTGACACTGCTGTTTCTACGCCGGCATAACTCGCCAGCATCGGGCTTTGGTCTGTCGCCAGGCTGACCTGATGTGACTCGTCGCCATTTTTCAGGGCAAAGTGAACGGTCGATGCTTCATTTAATCGCCAGCCTGAGACCTGTTGCCATGGATCAGACCCCGGCTGTTCACCACGTTGCTGCAGTAATAAATACAGCGCAGCCAACAGGGCGGCCTGATGGGTTTCCTGCTGGTGCGGCGCAAACAAGGCCTCTTTGTGCCGTTCAATAAAATGGGTGTCCAGCTCAGCTTTGGCAAAAGCCGGTTGCTCCAATAAGCGGGTTAAAAAGTTCAGATTGGTTTTCACCCCGGCAATGCGGTAGTCGTCCAGCGCCCGCAACATCCGGCTGATTGCGCGGTCGCGGTTTTCATCCCAGACAATGAGTTTGGCAATCATCGGGTCATAAAAAGGCGACACTTCATCGTTTTGCACCACGCCTGTGTCCACCCGCACATGACGGCTGGCTTCGGGTTGACGCAAGTAAGTCAGTTTGCCGGTGGCAGGCAGGAAATCATGGTCCGGATCTTCGGCATAGACCCGCACTTCAATGGCGTGGCCATCAATAGTGATTTCATCCTGACTCAGTGGTAACGGCAACCCAGCGGCGACCAGCAACTGCCATTTCACCAAGTCTTGTCCTGTGATCATCTCGGTGACCGGGTGCTCCACCTGCAGACGGGTGTTCATCTCCATAAAGTAGAAGGAACCATCTTCATCGAACAGGAATTCCACGGTGCCAGCGCCCTGGTAGGCTATGGCCTGGGCCGCTTTGACTGCCGCTTCACCCATCGCTTTGCGCTGGGCTGGGCTGAAATGAGGGGCCGGGGCTTCTTCAATCACTTTCTGGTGACGGCGCTGAATAGAACAGTCACGTTCGGCCAGATACACCGCATTGCCATGGCCGTCGGCAAACACCTGAATTTCAACATGACGGGGCTTGGTCAGGTAACGTTCCATCAGGATCTTGTCGTTGCCAAAGCCATTTTGGGCTTCGCGTTTGGCGCTTTGCAGTTGTTCGCTGAATTCGCTGGATTGCCACACCACCTTCATGCCTTTGCCACCACCGCCGTAAGCGGCTTTCAGTAACAGCGGGTAGCCAATAGCGTCCGCCTGTTGTTGTAAAAAGGCCGGGTCCTGGTTGTCGCCATGGTAACCGGGCACCAGCGGCACCCCGGCCTCTGTCATAATGGCTTTGGCAGCGCTTTTGCTGCCCATAGCGGCAATGGCATCGACAGGCGGGCCAATAAAAACCACGCCGGCGTCACTACAGGCTTTGGCAAATTCTTCGTTTTCCGACAAAAAGCCGTAACCGGGGTGAATGGCTTGTGCACCACTTTGTTTGGCAATGGCCAGAATTTTATCGGCGCGTAAATAACTGTCTTTGCTTGGCGCCGGGCCGAGCAGATAGGCTTCGTCGGCCAGTTGCACATGACGGGCGTTGGCGTCGGCTTCGGAATACACAGCGACACAACGAATGCCCATCTGGTGAGCGGTCTGGATCACCCGGCAGGCAATTTCGCCGCGGTTGGCAATCAAAATTTTACGGAACATCTTAGTGAGCCTCCGTGGCTGGCAACCAGGCTGGTGCGCGTTTTTCCAAAAAGGCGGTTAAACCTTCTTGGCCTTCTGCAGACACCCGAATAGCCGCAATACGCGCTGTGGTGCTGGCAATCAGGCTGGAATTAATGGGTTGTTGGTAAACCGCCGCCATCAGCTCCTTGGCGCAACGAAGGGCCGCCGGGCTGTTTTGCAATAAGCCACGGACCATGGCATCAGCTGCCACATCAAGCTGGCCAGCTTCGGCTAACTGATGCACCAGACCCAGCTGCAACGCGGTGTCGGCACTGAAGCGTTCTGCGGTCAGAAAATAACGACGGCAGGCCCGTTCGCCTATGGCCCGCATCACATAAGGGCTGATCACGGCGGGGATCAGGCCTATTTTCACTTCACTTAAACAAAAGCTGGCACCAGGTTCAGCCAGCGCTATATCGCAGCAGGCCACCAGGCCCAAAGCACCGCCAAAAGCGGCGCCCTGCACCAGGGCCAGGGTGGGGGCGGGGAAGCTATCGAGCAGCCGCATCAGCTCGGCTAACTCGGCGGCATCGTCCAGATTCTGCTGATAGTTTTTCTGCGCCATTGAGCGCATCCAGTTAAGGTCAGCACCGGCACTAAAGTTTTTGCCATTGGATTTCAGCAGCAAGACCCGCACCGCCGGATGAGCAGCAAACTCACGCAGCGCTTGCTGCATTTCGGCAATAGTGACATCCCCAAAAGCGTTGTGAACTTCTGGCCTGTTCAGTACCAGCTCGGCAACACCGTCCGGGCTTAATGAGGTTTGAATCGTCTGATAAGTCATCGGCTTTTCCTTACATCCGGAACACGCCGAATTTCGATTCGGCAATGGGTGCATTCAGGGCGGCAGACAAGGCCAGGCCCACAACCATTCGGGTTTGCGCCGGGTCAATAATGCCGTCATCCCATAAGCGGGCCGAGGCGTAGTAGGGGTGACCCTGTTGCTCGTATTGTTTGACTATAGGCTCCCGGATGGCCTGTTCGGCTTGTGCAGACAGCTGCTCGCCTTTACGGGCCAAGGCGTCTTTAGTCACAGTGGCCATGACACCGGCAGCCTGTTCGCCGCCCATCACCGAAATACGGGCGTTTGGCCACATCCACATCATGGTCGGGTCATAAGCGCGGCCACACATGCCGTAGTTACCGGCACCATAGGAGCCGCCAATCAGCACGGTAAATTTCGGCACATTGGCACAGGACACCGCCATCACCATTTTGGCGCCATGTTTGGCAATGCCTTCGGCTTCGTATTTTTTACCCACCATAAAGCCGGTGATGTTCTGTAAAAACAGCAGCGGGATTTTGCGCTGAGCGCACAGCTCAATAAAGTGTGCGCCTTTTTGTGCGCTTTCGCTGAACAGGATGCCGTTGTTGGCGACAATGCCAATGGGGTTGCCAAAAATGCGGGCAAAACCACAGACCAGCGTCGGACCATAGAACTGCTTGAATTCGTCAAAGTCGGAGCCATCCACCACACGCGCAATCACTTCACGCACCTCAAAGGGCTTTTTCAGATCGGTACCGACAATGCCGTACAGCTCTTTGGCATCATAAAGCGGCGCTTCGACGGGTTTGACGTCACCCTGCACCGGCTTTTGATGGTTCAGCCGGGACACCGCATTGCGGGCCAGTTGCAGTGCATGTTCGTCATTGACGGCGTAATGGTCGGCTACGCCCGAGATTTTGCAGTGCACATCGGCTCCACCTAAGTCTTCGGCTGTCACTTCTTCGCCTGTGGCGGCTTTCACCAGTGGTGGGCCGGCCAGAAAGATGGTGCCCTGGTCTTTGACAATAATGGATTCATCCGCCATGGCTGGTACATAAGCGCCGCCGGCTGTGCAGAGGCCCATCACCACCGCTATTTGGGGAATGCCTTTGGCAGACATGCGCGCCTGATTAAAGAAAATGCGGCCGAAATGCAACTTGTCCGGAAAGACCTCATCCTGACGCGGCAGGTTGGCACCGCCCGAGTCGACCAGATAAATACAAGGTAGTTGGCAGTTTTCGGCAATCTCCTGAGCGCGCAGGTGTTTTTTCACTGTCAGTGGGTAATAAGTACCGCCTTTGACTGTGGCGTCATTGGCCACAATCATGCATTCAACCCCATTGACGCGGCCTATGCCTGCCACCACACCGGCAGCGGGCACGTAATCGTCGTAACAGTCCCAACCGGCAAACTGGCCTATTTCCAGGAAAGGCGAACCCGGGTCCAGCAATTTCTGGATACGGTCCCGCACAAAAAGTTTGCCACGCGAGGTATGGCGGGCAATCAGGTTTTCGCCGCCACCCAGTTTAATTTGTTGCACTTTGGCATGCAGATCGTCGACCAGTTGCTGCATTGCCGCCTGGTTACGCAGGAAGTCGTCTTGACGAGGGTTTATTTTGCTGCTGAGTTTGGCCACTGTTGTTCACCTTTGGCTGACAGAGTTGGGGCGACGGCCGCACAGGTTCGGAGACGTGGACAATGTCGAAGCAGAACGCCGACACGCCCGTGAACCCATCCTTGAAGGGCAGGGGATTTATCCCCGTGTTTTCGCGCCATCCCTGGCGCTCAACGGTCGGCTTATCTGCTTCGCATTGTCCAGTCCTGATTCGGAGCTGGCGGCATGCGAACGCCGCAAAAATTAATTCGATTCGTTAAATAACTCGCGGCCAATCAGCATCCGGCGAATTTCGGAGGTGCCGGCGCCAATTTCATAGAGTTTGGCGTCACGCAATAAACGGCCCGTCGGGTATTCATTGATATAACCGTTACCGCCCAGTAACTGGATAGCGTCCAGCGCCAGTTGGGTCGCCAGCTCAGCGCTGTATAAAATGGCGCCAGCGGCGTCTTTGCGGGTGGTCTCGCGACGGTCACAGGATTTTGCCACTGTGTAGACATAAGCCCGGGCTGCATTCATTCGGGTGTACATATCGGCCACTTTGCCTTGTACCAGTTGGAATTCACCAATGGCCTGACCAAATTGTTTGCGGTCATGCAGGTAAGGCACCACCACATCCATACAGGCCTGCATAATGCCAAGCGGTCCACCGGATAACACCACACGTTCGTAGTCCAGGCCAGACATCAGCACTTTAACGCCAGCACCGACTTCGCCTAACACGTTTTCTTCCGGCACTTCACAGTCTTCAAACACCAGCTCACAGGTGTTGGAACCGCGCATGCCCAGTTTGTCGAGTTTTTGTGCCTGACTAAAACCTTTGAAGCCACGTTCCACAATAAAAGCGGTAATGCCTTTGCTGCCGGCGTGAATGTCGGTTTTGGCGTAAATCACATAGGTATGGGCGTCAGGGCCGTTGGTGATCCACATTTTGTTGCCGTTTAAGATGTACCTGTCGCCTTTTTTCTCGGCGCGAAGTTTCATCGATACCACGTCAGAACCGGCATTGGGCTCAGACATGGCTAAAGCGCCAATATGTTCTCCAGAGCAGAGTTTGGGCAGGTAGCGTTGTTTTTGTGTTTCGTTGCCGTTACGGAAAATCTGGTTGACACAGAGGTTGGAGTGAGCGCCATACGACAAACCGACTGAGGCAGAAGCACGGCTGATTTCTTCCATCGCCACCACATGTTCCAGGTAACCTAAACCCGAACCACCGTATTCTTCGCTGACGGTCATGCCTAACAGACCTAAGTCACCAAACTGGCGCCATAATTCGTTCGGAAAAGCATTGTTATGGTCTATTTCGGCGGCACGTGGCGCTATCACTTCGCGGGCGAAGCTGTTCACTTGTTCGCGGATCATATCGACCGTGTCACCCAGGCCGAAATTTAAGGTCTTGTAGCTACTGAACATCAGCTTTCCCCGTCTGCTTTATGTTTTTACGTGGTCTTGGTTATTTGCCCGGTATGCCGAGTCTTTTATCTACCCGTCGTACTTGAAACTGAAGCCTCAAGTCACTGAGGTATAACCCCACCATTCTTTGCACAACAAGAATGGTGGGGTTGAGGTGCCCGGCTTTGCCGGTGCGTTCTTATTGCGGCGCAAGCGCCGTTCCCCTGTTGTGACCTGTGGTTCAGGCCTGAGTCTTTTGCTTTAATTCGTCGAGGGTTTCACGACAGCGTTTTTCCACTGTCACCAGCTCCATCAGCACCACTTTAATGTCATCCATTTGCTGGTGCAGTTCGGCTTTTTTCTGTTCAATCAGTTTCAGCATCGTCATCAGTTGTTTGGCGCTGCTTTTATCAGCGTCATAGAGTTCAAACAATTGACCGGTTTCAGACAGGCTGAAGCCTAAACGTTTGCCACGCAGGATAAGTTTGAGCCGCACTCTGTCTCTTTTACTGTAGATCCGGGTTTGGCCCTGGCGCTCAGGCGTTAACAAGCCCTGGTCTTCGTAAAAACGAATACTGCGGGTCGTGATATCAAACTCTTTGGCCAACTCACTGATACTGTATGTTTTTTCTTCTTTATCTAGCATAAGGGCCTTCCTGCAAACTGGTTGCCACTATAAGTGAAGTTTACGTAAAGGTAAAGCTGATGACCGATAAATTAAGTGGATTCATCGCGGTTGGTGACAGGTTGTAAAGCAAAGGTGCCACCCGGCAGTGGCTCAGCCGATACAGACCTGAACCTTTGCTGTTGGCTAGGACCATAGTGTTACAAGGTTGACGTTGGCGTAAACGTAAATTTGGTGTAGGCTCAGGGCCAAATTTATTCACCAGCGCGATAAAGCGGAGTATTTCAACATGACACAGCAGCAGAAAATAGCCATTGTGGCGGCCAAACGCACGGCTATGGGGGGATTTTTAGGTGGCCTATCCGAAGTCTCGGCCACTGAGCTTGGTGCCAGCGTGATCCAGGCAGCCTTGCAGCAGGCTGGTGTCGCGGGCGCTGATGTCAGTGAAGTCATTATGGGGTGTGTACTGCCTGCAGGTTTAGGCCAGGCGCCGGCCCGTCAGGCCACCTTAAAAGCAGGTCTGCCGTTATCTGCTGGTGCTACGACAATCAATAAAGTCTGTGGTTCAGGCTTAAAAGCCGTGATGCTGGCAAGTGACCTGATCAACGCAGGTTCTGCTCAGGTGGTGGTGGCCGGTGGTATGGAGTCCATGACCAACTCGCCTTATTTGCTGCCGAAAGCCCGCGCTGGTATGCGCATGGGGCACGGCGAAGTGAAAGACCATATGATGCTGGATGGCCTGGAAAACGCCTATGACGGCAAAGCTATGGGCTGTTTTGCGCAAAAAACGGCCGATGAACATAGCTTCAGCCGCGAGCAAATGGACGAATATGCAGTACTGTCGCTGAGCCGTGCCCAGCAGGCCATTCAGTCAGGCGCTTTTGTGACCGAAATTACCCCTGTGCTGGTAAAAAGCCGCAAAGGCGATGTTGAATTTGCCATCGATGAGCAACCAGGTAATGCCAAAATCGACAAAATTCCTACACTTCGCCCGGCTTTTGCCAAAGACGGCACTATCACGGCGGCCAATTCCAGTTCTATTTCGGACGGTGCTGCAGCGCTGGTGCTGATGAGCGCTGAAGCGGCGCAAGCGCAGGGCAAAACCGTATTAGCCCATGTCGTTGGTCATGCCACTCATTCGCAGGAACCCGAGCTGTTTACCGTCGCGCCGGTCGGCGCTGTGCAAAAGTTATTGCAAAAGTTGGGCTGGAGCACGGCTGATGTGGATTTATGGGAAATCAACGAAGCTTTTGCCATGGTGACTATGCTGGCAATCAAAGAGCTGAAGCTGGATGTGAATAAAGTCAATGTGAATGGTGGCGCTTGTGCGCTGGGCCATCCTATTGGTGCCTCTGGTGCCCGTATTCTGGTGACCTTAATTCATGCGTTACAGGCCCGTGGCCTGAAACGGGGTATTGCCACTTTATGTATAGGTGGTGGCGAAGCTGTGGCCCTGGCGGTCGAGCTGCCTTAACAGCGAAAAACACGCATTAAAACTACAGGCCACAGGCCAGTCGAATCAACAGACAATGATAACGAACCGGGTGGCGCAAGCCACCCAACCAAGGGGAGACGTAACATGAGTACCCAGGTACAACTTTTTATTGGCGGTGAGTTTGTCAATTCACGCACCGAGCAGTGGATCCCGGTGACCAACCCGGCCACTCAGGAAGTGATAGCTCAGGCGCCATGCGCGACTATGGACGAAATGGAGCTGGCCATTGCCTCCGCCAAGCAGGCCTTTAAAAGCTGGAAAGAAACGCCAGTATCGGAGCGTGCCCGTTTAATGATGCGTTTTGCGCAGTTGCTGAAAGATCATCAGGCCGAGATCGCTGAAATTATCTGTCAGGAACTCGGTAAAACGGTCGAAGACGCTAAAGGGGATGTCTGGCGTGGTATCGAAGTAGTAGAGCAGGCGGCCAATATTCCGTCGCTGATGATGGGCGAAACGGTCGAAAACGTGGCGCGCAGCATAGACACCTACAGCTACATTCAGCCTCTGGGTGTCTGTGCCGGTATTACCCCATTTAACTTCCCGGCGATGATCCCACTGTGGATGTTCCCGATGGCCATTGCCTGTGGTAACACTTTTGTGCTGAAGCCTTCAGAGCAAGACCCGATGACGGTCAACAAAATTGCTGAGCTGTTTGTACAGGCTGGCGCGCCAAAAGGCGTGCTGCAGGTGGTGCACGGCGGTAAGGCACAGGTGGACGTGTTATTACGTCACCCGGACATCAAAGCTATTTCTTTTGTTGGTTCCGTTAATGTCGGTCAATACATTTACAAAACCGGCACCGAGCATTTAAAGCGGGTACAGGCCTTTGCTGGTGCTAAAAACCATATGGTGGTGATGCCTGATGCCAATAAACAACAAGTGATCAACGCCTTAGTCGGCGCCTCTGTCGGCGCGGCTGGTCAGCGTTGTATGGCGATTTCGGTGGCGGTCTTTGTTGGCGATGCCCAGCAGTGGATCCCGGAAGTGGCTGAAGCCATCAGCAAGGTTCGCCCTGGTGTCTACACAGACCCGCAAGCGGCATATGGCCCACAAATCAGCCCACAGGCCAAAGCGCGAATTTTGTCCTTGATTGAGCAAGGCAAAAAAGAAGGCGCCACTTGTCTGGTCGATGGCTCTGGTATTGAAGTGGCAGGTTACCCGAACGGCAACTGGGTTGGCCCCACTGTATTTAGCAATGTGACCCGTGACATGACGGTGTACAAAGAAGAGATCTTTGGCCCTGTGCTTGCCACTATGGGCGTGGACTCGTTAGAACAAGCCATTGAACTGGTGAACGCCAGCCCGTACGGTAACGGTACTTCTATTTTTACGGCCAGTGGTGCGGTAGCCCGTAAATACCAGCATGAAATTGAAGTGGGTCAGGTCGGCATTAATATTCCAATCCCGGTGCCACTGCCATTTTTCTCTTTCACTGGCTGGAAGGGCTCGTTCTATGGTGACCAGCATGCCTATGGTAAACAGGCGGTGCGTTTTTATACCGAGACCAAAACCATTACCGCCCGTTGGTTTGACGACGATATTCAGGTGTCCGGACCCAATATGTCGATTAACCTGCGTTAAGTGGATAATCGTCAATAAACCAAGACATCAAACCACGTATACCCAAGTTACTTGAAGTTGCGGGGAGGCGACCAGCCAGTGAGACCCCAGGAGCATAGTCAATCGATGTGACTGGGGCGAAATGGCGCAGTCAACAAAGCCGCAGCTTCA
>NZ_JBBIQD010000021.1:0-25957 GCF_037442525.1 Rheinheimera sp. | reverse complement strand
GATGGGGTGAGCAAAGTAGTTCACCGCCAGGCTCCCAATAAAGCCAGAAGGCCCAATCGAAAGATTGGGCCTTTTTGCATTCTGCCGTTCACGGCGCTGTACTGCTCGTGCTGATTTTTTGAGCTAGTCTAAGTATTCCCAGCGTTTCGCTGAAATATCAATTAACCGAGGCTCTGTTTAATCAGACTTTTTAGTTGTTGCAGTTGGTCTGGGCTTAATTTCAGAGGGTGTTTTTGCCAATAACGGCGGATTAGCACGAGCACAAACTCATTAGGCTGGAAGTGTTGAATGGATAGAGCCAGCCAAAGAGGTAACAGGGCTTCGACCAAGGGCAGGCTGCGTAATCCGTCAGCGAATAGCAATAGCTGCTGCTGTTGGGCCGCAGTCAATAAGACCGCCGCAGGTTTGCATAAAATCGCTGCAAGTTCTGCGGGCAATTCCCGTTGTTGGTCTGCTAACTGCCAATATAACAACTGGGAAAATTCCTGGCTTAATGCCAATACATCCGCCTGCAGGGCTGGCGGAAGCGCTTTTAACATCAATAGGGACTGTTCAGCGCTCGCTTGTTGGGAAAAAACACTCAGTTTAACCGGATGAAAGCCGGCTTTCTGCCAAAAACCAACCAGTTGTGGCGTAGCACCGAAGCTGGTTCCCACATAAAGAACCTTACTGGCTAAATCCTCGCTCGCTTGCGCCAATAAGGATGAGCCTAAACCTTGTTGCTGCGAGGATGGGTGCACCACAATACGTTGCACTCTGGCCATCTGTTGCTGTGCCAGATCTGGTCTTAAACAGTGGTAGGCCAGACTTTGCGCCAGCAGGTGACCTTGCACCCGACGCTGACCATGGGCTATTTGTGTTGCTAGTTCGTGGCTAAAACCACCTTCGATACTGACCAGCGCGCAAGCTATTACTACCGGCCCTGATTGCAGACTGTAAATCAGTTGCGGCTGTTCGAGCAGGCTCCATAAATCATGAATATCGGTCTGGTAATGCGCCAGACTAAGCAACTGAAACAATTGCTGTAAAAGATCAGGTCTGGTGAGTAACTCTTCAGACTTATAACAATGAAAACTCGGTTGTTGGTCCAGGCAGAGCTCTGGCTGAACCGAAGGGCTATGCAGTAGAAAGGCATTAAAAATCAGTTGTTCCAGTGGGTCATCCTGCTGGTAGCGTATTGGCTGATGCAGTTTTACTTCCCTGAAACCTGCAGGTTGCGCCTGCAAATACTGGCGGAACTTCAGCGCAAAGCCGCGACCTGTGCCTTCATAACCATGTTCAGTGCTACTGAAAACCACCCGGCTATAAAGCTGATTCAATTGCTCTAAAAGTGGGGTTGGAATGGCTGCTGCTTCATCGACCAGTAACAAACTAGCTTTAGGTTGATGTTGTAACAAAGCGTCAAGCGGATAAAACTGCAGGGCACCTTGAGCAATCTGTTGTTGCCTAGACTGATAGGGCAGGTTCAACCGCTCTGCCACAGTTTTAAAGACTCGCTGTACTGATTGAGGTGAAGGCCCTGTCAGCAGTAGCTGCGTTTTGCCTTGTTGGATCAGTTGCGCTGCCGCTAAACCTAAAGCTGTTGATTTGCCCCGCCCCCTGTGAGCCGTCAGCAGCAAAGGTCGCCGTCTATGACCAGAAAGTACCTTATGGATAGCCTCAACAGCCAGTTGCTGATCTGTGGTTTTATATGGAAAAGTGGCGGATTGCAGCGAAACTCTGGGCTGGTCAGTAAAAGTGGGTAGTTGTGGTAATTGATGTTCTTGCCAGCGCCCGCAAAATTCCGCCGACAGCCTTTGCATAAAGAACTTCTGGAAACGCCCATTTTGTACTTTTGCATCCAACGGGTACGACAATACCCGTTTATTAGCTGGATTTGGCTGTGTTGTCCATTGCGGTTCCAACGGAGTCAGCAACAGCCAAAGACCCCCGGCACGCAAACAACCTGCACTGGCGGCGACTAAATCCCAGTCGGTTTCCTGCTGGGCATTAATAATCAGCAGATCACATTCAGTGCCTAGCCAAAGCTGCTTTTGCTGGGCTTTCAGCTGGATACTGCCTTCAGGTGCATCCGTACCAAGCCAGTAAAGGCTTTTTCCGTTGGCCTGCTGTACAACAGCTGCACAGACAGAGGATAAAAACTCCGGGCTGCCGCTGCACCACAAAGGCAAGCGCCAACCGGCTTGCTCGTAGCCTTGTTGTGCGTCCAGCAGCCACTGCAGGTCCATCAGGCTATAGGCTGCAAACGGGCATAGGCGGTAACCAGCCATTTACTGCCGAGTTGATCAAAGTTCACCTGAATGCGCGACTGCGCACCTGTGCCTTCGTAATTCAGCACTGTGCCTTCACCAAATTTGTCGTGTTGCACCCGTTGGCCCAGTTTAAAGCCGGTATTTTCAAAAGCACTGTGGCTCGCCGCATTACTGAAACGGCTGAACTGAGTGGGTTTGGTCACTGTGGCGGTCAGGCGAATTTCTTCAATACAGTCGGCCGGGATTTCCCGCAAAAAGCGGGACGGTCTGTTGTATTGCTCCTGGCCATACAAACGACGGCTTTCGGCATGGGTTAAATACAACTTTTGCATGGCGCGGGTCATGCCGACATAACAAAGCCGGCGTTCTTCTTCGAGCCGGCCTGATTCATCACTGCTTTGCTGGCTGGGAAACATGCCTTCTTCCATACCGCAGACAAACACCAGCGGAAATTCCAGCCCTTTGGCACTGTGTAAGGTCATCAGCTGGACTGCATCTGAGTGTTCTTCCGCCTGATATTCCCCGGCCTCTAAAGCTGCCTGCGATAAAAAAGCCGCCAATGGCGTCATTTCTTCGGTATTGACGTAAGTGGCATTAGCACAGGCATTGATCAGCTCATTTAAGTTTTCCACCCGGGTTTCGGCCTTTTCGCCTTTTTCGGCTTTGTACATCGCCATCAGGCCGGAGATCTGGATCACATGGTCAGCCTGTTCGTCCAACGCCAGGTGTTTGCTGTCAGCATCCATTTGCTCAATCAGCTGCACAAAAGCATTCACTGCATTGGCAGCGCGGCCGGTTAATTCTTTATTGGCCAGCATCTGCTGCAAGGTTTGCCATAAGGTCAGTTGCAGGCGGCGCGCCTGCTCCCGCACTTTGTCCATTGTGGTGTCACCAATGCCACGCACAGGCGTATTGATAATACGCTCCAGAGCCGCGTCATCCTGACGGTTATTCAGCAAACGCAGGTACGCCAAAGCGTCTTTAATTTCCTGGCGTTCATAGAAGCGCAAGCCACCGTAAATCCGGTAATTAATGCCTTCCTGAATAAGGGCTTCTTCCAATACCCGCGATTGGGCGTTGTTGCGATACAGCACAGCGGTTTCTATCAGCTTGCCGCCTTCGCGGCGCCAGGCACCAATACGGCCAACAATAAAACGCGCTTCATCCAGTTCATTAAAAGCGGTGTACAACGAAATGGCTTCACCCTGGTCGCCATCCGTCCAGAGATCTTTGCCCATACGTTCAGAGTTATGGGCTATCACCGAATTGGCGGCTTTGAGAATAGTACCGGTAGAACGGTAGTTCTGCTCCAGCCGGATGGTCACAGGCTCCGGGTAATCCCGCAGGAACTGCTGGATATTTTCGACACGGGCACCACGCCAGCCATAAATGGACTGATCATCGTCACCGACAATCATCACTTTGGCATCCGGCCCGGCCAGTAAACGCAACCACTGGTACTGGATGGCGTTGGTGTCCTGAAACTCGTCGACCAGAATATGGCGGAAACGCTGCTGATAATGGGCCCGCACCTGTGGCTGCTTTTGCAGCAACTCGAAGCTGCGCAGCAATATTTCGGCAAAATCGACTAAACCGGCACGGTCACACATGTCCTGATAGGCGGCATAAATCTTCAGCATGGTTTGCAGGCTGTAATCGCCGTGGGCGTCGATCATGCCAGGACGCTGGCCTTCATCTTTACGGGCATTGATAAACCACTGCGCCTGTTTGGGGGGCCAGTGTTTTTCATCCAGATTCAGGGATTTCAGCACCCGGCGCACCAGACGGTACTGATCGTCTGAGTCGATGATCTGAAAACCCTGCGGCAGCTGAGCTTCCTGGTAATGGGCCCGCAGCATCCGGTGTGATAAACCGTGGAAGGTACCCATCCACAAATTATTCAGGCTGACGCCAATGGTTTGTTCAATACGGGCGCGCATTTCCTGAGAGGCTTTGTTGGTGAAGGTTACGGCCAGCAGGCTGTAAGGGGCCACCCTTTCCACCTGCATCAGCCAGGCTAAACGGTGCACCAGAACCCGGGTTTTGCCCGAACCTGCACCGGCCAGCACCAGCATATGCTGGGGTGGTGCGGCCACCGCATCCCGTTGTTTATCGTTTAAGCCATCCAGTAAATAAGAAACGTCCATTCGCCTGCCCGTCAAAAAATTTGCAGCATTATAACAGCAGTTGCAGCTGGTCCAAGGTAGAGATCCGGATCTGCGGCAGTATGCCTGTCTGTTGGCCTGGGTGTTGCAGCCAGACTGCCTGGCAACCGGCATTGAGAGCACCTGAGACATCGGCTTTGGCGTTATCTCCAATATGCAATAACTGCGAAGGCTGAATAGTCAGTAGCTGGCAGGCTTTGCGAAACAAATCCGGGAAAGGTTTCATCCGCCCATCCGGCCCTGCGCGTAAGTTGTGTTGAAAATAGCGGGCAATGCCAAGGCGGTGAAGGTCTGCATTGCCGTTGGTCATGGACACCAGCGGATATTTTTCTGCGAAAGCGGCCAACAGCTGATGACTGGATTGTGGCACTTCGAAATTGCTGCGCTGCTGATAAAACGCATGAAACGCCAGTTCGGCTATTTCATCGGCCTCGCACTGTGGTAAACCAAGCTGATACAATCCACGCTCCAGCCCCAACAAACGCCAGCGGCTGACATCATGCCGCACTTCAGGTTGCTCCGCCGCCAGCGCTTTCCGTTGCTGCCACCAAAAGCCCGGCTCAATAGCACCAAACTGCGGCAGCAGCTGAAGCAGTCGGTGTTGCATTGCCAATTCTGCCTGCTCAATGACCACATCGTTGTGGTACAAGGTGTCATCCAAATCAAAAGACAAGGCGGTAAAAGGTTGCAGCGCTTTGTAACAGTGCATCATTTCATTCGTTTTTACTGGTGATAAGGTGCAGTTTACCCTGTACAGCCTCACCAAAGCGAACGGGCTGTCAGAGCAACCTGGTGAGCTGGGCTCTATAGGTAGATCCCACTTTGATTTGCCTTTGGTTGGACAGCTGAATTGCAGTACAGTCCTGGCTGATCACATGCTGTTTATTGACCAAAAACGATTTATGCACCTGGACAAAACCTGCGGCAGCAACGTCGTCATACACTTGTTTCAAGGTTGAATTAACCAGCACCATCTGTTGGCCCTGCCACACCTTTACATAATTACCATAGGCTTCAAAACAACAGATATCGGTCAGCAGAAACCGGCGTTGGGCCCGTTCTACTTTTAATACGATGGAGGTGGGCTGCTGCGGCTGTAACAGTCTGCGTCTGATTTTCTGCAAAGCCAAAGAAAAACGTTCAGCACTGACAGGTTTGAGCAGGTAATCCGCCACATCCAAATCAAAACCATCCAGTGCATACTGTTGATAGGCGCTGCAGAGAATCACCGCTGGTTTTTTCTGCATCACTCTGAGCATATCCAGGCCCGTCAGTACCGGCATCTGAATATCCAGCACCAGCACATCCACCCGTTGTCTGGCCAAAATGGTTAAGGCCTCAGCTGCACTGTAACAATGGCCGGCGATTTCAATATCAGAGTGGGCCAGGCAGAGGTGGCTAATCACCTGATGCGCCAAAGGTTCGTCGTCAACGATAAGCAGTTTTAGCACCGGGCGCCCTCCAAGGGAATGGTCAGTGTTGCACACCAGCCAAACTCTGATGGTGTGCTGTGCAAGGTGAAGCTCTGGTCGTAATGCAACTGCAGGCGGCGGCGCAGATTCGCCAGCCCTATGCCTGTTGTGGTCAGGTTGGATTGTGCCGGCACGGTGTTTTCGCAGATAAATTGCAGGTGTTGGTTCTGTAACTGCAGTTGGATATGGAGCTGGCTGGGGGCGATGTTGTTTTCCACGCCATGCTTATAGGCGTTTTCCACCAGCATAATCAGCAGCAGTGGTGGCAATTGATAAAGTTCCGCCTGTTCCGGCAGCTGCAGAGTCAGTGTAGTTCTGTGACTCACCCGCAACTGCTGTAAGGCCAGATAATCCTGCAGGTAACTGATCTCCTGCTGCAAGGTCACCTGTCGCTGGTTTCCCTGATACACCACATAACGTAATAAATCGGCCAATCGCAAAATCAGCTTTGGCGCATCAGCAGACTGCATCAGGCAAAGTGCATACAGGTTGTTCAGGGTATTAAATAAAAAATGAGGATTGATCTGTTGTTGCAGCAATAAGAGTTCAGTCTGAACTTGTCTGTGCTGAATTTGCGCCAGATTTTTTTCCTGCTGTTGCCGGTCAAAGGCCAGTATTAACGGTGTACTGACCAGCCAGATCCCCAGCACAAATTTAAAGTTGTACCAGTCGAACACATTATGGTTGCCTGACGCCAGCACTGTCACTTCATAGCTGTTGATGGGCAGATACAACAATAAACTGGCCAGCAGTGGATAACTGAGCAGCAACAAACAAAGGCTGCTTAGCACAAAAGGCAACAAGCCATGTAGTGCCAGCAAACGGCGGATTAGCCAGTAGCGGTTCAGCCAATAGTAGCCATACATCAGGCTGGCAATCAGGCCAAACTGCAGCAGATAACCAATAAATTCAAAAGGGTAACTTAGCAGTCTGTCAAGATTGACCTGCATCGGCACTGGCTGGTTTGCCAAAGGGTCCTGGTGTGAACCAAGCAACAGGGCCAGAAACAGCGCCCATCCTGTCAGCAGCAGGATCACGGCTGTATCCAGTGACCAGAGTTTTTGCAACCAGCTTGGGTGACTGGCAGGTGAGAGTTTCGACTGATACCACAGCTCCAACCAATACAAAAAGCTGCCGCAGAAAGCAATCAACCAGCAGCTTAGATCCAGTAACAGCACTGAATTTTCTGCTCTGAGGGTGATACTAAGCAGTGGATACAGCAGCATAACAACAAGCCACAGCAACCAAAGCCGCACCTGTTGCTGCAATGTGCTGAGCAGCCATTGCGCCAGCAACAGAGGTGATAGCTCCACAAGTAACTGGCCAGACAAAAAAGCACAACGGCTCCAACTGGCCTGCTGTTCGTTTTGCAGCAAACTCCAGACCGACCAGCATAATGCAAGCAATACTGGCAGCAGCGGCAATAAAGTTTTGAGTTTGAACGCCTGCTTCATCGTTGTTTCGGCAATAATACTCTGCGTGCAATGTTGCCTGTACTGACTCACCTTGTCACCCGTCCACTGACAAAACCTTGGTTTTGACTGATGAAAGTGATTTTCAGGGTTAAACACAGCTGAAATTTGCCTTGGTCATCTGCTTTGGTTGTCTGATCATTTGCTGGTTGAGCTGTCGCCGTTGAAACCTCTAGCCTGTGCTGAAATGAATGGTACAGGATGGGGTTGTGATGTTAGAAATCAAAGGTTTATGCAAGACTTACCCAGACGGCACTGCAGCACTGCAGCAACTTCAGCTGAGTGCCGGTACCGGCATGTTTGGCTTATTGGGGCCAAATGGGGCTGGTAAATCGTCCTTGCTACGCACTATAGCTACTTTGCAGCAACCCGACAGCGGCGAGTTGTGGTTTGATGCGATGGATCTGCGGCAACAACCTACAGAGCTAAGGCGGCAGCTGGGTTATTTGCCCCAGCAATTTGGTGTTTATCCACATATGTCCTGCCGTGCTTTGCTGGAGCATATAGCTATTTTGAAAGGTGTTGTTAATAAGGCATGCCGCCAGCAGCAAATAAACCAGCTACTGGAGCTGACCAACTTAACAGCCTTTGCCCACAAAGCAGTGGCAAACTTTTCCGGGGGTATGCGCCAACGTTTTGGTATAGCCCAGGCTTTGTTGGGCGATCCGGCCCTTATCATTCTGGATGAACCCACAGCAGGTTTAGATCCAGAAGAGCGGCAGCGTTTGTATAATCTGCTGGTTGGCGTCAGTAAAAACCGTTTGGTCTTGTTGTCGACTCATATAGTGGACGATATAGAGCAGCTCTGCTCACAAGTGGCCATTTTGCAGGCCGGACGAATTCTGGTGCAAGGGCAGACCGAAGCGTTGATCCAACCGCTGCAGGGCAAGGTATGGCTGGCTTATGGCGACAACACCGTATTGCCAGCTTCATCCCTTGTATTGAGCAGCACTTATCAGCGAGGAGTGTTACTGCAGCGTTTTTATCATCAACAGCCACAACCACTTTTTCAAAGCACTGTCGCCAATTTGCAGGACAGATATTTTCTGGAGTTGTTGCAGCATAGGGAGGCACAGCAATGATCTGGCCTTTGCTTGTGAATGAACTGAAGTTTTATTTACGTCAGCCTTTGTGCTGGCTGGCTGTGGTGCTGAGCTGCGCTTTTGTTTTTCTGCTCACCAATGGTTCCAGCACTGAACAAAACCCGCTCAAACAACTGCTGTTTGCCTGTTCTGCTGTCGCCATGCTGGTGCTGCCGCTGCTGGCAGGCGCTTTAGCACCTCTGGCTTTTTTACGTGAACAGCAAAGTGGTATGACGGAGCTAATAAGGGCGACACCAGTGAGCCATTTTAGCTGGTGTATGAGCAGAGCTCTGGGGTTGATGTCGCTGTGTATAGTGGTCACTTTGTTGTTATCTGGCATTGTGCTTTTTGGCTTATGGCGGCTGGACGCCGTGCCTTTTGACCTGCAGTTGATCACAACTTTTCTGGCCATTTTTCTGTTGCAGTATGCGCCCGCGGTAGTGCTGCTGTGCCTGCTGCAGTTATGGCTTAGCTTAAAATTTGGTTCTGCTATTTTGCTTTATGGAGCAACTTTGTTGTTGTGGGCTGGTTATATGGCTTTGGCGGCCGCCACGGGTTCACCTTTAATGGCCAATAGTCAGATTGTGGCGCCCTGGTTGTGGCAACTGATGTTGTATGGCGATTGGTATGGCATTACTCCGCTGATACAACAATTTATGACGGGCCAACAGCACCTGCAGCTGGATCTGGCTTTTATGCTGAACCGATTGGTGCTGCTGTGCGCCTGCGCCCTGCTGTGCTGGTGTTCGCTACGGATAAAAATGTCAGATGCAGCAGCCACAACTGCTGTGAAGCCTGTCATTGCTCCCGCTGAACATTCTGCTGTTACAACCCGTTTTTTTGGGGCTGAGCCTGCACAACACTCAGCTTTTTATGCTTTATGGCACCTCACAACACTTAATATCCGCCAGTTAATGTGTCATCCCGGCAGCTGGCTGAGCTTGGTTGGGTTGACTGCTTTAGCCTTTAGCGAAGTGGTGTCAGGGGTGGATTATGCTGAAGTGATGTCGGTGCTGACCCCAACCAGCCGTGACGCGTTAAACCGGGTGATGTGGGATCTGGTACCCCGTCTTGGTATTTTGCTGCTGGTGTTCTGGAGCAGCAAACTAAGCTGGCTGAATAAAAGCTGTGATATGCACGAGCTGATTGCCAGTACCCTGGTATCAGGGCGGGTGCTGTTGTTCAGCCAGTTGTTATGCCTGACTGTACTGTTGTCTGTTTTTATCGCTCTGATGCTGTTGGCTGTGATGGCGGCGCAGCTGCTGTTTACATCTGCACCTTTGTTATGGTCTGAGTATCTGCTACAGGCGGGTTATCAGTTTCTTCCGCTCTGGTTGTTGATGCTGCTGTTTGTGTCAATACATAGCCTGTGTCGCCATCCATTGTTGGCGTTGCTGCTGATTGTTGTGGTGCTGGCGCTGTTTATGTCGCCATTGCCCGCCATGCTTGGGTTGGAGCATCCATTGTGGTTGCTGTTCAACACGCCTTTGCATGCGGCAGATGAGTTGTGGGGGTATCAAAGCAGCAGTGCCGGTTTTTGGCCTTTTATGTTGTTCTGGTTTGTGCTGGTGTTAATTGCTTTGGTATGTGCTGTGGCTTTGTATCACAGAGGTACAGGTTTTAGTGGTCCTGTTTTGCGCACCACACTCAGGCCCACCCTTATCTCTGTTGTGTTGTTATTCGTGTCGGGGGTGAGCTGGCAAGGCTGGTGGCTGCACCAGCAGTTGGCTGCAGAACAACCTTTAATGCACTCGGGCCAACGCCTGCAATGGCGGGCCGACTACGAAACAGTGTATCAACACTGGCAACAGAAACCTCAGCCTGTGGTGACTG
Source organism: Rheinheimera sp. (assembly GCF_037442525.1). GTDB lineage: Bacteria > Pseudomonadota > Gammaproteobacteria > Enterobacterales > Alteromonadaceae > Pararheinheimera. Next base: position 15,681 of record NZ_JBBIQD010000021.1, on the reverse strand, counting down.
CTGTGTATTCTGAAGTGGATTTTGAACCAGCAGAATACAGCGCCCGGTTAAAACTGGTACTGACTTTAAGCAACAAAACGACAGAGCCCATTCAGCAGGTGTTGGTGGGGCAACATTGGGCTTACCCGCTGCAACACATTGAACTGACCGGGGCGAAACTGAGCCACGAAAATAGGCAGCTGGGGCAAAGGGAATTTAGCTTGAATACGCCGTTGTTACCGGGACAACAGGCACAGTTAACTGTGTTATTGCAGCTAAAGCAAACAGGGCTTTGGCCTGTGGTAATGCACCAGTTGATCCGCCCTGGTTTCAGCTATTTGCGTTCTGTGCCTTTGTTTCCTGTGGTGGGTTTTGTGCCTGAATACCGGATCAGAGACAACAGCAGCAGAGTGAAATATGGCCTGCCTGAACTGACAGAGCCGAAGCCTTCTGAAGCTTCCACTGAACATGCGGCCTATCAATGGGTCAACATGGAGTCAGTGATTTCAGTACCTGTTGGCCAGCAGGCTATAGCGCAGGGTGCTTTAATCAAACAATGGCAGCAGCATGGTCGCAGCTTTTTTCACTATAAAACCAGTTCGCCTATCCGTGCTATCAGCGCTTTTGTGGTGGTGCCATGGCAAGCGAAGCAGCTTCAGCATGGCAAAGTGCTGCTGCAAATTTTTGCACCCGAACAGAATCAGTCCACAGAGCTAAGCATGCTGGCCATGCAACAGACTTTAAGCTGGTTCGAACAACAGATCAGCCCTTATCGTGGCGAGGTATTGTCGCTGATCAGCATGCCGGAGCTGGATTCCGGCGGCACGGGTTATGCCTTACCTCAGTTGGTGCTGATCAATCACAGCCTAGGAATGCGGGCAACACCAGCACCTGATGCGGGCTTTAGTCAGGTGTATCGACGCGCTGTGCATGAAACCGCCCACCAGTGGTTTGGCCATGATATGGGCAATGGTGTGCCTGGTGATGGGGCTTTTTTGGTGGAGTCTTTGGCCAAGTATGTCGAGCTGGTGCTGATGGAGCAGCACTTTGGCCGGGATGCGATGTTGGCGCTGGTGGACTATGAAAAAGAGCGCTTTGCCCGGGCCCAGGCGCGCAGTAAGTCACAGCCTTCATCTTTAATCGACTCGGATGAATCTTATGATCAGTATTCCCGTGCCACTCTGGTGTTTGCCCGGTTGCGGGCTGAACTGGGTGATCAACGAATTACGGCGGCTTTGCGGCAACTCTGGCAGCAACATGGTTACCCGAAAACCCCGGCCAGCTCGATGGATTTTGTCCGGCAGTTAAAAGCCACCAGCCCGGTGTCAGCCCATGCACTGATTGAGTCGTTGCTGTTAGGACAGAGTGTGGCTTCGCTGATGCAACAAAACTAAGGCAGGTGCTTAGTCTTTCTTTTTCGCTCTGGGATGGGCCTGGTCATACACTTTGGCCAGTTGCCCAAAGTCGAGGTGGGTATAGACCTGGGTGCTGCTCAGGCTGGCGTGGCCAAGCAGCTCCTGTACGGCACGAAGGTCGGAGCTGGATTCGAGCAGATGGCTGGCAAAGGAGTGCCTTAACATATGTGGGTGCAAGTGTTGGTTCAGCCCCTGCTGCTGTGACCAGAGCTTGACCCGTTGCTGTACCTGGCGGTGACTGATACGGCGTTTCAGTTTGCTGACAAAAAGTGCGGGTTCATCGGCACTGACCAACGCAGCACGTTGGCTCAGCCAGTCACGCAGTGCCTGCATCGCCAGCCGGCCCACAGGCAAAATGCGTTCTTTGCTGCCTTTACCGCGCACCCGGATCAGCGCTTCTGTCCAGTCAATATCCTGCAGGTTGGCGCTGACCAGCTCGTCCAACCGCAAACCGGACGAATAAAACAGTTCCAGCATGGCTTTGTCACGGCACGCCAGCAGGTCATCGCTGGTGTCGACATCCAGCAGCTGTTGCAACTGGTCGACATCGAGGTTTTTCGGCAGGGGTTTATCGAATTTTGGCACCTGCAGGTACAAAGCTGGGTTGGTGTTCACTTGGCCCTGCAGCTGCAGATAACGGTAGAAGCTGCGCAGGGCCGCTACACGCAGCGCCAGACTACGGGGTTTCAGGCTTTTTCGGCAAGAAGAAATATGCTGTTGCAGTTGGGTTTCGGTCAGGCTGCACCAGTCCGGGTTGTTCAGCTGACTGCTGACAGCCTGCAACTGCAGCTGGTAGCTTTGCAGGGTTTTTAGGCTGAACCCCCGTTCATACCGCACGTAGGCCAAAAATTCGCTGAGCAAGGGGCTGAGGCACGGCGCGTCAGCCGCTGCTTGTTTAGCAGGGCTCGACGCCATGGCTCAGTACCACTTTGGCCAGTTTGGCCAGATGGTCGAGAAACAGGGTGTCCATGCCTGGCTGGAAATGTTCGTCTGACTCACTGCCAAAGGCCAGCAGGTAACTTTGAGTTGGACTGATATCGACTTTCATCAGTGCGACCGAATGAATGCTTTGGTCAAACAAGGCTTGTTGTTCATCTTTATTCAGGCGGCCGAAATAATAGCCTTTGGCATTGAGGCGCCGCTGCAGCAATAAGGGCAGCGCAGCGTGATGAGGGCCAGAGGTTAAATTCAGCAGTTCAGCACGCTGCACATAAGGCATCGCATTAACAAACTGCTGCAGCGCCGCAACTAACCCCAGTTTTGGCTGGCTGAGCAACTGCAGATGCAGTTGGTTCAGCGCGTAAAAAATCAGCTCGTTCTGCCGGGCTATGCCCATCAGCCGGGTAATATCGTCTTCCAGTGCGCGGATTTTGTCACGCTGCAGTTCTTGTTGCCGCTCCACCAAAGAGACGACCCCCCGTTGCTGATGGGGCAAGCGCAGTTTGCCCAGCAGTTCAGGGTGTTCCAGAAAAAACTCCGGGTGATCCTGCAGGTAGTCCAGCACCAGGCTGGCGTCTATTAATTCAGTGGCCAGAGGGCTGTCACTCATAAATACAATTGTCCATCAAATACATGTTCTGCCGGGCCGGTCATTTTGACCGGCTGGCCTGGTCCTTGCCAGCGGATTTGCAGGCTGCCACCTGGCAAATCCACCCGCACCTGGGCGCCAAGTTTCTTTTGCATCTGGCCGATCACTGCGGCAGCACAGGCACCGGTGCCACAGGCCAGGGTTTCACCTGCGCCACGTTCCCAGACCCGCAGTTTGACATGGCCTGGGTTCAGCACCTGCATAAAACCGATATTGGCGCGCTCAGGGAAACGTTCGTGGTGCTCAAACACCGGGCCCCACTGTTTCACCGGGGCTGTTTGTACGTCGTCCACCAGGATCACCGCATGCGGGTTGCCCATAGAGACCACTCCGCAGAGGGTGGTGGCATCGGCCGCGTGCAGCAGGTAGTTCAGTTCCTGCTTTTGTGCCTTAAAGGGCACCCGGGCCGGTTCAAATTGTGGCACGCCCATATTAACCGTCACCTGACCATCTTGCTCTATGTACAGCGTAATTTTGCCAGATTTGGTGCTGACATTAATTTTGTGTTTATTGGTCAAACCTTTCAGGCGGACAAAACGGGCAAAACAGCGGGCGCCATTGCCACATTGCTCCACTTCAGAACCGTCGGCGTTAAAGATTCGGTAATGGAAGTCCAGATCCGGATCATAAGGCGGTTCCACCATCAGTAACTGGTCAAAGCCAATGCCAAAGTTACGGTCGGCCAGTTGTTTGATCTGCTCTTTGGTTAAAAACACATTCTGACTGACGGCGTCGACCATCATAAAGTCATTGCCCAGCCCATGCATTTTGGAAAAATGCAGCAAAGTGCGGTTTTTATCTCTGGATCTGGTGTCATACATATCAGGGTACCAGTTGCTCGCCACGCCACAGGTCAGCCCATTGTTCGCGGGCGCGGATCAGGTGTACCTGGTCGCCATCCACCAACACTTCGGCGGCTCTGGGTCTGCTGTTGTAATTTGAACTCATGGTAAAGCCATAAGCACCGGCAGAACGCACCACCAGTAAATCACCAGGCTCCACCGCCAGCTCGCGGTCTTTTCCTAAGAAATCGCCGGTTTCGCAGACCGGGCCCACCACATCGTATAAGCGTGACGCCAATGCTGGCTTTTGCAGCACAGGAATAATGGCTTGCCAGGCGCTGTAAAGCGCAGGGCGGATCAGGTCGTTCATCGCAGCGTCTACGATAGCAAAGTGTTTTTCCTGGCCTGGTTTTAAATACTCGACTTTGGTCAGCAGTACGCCGGCATTGGCCATAATGGCGCGGCCCGGTTCAAACACCAGGGTTAAATGCGGGTAAGCGGCCAGACGTTTGACTACTTCGGCGGCGTATTCAGACGGATGCGGTGGGGTTTCGCCGTTATAAGGCACACCCAGCCCCCCACCAATATCAATATGACTCAGCTCAATACCAGCGGCGGCCAGCCTGTCGATTAACGCCAGTAACTTGTCCAGCGCTTCCAGAAAGGGTTGAGTTTCGGTCAGCTGGGAGCCGATATGGCAATCGACACCACAAAGTGTCAGGTGCGAGTAGCTGGCAGCGCGCTGGTAAATGCTGAAGGCATCATTAATATCAATACCAAACTTATTGGCTTTGAGGCCGGTAGAAATATAAGGGTGGGTTTTGGCGTCTATATCCGGATTCACCCGCAATGAAATGGGCGCCACTTTATTCAGGCGCTGTGCCACCTGCTGAATGCGGTCCAGCTCTGCGCTGGACTCCACATTAAAACACTTAATACCGGTATTCAGCGCAAACTCAATTTCAGTCTCTGTTTTACCCACGCCGGAAAACACCACTTTGGCCGGGTCGCCACCTGCCTGCAACACGCGGCGCAATTCACCTTCGGACACAATATCAAAACCACTGCCCAATCTGGCCAGCAGGTTTAACAGCGCAATATTGCTGTTGGCTTTCACCGCATAACAGACCAGCGACTCCCGGCCTTGGGCTGCTTCAGCAAAGGCTTTGTAGTGGCGCTCAATGGTGGCTCGGGAATAAACATAAGTCGGGCTGCCAAACTGAGTGGCAATAGCACTTAAAGAAACCTGTTCGGCAAACAGCTCATTATTCTGGTAATTAAAAAAATCCAAAGTGACTAATCCTTCTGAGAATCAGAATGTTCAGGGCTCACCGCCGTTTCAGCAGGAGGTGGCGTGGTTGGCGCTTTTTTGGGTAACGTCAGGGGGCCTTTCTGGCCACAGGCAACCAGCAACAGGCAGGCAAGGCCCAGCCCCAGCTGAGTTTGTCGCTTTGTGTTCATGGTTTTTTATTTCATTAATTATTTTGAGCTCTATAATCGCATCCTTATTGGTAAAAGCAAACAGGTGAACCCAATGAATGACGTGGAATACGATGAACTGACCGATCAGGTGTTGCTGGCGGTGGAAGAGGCCATCGAAGGCTTGGATTTAGACCTGGATTATGAATCCCATGGCGGGTTGCTCAGTATCAGCTTTCCAAATGGCAGCAAAATTATTATCAACAAGCAGCCACCTCTGCACCAGTTGTGGGTGGCGACCAAATTTAACGGCCATCACTTTGAATGGCATGACGGCCAGTGGATTGATAACCGCTTTGGCTCCGAATTTTGGGCCTTGTTGTCAGATGCGTTCAGTAAACAGGCTGAACAGACTGTGGTGCTGACGGGAAGCTAAGATGAAGTTGTTACCTTTTGTTGATGTCAAACCTCAAGGTCCGGTGACAGCAGCTGTGGTCTGGTTACATGGTCTGGGTGACTCTGGTGACGGCTTTGCCCCTATAGTGCCAGAGCTGCGTTTACCACAAGGCCACGGCATTCGTTTTGTATTCCCACACGCGCCGGTGCGGCCTATTACTATCAATAACGGCTACCAGATGCGTGGCTGGTACGATATTAAAACCTGGGACTTAAATGACAGAGCCGACGAAAGCGGTGTGCGGGAGTCGGCGGCCGCCGTCACTCAACTGATCGAGATGCTGATAAGCCAGGGCATTCCGGCTGAAAAAATCTTGTTGGCTGGTTTCAGTCAGGGCGGCGTGATCGCGCTGCATTTATTACCGCGTTTGCCTTATAAAATTGCCGCTGTGATGGCGTTGTCGACTTATATGGCGGTGCCGCAAAAACTCAATGACGAAAAAACGGTCTTTAACCAACGCACGCCGGTGCTGGTCAATCATGGGACTCATGATGAAGTGGTGCCTTACAGTGCCGGGCAGGCGGCCTTTGCTGCATTAAAACATGCAGGTTTTGCTGTGCAGTGGTCTGAATACCGCATGGGTCATAGTGTTTGCCCGCAGCAAATTGGCGACTTAAGCCGCTTTATTCAGCAACATCTGTTGACGCAGCCGGATTAGCAGCATGTCAGAAGGCAAAGTGGTGGTGCGGCTGCAACTGAGGGCTCAGGCCGGTTCCAGCCAACCTGGTATTCAGGCTGCACCCGAATACCAGTGGTTATGGCACCGTATTCTGGGGGCTGCCGTACTGGTGCTGTTGCCATTCTGGTGGTTATGGCCGGACGCTGCCGACAGCACTGATGTGCCAGTCGCCACCTCTGCATTGGCTGCACAACCCGCTCAGACGCACAACAGGGATGCGGTTGGTGCTACAGGACCGCAGCACATCTCCCTGGAGTTGTCTGCAGCATCCAGGCTGAAGGGGCCAGAGCCTGCAGAAATGAAAGCATCCCAGCCTGCACCACCTCAGATCACACCAGCGCCGGCTTTTCAAACGGCACCGGCCGTAGCACCGCTGTTTTCCGCCGCCCAGGGTGTGCTGCGTAAAGTGGTGCTCACTGCCGACAAACCTGGCCCGGCGGCGCGGCAACTGTCTTTGCCAGTCCGGCTGGAGCACGCCACAGAGCTCTTTTTGTATACCGAAGTGGTGGGGCTGGCCGGTCAGCAGATTGAACACCGTTGGTATTACAAAAATAAGCTGATGACCACTGTGGCGCTGCCGGTTAAATTGCCTTATTGGCGGACCTGGAGTAAGAAGAAGTTTTACCCGGCTGAGCTGCGTGACTGGCGGCTGGAAATTGTGGGACCAAAGCAAAAACTACTGTTTTCTTACAGCCTGAATGGGTGATAAGGGCTATACTAGCGGCGTTTTTTCAGCCGTACCCCGGTCTTAGCTGGCCGGAGCCAAGGAGTTCAGCATGCAGATACTGCGCATTGCCACCCGCAAAAGTGCCCTGGCCTTATGGCAGGCCAATTACGTCAAAACCGCGTTAGAACAAGCTCACCCTGATTTACAGGTGGAATTGGTGCCTATGTCGACCCAAGGCGATAAAATTCTGGATACGCCGCTGGCCAAAATTGGTGGCAAAGGTCTGTTTGTCAAAGAGCTGGAAACCGCCATGCTGGAAGGCCGTGCTGATATTGCCGTGCACAGTATGAAAGATGTGCCGGTCGAATTCCCGCAAGGCCTGATGCTGCATACCATTTGCCAGCGTGAAGATCCCCGGGATGCTTTTGTGTCCAACAGCTATGCCGCTTTAGAACAACTGCCGCAAGGCGCCGTGGTGGGCACTTCCAGCTTACGCCGCCAGTGCCAGTTGAAAGCCTTACGTCCCGATCTGCAAATCCGTGACCTGCGTGGCAATGTGAACACCAGGTTGGCCAAGCTGGATGCCGGTGAATTCGACGCGATCATTCTGGCGTCTGCCGGTTTAATCAGGCTGGGTTTTATCCAGCGTATTGCCAGTTATTTGGACGTCGAAACCAGCTTGCCTGCCAATGGTCAGGGCGCTGTTGGTATTGAGTGCCGCACAGATGATCCTTGGGTACACCAATTGCTGGCGCCACTGGAGCATCTGGACACCCGCATTTGTGTGCTGGCCGAACGGGCGATGAACCGCCGGTTGCAAGGCGGTTGTCAGGTGCCTATTGGTGCTTTTGCACTGATTGAACAAAACCAGCTGTGGTTGCGGGGTTTGGTTGGCCAACTGGATGGCTCGCAGATCCTGCGTTCTGAAGTGCGTGGTGCAGTGGCAGATGCAGAAGTCTTGGGTGAGCAGCTGGCGCAGCAACTGCTGGCGCTGGGTGCTGACCAGATTTTAAGTTCTGTGTATCAGCAGGCTTAAGCCATGAGCACTATTCAGGAGTGGCCGGTGCTGATCACCCGGCCTGCCGGCAAGGCCGATCAGTTGCTGGCCAGCCTGGACGAATTAATGCTGCCTTACCTGTATCAACCTTTGATCACCACCCAAATGGTGCCATTAAAAACGAAGGCGCTACCGATATTACAGCAGGCTGATGGCATTATTTTTGTCAGTGTCAGTGCCGTCAGTTGCTTGCAGCAGCAACTGGATTGCCGCGAATTAACCGCACCTTTGTACGCTGTGGGCAGTACCACAGGGTCTTTATTGCAAAAATGTGCTGGCCGGGAGGTGCAGTTTCCACAAGACCAGCGCAGTGAGGGCTTGTTGGCGTTGCCAGCCTTGCAGGATGTGGCTGGTAAACATCTGGTGGTGGTGCGGGGCAATGCCGGGCGTGAGCTGATAAAAAAAGGCTTATTGGCGCGAGGTGCCAAAGTCAGTTACCTGCAGAGTTACAAAAGAGTGCCGTTACCACTGGATGGGCAGAGCTTGCTGGTGCAGTGGCGCCAGCAGCAGATCCAATGTATCGTGGTGACCAGTAACGAAATTTTGCAATTGCTGTTTCAGTTGATCCCAACCGAAGGCCATGCCTGGTTGTGCTCCCGACAGTGGATTATGGTCAGCCCGCGCATGCGTGACGCGGCCCTGGATCTGGGTGTACCTGAACAGCGTATTTTTCTGTCCGCCAATGCCAATGACCAGGCATTGCTGGACAGCATTTGCCAGTTAAGAGGAAGCAGGCATGTCTGAACCATTACAGGCTGAACACACTCCAGAAAAAACAACAGAAAAAAAACCAGGTAACCTGGTGGCCTGGTTGTCGATGGTGTTAAACCTGTTGCTGGTTGGGGTGGTGTCAGCAGCCTTGTATTGGCTCTGGCCACAATGGTCGGGTTTACAGCAGCGTCAGCAGCAACTGAGCGAACAGCAACAACAAAGCCTGAGTACTGTGCAACAACAGCAGCAGGTCATCAGCCAAAAACTGGAACAACAACTGGCCAGTCTGCAGACTCAGCTCAGTCAGGCTTCAGTCCAACTGCAACAACAGCAGGAACAACTGCGGGCGCTGCAGCAGGATCAGCAAAAGCAGCTGAGCAGCAGTACCGCCTGGTTGTTATGGCAAAGTCAGCAACTGGTACAGCTGGCCGGACAAAAAATCTGGCTGGAGCAGGATATTCCAGCTGCGGTACGTCTGCTAACCGGCGCCGAACAGCAGTTAAGCACAGTGCAGGACCCGGCTTTTATGCCCCTGCGTCAGGCTTTGGTGGCCGACATACAGGCTTTGCAACAACAGCCGCTGCCGCAGCTCGGCAGCATTCAGCTGGAGCTGACACAGTTGCGTCAACAGATCCTCAGTCTGCCACTGCGTCAATCCGAATATGCCTTGCAGCAAGCCACTGAACAGGTACAAGCGCAAGACTGGCAGGGGCGTTTCTGGCAACAGTGGGATCTGTTTTGGGCCACGCTGGTGCAGGTGCGTCCGACAGCACCAGAAGATGTGGCAGTGCTGTCTGCTGAACAACAGCTGAGTTTACGCAATACCCTGACGCAGCAGTTGCTGCTGGCTGAGCTGGCTGCGTTGAAATACCAAAATGAACCTTACCAGTCTGCGTTGCAACAGGCGATGGACACGCTGCAGCGTTATTTCCGTGCTGCGGATCCGCTGGTGCAACAGAGTGCTGAGCGCCTGACGCATTTATCCGGCTTGTCTGTTGTGTTGCCCGTGCCTGCACGGCTGCACAGTGCCGAAGTGCTGAACGAGCTGGATCTGACGGAGAAACGCCTATGATCCGTCTGTTGTTATTGGTACTGCTGCTGTGTGGAGTGTTATGGTTTGGTCCGGTACTGATGCAAAACCCGGGTTACCTGATGCTGGTGCTGGGTGGATGGACCATCGAAACTACGCTTGTCGGCTTGGCGCTGATCCTGCTGCTGGTGCTGTTTGGACTCTGGCTGCTGTGGTCTTTGCTCAAACCGCTGCTGGCGTTGCGCCGTTGGAACTGGCACCCGTTTCGCCGCCGTCGGCAACGTAAAGCCCGTCAGGCGTTTGAGCGGGCTGCGCTGGCCTTGGCGGCCGGGCGTTTTGAACAAGCCGAGCTGGCTTTTGATCAGGCCGAGGCTTTCAGCGATTTTTCTGAGCTGCGTCGCCAGATGGCCTGTTATGCCGCTTATCAGGCTGGCCACCCGGACAAGGCTATGCAACTGGCACAGTGGTTGGAGGATGATTCTGCCAGCAGCATTTATGTGAAAGCTGATTTGTTGCTGCGTCAGCAGCAGGCATCAGAGGCTCTGGCATTGCTGCAACCGGCGATGACAGCCGAAGCAACGGAGCTATTGGCGCCACTGTATTTTAAAGCCTTATTGATGTCGGGCCAGGCGGCAGGCGCCCTGAATCAGGTTCCTGTCGCACTGGAGCAACACTGGTGTAGTAAAGCTCAGTGGCAGCAACTGCGTTATCAGCTGTACCCTGATGCCATAGTGCAGCTGGCTGACAAAGGGGCCTTCAGTACGGACTCAGACTATTGGCAGCAATTGCCGGCCAAAGAACGGAAGTCGATGGCTGCTGTGCTGGGGCAGGTGTGGGCGCTGGCCCGGCAGGGGCAAGCAGAAAAAGCAGAAGCATTGCTGGTGGATCATTTGTCCTTCAAAGATTTAGCCGACAGCTGGCCTGTACTGAAACAAATTCCTTTAAAACGCCAGGTGAATCAGTTACGTAAACAAATCCAGCATTGGTTGCGCGACCATCAACAGGACGCACTGTTGTATGCAGCCCTGGCATATTGTGCTGAACAGGAAGGAGAGTTGCTGCAGGCGCAACTGGCCAGACAAAAAGCGACTGAGCTCAGTCGTGGTGTGCAGTGGTAACAACCACCTTGGTGCAGAGTATGGCGCCAGTGCTTGGTGCTGAGCCAAAGCTGTTGATCCTGGGGTCTATGCCGGGTGTGGCGTCATTGGAAGCACAGCGTTATTACGCTCACCCACGCAATCTGTTCTGGCCTTTGCTGGCTGACATTCTGCAGTTTGCGTTGTGTGATGATTTTGCGCAGCGTTACCAGCAATTGACCAGCAGAGGCATTGCGTTATGGGATGTGCTGGCGCATTGTGAACGACAGGGCAGCCTGGACAGTGCTATCCGCAAACAATCCGTGTTGTGCAACCCTATTATTGAGTTGGTGCAGCAACACCCAAGTATTCAGCGAATTTGTGTCAACGGCGGCACCGCCTGGACTTTGCTGAACAAGCATCAGCCGCGGCTGTCCAATTTGGTTGAGTTGGTTAAACTGCCATCCACCAGCCCGGCCCACGCCAGCGTCAGCCGGGCAGAAAAACGGGCTGCCTGGCAGCACGGGCTGCGAACTAGCCCAGTTTAGCGCCGTTGGGCACCGACTGGTCGGGTACCGCCAGTACCACGGCGCCGTCGTCCCGGTAAAAACCTGTGATCAGACATTCAGAGCGGAAAGGGCCAATCTGTTTCACCGGAAAATTCACTACACCCATCACTTGTTTTCCCAGCAACTGTTCTTTGCTGTAAAGCGCCGTGATTTGGGCGCTGGACTGGCGGATGCCCAGGTCCGGGCCAAAGTCCACTTTCAGTTTCCAGGCCGGTCTGCGGGCTTCAGGGAATTCCTGCACCTCGATGATAGTTCCGGCCAGCAGCTCGATTCGTTCAAAATCAGCCCATTCAATACTGTGCATCTTTAACCTCCAAAATCGACAGCCTGACAACTTTGACTGCCGGACTCAACTTCAAAAAGCAGTTTGACCCAAAACAGGCTTTTGGCGGCTTGGTAATGGCTTCATACAGGATCAGAATGATTCCAGACGGGCGGCCAAACGCTCTTTGAGTGGTCCGTCAATCTGCACGGCCCGGCCGGTCTTTTTATCCAGGCACACAAATGTAATGTCGGCATCAGCGACCAGGGTGTCTGTGCCGTGCAGCCAGATTTTTTGCTTAATGACAGCGCTTTTGCCATTGATTTGAGTAAACGCAGTATCAATGCGTAGCTGATGGCCCATGGTGGCCTGAGCCCGGTAATTGATGTTGATATTCACAATGACCCATGCCAGCCCCAGTTGTTCGAAATGTTCAATATCGCCCACGGCTTCAAGGTAATCCCAGCGGGCTTCTTCCAGAAACTCCAGGTACCGGGCATTGTTGACATGTTGGTATACGTCCAGGTGATAACCCCGGACTTTGATCAAGGTAGCATGTGGCATGGATGTGCCCTCTATCTGGTAAGACCTGTGTCGGATAATGCCACAGGCGGAGCCTGGTCACCAGCAAGACGGTCGGTGAAAATCCGCCATCCGGCTTGGTCGCTCTGGTGAAGCACAGTACAATAGCGGCTAAATAGTCTGATCCGGATTTGTATGCACCATCTGACCCAGGTGTCCGCCGCCTCGTATTCCACCTTTGCGTTACCTGCAGTGCTGGCTGATCTGTACCAATGTGACAGCCTGAGCGAACTCGCTCAGCTGGATTTACCCCATTGCCCTTATGTATTGGGTGAAGGCAGTAACACCATTTTTTTGCAGGATATGGCACAGCCTGTGTTGCGCTATCTGGCCGCAGAAAAGCAGGTCCGCCGGGCTGATGACGGTAGCATCCTGCTGCATATAGACGCCGGGTACAACTGGCACCAATTAGTGCAATGGACTGTGGCGCAAGGCTGGTGGGGGCTGGAAAACCTGGCGCTCATTCCGGGGTCAGTAGGCGCTGCACCTGTGCAGAATATTGGTGCTTATGGCGTTGAGCTGGCGGACTGTTGTGATTATGTAGATTTCTTTGACTGGCAACAGAAGTCTGTGAGGCGCCTGAACAAAGCCGACTGCCGTTTTGGGTACCGCGACAGCATTTTTAAAACCGAATTGGCCGGTCGGGGCCTGATCGTGGCTGTGGGGCTTAAACTACAGAGCCAGGGCCGAGCCGTGACCGGCTACAAAGGGCTGGAATTGCTGACTGCCGAAAGTTCGGTCAGCCAGGTGATGCAGGCGGTGATCGCGGTGCGGCAAAGCAAATTGCCGGACCCGGCACAACTGGCAAACTGCGGCAGCTTCTTTAAAAACCCGGTGTTGAGTCCACAGGACTTTGCGCGGCTGAAACAGCAGTACCCGGCAGTCCCGGCTTACCCTCAGGCTGATGGGCAAGTGAAAGTGGCGGCGGGCTGGCTGATGGAGCAGGCAGGTTTTAAAGGCAAAGGCATAGGCGATATTGCCTGCTACGAAAAACAGGCGCTGGTGTTGGTGAACCGGGGGCGTGGGACGGCAACTGAGTTAACGCAACTGGTGAGTGTCATTCAGCATCAGGTGCAGCAACAGTTTGCTGTCTGGCTGGAACCTGAAGTGCGGTTAATGGGCTTATGAGCAAAGTGCTGGCGCATAGTTTAGCTATCCAACGTCAACTGGTGCTTTATCTGGCGGACGGCGAAATTTGCTCAGGTGAATGGCTGGGCCAGCAATTGGGCATCAGTCGTGCCGCCATTGCCAAACACTTGGTTCAGCTGGAAGGCTATGGGCTGGATTTATACAAAATAAAAGGCAAAGGTTACCGCTTGGCTGAACCTTTGCAATTGCTTGATGCGGCACTGATTAAACAGCAACAACAGTGGAATGCGCCGGTTTGGGTGCAGTCTGTGACGGATTCGACCAATAACCAGCTGCTGCAGAAGCTCAGTGATGGTCAGAGTCTGGACGCGGGCACTGTCCTGGTAGCTGAAGCGCAGACGGCAGGTCGGGGCCGGCGTGGCAAAAACTGGATTTCCCCTTTTGGTGCCAACCTGTATTTTTCGATGTACTGGCCGCTGGAGCAGGGCATTCAGGCAGCAATGGGCCTGAGCCTGGTGATTGGGGTGGCTGTGGCTAAGACATTGGAACAATTATTCCAATTGCCTGTGCAGCTGAAATGGCCAAACGATATCTATCTGGATGGCAAAAAACTGGGCGGCATTCTGGTGGAACTGGCTGGACAAAGCCATTCCCAATGTGACGCAGTCATTGGTCTTGGTCTGAATATCAGCATGCCGTCTGTTTCAGCTGCGCAGATTGATCAACCTTTTACCTCTTTACACTCTGTGCTGGAGCAACGACCGGACCGCAACCAATTGGTGGTCGCGCTGCAAAAGCAGCTGGTCAGTCAGTTGCTGTTTTTTGCAGACACCGGTTTTGCGCCTTTTGCTGCTGAATTCAGTCGCCGGGATCTGTTTGCCGGGCAATGGGTGCAGCTGAGTTCGGCGAAACAACAGGTTCAGGGCCTTTGTTGCGGAGTGGATGAGCGGGGAGCTTTGCTATTGGAAAGCGACGGACAGCGACAGAGTCATTATGGCGGCGAGTTAAGCCTGCGGAGGATAGAGCATGCACCTGCTGATTGACCAGGGCAATAGCCGGACTAAAGCCTGCCTATATAAAGAGGGGGTCTTTACCGATGTTGTGTTATCTGAGCTGACCCCGACAGACTGGCAATCCATTAAACAAGCCCTGATTGGTTCTGTTGCATCGGCAGAACAGCGGCAGCAGTTGCGGACTTTGTTACCTGCAACAATGCCGGTTCGCTGGTTGCGCAGCAGTGCTCAGGCCTTTGGTATCAGCAACAGTTATCAACAGCCGGAAAAGTTGGGAGTAGACCGCTGGTTGGCTCTGTTGGGGGCGGCTGCACTGTACCCCAAACAAAGGTTATTGGTTATAGATGCGGGGACAGCGGTCACCATGGATTGGCTTGATGCGGATGGCCAGCACACCGGGGGATGGATCCTGGCCGGATTACAAACTCAACAACGCATTCTGGTGTCGGCCACAGCTCAGGTTGAGGCGGCTACAATGTCGTTGCAATCACTGCTGCCTGCTACCTCAACCACTGCAGCTGTTGCCGAAGGAGCCAAGGCGGCTGTGCTGGGGGCCGTACAGCAGGCTATTCAGCTACAGCGGATTGAACGTGTTGTGTTGACCGGCGGAGATGGTGCTTTTATTCAGCAGCAACTGAATAACAATGCGGTGTTGCTTGAGCCAAAGCTGATCTTTTACGGCTTAGCTCGCTTTATCGACAATAACTAAGTGTTTTGTACGCTTATTGAACACTTAACCAAGAAAATTAAGCTTTTTTATTTTTTCCTGTTGCGTGGGCTAGGTCATTCCTCTAGAATTCGCACCCACTGACGTAGCCGCTTTAGCTCAGTTGGTAGAGCAACTGACTTGTAATCAGTAGGTCATCCGTTCGACTCGGATAAGCGGCACCATTAGTGGAGGGGTTCCCGAGTGGCCAAAGGGATCAGACTGTAAATCTGCCGGCACTGCCTTCGAAGGTTCGAATCCTTCCCCCTCCACCATCTTCGTCAGGATGAATAGCTACGAGTAGGCCGCGGGCATCGTATAATGGCTATTACCTCAGCCTTCCAAGCTGATGATGCGGGTTCGATTCCCGCTGCCCGCTCCAGACAGAAAAACGTTGCTGATATAGCTCAGGCGGTAGAGCGCATCCTTGGTAAGGATGAGGTCCCCAGTTCGATTCTGGGTATCAGCACCACTTCTTCAAGCCTCTCCGCGCTTCTGAATTTCAATTATTTCTAACCGCCGTTTTGTTTTAAAAGGGTCCAATCATGGCTAAGGCTAAATTTGAACGCGTAAAACCGCACGTAAACGTAGGTACAATCG
>NZ_JBBIQD010000020.1:0-39036 GCF_037442525.1 Rheinheimera sp. | reverse complement strand
TTCGGTTACTGGTGAAAAGCATGGGGGAAAAACTGGGGCCGGACAAAGGCAACAGTAAATACCTGTTTTTATTGTTTCCGGAAGGGCCAGCCAAGCAGGCGACCCGTATTGCAGGATTACCCAAACCGGCCAAGTGCCTGTAAACACATCGCCGAAAAATGCTCCTGCCATTTCGGCATACCGTACGTCCTGTACATCGCCGAAAAATGCTCCTGCCATTTCGGCATACCGTACGTCCTGTACATCGCCGAAAAATGCTCCTGCCATTTCGGCATACCGTACGTCCTGTACATAAAAAAAGCCACCGCGAGGTGGCTTAAGGGAATGGCTGCATCAATGCAGACAGGAACAAGGTTTACAGCACGAGCCGCCGTTTAAGCGGCAACGGCTGGTGCCAGCTCAGCCAGGCGGGCTTTGGCTGCGGTCAGCGCCTTTTCTGCACTTTCGGCGCCCATATTCAGGCCTTCGGCATAGACAAAATGAATGTCCTTCAGACCGATAAAGTTCAGGAAACTTTGCACAAAAGGCGTCTGTGAGTCGGCCGGAGTGCCCTGATACAAACCACCACGGGTTGCCAGTACAATCACAGGCTTATCGTCCAGCAGGCCAACGGGGCCTGTTTCAGTGTATTTAAAGGTGATGCCAGCCCGGGCCAGGCGGTCAAAATAGGCTTTTAACTGGCTTGGAATGCCAAAGTTGTACATAGGGACACCAATCACAATGGCATCTGCCTTTTTCACTTGGGCAATGGCATTGTCAGACAAAGCCGCCAGCGCTTTTTGCTCTGGAGTGCGGTCGGACTCAGGCGTCATCCAGGCTCCGATTTCAGCCATCGCCAGGTGTGGGTAGCTGTCTTGGGCAACGTCCAGTGTCTCCAGGCTGAACCCAGCCGGTAACTGCTGCAGGAACTGCTGAGACAGTTGAGTGGATTGACCTTTGTCGCCGCTGATTGAACTGTTGATCACAAGAATGTGTGCCATGTTTTACGCTCCTCTGAGTTGATAGGCACAGATTAACTTGTATTTTTTAGATAAAAAATCAGAATAAAACGCTAGATTGATTCCATTTTTTAGAAAGGAAATGCCGGAATAAGCCCGGCATTGCGTACAAGCCAGGGCTCAGGCCAACAGTGCCACGCCGCCTTTCAGGTTATACACCTGCTGATAACCCGCCCGAGCTAACACTCTGGCCGCCAGCAGGCTGCGGTTGCCAGAGCGGCAGACCAATAAGATGCTTTGTTGGCTGTTCAGCTGGCCCTCGCTCAGCCGCTGCACCAGGCACGACAAGGGCACATGTTCAATCTGATGATCCGGAATGTAGCTTTCCAGCGCACCGGCCACCTGCTCATAGGTTTCCCGCACATCCCAAATTTGCAGATCCCGTTGTTGCTGGAGCAAAGACTGCAACTCATGGGGACTGATCAGTGCCTTGGCATCGGACGCGCTGACTTCCACCACACCACAAAAATGCTTTTGTTGTTGCTTCAGCCACTGGTGCTGCGCAGACAGTTGCTCTGTCCAGCTGTCACAACAATCCGGTTGCTGCAACAGGCTGTGCAGTACAGGTTGCTCCTGCAGGATCAGATCCCAGCGGGTAAAAAAGCGTTGGGCGTAATCGTGGCTGGATAACAGCAGGGTCTGTGGCTGCAGCTGCTGTTGCAACAATTGCAGGCTCTTTACAAAGTCGGCCGCATTGCCGCCGGGTAAATCCAGCCGACCTGTGCCGCCTGGCAGAATTAAATCGCCGGTAAAAGCAAACTTCTGCACGCCCTCTTCATCGACCATGACAGTGACTGCCTCCGGGCTATGACCTGGGGTTGGCAGGCGGCGCAACTGGTAACGCCCCATTTGCAATCTGGTTTCCCCCTGCGGCCAGCCCAGAACATCCACCTGCTCAGCGCCGCAATAGCTGGCCAGCAGCGCGGCCAGTTCAGGCCGGGCCGAGGGGTGATCCTTGTGCAGATGAGTGTCCAGAATAGCGCAGACCTGCAGTTGATGGCCCTGCACCAACTGGGCAATTCGGCTGGCCAGGCTTTGTACCGGGTCTATCACGACCAGGCTTTTCGCGTTGGCGTCCACCAGCAGGTAACTGCATAAATCTTCATGTTTTAACTGGATTAAGCCATCAACAGGCTGCAAATCGGTACTTTGTGCGTCGCTGACCACCAGGCAACAGCTGTCGACCACCGACTTGAGCGACCTGATACGCTCGCAAGCCGCCAGGCATTCCTGCTCTGTCATGGCCGGGCCAAAAGACAACCGCACAGCCCCCTGCGAGCGCCATAATTCCAGGCCCATCGCATTAAGCACAAAGCTGCTGGGGATTTTCGAGCTGCAGGCAGAACCAGCGCTGACGCGGATAGCTGCGGCGTCAAATAAATCCAGAATGTCTTTACTGGCAAAACCCGGCACCGAAAAATTCAGTGTGGTGGGCACCACATGAGGTGCATCACTGTTAAGCACCAGATGCGGAAACACAGTTTTCAGCGCTGCCAGCAGGTGGGCGCGGTACTGCCACAAAAGGTCGCTGCTGACAAAATAGGACTGCTCTTTATTCAGCAACTGACGGAACACCGCATTAAGCGCTGCAATACCTGGTAAGTTTTCGGTGCCGGAGCGCAAGCCGGCTTCCTGACCGCCACCGGCCATCAGAGGCAGGTAAGGCGCGCCAGAGCGCTTGTACAAAAAGCCGATGCCTTTGGGGGCATACAGCTTGTGGCCACTAAAAGGCGCGTAATCCACCCCCAGTTGCTCCAGCTGCAAGGCGGTTTTCCCCAGTGCCTGCACACAGTCGACCAGCCACAGCGGCTGAGACGCCCCTCCTTTGATCAAGGCTGATAAAGCAGCCAGGTCCTGCATGACACCGGTTTCGTTGTTCACCGCCATAGTGCAAATCAACGCACAACGCGGCAGCTGTTCGCGGATAAAGTCCAGGTCCAGCAAACCATGCTGATCGACCGGAATGGCTTTGATTTGAGCATTCAGCCCCAGCAACTGATTCCAGTGCTCCAGACTTTGCGGCACGGCTTTATGCTCTGTCGCACCGTACAGCAATAATACAGGCCCATTGGTATTCGCCGCCCGCGCCGCAGTCAGTGCTGACAACACGGCCACCTGAATGCCTTCGGTGGCACCAGAGGTAAAAACAATATCGCCCTGCACGGCCCCTGTCAGTTCCCGCGCCAATTGCCTGGTTTGTTCTAATTGAGCTTTGGCTTTAATGCCTGTGGCATGACTGGAGCTTGGATTACCAAAACTCTGTTGCATCGCATACTGAGCGGCCGCTGCTGCACAGGCTAAGACGGGAGTGGTGGCATTGTGATCCAGATAAATTTCCGGATTGGGCAAAGCGGTCATTCTGAGCACCTTTATATAACTAATGGTTATATTGATATAATAGGAATGATAAACCAGAGCCAAAAGCAAGGACAAGTGAAAAAACAGCATGGTTCAGGTAAAAAAAAACCGCCAGCACGGCGGTTTTTTTTAAAAGAATGTTATTCCACTAAATCTTTGGGGATTTGTGAACGTAAGCCGGACCAGATAATACCGCTTTCTTTACCGTATTTACGCACGGCAAACACGACTTCATCGTGTTTACCTGCTTCGGCGTACAGTTTTAACTGTTTGTAATACTGACGCGCCAGCTCACGGGCTGCTGGATTGGAAAAGTAAAAACGCGCAATTTTGTTATACAGACCACGGAAGCCGTTCAGGATCAACACATAAATACGGTTGGATGAATGCAGCGCCAGTTCGTGGTTCAGGTTGTAATCAAACTCAGCAAAGGCTTCCGGCGTGTCTTCCAGCTGCTCAGCTGCAGATAATGCCGCGATCACCTGCTCTTTGTGAGTTTTAACCGCACCGCGGATATAGATAGCACTGATATTGGTGCGCGCAGACAGCAATTCGTTCACCAGATCAGGCATCTGATCTTCGTCCAGCCGCGCCAGCGTTTCCAGAATATTCAGGCCTGAAGTTTCCCAAAAATTATTGACTTTGGTCGGTTTGCCATGCTGGATGGTCAGCCAGCCGTCCCGAGCCAGACGCTGCAACACTTCACGTAAGGTCGTACGGGTCACACCTATCAATTCAGACAATTCACGCTCAGCCGGCAAAATTGAACCAGGGGCGAACTTTCCGTTCCAGATCGACTCAACGATATACTCTTCGGCAAAACCCGCCGGGCTTTGAGCTTTAATCAGATTCATAGTCATGCAATATGGCCCGCAATCATTGTTATTATGGGAAAACGGCACTGATTGTACCAGAGGTGCGGCAGTTAACAAGCCGGGTGTATAAAATAGCGTATAGGCAGAGCAAAGCCTGGCGGCAAGCCGTCAAAAAACCCGTTCGAACAGGCATTTGGCGGATCGTCACAGACATCGGTTGTGTTTGCCGTTGATTTGCTCTAGATTGAGCCCATAAAAAAAATTTGTTCGAACAAACAAAGGGATCCGAATGTTGGTGATTCTGGCCAAATGGTCAAAACAACGCTGGGCTTGGGGCCTGTTGGCGTTCTCTGCGCTGGTGCTTTTACTGGCCGCTCTGTATTTTCAGTATCAGATGAATTTAGCCCCCTGCATGTTGTGTGTGTATGCAAGAGCCGCCTTAACAGGTGTGCTGCTGGCCGGGCTGATTGGAATGCTGTCCCCGAAGAGTGGTCTGGTGCGCAGTATCGCCTGGTTGTTGCTGGCGGCCTCTGTCGGTTGGGGCCTGTTCAACAGCCATGAACATGTGCAGGTTGAACTGCTGGTGCAATCCGGTGGTTTGTACACCTGCAGCCTGTTTCCGGAATTCCCGCTGGGTTTACCACTGGACAGCTGGTTGCCTGCCGTATTTAACCCGACAGGTATGTGTGGTGAGGTGGCCTGGTCATTTCTTGGCTTATCGATGCCCGAATGGACCCGGATTATTTTTGTGATCTACAGTCTGTTAAGCCTGATGCTGCTGTTCAGTCAGTTTAAGAAAGTGAAATACAACCCCTACGATTAGCAGCAATAAAAAAGGGCCAAACGGCCCTTTTTTATTGCGCGTCTATCCGGCCTCAGCCAATGATATCCAGCAGCTCTACGTCGAAAATCAGCGCGCTGAACGGACCAATTTTTCCACCGGCACCCCGCTCGCCATAGGCCAGCTGATGCGGGATGTACAAACGTAATTTGGTGCCCACTGGCATCAGTTGCAGCGCTTCTGTCCAGCCAGCGATCACTCCGGATACCGGGAATTCGGCTGGCTGCCCACGGTTGTACGAACTGTCAAACACAGTACCGTCGATCAGGGTGCCGTGGTAATGGGTGCGGACTGTGGATGCACGCGTTGGTTTTTCACCCTTGCCCTGCACCAGCACTTCGTACTGCAGACCTGATTCTGTGACCGTAATGCCTGGTTTCTTGGCGTTTTCCGCCAGGAAAGCTTCACCTGCAGCGGCCAGCGCTTTGGATTGTTCAGCTTGCTGAGCTTCCATCCGCTCGGTGATCACAGCAAAAGCCTGGCGGATTTGCTGTTCAGTCACTTCAGGTTCATCGCCCTGAAAAGCGGCCGCCAGACCTGCGGCTACAGCCAGAATATCCAGCCCGTCAAAAGGATTGTCAGCCAGCTGCTGACCCATCTGCAGACCAATACCGTAGCTGGCATGCTGCTCAAGAGTAGTAAATTTAGTCATACGACCTGCTTATGTTTAAGGCGAAAACGCCTGGTTGTGACTCGACCCCTGTCCTGTGTATGGTCAGGGTATATAGGTCACGGTTCAACCCGGTCACACCGGATCACGAAAGTTGTTGCACCTGCGCCCACAGCCCCAGCACCAGCTGTTGGTCCTGTGCATTCAGTTCACCATTGGCAATGGCCTGCTGCAGGCTCTGATCGATATCTGCTTTTAATTCATTCAGTGCAAAAGCCTGCTCTGCGACTTGCCGCTGCCCTATGGCCAAATCCACATGACCACGTAAATAGCCACTGGCAAATAATTCGTCGTCGCTGGCTTTTGGCACCAGCGCATCAAAAAAATCCGCCACCCTGCCAATAAAATTCTCAACCTGCACTAGTCGTCCTCCAGTCCGAGACGGTACATCACATAATCGTTATAACCGACCAGCACAGGGATAAGCCCCTGCAGCTCATGGTCCAGTCTGGCGTCGCCGGTGTCGGCCAGCAAAGGCCGGCCTGCCAGTTCTTTTAGTTTGCTTTTCGTCGCAATCAGCCAAATATTGTCACGGCCTATGGCGCGGATCACTGCCGGGCTTAATTGCTGGTTGCCGCGGCCAAACACATGGCCCTGCCCGCCAATTAAGGTGATCACCAGTTTGCAGTCATGGCCCTGCACCAGCTCAAGCAGTTGGCTGGCCGTGACATCTTTGGCAATCAGCTCGCCGTTTTCCACCACGTCAACACCGAGCAAGGTGTTCTCCAGCCCCAGCTCCGCCATCACCGCAGCCACAGTGGAACCTGACCCCATCACATAACGGACATTGGCATCCATTTGCGACACCACATAAGCGGCCAGGTCATCCAGCACCAGCGCTTCCACTTCTTTGCCGCCGCTTTTTACGTTCTGCACATAACGCAATTCGGCCGGAATACGCATTTCGCCATAACGCCGGGCTTTGACCACGCCCTGGCGAAATGCCATTTCATCGATATCCATCACCGGCGCTTCGGTCAGCGTCACCAGCTCCCCAGCCACCAGCTGGGCTATCACTTTACCTGCAGCGGCCGGGCTGATGGCATAAACCCCGGAGTGAATTTTACAACCGGCCGGAATACCCAGCACAGTGGTTTTATCCGCCACCACAGTGCAGATATTGCGGGCGGTACCGTCACCGCCGGCAAACAGCAGCAGGTCGACCCCTGCTTCGGCCAACGCCTGTGCCGCCGCTTCGGTATCCAGCGCCGAGGTGTCGGTTTGGGCCGGGCAATAACAGATACGGTACTGAAAGCCCATTTCTGCAGCCAGGGTTGCGCCCATGGCGCCGGCCACAGTGTAAATCTCCAGCTGTTCAATAAAAGGCAACAAAGGTGTCAGCGCCTGACGGGTTTTTTCTCCGGCCATAGGCACAGCCCCTAACGCCAAAGCTTGTGCCACCACCCCATCGCTGCCTTTGAGCGCCACAGCACCACCGACACCGGCCACAGGATTAATAATCAGACCTAAACGAAACCGACTCGCCACCATCACCTCAGGCTGTACTTACTTTCAGCTGGCGCGCATTGTACTCAAGTCTGCCCTTATTGCCCAGTCACAGCCTGCACAGACTCCTGCCTACGGGGCAAGGTCCAGGCCAGATAACAGGCCGCTGCCGCCGCTACAGCACTGGCGCAAAAGGTCAGCGTAGAGCCTGCCCCATCGGCCCAAATCAGACCGGCAACATAAGCGCCTATGGCACCGCCGCCACCGTACACCAAGCCGGCATACAAGGCCTGACCCCGGCTACGCTGCTGCGGTGGGAAAAAATTCTGCACAAATTGCATCGCAGCGCTGTGGGCCAATGCAAAACTGGCGGCATGGAAAGTCATACTGAATGCCAGCCAGTACCAGTCTGCGGCCAGAAAAGCCACCATCAGCCAGCGCAGCACCGTGATGCCGTAACAAAACACCAGTAATTTGCGGTAATGCACCCGCTGCAATATGCTGCCAGCGAAGAAAAAAGCGACAATTTCTGCCAGTACGGCAATGGCAATCATCAAACCTGAGAAGCTGCCGCTATAGCCCAAATCGCGGCAATACAGCATAAAAAAGCCATAAAAGGGCGCAAATCCCAGCTGCATCAGAAAGGTGGCGCCCATAAAGGTTAAAAAGGTTTTATGCCGGAATAAGCTGCGAAAACGAATGCTGGCGGCTTCAGTCTGACTTTTAATGGAAAAAGAAGGTAACAGCCATAAAGTCCAGAGCAATAAGACCAAAAAGACGCTGGCCGACCAAGGCAGAAACTCACTGCCAAAGTGCTGCAATAACCAGCCCCCCAGCATCACCACCAGAATGTAGCCCACGCTGCCAAAGCTGCGGATGCGGCCATACACTTTGTTGTCGTTCTGCAGAAAGTGAAATGCGCTCACTTCCAGCTGCGGCAAAATGGCGGTCCAGAATAAGCTGTACAATGCCATGGCGGCCACCAAAGGCCAGTAGCCTACGTCAAAGTAGCTGACTCCCCAGCCCAGCCCAGCCAACACAGCGCCCAACCGCATCACAGATACGGGGTCGCCACGACGCTCCACCACCATGGCCCAGGCGCTCGGCCCGACAATACGGGCGGCGGTCACAATGGCCAACAACACCCCAATCTGGTAGGAATTAAAGCCCCGGCCATCCAGGAACATCGGCAGGTAAGGCACAAAAATACCCAGCACGGCGAAATAGGCAAAATACGCCATGCCAAGTTTGGAGCTGTTGGTCAGTTGCATGTTCAGGATTCAGAAAAGAAAAGCGCGCTATTGTAGCGCGCTCCTCATCAGGCAACCAGACAGCTGCACCGGGTTATTTGTCTGCTTAACGCAGCGCAGGGGTACTGACCTGCACATCGGCATTCTGCGCACGGTGACGCAAAAAGTGGTCCATCAGCACTATAGCCAGCATAGCTTCAGCAATAGGCACAGCCCGGATGCCCACACAGGGGTCATGCCGGCCTTTGGTGATCATTTCGGTTTCTTCGCCTGAGGTGGTAATGGTTTTACCGGCAATACTGATGCTGGAGGTTGGTTTAAGTGCAATGCTGACCTGAATGTCCTGCCCGCTGGAAATACCCCCCAATACACCACCGGCGTGATTGGCCGTAAAACCATCCAGACGCAGTTCGTCACGGTGGGTGGACCCACGTTGCTCAACCACCGCAAAACCGTCGCCCACTTCCACCGCTTTCACGGCATTGATGCTCATCATCGCATGGGCGATGTCGGCGTCCAACCGGTCAAACACAGGTTCGCCCCAGCCAACAGGCACACCGGACGCCACCACACTGACGCGGGCTCCGACAGAATCGCCGTCTTTTTTCAGCTGGCGCATGTACTCATCCAGCGCGTCCAGTTTGGCTGGATCGGCACAGAAAAATGGATTGGTTTCCACCGCGGCCCAATCGACCAGGTCCAGCTTCACCGGCCCCAGTTGCGCCAGATAACCGCGAATTTCGACACCAAACCTGGCTTTGAGATACTGTTTGGCAATAGCGCCAGCCGCCACCCGAATGGCCGTCTCCCGGGCCGATGAACGGCCACCGCCGCGGTAATCGCGCAGGCCATACTTGTGCCAGTAGGTGTAATCAGCATGGCCCGGACGAAACAGGTCTTTGATCGCCGAATAGTCCTGCGAGCGCTGGTCGGTATTTTCAATCAGCAAGCCAATAGAGGTGCCTGTGGTGTAGCCTTCGAACAGACCGGACAAAATTTTTACCACATCCTCTTCACGCCGGGCCGTGGTATAACGGGAGGTGCCAGGTTTGCGTCTGTCCAGCTCGTGCTGCAGTGCGTCCAGGTCCAGCTGAAAACCCGGCGGCATACCATCGACAATACCGCCCAGCGCCGGCCCATGGCTTTCACCAAAAGTCGTCACCTTAAACAACTGGCCTATCGAGTTACCTGACATCCCCTTTATCCTCTTATCCGAAAAACTCTGACTGACTAATTAAACAACGCCTGATGCGCAACAAGATCCGCTTTGCTGATTGCAAAAACACCATGGCCGCCCTGTTCAAACTCCAGCCACTCTAAAGGCAGCTCCGGGTACAACTGGTCCAGCGCCGCCATACTGTTGCCCACTTCACAAATCAGCCAGCCGCCATCATTAAGCTGAGCTGCAGCCCCCGCCAGAATGCGCCGGGTCAGTTCCAGGCCATCGGCGCCGGATGCCAGCCCAAGCTCTGGCTCATGGTGAAATTCCGCAGGCAAATCCGCCATGTCTTCGGCATCCACATAAGGCGGGTTGGTGACTATTAAATCGTAGGTCATGCCGGCCAGCGCTTCGTAGCCATCCGACAAAACAGGCACCACCTGATGCTCCAGGCCATGCATTTCAATATTGTGAATGGCGACATCGAGCGCCTCTTCGCTGATATCCACTGCATCCACTTCAGCAGCCGGAAACTGCTTGGCGCAGGCAATGGCAATGCAGCCGGAGCCTGTGCATAAATCCAGAATGCGCCGCGGTGCTTTTTCTGCAAACCAAGGCGTAAAACGGCGCTGGATCAGCTCACCAATAGGTGAACGTGGCACCAGTACCCGCTCGTCGACATAAAAACTCAGGCCACAAAAATAGGCATGATGCGTCAGATAAGCCGCCGGAATGCGCTGCTCAATGCGGGCTGCGAGCAGTTCACAATAGGCACGGGCTTCGGTGCCGGTGATCCGGGTTGGCAGAATATTGTCGGTAAGGCGGTTTAAGTGCAGGCAGGATGCCAGCAAAATTCCGGCTTCGTCCCAGGAGTTGTCGGTGCCATGGCCAAAATAGATATCGGCGTTGTTCAGCTGGCTGACACCCCAGCGCAACCAGTCATGAATGGTCTGCAGCTGTTTTAAGGCTTCATCAACCAGTGCAGGTTCCAGGGCTGAATTCAGAGCTTCTGTCATTGTATTTTACTCAGTGCTTTAGGTAGACTGCCGCGATGAAAAAGACGCCCCCCATAACCGACGAGGATATCCGGCTGTTCCGTGACGCGGTCAGCGGAGCCAAACCTCTGCCTCAGGACAGTCATCTGCCGGAGCGGCCAAAGCGGCGGCCGAAGAAGGCTGTCACTTTAGCAAATAGCAGTCCGGATAGCCATTTGTTTTATTTTTCAGACCTGTATGAAGGGGTGTTTCCGGACAGTGGCGCCTTGTCTTTTTTTCAGCCCGGTGAAGACCCTCACCTGCCGAAACGGCTGAAACGCGGTGAATTTCAGCCAGCCGTGGTGCTGGATTTACACGGCTTAACCCAGGAAAAAGCCAAAGAAGAGCTGGCTGGGTTATTGGCCTATTGCCAGCAGGAGCACCTGAACTGCGCCTGCATAGTGCATGGCAAAGGTCTGGGCATTCTGGCACGGCGGGTGCCGAACTGGCTGGTCCAACACCCCAATGTACGGGCTTTTCATACGGCTCCGACCGAATGGGGCCGGGACGGTGCTTTATTGGTGTTGCTGAAGACACCGCAGTAACAACTCAGACCGAATGCTGAACCAGTTGCACCAAGGCCGGACTGGCATACTCCAGCAACACCCCATGGCCTGGCTTGAACTCAAGACACGCCACACCGGCAGTGTCAAATATCGGCGTCTGGCCCTGGCGGGTAAAGGCTTCGACCAAAAAACTGACCAGTGGCATATGAGACACCAGCAAAATACGTTGGTCCGGCTGTTCGCTCAGCTGCATTTCAATAAAATCCAACACCACTTGAGCATTGCCTTCAGGCACCAGATCGGTATTGGTTTGCACCGGAGTCAGTGCCAGCCCGGCTTCCGCTATCAAAGCCGCGGTTTGCTGGGTACGGCGATAAGGGCTGGCGTAAATACAATCAAAAGCACTATAGTGGTGCTGTAGCCACCCGGCCATTTGTTGTACTTCGCGGATCCCCGCATGGGTTAATTGTCGTTCGCTGTCGCTACTGTACTGCGGCTGTGCTTCACCATGCCGCATAATAACCAGATTCACCATTGCTGCTACCAGTTACAACTTCGCGCTCGCCGCGAAAAGAGTGCGCTATGATAATGAAACTTAGCTTGCTCGGTAACTGCCAATAAAGCATAAAATGACGTTATTATATTCCTATTAGCTATGATGAACCGTCGCCTTCAGTTTTTACGGTTCCGGACACGAGGCCTGTTTTGAACGCACAGTCACTACTGCAAAGTCCCAACGATAACCGCCAGTTTCTCGCGCTGACTTTGAGCAATCATTTAGCCGTTTTATTGGTGCATCAACAGGATGCGGAGAAAAGTGCGGCGGCACTGACGGTCAATGTTGGCCATTTTGACGACCCTTTTGAACGTCAGGGGCTGGCGCATTTTCTTGAACATATGTTGTTTCTCGGCACCGAAAAGTACCAGGGGGCCGGTGATTACGCCCACTTTATCAGCCACCACGGCGGCAGCCATAATGCCTGGACAGGCACCGAACACAGCAGCTTCTTTTTTGATATAGACCCGGACTATTACGACGAAGCGCTGGACCGGTTTGCCGATATGTTTAAAGCACCACTGTTCCATGCGGATTACATTGAGAAAGAACGTCAGGCCATTGAAGCCGAGTTTTCACTGAAACTGAAAGACGATGGCCGGCGGATTTATCAGGTTCACAAAGAGACCGTCAACCCGGCTCATCCCTTTGCCAAATTTTCGGTCGGCAATTTATCCACGCTGGCCGATACCGCAGAACAAAGCCTGCAACAGGCTGTGCAGCAATTTTTTCGTCAGCATTATGGCGCGCGTCGAATGACTTTGTGCCTGGTGTCCTCCTTACCGCTGGAGCAGATGCAGCAGCTGGCTGAGCGCCATTTTGCCGCCATTCCAGACCATGTGGCGCCCAAAGCCCCGCTGACCGAACCTTTGTATCTGGATGAACAGCAACGTATTCAGCTGTCGATCGAACCGCATAAACACAGTCAACGGCTGGTGGCCAGTTTTGCACTGCCCGACATTCAGCCACTTTATAAGTACAAACTGATTTCCTTCCTGGCGCATTTATTGGGCGATGAAGGGCCAGGCTCTTTACTGTCGATGCTGAAACAACGGGGCCTGGTCAACCAGCTTAGTGCTGGCGGAGGCATAGACGGCAGTAATTACAAAGACTTCAGTGTGTCTTTTGAGCTGACCCAGGCGGGTCTGAATGCCTGCTCGCCAATACTGCAGCTGTTATTTGGTCAGATTGCGCTGCTGCGTCAGTCGCCTTTCCCGTTAAACCTGTTTCTGGAGCGCCAGCGCCTGGTGCAGTGGAGCTTTTTGTATCAGGAGCCGAACACAGCCCAACAAACCGCCTGTGATTTGTCGGTTAATATGCAGCACTACCCGGTGCAGGATTATCTGTACGGCGATTACCGGATGGACTTGCCCTCAGAAACCTTATACCGCCAGCTGCTGGACTATTTCAGGCCAGACAATCTGCGGGTGATGCTGATTGCACCCGAACTGCAGACCGACAAACAAGCACGCTGGTACCATACCCCTTACCGGGTGGAAAAATTAACTCAGGCTCAACTGGAACAACTGGCCAATGCCCAGCCGGCTTTGGACGCATCGCTGCCCAAACCCAACCCCTATCTGGTAGAAACGCTGGAATTGCTGCCTGACAGTCAGCATCAGAGTGTACCGGAGCTGTTGCTGGAACACCCCTCGCTGCGCCTCTGGTTTAAAGCCGATACCGAGTTTCATACCCCTAAAGGCCATGTCTTTGTGCAGCTGAATTTGCCACACAGTATTGCTTCTGTTGGCGCCATGGCGCAGACCCGGCTCTGGCTGGAACTGTTTCAGGACCTGATTAACGAAAACCTCTATGCAGCGACCACAGCGGGCCTGACCTACCATTTGCATGTGCAGAACAATGGGCTGAGTGTGCACTGCGCCGGTTTGGCGGGCCATCAGATCCGCTTAATGCAGGATATTCTGCAACAGCTGCAACAGTGCAGTTTCACTCAAGACCGCTTTGAAGAAATTCGGCGTCAGTTGGTACGGCACTGGCAGAACCACAGTAAAAGCAAACCTGTGTCCAAATTATTCAGTCAGCTCTCATCCTTATTACAGCCCCTGAACCCGGATATTGAACAACTGGCTGCTGAACTCAGTGCAGTGCAGTTCAACGAATTCCAGCAGTTCCACCAGCAGCTGCTGAGCCAGGTGTCACTGGACGCCTTTATGATTGGTAACTGGCCACGCTCTCAGGCCCAGGCTCTGACGTCTGTACTAAGCCAGTTTTTACAGAACCTGTCCAATGGCCCTTTCCTGCCAAGGCAACGTTACAGCACCGCCAATATAGGCCCGGTCTGGCTGGAGCAGCAGGTGGAACACAACGATCAGGCGTTGATCATCTATTTGCCTGCACAGCAAAAAACCGCCACCCAGATGGCGTTGTTTATGTTGGCCAATCATTTGCTGGCACCAGAGTACTTTCATGAGCTGCGCACCGAGCAGCAATTAGGGTATCTGGTCGGCACTGGCTATGTACCGATGAATTTGCTGCCCGGCATTGCATTTTATATTCAAAGCCCGGCAACGGCATGCAGCACTTTGTATCAGGCCACTCTGGATTTTTATAAAAACTTCCTGTCGGAGCTGGAACAACTGACCCCGGACGATTTTGAACAGATGAAACAAGGCTTGTTAACCCAAATCCGGGAACGGGATGCCAGCCTGGCGGCCCGCGCCAAACGCTTTTGGCTGGCAATTGCCCAAGGCGATCACCAATTCCATTTACAGCAGCAGATTGAATCGGCGCTGCAGCACTTGCCGCTGGGCGATTTCATCGCGTTTTTCTATCAGTTATTGGCACCTGAGTACGATGCGATTTTCCTTGCCACCGGGCCAGCACCGGCACACAGCCACCTGAAAGTGCAAAATGCCAGCGATTGGCATCGACAGTTAGAGTTGCAAAAGGAATAGTTTTGACAGTCTGTTAGAGTTTCGTTACTTTGGATTGTGATAACAATAAGAACGAGCAGTGCTGCAGGTGAAGTCTCCCAGTCTTGTTTTGCTTTTGCTAAGCCCTTTTCCGGCGCTGGCCTCTGGCTGGCTGCTTATTCAGCCGTATTTACTCCCTGTGGTCTCCGTACTTTCCATTATGGCATTGGTGCTGGCACACCTGAGCCTGGTGCGGATGCGGCGTTACCAGCACCGTCTGGAACAAAGTGAAGAACGTTTGCGCTTATCCTTGTGGGGCAGCGGCGATGAGTTATGGGACTGGGACATAGAACAAGGCCAGTTGTACCGTTCCAGCTCCTGGCACCAGCCGCTGGAAAAACCAGACAATGCCCAGCAGTTCCCTCCGAACAAATCTGAAATTCACCCGCAGGATTTAGACAGGGTGACCCGCGCCCTTGAACAGCATATTCATGGTATTACGCCTATTTTTGAAGCCAGCTACCGGATTAAAGCTGCTGACGGTCAGTGGCTCTGGGTGCTGGACCGCGGCAAAGTGGTGCATCTGAACGAAGAAGGCAAAGCAGTCCGGATGACAGGTACGCTGAAAAATATTCAGCAGTTAAAAGAAACCGAAGAGCGGCTGGGTTTATTTGCCCGTTGTCTGGAAAATATCTCTGACGCTGTGCTGGTCTGTGACACCAATTTTGTCGTGGTGGAAGTGAACCCGGCGTACCAGAACATTACAGGTAAAAACCGCGAGCAGGTGCTACACCATCTGTTCGAGTTGCCGCTTTACCCAGCCCGTTTTTTACATGAAATTCGCCAGACCCTGTTTGAACAGGGTTACTGGTCAGGGGAAATTGAAGAGAAACGTCAGAATGGCGAAATTTTCCAGGCCGAACTCAGCTTTGATGTGATTCGGGACGACGAAGGCATGGTCCAGCAGTTTGTCGCCGTGATGTCGGACATCAGCGAGCGTAAACGTCGTGAAGCCGAATTGAACCGTCTGGCCGATACCGACACCTTAACAGGCTTGCCCAACCGCTCCCGTTTTTCCAATCACCTGACGCAACTGGTCAGAGAGCAGGTGCCGCATGCACTGCTGGTGTTTGATTTGGATAACTTTAAAAAGATCAACGACTCGCTGGGCCATGAGCTGGGCGACACCCTGCTCTGCCGTCTGGCGGAGCGTTTAAGCCACTTTACCCGCTTCAAAGCCAAGCTGTACCGCTTAGGCGGCGATGAATTCGCCGTGGTACTGGAAAACACCAATGATATTCACAGCATTACCAGTCTGGCGAAAGAGCTGTTAAAGCAAATTAACCAGCCGTTTTTTATCGAACAACACGAACTGGCAATTACCAGCAGTATTGGCATTGTGATGTACCCGGAAGACGGCCTGGACCCACAGGCACTGCTGCGAAACGCCGATACGGCTATGTACCACGCCAAAAATGAAGGCGCCAACCGTTACCTGTTTTTTAATGATTCGATGAACAAACTGGCGGTGAAACGCCTCCAGGTGGAGAACCTGATCCGCCATGGTTTGAAAGAAGATTACTTCTCAGTGTTTTATCAGCCGAAGATGGACATAGTCACAGGTCAACTGGTCGGTATGGAAGCGCTGGTACGTTTTATTACGCCGAAAAAAGGTGTAATAAGCCCGGCTTCCTTTATCCCTGTGGCAGAAGAAACAGGCCAGATTGTCGAGATTGGCGAAGTGGTGTTGCAGAAAACCTGTGAAGATGTGAAACGCTGGATTGATCAGGGCCTGTTTCATGGCCGGGTCGCCGTCAACCTGTCTGCCAAGCAGTTTATGCTGCCATTTTTATGTGAACAGATAGACGATATTCTGCAGCGCTCTGAACTGCCCTCCTACCACCTGGAGCTGGAAATTACTGAAGGCACGGTCATGCAGTCACCGAAGCTGGCCATAGATACTATGAAGAAGCTGCGTGCCCGCGGTATTCATCTGGCGATGGATGATTTTGGTACTGGCTATTCGTCATTGGCCTACCTGAAGCAATTTCCGCTCAATACGCTGAAAATCGACAAAGCTTTTGTCGATGATATGACCTCAGCCCGCGGCCGCAATATGGTGGATACCATAGTCACCATTGCACACAACCTGAATCTGACCGTAGTGGCTGAAGGGGTGGAAACTGCCGAGCAATTGCAGCAACTGAAACAGTTACGTTGTGAAATTCTACAGGGGTATTACTACAGCAAGCCTTTATCTGCCGCTGAGTTCGCCGCCTTCCTGAAGCAACAAAAACAACAGAAACCTAAACTGGCCGCCGTACAAGCATAAGCGGCATCGGCGTTATCGCAAAAAACAGCGATTAAAAAAGCCCTAACGGGCTTTTTTAATCGGCATCGCTGCTGTCAGCGAAAGAGAAATCGTCACTGCCATCGGCAATACGCTTTTTGCCAAATACAGTATGGAATTTACGTTTTTCTCCAACACGCTGCTTGTATTTGACCCAGACTTTTTCATACTGACTGGCTGCTTCCGCTTCGCCTTTGCAGACGTCCAGAAAACGTTTCTCTTCGTCGTTAACTGGCTGGCGGCTGCCTTGTTCTAACTCTTGCATGGCGATGCCATGTTTCTCCAGCAAATTACCTTCTGCCAGAGTAAAGCGCCCGGACCTGGTAAATCCCTTTGGGAAATTACGGTCATCGAAAAAGCGACGGGTAGCGACAAAACTTTGCTGCATCACTTTTTACCTCTAATGTCGTTAATTTACAGCTGTCCCAATGAAACTGTGCGCAGTATGGTAAACAAAATCAGACTCGTCAAACAAAAATTTGGCTTTGTCAAAAGATTTCAGAGAGGCAGGAACAATGAGGGAAAAGACGTGCAAAAAATAACCGCAACTGACTGAGTTTTAGTAAGTTTTAGCTGGCAACCTGCGGTAAAAACTGTTGGATTAACACTTAAACCGCACCTTGCTGGCATAGGCACGTTTCAACGTCAGGCGTTTATGGCTGTGAAAAAAAGGCAGAACCAAAGGACCAAAGCACAAGGCCGCCAGCGCCCAGCGCCGGGCCGCCATGCCAGTACGCAAAGCCGCAATATAACAGGCCGCAGCACTCGTCAAACTAGCCAGCAAGAATACCAACACAGACACCTCCGGTAAAAAATCGTGCGCAGTATACCAAGATAGCCCGGCCGTTGCGGCTATTTTTTACTCAAAAAATACAGTTGTTTTGTTTTGCACCCGTTCCCTGCCGTTTTGCAGAAAAACAAAGCCAGCAATTCGCTGGCTTTGTTGCGTATTAAAGACGTGCCAGGCTGTTAATAGAAGGTCTCTGCCCGCTCTGCTTTGTCCAGCAACAACTGGCAAGGGGCAAAACGGCTGCCGTGTTGTTGCTCAAAGCTGCGCAGGTGCGCCACCAGGGTTGCCGCGCCCATCTGGTCAATGTAACGGAACGGACCACCGTGGAATGGTGGGAAGCCGATACCAAAAATGGCCCCTACGTCCCCATCACGGGCGCTGCTGATAATACCCTCTTCCAGACAACGCACCGCCTCGTTCAGCATCTGCACCGTACAGCGCAGCGCAATTTGATCCAGGCTTAAACGTTCCTGCGGGTTCAGACCCAGCAACAGGTACACAGAAGGGTCGACCTGCTTTTTGCCTTTTTTCGCTTTGGCACCATAGAGGTAAAAGCCTTTTTCACTCTTACGGCCTTTACGGCCATCGGCCATCAGCTTGTCAAAGGCGGCAGGTGCGACAAAACGCTCACCCAACTCTTTGGCCAGAATGGGGCTGATTTTGGCGCCCACATCAATACCCACTTCATCCAGCAAGGTGATAGGACCCACCGGGAAGCCAAATTTCACCAGCGCTTTATCCAGCTGCTCTACGGGCTCGCCTTCCAGCAGGATGTTGGCCGCTTCGTTCATATAGAGCGCCAGAATACGATTGACATAAAAACCAGCCCCGTCTTTGACCACTATAGGCGTTTTACCCTGTTTACGGGCAAAGGCTACTGTGGTGGCGATGGTTTCTGGCGAGGTTTTGTCATGGGCAATCACTTCCACCAACGGCATTTTGTCGACCGGAGAGAAGTAATGCAGGCCAATCACATTTTCTGGCCGCGCCGCTTCGGCCGCGATCTGACCTATAGGCAACGAACTGGTATTGCTGGCAAACACAGTGTGTTCGCTGCAGTGCTGCTCAATGTCCTTGACCATCTGACGTTTTAAATTCAGATCTTCAAATACCGCTTCCACCACCAGGTCGACATCATGAAAACCACTGTAATCTGTGGTACCGGTCAGCAACGACATCTGCTTTTGCAGTTCGGTTTTGCTGATAAAACGGCGATGGAATTTCTTCTCCAGCAGGCTGTAACTGTATTTCAGTGCATTGCTGATGCCGGTCTGGTTAATGTCTTTAATCCGCACCGGAATACCGGCTTTGGTGGCCGTGACATTGGCAATACCCCCACCCATCAGGCCGCCCCCTAAAATAGCCGCCTTTTGCACTTTGCGTGGTTTCACATCGCCGGCACCTGTTTCTTTTTTCATCGCGGTTGTTGCGAAGAAAATAGAACGCAGCGCTTTGGACTCTGCCGTCATACAGAGCTCACCAAAAGCTTTGGCTTCGACATCCAGGCCTTTGTTAATGCCACCGCTTATCCCGGCTTCAATCGCCTCCAGGATTTTCAGCGGCGCCGGGTAATTGCCATGGGTTTTCGCCAGCGTTTGCTTTTTCGCCTGCGAAAACAGGATGGAACGGCCGAATGGCGTTTTTTCCAGCACTTTGCCAACCAGGTTCAGTTTCACCTGACGTGCTTTGGGTTTGCCTTCCAGCGCCAGTTTCACAGCCGCTTCGAGCAGAATACTTTTTGGCACCACCGCATCCACTAAGCCTGCTTTTTTGGCCTGGGCTGCACGCAACTGCTTGCCAGTTAAAATCATGTCCAGTGCTTTTTGAATACCGACCAGACGAGGCAACCGCTGGGTACCGCCAGAACCAGGCAACAAGCCCAACTGCACTTCAGGCAAGCCCAACACCGTTTTATTGTCTGTGGTGGCGACCCTTTTGTGGCAGGCCATTGCCAGCTCGAGACCACCGCCCAGACAAGGGCCGTGAATGGCAGCAACCAAAGGCACAGGCAAAGCTTCCAACTGGTTAAACACCTGCTGGCCCATACGGCCAATGTCTTCGGCCTGCTGCGCTGTGCTGCAGCCATCCAGCATGCTGATGTCGGCACCGGCAATAAAGGAGTCTGGCTTGCCAGAGATAATCACCAGGCCTTTGATGTCTTTATTGCTTTTGATTTCACTCAGCAGCTCTTTGATCTCATCAGCAAAGGCGGCTTTGAGCACATTCATGCTCTCGCCCTGCACATCCATGCTAATCACGCCCACACCATCCGGACGGACGGCCAGGCTAAAAGTCGATGCAGTCATTAATCAGTCTCCAGAATCATGGCAGCACCCAAACCACCGGCGGCGCAGGCGGTGGTCAGCGCAGTCCCTCCACCGCGGCGTTGCAGTTCATTTAAGGTTTGGGTAATTAAACGGGTGCCGGTGGCGGCAAAGGGGTGGCCATAAGCCAGTGAGCCACCAATGACATTGAATTTGTCCATATCAATGTCGCCAATGGCGTCAGAGCGGCCCAGCTTTTCTTCGGCAAACTTTTTGCTGCCGAACATTTTCACGTTAGCCAGCGCCTGAGCAGCAAAAGCCTCGTGCATTTCAATCAGGGTTAAATCAGACAGCTTCATGCCTGCCCGGTCCAGCGCTATTGGCGTGGCATAAGACGGCCCCATCAGCATGTCATCCCACACATCGATGGCGGCAAAAGCGTAGCTGCGGATATAACCCAACGGCTTATAGCCGAGCGCCTTGGCACGGCTTTCCGTCATCATCAGTACCGCAGAGGCACCGTCTGTTAAAGGTGTGCTGGTGGCGGCGGTGACTGTACCAAACTGGCGGTCAAATACCGGTTTTAATTTGGCGTACGATTCCAGCCTGGAATCAGTGCGGATATTGTTATCCATCTCGAGGAAGGTTTTGTAGGGCTCGATATGCGCCGCCATCACTTCGTCTTTCAGCTTGCCGTCCGCCCAGGCCTGCGCAGCCAGACTGTGCGAGCGATGCGCCAGTGCATCCTGATCGGCCCGGCTGATGCCATGGGTTTTCGCCATTTGCTCAGCGGTGTCTCCCATCGACAAACCCGTAGTGTATTCGGCCACAGCAGGCGGTACTGGTAATAAGTCTTTCAGGCCCAGACGGCGGAATATCGCAAGTTTTTGGCCAAAGGTCTTGGCTTTATTTAAATCCACCAGCGCACGCGCTAATTTCTTGCTGACCCCAATCGGCAGCACTGAGCTGGAATCGGCACCACCGGCGATGGCAATTTCATGGATACCGGCCATCATGCCTTCCGCCACACTGACCACAGACTGGAAACTGGTGGCACAGGCACGGGTCACACTGAAGGCGTCGGTATGAATATTCATGCCGGTTCCGAGCACGATTTCACGGGCAATGTTCGGCGCTTCAGGCATTTGCACGACTTGACCATAGACCAGCTGATCTATTAGCTTGGGCGACAATTCGCTGCGGATCAGCAGTTCGTTGACAACCAGCTTGCCTAATTCCAACGCGGAAACGCCATGGAATTCAGTAGCTTGTTTGGCAAAAGGGGTTCTCAGACCACGCACAATCGCGATGCGGTCTCCCTGACGGGTCTTAAGTTCAATAGGCGCGGCCATAACTGTCCTCGAGTTGCTGATGTGGCTGTGTCTGAACAGGTCAGACCTCTAATTTGAATCGATTGTAACCACAGATCGGTGAAATTAAAACACTTGTTTTAAAGCCTGCAGAACCTTATAGATAACTTCAGGTCAGAGCCTAGCTGCTTTTGCAGTTAACTGCATGGAAAACAACAACTAACTGGACCAGTATTTATGGTACAAGCCTTTTCTGCATTAAAAGAGTATTTAGACAGTCAGGTGCTGGGTCAAAGCGCCCTGACCGAAGGAATTTTGCTGGCCTTGCTGGCCAACGGCCACTTGTTGGTGGAAGGCCCGCCTGGCCTGGCCAAAACCCGCGCGGTCAACGCCCTGGCAAAAGGGGTTGAAGCCCGTTTCCACCGCATTCAGTTTACACCCGATTTATTACCAGCCGATTTAACCGGCACCGACATTTACCGGCCTGACACTGGTCAGTTTGAGTTTCAGGCCGGCCCTTTGTTCCACCATATTATTCTGGCGGACGAAATTAACCGGGCTCCGGCCAAGGTGCAGTCCGCATTATTAGAAGCCATGGCGGAAAAACAAATTACGGTAGGCCGCAAGACCTACGCCTTGCCTGAACTGTTTTTGGTGATGGCCACGCAAAACCCGCTGGAGCAGGAAGGCACTTACCCGCTGCCTGAAGCCCAACTGGATCGCTTTTTATTGCATCTGAAAGTGGATTACCCGGATGCGGCCACTGAACTTGAGATCCTGCGGTTAACCCGCGGTGAAGCGTTGTCGCAACAAAAAGCCGAATTGTCCCCCATCAGCCAGACGGATATTTTTGCCGCCCGTAAAGCCATTTTACAACTGCATATGGCACCAAGCCTGGAACAATACATAGTGCAGTTGATTATGGCCACCCGCAACGCCGCCGCTTACAGCGATGAGCTGGCCAGTTGGATTGCTTATGGTGCCTCCCCGCGGGCCTCTATCGCGCTGGAACGGTGTGCCCGTGCCAAAGCCTGGTTGTCTGGCCGCGATTTTGTCACGCCGGATGACGTGCAGGACGTGTTTTTGAATGTACTGCGTCATCGCCTGATCCTGACCTACGATGCGGAGGCCCAGGGCCTGACCACGGATCATGTGCTGAAACAAATTCTGAAACTGGTGCCTGTGGCCTGATGCAAAACGCCTTTTCTGTCCATGAACAACTCCGGGCACTGAAAACCAACGGCATCGACCTGGATTTAGCGCAGTTGTTGGCCTATCAACGCTTCCACAGCCTGCTCGATTTAAGCCCGAAAATGGCGATTCAGAGTAAGCTGGCGGGAAGTTACCTGGCCAAAACCAAAGGCCGGGGCATGGAGTTTGATGAAGTACGGCATTACCAGACCGGTGATGATGTCCGCACCATCGACTGGCGGGTCACGGCCCGCACCGGCAAAATGCACACTAAGCTGTTCCGGGAAGAAAAAGAGCGCCCAGTCTTTATTCTGACCGACTTGTCGGACTCAATGCAGTTTGGCTCCAGTTTGTTATTTAAGTCGGTGCAGGCGGCTCATCTGGCGGCTCTGCTCGCCTGGCATGTGAAAGAGCGCGGTGACAAGCTCGGTGGTCTGGTGTTCAGCCAGGAGCAACTGCTGGAACTGAAACCTGCGGCGCGCAGCCAGTCGGTATTGCGCTATTTAAATGCGATGCTTCGGGTGCAACAGGGGAAAGCGCTGCCATCCAAAGTACAGCTGGATCAGGCACTTGCCTTACTGCGTCGGCTGGTACATCCAGGCGCGTTGGTGTACTTACTGTCGGATTTCAGCACTTTAACTGCCCAGGGCTGGCGTCATATTCAGGCCATTCGTCAGCACAATGAAGTCTGTGCCGTGCAGATTCTTGATCCGCTGGACAGCAGCTGGCCTGTCCATGCCAGTGGTGGTGCCCGCATCAGTAACGGCGAGGAGGAAGCTGTGCTGGATTTAGGCTCAGGCTTTAAACGCCAACAGTATCAACTTGAACAGCAGCAACAGCAGCAGCAATTGCAGCTGAGCTTTCAACAGCTGGGGTGTCGCTTTATGCAGCTGTCCAGCGGTGAATCGTTATTACAACAACTCAACAGGAGCTGGGGCCATGGCCGCTGAACCTGCATTACAACTGGCCGACATCAGCGAGCCGGCCCTGGCCACCTTCTGGCCACCAGCCCCTCTCTGGTGGGGGCTGGCCTTAGTGCTGTTTCTGCTATTGGTCTGGATGGTCAGGCATTTGATGCGCCGGCGGCATAAACAGCTGGCATTACGCCAGGCCCGGCAGGAATGGGCCCAGCTCAGTCCTTTGCAAAGTGCAGAGCTGAATCAGTTGCTCAAACGCCTGGTCAAACACTACCAGCCGACGCACCCGGCTCTGTCTGCTGCTCTGCCCCAATGGCAACAGCTGCTGCAGTCGTTACACACAGAACCTTTGCCAGATTTACAGCACCTGTTGTATCAGGGCGCACCAGCTGAACAACAACAGCAACAGTTTTACCACTGGGCAGGCGCTCTTCTGCGTCAGCTGAACGTACAGCAACTGGAGGCCTTATGTTCGAATTAGGTTATCCCTGGTTGGCTTTACTGCTCCCCTTGCCTTTGCTGTTCCGGCAAAAAACCAGCGCTCATGGTGCCGCGTTGCGCCACCAGGCGCTGTATCAGTTCAGCCGGAAACAACAAAGCAAAGTGCAGGCCCCACGGCACTGGAGCCGCTGGTTACGTGCCCTGTGCTGGTGTTTATTGGTGTTGGCGGCGACCCAGCCTCGCTGGTTGGGCGACACTATTACCCTGCCCCAACAAGGACGGGACCTGATGCTGGCCGTTGACCTGTCCGGTTCGATGGACATTACCGATATGCAATACCAAAACCAGGCCATCAACCGGCTGGATGCGGTGAAGCTGGTACTAAACGACTTTATTCAGAAACGTCAGGGAGACCGGCTTGGGCTGATCCTGTTTGGTGATGCTGCCTATCAGCAAACCCCTCTGACGTACGACCTGACCACAGTCCGCACTATGCTCGATGAATCGGTGCGGGGGTTGGCTGGTGAGCGCACCGCCATTGGTGAAGCCATTGGCCTGGCCATTAAACGGCTGAACAGTTACGAAACGTCCAACAAAGTACTGATCCTGCTAAGCGACGGTGCCAATACGGCCGGGGTGATTCAGCCGCTGGAAGCCCTGCAGCTGGCCAAAGCCGCCGGGGTAAAGATTTACACTGTGGGTGTGGGCGCAGAACAAATGGTGCAGGAGAGCATCTTTGGCCGGCAACTGGTGAACCCGTCACAGGATTTGGATGAAGCCCTGCTGACTCAACTGGCGACTGAAACCGGCGGCCGTTATTTCCGCGCCAGGGATTTACAGGAGCTGGCCGGTATTTATCAGTTGCTCGATCAACTCGAACCTGTGGAGCGCGATCACATCAGCTACAGGCCCCAACAAAGCCTGTTGCATTATCCGCTGCTGTTGGCGCTGCTGCTTATGGCTGTGCTGG
Source organism: Rheinheimera sp. (assembly GCF_037442525.1). GTDB lineage: Bacteria > Pseudomonadota > Gammaproteobacteria > Enterobacterales > Alteromonadaceae > Pararheinheimera. Next base: position 14,297 of record NZ_JBBIQD010000020.1, on the reverse strand, counting down.
CAGGCCGTCAAATCCAACTGCGGAGGCAGCACCATGTGGCCTGAATTGCATTGGTTACGACCTGAAATGGCCTGGCTCGCCCTGCCCGCTGTGCTCTTATGGTTGCTGTTCTGGCGTTTTCGCCGTGTACCCAGCGTCTGGCAGCAGTGGATAGCCCCTCATTTACAACACAGGTTATTCAATGGCACCACAACACAACAACCTCAAAAGGCGCTGTGGCTGCTGCTGTTTTGGCTGCTGTTAGTGCTGGCACTCTGTGGCCCCAGCCTGCAAAAAATACCGCAGCCGGTGTACCAGCTGAAAAAAGCCACAGTGCTGGTGATGGATATGTCTTTATCGATGCACGCCACCGATCTGAGCCCGGACCGGGTGACGCAGGCCCGCTTTAAAGCGATGGATTTTCTTGAAGGTGTGCAGGAAGGCGAAGTAGCACTGATCAGTTTTGCTGGCGATGCCTTTGTGATTTCCCCCCTGACCCAGGACAAAAACAACCTGAAACTGCTGCTGCCCACTTTAAGCCCGGACATTATGCCGGTGCAGGGGTCAAACCTGACTGCCGCCTTGCGGCTGGCGGCGCAGTTGCTGCAGCAGGGCAATTACAGTCAGGGCGACGTCGTGCTGTTTACCGATGGTTTTTCCAGCCGCGACTACGCGGCGCTGCGTGATCAACTGGATAATTACCCGCACCGTGTTTCAGTGCTGGCCTTTGGTTCAGCCGAGGGCGCACCGGTGCGGCTGAGCAATGGCGAGCTGCTCAAAGACAATCAGGGTGCCATAGTGCTACCCAAAGTGCCCCTGCTGCAACTGCAACAGCTGGCACTGCAAAAAGCCGGCGTATTTGCTCAGGCACAGCCGGATGACAGCGATATCCGCCAACTGTGGCAATTGCCTGATCTGACCAGCCTGCAGGACGAACAACAGCCCAGCCAGCTGCGTGGCGAGCAGTGGCAGGACAATGCAGTCTATCTGGTCTGGTTGTTGCTGGCGTTCTGGTTATGGCAAAAGAAACAAGGCCAGCTGCTGGCACTGTTGCTCTGTGTTTACCTGCCGCAAAGCCATGCGCTGGACTGGCAGGATTTATGGCTGAACCAGCAACAACAAGCAAAACAGGCCTACGAACAGCAGGACTACAGCAGTGCCTGGCAACAATTTGATGACCCTTTATGGAAAGGCAATGCCGCCTATCGAGCCGGCGATTTTGCCGCCGCAGAAAAGTCGTACCGGCAAGCCAGCGGACCGGATGCCAGCTACAACCTTGGCAACAGCCTGGCGCAACAACAACGCTTTGACGAAGCCATTCAGGCCTATGAAGACACCCTGGCGCATCAGCCGGACCACGCCAATGCCGCCCATAATCTGGAGCAGGTAAAAAAGGCGCTGGAGCAGCAAAAGCAGCAAGAGTCTCAGGATCAGAAGCAGCAGGGCGACTCCAACGAGCAACAATCTCAGGGCGATCCATCGCAGGAACAAAACGCTGAAAACAAATCACAGCAGAGTGAAAACTCTGAGCAGTCCTCAGAGCAGAATCAGTCGTCCGGGCAAGGTGACAAAGATCCCGAACCTCAGGCAGGTCAACACAATGACCCACAACAACAAGCCCAAAACAACGAACAACAGCAGCAGCAAGAACAGAAACAGGCAGAACAGCAAGAATCCGCTCAGCAAAAACAACAGGCGATATCCGAAGCCTGGCCCAATGCATCACCAGAGCAAAGCCAGCAGCTGGATAACTTGCTGAGAAAAGTGCAGGACGATCCCTCCTTATTGCTGAAACGAAAAATGGCCCTTGAATATCAGAAGCGACGCTTTGAACAGGCATCGCAGGGAGTATTGGAAGAATGGTAAGACATGCTGTGTTTGCATTGGGACTGACCCTGCTTTTCGTCAGTCAGCCACTGCTGGCGCTCACTCAACTCAAAGCCAGCCTGGACAAAAACCCGATGCTGTTGGGCGAAACTGCCGTATTGGAGCTGGTGGCCGATGGCGATGTCAGCAGGCAACCGGATTTTTCGGTACTGGAGCCTTATTTTGAAGTGCAGGGACCATCCATAGGCCAGCAAATGCAGGTCTTTAACGGTCAGGCCAGCCGCACCACCAGCTGGCGTTTATTGCTCAAAGCCCGCGACACCGGGCGTTTTGTGATCCCCGCCTTTACCCTGGAAGGTGTCAGTTCCTCCCCTATTGAGGTGGAGGTGCAAAAAGCGCCGGAGCGAAGCAGTCAGAACAAAGAGTTGTTGTTTGTCGAAAGCAGCCTGGAGCAAGAAAAGCTGTATGTGCAGCAGTTGAGTTATCTGACCGTAAAAATTTACTTTAAAGGCGATTTGCAACGCGGCAGTCTGAATGAACCCAAAGTGGCGGGCCTGAGCATTGAACAACAGGGCAAGGATCAGGAAGGCACTGAACTGGTAAACGGAGAACGTTACCGGACCTTCACCCGCCGCTACCGGTTGATCCCGGAACAAAGCGGTGAGTTTACCATTCCGCCAGCCATTCTGAGCGGTGAAATGCTGGACCGCAGCACTGGCCGCTATGACTATTTTGCGCAAACGCAAAGCGTGACCGCCACCTCCAACAGCCTGACCCTGCGCGTAGAACCACAACCAGTCGATTTCCCCGGTGACTGGCTGGTCGCTGGCCTGGTGGAACTGACTGAAGAATGGAGCCCGGCCGGTACCAGTGTACGTCAGGGCGAACCCGTGACGCGCACCATCACACTGACGGCTTTGGATGTGGCAGCCAATCAGTTACCTGATTTGCCTCAGACCACGCCGGACGGAGTGAAGCTTTACCGGGAACAGCCACAAAGCAAACAAGCCGAGCGTAATGGCCGGCTGGTGGCGCAAAAAGTCTTCAGTATGGCGGTGGTTGCCAGCAAAAGCGGTGAACTGACCTTGCCTGAAATTCGGCTGCCCTGGTGGAACGCCAAAACCAACCAACTGGAGTATGCCGAGCTGCCCGCTGTGACATTGCAAGTAGCTGCCGGTGAAAACACTGGCGCTGACACAGCACCTGCCCTCAGCACGAGCCCGGCTGTAACTGCCGCAACCACAGCCACTTCGCCATGGGCATGGACACACAGCAGTTCGGCCCTGTTCCTGTTGTGGTTAAGCACAGTGGCGCTTTGGGTCTGGCAAGCACTGAAAGCAAGGGCTGTTCCACAAGTCAGCAAAACAGTGACCGAGCCCGCCAAAGCACGGATGAATCCAAAGAAACTGCAACAAGCCGCACACGCCAATGATGCTGCATTGTGCCGCAGCTGGCTGCTGGACTGGGCAGAGCAGTATTTTGGTGAACGACCACATTCACTGAGCCAGTTGGGGCATTGGTGTGGGCAGGATGAATTCCGCCAGCAGCTGGAAGGACTGAATAAGGCACTGTACCAACCGGGTTCTGCCCCTTGGCAAGGCAAGGCGTTATGGCAGAGCTGGTCCAGACTGGAACTGCAAAAACAGTCCAGCCACGCCAGATTGGCGCCGCTGTATCCGAACATGTAGCGTCAACAAACAAGGTAAACGCAGCCAGCTGCCAATTCACCGAAAGCACTGGCTTACTTCCGGAGCTGTTGTTAGCATTCGGCGCATTTTATTAAAACAATAAGCACGGGGGTATTATGGCTACGGGAACCATGTTGGCACTTGCCATTTATTTTTTTGCCATGCTGGCTATAGGGGTGATGGCTTACCGCCAATCCAGCAGCAATTTGTCTGAGTATATGTTAGGTGGCCGGAAGTTAGGCCCAAGCGTGACGGCTTTATCGGCCGGAGCTTCCGATATGAGCGGCTGGTTGCTGATGGGTGTACCTGGCGCCATGTATGCCTTAGGACTGTCGCAGATCTGGATTGGTGTCGGCCTGGTGATTGGTGCTTATCTGAATTACATCCTGTTGGCGCCAAGGTTTCGTGTCTATACAGAACTGGCCAAAGACTCGATCACCCTGCCCGATTACCTGGAAAACCGCTTTGCCGACCCAAGCCGTATGCTTCGTCTGGTCTCGGCCTTAGTGATCGTTATTTTCTTTACCTTGTATACCTCATCCGGCATGGTCGCCGGAGGTAAACTGTTTGAAACTGTGTTTCAGCTCGACTACCGCTTTGGCTTGTTTTTAACGGCTGGTGTTGTCATAGCTTATACCCTGCTGGGTGGCTTCCTGGCAGTCAGCATGACAGACTTCGTTCAGGGCATGATTATGTTTGTCGCGCTGATTATGGTGCCTGTGGTTGCCTATGGCTCTTTGGAACAACCTGAAACCCTGTTCAGCACCATAGAACAACTGAACCCGACCCATTTGGATTTGTTTACCGGCACCTCATTGCTGGGCATTATTTCTTTATTGGCCTGGGGCCTGGGGTATTTTGGCCAGCCGCATATTATTGTACGTTTTATGGCGATTCGATCGGTCGAAGATTTTAAAGCGGCCCGCCGCATTGGCATGTCCTGGATGATTGTGTCACTGATTGGCGCCATGGCTATTGGTTTTGTAGGTATTGCTTATGTGCATCAGGCGGGTGCGACGCTGAAGGATCCTGAAACTATCTTTATCTACTTCTCCCAAATTCTGTTTCACCCCTTTGTCGGTGGCCTACTGTTAGCCGCTATTCTGGCCGCCATTATGAGCACTGTTTCCTCCCAGTTGCTGGTCACCTCCAGTGCACTGACCCAGGATTTCTACAAAACCTTTTTACATAAAGCGGCCACGGACAAGCAGCAGGTGCTGATTGGCCGTCTGTCCGTGTTGCTGGTGGCTCTGATCGCGATAGGCTTAGCACTGGACAGCAACAACAGCATCTTATCTTTGGTCGCCGATGCCTGGGCTGGTTTTGGTGCCGCCTTTGGCCCTGTGGTGCTGCTGAGTCTGTACTGGTCACGGATGAATCACTGGGGCGCACTGGCGGGCATCAGTGCTGGTGCTGTGACAGTTCTGTTCTGGGTTTATGCCCCCCTGCAAATTGATGGCAAACAACTGGATGATTTCATCTATGCAATGATCCCTGGTGTACTGGCCTCAGCGCTGGCCACTGTGCTGGTCAGCCGTCTGACATCCCCTCCGGCCGCCGGAGTGCAGGAATTGTTTGGTTCTGTGCTGAAAAAGTTAGAAAAAAGTGAACGCAATTAGATAGATAGGCATAAATCAGTAGTCTCGAGTTTTGTTTTGAACAAAACAAAAAAACTCTGTATGACAGATAGTCGGACAGAGTTTTTTTTTGCTACAGTGGGTTGGTCACCCCAAGGAACAGGAATTTCCCCAAATGTACTTCTACACGGCGCGCCAGCCTATTCTGGACAAAGAGAAGAATCTGTTTGCTTATGAATTATTATTTCGCGATGGGGTAAAAAATTCGTTTCCGGATATAGACAGCGACGAAGCAACCTTAAGAATGATTGAAGGTAGCCAACTGAACCTGGGTCTGGGCGAATTTCTGGATGACAAACCTGGTTTTATTAATTTCACCCTGGATGCGCTCCTCAAAAGATTTCCGACTTTGCTTCCACCTGAGCAGGTCGTGGTTGAAATTCTTGAAACTGTGCAGCCAGGGAAACGATTATTGGCTGAATGTCAGGCACTCAAAAAAGAAGGTTATGTGCTGGCGCTTGACGACTATATTCATCAACCTGTCTGGCGACACTTTTTCCCGCTGATCGATATCATTAAAATTGACTTGCGCAGTACGTCTTTCGAAGAAATACGCCAAATAAAACAGGCGATTGCAGGTTTTCCTCAGATCAAACTTCTGGCTGAAAAAGTAGAGACCAATGAAGAATTCCAACAAGCCATTGAAATGGGTTTTGATTTTTTTCAGGGCTATTTTTTTTCCAAACCTGAAATGATGCAAAGCCGGGCTTTGTCTCCGGCTCAAATGACGCTGGCAGAATTGTTGTACGAAACCGCGAAAAAAGAAATGGACCTGGCTGTCATTACCGGCATATTTGAACGGGATGTAAACCTGTCTTACAAGCTGTTGCGTTATGCCAACTCAGCCGTATTTAAGCGCAGAACCGATATTTCCACCATCCGACAAGCTTTGGTTTTATTGGGACAAACTGAATTGAAACGCTTTTTGTCTGTCTTGTTTACGGCTCAGGTCGGCTCAGAAAAACCAGCAGAGCTGATGCGTCTGGCCATGACCCGGGCACGATTTGCCGAACATCTGTCAATATTAGCCGGTTTCACAGCTCCGGCAGAAGCCTTCCTCACCGGCATGATGTCTTTAATAGACGCCATTTTGGATGAACCAATGGCGTCGGTCATGACAAAACTTCCACTGTCCGTCGATATCAAAGCGGCATTGATCGATAACAAAGGTCCAATGGCTGATTACCTGCAATTGATCAAACTATACGAACAGGCACAATGGGATGAAGCGGAAGTGTGGATCCGGCGACTGCAGTTAGACAACAAAGCAGTGCCGGACGCGTACCACAGTGCGGTGCAGTGGGCCAACGAGCAAATGAAAGCCCTGGGTGAATAACAATACACCACTCAGAAGCTGATATGCTCCGCCATTTTAGCCGCCAGCTTGTCACCAATACCTTTCACTTCCGTCAGCTGTTGCTGATCTTTGATCGGACCATTGGCAGCGATGTACTCTTTGATAGCCTGAGCTTTTTTCTCACCAATACCTGGAATAGCCACCAGCTGCTCCAGACTGGCTTTGTTGATATTAAGTTTAGTTTTTACGGCGGTTTTGGCTTCAGCGCTGACCGTCAAAGGGGCTTTCGCCAACTCCTGAGCCAGGCTCAGGTTGACACCCGCCGTCAGGCTGGCCAGTAACGCGGCAATAAGGATATGTTTCATGATGGATCCCTCCGGTATAGCTCACGTCGCAGACTCTGCCGCCGGGGTTGCGTCCGGTTCCACCTCGTCGCCGTCCTTGCGTTGAGCTGTTATGCAACCTGAAAATAAGCATAGCCACTTGAAACATTATGGCAACTTTTTATCTACATTTTTAAGGCGCTGTCATCGGACTGTTCAGGGGCAATTCAGCCCGGACCAACCATAGTCCGACGATTGAAGCCAAAGCAAGACTGCTTTAGCATAGCGGTCATTAACCCGGTGATATCCCAAAGGAAAGACAGATGCGTTTACTGGTAGTTGAAGACGAAACCCTATTGGCCGAGCAGATCCGCGAACATTTGGTACAACAGCAATTCAGTGTTGACCTGGCATTTGACGGTGCCGAGGGCTGGTACAAGCTGAGCGAGTATCCCTACGATCTGGCTGTCATTGATATAGGTTTGCCAAAAATGGATGGTTTGTCGCTGATCCGGAAAGCCCGTCAGAATGAGCTGAAAACCCCGGTGATCGTATTGACAGCCCGTGGCAGCTGGCAGGAAAAAGTGGAAGGACTGGACGCAGGCGCTGACGATTACCTGACTAAACCTTTCCACACCGAAGAATTACTGGCCCGTATCAATGCACTGATCCGCCGTGCAGCGGGCCAGCCGGATCCGTTGCTCAATGCAGGCCCCATCCGCCTGAACAGCCGGACTCAACAAGTCTGGCACGAGCAGGATGAAGTCAGCCTGACAGCTTATGAATACAAAGTACTGGAGTACTTTATGCACAATCCAAATAAAGTGATTTCAAAAACAGAGCTGACCGAGCACATTTATGATCAGGATTTTGATCTGGACAGCAATGTAATTGAAGTCTTTGTGCTGCGGCTGCGTAAAAAACTGGACCCGACCGGTGAGCTGAAACCAATCGAAACCTTAAGAGGTCGTGGCTACCGTTTTACCCTGGCAGTCAGCTAAATGCAGTTATCACTGAAGCTTCGCCAAGGCGTGATCAGTCTGGTGTTACTGTTGTTTTTATTGCCAGGTTCTTTTTTTGCAATAGAGCAGGCGTTTTACACCCAGTTACTGACCAGCACTGAACAGAAACTCGAAGTGCATATGTATTCGATTCTGGCGGAGGTTCAGCCGCAAGGTGAAGAAGTGGCGTTAAGCAATAACCTGCTTCCCCCTGACTTTTACCGGCCTGATTCTGGCTTAACAGCTTTTATCACCAGTGAAAACAAACTGCTGTGGCAATCAGATTCGTCCATTAACCTGCAGTTTGAACCTCCAATGCATCAGATACTGCCAGCATCCCATGAGTTTGTGCTGATGGAACAACATCAGAAGAAATTCTGGGTCTTGTCTTTTGCGGTACTGTTCGACTCGGGTGACAGCACCTTGCCTATCACTATCCATGTAGTGCAGGACGACGATTTATTGCAGGAACCGCTACAAAGCTTTCGTACCACGTTACGCCAATGGTTTGTCGGCATAGCGGCCGTTTTGCTGTTATTGACCTTGTTGGCCTATTACTGGACAACCAGACCGCTGTGGCTGCTCGACAAAGAAATCAACAAGCTGGAACAGGGCAAGCAGCAGCAGTTGGTTGGCGATTATCCGACTGAACTGCAGAAAATCAAAGAGGACCTGAATTTATTATTGTCCAGCCAAAACCGGCAAAAGCAGCGTTACCGTCATCATTTAAGTGATCTGGCCCATGCCCTGAAAACTCCGATAGCTGTACTGCGTACGTCCAAGTTGTCTGAACAACCCGAGTTGCGTGAGCAATTGGACCGGATCACCGCCATGATAGAACATCAGCTGAAACGCGCGGCAAGCTCAGGCGAAGACGTTTGGCAGAAACAAATTGCCGTCCGCCCTCTGATGGAAAAACTCGAAGCCGCACTGAGTAAAATTTACCGCGACAAAGGTATTCAGCTCGAGATTGAATGCCAGGCCAGCGTCAGCTTCCGTGGCGACGAAACAGATTTTATGGAGATCCTTGGCAATTTGATGGACAACGCCTGCAAAGCCTGCCACCACAGAGTCAAAGTCACAGCTTTTGGTCAGCCACTTCAACTGGACGTGGAAGACGACGGTCCCGGTATTCCTGAACACAAAATGCAAGACATGTTCGAACGCGGCACCCGGCTGGATACCTATAAGGATGGCCACGGTGTGGGCTTATCTATAGTGGCTGAATTGGTTCGATCGTATTCCGGTGTGCTACAGGTGTCGCGCAGCCCTCTTGGCGGTGCACGCTTTGTTGTCCGTTTCAGTGAAACTAAAACAAGGGAAACTGCATGAAAACCCTGGTTCTGACTTTAGCTGTTTTTGCCTGCCATCTGTCCGCCAACTGTGACGAACACCAGCAGGATAAAAAAGCGCAGCTTAGATGCCTTGAACAGCAGTTACAGCAGACCCAGCGGGAACTCAGTACCTGGGAAAACAACCTGCAATTTAAGCTGGAACAGCATGTTAAAACCACAGGCCGTCAGGACGCACTAAATGGTTTCAATAAAAGCCGCCAGAGCTTCCAAAGCTATCAGGAGCAGGATTGCCGCTGGCAATTTCAGCTGCGTTTACCGGAATCGCAGGCTGCAGCCATTGCTTACAAAAGCTGCCAGTTGAGGCATATTCAGCAACGTATTGATCAATTGAAACTTTCTGACTTTCAACCCGAAAATAACTAGCCAGCTATACTTGCCAAAACAGTCACCACCTGAGGCATGCTCATGAAGATCCTGCTCACCGGAGCCACCGGTTTAATTGGGCGCGCTTTGGTTGCGCACTGGCAATCCACCCATCAGCTGATTCTGCTCAGCCGGGATCCAAAACGGGCGGGCAGGCTTTTGGGTACCAACCATCCCTGTGTTGGGCAGTTAAGTGATGTCGATTTTAACCAGTTAGATGCCGTGGTTAATCTGGCTGGCGAGCCTATTGCCGCCAAACGCTGGACCGAGGCACAAAAGCAACGGATCTGCCAGAGTCGCTGGCTTTTAACCGAACAAATCGCCGGCGCCATTCAGCAGGCCAGCACTGCACCTTCAGTGTTGATCAATGGGTCTGCGGTTGGTTTTTATGGTCGACAAGGACCAGAACCTATATCTGAACAAGAGGTGTCCTTTTATCCTGAGTTTAGCCATGATGTCTGCGCCCGTTGGGAAAACCTGGCGAACAGAGCTGCCGGTGAACGCACCCGGGTTTGTTTAGTGCGAACCGGTATTGTGCTCAGTGACAAAGGCGGTGCCTTGAGCAAAATGCTACTGCCATTCCGGATGGGTCTTGGAGGTCCTATAGCCACAGGCCAGCAATTTATGTCCTGGGTCCATATTGAGGATATGGTCGCTTTGATTGATTTTCTGTTGCATCAAAATGAACTGAATGGCCCTTTTAATGCCACTGCACCACGCCCTGTGACAAATCAGCAATTCAGTCAACTGCTGGCCGCCAGGTTGGGGAAAAAAGCGGCGCTGCGGATGCCTGCTTTTGTGGTCAGGGCTTTATTTGGTGAGATGGCCGATTTGATGCTGTTTGGGCAAAACGCCCAGCCTCAGCGTCTGCTGCAGGCTGGGTTTCAGTTCCGTTATCCTCATTTGAAAGAGGCATTGGCAGCACTTCAGCTCTGAAGTGCGCGCCGCAGTAACAGACTGCCAGGCAGACTTAATAAACCGCGCAGCTGCCAGGCGCCCAGCACCGTCACCAAGCCAATACCAGCCACGGGGCCGAGCCACCATAAAGTCCAGTTCGGGCTGTAACTCAACTCAAAGAAACGTTGCTGAACCACAGCAAGCAACACCTCCGCCAGTAAGGTCGCAAAGAGACCAGCCAGAGCCCCCAACGCAGCAAACTCCAGCAGCAATGCTGAGCGAAGAAATACCGAACTGGCCCCCAGAGTTCGCAAGGTAGCAAGTTCTTGTTCACGTTGCTCCAGCGTCGCCTGCACCTGGGCAACCAAGACCAGAGTGGCGGCGGCCACCACCAGGATCAGAATGAAGCTTAACGCTACCGAGACCTGGTTGATGATATCGTTCACCTGTTTGAGGATCGCATCCACCGAAATCACACTGACCGTTGGGAACTGTCGGGCCAATTGATTAAGCAGCTCCGTCCGTTCTGCCGGCAGGTAGAACGCTGTGATATAAGTGGCAGGGAAATTCTGCATCAGATCTGGTGACAGGATCATATAAAAGTTAGGTTGCAGGCTGTTCCAGTCCACAGTACGGATACTGCTGACTTTGGCATCGAATAATTGCCCGCCGATCGAAAACTGTAAAGTATCCCCCAGTTTCAGCAATAACCGTTGTGCAAGCTCGGATTCCACCGATACTTCCGCCCGACTGTTTTCATTAAACCACTGGCCCTGACTGATCCTGTTGTTGTCAGGCAACTCGCTGACCCAGGTAAGATTCAGCTCACGCCCTACCCCTTCGCGGCGCTCAGGAGCTTCTTTGGTCGCTTCATCGCGAAACAGTTCGCCATTCACCGCCAACACCCGGCCTGGTACCATTGGATAGAAACCTGTCAGCGTTAAATTTTCGGTGGTGGCTATAGGTTCCAGCTCAGCCCGGTCCTGAGCAGTCAGATTGACCAAAAACTGATTAGGAGCACCTTCAGGCACCTGCCGCTGCCATTGGTCCAGCAATTCTGAACGCAGGAAATACAGCAGTAACGTAAGAAAAAGCGCCAGGGTAAAGGTAATGAGCTGAAAAGCGTTTGGCCACAGCCGCCGGCGCAGATTGGCCAGTGCCAGTTTCAATGCGCTGCTTTGGCCTGCCGCCATCGGTTTGGCGATTTTCATCATCAGTGCGGCAAACCCCATCAGTAAGGCCGCAAAAAGTGTACAAAGCGCAAACAAAGCCGTACTTAAGAACAGATCGCCGCTAAACAGCCACATCAGGCCCCAAATAGCTGCGGCGCCGCTGGCCAGGTGAATCGGATCGAGTTTCATGCCTTCGTGCTGCTGACGCAGCACATTCAGCGCTGGCACTGCAGCAAGCCGCCATAACGGCCTGGCGGAAAACAGTAAAGCACAAATTAGTGCCGTCAGTGTACCAAGGCCCAGAGGCCGCCAGCTGAAACGTGCTTCATAATCCGGTAAATAAAACCGGATACCAAACTGACTCAGCTCAACGGCCAACTGACCCAGCAGCAAGCCCAAGAACACACTAAATATGGTCACCAGTGCCAGATGACTGCTGTAGAGTTTGCGCGTCAGAGTGGCACTGGCACCCAAGGCTTTCATCACGGCAACAGCACGGGCATGGCGTTGACTGTATCGGCTGGCGGCCACTGCGGCAGCACAGGCGGCCAGAACGATGCCAAGAAGGCCAGCCAGTAATAAAAAGCGTTCAGCTCTGTCTACTGCACCACCGACGGCAGATTGCCTGTCCATCGTCTGCCATCTGTCCTGAGGGCCCAACAGGTCTTTGCTTTGCTCCTCAAGCTGCTGCAGACGATCGCCATCCCCAGCATACATCTGCCGGTAGCTAATTCGGCTGCCTGGCTGGATCACTTGAGTGGCTGGCACGTCATCGATATGCATCAGTAACCGGGGCTGACCGCCAAATACACTTAAAGGTGCATCCGGCTCGTTGATAATAATGCCGGCAACCTGTAAGCGGCTTTCGCCAAGTTCGATAGAATCACCTGGTACCAATTGCAATAAATTTAGCAACCGTTCTTCGACAAAGACCTGGCCTGACGTCGGTTTCAACCCGGGTTTCACCTGCTGTACCCTGGTGCCAAGCTCTAATGTACCCCGTAAAGGGTAACTATCAGAGACCGCCTTGATGGCTGTCAGCTGCATGTTTTCCCCAGCAAACACCATGGAGTTAAATTGCAGTTGTTGGGCTGCTTTGAGCCCCAACGCATCTGCCTTCTGCTGCACATCCGCATTGAATCCCACGGATGATCGCAGAATTTTATCTGCCGCCACAAAATTGGCACTGCGCTGGTACAAAGCCGCTCGGACTGATTCGGTAATACCTGACAGGCTCACCACTGTCAGTACGGCTAAGAACAAAGCGAACGCAATCACCCATAACTCGCCGCGTTTGAGTTCCCGCCAGAACAAACGCCACGCCAGTTTAGCCCACATGACGTTGTGCTCCATCCTGAGCCAGGTCTATTGGGCTCAGCTGACCTGCATGCATGCGGTACCTGAACTGGCAGCGTTGTGCCAGTTCATCATTGTGAGTCACTAACACCAGGGTTGTCCCTTGTTGTTCATTCAGACGAAACAGCAAGTCTTCGACTTTGCTTCCGGTCGCATTATCCAGATTGGCCGATGGCTCGTCCGCAAACAATACCTGTGGGTTGGTAATAAAAGCCCGGGCTATAGCCACCCGCTGCTGTTCACCGCCCGACATCTGCCCTGGGTAAAAATCAGCCCTGTGTGACAACCCCACCTGCTCCAGCAATTCCAGTCCCCGCTGCCGGGCGTCTTTCATTCCGGCCAACTCAGCCGGTAAAGTAACGTTCTCCAATGCGGTCAGGCTTGGCAGCAATAAAAACTGCTGAAACACAAAACCTACTGTTTTTGCTCGTAATGCAGCTCTCTGGTCCTCAGTCATCAGATGCAAAGGCTGCCCCGCCAGGTAACATTCGCCGGCACTGGGGGTATCTAACCCCGCCAGCAACCCCAACAAGGTAGATTTGCCAGAACCGGACGCGCCCACTATGGCAACGCTGGCACCTGCGGCGACAGTCAGGTTAATATCCTGCACTATGGTCAGTGTCCCATCGGACAGCTGCACCTTTTTAGTTAACTGTGTTGCAATAAGATCTGAAGTAGGTGTTGTCATGAATCGTCTTATTTCTGTATTGGGGTTAGTCTGTTGTCTTAGCTTGCCTGTGCAGGCTAAAACCTTACTTATTCTGGGTGACAGCCTGAGTGCGGGCTATGGTTTGAGCCAAAGCCAAAGCTGGGTGCACCTTCTCCAACAAAAGCTATCCGATCAACAGAGTGAAGTCACCCTGGTGAATGCCAGCATCAGCGGTGAAACTTCCGCCGGAGGTTTAGCCCGCCTGCCCGCTTTATTAGCCCAACACAAACCCGACGTGGTGTTAATTGAATTGGGCGCCAATGACGGACTGCGTGGCTTTCCCCTGCCTCAGCTTGAGCAGAACCTTTCAGCTTTGATAAATCAGGTGCAACAATCAGGTGCCCATGCTGTGCTAATGCAAATACGTATACCGCCCAACTATGGCGCACGTTATAGCAAAGGATTCAGCGATTTGTATCCCAAAATAGCGGCAAAGGCAGATGTTCAGCTCTGGCCATTTTTTATGGAGCAAATAGCGTTAAAACCCGAATGGATGCAAGCAGATGGTTTACACCCCAATCTTAAAGCTCAGCCAATCATTGCTGATTTAATGCTGCCAAAGGTGCAAAGTCTAGAATAAAACTGTAAACAAACATAAAAGAGCGGCCGATGGTCGCTTTTTTTGCCATATAGTGAGGAATTTGGTGGAGCTAAGCGGGATCGAACCGCTGACCTCTTGCATGCCATGCAAGC
>NZ_JBBIQD010000019.1:0-46690 GCF_037442525.1 Rheinheimera sp. | reverse complement strand
ACGTTACCCCGTACTAATTTAATACGTATTAAATTAGTACGGGGTAACGTTACCATTTGTCTAACCTGGCTAGTGCTTAGTTGCGCGGTAACGTTTGGCTGTAACAATCCGGCTTTGTTGGTGGTTGCTTCTGTGGTAACATTTTTAATTGGTTAACTTGTCCGCCTGTTCTGGCTGTTGTGATATGAAGTTGTTGTGTGGTCTGCTTTTGTGGGTTACCTGGTTAAATATTGTTAGTTCCGGCAGCACTGCCCTGGTTAGATAAACCCTTATTTATAAAGGCTTGCAAAGGCGGAACCAGCCGGAACCAGCAAAAACACATGTCAGAATAAGGATAATGGGAGGGGATAAGGCTGCGGGGCCACATGCGTTGCCCCGCGCTTTTCTTCCCCCTCTTGGCTAGTCTTGTTTAATTTTTTATTGCTTTTTTCCGTTATTATATTAAAGTGCTTACAGCCTCAAGGCTTAGCAAAGGTAAATTAATATGAAATTACATGAAGACTTAGCCCAGTGTGTCAGCGCTGGCCTAAAAATATTTGACGACGTGGCCCAGCGCCAGTTCGGTGACTTGTCAGTTACTGCCAGGAAGGTGCAACGCACCTGGGGGCTGTTACAGACGGCAGAGCTGGCAGGCGTTAGCCATACAGCCATTATCAACGCAGAGAAAGAAGGCAAGCTGCCTTACCCGCAAATGACGGCACTAGGTCGGCGCGTTGGTTATACCATTTATGAAATTGACCGCATCCGGCAGCACTTTAAAAGCTACCCAGGGAAAGGCGGCGATATTTGCCCGGTCATTTCTCTGACTGGCGGCAAAGGCGGGTCTAAAAAAACATCGACCGCGGTACACCTGGCGCAAACAATGGCCATCAGGGGCTATAAAACGCTGTTGGTGGATATTGACCAGCAGGGCCATGCTTCCATGTATATGGGCTATATACCGAACAAGGATATATCCGACGACGAAACGGTGCTGCCCTGGATGCTGGGGAAAGCGCAAGACCTGCGCTATGCAATCAAGCCGACGGTATGGCCAGGCCTGGACGTCATACCGGCCAGCCTGGGCCTGCAGCGCCTTGAACGTGAAATGCCAGACGCTGATCTGCCTTTTGACGATCACATGATGCTGCGGGCGGGCCTGGAAACCGTCATGGCTGATTATGACTGTATCTTTGTTGACTGCCACCCTGACTTAGGCCTGGCCACTATCAACGTGATGGCCGCCAGCGACTTGATCATGGTGACCACGCCAACAGCTCTTTATGATTTTATGTCGTCTATCCAATTCATGGGCGCGGCCTCTGACCTGTTCCGCGAACTGGATATGGACGATTACGAACCAGTGGTGAAAATTCTTTTGACGATGGTTGTTCAACGGGAGGCCAGCCAGAATATTGTCGCAAAACTGCGGGATGGTTACGGCGCCAGGGTGATGGAATCCGAAGTGCTGGAAACTGACGAAGTGCGAAAAGGTCAGGAAAAAATGCGAACCATTTTTGAGCAGTCGAAGGACGAACGCAGCAGCCCGGCAACGCATAAAAGGGCTGCCACCATGTACGAAAGCCTTGCCGATGAAATTATGGCACTGACAGGAATTTAAGGGGGAACGATGAACAATAACACCGAAGCGCTGACCAGTTCTGTGACTATGGCAAGCGTCCGCCGCCGTGTCGAACAAAAAGCAGACGCCCTTTTTGTGGTCGTAGCAGGCAAGAAAATCCCAGCCAGGCGGGTGGTTATTCCACACGCTGAAATTGAAGAAAAGACCTTTGTCTTTAATGACAACGAACGGATCCAGCGTTTTTTAAACCCTAAAGCCGTGGCCGACATACTGCCAAGCATAACAGAAAGCGGGATTGACAAAGACGCGACCGCCAGGGAAAACAACGGGCGCTTTGAAGTGGCCGACGGTTCCAGGCGGCGTTATACCGCCATCCTGGCGGGCCAGGATTACCCCATGCTGGTGGCTGACCTGACGGACGAACAGATGCTGCAGGCGTCCAGGACTGGCAACAACTACAAGACAACAAGCGAATACGAAAAGGGCCACACGCACCAGACCGAACTGCTGACCATGAACGTGTCCCAGTGCGCGGAAAAAAACAACGTCCACCGGAACATTATCACCAGGCGCGTTAAAACCGCGTCACTGCCGGACAACCTGGTGGCCTGCTTCCCAACGCTTAACGACTTAAGCGCCAGAATGGGCGCTGATATTTATGATCTGATATTTGCGGACAAAGACGTGCTGCGCCCTGGTGCGACCGCGGCCATTGCCAAAGTTGAAGCGGAAAAGCAGGAACGGGAGCTGGAGCCGGACGACGTGCTGGCCATCATTAAAGACGCAATGACACAGCCGAAGCCAGGCGGCAAAGTCGAGCCAGAAGCCATTACCCCGAACGTGAAAATAAAGCACGACGCCGACAAAGGGACCGCCACTTTTCAGATGAAAAATGCAGACCCTGGGCTGGTGGAGGAAATAAAAAAACTGGTGCTTTCCTGGGAAGGGAAACAATAAAAAAAGGGGCCGACTGGCCCCTTTTTACATTTTTACAAAGTGGATTTCTTTGCGGGTTGACTGCAGGGTCAGCGTGAACAGCACGACCAGCAGCACGTTATTTAAAAACATCTTGATCCCGGTGAAGTTGTTAAACACCCACCGCGCATTCTCGTAAAAATACTGGATCACGTCCTGGGGTATCTCAACCAGGAAACTGAACATTTCCAGGTGACGCAGCACATGTTCGATAAAACCAGCCGCGGCCAGTATCGCCCCCAGCACAAAAATAGCCGACGCGATAAAGTCCTGCATTGTGTACTTAGCGGACGCTATACCCAGGCGGTTTCTGAACACCGGCACCCGAAAAAGCAGGGCTGCAGCGGTGGCGGTATCAATGGCCATATAATAAAAAAATGCAAAGTATGCGTTTAAATACGTGGCCTTTTGCGCCCATATATCGACCAGGTGAAACAGTAAAATCAGGGCGCAGATGCCCACGGTATTGGGCGAACGGTAGCTGACCAGGGCCGTGTAACAGATGGCCGCAATTACCAGGGCATGTTCACCGGCTGGGCTAAGTTCTGGCCAGAAAATACGCGCTGAAATAAACAGCGCGTACACCAGGAAATTGACCAGGGTCATGCCTTAATCGGCAGGTTGCCGCCTGACTGCAGGCTGGCTTCTTCGGTCAGCGGCTTAATAGGCAAATTGCCACCTGATAACGGCTGAACCACTGCAGTGTCGCCCACCACAGGATCAACTGGCAGATTGCCACCTGATAACGGTTGCACAGTGTCTTCGGCCAGCTTCGCAGTGGCTTCCTGGCTAATCGTTACCTGGTCGGAAGTGGTGGCCAGGCTGGCGCCTGCTGGCTCGGTCTTTTGCACTGCTGGCGCCTGGTTAATTGGGGCCTGAATAGCTGGGGTCTTTGTATCAATTTTCATCGTGTTTTACCTCGTATTTGTTGGGCGCTAATGATACCTTAAAACGGCACAATCAGCGACGCAAAAAGGCAAGCAAAAGCTATAATAATCAAAGTTTTGCAGACTTTTCCTTTGCTACGCCCCCACCTAGCTTTTTTATTGTTTTTGTTATCTGTTTTGTAACAAAATCAAGGCTGATTTTTCCCTTAAATACCCCTATGCAGATCATTATGTACTGTTCGTAATCAGGCGAACCACCGCGCCCATTTTTCCAGCGCCCGTAAGTGTCCTCACTGACCCCGGCCCAGGTGGCCATCTGTTTGTCTGACGCATTGGCTTGCGCCTGCAGCTCTATCAATATATCCGGCGTAATGAGCGGATCTCGTTTTGTTCTCACTAATATCAATCCCGAAAGTTAACTGCACACAGGCCGGGCGCCGGTCATGCGGTTTTACCGTCTTCTTACCAGCTGGCCTTGTTGTGTGCGAATAAAGCGACGTGGCTTGTAAGACATATCTCACAAACTGTAACTTTTTGTAAGTCCTGATTATTCGCGCTGTTCCTGGCGAAAAAAAACACGGCATTTTTGCCGGTCCGATGTGTGCATAATCGGGGCAAGCTGATTGTACAAGGAATAGGAAATGGATATAAAGCGACAAATTTTGATCGGTCAGATCGAAATGTTAGTAAATGGATTACAGCCGGGTGAAGTGATTAGCACCGAACTGGCAATGGCGGCAGCCGATGTTCTATCAAGGGCGTGTAATGAATTGAAAATGGAACAGCCAGCCAGCGGATTGCTTACCCTGGTTTCAAAGTCAAGTTAAAACCCCGGCAGTGTCAGACCACCGGGGGGCCACAACTAATAAGCAAAGGTAATTCAGCGCGGCCAGCATTAAGTTTACCACCCACAGCCGCCAAAAAGTAAGCCTGCACCTAGCGGGCTTTTTTTTGCTTAAACGGTAAATAATTGCTTTACTTTGGTAATCTATTGGTTTACTATAGCTGCATGTTTAAGGTTGAACTATCTAAACAGGCAGACAAGGCACTGCGGAAAATGCCAAGGCCAGAGGCCGAAAGGATAGCCAAAAGGCTTTACCAGTTAGCGGAAAACCCCGACACCGCAACAGACGTTAAAGCACTATCCGGTCGAACTGGGGAATACAGGTTAAGGGTTGGGGATTGGAGAATAATTTACAGAATAGTCAGGGATAAGCTTCAAATTCAAATCGTAAAAATAGGCCCACGGGGCGACGTCTACAAACACTAAACAAGCCGGGGAAACCCGGCTAAGGAATGCAGAAAATGACAACTAGCGCGACCGTAACCATTCCACTGCAGGAACTGGACGCCATGCGCGGCCAAATAGCCCAGCTGGAAAAGCAGCTGGAAGGCGAAGTATACCTGCCCCTGGAAGTGACCATGGCCAGGGTGTCCGGCGCGGGCTGCCTGGCGGCCTGGATCGAGTACAAGAATATTAACAACGTCGAGCTGGCCAGCCGCACCGGCTTTACAAAGCAATACATTGGCACCCTTAGCAAAATGCAATCACTGAACGACCTGAAATATTCGACGGTGGTTACCCTGGCAAAAGGCCTGGGCGTGAAGCCTGCCGCCCTGCTGGACGACGACGAAGACGAAACGGAATAAGGCGGAAAAGATGAACGACGACCAGCTGCGAAAAGCATTAGCGGAAGGGATAGCCAAGGCAAACGCCAATAAGGCTTTATGGATCGCCAAGGTGCCAGGCGGTTACGTGGGAAGACATATCAGGACGGTGAAAAGCAGGCAATCAGCCTTAAGGATGGTTACAGACGACCTGGAAATGTGGGCAAAATCGACCCTGGTCGAGCGGGCCAGCATCGAGCTGGTGCAAGTGCGGAAAGCCAGCTAAACGGGGCCGCCTGGCCCCGCCTCTTTGCTCCTATCAAGCGGCGGTTATATTCATCGAATAGCCGCGGTCGTTTAAGTTGTGTTGCACCCGTTTGCAGATATAGCGCCCGTCAATTTCAGGGTGTAACGCCTGGAC
The DNA here is from genome assembly GCF_037442525.1 of Rheinheimera sp. Lineage (GTDB taxonomy): Bacteria > Pseudomonadota > Gammaproteobacteria > Enterobacterales > Alteromonadaceae > Pararheinheimera. The sequence goes on along the minus strand of NZ_JBBIQD010000019.1, from coordinate 41,238 downwards.
AACCAGCGGGCGTTCTGCGAACACGTCCGCCGAACCAGGCATGGTTAACGTCAGTTCCCTGCCCTGGCGCTGCAGCCTGGACAGCTCCGCTTTTGCCGCGGCCCTGGCTTCGGCTTCGGTCGGGAACGGGGTGTGCAGTGTTTTCCCTGGCAAAGTGTCGTCACCTTCCAGGACTTCCACCCGCTTGGCCTCTGCATCTTTGCGCCAGTACGCTTTAACGTGGCCAAATTCGCTACGCTCTGCAGCCCCATAGCGATAATTGGTTATTTCATTACCCTGCACCACCTTTTCCGGCAATTCCTTCCCTGTGGCCGTTCTGGCTGCGCTCTGCAGGGTAAAAAGCAGGTCGTTTGCCACTGGCTTGGCCACAGCGTCATATTGACGGGCCAGCCGGGTTAAAAAGTGCAGATCGCTTTCGTCGGTCTGGTCAATGTGTTTGATCGCCTGCTTTCCCAGGCTTTCGTCCATGTGCAGCGTCAGACCGTGGTCGCCTGCAATGATGCCCACAATGTCGCCCAGCGTCTTACCGGAAAAGCTGCGCGTCTTATACCCCTTAAGCGACGCGGTAAAGTCTGCAGCCCTGCCGGTAACCTCTACCTGGTGCGGTGGCCCTGAATAACAAACGTCGTCCACTACAAACCGCCCGACGTCGTGCAGTTCTGGACGCTGGCCTGGCTTCTGATAGCCAAGCCGGACCCGTAGCTTTACCCCCTTTTTAATGTTCGTGATCTGCTTCTTAGCGTCCGCAAGCGTGATCCGAACCGTGTCGGATTTCTCGCCCGCTTCATCTGTGACCGTCAGGGAATTGAACCCGGTCATAAACCTGTCGGTCACGTCCTGGCCGTCTGCTTCTATGGCAAAAATGGGTTTCATCAGTCAAACAACGTAATAGTGACCGGCGCTTTGACCGGCGCCGGTGGCAGGTTAATAATAATCCCGGACGGGAAAACCGGACCTTTTGACGACAGGCCACGGTTAGCCTGCAGTACAAATTCGGTCAGGCCTTCCCGCCCGTAGTGGTTAAAACAAATTTCGTCCAGGACGTCGCCCTGCTTCGTTCTGTATTCCGTCAAAATAACCCCCCTATGGTGTCCACTAGCTGGTCGGCCAGGCCTGCATAATCTTTTCCGACCCCCAGCTGGTTGGCCAGGGTTTGGAACACGTCACCAAAGCCAGCGCTGGCCGCTTGCGTGGCCGCGTCGTTACCTAACAGCTGCTGTATAAGCGTGATCTGTGAACTGGTGTCGAAGTTCTTAGACACGCTTTTTATGTCGCCCAGCAGGTTGGCCATAGGCCGCAGGTTTCCGGTGCCGTCGTAAAGGTCAATGCCAAGCGATTTAAAGGCGTTTTCAATTCCCGCCTGGGGAAGTTCCAGCCGGTTGGTGATCAGCTTCAGCGTGGACGTTATGGCATTCGTTCCGCCGTTTAACTGGTTGGCAATGTCCGGGCTAATCGTCGCCGTTTCAGCCGGGCCGTAATAGCTAAGCTTTAGGCTAAATTCGATTTTCCGGGGCGCTCCATTGCCCAGGAAAATGCTGCCGGTTTCGCTGATAGACTCGATCACCCACAGGCCCAAAATTGAGCCGGTGCCGGTGACCAGCAGCAAGGGTTCCCCCTTGCCTGCCTCGTCTTCCATTTTTTTCATCTGGTCAAAGCCGCCCTTATATCGGGGGTAAATAACCCCCGGCAGGGTAATTTCCTTTGAACCAGGCCCCACATACTGCAGCTGGGCATGTTGGCCAATCCGTTGCTGGCTTGGCCACAAGTAAGCTGTCGTTTTCTGGAATTGCTGATAAGCCGCCGTTTCCAGGGAAAAGCGATATTTCCCCAGGCCCAGCATTACTTTAGAAGTCATAAAGCATTCCGTTTTGATTGCGTTGTGATTCAGCCATTAAGCTTTCCAGCTGGCGCCGGACCTCCTGGCCTATGTCCTGGGTTGATTGTCCTGGCGCAGCCTGGACCGTGATCTGAACCCCGCCCATATCAACCACCGACTGACGGCTGACCGGGGCCAGCTGCGAACCTAAGCCCACAGGGGCCAGGCTTGCCGGTTGGCTGCTGTCGCTTCGCGGGCTACCTGACGCAGGCACCAGGCCGGTGTCAGCGGCTATCTGGTTCACGTCATTGGACACCCTGGAAAGCTCTGCCAGCGCAGGGGCTTCCGGCGGCTGGAAAGCAAGCGGGGTTACAGGTGCAGCGGGTAGCTTCGGATCCGCAAGCAAAGACGGCGGTTTAACCTGGCTAACACCTGGCGGCGTTGCCTGGCGCGTCACCGTTTCCACCTTGTTGACCTGGGCTGTCACTTCGGCTTCGTCTTCACCGAACAAACTGTGCCAGACCTCCCGCGCTTTGCTCAGGCCTCCAATAAGCTGGCGAACCGGCCACAGCAAAGCATTAATTGCCTTGCCTATGACTTCGCCCACCTTGTAACCAGTGCCACTTAAGGCGGCCAGTTCTTCGCTGGTGGACGTGACCGGCGTCAGAAACGCGCTGAACACTTCGGCAATTTTCGACCCCACCCAGCTGAACATGTCCCAGATCCCTGAAACGATAGGCTTTAACGGGGCCAGCGCTTCAAATACCGGCGCCAGGCCCGCCACGAATCCGTCCCAGAATCCAATCATTAACGCTTTGAGCGGTTCAAAGTATTTGTAAATCAGGATCCCCAGGACCGCGATTAGCGCCAGGACTGCAGCCACGATCAACACAATGGGGTTAGCCAGCAAGGCCATATTCAGGCCCATGGTGGCGCCCCTGGTGGCGGCCAGTTTTATGCTTAGCAGCTCAGCTGCAGCGGAAAACTTCGTAAACCCGAAACTGCTGATCGCTATCAGGGAATTAAACCCGGCAATGGTGAACATCAGCGGCACCATGATGGCCGCTATGACGCCAAGGCCAGCCCCGGCCATCATCAGCGTTTTTGCAAGCTCTGGGTTTCGCTTCGTCCAGTCTTCCACCCGCCGGGTAATATCCGTTGCTTTTCGCCCCAGCTCGACCAGGGTCGGCAGCAACAGGTTGCCCATGGTGATCTGCAGACTTTCGACGGTTGACTGGAATTCTTTGTAACCCCCGCTGGCGTTGTCGCCCATCTGCTTGGCCACGCGGGCGGCCTCGCCTGACGACTCCTTTAAAATCTTGGTAAATTGCGTTATACCGGCAGCGCCTTGCTGTTTGACCAGCTCCGCAACACCTGCCGCGGGTTCTTCTCCGAAAATATCCTTAAAGGCCCCTAGCCGGTCACTGGATCCCATCTTTTCAGACGCCAGGGCAACGTCTTCCAAAATCTCCAGGACGCCGCGCATATTCCCGGCGCTGTCCTTGGTTTCAATGCCCAGGTTTTTAAGCTGCTTCGCTGCCGCGCCAGTTGGTGACGCAAGCCGCTGAACAACAGCCCTTAACGTTGTACCGGCCTGACTGGCCTTAATACCGACGTTAGACAGTAAGCCCGCCATGGCTGCAGTCTCCTGCAGTGACAAGCCAGCTTCCCGACCGATAGGCGCTACATATTTCATGGTATCGCCCAGCATCACCAGGTTAGTGTTTGCCCTGGTGGTGACGGCGGTCAGGACGTCGGCCACTTCCTGCATTCTGTCGGGGCTTAATCCAAACCCGCTTAAAATGTCGCTGGAAATGTCTGCCGTGGCGCCCAAGTCCGTGGCGGTGGCTTTGGCCAGGTCTAAGACGCCAGGCATGGCCGCCATGATCTGATTAACCTGAAAGCCAGCCATTGCCAGGTACTGCATACCCTGGCCCGCTTCGCTGGCGCTAAACTGAGTCCTGGCGCCAAGCTCCCGCGCCTGGGCTGTCAGCATGGCCTGCTGTTCGGTTGTCGCTCTCGATACAGCGCCCACCTTGTCCATTTGTTCTTCAAACGACGCAGCCACCGCTATGGGGCCAGTAAACGCCTGCTTGATATTCTGCGCCGCCTGGCTGGCTCCGAAGCCGACAACGGTCGCAGAGGCTGAAAGCTGCATTCTGTCCTGGTAACGCTGCCTGGCGTCACTTACCGACTTTTCAGCCGCAGCCACCCGTTTAAGCATGGCTGTCTGTTGGTCCAGCGCCTGGTTAAGCTGTTCGGTCTTCCGGCGGGTTTCGGCTTGCTTCTCTCCCATGTTCTGGGTCGAATTACCAGTGGCCGTTAAGCTCTGCCGCAGCTGCTGCAGTTCGTCCCGTTCCTTGGTCTGGGCCGCTTCCAGTTGGTTGGTTTGCGCCGTCGTCCTGGCCAGCTCCCGCGTCAGGTTTCGCTGCTCAGTGGCGGCGCCCCTGGATTCCCTGCCCAGGCGGTTGGCCTCGGCTTGGGCCTCTTTAAAGGCCAGCTTTAACGACTCGCTGGAACCGTCCGCCTTGTCCATTTCTAAGGCCAGTTGCATGACCTTTAACTGGGCGTCTTTGTGGGCCTGGCCTAAGCTCTTGGTCTTTTGCTTCGCCTGCTCTATCTCACCCGACAGGCTGGCCGCTTTGGCCTGTTGCTCCTGCAGGGCTGCAGCTGTCTTTTTACTCTGGGCGGTCAGGTCACGAAAAGCGGTAAACTGGTTCCCCTGGGCGTCCAGCTGTTTAAGCTGGCGCTGGGTGGCTTCGATTTTTTCCAGCAGTGGCGTGGCGGCCCCAGCTATGTTTTTTAGCGGTTTGGTTACCCGCTCAATGGCCGTTATGCGGGCCTGTAACGATAACTGCTTGTTCACGAAAACCCCTAAAACGAAAAAAGCCCGCTAGGTGCGGGCTTCTGAGTTCAGTTTTTTGTGCCGGTCGATGGCGATTGAATGCCAGCGAACCAGGTCTGGGATCGACATGTTGGCCATTTCAGACGGGGGCCAGTGGAAGACTGCGGCAATGTCGCCCCAGACTTCCATCACGTCGTCCACCTGCAGTTCGCCTACAGCGCGAAAAAACCCGACACCTGCAGGCCGATGCTAAACATGTCTTTAGGCTCCAGGTTCAAAAAGTCATGCTTAGTAAAGCCATTCATAGCAATGCGAGGCACCACCAGTTCCAGGCTTACCGTGTCCATGTTGATCAGGTCCAGCAGCTTAATGCCGCGCAGGTCTGACGCTGACGGGTGGCGCAGCGGAATGTGATCCATGCCGCGCACCGGCTTGCTTAAATCGACCACAGCAGCGGCACCCTGGGCCATCAGACGGTCCAGGCGTGTTTCCGCTGCTTCTTTCAGGTCTTCTTTTACTTCTGTTGCTACTTCATTAGCCATTCTGTTTTACCTTCGCTTTTGTTTCGGTTGTCTTTGCGATTTTGCCACCGGCCAGCAAGTGGGCCGCGGCGCGTTCTGTCAGGCTGACCGTTCCGTCAGCCACCATTTTTCCGTCCAGGGGGAACGGCTTTAACACTTTGTAATCCTGCTTAACAGGTTGCTTTTGCTTCGTGCTCATTAGCCGATAATCCTTGCAACGTCTGATAAAACATCTTCCCCGTTAATGCGACGGGTCAGGGCTTCAATGTCAACGTGGATCGCTTCGTCGCCGTCAATGGTCAGCGTGTAACGCTTCATTGAAATGCTGATCGAAATCTCCGCCAGGCTGCCGCTTTTCGCGGTGCCCTGATCAATTTCCTTCCAGGTGCCCGTCATGTTATGCACGACCGGGATCACCTTGCCGTCGTCCTGGTAAGCGCCGCGCACCGAAACGGTGATCTGCTTACCTGGTGCCAGGCCAAAATGCCGCAACAGGTCTTTATCAAACCGGCTGACTTTAAAGCTGGCTTCCAGCTTTTCCATGCCGGTTTCCAGCTCTATGGGCGCATCCATACCGCCGCCCCGGTAATCTTCCGTTTGCAGGGCGATTTTAGGCGGTGAAAACTCGGTGATTTCGTTCACGTAACGGTTACCGTCCGCGAACAGGGACATGGCCCGTAATGCTTGAGCTAATGACATTAAACAATCTCCGCTAAGTAGTTATTGACCAGGTGGGCGCGGAACTGCAGCTTTTGGGCTGGGCTGAATGCGCTGAAATCGTAATCAATGTAAACGTTACCGGCCTGGATCTCGCTGGCTGTGTTCAGCTCAGGGTCTGCCCATGCCTGACCGCCCGCGATTACGCCCTGGGCTTTTAAAGTGGCAATAAAGTTGTTAACGCTGCCCACAACGTCTTCCAGGTAAGTGCTGGTAATGTTGCGGTCAATCGCCCACATGTGCGCGTCCACGATGCTGGCCGCTATGATGTCGTTAATAATCACGACGTTTTTAAACTTCCACTTGGGATCGTCCGACAGGGTTTCATTACCCCAGACCCGGAAGCCGTTGCGGCGAATGGTCGTGGTGACCTGGCCACCGTTCAGCACTTCGGCGTCGGTCGCAGGGTTGCCCAGCTCAAAACTAACCGGGCGGGTTGTGCCCACGATGCCGCGGATCTCCTGGTTAGAGTTGGAATGATGCGGGCCTTTCTCGTTGTGAATTCGGGCCATTACGCCAGCCATTCGGGACGATGGCGCCACAACAATGTCCTGGGCGGTTTCGACGTCGAACACCACATGCCAAGGGTCGCAAACTTCGCCGCGCCGGCTGCCGAATTCTCCGCGGTATGCCAGGGCCGCCGCGTTGGTCGTGTCCGGGCCATCCAGGAAGAAATAACCGCCCATCTTGTCCGCTGCAGCGGCCAGGGCGTCGCCAACTGATTTCTGGTTAGAGAAAGCCGGGGCAATCAAAATGCGCGGTTTCAGGCCGGTGATAGACTCCGAGGCGCGCAGCGCTTCCAGGCCTGTGGGGATGCCATCAACGCCCACTTTGCCAATGACGTTGGCCATGGTTTCTTCTGGTGTTGCGCCTTCGGCCACAACAACAACGATCACCAGGGCGCCGAACTGGTCCAGAATGCCGTCCATTGCCGTGGGCAACGTGCCGGTGGTGCCAAGCGCTGCAGCTGCCGTTCTGGAACCCAGAATGGCCACCGGCGTGTTTAAGGGAAATTTGGTGGCGTCTGCCTCCGGGGCGGTGCCCACCAGGCCGATAATGCCAGTTGTTGCCATTTGAACCGGGCGGGTGCCTCCGTCAATTTCAACAAATTCAATGCCGTGTTTAATCATTTTTTCCTTTCTCAGAAATGAAAAAGCCCCGCACAAGGCAGGGCTTTCAGGTGGTTAAAGTGGTTAGATTAAGCGGCTGGCCGCTTGGCTTTAAACTCCAGGCCAGAAAATGCAAAACGGTTTTCTGGCTCGGCTATGTGCATGTTTACCTGGTCTTTATCAATCCGCCACACGCCAGGCGTCGGAAAGGTCACTTCTGCAGTGGCTTTGCCTTCGACAAAAACCACGTCGATAACTTCCATTGACGTGCCGAACAGGCCAGGAATGGGCAGCGTGTAAGTTTGGTTTAACGGGGTCAAACCGCCTTCACCGTCCGGGATATGCGTCAACAGGTTGCCCCTGCCGTCCTGCACTTCCACGTCCACTTCCAGGGCTTCCCCAAAGTTGAACGTTAACAGGTTGAACGGCGCCTGGATTTCTACCGCTTCACCGCTGGCCTTTAGCCTGGCGGCGGTAGCAACAAGCGTTAACTGAAACGCCTTTTCTGGCTCAGTCGGCAGAGTGGCGATAAAGGCCGCGGCTTCTTCTTCGCCTTCCCACGGCTCCCCAGTGTTCGGGTTAATTGGGTTTAACGCGCCGCCAAAAAAGACGGCGTTCTGACCAGCATCGTAATAGGGTAATCGCATAATTTATTCCTTACGGTCCCATGTATTTTTTAAGCGAATCGGCAAAGGATTCCAAACGACAAACCCCTGTGTAATATGCGTCGCCAACATAAGCAGCTTGCGCCTGATACCACACGCCATCGAATGGGTTGTAATACGGGATCCCCGCAGTAATCACCCCACGGCTTGATCCTTCTTCACGCACCTGTAAAAGCTGCTGCGCTTCGGCCAGCTTTTCCTTGGTAACCAGGTTCGTTAACACCGTTCTTTGTTTAATCGCTGTCCAGTAGGACAAAGTGGTGACAGTTGCGTTGTAATCACGCAATTGACCGGGCACCACCTCGTAAAATGACTCACGATAAACCGGTGCCAGCTTTCTGGTCGCAACGTCCCATAAATACTGCTGCGAAACTGCATAACCGCTTGACGTACCATAATTGACGTGCGGGTCAACCGTGCCCCAGATGCTGCAAAGGTGACCGACTGGCGAACTGCCGGTGGTCGTGGATGATCCCGCCGCTTGCGACGGTCGGCTGCGGGCTTGCATGTTACCGGCTAAGGTGTCGTAACTGTTTTCAGTGCTTGATTTAGCCTTGTTCGGTCCGTCCGTATCAGAGCGCATAGGCGAATAAAGCGTGTCGCCTGTCATGCTCAGGAACGGGACTAAAAACATGTCTGGCTGTGCATCGACCCAGGTCTGGGCCTGGGCGTCCGTGCCAAAGGTTGGCACCCCAGGACTGACCCAGCCATTGCTGTACAGCTCCCACACGTTACCGTCCTGGATCACCACCAGACAGTTTTTCACGTTGTTGTAAAAAGCACACTCAAAGTAATTGTAACTGGTCCGGTAATCGATCCCCAGGGTCGAGGCTTTGCGCCCGTATTTGTCTTTGACATTGGCGTTATGATAGTGGCCGGTGACCACCCCATAAGTGCTGTCATAAAACAGGCCGATACCTCGGAACTTATCCGCCGCAATAGTTGCCGACGAAAAATCACTAATCAACGGGCAAAATTTAATGTCAGCTGGATTTAAAGAGCTGGCCAAAGGTAAAAACGCCCCTGCTGGATCCGCCGCAAAACGCTGGCTCCATAATGTGCGGGGCGTGTCAGTGCTGAAAAAGCAATAATTAAGCCGGGTAAAAAGGCCTGTTTTCGGGTCTACATTGGCCGCCTTGCTGTAAAAATTGTGGCACTGATTAAGATTGCCACTTGAACCAGACGCCCGGCCAATCGGCACTGTATGCGCGTACACGTCGCCGTTACTGCAAAAAATCATGTTAGTGACCGGCGGCGCTGTGGTGTATGAGCTATCTTCGAGCATTTCAGCTTCGGGGATAATCATCAGCAAATCCGACATGCTGCCGATCAGGCCGTCTTTGTTCTTCGCGTAGCCGTTTAACGCCGCAGGCACTGACGCCGCAATGTCTAACTGCGCCGCCTTTGCCAATAACGACGCCTCGGCGGTGGTCATGGCATTGACGCCCGCCAGGGTGGAAGCGGCCAGCTGGTCTTTGGCTGCAGCCAGGGCTGTGGTGCCAGTGTCCAGGTGTTCTTCCACCACGGCAACCACGGCTTTTTCCCATGTTTCATTGTCCTGTAAGGCGGACAGGGCCTTTGCTATAAGCAGCTGTTCTTCCGGTGTAAACGGTGTGCCTGACGTCATTTTGTCGGTCAAGTTTTTAACCATGGCTTGAACAGCGGTTGCAATAGTTGGCATTGCATGTTCCCTAAATCAAAAGGGGCCGCAGCCCCTGGTTGTTAAAGTGGCAGCAGGTCTTCGCCCAGCAGAGCGTTTAACCTGGCTTTTCGCAATTTCTCAGCATGGGCGGCCAGCGCGGTGTCCGTCTGCTGATTGTGGTTTTGTGCGGACTCACCGGCGGCGGCCATGTCAGCGTCGATTTTTTCAAACGCTTCTGTAACTCTGCCCAGGTCGTCGGCAAGGTTACCCACGGGCAGCGGGTAACCCTTATTTGCCGTTACCGGGTTGGCCATCAGGTCGTCACTGCCCGCAGGCGGCGAATTCTGGGCCTGGCGGCGGCTGTGCCGGTCAATGTCAGGCGAACCCTTACCGTGGCACTGGTAAAGTCTGCAAGGCTGTAACGACGCTCTAAGCGGCCATTATCCACCGGGGTGCTGCTGTCCAGCTGCAGTTCCGTCCAGGCGCCGTTAACTTGCGCTTCGACTTTGACGCTGGAAAGTGACGGCAGCAGGGCTTCAAACGTCACGGACAAGCTGGCGTTGTTGCCACCAGGGAAAGCATTAGTAACATAAGTTCCGCTGATTGCCTGGTTACCGCTGACCAACTGGACGCCCTGGTGCAGGACTGGACTTAACCAGCTGGTCCCCCGCAGCCGGGCTTTGACTGTCACGTCATTGCTGACGGCAGACGCCAGGTTAAGCGGCAAGTCTTCCTGTGTGACGTACTCTTTGCCCGCCGCATCCGTGACAATAAATTGCACGTCGGTTTCCGCGCTCGGACGCTCTACGCCCGCCATCGGCAGCAGGTCCGTGGCACTGCCCAGGCTGACCACTCCCAGGGGGACGTCTTTCTGGGTTTGCGTGAACTTGGCCGCGAACAGGCGAAAGCGCAAATCTTTGTCCTGGTGCGGTGTCCAGGTCACAGCATTGGACGACGACAGCAGGACGCCCACCTGGTACGGTTGGCGGGTCTGCCATTGGCTTGTATCAGCCGAATACTTGCCCAGCTCCGCAATGGCCAGCTCGTGCGTGGCGTCGTCGGTCAGGAATACCAGGGCATATTCGCGCCCGGCTTCCAGCGCCACCGGCGAAAACGAAAAGCGCGTGGCCGTCGGGGCCAGCTTTAATTCGTCGGCCCGCAGCTCCGATTCGGCAATGATCACCTGGTTAGGAATGCCCAGCGTCGTTTCACGAATTTGACAGCGCAGCGGCTCCACGCCTTTGGTTTTAACCCAGACGTCAACCGCAGCTATCAGCCTGGATTGCTCCAGGGTGAACGTTTGCGCCAGGGGGTCGTAACGCTGCTCGGTGACCGTAGTCACCCGGCGCAGCAATTCGGTGCGGATAGTGTGGCTACCCGTATAGCTGGCTTGCCCGCGGCTGCCGCCTTCACCTTGGAAAATAACGGACTTAGTGCCCGCCGGTACGCCCGCCGGGATGTTAAACACCCCGCGGACAACACCATTTTGATCTGCAACTGCAGCCATGTAATTACGCTCCGTTTACCGGCAAAACTTCGCCGTCAAAAACAACACTGTTCAGCACTTCACCCGGACCGAAACCGGCCAGCGTGAACTGCACCGCCCTGGGCCGCAACGTGCCGCCCGTTCGGCTAGAAACCACCTGGGATTCGATGCTGACCGACTCTGTGGTGGTGGTACGAAGACCGGACCCGACCAACAACAGGCGGGTGGTGTCGCTTTGCCAGATGCTGTTCGTTTGCACCCAGTTGTCCACTGCAGGCGACAGGGTGACTTTTGCCGGTACAGGTTCAAATGCCTGGTATGGGTTCACCTTCATAGCGCCGGTGGACGCCATCTGTTCCACAATGGGTTCCAGCTCATAGTCCAGCGTGGCGTTAGCATCCAGCAACAGGTCATGCACTGACGCCGCAATGTTTAACATCAGTTCGCCGTTAACCACTGCCGCGGTTTGCTCTATGCCTGCATCCCGTTTGCTGTCGTCCAGGAACGGGTCAACCAACACGCCCAATTTTGCGCCCTGGGTTTCCGTGTTCACACTGTTGCTTAATTGCTGCAGTGCCAGCAGCTGGTACAGGTCGCTGATCTGGTTTCGCATCCGGCCCAGCTCCGACATGGTGACCGCCCGAATGGCTTGATCCACAATCTGCGGCACTTCACCCAGGCGCCAGTTTTGCGTCACGGTGGCCAGGACCAGCTGATTACTTGGTGCAGCTGGAGCCTGTGGCCGGTACGGTTGGCTGACGCCTTTAATTTTCCGCACAGTGCCGTCCACTTCCAGGGTCACCAAATCGACCCGCGGCAGCTTCCACTGATAATCCAGGAACACGTCAGAGCCAGGAACCGCGCCAGAAATCACCAGGCCGTCTTCGTCCTGGGACTCCGGGGCAATGGCTTTGCGGTGGCGATAAGTCACGTTGTAACTGGAACCTGGCGCAGGCTCAGCGCCTGGCAGTGACCAGTCCACGTTATTGCCGGTCAGCTTAAAGTCCACGCCGTTGTTGTACGTGGTGCCGCCCTGGGTAATGCTGACAATAGACACCACCGACGTGTCCGGCAGTGGGTCCAGCGCTCCGGCATAGGCGCCATGGTTCAGCGTTTTGGTTGTCTCTGCCGCAATGTCGATTTTGCGTATGTCGTGGATCGGGCTAAAGTCGGTTTCAATCCGCATCTTGCCGTTACCGTCCGGGGTAAAAACATTCGGCTCCGATTCAATCAGCTGCAGGTCCGGGTCCAGCGCAAATTCCTTGCGTAACGACGCGGGCAGCTCAATTTCAAAGCCTTCAATGTGCGCCTTGCCTTCGGTGATGTTGAACACCTGCAGGCCGCCGCCTTCGCCCCTGAAAAGCACTTCTAAGCCATGCACCAGGTAACTGCCGCCGTTTGCTTCGCGGTCATAGCGGGCAATGGCTGCCGTCACCGCGTTAAGCTGCGGCGGTGGCTCGTTGATAATCTGAACACCCTGATCAACACGGTGGACCGGGTAAAAGTTGCCTGGCGAATTGTCCGTGGACAAACCCCAGCTGGCCGTCACTTCACGGCGACCGGCGCCGGGTTCGTCGTATGACTCCGCGCCCTCTGCTGGGTCGCGCAGGCCTGGGTCTTCCAGCTCGGTAATAACCCGGTCAACCAGCCAAATGCCCAGCACCTGAACGCTATCAGTGGCCAGCACCAGGTTGGCTTCGGCCACGTTATGCACCAGGCCGCGAATGTACACCTTAGCCGCGCTAACCGTCGTTGCTCCGGTGTCCCGGTCGATATTGACCAGGCCGCCGTCTGTCACGTCGCCGTCTTTCATAATGGCGTCGCCGGTGCGGGCCAGCAGGTCCAGGAACATGGCCTGCAGGTCGTTTAATTCACGCCCCTGCAGGTGGTTGCCCACACGAAACATAATTTCTTGATAGCGTTTCGCGGGGTCGTAAGTCTTGTAATAGTTATCCAGGCTCATAGCGAAATCACATATTCATAAGTTGATCGGGTGCCCACGGCTCGTTCGCGGGGGCCAAAGTTCTGCAGCAATGCAGCACGGCCCAGGCTTTCGATTTCATCCGGGACAAAATACTTTTGACCAGGTGGCAGGCCTTCTTTTACCTGGGTTCCGATATACACCATTGTTTCCCGCAGGGTTTCGCCCTGGCCGTCTGCAAAGTCGTAACGAAACTCAACATAAAGATGGTTTGTCGGCTCGGCTGAAATGGTCCATTTCCCGGACGACAAAACAATTTCGCCGTCAGGGTCTGGGACCACAAACTGGCTACGGGCGACCTGGCGAAAGCCCACCGGGTCAATTAACACCTTGCGGCCCCGTTCTTCCGGTGGCGGCTCGGTCCACGCGCCATCCCCCCGGCCCCAGGCCAGGAAGACAGGCTGCGCTTTTATGGCTTCGGCCATAAACGTGCGAATGTCATCAACTACTACTGTCACTGTGAATAGTTCCTATGGTGATATGATCAAAAGTATTCCAGGCCCGGTTATCCCAGGGGCCAATCCACTGCAGGCCTAACGACCGGACGGACAGCGACGCGCTACTAATTAGCGTCTGGCCGTCGTCAGTGTCGTGGTCAGCAGTAACCTGAACCGCGCTTGCCAGGGCGTAACCGTCCATTGCCTGCATGGCCTCGGTATAAGCCGCGGCGCCGGTGCTGGTTTCGGTGTACACAATGAAGATCGGGCGGTAACGGATGCGATAAGGCGCACCCAGGCGGGTGGCACCCAGGCGCATTGCTTCGCCGGACTCGACCGGGGTTCTTAACCCCAGATAAGACCGGTCACTGCTCAGCTTGCCGCCGGATAGCGTCATGTGGCTGAAAGCAAAGCGGCGGTGTACCGCGGCGCTGACGGCTGGGTCAATCGACGCATGATTGCCATGCAGATCAAAGACACCGGCGCCGCTTCTCACCTGGGCTTTATCACCCAGTTTAAAGCTGCCTAAAAGCATCAGATGCGGGTTGTACTTGGCCGCGAACGTAACGTGATCTTGCACTGCAAAATCGGTTTGCGCGTCAGGCGCAGCGGCATGGTCGCTGAACCTCTCCCCGAAACTTAATTTAACGCCGTTATGGCGCACCCCGCTGGCGTCAGAAAGCAGCGCCTGGCCTAGACGATGCTTAGACAAAATCAGCGCCCGCACGTCATAGCCGTGCCAGACTCGCCACAGTCTTGTCGCCACTGGGGCAGACAAATTACATACGCTGATCAGGTCTTCAATCTCTGCGCTTCGCGGGATGCGCCCGGCTTGAACCATGTAACGCGGGGAATTCACCCCAGGGCCGAACTGCTCAAATTCGGCATCATCAAACCCGACCCAGCCCAGGGCCATCAGCAGAGAACGGGGAGTGCCCCGGATCCGCATCCAGTATTTGCCTGTTCTGATGGCTTCGCGTTTGTCCTTGATATAGGGCGCGATTTCTTCCAGGCCGTAACCCCAGATCAGCCAATCCAGGAAAGCGTCAGGCGGGTTTTGTTTTAACGTGGCCAGGGCATTAATGCCCTGCTCCAGGTCGTCGTCCACCTGGTTGGCGTCCACCAGGTCACGGGACAGCTGGGACGCATTAGGCGGTAATAGCTTGCTGCTCATTCACGGCGCCCCACCAGGTTTAAGGTGATGTTGCCGGGGACAATGTGCTGGTTTTTAGTGGCCACCACATTGGCCAGCGGCAGCTTAATGTCCACGTCATAAACGCCGACTTTGTGCAGCCTGCTATCGAGCCAGGACAACGCCATGTCCCAGCCCAAACCGGCGGCAGCTTTCCAGGCTGCAATAAGGCCCGGTTTAAGCTCGTCAAAAATGACCTGGGGCGTGTCAGGCAACAAGGAAACATCTGCCACTACGTCCACCACAATGGCTTCGGCAGGGACCGCTGTCACCGTCTGGCCAATACAAAAAACGTCGTCCGCGGTGACCTTTGCCCGCACCTTGCTGACAATTTCGGCCACGTCGTAGCCATCCCGAACCAGGACCGACACCCGGACCGCGCCCTGCTTTGGACTGTCCACCGCAACGTCCCGGATGGCGATAGGGTCCACAGATATGGCCTTACTGCGATAATGCGCTGCAGGGCCAGCCGTAGACGACGCCATAAGGTCTTGACGAATTCGCAGCCGATAGCTGTCGTTGCTCTCGCCTTCGGCCCGGTACACCCTGGGTTCGCCTATCGCGTCCAGGTCGCTGTCAGTGGCAAAGGCCAGCAATTGAGCCAGGGCCACGTCATTGACCCGCTGGCGGTCATGTAACTGCTGGTAAGCCTCCACCTGAAAGGCCTGCACTATCGGGTCGCTGTCCAGGGCTATAACGTCGGCATAGCTCGGATTAAGCTGCAGCAGCCGGTCTTTTCTGTCCTGGATCAGTTGTTCCAGGCTCAGGTTTTCAAATATCTTCGGTAACGGATAATCCGGTATTGTTGTTGCTGCCATCTATAACGATCCCGTCAATGGTTAACGGCTGCCCGCCTGGCAGGTATTCGCCGCTGATGTTCAAAATAATGCGCCCTGGCTCCGGCTGGTTTAGCTTTACCGACTCCAGTCTAAAGCGCGGCTCCCAGCGCAGCAGGGCTTCGGCGGTGGCTGCTACCACCTCCAGCGCCCAGGCCTCGGTTACTGGCTGGTCTATCAGGTCGAACAACGCCGACCCGAACAAGCGGCGGCCCACACGGCTGCCGATAGGCGTCGATAAGATGATCTGAATTGATTGCCTGACATGGCCGACCCCTGACAAGGGGCGCCCTGTCTGGTGGTCCATGCCCGCCATAGGTTTATTCCGGTTGTAGTGTCTTTTTGTCGCCTGGGGTAACACCCAGGTGAACATGACTTTTTAGTGAAACGCTGCCCGCCTTTACGTCGGCGTCGCTGCTGATGTTCTGGGTTGCTGACACGGTGCCGTCCACGCTGGTGGCGCCCACAATCTCGGTTTTACCGTTAATTTTAACTTCGCCATTTATGGTGACCGGGCCGTTAATTGTTGCCCCGCCGGACACCTCAATAAGGATCGTTCCGTCTTTGGCGATTGCTATGTGCAGCTTGCTGGCTTCGCGGTCGTAACTGAACACGCTGCCGTCTTTGTAGCGCCGCGCTGTCACCTCCAAGCTTGTGCTGGGCGGTGCAAAAGCGGACTGGTACAGGCTGCCGATAATCACGCCCTGGGCAAAGTCGCCGGACGGGCACAGGACAACCACATAGGCGCCCACGTCAAGCGGTCGCCAGTCGATGTTCTCCGCGGCGTCGCCCTGCAGTGTCGAAAGCCAGGTGCTGGCCAGCTGGCCGTCGGTTACCTTAACCTTGCCCTGGTTTTCTTCGGTGCCCACTTCTGACACCTGACAAAAGCGGATCAGTCCCGCCAGGCGCCGTGTGATCTCGGCCATTTCAAAGCTATATTGCTTGTTCATGCTCTTGCTTTGGCTCCGTCGTTCCGTCCGTTGACCTGGCAACGAATACGCGCTGCGGCCTCACGGTCGAGCCATCCCAATGCGACGGCCCCAGGTGCAGCACCTGTTCAAAAAGGACCATCCAAGAGTCATAACCCGTATTCGGGCGGCTACTGAAATAGCCAGGGATGGCATAAATATCTGTCGGCGGGTCCGTCATGCGCTGACCTGGCAACCAGGATCCATTCTTGCGGACATGCGACAGCACGGCGGCAGACATGGCCCTGATCTCTATCGCCAGGTTTGGCGTTTCGTTTCCCAGGATGCAATGCAGAGCAAAGCGGCCCTGGATGCTGTCGCGGTCGTCGTTGTCGCCGGTCGCTGGCATCTGCTCCAGGTTTATCAAAATGGCCGGGGTCTGCAGGTCGCCGTTGTTGTTGCCCTGCTCGTCCGGGCTGGCCGGGTTGAACAGGTCCACATGACACAACGGGAACTTTGCCTGCAGCGACGCTTTGATGGCCTCCAGGACGCGCACCAGGCCATCGGCTGTATCTGTCATAGGTTCGGCTGGGTTAGTCATTAAAAAGGCTCACAAAGCGCAGCTCTTGCTGCAATTTCTTCATCAATTCGGCTTCCACCCTGGCGTAATATCGTTTAAAGATTTCTTCCGCTTCGGTGGCTATATCCAGCCGAACTTTTTTAATCGGCAGTTGGGTCCATTGACCATCCGGGCGTTTTTCATGCGGTCGGTTAGTAACGCCCTTTTGGCGCTCCCAGACACTGCTATGGCCGGACGGCATGGTGGCAAGAAAGGCACCATCAAACATTCGTTTGCGAATGGTTACCCCTTGCTTTGTTTGGCGACCTTTGCCCAGGTGTCTGGCTTCGACCGGGTTAATACCCAGCCAAATATTGACCGCTCGGCTTTGGTCCCTACTGGTGAAACGGTGACGGAATCGCACAGTTAACACCTTGCGCGGAAACTGCAGCGCCTGCCCCAGCTCCCTGGTGGTGGCCACTTCAAACCACTTCGCCGTCTTTTCGACAGCGCGGCGGACCGCGTTCTGGATTTTTGGCAGTGACGCTTCGATTTCCTGCTGGAATTCCCGCAGCTCACTGGTCAGGTCAATTTCAAGCCCTAACATGCCCTTATCTCCAGCCGGTGGTTTTTGCTTCCGGTTTTAAATGTATGTGCATCATTCCGTCACGGCTTCCCTGGAAGTCCGTCACGTAGCGCTTACCTTCTACGGTAACCGCCTGGCCGGTTTTGCCCTTTACGTCGCTATCCAGCACCACCAGCGTGGCCTGGCCTACGTTCAGCGGCAGACGCCCGGACCGTGGATTGTTTTCATTAAAGGCATTGATCCTGGAGTCCAGGACGGAAGCAAGGCCCCTGCCTGGCAAATCCCCTTCCGGGGTATGCCAAACAAAATCCTTGCCAACCCTGTCCACAATGTCTTTAAACGCCCTGTTTACCAGGGCGCCGCCAGACTCAGCCATTACGGCTTCGCGCCCATGTTGCATTCAATCAGAATGCCAGGACGGGCACACATTGGCAGGACGTTCGATTGCGTGTGAATGTCATAGCCGCGGTCAAACTTGCGCGGTGCCATTTTCGCATAATACTCCAGGCCCAGCGTGTTGGCCGTTTCGTTAAAATCGGCTGGCGCTACTGCAGTGAAGAACGACGACATGGTGCCTTCCGGGTACGCGTGGCCCTTGCCTTCGGCCACAAATCGCACCGGATCACCCTCTGCAGGGTAGTGCTTGCCGTTATTTTCACGGAACACCACAGAGCCAATCACCAGGCGTTCGCGTGGGTCGCCGCCGGTAATTTCAGCCGCTTTGACGGTGGCCGCGAAAATCTCTTTTACAGACTTGTGCTTGATCAGCGCGTCCATGAATTCCGGGCTAACGTCCACCACCACTTCGCGCATGATTTCACCGCGCAGGTTTTCTTCAATCTGGCGCTTTAACTGGCGGCAGGTCGTCGGAACGTCAGCGTTTGCGTTAGCCAGGTCAAAATACACCACCTGTTTAGTGATATTGAACTCCTGGTACAGGTCGTAAAGCACAGTGCCGTCCGCGTCCAGAATTAAGCCCTTTTTCGCACCCATACGCAGATATTCGTGGGTAATATCATGCGACGCTTTGAGCGTTTCCAGGCGGGACGTCACCAGCTCAGCGCGGGCCTGCAGGGCTGTGGTGCCAAAGCCGCGAATGCCGTCGTAATCAGACGGCAGCAGCACGTCGTCCAGTGGGAAATGTGGGATAACAAAGCTGCGGACCTTGCGCTTTCCTTTCTTCGCCTGGTTCGCTGGGCCGCCCAGGTCTTGCGACTGGATCAGCGTTAAAATGCCGTTGCGTTCTTCCACAATAATGGTCCGCACACGTTCGCGTTTGATATTGCTAAACAGTGGACGGCTTGAACCGTAAGCGTTTGGCAGGTGATTAATGGCGGCAGTCAGGGACGCGACTTTAAACGAATTGCCGCCAAACGGATCGATAGTTTCCAATGGTATTACCTCAAAAACAAAAACACCGGCGCGGGCCGGTGTCTTATAGGGTTAAACAGAATGATTTAGCGGGCTTTAACGCCCTTGGCGGCCAACTTGGCCAGATAGCCGTCTTTGTTGGCTTGGTTCACTGTTGCGAACCAGACCAGCTGATCTTTGGCGACAATCGCATGGTAATCCACCACCATGTTAGGGCCGACCAGGACGCCTGCCACTTCGTCGGTGCCGTCCACTTTGACTTTTTCACCGGCTGGGTTTAACACTGTGCCCAGGACGGTTTCGGCAGTCGTCAGCGCGGTGCGACTAATGGCGTTTTCGCCTTCAAACAAAAGGACGTCTGACAGCGCCTTGCCTTCGGTTAATACTGGCATGGCTCCCCCTTACGCTTTCATTGACTGGTGACGGGCAGCAACGGCTTTTACCGCTGCCATCATGGCGTTGCCGTTATCGCCGTCTGGCGCATCAACATGGTTGCCGCCTTGGCTGGTAAAAATGTTTTCCACATTCGACGCTGCAGCAAACAGTTTTGTTTTTGCGTCTTCCAGGCTGGCGCCGCTGGCAATCAGCTGCAGGCCCATGTCCGCGTTGCCCAGCTCTTTGGCTGCATTGGCAATACCCTTCTGGCGCGTCAGCTCGGCCTGTGCCCATTTGTCTTTCTCAGCGGCCAGGGTTTCAGCAAAGGCAGTTTCTGCCTGCTGTACCAGACTGGCCTGCTGGGCAGCCAGGGCCTGTTCGTGTTCGGCTTTGGTCACGGTGTCACCCGAACCGCCAAAAAGTGATGGCTTTTTAAACATGTCGTTAATCTCGGTTGTTTTCAGATATTGATAAAACTGGTCTTGTGACATCAGCTTGTCAGCAAGTCCGGCGGTAATGGCCGACTGGCCGGTGAAGGTGCCCGCTTCCTGGCTTTGTACAGCCTCTGGCGTTAAGCCCCGGTGTTCAGCCACCATCGTGTAAAACTCGGCGGCCAGTTCGTTGACTTCGGCTTGAATTCGCGCCCGTTCTTCCTTGGTGTAAGGCTTAAGCGGGTGCATATCCCCTTTAAACGCCCCCGCGGTAATCAAATCAACGTTGACACCGGCGGCAGCATATTGCTTTGTAACGTCCATCCGGCCAGCGATTACGCCGACAGAGCCAGCGCCCGCTGTTGCAGGGATAAAGACCTGGTGACAGGCTGACGCTATGGCATAGGCCGCGCTGTAGGCGCTTTCGTTGATATACGCCAGCACCGGCTTAGCGTCCCGCGTGGCGAAAATGTGCCGACAGAAGTCGAAGCAGCCGCGGGCTTCGCCGCCGCCGCTGTCAAACTCGAAAATGATTGCTTTCACTTCCGGGTCGGACAGCATCTTGTCATAGTCGCTTCGGATGGACTCGTAAGACGTGATCGGCATACAGTCGGCGTCTAACCGGTCCCGGTGGGATAACCCACCAATCACCGGGATAATGCCGAAACCTTCCGACACATACGCGAACTGGCGACGCTCGTACTTTTTCAGGTTCGCCAGCGCTTCAAACTGGCGGAAATCCTGGGTTAATCGCCCCACCAGGTAGGACGACACCAGGGCATGATCAGCGCCGTGCATCAGCATGGGGCTGTTTAATACCCTGGTTAATAAACTAAGGTTATTCACTGTTTGCTAACTCCAGCATAGTGCGTTGTTCCGTCCCGTTGTTGTTGGTCACGGACCCGTCAGTGTCCAGCAACAGCCCCGCGGCTTTGGCCAGCTCGAAAAAGTCCGCATTCTCCAGCACGTCTTCCATTTCATGGCCACGTTGCTGCTGCTTGTCTTTAATCGGTGCAAAACCTGCCCGGACTTCGCCTTTGTCGGCTAAAAACTTCTTGAGCGGGTCCACTTCATCCCAGCGCGGCATGATCCACTTAACCTTCCGGTATTTACGGCGGTTTTCGTAGTAATCCGGCACTGGCAACACGTCGGCAGCTGCCGCCACGTCACAAAACCAGTGCGATACCTTGCGGCAAAGCTGGAATTTCAACATGAAATGCTGCACCTGTTCGCACAGGCGGCGGAAGTCAATCAGGCCCGCACGGATTGAACTGTAACTAACGCCCCGCAGGTCGCCGGTTAGCTGCTCATACGAAAGGCCGTAAGCCTTCGCAATGGCCAGCAACTGGAAACGCAGCCAGGGTTCGTATGTCACGCCCACGTCAGCCGGTGATGAAAACTGCATTTCTTGACCAGGCCCCAGGCGCTGCATAAGGCCGGGGCGTAACTGGGCAAGCGGCGCCCGCTTGGTTGGCTTTTCGCTTCTCGGAATCGTCACGCCTGGAGTCAGCGGCGCCGCTCCTGGTGAAGACTCTTTGATAAACGCCGCGAACAGGGCCGCCGTTTTCTTGCGGACCAGCTCGGCGTCTTCGTAGGCGTCCAGCTCAGCCAGGCGCAGTAGCACAGACGACACCCAGGGGATCCCGGTGTTTTGTCCTGGCCGCTCCACTTTCATAACGTGAATAATGTCTGCAGCCGGGACGGCCACCTGGGCCATAGGGTCCGCCACAAAAAGCGTTTCGCTGGGGTGATACTTGTAAAACCAGTATTGTTTCAGCTTGCCGTCTTTGGCGTACTCGCGCCCGTTTTTGATATAGCCGCCATTGTCCAGGACTTCGTTTTTATCCCTGGCCAAGTAATCCGGCTCTATCACCTGCAGCTGCAGCGGCACCATTAAATCTTCTGACGTGGGACGGATGCGACGGCGCACAAAGCATTCGCCGCTGTTAACCACCGTCCCCATGACCAGCGCTTGTATGCCGCCGAAATCCAGATAACCGTCAAAATCACATTCCTGGATAAACTCGGCCCAAATACCCTCGAACAGGGCATTAATGGCCGGGTCGTCCGTCTGCCAGCGGGCGTTAATGCCCGTTCCGACAGCTGCAGAAACCCATTGCTGCACGGCATTCCGTGCCCAGGCGTTGTTCCTGGCGTAATGGCGCGACCGCGGTCGCAACGTGTCCAGGTCGCCGCTTATCGACTCGTCCGGGCCAAACTCCGGCACGTCCTGAATTCGTGACGTGCTGGCGCCCTCAAACGCCCGGTGTCCGCCGGTGATCTCAAAGCCAGACGCGGCCAGGAAAGGGGCTTGCATTGCTAAATACGCATTCAATCAAACACCCCCCTGGTAAAGCCGGGCACAAAAGCTGTGATCTGGTCCTGGTTCAGGCTCATGGAAATTTCTGCCGCCAGGTCCCGAAGTTTCCCCAGGTCAGCGGGTTGGTACTCGGTTTTATTGTGACTGCCGTCCGGGCCGTTAAAGCTGACAGAGACAGCACGGGCGCCGGTGGCCAGCTGCATAATGGCGTTTTTGACCTGCAGCAAGTCGTCTTCTGTCCATATACTCATTAAGAATTTATCCAGTCGTTTTCTTCGTAATAGTCGTCGTCCGGTTCGTCTTCGTCCGGCTCGTCGTCTTCGTCGGTGATACCTTCCGGCAGCTCTGAAAGGTCCGGGTTAATCAGCCACAGCAACGCCAGGCAATACACCAATAAGTCCCAGGCTTCGTTCCTGGCTTTCTTGTCATTGGTCCAGCGCTCATACGGTATGCCGCTGACGTCCTCTGTGGTGACTGACTCCGCGGTTAGCTGCTCGAAATAATCCATTTCAAAGTCGTTGCCCTTGGGAAAGTGAATAAAACCATTCCCTGGGTATTTGTATTTAAGACGACGCGCCAGGCGCGTTTTGATGTTGTTCACCCCCAGGGTGTACAACGGGATCCGGTGCATGTTGTTCCGGGTCGGTGGTGACGTCGCCGGGGCGTTGACTTTGTTACCGCCTCGGATAGCCACAAAGCGGTCCGGGTAGGTGGCAACAAGTCGCATCATGTCGTCATAGAAGTGGCCCTGAACGTCCACTGCCGCCATGGTTATGGGCAAGTGCATCCCAGCCGGGTGACGATACAGCCTGTTCATGGCCCGCAGCAGCTGGGCCTGGGTGTTTTCATCGTCAGGCCTGCCGTGAAACATGGTCCGGTTTAGCACCCAGCATTCCTGCCCCTCGCCAAACCCGACCACTTTCATTTCCAGCCGGTTGTCCTGGGTATCTACTGACGCCAGCACAATTCTGACGCCTTCCGGCAGGGTGCCGCCGTATTCGTCGCCGTACTCCTCGCGCCGGTCATACAGGGGCTTGCCTTCAAAGGTCAGCGTTTCTTCCCGGTAGGTTTCCCCCAGGATAGTGTTGATAAATACCTGCAGTTCTTCCGGGCTGTCTTTGACGCTTTCGTAATACTCAGCCAGCTTGCCCCAGCGGGCATTCGGCAAGTCAGAATAAGCGGCCCAGATATGGAAGCCCGCGTGGCCGGTAATGTGCGGCAACTCGCAATGCTTGCAAATCGGGCGCCCCCGGTCGTCCCACTGCTCTGGCTTTTGTTCCTGGTCGCAGCAGGTAAACGCTTTAAGGGACCGCCATTGACCCGCGTCAGTGATCGCCTGCTTGTCCTTTTCGTGGATTGCTTCACCACAGGACGGGCAAACGAAGTGCGCCAGGTGCGGCTTACCTTCCGGGTATTTAAAGTTTTTCCAGTCCAGGACGTGACGGTGCTCACAGTGCGGACAGGGAACGTGGAAAAAGCGCTGGTCAGAGGCCTGAAAACTCTTATCTATCCGGCAAAAACCGTGCTTTGTCGGGGTTGAACCGGCCAAAATCTTGCGGTTAAACGCCGAAAAGCTCCGGCCTTCTGCCTGGCGAACCGGGTCGCCGTCCTGGCCAGTGTCTGCCGGGTAGGCTGAAACTTCGTCCAGGATAACAATGCGGACCGTCAAACGACGGAAGCCGGTAGCGCTATTCGCGCCAACAATGGTTAATGTTCCGCCTGGGTAGCGCTTTTTCGTCAGGGTGTTGTCTTCCCTGGCTACTTTGTTCATCAGCGCCGGGACGTCGGCCAGCATCGGTTCGATTTCGTCCTTGCTGAACCCTTCCGCGTCCGGGATAGTGGGTTGAACCACCAAAATGCTGCAGGGGTCGGCGTCCATGTGGTAGCCGATCACCAGGTCCACCATTTTGGTGTAACCGACCCGCATCGACTTTTTGACTGTCACCCGTTCTTCGTCCGGGTCACACATGGCGTCTAATATGCCGCGCTGAAAATTCTTTGTTGTCCACTGGCCGCCGCCGTGTTCAAGCGGCAGCACATAATATTCGTCACCCCATTGGGCTATCGTCAGGTCCGGCGGTGGCGCCCAAATCGCCTGCAAACTCTTCCAGGTATGCGATAAGGCGTGGTGGAGGGGTGTCTGCATCTTTCAAATCTGCCAGGGCTTTATGCAACAACTGCCGGACCTTGGCCACGTCGGACTTACTCAAATCTGGAAGGGCGACCAGCAGCTGGCCTTCAACCGCAAGGATTTTTCCGCGGGCTGACGCCACCAGGTCGCCGTATATGGCGATCACCACCTCAGTGGGCAGCAGTTGCTTTAAAAGCTGTTCGTTTTGGATCTGTTTGCCTCGCCGCTGTTCTCTTACCAGCAAGGCGCGTTCGTGATTCACTTCGGGGGAGGCGGAACCGGAACCGGGGAAGTCCTCAGAATCGGGGGGGATTTCCGCCCCGGTCTTTTTGGACAACTCCCGCAAATAACTGATGTATGCGACCCGATTATGATCTAAGTCCCAGCCCTCTTTGCCCTTTGGACGCTTGAGAATTCCTAAGTTTGTTAGTTCGCGCACTCGACGCGCTGATAAATCCAGGTGGCTGGCTAAATCTTCCTGTGTTGCTGTCGTCATACCGGAACCGGAAACCCCTAAAAAAAAATTTCATAGACGGTGGAAGGCCGCGAGTTAATCACCCGCAACGCTGGGGAGGCCCCCAAAGAACCTACCATTGCCCCGCCTGCCCCTCTACCCGTCCGGCATCAGCCCGGCGTGGCCTTCGTCGTTGCACTGAGCGCCAGGACCACGCCGTGGTCCACGCTCTCGATGGCTTCTTTAATCTTCTGCTGCTGCTCGGCATCGACCGGCAGGCGCTGCAGCAAGTCCAGCAACTGGTTGCCTGTGTTGATAATGGTTTGACGAAGCATGTTAGCCCCTCGTTGAATGTTCTTAGGTAATTGCTACCGCGGTAGCAGTTGCCTAAATACACGCAGAAAAAGGACGGGGCACGAAGCCCCGCCAAAGAGATTGGAGAATGAAAACTAAGTTAGCGCTTCGAGTCAGGGCGCTATAAGTTGCGCTTTGCCTGGGTCGTGGTCTTTGCTGCGCCGTAGTTGGCCGACAGAACATCATTCAGCAACTTAGCGATAAACGGCAGTTTGCTGGTGACTGATTGCGGGATCCAGGCGTTAGCATGGGCCAGGGCATACAAGCTGGCCGCCACTGGGGTGATTAAGTCCCAGATTGAACCGGTTGCAACCGCTGTTACAGTTGAAAGAATATCAAACGCCATAGCTGGCGCTGATACTGCCAAGGCCGCCATAGTGGCCAGGGCTAATGCTACGAACTTCTTAAACACTGATGTGTCTCCTATTGTTGGCGCAGGCCCATTGCCTGCTTTAGTAACCCGTCAACATCGGCAACCCGGCACTGACGGATAAAGTGTTCAGGGGCGCCCTTACCTTCGCTGCTGTTGTAATGCAGCTTCCAATAATCGTCCCTTTCTTCCCGCGTGGTTGGAATCGGGCTTGTGACAACCCAGTAACGCAAGCGGGTAAAAATCATGCAGGCCAGCGGGCTATGTGGCAGGCTGCTATAAGTCAAATCGCCCAGGCGAATGCCAAAGGCCTTATAAATCTTGTCGTCAATGGCTGTACCGGCATACTTGCCCTGCAGCCACTTAAATGTCCCTTCGTCTACCTGGCCACCGCCGACGCCCAGCTTTTCCGGGTGCCTGTCCTGGTACTGACCCAGCAGGCTTTCCGCGGCCCAGGTTTCCACGCACATTTCCACCGCGTAACCACTGGAGCCGTGGCCGATAACGTCACAAACGGCGATTGCGTACCGCACTACGTCGAACGGGGAAAGCAGGCCGTAATAAATCGGTTTTTTCATTTGTCAGATTGTCCCTTTGCCACAAGCTGCATAAGTTGCTGTTGCTGGGAAGCAATCAGCTTCATGCTGTCTTGCAGTGGTTGAATGGCCGAATCCAGACGCTTTTCGAGCTGGGGGCCGGTGATATATTCCTTTGCGATTTCCACGCGAAGGTTATTGAATTGTGCGTTTGAGTCTTTTAGTTCGGCCTGCAGTGCAGTGTGTGCCGACCACAAGACGCCAAGCAGCCCGCCCACCACCAGGGTGATCAGCGTCAGCAGCCCGGTTAGGTGCTCTTGTTTCATGGTCATGTCTTCTTCGGTGCTGCTACCGCGGTAGCAACTTGGTGTAAATCGTGTGGGGTCGGGGCTGCTGATGTATTAATGGGGCGCCAGGCCAAACCTAACCCCTGCCTTATGGCCACATGCGGGGAACGGTACGATCACATGCCAACTTAACTTATGAAGTGTGAAGCTGGTTTAACACACTGGGAACAGCTTTAAACGTCACATAAAAACCACCTGGCCAGAAATGAAAAAACCCCGCTATTTAGCGGGGTTTAGTTATGCTGTTATCTGCAGGCGAATTTCTACCTACAACATATAATCGCCTTTTTCTCATAGAAAAGGGGTACTTGTCAACAATGCCCGATAATTTATTGCAACTGATTATCCGGCGGGGCGGGGAAATATTGCACTACTTTGACCAGGCCTAAATCGCTAAGCATTTTCTGGGTCGGTGACTTCTTTCCGTTTACCACGGCAGAAATAAACGACGCCGATACACCATAATGATCCCCAGCATCTTTCTGGGTTTTAAACTTGCCTCGAAAGTGCCAGAAAAGCTTTTCACAAACCTGGGCTTTTGTTAGCGCTTCCCCTGTCATTATCTGCCCTGTGTTGTGTGGCGTTGTTGGTGGCCCTGGTGCTGGTGCTGCTGGTAACCGCCTTGTGGGGCCGCCTGCTGATAGCCGCCCTGGGCTGGCGCCTGGTAGCCACCTTGCTGGTTTTGGCTATCCCAGAATATCCGGCCTTCTTTGTTGGTGTCCAGAATGGTGAAGCCTGGGTAAAACTCCACGCTGTCATAACTGCCGCCGTTCTCACCTGGCCAGCGCGTCACCTCGCCTATGGTCATATATTTGTTTGCCATAACGGGTTTATTGCCGTTGTAAACCTGCTGGCCGTTTTCTTTCTTCGGGTATTGGCCAATGACAACGCGCAGCAGGCCTTTGTCCAGCGGGTAAATGGTTTGATTTTGCATCGGTTCTTCCTTCGTTAGTAAATCAGGCCGCCAGGCTCGGCGGCAGGGTATTGGTTCGGCGCTTTAATTCGCGCAGGATGGCGGACACATAGCGGACCTGGTGATAAGCGTCGTCCAGGGCGTTATGTGCCACGCCTTCCATTTTCAGTTCGTTTTTAGGGTCAATGTTCAGCAGGTCGCGCCCCAGGTCCACAATGTCACGACAGCCGCGGGCAGCATAGCGACCCCATGGCACCTGAAACCCTGCCGCCTTGTAACCGTTCGATAAAATCACCGGGTCAAAGTCGCAGCCATTGCCCCAGATGCGGCGCTTTTTGTACTCGCAGACAGTGGCCAGCCAGGCGTCAAACTCCAGCAGCACTTCCAGGAAAGACCGGGCTTTTTCGTCGCGGAAAACGGCGCGGGCTTCGTCGCTTTGCTTCATCCACCAGACCACCGCGCCAGGCTCAATGCCTGAACTGTATTTGACGGCGCTGGACAGAGTGATGGTCATATAGAATTCGGATCCGGTTTCGCCGGTGTACGGGTCGAAAGCAACGGCGCCAATGGCAACTATCGGGGCGTTTGAACCTTCCCCGGCGCTTTCCAGGTCAACCATAATATGGTTCATCATGCAGCCCCCTGGACGGCGCCCTGGGCGGCCTGTTTCAGTTCGGCCAGGTAACCGATAGGCCACCAACGGCATTGCCCGCCGCGGCTGTTCTTCGCCAGCAGGTTGGCGTTTTCCGCTTTATCCAGCAGCGTTTTAGCCTTGGCCATGCCGACACCTAAACGGCGGGCCACGTCGCCAGTCATGGGGCCATTGCTGGCAAAGAGTCGGTCACAGGCGCAGTGGGTTTGTGCTGCCCACTCTTTTGTCCTGGTAATCGTGGCGGCCTTTACCGCGGCCACCACATCGGCGCCAGTTATTGGCTGGTCTTTCATGGTCTTGCTTTCCTCGTTCATGGCCTGGGTTAGTTCATCAGGCCCAATAGTGCTTTTTTAATGGCAGCGGCGTGGAGTTCAGCCGCTTGCTTGTTTTCAATCATGTTGGCTGCAGAGCGCAAGGCGCAGACGGCATCTGATGGCGACAGACCAAGCTTTTTCTGCTCCAGGTATTCGACCAAATCATGGGCCAGCTGGGCATGTTCTAAGCTGTTCATGCGGCGACCCCGTGGCGGTAAATCATCATGTCCGGGATTGTGGTGCCTGGCGTGATTAAGTGGGACATGCCCAGCGGGATAGTCGGGAAGCGGTTGCCGTAGTCCCAAATAAACCACATGTATTCGCAGCTATCGCCTGACTTGCCTTTGCCTTTGACAAAGCGCGGGCGCGGTACGATTACCGGGTGCTTGTTCGGGAAGCCGACATGCTCCCAGAATTTGACCCGCTTCACCGTGCCCAGGTAGTTGGCCCGCTGCAGGTAAACCATGGTTCCGTCTGGGGCCAGTTCGGCTTTTGACTTCTGGATAAACTGCTCTGTCAGCGAAAAGGGCGGGTTTGTAATAATGACGTCCTGCTGACCCAGGTCAGCAGTTAAATAGTCCACGCCCAGGCGAATTTCGGCCCAGCTCTTTTGCTCTGCCGGTAACAGGATCCGGTCGTATATGTTGCCTTCGCCCTTGGCTGGCTCTAGGAAGCGGTCACCAGGGCGCAGGACCAAATGACGCAGCAGGGATTCCACCACGCCCACCGGCGTGGGGTAAGCTTCATTGTCCAAAACGTTGCCGTTCGTGCTGCTCATGCGGCGGCCTTCTCTTTCATGGCCTTGTGCTTGGCCAGGCCATAAACCTGGTCATAGCTCACCAGCGGGAAGCGTTCGCGCAATGCCTGCAGGCAGTCTTCGCGCAGGGCCGCAATGTTGCCCACCTTTGCAGAAATAGGGCCGTTTCCGTTTGACTCTGGGACGCCCTGATTTAAATAGAACTGGCGGGCAAAGCGGAAGGCCTGGCGGGCTTGCTCCGTCGGGAAGAAAAACTGATAAGGGCGGCCAACATACGCCAGCATTCCGCGTTCGTGGAAACGCTTTAAACGCGACAGCAGTTGGTGGCTGCTGATAATGTCTGTAATGCGGACCCGCTGGGCAATGTAAGACGCCAGGTTAAAATTAAACTCAGTATCACCACACACGGCGTATTCACCGCCGACGTAATGGTGCAGGGTCCGGTTAGCGATTTCGACCAGCTGGCGTTCAAAGATTAATTGCAGCAGGGGTTCGTCATACAGCTTCATTCGTTTTTTCCTTTACATCTTCCCAGGTGATCAGCCCGCCGAACGGGTAACCAATAGCGTTAAACAGTTTGATCAGCACACTGCTGACCAGGTAAGTGGCGGTTTTAAACTCGTGCTGGCCGCCTTCGTCGTCCAGGTCGTCCACTTGCTCCATAAACAGGCCGGGCAATTCCAGGCGCGACACAACCAGGCCCTGGGCATGTTTAGGGATATGAAAATTAAACGTCAGCGTGGGTTCGCCCGCTAACGGGTCGGAAAACAACACCAGGTCAATTTCGACCGGCAGCACGTCCAGGTCTTTAAACACCGCCTGCATAACCTCGCCGCGCAGGTCGGCGTTTTTAAACTGCACCATTTCACCGTCGCGGCCTTTGGCTTTCACGTTGCCAATGCTGCAGCGGTAAATCTGTTCGTGTTTTTCGTGGGTGTGGTTGCCACGCAGCCAGCGGGCCAGGATTTCGGCAGGCAACGCTTTGTAACGCGGAAGACGAACTGGCAGACTGCCTAAAGACTTTCGCAGATACGCCAGGGCTGATTCGGCCACCTTGTCGGACTTGGTAAGCACAATCAGCAGCTGGTCACGGTTGGAAATAACAAAAGTCGTGCGCTGGATTTTGACCGGGGCAAACGGCATCAGCTCTTTAATGATGGACTCTTTAATGTCGTTGCGCTGTTTCTTTGTCACCGGGTTGCCGGTGCTTTCTTCGATGTTCTTTACCTGCTTTTCCAGGCGGGCGTTAACGTCCGACATTTTGACGTCACGGCTGGCCTGCAGGAAAATGCCAACGGTCTGGCCTTCGTGCTGATACGTCAGCGGGGTGTCCGGGTCGTCGTTCATCGGGTAGAAGCCAGCGCCGTTGGCGGTATGCTCCCCGATAGGCTTATATCTGAATTGCTCCAGCTGCTGTTCGATGTTGTCCAGGGCCAGCGGCTGCTGCAGCTGGTAAAAGTTGGCGCCTGGGAAAAGCTCTTTAAATTTTCTCATTGTCTCCGACCTCTAAATGCTGAAAATAGCCAAGCCGTTAGGGATTGTTTTTTTACCGGCTCAGATACCTGAATGATTAACCCATGCTGCATACAGACAACAAACGCCTGGATAAGCTCTTGTTTTCTGACCGTCGGCTGGCGCTTGGCTGCCCGGTCCTGATTAATCTTAATAATTTTCGCTTCAAAGTCATGCACCTGGAACACATGACGGTCGCACAGCTCCACCACGTCCGGCAGGGCATAGTCCGGCTTTAAACTGTCCAGCGCTAATTCGCCGCAAATGTCGCACGTCGCGGGGTGGTATGCTTTACGCACTTTTTCTTCTCCTGGCTTCGTCCTGCTGCTCCCGGTAGTCTTTTAACCACAGTTCGGCAATGTGGGCATTGCCTGGCTTGTTCGACAGCGCCCACCAGGTCAGTGTTGCCTGTGGGTTGTCGGACGGGCCGGTGAAGAAAAAGCAGCGCGGGCAGACTAAAACATGCTGACCCTGGCGGGTGATCCGGTGCTGTGGGTAGCTGGGTTCGACTTTCTGGGGCCAGGCAAAGCACTGGCCACACAAACAAGCCACGTCGCATTCGATAGTCTTAACGTTTGACATTTTTCAGCGCGTCCAATGCTTTGTAATCCAGTTCGCGGTAAATGGCGTTTAACGCCGCCCAGCGACTGGCCCAGTGTTTTTTCCAGGTGTCGGGTTTCTTCTTTGCCAGCTCCCGCACGTCCTGGGGCTTGTAACGCGGCTGACCCTCGCGGACTTCTTCGCGGACATTCTGCAGCGCCAAAAACACCAGGGCCTGAATTTCTTTCAGCGTTTTTGCTGTCAGCTTTTCGTCGCTTAGGGCTGTAAATAGGCCATAGCAGTAATGGGTCAGGGCGGTGATAGCTTCCCAGTCGGTGCCGTCTTTGTACGCATAGTGGACCCAGTGGCGGCTGATGTCGTCCAGCTGGTTAATAGCCCGCACCATACGGGCGCAGGTAAAGGCGTTGTCCAGCAGGGGCATGGATGAGGTCATAAACCGGCGGCCCTGGGCGCCACGGATTGGCTGTACTTCAATTTCAACCGTCGTTACCTCGTCAATTTCTATTTGACGCTTGGGCTTGTTTTTAAAGCGGGGGCTGCTGTTGTCCGCGTAATCGGTTGTTGAACGGCCACGGATGGGCACAGCAAACGCCACCACAATTTCTTCCCGCAGACCTTCAACACAGAACCCCATGCCCGTTACTCCGTCGCAGGGGAAGCCAG
Source organism: Rheinheimera sp. (assembly GCF_037442525.1). Classification (GTDB taxonomy): domain Bacteria; phylum Pseudomonadota; class Gammaproteobacteria; order Enterobacterales; family Alteromonadaceae; genus Pararheinheimera. The sequence goes on along the minus strand of NZ_JBBIQD010000019.1, from coordinate 9,877 downwards.
CAGCATGTTATGAAACCGGCTTTTAAGGCCTGTCCCCTGGGAAAGGCGGTGGTATTCAGCAATAGCCGCGGCGATCAGTTCGTGCAACTCGTCCAGCATCTGCAGCACTTCGTCCGGGTTGTCGTTGCTGTCGTAAACGCCATCAGCGGCAGGGGCAGAGCTGCCCAGCACGTCCGAAAACTTGCGGGTCAGGTGTTGCAGGGTGGCTTTAACCGGTTTTTGCGACCGCGGTCGCACGTCCATCGGCACAAAATAACTGCCAATGACAGCCGCCAGGGCCTGGTTAATTTCGTCGCGGTATTCAACCGGCAGGGCTGCCAGCCAATGTAACTTTAGTTTCAGCGGCATGGGCTGGGCGCCGGTTAAAATGCGTTGGTACTTTTTGACGGCGGCGCCCACAAACTTTTCGTACTGATCAGCGTCTGAGTCTGGGGCGTCTTCTTCAATGCCTGCCTGTTGCAGCAACGGCAGCAGGCGGTCGCGGACAAACTCGGCGGCGCTGGTGCCGGTCGCGTCCATATAGATGCGCGTGGCTTCCAACAATAAATGTTCTTCATCTGTCCCCATGTCTGACACGGGACATTGTGATAAAGCAAAGTTACCAGTTAATATAAGTTCGATTCGACGCCACAGGGCCTTATAAGCTTCTGTTGCTTTGGGGTCTAGCTTGTCCAGTGCGGCAGCCGTGTGGTCAGAAGTCAACCTGCCAAAGGTTTTTACCTCTAATTCATATTGCCGCCCATCTGGCACATTCCCCCAGCCGTTAACGGATACGTGAGAAATGCCAAGAAAGGCCCCGGCTTTATGTTCAGAACCGAAATAAGCTATAAGGGCCGATTTGTCCATTTTTTGTACTTTCCTATTAACTTTAATTAGAATGCAGTGTAACTTTAGTTACAGCATAAGGAAAGGGTGACGGCGCTAAAAATTGTCGTTAAGCTGAACTAACAGGAAGTGTTAAGATATAGCCATGAAAATAATTATTCCGAACATATCAAAGCGTATTCTCGAAGAACGTACAGCAAGAGGCTGGGAAAGGCCTGATTGTTATACCCTTCGGAATTGGCCCCATGGCGAAGTCACGGACGACATGAAAATAGTCCCGAACCTTTGGACTAAATGGGAAGTACAGAACCCGGACATTTCACTGTCCAATTTAATAAAGATAGCCATGCTATTTAATATTTCATTGGACCAGCTGGTGTTTGGAAAATGCGGGGCGCCCTGGGCGGCCAGCACAAGCGAACGGCTGAAAATCACCGGCACCACCGGCGGCAGTGACTACGACGCCACCCTGGCGTTACCATCCCCGCACCCCAGCGCTTACGCGCTCCTGGTGGACACCAACGACCTGGGCGAAGCGGCCAAACAAGGCGACGCTTTAATGGTGGCGCCGCACCTGGATTTAATGCCGGGTGAACTTGTGGTTATAAAACCAAAAGACAAGGACAGATATATTACAAACTTGGTAGCAATTAGGGGCGGATCTGTATATTGTAGTGATCCAGTTGATCCGCAAAAACGATCCGTGCTTGCAATGGATGCGCTGGAATATGCCCACCCTGTTATTGCTCGCGTCAGTCCTTCCGGTATCAACCTGTAAACCTTGTAACTATAGTTAACTTTGGCATTGACTAGAGTTACACAATATCCGTATCATGCGTGGCCGATGATCAACAATCACGACGCCGCGCCGTATGATTAAATTTAATCAGGTAAGTGATTGATATATAAGATAAAAAACTAACATTAACCAAATTACAGACACAAAAAAAGCCAGGTGGTACTGGCTTGATTTGTAAAGCTTGGATAAGAGCCAAGCCGCTGAAAGAAGCAATTCAAAAAAAGACTGTGGCAGGTCTTCAGCGGCAATATTAGAGGCTCTTATGGCTTGTTGCAACCTTTTTTTAAGGTTGTCGTCTGTTTAATTAATAGACATGACAATGAACTATAAGAATGATGGCCTAGACATAAATCTAGTCCCGGCAATGCTGGACGTTTTAAGCCCGAACCTGTCTTATCAAGACTGGCAACTTATCGGGCGTTCCCTTTATTCCGAATTTGGCGATGAAGTCCTGGGCGAATTCCACGACTGGTCCAAGGGCGGAACTTCTTATTCAGACGAAGACTTTAACCGGCACTGGAAGAACATAGCCCGCAAGCACCAAAAGGTCACCATCGGGTCGTTTATCTATCTGGCTATGCAAGCGGGCTTTAAATTCCCGAAGAACGAATACACACCGGAACAGTTAGAAGAATTCAGAGCCAACAGGGAGCGGCGCAAGAAAGAGCAGGAAGCCCGCCTGAAAGAACTGTGGGCGGAACAAATGGCCACCCTGGCCAGCCAGGAAATTTACTTTAATGGCTTAAAAGACACTCAAACCGTCAAGCCGTCGCCGTTCCTGGTCAAAAAGAAAATGGAAGACGTCGGCCAGTATGTCACCGTAAAACGTGGCGCCGATAAATGGGGCCGCCCATTCGTTGCCCGCGCTATCTTCGACCAGCTATTTAACCAGGGCCGCTTCGGTGGCTTTGAAATGATCCTGGACAAGAAGAACAGCCACGGCAACGACAAATTTTCATCTGACGACGCAGACACCGAACACTGTTTTACGACTTTTGCTACCGCGGTAGCAAAAACAAAACCGGTCACCAAAATAATCATAGTCGGCGCCTTTGCCGATGCTTACGCCGTGTTCCTGGCCACCCAGGAAATTGTTGTGTCGCCGGTTGGTGAAGGCCAGATCCCACGTATTGCCGCCCAGCTGAAAAAACAGCACCCAGGCGCGGAAATCATCATAGCACCGGACAACGACAAAGCAGGCCGGGCAGTTATCGACGCAGCAGGCGGGCGCTGGGCGCTTCCAACTGCAGAAGGGGCCGACTGGTCAGACGTATATTTAACCGAAGGCCTGGACGCGGTAGCGGCCCAGGTTTCGCGTGTTCGTGGTTATGACCGCCAGGTTTCTGATGGCCGTTATATCCAGTGCCGGTTCACCCGCGGCATGAACCTGATTAAGGCCCCCATGGGGTCCGGTAAATCGACCAACGTTAAACAATTCATTGCTGACAACCCAGGCTTAAAAGTCCTGATTATCAGCCACCGCCGCCAGTTGCTTTCTGGTCTGTCTGGCGACCTGCAGGCGGACTACTACGAAGACATGATTACGAATGTTCGCGGCATTGACCCAAACATTTTACTGAAAGAATCCCGCCGCCTGGTTATTACCCTGGACAGCCTGCACCGGCTGCAGGGCAGTGAATGGGACGTGATTTTTTTCGACGAATGCGAACAAGGCCTGCGCCATTTAATCAATTCAGACATGGCCCACGCAGAAAACGCGCTGGCCCTGCTGGCTTACTTCCTGACGCATAGCCGTTACCAGATGCTGGCCGACGCCCGCCTGGGCGAATTGACCTGGTGGTTTACTAACTACATCGGCAAAGAGTCCGGCACGTACCACCTGAACACCTTTCAAAACGGTAAAGGCAAAACGCTGTATGTGTACGAAAGCCCGGCACACTTTAACGAAGACTGGCTGCAGCACACCATGGCTGGCGAGTGCAATTACCTGTATTCAAATTCAAAGCGCCAGGTAAAGACGTTCGGCAAAGAGCTGCAGAAGCTGGCGGCGCGGGTTGGCAGCAACGGCAAAGCCCAGTATTCCGGTAACCTGTTTATGGTTCACAGTGAACTGTCCGCCACGGCCCAGGTCCGCGAAACGCTGACCGCCCTTAAATACGTGGCCAAGCAAGACACTATCCGATTAAAGGCCCCGGTCGGCTCGGCCATCATGGCCAAGGTATTAAGCGGCCAGGCCTCTGTCAGCGTGGCCAAAGTGGACGAAGTGGGCGGCGTTGCTCTGTATGACCTGACCCGCGACCGCGCAGACGAAGACACAGTGATCGACCTGATGCTGGGCGCGGACGTGTTTATGCACCTGGACCGCCGGGCGACGTTGGAGCAAATAGGCTGGGAGCCGGTACACAATGGCCGCCGCCTGGTACTGCCTAAAGCCCTGGACAACATCATAGCGTCCCCGACGCTGGGAACCGGCTTTGATATTCCGCACCACCAGTTCGCCACCGTATACGGCCACCTGGTTTCCAACTCTGGCACCTCAGACGAAGCACACCAGGGCTTAAACCGCGCCAGGAACGTCAACACCATGCGCGTGTATTTAGACCCGGCAGAGCGTAACCACCCGACGGATCCCGACGTTATCCACCAGCTGGTTATTGACCAGTTAAGCCGGGAAACCTGCGACCTGCTGAAAATCGACTGGCGAACGGGCGAAGCCTCAGTGCGTGACCATTTCTTTGAGTCGCTTTACTGCCAGGCAAAAGCCCAGGTCAACAAGAGCCTGAACAACTTTAAAGGCGAATTCCTGCGCCAGGCCATCGAGGAAGGTTACAGCATTGTTCACGTTAAGAAGGACGACAAAAAGGCGTCATTCGGACAAGATGCCCTGGACGAAGCCCGCGAAACCACAAACCGCGAATTACTGGACGAACTGAACGACACCAGGCTGATCAGCGAAGACGAACTGACCGCGGCCCTGGCCAGCGGTTACGGCGCCACAGCGCTGGAAGTGGAAAAAGCCAAGGTGGTAAAAGACCTGAACTTGCGCGAAGCCAGCGCCCAGGACATTGACGAACTGCACAGCCTGGCCGTGGACGTTTACAGCCAATTTGCAGAACAAGGCCCATCACCAGAAGACACACCAGTGCCACGCCCAGAAAATGCTTTTGACGCGGTGGTAAATGCCCTGGCTTACAAACAGATTAAAGATCACTACGTTAGCCGCATCAAAAAACTGTCACTGCTGAACCTAAGCGACGACGCAGCCAAGGCGCTGGACATTAACAGCATCAAACACAGCCGGTCACGCACCAGCTGGCGACACATGAGCATCAAAAAGCGCCACATGGTCAAACTGCTGGGCGCTGCAGGCCTGGACGAACAACTGAACTACACCGGCAAGCAGTGGAGCAAGGGGCAGATTAACGACATTCTGCAGGCCTGGCTTAAACGCAATCAGGAATCGCTGTACAAATATTCCGGCGTTGCTCTGTCTGAAACCGCCTTTACTGACCCACTGCAGTGGCTGCATGGCCATTACCGCAGCTATGGCCTGATTGTCGAAGCCAAACCGAAACGACGCATTGCTGGCGCCCTGGTGAATCTCTACGGCCTGCAGGAACAAAGCCTGGCCCATGCAAAGGTCCTGGTTGAATTGCGTAACCGCGGTATTGAAGCGCACGTAAAAGAGCTGGACAGCCAGCTGGAAAATCAGCAACAGGAAACCGTCACACAGCCAGCTGCTGCAGCTGTGCCAAGTGTTCCACCTTGCCAATTATTTGTATATAACAATAAGGGTCAGGGTGGAACAGTTGAAGCCCCTCTGGATCCCTTTGCTGGCGCGGCTTTGGTGGTTGGATCCGAAGAAATCCCCAGCACCGAAAAACCCGGAAGATCCGCAGAGGCCGGAAAGCACCCCGGAACCCCAGAAACCCAGCAGGGCGTCGAAAGTGCGGGGCGGGCTGAATTTGAACGGGAGCTGCAAAAGGTTATGACGGTCAGCGGCACCGCCTGGGCAAAACTGGAAACGCCTGCAGTGGCCACTGTGGCCGACGTAGTGCGCCAGGCCCTGGGTAAGCCTGACCTGTCCACAGAAGACGCCCTGGGAGCTGCTGCAGGCGTGTTAAACGCACACGACGGGCATTACCTGGCGCACAACATCAAGCGCCAGCCAGTCCAGGCTGCGTTAAAAGCGCACCTGGAAGCGTCCCTGGAGCTGCCGGACGGTCTAATGGCCAAGGTGGCCACAGTTAGCCGCGGGGCAGGGGTTGGCGCCTTGCTGGTGGCGCACCAGCTGACCAGCGACGACTTGGCCCAGGTCTTTTTCGGTGATTTAGACGACGCCCAGCTGGGCGGCCTGCTGCAGGCCCTGGCTATCGACAACGCCAGACAGCTGGCATAACAGGAAGGTGACCGCATGGACCATTCAAAACTTAGCAACAAGTACATAAACCAGCTGGTGGCCGAACGGCTGGGCCTGACCGTCACCAGCTGGCCGACGGAATCGGACGCCGTGGGCACCAGGGACGGCGATATAGACTATTGCAACGTCCCGAACGACGCCTGGCCGGTTATGCTGGCCAACGCAATCAACGTTCGTTATGACACCTGTCAGGCGCACTTAGAAAGTTATTTTTACCCTGGGGCGGGTGTTGTTTCCTGCGCCAGGAAAGACATTTTCAGGGGTGCCATGATTCTGTTTTTGCGCCTGCCCATCCAGCTGCAGCACTCCTGGAGTCGCCCGGATGATGCCAGCGCCGGGGTGGAAGAATATCAGGCCTGGACTGGCACCCACGCGCTGAAAGTATGGGCCGACGGGAACGGGGCCTGGCACGGTCTAATCACGGAAGCGGAAACCTGGCGCCAGCAACGGCTTACCCTGGGGTCAATTGGTAGCCTGGCCGCCATGCGCCAGGTCGAACAGGCCTACTTAGCCGCCCAGGAATAAAAAAGCCCGCCAAGTGGCGGGCTGTTCTCCAGATTTACTTTACCAGCTTGGCCGCTTCGGCGCCGGTGGCATTTTCTCCAGGGTTTCGGTTTTGGCGCTCATGTCGTTGGCGTCAAATTGCACATTATCCACCGACAAAATAATGATGCCATGGGTTCCGTCCATCTTTGGCCAGCCCTCCACCCCGGCGTCGTCGTCCCAGTCAAAGCGGCTCATAACGCCCCAGGTGTTCAGGTCGTAGCTGACTTGCAAATTAAAACAGACGCCTGCCAGCATCTTTAAAACGGCCATCGTAATGTCGCCGTTTTCGTCGTCCACTCTCAGGTCGCTATCACTCCAGAAATTGTTAATTTCGTGCAGTTGTTCGTCCGTCATAATGCTGTGGTCTACAGCAAAAACCGCGGTAAAGTCGTTCCATTCAATGGTATATTTTTTAAACATAGTCAAACCCCTAATTTACTGTTAATTAAAGCCCACAATGGCGTCGAAAATGCGGCCCATGCGGCTGTTTCTGTTGACGCCAACCTGCCCGCGGATAAGCCACTGAAATGGCACCGTCAGCAGATACAGCGGCATAAACCAGATGAAGTTAAACCGCTGCAGCATTGTTCTAGCCGCCGGTTCGTCGTAACGATGCACCAGGTAATCGGTGTCGCTGTACTGGTCCCGGCCCATCAGAACGTCCAGCACGTCGTCCGCCGTCGGGTTCTCCTTGCCGGTGGCTTTCAGGACTTCCGACCGCGCCCACCAGCCTCGAAACTTTTTCTTTTTCTCTAACATGCCTTAACCTCAACAACTGAATATTTAAGCGGCTGGTCGTCGTCTTCCGGGTGGTCAACATCACAAACCAGGGTGTAAATGCCCTCCATGGGCTTGTCATGCTCTGGCAGGGATTCCAGCCAGTCTTCCGGGGTCACGTCTGAGATATGGCCATAAACCGCGTCCCATTCGTCCCCCAGCAGGCCTATGATGCAAACCCCGACCAAACCCACACAAAGGGTTATTTCTACTCTCTGAATCATGCCTGCAGCTCTCCTGCTGTTTCCATGGTCATTTTTACCCGGCGCATCTTGATCACCCCCTCCTGTACGGCCTTTCCGCCCAGGCGGTGGCACAGCGCCACCAGCACGTCGTCCGGCTGCTTTACTAACTGATAAAATGGCATTGCCCGTAATTGTGTATATAATGCGTCTGACATAATTGTTTCCTTAGTCGGTTTGATTGTGTGCTGGCCAGGCGGTTGCCGCCGCCTGGCTAACGTTCCCCTTTATTTCTTCTTCGCCTTACCCCCTTTTAGTTCGTCCTGATACATAGCCCAGGCCTGTTTCATTGCCGCCATTGAATCGTCAGCGGTGACCGTGTAAGTGTGCGTGGCGCCAGCCAGGTCAAATTCTGCCAGATAGGTGCCGTCGTCGTTTTTGTGCGGCGCTTTGAAGTGCGGGCGCTCTGCCGGTTGCGGCTTCTCCTGGGCGACTTTCTTCGCCTTCGCCGGTGTCGCTTTTACTGGCGCTGGTTCGGCTTCCGGCTCGTCGTGTTCTTCCACCTGGTCAGCACCCTGGGCCGCTTCCACGTCTTCGTCAGACGCCAGAATGTCCGCCAGGGAATAATCCAGACCGATGGCGCCCTTTACCACTTCCAGGTAACGGTTTGCAGAGTCCAGGCGGGTGCCCTTGCCGCGGCGTATGGTGTTAGAAATCACCTCGGCGGAAGGGTTTGCCCGGACGTAATCTTTAACCCACTGGTGGATTGCCTGCATGGCCTTTGAAGACAGTTCCGGGTGGTCGTCCAGCTTTTCCAGCTCGGTGAAGCGGTCTTTTTCTTCGTGTTCTATCGTCTTCCACTGCTTGCCCAGGTTGCGGAATTTAATGTGCTTGTAATGCTGCTGCGCGTTTAGCTCTGAGTGTCCCAGCAGTTCCTTATAAAACACGTCGGCGTCCATCTTTTCCCAGCGCGGATCAGCCTCAAAGAACAGGTCATAACATAGCTTGCCGTAAATGGCCCGCGTGTCTTTAAAGACCCAATCCCGCCCAGGGATGCCGGTTGTTAATCCAGCGCCCAGCATGAACCGGCGCATAAACTGATTTAGCGGACCCGCCACCCGATTATTGACCAGGCGGTTTTTTTCGTAGTGCCTGGCTTCGTCCAGCTCGTTCAGCGCCTTTACCGTCGAATAGTCGCGCAAGCGCTCGACCGCCTGCAGCACAAAGTCCGCATCGATCAGGCTGTAAATTTGAAAGCGGTTTTCATAGTCAACGCCGCCGCGCTCTTTAGCCTGGCCGCTGAACCAAAGCCGATGCTGGTCGATTTTTTCAAACTTACCCTGCAGCAGCACTTCAATGGGACGGCGCCCAGTGGCAAATGCGACCGCGGTCGCAATAGCTTCCCAGGTCCAAGTCTCGTTAATGATTTTAGGGTTAGCCAAGTATTCAACATGGGCCATCAGCGCCTTATAGTCGATATGGATAACGCCGCCGCTTTTCTTTCTGTCCAGCGCCTGGGCCTGCTGGTTTTCCACCTTCTCTTTTTTGACGACCGGCGGCTTTAGCCAGCGCATTACTTCATGGTCAATTTTCAGCCCGCTGACGGCTTCCTGCAGCGATTCCGCAGCGGCCAGCTTTTCCTTTAGCGTTTCCAGTGCCTGGGTGCGCTTCTCTAAGGTCCGCTGTTTTAGGTGCTTAACGTCGCTTTCCCAGTCCTGGTAGCGCTTGCTTAGGGTGGTCAGTTGGCTGGGGTAGTCGGCCTGGGATGGCTTCAAATATCCGAGTTCTTTTAACAGGTGTTCCGCTGCCTGGCACTTCACTTTCAGCGCCTGCAGGCCTTCACGAAAAGGCACCAGGGGCAGGCCGTTTAATGCTTCCAACTCACTGGCAAACAAAGGGTTACTTTCAATCAGCTTGGCCATGCTCTGGTCGAAGCTGTGGTGAAATAAACCAAGCTTTGTTACCTGTGCCCTAATTTTAGACGTGTAAACAATGCCGGTATTAGGCTTTATTTTCGCCCGCTTACCGAACAGGGCATTAACCGCTTTAGTTGCCAAGCCTTTGAATTTACGGCTTTTAACCGTGATAGATTCGTTTGTGGCTTCCACTTCTTTAATGCCATTAATCAGCGCTGTTACCACTTCATCCAGCAGCATTTTGCTTTGTCTGGTTTCAATCTCTGTCATGCCATCCACCTTATTTAAACGTTACCAACCAACTAAGCACAAGTGTAGCACAGATTAACGTTACCGCAAGTGCAATTTACAATTTATTTGTTAGTTAGGCGGTAACGTACTGTTTAGTTTAACGGTAACGTTTTGCGTTACCAAGTACTAATTTAATACGTATTAAATTAGTACTTGGTAA
>NZ_JBBIQD010000018.1:0-55179 GCF_037442525.1 Rheinheimera sp. | reverse complement strand
GGAACTGATGAAGGCGATTACCAGGTAAAACTACGCAACCTGCGTCGCTTCATTGAAGAGGGCGACAAAGCCAAAGTCACACTGCGTTACCGTGGTCGTGAAATGGCGCATCTGGACATCGGTATTGAGGTTCTGAACCGGATCAAAGAAGACATGGCAGACATTGCTGTTTGTGAGTCTTTCCCGAGTAAGGTAGAGGGACGTCAGATGATCATGATGCTGGCCCCAAATAAGAAGTAATAAGGCTTTCAAGTATGTAAAGACGCCGCTTGAAAGAGTGGCGTTTTTTATCGCCTTATTATTCGTTGTCACTAAACAATGCGAGTTAGTAAACTATGCCAAAGATGAAAAACAACAAAGGTGCTGCAAAGCGCTTTAAGAAAACCGGCTCAGGCGGTTTTAAACGTAAACAATCACATCTTCGCCACATCCTGACGAAGAAATCTTCTAAGCGTAAGCGCCACTTAGGTCCAAAAACCTTAGTTGCCAAAGTTGACGTGAACAGCGTTGCACGTTGTCTGCCATACGCATAAGCCATTAGGAGATTTTAAATGCCAAGAGTAAAACGTGGTGTGACCGCTCGCGCGCGTCATAAGAAGGTTTTAGCGCAAGCTAAAGGTTATTACGGTGCCCGTAGCCGTGTTTATCGTGTTGCCTTCCAGGCAGTGATCAAAGCGGGTCAGTACGCTTACCGTGACCGTCGTCAACGTAAACGTCAATTCCGTCAGCTGTGGATCGCGCGTATCAACGCTGCTTCCCGTCAAAACGGTCTGTCTTACAGCCGCTTTATCGACGGTCTGAAACGTGCTTCTGTTGAGATCGATCGTAAGATCCTGGCCGATATCGCTGTATACGACAAAGGCGCTTTTGCTGCCTTAGTTGCTAAAGCGAAAGAAGCTTTAACTGCTTAATTCATTGAGCGAATTTTAAAAAGGCACCTTCGGGTGCTTTTTTTATGCCTGTCATTCAGCCCTGTATAGGCAGTGAAGTTAAGCTATGACATTGATTTTTAACAAGAGCTTGGCTTGTGCATCGCAATAGCTTATAACTAAGCACAAGGTTTAAAAATTCATCAGTTGAGTGGGTTATGCCAGAGGCTGTACTGCTATCCAAAGCCCAAGGGTTGATCTTCGGTTTGTTAGCCGGTGAAGTCACTGGCGCCGCATTGGAAAACCTGACAGATACAGAACGGGCCTTGCGCCTCGGTGGTAGTCTGGATGAACTGTTGCTGCAAAACAGCTGGAACACCCAACCAGGGCAGGTTACAGACAGTGGGGAGCTGGCTTTATTGTTATGCCGTTTGCTGGCGCACTATGGAGATTATCAGGAAGAGGGGGCCTGGCAGGCGTACGAATACTGGCTGCGGACTGAGCCTTTCGCTGTTCCTGAAGAATTGAAACAGGCACTGCTGGGACGGCAGAGCGAAGACTCATTTGCACCTACGCCTCTGGCCCGGATTGCCCCTATTGCGCTGGCTGTTCCACATTATTCATTACCTCAACTGGCCGCCTGGGCCATGGCCGACACGGCACTGACTCACCCGAATCTGCTGAATCAGCAAGTGACGGGGTTGTATGTGATGGCGCTTGGCCATTTGTTGGAAAATGACTGCAGCGCGGATGAACTGTACCAACAAATCAAAGACTGGGCACTGCAGCTGAAAGTGGACAAGCTGATAATCCGGGCCATCGATCAGGCTCTGTTTATGCCGCCAAAAGATTTTTATACTGACGACCATCCGATACTGGTCAGCTTGCAGAATGCACTTTGGCAGTTGTTGTATGCGGCTGACTGGCTGGATGGCATTTACGATACCATTCGCCGGGGCGGGGACACGGCAGATAATGCCGCCGTAGCAGGTGCGTTGTTAGGCGCCTGCTACGGCGTGAATGAAATTCCTGAGCCGCTGGTTCAGGCGATCAGCAATTGCCGGCCACTGAAAGGTCAGTTTGGTGTTCGTCGGCCACGGCCTGAGTGTTGTTGGGCCACCGAAGTTGGTTATTTGACTGAGCAGATACTGGCAGGTGTAAAAAAACCGGCGTAGCCGGTTTTTCTGGAGGCATTAGCCTTTGTGGCTGCGGTTATTTTCGCATTCCGCTTTATCGACACACTCGCCATAGAGGTACAGGCTGTGGTGGGTCAGTTTGATACCATTTTTTTCGGCAATTTCTAACTGTTTGCGTTCAATATCATCGTCTTCAAATTCAATGACTTTACCGCAGCTCAGACACACCAGGTGATCGTGGTGGTCCATTTTGCTCAGTTCAAACACCGATTTCCCACCTTCAAAATGGTGTCTGGTGACTATACCCGCATCGTCGAATTGGTTTAACACACGATATACAGTGGCCAGACCAATGTCTTCACCCAGGTCGAGCAGGATCTTGTATACATCTTCCGCGCTGATATGTTGATGGTTTGGATCCTGCAGAATATCCAAAATCTTAACCCGTGGCAGTGTAACTTTAAGACCTGCTTTACGCAGTTCCGTATTGTGATCTGACATTGAATGTCCCGTTCTTGCTTCAATTTCAAATGATTATAAGGGCATTGCCTTAAGAAGCAAACTGTTAATGGGCAGAACGCAGCAGACAAACGGCAGTTCGGGGTATAGAATTGCGACAACAGGTCATACCAGAGAGGGCTTTATGCGTTGGGCATTTAAACCCGCAGTGATGCGGCACTTACTGAACTTCTGGCCACCGTTTTTCTTTTGTGGCATTCGGGTTGAAGAACTGTCGGAGGATTACCGTTATTGCAAGGTGGTGCTGAAAAACCGGCCCTGGACCCGTAATATCAACAGCAGCCAGTTTGGTGGCTCCATGTTTGCGATGACCGACCCTATTTATCCTTTGATGCTGATGGGAGCTTTGGGTAAAGAATACATCGTTTGGGATAAACAGGCCGACATTAACTACATCACACCAGGGCGCAGCAAGCTCTGTGCTGAGTTTGTACTGACAGATGCCCAACTGGATGAAGTGAAAGAAAAAACCGCCGCGGGAGAAAAGTACTTTCCTGAATTTGTTGTGCATGTCAAAGATGCGAAGCAGCAACTGGTTTGTGAAGTGAACCGCAAAGTGTATATCCGGAAAAAACCAAAGTACCGTGCAGCAGAGCAGGATCTCTGACCCCAAAAAAGTAAAAAAGCCGGGGATCCCCGGCTTTTTTTGCTTATAACGCTTCCAGCTCTTTTAAGCTGAGCTCGTCATAAATTTGTTTACACCATTGTTTGACACGCTGTTCGGTCAATTCTGGCTGACGGTCTTCATCAATCCCTAAACCGACAAAGTGATCGTTGTCCGCCAAGGCTTTGGAGGCAACAAAATTGTAGCCTTTGGTTGGCCAGTGACCGACGATGATGGCACCTTTAGGTTCAATAATGTCTCTTAAGGTCCCCATCGCATCAAGGAAGTATTCGGCGTAGTCTTCCTGATCACCACAACCAAAAATAGCGACCAGTTTATTCTCGAAATCAATGTTTTCCAGCTCAGGGAAAAAATCGTCCCAGTCGCACTGGGCTTCGCCGTAATACCAGGTCGGAATACCAAATAACAACAAATCGTAGCTGGCAATTTGTTCTTTGGTGCTCTTTGCAATATCGAACACATCAAATAACTGTTTACCCAGCTCTTTTTGAATCATCTTGGCGATATGTTCGGTGTTACCGGTATCGCTGCCAAAAAATATACCTACAGTAGCCATAAGCTCAGCCTTTTACTTCAGTTGCGCCTGACGCAACGCTTGTTCTAAAACCAACTCTATATAGGCGCTCCGGGTCATCTGCTGCGCTTCTGCGCTCTGACACAACTGCTGGTACAGTTGCTCCGACACTTTGCACTCTATACGTTTTAAACCTTTAGTCCGATCGCGTTTGATTTGATTGCGTTTATTCAGTTTGACCTGTTCTTCGCGTGGCAGCGGGTTGGTCCGTGGCCGGCCAGGTCTTTTGTCATGCGCAAACAAATCAATGGTTGTGCGATCGGTGGCAATTTTCGCCATGAACGCACCTTACTCTGCTAAGAAATATTCAATAATCAGTTTGGCTACAAAGACTGCAGGTGACAAAAACAGCACCAGCCAGACAAAAAACTTGCCAAAACGGGGTGCTTTACTCTTCTTAAGCACATCCCATATCGCCATCACGATAAAGAGATACAAAGCACCTACACCCAGCACTAAACCCAGGGTTTCAAACTGTTCAATACTCATACTGCAGCTGGCCCGAAAAAAATTGCGCGCACTATAGCACAAATTAGTTGGGAATTAGTTGCATTAAGTCAATAAAAAATCATTGACCAGTCTTGCAAAAGCCGCAGGCTTTTCGGCATGCAACCAGTGACCTGTGCCCATAATCACTTTGGCTTTGGCCTGAGGGAAAAGTGTGCTGATCACGCCTTGGTGCTCACTGAGTAAATAATCGGAATCGCCGCCTTTGATAAAGAGTGTAGGGCCGGGGTAAGGACCTGTCGCGGCAGGTGGCTGAAGAATAGTATCGTAGCAGGACTGCAGCACATCCAGATTAAAACGCCAGGCAAAACCTGTTGCTGCTTTTTGCAGGCTTTTCAGTAAAAAAGCACGAACTCCAGCCTCTGCAATATACGCCGTCAGCAGCTGATCGGCCTGTTGCCTGCTTTGCACATTAGCTGCTGCGACGGCCGACAAACCGGCAAAAATAGCCTGATGACGCGGTTTATTCTGCACTGGCGAAATATCGGCCAAAATTAGCTTGCTGATCAGATGGGGTCTGGACAAAGCCAGTTGCATCGCCACTTTCCCGCCCATGGAATGGCCCAAAACGACCACCTGCTCAATGCCATACTGAGCCAGGGTTTCGGCGACATCATCCGCCATGGCAGGGTAATTCATTTCATCACTCCAGGGTGAGCGGCCATGATTACGTAAATCCATGCTGATCACCTGATAGGATTCCAGCTGACGGGCAATGACGCCAAGATTTTCATAACTGCCAAATAAACCATGCAACAGCAACACAGCTTGACCCTGACCGGAGATCTCGGTATGTAATAGCATCTGGGATCCTTCTGATTAAATTGGCCACAGGTTAACAGATCCTGGCTATAGCGTCAGGACTGCCGGCTTTATATAATGTTGTCAATTTTACTAAAACGCGGAATAAGTTCATGAAAACCATTGAGATAGACGACGATCTTTATCAATTTATCGCCAGCCAGACTCAGGAAATTGGCGAAAGTGCGTCGGATATTCTGCGCCGTTTATTGTTGCAGACCCATGCGACACAAATCCCGCTTGAGTCGGTGTCTGTTGCTGACATGGAGACGAAAAAGCCGGAAAAAGCCAATACAGGTTCAGTGTTTGACGTCTTGAGCCAACAGGACTTATCGGCAGAACACAGTGTGGTTGGCCGGTTTTTGTTTATTTTGTCTGCGCTGGCACGGGCTCACAAAAAAGAATTTGCCAAGGTGCTGGATATTAAAGGCCGTAACCGACTGTATTTTGCGCGCAGCGAACACGAATTGCAGGAAGCAGGCAGCAGCACTAACCCGAAATCTATCCCAAACACTGACTTTTGGGTCATTACCAATTCCAATACAACCCGTAAGAAAATGATGCTGACTGAAGTGGCCACAACCTTGGGTTACAACAGCGCGGATGTGGAAAAAATACGCGACTTATTATAAGGAGATACAGCGATGTCTTTGCACTCACTGGCCGGTCAGGTAGCGCCAGCCTCAAGCTTGATCAATGTGGCACAACTGGTATCAGCCTACTATGAGTTGGTACCAGACCCGAAAGTACCCGCAGAGTTGGTCAGCTTTGGGACCTCAGGCCACAGAGGTGGCGCCTTTTCAGCCTCCTTTAACCAGTCACATATTCTGGCCATAGTGCAGGCTGTGGCTGAGTACCGGCAGACGCAAGGCATCACTGGCCCATTGTTTTTAGGCAAAGACACTCATGCCTTGTCAGAAGCTGCCTTTGCTACGGCGTTACAGGTGCTGACCGCCAACGGCGTCCATACCATGATCCAGCAGGGCATGGGTTACACACCGACACCAGTGATCTCCCATGCCATTTTATGTTTCAACCGGGGCCGGACTGAAGGTCTGGCGGATGGCTTGATCATTACCCCTTCGCACAATCCGCCGGAAGACGGCGGTATTAAGTACAATCCGCCCCACGGCGGCCCGGCAGATACCGATGTGACCGACTGGATCCAACACAGGGCTAATCAGTTACTGGCCACGCAACTGCAAGGTGTGAAGCAGCAAAGTTTGTCAGCAGCGCTGCAGAGCCAGCACTGCCAGAGTTATGACTATGTCACTCCTTACGTCGACGATTTGAAGAATGTGATTGACATGGCTGCTATCGCCAAAGCAGGTATCCGCATTGGGGTTGACCCGATGGGCGGGTCGGGTTTGGCCTTCTGGTCTGTGATAGCCAAAACCTATGGCCTGGATATCACAGTGGTGAATGAGCGCATTGATCCGGCTTTTGCATTTATGCCGCTGGATAAAGACGGCAAAATTCGCATGGACTGCTCGTCAGCTTATGCAATGGCCAACCTGATCCAACTGAAGGACCAGTTTGATATAGCGGTAGGGAATGACCCGGATTTTGACCGCCATGGTATTGTGACCCGCAGTGGCGGCCTGATGAACCCCAATCATTATCTGGCAGTCGCCATTAATTACCTGCTCAGCAACAGACCTCAGTGGTCGGCTGATTTGGCGATTGGCAAAACCCTGGTCTCCAGTGCGTTAATTGACCGTGTGACTCAGGGGCGTGGCCGTACAGTGTACGAAGTGCCTGTGGGCTTTAAATGGTTTGTGGACGGGTTGCACAAAGGCAGCATCGCCTTTGGTGGTGAAGAAAGTGCCGGTGCCAGCTTCCTGCGATTCGATGGCTCGGTCTGGTCGACGGATAAAGACGGTTTTATTCTGGGTTTATTGGCCGCAGAAATGCTGGCGAAAACCGGGGTGGATCCCTACCAGCAATATCAGGCGTTAACCCGCGAATTTGGCTCGCCTTTATACCGCCGTCTCGACGCCAGTGCGACGGCAGAGCAAAAGAAAGCCCTGAAATCTCTGGATGTCAGCAGTGTGACTCAGACAGTATTGGCTGGCGATCCCATTCTGGCAGTACAAACCAAGGCTCCAGGCAATGACGCCAGTATAGGGGGGGTCAAAGTGGTGACTAAAAACGGTTGGTTTGCCGCGCGGCCTTCCGGCACCGAAAACAGCTACAAGATTTATCTGGAAAGCTTTGTCGACCCAGCGCATTTGCAGCAGCTGGAAAGCGATGCTAAAGCTTTTGTAGATGATGTGTTCGCTAAAATTTAAACAATCACAAGCTAATGCAATAATCCTGCCACAATTACGTAATTTAATTACGGTGGCAGGAGGGTAATCTGCTGAATCTTGACGAGAGACAAGGGTTTTTGTAATTTTTCTACAATTATTCTTATGACAATAACGGCTTCAGGCCGCAAACCGGGATTTGGCAATGAAAAATCAAGCGAAAAGCCAGTTGGCTACAGGCGCAGTGGCGCATTTACCCACATCTGATGAATTAAAGAACAGCATTGTCCGTCATTTGCACGGTACTTTGGGTACTGATATTAACAAAGCCAGCCGTCAGGCCTGGTGGAGTGCTACCTGTGCCGCAGTGAATGAATACGTATTCGATGGCCTGCGTAATACTCAACGCACTCACTATGAACAAAACACCAGGGCTGTGCATTATTTCAGCCTGGAATACCTGATGGGGCGCCTGTTCAGTAATAACCTGCACAACCTCGGAGCTTACGAGGCCGCTAAACAGGCGTTGGCTGAATTAGGGTTGAATATCGCTGATCTGGAAGATCAGGAAGAAGATATGGCATTGGGGAATGGTGGCCTGGGCCGTCTGGCCGCTTGCTTTATTGACTCAATGGCGACCCTGAACTACCCGGCTATCGGCTACGGCATTCATTACGAACATGGCTTGTTTAAACAGGAATTTTCTGATGGTCGCCAGATTGAGCGTCCGGACAGCTGGCGGGAATATGGCAACCCCTGGGAAATTTGCCGTCCAGAATCAGTGCAGGAAGTCTCAGTGTATGGCTATGTCGAAACCACCTACGACCTGCAAGGTAAAATGAAAAAAGTCTGGCACCCTGGCCGCATCATCAAAGGTATCCCTTGGGACATTCCGGTGGTCGGCTATCAGGGCAGCTCGGTGAACGTGCTACGGTTATGGGAATCGCGTGCCAGTGGTTTCTTTAACTGGGACGTCTTTAACTCAGGCGGTTACATTGATGCCGCCCGTGAAAACGTCGAAGCGGAAACCATTGCCAAAGTCTTGTATCCGAATGACGAAACGGATGCCGGCAAAGAGTTGCGCCTGATCCAGCAATATTTCTTCTGTTCCTGTTCGTTAAAAGACATTATCCGTCGTTACAAACGGACCTATGGAGACGACTGGAGCCAGTTCAGTGCTCAGGTGGCAATTCAGCTGAACGACACCCATCCGGCTATCGCCATTCCTGAACTGATGCGGATTCTGGTGGACCGCGCAGAAATGGGCTGGGATGAAGCCTGGAATATCTGCCAGCATGTGTTTGCCTACACCAACCACACGCTGTTGCCGGAAGCGCTGGAAAAATGGTCGGTACGTTTATTCGAAAAAGTGCTGCCGCGCCATCTGGAAGTGATTTATGAAATCAACCGCCGTTTCCTGGTGGAGCAGGTCGATGTGCTGTGGCCTGGCGACAACGAGAAAAAACGTAAGCTCTCTATTATCGAAGAAGGCCATGAGCCTATGGTCAGAATGGGGCACCTGTCCGTTGTGGGGTCGTTCCGTGTCAATGGCGTGGCGCAAATTCACTCCGATTTGGTTCAGTCCGATCTGTTCCCTGAAATGGTCGCGCTGTGGCCGGACAAATTCACCAATGTGACCAATGGCGTGACACCAAGGCGCTGGTTAAAGGCCTGTAACCCGCGTTTGTCCAAATTGCTGGATGAAACGGTAGGGACAGAATGGCCACGGGATCTGAAGCAACTGAAAAAGCTGGCAGCATTTGCCGATGATGCACAGATCCAGGACGCCTTTATGGCCATTAAGCATCAGAATAAAGCCGATTTAGCCCATACAGTGAAAGAACTGACCGGTGTCAGCATAGACCCTCATGCTATTTTTGATATTCAGATCAAACGTTTGCACGAATACAAACGGCAGCACCTGAATCTGCTGCATATTCTGGCGCTCTATCGTCGTATTCTGCAAAACCCCGACTATGACATGGTGCCACGGGTGTTTCTGTTTGGTGCCAAAGCGGCGCCGGGGTACAAGCTGGCGAAGGAAATTATTTATGCCATCAATAAAGTGGCAGAAAAAATCAACAGTGACAAACGGGTGAAAAACCGCCTGAAAGTGGTGTTTATGCCAAATTACCGTGTCACCCTGGCAGAGAAAATGATCCCGGCCGCTGATGTTTCAGAGCAAATTTCCACCGCAGGTAAAGAAGCATCTGGCACAGGCAATATGAAACTGGCACTCAATGGCGCCATTACGGTGGGGACGCTGGATGGCGCCAACATTGAAATTGCTGAAGAAGTGGGCTCCGATAATATCTCTATTTTTGGCCTGACAGTCGATGAAGTGAAAGCGCTGAATGCAGCGGGTTACCACAGTTGGGACTATTACTACGCAGATCCGGAAATTAAAGCCATTCTCGACTGGCTGGAAACTGACTACTTCACGCCGGGCAAACCGGGTGAATTAGGCGCCATTAAACGCAGTCTGCTGGAAGGTGGTGACCCTTACCTGGTACTGGCCGATTTCCGCTCTTATGTCGAAGCCCATCAGAAAATTGACGGCTGGTACCGCGATAAAGCCGGTTGGGCAAAAAAAGCTATTTTAAACACGGCTTCAGTCGGCAAGTTTACCTCCGACCGGTCTATTGAAGACTATGTAGAGCGCGTCTGGAAACTGGCGCCTTGCCCAATCACAGCAAAGCCATAACCCAGTCTAAGCGCATCCGAAGCTTCGGATGCGCTTCTTTCTCAGTAAAAAACCAGCATGGCCTTGAATAGTATCTGGTTCTCCCCAATTAACTTAACTGATATGTTCATTAACCATGAGTGCAGCAATGAATTACCGTGAGCAGGCGCAACAGTTTCAGCAATTATTCCGGCAGAGGCAACAGGCAGGTCTGCTAAGCAGGTTGCTGTTGTGGCTGGGCCTGGGGTTGATGTTGCTGATTGCAGTGGCGGTCTTGATGTTTTTCCTGTTGCTGAGCTGGTTATTGATCCCGGTGTTTTTGTACAAACGCCACCAGTTGAAAAAACGGATGCAACAGGCATTTTCTCAGCAGCAATGGCAATCCTCCACAGAAACTGGTTCGGCTGGCAGAGTGATTGAAGGCGAGGTAATCGACCGGAAGGATTGATACCCTTAGTTTTTTTAACAGAGCGTTCAACGCTGTTGCTACGCTCTGATATACTCCGGCCCATGCTGATGTCAGGTGTGCCTTATGATCCCGAAGCTCTCCACTGTTGAAAGTCTGGACCCGACAGTCCGGGCTTATTTAGAAGCCTTATCCACTGCTGGTTTTGCCGGCGATATCGAAACCAGTTATGCCAGCCGCCTGGCAGTGTCGACAGATAACAGTGTTTACCAGCAACTGCCTGCCGCCGTGGTGTTACCCAAGCATCAGGCTGACCTGGTGTTGCTCACCAGTCTGGCTCAGACCAGCAGTTTTACGTCACTGAAGTTTACCCCCAGAGGCGGTGGCACCGGTACCAATGGTCAGGCACTGACGTCAGCGATCGTTGTCGATTTATCGCGTCATATGCGTGGCATTCTTGAACTCAATCTGGAAGAACGCTGGGTACGGGTAGAGGCGGGGGTGATTAAAGATCAGCTGAACGCCTATTTAAAACCACACGGTTTTTTCTTCGCACCAGATTTGTCCACCTCGAATCGCGCCACTATTGGCGGCATGATCAATACCGATGCATCCGGTCAGGGCTCACTGGTGTATGGCAAAACCAGTGACCATGTACTGGAGCTGAGTTCGGTGCTGGTGGATGGCACTGTGCTTCACAGCAAAGCAATGCCCGTGGCTGAAGCCGAACAACTGGCCCAGCAGCAAAACCAGCTGGGCAGGCTGTACCATCAGGTGCTGACCAGCTGTCGTGAACATCGCCAGCTCATTCTGGATACCTTCCCCCGGCTGAACCGCTTTCTGACCGGTTATGATTTGGAGCATGTGTTTAACGACGACCTGAGCCAGTTCGATTTATCGCGCATCATTTGTGGCTCTGAGGGCTCTTTGGGGTTTGTCTCTGAAGCGCGGCTGACTATAACGCCCATTGCCAAATACAAATGCCTGGTCAATGTGAAATACGACAGCTTTGAAAGTGCGCTGCGTAATGCACCTTTGATGGTGGCAGCCAATGCGACTTCAGTGGAAACCGTTGACAGCAAGGTGCTGAACCTGGCCCGCGCCGATATTATCTGGCACCAGGTAAAAGATTTTATTCAGGACGTACCCGGCAAAGAGATGCTGGGGCTGAATATGGTGGAATACAACGCCGAAGCGCCGGAAGCTATGGCCCAGAAGATCCGCGCGCTGGAACAACAGCTGCAGCAAAGTATGGAGCAGGGCAATGCCGGCATTATTGGCTACCAGCTCACCTATGATAACGACGCTATTTCACAGATTTATGCGATGCGTAAAAAAGCTGTGGGTCTGCTCGGCAACGCCCAAGGGGCGCAAAAACCTCTGCCATTTGCCGAAGATACCGCGGTTCCCCCTGAAAACCTGGCCGACTTTATTCTCGAGTTCCGAGCCTTGCTGGACAGTTATGGCTTAAGTTACGGCATGTTTGGCCATGTGGATGCCGGTGTGTTGCATGTGCGGCCAGCGCTGGATATGTGTGACCCTGAACAGGAAAAGCTGCTGCGCACGATCTCGGATCAAGTGGTGGCACTGACCGCCAAATACGGCGGCCTGATGTGGGGTGAACATGGCAAAGGCTACCGCAGTGAGTACGGTCCGGCGTTTTTTGGCCCAGTGCTGTTTAATGAACTGCGGAAAATCAAAGCAGCCTTTGACCCACAGAACAGGCTGAACCCTGGAAAAATCTGTACACCGCTGCACAGCGATGACCCTCTGGTCAGTGTGGATGGCCAGAAAAGAGGGCATTTTGACCGGCAAATTCCGGTGCAGGTCAAAGACAGTTTTGACAGCAGCCTGAACTGCAACGGCAACGGCCTTTGTTTTAATTACGAAGCCCAGTCGCCCATGTGTCCGTCGAGCAAAGTAACCAAAGACAGGCGGCATAGCCCAAAAGGTCGGGCAGGGCTGATGCGGGAGTGGCTGCGACTGATGCAGCAACAAGGCGTGGACGTGCTGGCGCAGGAAGAACAGTTACTGCAAAAATCCACTGGTTTCACTGCACTGCTGAAAAAGCTGAACAACTACAGAGCGAAAAAGCAGGGCGATTATGATTTTTCTCATGAAGTGATGGACGCGATGGAAGGCTGTCTGGCCTGTAAAGCCTGTGCCGGTCAATGCCCTATCAAAGTGGATGTGCCGTCATTTCGCGCGCGTTTTCTGCAGTTGTACCACAGCCGCTACCCACGCCCGCTGAAGGATTATCTGGTTGCCAGTATTGAGCAAAGTGCACCTGTGCTGGCCAGAATTGCCCGGCCGGTGAACTGGCTGCTCCAACGGAAACTGGTCGCCAAAACGCTGGCAGCCACAGTGGGCTATGTGGACTCCCCCTTATTGTCTGTGCCGTCCTTGCAACAACGGATTGGCGATCAATACCGCTTTGATCTGGCGGCTCTGCAAGCCCTGTCTGCAGAAGCCAGGCAACAACTGGTGTTTTTAGTGCAAGACCCCTTCACCAGTTTTTATGAAGCCGATTTAGTCGCTGATGCATTGCGTTTGCTGCAAAGCCTGGGATTCAGGCCGGTGTTGTTGCCCTTTAAACCCAATGGCAAACCTCAGCATGTGAAAGGCTTTTTGCGCGAATTTGCCACAACAGCCACCACAGCCTCTGAATTTTTACAGCAGGTCTCGGCGTTGGGCGCACCTATGCTGGGCCTGGATGCATCTTTAGTGCTGGTATACCGTGATGAATATGTCAAAGCGCTGGGGCCGGCCCGGGGCAATTATCAGGTGAAGTTATTGCACGAGTGGCTGGTTGAGCAGCCATTACCACCATTGCAAAGTAACCAGCAGTTTAAGTTGCTGGCGCACTGCACCGAAAAAACAGCGCTACCGGCCACTGAAAAAGCCTGGCAGCAGATCTTCAACAAAGCCGGGCTGGAATTGTCCGCTGTGGCCGTTGGTTGTTGTGGTATGGCGGGCACTTATGGTCATGAAAAGCAAAACCAACAGAACAGCAGGGCCCTGTATCAGCTCAGCTGGCAGAAACCAGTCCAGCAGTTTGGTGCTGAGCAGGTGCTGGTCACTGGTTTTTCCTGCCGTAGCCAGGTGAAACGGATGGAGGGCGTGAAACCCAAACATCCGCTCCAGCAATTGTTGCTGTTATTGGCTCAGTCTTCAGCCAACGCCAGCTGATCCCGGCCTGCTCTTTTGGCCTGATACAAAGCCCGGTCGGCGCGGCGAAGCAGGGCGGCATAGTCTTCGCCCTGACGCCACTGGGCCAGGCCAGCACTGATCTGAAGTTTGGGCAGATGACCGACCTGCAGTTGCTGCAATTGATTCCGGATCCGTTGCATAACATCCTGTGCTCCTGCCACTGTGGTGGCCGGTAACAGGATCACAAACTCATCGCCCCCAAAACGACCTAACAGATCGGTGGGCCTCAGATGGCTTTGTGCTACTTTGGTTAACTGTTGCAGTGCCGCGTCCCCAACTGCATGGCCATATTGGTCATTAATCTGTTTGAAATGGTCCATATCAAGGATCAGCAAAGATAAAGCATCACCGCTCAATTGTGCCTGTCGAACAGCCAGCTCAGCCTGCTGACGCAGGCTTTCACGGCTGGCGACCTGAGTCAGCGGGTCGGTATACGCTGCTTTACGTAACTGCTGGTTGTCAGCGACCAGGGCGGGTAAGGTCAAACCAAACAAGGTATTGGCGGCAATAATAATGATGGCAAACTGATACACCATCACGTGATCCATCAACTCAAACCAATGCACCAAAAACGCCAGCAGGAAGCTATTCAGCGCCAGAGTCGCAACATTGACCAGGGCGGATTCAGTACAGGCCAGCCACATATGGGGGATCAGCAACAAAAATATGGCAAAGGTACTGTAAGCTGAGTGACTCCAGTAAGCGAGCAGCAGACAACAGGCCGCCAGCACGAGTGTTGCCGCAAGTTTGGCTGGGTACTGTGCACTTATTTTTTGGCTCAACAAACCGTTCAGGTCAGATACACGGATAAAATGCAACGGTGTCAACCGGATAAACAGACTGACAAAAAGAGGAGCCATCACCACCACACCGGCCAAATCGCCAATCCAGAAAGGTAACCAGGTTTGTGGCAACAAACCGGAATCAAGCATCTGAGTGGCCACCAAGGCTAACAGCACCAGGACACTGGCAGCAAATGAGCTCAGAGCCGCGATCAGCAGAAACAACACCACACTCAGGCCTAAATGACGTTGAATAGGGCGCAGCAGACTGTTCAGCACCCAGGTGCCCAGCGCATAGGGGGCCAGATGAGCCAGACTGAACCAAAACGCCGCATTCAGACTTTGTAAAAAGGTCAGAGGTAACTGATAAAACCAGATGGAATAAAAGGTGACCAGGCTGGCCGCCATCACCAAGGCTGGCAACGCCTGCAGACCAAACAACAGTAGCGCCGCAAAACTCAGACCGGCAGCTGGAAACCAGACACTGGCATGCTGGGTGTATTCCACCAGCCAGCCTAGTTTGAAAACCAGCAACCATAGCGTAAGGATCAAGCCTTGTTTTGCCCAGAAAGACGACAACAAGGCCGGATAAGAAGTGTCAGAAGCTGACTTCAGTGGCTCAGATTTTATTGCAGACAACTCCCACTTCATGCCGTTCCGTCCCTCGCAGCAGCTATAGGCTTATACTGCCAGAGAGCACAGGCGAACTGCAAACAGATCCCCCAAACAGGGGCAGTGTTTTATTGCATGGAATGCAAGCCAACTTTGTTGCCTTCGCTGTCGGTGAAGTGCCCGATAAAACCATGTTCACCTATCGCAGTTTTAGGCAGGACCACTTTGCCACCTGCAGCTTTCACCCGCTCCAGAGTGGAGGCCACATCGTCTGCGACAAAATACACCAAAGTTCCGCTGCTGGACGGCTCATAGCCGGCTTCCTTGACCAAAGCACCTGCAGCCCCGTTGGCTTGATGATCATAAGGAAACATCGCCATATCACTTGGCCCCATTTGCATACGTTCAAACTGCAACAAAAACACCTGTTGATAAAAAGCGCAAGCGCGCTCCAAATCCACCACTGGAATCTCAAACCAACCTACAGGATTCACTGAACTCATCATCATTTCCTTTTTTGCCAGATAGGTATAAAAGACTATAGCCCAGGCGGGCACTCGGATGCGAGCGGAGCAGAATTTCGAAAGACGGGGTTGTGCACTCACAGCGCCGTTGTCGGCACTGTGAGTCATAAAAGGGGATCAAAAACTGGACGTATCCTGGAACAAGCCGACTTTCAGCTCATCCGCTGTATAAATTTCACGGCCATCAACGCTGACAGTGCCATCCGCAATGCCCATAAAGAGTTTGCGTTTGATCACCCGTTTCATATCAATTTTGTAGGTGACTTTTTTGGCAGTCGGCAAAATCTGACCGGTAAATTTCACTTCGCCTACACCCAAAGCGCGGCCTTTACCCGGGCCACCGGCCCAACCCAAAAAGAAGCCAACCAACTGCCACATGGCATCCAGGCCCAGACAGCCGGGCATCACAGGGTCGCCTTTAAAGTGGCAGGCAAAGAACCATAAGTCCGGGTGAATATCAAACTCAGCAATAATTTCGCCTTTGCCGTATTTACCACCTTCTTCAGAGATATGCAGAACGCGGTCAATCATCAGCATATTATCAACCGGTAACTGGCTGTTACCCGGGCCAAATAAGTCACCCAGGCCGCAAGCCACTAAATCTTGTTTTGTAAAGCTATTCTTTGTCATGTATGTTAGATCCATCATCAGGGCCGGGTCACTTTAGCGAACAGATGTACGCTAAACAAGTCCGATTAGTCGGAGCCGGTACAACTTCAGCCTCAACGCCAATTGTTACGCTGTCATGACAGAATACGAAAAACGACCACTTACGAATGCAGAAAAACAACAACGGTACCGCGAGCGGCAAAAGGGCTCCGGGAAAAAGGAGTTGCGCGGTTATCTGACCCCGGAAGCTCTGGCCTGTTATCAGGAAATTCAGCAAAAAACCGACTGGAACGACAGTACTTTGCTCAGCAATGCCGTGCGCTTGATGTACGCAGCACATAAACTGGGCCAGATAGGACTGCTTAACGGCTGGCTGACCGAACACAAAAAGTAACTTTGGCTCCAGACCCGCCCTTCGGGTATACTGGCGGCCCTTTTTGCCAGGCGCCAGTTGAGAGCTCCAGATGATTTTGTTTGTACGCGATTTAACAGTCATAGATTTTTCTTACCTTTGCCAGCAGCGTGGTTTGCTTGGTGAAAGTTATATCGTGGATGTTGAACTGCACGGTGATCTGGATCAGATGTCGATGGTGCTGGATTTTGCCCGGGTTAAAAAAAACATCAAAAAAGCCATTGATGAGCTGGTGGACCATAAACTGGCGATACCGGCTTTATCTGCGGCCACAGATCTCATTCAGGCGGATCGTTCTGTGGTGAAGTTTCAGTCAGCCAAGGGCCTTATTCAGGTGGCTTCGCCAGCCGATGCTTTTGTGGCCATTCCGGCTGCACAGATCAGCATGGACAGTATCAGCTCGTATCTGACCGAACACATCAAGGCTTTACTGCCTGCCAACGTGCTGAAACTGGTGCTGAGTCTGCGAACGGAGCAGATCAGTGGTTTCAGTTATCACTATACCCATGGCCTGAAGAAACACGATGGCAATTGCCAGCGTATTGCACACGGTCATCGTTCTACCATCCAGATTTATCAGGATCAGATGCTATCGCCTCGTCTGAACAAATACTGGTGTGAACGCTGGGAAGATATTTATCTCGGTTCAACTGAAGATCAGTGCGATGCGGGGGCGTTACGGTACTTAGACGCCGAACCGGATGCGCTGAATTTTTGTTATGACGCACCTCAAGGTTACTTTGAAATCTCATTACCTGCTGCTGTCTGCGAAGTGGTGCCTTGTGACACGACAGTGGAATGCCTGGCTGACTTTATTGCCAGCGAGCTGAAGCAACAACAGCCAGACCATCAGTTTAAAGTGGTGGCCTACGAAGGGGTAGGTAAGGGCGCAATTGGGTTTGCCTGAGACAAGGCAGCTGAAAGCCTGAGTCGGTCTCAGGCTTTTTTATCGGCGAAATTTACTGAGGAAGCCACTGTACCAAAGGTTGTTGGGTCTGGCTCCAGATCCGTTGCCATAACCAGAGCAGGTGCAAAGTGCTGACTTCAGGTCTTGTTCGTTGCTGTACCGGCACTGGCTGCCATAGGCCGTCGCGCTGCTCGGCAACCACAAAGCTGAAATTGTAATAGGGGGCCAGCCCCATACGTAAATCGGTCAGTACCAACTGCTGCTGATGCTGCTCTAACACATAAAATCCCGAGCTGAACCAGCTCAGTTGCCTGACAGCGTCAAGGTCGGCAAAGGTGGTCAGCAGTGCCTGCTCACGGCGAAAGACCTGCCATTGCACAGGCTTGTCGCCGTCGAACACCGAATAGTAGCCTTCCAGATAGTGGTCCTGTTGCAACACCAGGATACGCCAGAGTGCGGTGTTAAAAGGGGTCGCAGTTACCAGCAGCTTCTGCACCTGTTGCTGTTCACCCTGTAATTGCTGCATCACTTTGTTGCTGACCATCCACTGAGTTGCCAAACCAATCAGCAGGTATACCGAACTCAGCGCCAGACCCCATTGATTGGCACGTCCCTGGGGTCGGACAAAAGCGGAACAAACGCCAAACAGCAACAGCAGGGTGTAAAGTGGGTCAATGACAAAGACAGTGCCGGTGCCATAAGGGGTATTGCTAAACGGCAGTGCCAGTTGAGTGCCATAAATGGTTAAGCTGTCCAGCAACGGATGGCTGAGCAGTACGGCGGCAACAGCCAGCGTCAGACGGACAAACCAGCGCGGTTGTAACCAGTATTTGGCCAGCAGCCAGCCCAGCAGCGGGGAGAGTAACAGCAGATAAAACAGGGCATGAGTTTCAGTTCTGTGTTGAGTCATATTACTCAACGGATCACCATGCTCTATCAGCACATCCAAATCCGGCGCTGTGCCAAGCACGGCTCCGAGCAGCGCCGCTTTAGGCACGCCAATCTGCTTGCGAAGCAGTGTGATACTGACGGCGCCGCCAAGGGCCATTTGGGTCAGGGAATCCACTTTATAACGCCACTCCGAACCACCGCTGTACTGTCTCTGCATGCTGGGTCTGCAGCATTCTTAATGACTCCGCTGCCAGCACGACCGGCAGCTGCAACTCGATAAGCCGCTGACGCCGAAACAGGTGCAGCGTCAGTGTGCGGCCGGGCTCGGTATCGGCCAACGCCTGCAATAAAGAAGCTTCAGTGACCTTTTTATGATTGGCGGCGATGATCAGATCCTGCGCCATTAAACCCGCTTTGTGGGCTGCAGAGCCCAGCAGAACCTGCAACACCTGCACGCCTTCTGCGGTACCAGACGTTACGGCACCAAAATCACGGGCAGGGTACTGGGAACCGGCTGAACCCGACCAGTCTTTCGGATGACTGCGGGCGCGGTAGCTAACCTTCAAACCCAACTGAGTCAGGCACTGTTCTAACGGCAATGGTTCTGCCTGATGGACCCAGCTTTCCAGCGCATCAGCGACATCATGTCCGGCATAATGACGGGTCAGTTCGACAAAATCATCTTCCAGACTACCTTTGCCGGAAGCACCAAAAGCGAGCCAGGCCTGTTGCATTAAGTGTTCCAATGACAAGCCTTGTTGTTGCAGGCGGGCCTGCAGACAAAGCGCGATCAGGCTGCCTTTCAGGTAATAGCTGACCACCGCATTGGGTGCATTTTCATCTTGTTTATAGTATTTGGTCCAGGCGTTGAAACTGCTGTCGGCCACCGACTGTACAGATTCTGCCGGCAACAGGCTGACCTTGTTGATGCTTTGTTCCAACGTGGTCAGGTACTGGGCCACTGTCATTTTGCCACTGCGGACCAAGGCCAGGTCATCAAAGTAGGAGGTAAAACCTTCATACAACCAGAGCTGTGCTGTGTAGAGCTCCCGGTCCGTTTGATAAGGCAAAAACTGCGCTGGTTTGGCCCGTTTGACCCACCAGGTATGAAAATACTCATGACTGCATAAGCCCAAAAAGCTGCGGTAAGCTTCAGTACTTTCGTCAGGCCTTAACGGGTGCGGCAAATCCTGATGACTGAGCAACAGCAAGGTTGAATTCATATGTTCAAGCCCGCCGTAACCTTTATCAGTCACCCAGCTTAAAAACCAGTACTGAGTTAAATCGGCCGGTAAGCCGCCGAAAACCCGCACCTGAGCTTCACAAATGGATGTGAGATCCGTGCACAAGCGGGTGATGTCTGTCGCAGGTTCACCCGCCAACACCATATAGTGAGGAATACCTGCCACCATAAATTGTTGACACTGCAAGTTGCCCAGTAACAGCGGGCTGTCGATCAATTGCTGATAGGTTTGCGCATAATAGAGTCCCTGGCCTAAAAATTTGGTGCCATCAGCAGCTTGCAAACCTGTGGCAACCTGCCAGTCTCTCTGTTGTGGCGCAGAAATCGTCAATTCCAACGGAGCGTCGGTCTGACCTTGAACCGCCAGACACAAAGCACAGGGGTTCAACGCCGCCAGCTGATCGTCCAGGTAGTTGCCCCGTACCGATAAATCAAAGGCATAGACCAGATAACTCAATTGAACCGGTAAACCTCTGTGTGACAGGCGCCAGCTTTGTTTATCCAGCTGTCTCAACGGCAAGGCTCCTTCCGGGTCGCAGGCATTCAACCCTTGCAGGTGTTTGGCGTAATCACGGATCATGTAACTGCCAGGGATCCAGGCCGGCAAACTCAGCACCATGTCATCATCGGTGGTCGGGCTAAATTCAAGACGAACCTGTATCAGGTGGGCAACTGGGTCTTTCAACTCAATCTGGTAACGGACTTTGGCCATCCCTTATACTCCAAGGCGTTGATTTGGATGTTTATCACCGGAGTATTGTATGGCCTCTGAAACTATTTTTTCCAAAATTATTCGTCGTGAAGTGCCGGCGACCATTTTATATCAGGATGAGCTGGTCACTGCGTTTAAAGACATACATCCAAGAGCGCCGACTCATATACTGATAGTGCCAAATGTGTTGATCCCAACAGTCAATGATGTGGAGCCCCAGCACGAAGCCGCGCTCGGCCGTATGTTCAGTGTGGCCAGAAAGCTGGCGGCCGAGGCGGGTATCGCAGAGAAAGGTTACCGGCTTATTATGAATTGCAACGAACATGGTGGTCAGGAAGTGTATCATCTTCACCTGCATCTGGTCGGTGGCAAAGCATTGGGCGCTATGCTCAGCCGCTAGGCAAAATCATGAAAAATCACTACAATTCGCGCCCAAACCTAGCCGGAGACTGGAATGACAGACCAAGCGCAAATAGCCAAACGCATCGAATATGCCCTCACCAAGGTGACCAAAACCGTATTCCCTGGACGCACCAATCACCACAACACTTTGTTTGGTGGCGAGGCGCTGGCCTGGATGGATGAAGTGGCCTTTATTGCTGCCACCCGTTTTTGCCGCAAGCCTCTGGTCACCGTCTGTTCAGATCGGGTTGATTTCAAAGAGTCCATTCCGGCCGGCACCATTGTCGAGCTGGTAGCGCGCATTGAGCATGTAGGCCGCACCAGTATTAAAGTGAATGTCGACATTTTTGTGGAAGACATGTATCACGACGATCAGCACAAAGCGATTTCCGGCAGTTTTACCTTTGTGGCTTTAGGGCCGGATCGGAAACCTGTGCCTGTGCTGAGTTAACGGGGCTTGAGCTTTGAGGTGCCCGGCAGTAAAGTGGTCTGAGTTCCACAACAACAGGGCACCATAACAATGAAAACAGTGCAACAATGGTTCGATGAATACGGTGAAAGCCATCAGAATCCTACCAATAAACTGATCCACTGGCTGGCGGTCCCAGTGATTTATTTCACCGTCTTTGGTCTGTTATGGCAGCTGCCTATGCCATTTACCCTCTTTGCTGAACAACAAATCACCTGGCCACTGTTGCTGGCTGTGCCAGCTTTGGCTTTCTATTTCAGCCTGTCTTTTGCCATTGGTCTGGGCATGACGATCTTTACCGCTCTGGTGGTCTGGTTAATCCGTCTGTACCAGACCCAAGTCAGTCCGGATATCTGGTTATTGTCGCTCACACTTTTTGTGATCGCCTGGGTGTTTCAGTTTATTGGCCATAAAATTGAAGGCAAAAAACCTTCCTTTTTTAAAGATCTGCAATTTTTACTGATAGGGCCGGCCTGGTTGCTTGGCTTTATTCTGCGCAGGCTTGGCTTGGGTGTTTAATCTGTGATGGGACTGTTGCGACTAACGGAGCTAATGCCGGGTTTAAAACCCGCTCCTTGCAGCGCCAGTGCCAGTCGGCTCAGTTACAATAGTCCTGTGTTTATCCGGATCTAAACTGCCTTGCAAAAATTTTTTGAAGATCGCCATCGTTTGTTCTGGCTGTTGCATTCGCTTGGCTGGGCAGGTTTTGCCTTCATCAGTTACCTGGGCTCCTTATTTCAGGAGTTGCGTTCGGCCTATTGGATAGTGGTTGCGCTGGACGCTTATGCCGGCTGGTTGCTGACCATTCCACTGCGTTATGTGTTTCAGCGCATCTGGCACTGGGAACCCTGGAAGATGCTGCTGAGCTTGCTGCTGTTGGCTTTGGCTGTCGCCGCAGTCTGGACTGTGTTCCGCAATTTTAACTACTGGGAAATCTATCGCCACGGGTTCAGGCCGGACAGCTGGACTCAATATTTCCGGCAGACCACAGTCGGCTTTTACGTGATACTAAGCTGGAGCGGTCTGTATTTTGGTATCAAGTATTATCAGACGCTGCAGCAGGAAAAACAAAAGTCGTTGACAGCCAGCAACAAAGCGCATGAAGCTCAGCTGAAAATGTTGCGGTACCAGCTCAATCCTCATTTTCTGTTTAATACGCTCAATGCAATATCGACTTTGGTCTTATTAAACGAATCCGATACAGCGAATAAAATGTTAGTGCGCCTGAGTGATTTCCTGCGTTATTCACTGTACAAAGACCCGATCAAAAAAGTACCGCTGCAGCAGGAACTCTATGCAGCTAATTTGTATCTGGAGATTGAAAAGGTCCGCTTTTCCGAGCGTCTGACCATTATTTACGACATTGATGAAGCAGCGGATGACGCGCTGGTACCGAGTCTGATCCTGCAACCTCTGGTCGAAAATGCAATTAAGTACGCTGTGGCCACACAGACGGCGGGTGGGAAAATCATGATTGCCGCGCAAAAATTTGGCCATGATTTGTTGATTGAAGTGGCCGATGATGGTCCTGGTATGGTGCTGACAGACGGTCTTCCCAAAGGCGGCGCAGGGGGGGTTGGGTTGATGAATACCAAGGAGCGTCTGGCCGCTTTGTATGACCGCAATTTTTCTTTGGTATTAACCCATAATCAGCCTCGTGGGCTGAAAGTGAATATCCGAATCCCTTTTGAAGTAGAGACGACTGATGAAACAGAAACTTAAGGTGATAGTAGTCGATGATGAGCCGCTGGCCCGTCGCGGAATGCTGGTACGTCTGGCAGACTTCCCGGAACTGGACATAGTCGCTGAATGCGGCAACGGGGACGACGCTGTGCAAAAAATCCGGGATTTAGCACCGGACGCAGTTTTCCTTGACGTTGAAATGCCAGGACTGGATGGTTTTGCGGTGATTAAACAGCTGCAACAGATGCAGGTCAGTTTGCCTTATGTGATTTTTGTCACTGCTTATGATCACTATGCACTCAGTGCTTTTGAAGTGCAGGCTCTGGACTATGTATTGAAGCCAGTCGAAAAAGATCGTTTGTCGGTAGCCGTCAATAAGTTGCTGAAAAACTTCGATGCACGCGATGATCAACGTCACAAAGATCAGCTGGCCGCTGTGGTGGCACAACTGACCGGCGAACAACGCGACCAGATCCTGCAACGTCTGGACACCGCTCTGCCTGTGATGAACGACAAATACCCGGAAGCAATCAGCATCAAAGACAGTGGTGAAATTACCCGTGTGCCAGTTACCGCGATCGATTGGGTGGATGCAGCGGGGGATTACATGTGTATTCACACCAAAGACGGGCAGACCCATATTTTGCGGCGTACCATGAAGGAACTGGAACAGGAGCTGGACCCTAAACTCTTTGTCCGGGTTCACCGCAGCGCCATTGTGAATGTCAATACCATTGCAAAGTTACAGATGCTTGCCAACGGTGAACATCAATTGATGCTGACCAACGGTCAGGCTGTCAAAGTCAGCCGCAGTTACAAAGACCGTGTGAAGATGGTGTTTAACTCCTGATCTTCCAACGCAAAAAGGCGCAACCAAGGGCGCCTTTTTTTCTAACCTCTTAATATTGAGCGACTTGCTGTTGCCAGCTCAGTAAATACTGGTCAACCTTTTTCTGCTTATCGCCGGTTTTTATCAGTGGGTACAAAGTAGCCTGCGCATTTACCTCACCGGCCATCATCAGATGTGCACCTTGTAACAGCTGCTCTACCGCATAAGCACCAAGTTTGGTCGCCAGAATACGATCAGCCCCTACAGGTCGGCCTCCACGCTGAATATGACCAAGCACAGAAGCCCGGCATTCAACCCCCTGACGTTCAAGCTCCAGTGCCAAAGCGGCCGCGCCACCGGGATACATAGTTTCAGCCAGCACAATAAGATAACTGCAGCGGCCACGGTGTTGCTGCGCATTGCGTATATGCTGCAAAATTTTTGCAGTATCCAGCTCTGAGGCAAGCTCAGGGCAAATAATTTGTTCGGCACCAGCAGCAATACCAGCGGCTACGGCCAGATAACCGGTGTGACGGCCCATCACTTCGACCAGAAAAATGCGTTCAAACGCATCGGCGGTGTCGCGGATTTTATCAATGGCATCCAGTGCTGTATCCACAGCTGTGTGAAAACCAATAGTAAAGTCGGTGCCATCCACATCATTGTCTATAGTACCCGGAACCCCCATCAATGCCCCCTGATAGTACTGACTCAGCTGAACTGCCCCCCGAAAGGTACCGTCACCACCAATCAGTACTAAGGCATCTATGGCCAGCTCATGCAACACAGCGGCGACTTGTTTTACGCCGTCGTCAGAGTACATGGCCTGACAGCGCGCACTTTTCAGTACTGTGCCTCCGTGTTGGATCAGATGATTGACATGATATGGGGTCAGTGTCAGGTACTGACGTTCCAGAATGCCGTTATAGCCATATTCAAAGCCAACAACCTCCAGCTCAGCAGCGTTCGCGGTCAGCACGACGGCCCGGATTGCAGCATTCATTCCCGGCGCATCGCCGCCGGATGTCAGTACACCAATACGTTTCATTATCTGTCCCTTGTTATGCCATTGCCACCAGCATAGTGAAACCAGCCGCTAATGCCATGACCTGACGCAAAGAACAGTCGTCTTTCAGCAGGTTATTTAAGCAGTTAGCCGGAACAGCCACAGACAAGTGATAGCAGATCACCGATAATAGCGGCCTTAGAAGCAGGAGCTGTTATGCATCAGTCATCGGGTCGTGTCTGGTTAGGGTTTAGTCTGGCTTTGGTCACAGCTGTCCTTTGGGGCATTTTACCTTTGGCGCTGAAATGGCTGCTCAGCGATCTTACAGCTGCGTCCGTCACATGGATCCGTTTTTTGGTAGCCGCCATGTTGGTGAGCCTGATGCTGGTCGCCAACAAACAACTGCACTTTAAACTGACGATTAAAGGCTGGTGTCTGCTTGCTGTCGCTGCTTCCGGATTACTGCTTAATTACATTTTGTATCTGTCAGGGCTGAGTTACTTGAGTGCCGAAACCGCTCAGGTATTAATCCAGCTGGCACCTTTTTTGATGATGATGGGTGCCGTCTTTATCTTTAAAGAACCTTTGTTGTTATGGCAGAAGTTTGGGGCTGGGGTGTTGCTTGTGGGCTTGCTGCTGTTTTTTAATGATCGCCTGCTGGCGCTGTTGCTGGAAGCGTCTGAACAAAGCTTTGGCCTGTTGCTGGTGTTAGTGGCCGCTTTTAGCTGGGCTGCCTATGCACTGGCACAAAAGCAATTGCTGATACAGCTGAAATCTCAGCAAGTGATGTGGCTGATTTACCTTACCGGCGCCATCAGTTTTCTGCCTGCCACTGAATTCAGCGGCTTTAGCCAACTCTCAACCTGGCAATGGGCTGTATTGGCGTTTTGTTGCATGAATACAGTAATAGCTTATGGTGCATTTGCGGAAGCCTTACAGCACTGGCAGGCCTCGAATGTAAGCGCAGTACTGGCCATCACGCCTTTGCTGACCATTGCCTTTGCCCAGCTTTTGTCACTGTACACGCCGGCTATCGTGACAGAGGATCTAAATGCAGCAGCTTGGTTTGGGGCTGTGCTGGTGGTACTGGGGTCGGCCATGACAGCGCTTGCCCCGATGCTTCGACGCAGATAATCAAATGAGCAAACAAGGAGAAAAATTGTGGCACTGACTGATGAACAATCACAGCAATTGATGGATGCCATTATTGAGAAGTGCGAAGCGCTGGAGCTGGGTCCAGAGGAAATTATCGATGGGCTGGGTAGGGCGCTGTTAAGTGCAACCATTGCTTTTGAAAAAGACTCTGCCGCTATTACCGTCGAAGGGATAGGTTATTGTGATGTCTTTATTGAGCCCCAGCCAGACTGAGCTCCATCAGCAGACAAAATTCGGCAGACAAAAAAGCCAGTCAATTGACTGGCTTTTTGCTTTTTGCATTCTGCGGCCGTTATGGAATTTGTACAATCTTACAGGTGTTGGACGCGCCAACTGTTTCCATCACGTCACCGTAGGTCAGGATCACCAGGTCACCTGATTTCAGCTGAGCAATTTTCTGCACAGCTTCCAGAGCAGCGGCAGATAATTTCTGACCGTGGTTTTGGGTGCTGTCAAAAAACACCGGGTACACACCGCGGTATAACGCCATTTTGTTCAGAGTTTTCTCATGACGGGACAAGGCATAAATCGACTGCGAAGAGGTAATACGGCTCATCAGTTTTGCGGTGTAACCCGACTCCGTGAGCGCCACTATCGCTTTAATACCTGACAGGTGATTGGCTGCGTACATGGCCGACAAGGCAATGGTTTCGCTGACTTCAGTAAATTCAACGTCCATGCGGTGTTTGGAGATCTGTACACGTGGGTGTTTTTCTGCGCCATCACAAACCCGCGCCATGGCTTTCACCGTCTCCGTCGGGTACTTACCGGCCGCGGTTTCTGCAGACAGCATCACGGCGTCGGTGCCGTCAAGCACAGCGTTGGCAACGTCCATCACTTCAGCACGGGTTGGCATCGGGCTTTCGATCATCGATTCCATCATCTGAGTCGCAGTGATCACCACGCGGTTCAGTTGACGGGAACGGGCAATAATGCGCTTTTGCTGGCCCACCAACTCCGCATCACCAATTTCGACGCCTAAATCGCCACGCGCAACCATCACAGCGTCTGATGCACGGATAATGTCGTCCAGAGTTTCATCGTCAGCAACAGCCTCAGCCCGTTCGATCTTCGCCATAATCAACGCATCAGAACCGGCAGCTTTAGCCAGTTCACGCGCCTGACGTAAGTCATCACCACTGCGAGGGAAAGACACAGCCAGATAGTCCACGTCAATGTACGCAGCCAGCGAAATATCAGTTTTGTCTTTTTCAGTCAGGGCTGGCGCTGACAAACCACCGCCTTGGCGGTTGATTCCTTTGTTGTTGCTGAGTTTTCCGGCGACAGACACTTTAGTGTGGATACGTTGACCTACTACATGCTCAACAACCAGCTGAATACGACCGTCGTCCAAGAGCAACACATCGCCAGACTGCACGTCTGCTGGCAGTTCTTTGTAGTCGATCCCCACTTGGGTTTCATCACCTTCGCCTTTAGGTAAGTCAGCATCCAAGACAAAGTGCTGACCCTCTTCGAGCATTACCGGACCGTTTTTGAAGGTAGAAACACGGATCTTCGGGCCTTGCAGATCCCCCAGAATAGCCACATGAGCACCGGTTTTTGCGGCGGCTGCACGCACCATTTCGGCTCGTTGCTTGTGATCTTCTGCACTGCCGTGCGAGAAGTTAAAACGAAAGACAGTGGCACCAGCCAGAATTAATTTTTCGATGGCGGCTTGTGAATTGGTAGCAGGACCCAGGGTGGCGACTATTTTAGTTCTTCTTGGCATTCTAAGGCTCCGATTGAATGGTCAGTAAACTGGCAAGCGTTAGTGTAATGTAATTTTATTACAGAACATAGCCAATTTTTGTGCTTTTGACGGCATCCCAGCTGCTGATCCGATCTGTGAATTGGTAATTTGGCAACAATTAAGCAAAACACCCTGTGTTCAACCTTAGTTCAGAACCTGCAAGCGGGCGAAAAAAAGCCCCGACCAACGGGGCTGAGGTATCAGCTGTGAAAATCTTTTTTATCAAAGCGGGAGCCACGCAGGCTGTCTTTCACTTTCTTCAGGTTTTCCCGGAATTTGGTACCGCGGCGTAAAGTAAAACCAGTGGCAAGAATATCAATCAGCACCAGCTGGGCAACGCGGGAGGCCATTGGCATATACATATCGGTATCTTCCGGCACATCCAGTGACAGCACCAGGGTGCATTCTTTGGCGAGCGGGCTGTCGTAGGCGGTGATACCTATGACTGTGGCGTCGTTTTCCCGTGCAATGGCCGCAATATCGCAGAGGTTTTTTGTACGTCCAGTGTGACTGATACAGACCACCACATCACCTTCACTGCTATTAATGGCGCTCATACGTTGCATCACGATGTCATCGAAACACACCACTGGGACATTAAAGCGAAAGAACTTATTTTGCGCATCGTGTGCCACGGACGCTGAAGCACCTAAACCAAAGAAAGAAATTTTCTTCGCCTGAGTCAGCACGTCCACCGCACGATTTACCGTCAGAATATCCACATGCTGGCGTGCCGTATCCAGCGCTGCCATGGTGGATTCGAAAATCTTTGCAGTATAAGCTTCAGGACCATCATCCTCTTCTACATGGCGGTTCACATAAGGGGTACCGTTGGCCAGGCTTTGCGCCAGATGCAATTTAAAATCCGGAAAGCCTTTGGTATCCAGGCGGCGACAGAAGCGGTTAACAGTCGGTTCAGACACGTCCGCCATTTTTGCCAGTGCTGCAATACTGCTGTGGATAGTCGTCTGGGGATTGGCCAGGATTACATCAGCGACTTTACGTTCTGACTTACTGAAGCTGTTGACGCTATTGATAATTTTTTCCAACACATTCATCGGATAGTCCTGACTTAATGAAACCTTGGTGTACAGCCTGTTGTAACCTTTTTTGTAAGGCAACCAGCGGGCCCTGCAGAGTAGTGATAAAGTTACAACAAAACAGCATATTCATTGCCTAGGCTGCCTTATTATATGAGAATAGTCAAAACTTTAGCTTGCCTGTAATTTAATTACAACTTATCCGGTTTACTTCTCGGCATTGCTCGGCTAGTATGCGGTCAAGTGTTGTAAAATTACATCTAATTAAGGGTCTTCCATGACAACCACAGCACCAACCAACAAAGCCTGCGACCTGATCCTCTTTGGCACCAAAGGTGATTTGGCGCGCCGTAAGTTAATTCCTGCACTGTATCAGTTAGAAAAATCATCTTTGTTAAATGCAGAAAGCAAGATCATCGGTGTTGCGCGTGATGCGATGTCGCTGGATGAATATAAAGAGCTGGTGAAGTTCAATCTGAATAAGTTTGTCAAAGAAGGTGTTGATGCTGAAGTATTGGCCCGCTTGCAGGAGCGTTTGGTTTATGTGCAAGTCGACCTGTCTAAAGAGGATGACTACAAAGCGCTGAAGCAAGTGACAGACCCGAAAAAACGTATTCCGGTCAGCTATTTCGCCACCGCACCTTCTTTATTCGGCCATATCTGTAAAGGCTTATCCCTGGCTGGTCTTTCCGGCGAACCGGCTCGTGTCGTGCTGGAAAAGCCTATTGGTCATGATTTGGCGTCATCAAAAATCATTAACAACGAAGTCGCCAAGTACTTTAACGAATGCCAGATTTACCGGATCGACCACTATCTGGGGAAAGAGACAGTGCTGAACCTGTTGGCACTGCGTTTTGCGAACTCAATTTTTGCCGCCAACTGGGACCATAACGCCATTGATCACGTACAAATCAGCGTGGCGGAAGAAGTTGGGGTGGAAGGCCGCTGGGGTTATTACGATGATGCCGGCCAGATGCGCGACATGGTACAAAACCACCTGTTACAGGTATTGTCACTGATTGCGATGGAACCACCGGCACGGCTCGATGCAGACAGCATCCGTGATGAAAAGCTCAAAGTGTTAAAAGCCCTGCGTCCTATTAACCTGAGCAACGTGCAGGAAAAAACGGTGCGCGGCCAGTATGCCGCTGGATTTGTTGCCGGTCATGCGGTACCAGGTTATCTGGAAGAAGAAGACGCCCGTCCGAACAGCAAAACTGAAACCTTTGTTGCTATTAAAGTGGACATTGATAACTGGCGTTGGGCCGGTGTGCCCTTTTACCTGAGAACAGGTAAAAGGATGCCGAACAAAGTCAGCGAAGTGGTGATTTGTTTTAAACCTCAGCCACACAATATCTTCTTTGAAACTTACAAGCAGTTGCCAGCAAACAAGCTGATTATCCGACTGCAACCAGACGAAGGTGTGGAAATCCAGATCATGAACAAAATTCCTGGTCTGGGTGAAAATATGCAGCTGCAACAGACAAAACTCGACCTGAGTTTTGATGAAACATTTAAGGCACAGCGCATTGCCGATGCGTATGAGCGGTTATTGCTCGAAGCCATGTTAGGCAACCAGTATTTGTTCGTGCGCCGTGACGAAGTCGAGCAGGCCTGGAAGTGGGTAGACGGTATTCTGGATGCCTGGCGTACCACCAATGAGCCACCAAAACCATATCAGGCGGGAACCTGGGGGCCAGTGTCTGCCATCTCCCTATTGGCGCGGGATGACCGCAACTGGGACGAATAACATGGAATTACATCAATACGATAGCAGCGCGGCATTAAATGATGCCTTTGCCGCTGACATTACAAAACGACTGCAACAGGCCATCGCGCTCCGCGGAGAAGCTGTACTGGTTGTTTCTGGTGGCAAAACCCCTTTACCTTTATTTAAAGCATTGGCACAGACAGCGCTCGACTGGTCAAAAGTAGTGGTTACGCTGGCCGATGACCGATGGCTGCCTGAACAACACGCAGACAGCAACGAAGGCCTGGTCAAAACCAACCTGTTGCAGGACAAAGCGGCCAAAGCGCGTTTTATCAGCTTATTCGATGCAACCCATCCGGATGACGCCTTTACAGGCGCCGCGGCAGTAGCGCAGCGGGTCAAAGGCCTGGCGACTTTCGATGTGCTGATTTTGGGCATGGGTGAAGATGGTCACACGGCCTCTTTGTTTCCGTGCAGCGCGCAAATTCAGGCCGGTCTCGCTGACGACGCACCGGATGTACTGGCGGTGCAGCCAGCAACAGCCCCTTATCAGCGGATCAGTTTCAGTAAAAAGCGGCTGCTTAACAGCCGTCAGATCTATATTCATTTGGTTGGTGAGAAAAAACTGACCGTGCTGCAACAGGCCCAGGCCGGACAGGATGCGTCAGAAATGCCCATCCGCGCCATACTGCAACAGCAGCAGGTACCGGTCACAGTGATGTTTGCGGCGAGTTAATTGAAAAGGCGAGGTTAGAAAATGCATTCGGTGATACAACAGGTAACAGAGAGAATCGCGGCCCGCAGTGAAAAAAGCCGCGCTCTGTATCTCGAACGGATGGAAAAAGCCCGGAGTAAAGGGCCACATCGTGGGGCTTTGGCCTGTGGTAACCTGGCGCATGGCTTTGCGGCTTGTAACGCGCAGGAAAAAACCGATTTACGCAGCCTGACCAAAGCAAACATCGGGATTATTTCGTCCTACAACGACATGTTGTCGGCACACCAGCCCTATGAAACTTATCCGGCCATTATTAAGCAGGCCGTGGCAGAGGTAGGCAGTGTGGCTCAGTTTGCCGGTGGTGTGCCAGCCATGTGTGACGGCGTGACCCAAGGTCAGCCTGGTATGGAGCTGAGTCTGCTCAGCCGTGACATTATTGCTATGTCTGCAGCGGTTGGCTTGTCGCACAATATGTTCGATGGCGCCATGATGCTTGGTATCTGTGACAAAATTGTGCCGGGTTTGATGATGGCCGCCCTGAGTTTCGGTCATCTGCCTTTTGTATTTGTGCCCGCAGGCCCAATGCCTTCCGGCATTCCAAATAAAGAAAAAGCCCGGGTGCGTCAGTTGTATGCGGAAGGGAAGGTTGGCAAAGAAGAATTGCTGGATTCAGAATCCGCCTCGTATCACAGTGCCGGTACCTGTACTTTCTATGGCACTGCCAACTCCAACCAGTTGGTGGTGGAAATTATGGGCCTGCATTTACCAGGCTCGTCATTCGTCAATCCAAATACACAGTTACGTGATGAACTGACCAAAGCCGCAGCCCGTCAGGTGACACGTCTGACGGACTTAGGCACCGAATACACGCCAATCTCGCAAATTGTTGATGTCAAAGCTGTGGTGAACGGTATTGTTGGTCTATTGGCTACTGGCGGTTCCACCAACCACACCATGCATTTGATTGCGATGGCCCGTTCCGCTGGCTTTATTGTGAACTGGGACGATTTTAACGACTTATCCAATGTGACACCGCTGATTGCCCGTATTTACCCGAACGGCCAGGCAGACATTAACCACTTCCAACAGGCGGGTGGTATGGCTTATCTGATCCGTGAATTACTGGATGCAGGCCTGCTGCATGAAGATGTACATACTGTGGCCGGTTTTGGCCTGCGCCGTTACACCCAAACCCCAGTGCTGGAAAACGGCAAACTGGTATGGGTCGATGGGCCGAAAGAATCGGGTGACGACACTGTGTTGAGTACCGTTGGTCAGCCGTTTAAACCTACAGGTGGTGTCACAGTGCTGTCCGGCAATATTGGCCGGGGTGTTATTAAGACCTCCGCTTTGCGCTCTGGTACCGAAGTGGTGCAGGCGCCAGCCGTGGTTTTTTCCAGTCAGCATGAACTGGACCGTGCCTTCAAAGCGGGTGAACTGAATAAAGATTGTGTGGTGGTTGTGCGCTTCCAGGGACCGAAGGCCTGTGGTATGCCAGAGCTGCATAAACTGACTCCACCTCTTGGGGTGTTGCAAGACCGTGGCTACCATGTCGCTTTGGTCACAGATGGTCGTATGTCTGGCGCATCAGGCAAGGTACCCGCCGCT
The DNA here is from genome assembly GCF_037442525.1 of Rheinheimera sp. GTDB lineage: Bacteria > Pseudomonadota > Gammaproteobacteria > Enterobacterales > Alteromonadaceae > Pararheinheimera. The sequence continues at coordinate 22,540 of NZ_JBBIQD010000018.1, read as the reverse complement.
ATCCATGTCACACCTGAAGCCGTTGAAGGCGGCGCTATTGCGCGCATCAAAGACGGCGACATGGTGTTAGTCGATGGCATCAATGGCGTGCTGAAAGTGATGGTCTCTGATGAAGAACTGGCTGCACGTGACGTGGCTACCCGCGATATGACAGATGCGCATTGGGGTATGGGTCGTGAGATGTTCGGCGGCCTGCGCACCGTAATTACCGGTGCAGAGCAGGGCGCCTGTAGTTTGTTTAATACCGAGGAGCAGTACCATGGCTAACATGGAAGTCCCTTTTGCCATAGTCGCGGATATTGGTGGGACCAACGCCCGGTTTAGCCGGGTGGATTTGTCCAGCCTGCAACTGGATAAGGTTGCAGTCTATCCATGTGCTGATTTTCCGACTCTGGCAGAGGCCTTACAGTTTTACCGTGAACAGCAAGGCGTAACTGCCATTCGCCATGTGGCCATTGCAATTGCCTGTCCTGTCACTGGCGATCTGGTCAAGATGACCAATTTCAGCTGGCAGTTTTCTATTTCAGAAATGAAGCAACAGCTGGATTTAGCCGAATTTATTGTGCTGAACGATTTTACGGCCGTCGCCATGAGTTTGCCGGCATTGACCTCCAACGAACTGGTTAAAGTTGGTTCAGGAAACACACAAAGCGGCAAACCAATGGCTGTGCTGGGAGCAGGCACAGGCCTGGGCGTTGCGCATCTGATCCCAACACCAGCGGGCTTTATTCCTCTGCCTGGCGAAGGGGGGCATGTCGACTTCACGGCGCAAACCGAACAAGAGTGGTTTATCCAGAATTTCCTGGCCAAAAAATATGGCCATGTGTCGCCGGAGCGCTTGTTGTCTGGCCCTGGTCTGGAAGATTTGTATCTGGCCATTGCCGCCTTTAAAGGCCAGCAGGTCGAGGCATTGAATGCGGCGCAAATTGCCGGTAAAGCGCTGGACAACAGCTGTGAGCTTTGCACTGCAGTGGTTGCGCAGTTTTTTGCATCCTTAGGTGGTCTGGCAGGCGATCTGGCGTTAACTCTCAGTACCTTTGGCGGCGTTTTCGTGGCTGGTGGTATTACTCCTAAATTACTGAGCTTGATTGAGCCCAGCGAATTCAGAAGCCGTTTTGAAGCCAAAGGTCGCTTCAAGGGCTTTAACAGTGGCATCGCCACCTTCGTCGTCACGGCAGAACAACCGGGTTTAACCGGCTGTGCCGTCTACTTAAAACAACATTTGGCGAGTTCACATCATGGCATTTGAAAACTGGCAACTCCAACCTGACGTTCTGTTCGCACAAGGCCCAGTGGTGCCGGTGATTGTGATTAAAGATTTAGCCGACGCTGTTCCTATGGCCAAAGCACTGGTCGCAGGCGGTATCCGGGTGCTGGAAGTGACGCTTCGCACACCAGTCGCGTTGGAAGCCATTAAGTTACTGTCGCAAGAAGTACCTGACGCTATAGTGGGAGCCGGCACTGTCACCAATGCCAAGCAACTGGCCGACGTGATTGCCGCAGGCGCACGTTTTGCAATAAGCCCCGGTTCTACCCGTGAATTGCTGGAGGCCGGTAAGAGCAGTGTGATCCCGCTGATCCCTGGTATCGCCAGTATTTCAGAACTGATGGAAGGCACCACGCTGGGTTACACCCACTTTAAGTTTTTCCCGGCTGAAGCCGCTGGTGGTGTAAAAACGCTGAAGTCTATTCATGGACCCTTTTCTGACATTAAATTCTGCCCAACCGGTGGTATTAATGAGAAAAACTTTAAGGATTACCTGGCACTGCCCAACGTGCGCTGTGTCGGTGGCAGCTGGATTGTCCCGGACGAAGCGATCAAAACCCAGGATTGGGGGAAGATCACCGAACTTTGCCAGAGCGCTGTAGCCGAAGCTAAAAACTTTAGTCAGTAAACATTCAAGCCCGGTTTTTGCCGGGCTTTTTTAGCCCCGTCCTCTGCACGTTGAAACTAAACCAAGGTTCTTTGTACCACCTGCAGTTTCAGCATTTCACCAGCAGCTATTTTCAGGTAAAGTAGTGCGCAATTCGAAGAGCCGTCCAGACGTCGATTTTACACGCGGCCGCCGTCCACGTTTTGCCATCTATTTTCAGTTGTTGCGAAGGAGCAAAGAATGACCACTTATAACTTTTGTGCCGGTCCGGCCATGTTGCCTGTTGAAGTCATGCAGCAAGCCCAGGACGAATTTGTCAACTGGCATGGTCGTGGCTGCTCCATTATGGAAATGAGTCACAGGGGCAAAGACTTTATTAAAGTGGCGGCGCAAGCCGAGCAGGACCTGCGGGATTTATTGCAGGTACCGGCCAATTACAAGGTGCTTTTTATGCACGGCGGCGGGCGTGGTCAATTTAGCGCTGTCCCGCTGAACCTGGCCAAACCAGGACTGAGCGCCGATTACATTGTGTCCGGTGCCTGGTCGAAAGCGGCCGCTGAAGAAGCAGCTAAGTTCACTGAATTGCAGGTACAGACCATCAATACTAAAACGAATGACCTGCGCTCGCTGATTGCGCCATCCGACTGGCATCTGAACCCGAACGCCAGTTTTGTGCATTTTTGTCCGAATGAGACAGTGGATGGTCTGGAATTTACTGACTTACCGCAAACATCCGCGCCATTAGTGGCCGACTTGTCGTCCACCATACTGTCACGTCCTATTGATGTGAGCCGTTACGGCGTGATTTATGCCGGCGCCCAGAAGAACATTGGCCCTTCAGGCCTGACCATTGCCTTAGTACGTGACGATTTATTGCCTGCCAGAGATGCCGCTATTCCTTGTGTGCTGGATTACCGTCTGTACGCCGAAAACGACAGCATGTTTAACACGCCACCTACCTATGCCTGGTACCTGGCGGGCCTGGTGTTTCAATGGCTTAAAGGTAAAGGTGGCGTTGCAGCGATGGCCGAGCGCAATCAGCTGAAAGCTGACACCCTGTATTCGTACATCGACCAAAGTGGTTTTTATCGTAATGATGTCGCAACAGCCTACAGATCCTGGATGAATGTGCCGTTTTTCCTGGCGGATGAGCGCTTAAACGATCAGTTTGTCAGTGAAGCCGAGCAACAGGGCCTGTTGGCATTAAAAGGCCACCGCATGGTCGGCGGTATGCGCGCCAGTATTTACAACGCCATGCCACTCGAAGGCGTACAAACTTTAGTGAGTTTTATGAAAGAATTTGCACGGGTGAACGGCTGATGAAAACTTTAACCTTAGAACCCATTGCAAAAGTGGAAGGTGTGGTGCATTTACCTGGCTCCAAGAGCATTTCAAACCGCGCTTTGCTACTGGCGGCTTTAGCCTCAGGTACCACCCGCATCAGCAATTTGCTCGACAGCGACGATATCCGTCATATGCTGACGGCTTTAACGGCTCTGGGTGTGCAGTATCAGTTGTCGGACGATAAAACCTGCTGTGAGGTGCAGGGTCTGGGTGGCGTATTTCAGCATCCGGCGGCACTGGAGCTGTTTTTAGGCAATGCCGGCACCGCGATGCGGCCACTCACAGCGGCGCTGGCAGTCTCCAATGTGGATGTCACCTTAACGGGTGAACCACGGATGTATGAACGCCCGATCGGCCATTTGGTCGACGCGCTGGTACAGTGGCAAGCCGATATAGACTACCTGGGTGAAAAAGAGTATCCACCGCTGCGAATTCGTGGCAAAGCATTGCAAGGCGGCGCTGTTCGCATCGATGGGTCCGTTTCCAGTCAGTTTTTAACTGCTGTGCTGATGACTGCGCCTTTATTGCAAGGGGACAGCAGCATTGAGATTATTGGCGAGCTGGTGTCCAAACCTTATATCGACATTACGCTGGCCCTGATGGCGCGTTTTGGTGTGACTGTGGACAACCAGAACTATCAACGTTTTGTTGTCAAAGGCAATCAGCAGTACCAAAGCCCAGGAGATTTCTTGGTGGAAGGTGATGCCTCGTCTGCGTCTTATTTCCTGGCGGCGGCTGCCATTAAAGGCGGCACTATTAAGGTCACAGGTATTGGCAAAAATGCGGTGCAAGGCGATATCCACTTCGCTGACGCCTTAGAAGCTATGGGCGCGACTGTGGAATGGGGGTTTGATTACATCTCAGTAACCCGTAACCAGCTCAAAGGAATAGACCGCGATTATAACGCTATACCTGACGCAGCGATGACCATTGCCACCACAGCTTTATTTGCCGAAGGCCCCACGGTAATCCGCAACGTGTACAACTGGCGGGTGAAAGAAACGGATCGTCTGGCTGCGATGGCGACCGAACTGCGTAAAGTGGGTGCTGAGGTGGAAGAAGGTCACGACTATATTCGCATTGTGCCATCTGCCCAGCTGAAACACGCCAGCATTGCGACGTACAATGACCACAGAATGGCGATGTGCTTCTCCTTAGTGTCCTTAAGTGACACTGCGGTGACCATTGAAGACCCGGATTGCACCAGAAAAACATTTCCTCAATATTTTGAAGTGTTTAACTCTTTAGTCAAAAGAAACGCGTAACTAAAAAGGTTACGCGCTTTCATCGAATAGACCGCGCTTTTTGTTGTCTGTTTCTGTATAATGTCGCCGCTTTTTGTTGTTTCGACTAATTGATGGAGGCAGAATGCAACAAGCGCCGGTCATTACCATAGACGGCCCAGGTGGCTCAGGGAAAGGCACCATTTGCCGTTTAGTAGCACAGAAACTGGGCTGGCACTTGCTGGACAGCGGAGCTATTTATCGTGTGTTAGCTCTGGCTGCCATTCATCATCATATTGATGCCAAAGACGAAGAAGCGCTGCAACCGCTTGCCGCTCATTTGGATGTGCAGTTCAGCCCGGATGAAACAGGTGGCACCCGTATTACACTGGAAGGTGAAAACGTCACTCATACCATTCGTACCGAAGAAGTGGGTTCTGTGGCTTCTCAAATTGCATCTTTACCTCGTGTACGTGAAGCTCTGTTGCGTCGTCAACGCGCCTTTCGTGAAGCCCCGGGCTTAGTGGCCGATGGACGAGATATGGGCACTGTGGTGTTCCCACAGGCAGAAGTTAAAATTTATTTAACAGCTGACGCGCAAGAGCGCGCCAACCGGCGTTATCTGGAGTTGAAACAAAAGGGCCATGATGTTAACATCGGCGACCTTTTGAGCGAAATCCAGGCTCGTGATGAGCGGGACATGAACCGCGCCGTCGCACCATTAAAACCGGCTGACGATGCCTACATGCTGGATTCAACGCATAAAACCATTGAACAAGTGTTAGATGAGGTACTGAGCGTTTGTGAACAGCGCTTGAACCAGGCCTAGTCGACACTTTGGACAACCAGCGGCACGGATGTTGTTGGTGAACTTAGCAACCCCATGACACAGGACTGTGCGTGGAGCACTTAACTGAAAAAGTGATTATGACTGAAAATTTTGCACAATTATTTGAGGAAAGCCTCAAGTCTATCGAAACCCGTCCAGGTGCCATCGTTAAAGGTACTGTTGTTGCAGTACAAAAAGACGTCGTTCTGGTTGACGCTGGCCTGAAATCTGAAGCTGCTATCCCGGTAGAACAATTTAAAAACTCTGCTGGCGAAATCGAAGTGAACGTTGGTGACTTAATCGACGTAGCTCTGGACGCAGTAGAAGACGGTTTCGGTGAAACTCTGCTGTCTCGCGAAAAAGCCAAGCGCCATGAATCATGGGTTCGCCTGGAAAAAGCCTGTGAAGAAAAAGCCACTGTTATCGGTGTTATCACTGGTAAAGTTAAAGGCGGCTTCACTGTTGAAGTAGACGGTATCCGTGCATTCCTGCCTGGTTCATTAGTAGACGTTCGCCCGGTACGCGACACGCTGCACCTGGAACACAAAGAACTGGAATTCAAAGTAATCAAACTGGATCAGAAGCGTAACAACGTGGTTGTGTCACGTCGTGCCGTGATCGAGTCTGAGAGCTCAGCTGAGCGTGACAGCCTGCTGCAAAACCTGGAAGAAGGTATGGAAGTCAAAGGTATCGTGAAGAACCTGACTGACTACGGTGCTTTCGTCGACCTGGGTGGCGTAGACGGCTTACTGCACATCACTGACATGGCTTGGAAACGCGTTAAACACCCAAGCGAAATCGTCAATGTTGGCGACGAGATCCCAGTAAAAGTACTGAAATTCGACCGTGAGAAGCAACGTGTTTCTCTGGGTCTGAAGCAAATGGGTGAAGATCCATGGGCCGCTATCGCTTCTCGTTACCCAGAAGGTGCGAAAATCACTGGTCGTGTAACGAACCTGACTGACTACGGCTGCTTCGTTGAAATCGAAGAAGGCGTTGAAGGTCTGGTACACGTATCAGAGATGGACTGGACAAACAAAAACATCCACCCATCTAAAGTCGTTAACCTGGGCGACACCGTAGAAGTTATGGTTCTGGAAATCGACGAAGAACGTCGTCGTATTTCTCTGGGCCTGAAGCAATGCAAAGCGAATCCATGGGAAGAGTTTGCTAAAGGCTTCAACAAAGGTGACCGTGTTTCCGGTAAGATCAAGTCAATCACTGACTTCGGTATCTTCATCGGTCTGGACGGCGGCATCGATGGCCTGGTTCACCTGTCAGACATCAGCTGGAATTCCACTGGCGAAGACGCAGTTCGTGAATTCAAGAAAGGCGACGAAGTGCACGCAGTTGTTCTGCAAGTTGACCCAGAGCGCGAGCGTATCTCTTTAGGTATCAAGCAATTAGACGAAGATCCGTTCAACGGCTACCTTGCTGATAACAAAAAAGGTGCTATCGTTAAAGGCAAAGTAACTGCAGTTGACGCCAAAGGCGCTACTGTTGAGCTGGAAGGCGGTGTAGAAGGTTACATCCGCGTATCGGACATCGCTCGTGAGCGTATCGAAGATGCCACTACTGTGCTGAAAGCAGGCGAAGAAGTTGAAGCTCGTCTGATGGGTGTTGACCGCAAAAACCGCGTGATCAGCCTGTCAATCAAAGCCAAGTTCGAAGCTGAAGAGAAAGAAGCGTTAGAATCGATCAAGCAAGATGATGCTGGTTTCGGTGGTAACGCCATGGCAGAAGCATTTAAAGCTGCGCAGAAATCTGAGTAATTAAATGTTTGTCAGGCCGCCCGGCTCCCCGGGCGGCCGTTTTATCAGTTGGAGGGTTCATGACCAAATCAGAATTGATCGAAAAACTGGCAGCTGACTTTTCTCATATTCCTATCAAAGATGTGGAATCATCTGTAAAAGAGATCCTTGAGCAAATGGCAGGATCTTTGGCCAATAACGAACGTATTGAAATTCGTGGTTTTGGCAGCTTTTCCTTGCATTATCGCGCACCTCGGGTAGGTCGCAACCCTAAAACCGGTGACAAAGTCGAACTGGACGGCAAATACGTTCCTCACTTTAAACCAGGTAAAGAATTACGTGATCGGGTAAAAGAAAACACCTGATTAATCCTCAAGCCAGACATGGATTGACGCAGTTTTGACCAGAATTTTGTTTAGTATTGTCATTCTCGTATTGTTGCTGGCTGGCCTGATGTTAGCGTCTTTGAACCAACACAGCACAATTCTTAATTATGTGATTGGACAAATTGAGCTGAGAGTCAGTGAACTCGCAGCTTTGTTTTTACTGCTTGGCTTTCTGCTTGGTCTGGTGTTTTCATCCCTTTTTGCACTTACACGCAGAACCCGTCGTTGGTTAAATAAATCCGCTGAGCAGCGCTGACCCTTATGCTGGAATGGTTATTTCTGTTATTGCCCGTTGCCGCTGCCTATGGCTGGTTTATGGGCAGCAACAGCGAACGGCAAAAAGCACTCAAAGGCAAAGCCTCCGTCAGTAAAAACCTCGCCTCCGGCCTCAACTTTCTGCTGACCGATCAAGAAGATAAAGCCATAGAGCAGTTATTGCAGCTGCTGGACATCGAAGTCGCCACCGTCGACACTTACCTGGCCTTGGCGACCCTGTTTCGTCGCCGTGGTGACTGGGACAAAGCCATCCGCATTCATGAAAAACTCTGCCAGCAAAAGCTACCTAAACCTCAGGCGCAGAAGATCCGCTTTGAGCTGGCGAAAGATTATTTCCATGCCGGTTTATACGACAGAGCCGAACCTTTATTGGCTGATTTAGTCCAGGCGGACAGCATTCGTGAAGCGGTGATTAAACAGCTGTTTCAGTTGTATCTGGCCACCCACGAATGGCACAAAGGCCTGGATTTCAGGGCCGTGGTGGAACAAACCGACTCTCGCTCCTTGCGTATCGGGCTTGCCAACTTTCAATGCGAAGCCTGGCAACAGGAACCTCAAACCAGAGCAGAACAGTTTCAGCAACTGGCAGAGCGCTATCCACAGGCCCTCAGGCCACGATACGAAGCAGCCAGGCGTTATCTGAACCAGGGGCAGGGCGAAGCAGCCCGTCCTTTACTGCTCAGTATCCTGCAGCAACGTCCACAGTGGGCCGCGGATCTGTTACCTCTGGTAGCGCAATCACAACCGGACCAAGCGGACTGGCAGGCGTTATTGCAGCAGCTCAGTCAGAAAAATAAAAATATTTCGGCCACCTCATTACTTGCCGAGTTATTCCTGAAGCAACAACAGCCGGCGCAGGCAGAGCGATTGCTGACCGATAAACTGAAGCAGCAACCCAATATCCGCTTGTTCCAGAGCTTTATTCAGCTGCGTCTTCGCCAGAGTAGCGGAGAAGTGGCCATACAACTGGGGCAAATCGAACAAATGGTCCAGGCCTATCTCGAAACCAAAGTACTGTACCATTGCCGCAACTGCGGTTTTAAAACCAAACAGCCGTATTGGCTTTGTCCGTCATGCAAACAATGGGAAACCGTTGAGCCTTTGCCAGGCATAGACGGCCGTTAATTTTCAGAGAGTGTTATGAGTCAGCAGAAAAATACCGTCGTCGTGGCGCTGGATTTTGAACAACAACAAGCCGCACTGAATTTAGTCAGTCAGTTGGACCCCAAACTGTGCCGGCTAAAAGTAGGCAAAGAAATGTTTACCCATTTTGGTCCGGCTTTTGTCACACAACTGCACAACCGCGGTTTTGACGTGTTTTTGGATCTGAAATTTCATGACATTCCGAACACTGTGGCCAAAGCGGTAAAAGCGGCCGCTGATCTGGGTGTCTGGATGGTCAATGTGCATGCCAGCGGCGGTACCAGGATGATGGCAGCAGCACGGGATATTCTGCAGCCCTACGGAGCCCAAAAGCCGTTGTTGATAGCGGTGACAGTGCTGACCAGTATGGAACAGAGTGACTTAACTGAACTGGGTATTACCCTGACTCCGGAGCAACAGGTGCTGAAACTGGCCGGTCTGACTCATAAAGCCGGGCTGGATGGCGTTGTCTGTTCAGCCCAGGAAGCCAGCTTACTGAAACAGCAGTTTGGTCAGAATTTTTGTCTGGTGACACCAGGGATAAGACCCGCCAGCGCCAGCCAGGACGACCAGAAGCGGGTGATGACACCAGCTCAGGCCATAGCGGCGGGCGTCGACTATATGGTGATAGGTCGCCCCATCACCAAAGCAGCAGATCCATTGGCTGCGTTGCATAGTATTTATCAGGAAATCAGCCAGGCAGGCTGACCCTACAGCGACTTATTCTGGTGCATTGTTGCACCAGAATAAGTCCTTACCTTCAGCCCCCACTCAAACACAATCAAAATTAATTATTTGATATCAATAACTTGATTAGTTGGCATTAAATCTGCTTTTCCATTTCTCAAGGGTGTTTAACACCATAACAAACAGACGTCGGACCTAAGGTCTGATACGGCAACGAAGCCCGGACTCTGACTGCAGCCATGCAGCACAGAGCCGGGCTTTTTTTATTGTGGTTCTTTTTAGCACCCGCCCAAAAAGAGCTGCAGAGGATGGGTGATGAAGCAGCATAAAAAAATTCTGGTAGTAGGTAATGGCATGGTTGGCCATCATTTTGTCGAACAGCTGCAAGCCGCGGCACCACAAACTCAGATCACCGTGCTCTGTGGGGAAGCACAGCTGGCCTATGACAGGGTGCATCTGTCCAGTGTGTTTGATGGCGGCAGCGCCGGTGCGCTGGCCCTGACCTCTGAGCAGCATTATCAACAACTTGGGGTTGAATACCGGCTCAACTGCTGGGTTGAACGCATTGACCGGAGAGCGAAACAGGTCTTCAGCCAGAGCGGCGAATCTTTCAGCTACGACAAGCTGGTGCTTGCCACAGGCTCTTATGCCTTTGTCCCTCCGGTGCCTGGTAAGGATCAGGCTCATTGCCTGGTGTACCGGACTTTAGACGATTTAACCGCCATTGCCGACAGTGCCGCTCAAAGTAAAGTTGGGGTGGTCATTGGCGGCGGCCTGCTGGGGCTGGAAGCGGCCAATGCGCTGAAAAAACTTGGGCTTGAAACCCACGTAGTGGAATTTGCGCCTCAGTTGATGGCTGTCCAGCTCGACCTGGCCGGTGGCACCATGCTGGCTGATAAAATCCGTCAGTTGGGTGTCACTGTTCACTGCAATAAAGTCACACAAGAGATTGCCGCCGGTGTATCACATCGTTATCAATTGCGGTTTGCCGACGGCGAGGTACTGGACACCGATATGGTGCTGTTTTCTGCCGGGATCAGGCCCTACGACCAGTTGGCCAGAGAGGCTGAGCTCAGCGTCGGTGAGCGGGGCGGCATTGTGGTCAACGATCTGTGTCAGACCTCAGATCCGGCCATTTACGCCATAGGTGAATGTGCCGTCTGGCAACAAAAAATTTATGGCCTGGTGGCCCCTGGTTACCAGATGGCCCGAGTGGTGGTCAGTCATCTGACTGGCGGTGAGCTCAAATTCGGCGGTGCCGATATGAGCACTAAACTGAAGCTGCTTGGGGTTGAGGTGGGTTCCATTGGGGACGCCCATGGTCGTAGCAGTGGCGCCTTGAGTTATGTATTTACCGACCCACGCCAGCAGCATTATAAAAAGTTAGTGGTCAGCGCCGATGGTAAAAAGCTGTTAGGCGCGGTGCTGGTGGGTGATACCAGCCAATACGACACCTTGTTGCAATATGCGTTAAACGGTGTGGTGTTACCAAAACAGCCCGAAGCGTTGATCCTGCCACAAAGCACAGGGACCGCTTTGCCTAAACTGGCCTTGCCGGCCAGCGCCACCATCTGCTCCTGCCACAACGTCGCCAAAGCCAATGTGCTGGCCGCGATGGAGCAAGGTTGTGGTGATGTGGCCAGCATCAAAAACTGCACCAAAGCGGGTACAGGTTGTGGTGGCTGCGCTGCCTTACTGAAATCTGTGGTGGAGGATGAATTAAAGGCCCGTGGCATTGAGGTAAAAAACCATCTGTGCGAACACTTTGCTTATTCACGGCAGGAGCTGCTGCACCTGGTACAAGTCGGACAAATTAAAACTTTTGCTGAGCTGATGCGCCTGTATGGCAACGGCTTAGGCTGTGATATCTGCAAACCGGCCATTGGTTCCATTCTCGCGTCCTGCTGGAATGACTATGTGCTCAAATCTGCCCATGTGGGTCTGCAGGACACCAACGACACCTTTTTAGCCAATATGCAAAAGGATGGCAGCTACTCCGTGGTGCCCCGTATTGCCGGTGGCGAAATTACGCCGGACAAACTGCTGGTAATAGGTCAGGTGGCCAGGGACTTTAACCTGTACTGCAAAATTACCGGCGGCCAGCGTATTGACCTGTTTGGCGCCCGGCTGGAGCAACTGCCTCAGATCTGGCAGCGACTGGTCGACGCCGGATTCGAAACAGGCCATGCCTACGGCAAATCGCTGCGGACGGTGAAATCCTGCGTCGGCAGTACCTGGTGCCGTTATGGTGTGCAGGACAGTGTTGGCCAGGCCATTGCCATTGAAAACCGTTACAAAGGCCTGCGTGCTCCTCACAAAATCAAAATGGCGGTCTCTGGCTGCACCCGTGAATGCGCGGAAGCGCAAAGCAAAGACATTGGCGTCATTGCCACTGAAAACGGCTGGAACCTCTATGTCTGCGGCAACGGCGGTATGCGCCCCCGTCATGCTGATTTATTTGCCACTGACCTCGATACCGACACCCTGATCCGCTACATCGACCGCATTCTGATGCTGTATATCCGCACGGCTGACCGCTTACAGCGTACTTCAGTCTGGATGGAAAAACTGGATGGCGGTCTGGCCTACCTGAAGCAAGTGATCATTGATGACAGCCTGGGCATTGCTGCTGAGCTGGAACAACAAATGAGTGCCCTGGTGACCAGCTACGCCTGTGAATGGAAAACGACGCTGGAAGACCCCAATGCACTGAAACGCTTCCGTCAGTTTGTCAACAGCCCGGAGGCGGACGGCAATATTGTGTTTGTGCAGGAGCGCGAGCAAATCAGGCCCGCCACAGCCGCAGAGAAACAACAATGGCAACAACACATTCCGGTGTTAGAACTGACAGAGGAGGACTGAACATGGCCTGGACCCCAGTATGTACAAAAGAGGATCTGGTGGAAAACAGTGGTGTCTGTGCGCTGGTCGCCGGTCAACAAGTGGCAATTTTCCTGCTGCTGATTGAGGGCGAACAGCGGCTGTTTGCTGTCGGCAATTATGACCCTATTGGCGGTGCCAACGTGATGTCCAGGGGGATCCCTGGCTCCATAGGCTCGCGACTGGTGGTGGCATCCCCATTGTACAAACAGCAGTTTGACCTGACGACAGGCCAGTGCCTGCAGCAACCCGAATACCGCCTGCCTTGTTATGCCGTCGGGCTGGAACAAGGCATGGTATCGGTGTTCACTGAGCCGCTTTGCACTGAGCAACAGGCCAGCGCCGCCTGAGGAGTCAAGCATGAACTTACTGAATTACTTACGTCAGCGCCCATGGCCTGGTCTGAGCGGTCTTTTCGACTTTTCAGCTGCAAAGAACCAAAGCCGCTACGCCACACCAAGGGCCGCGAAGGGGGTTTATCTGATCGGTACCGGGCCAGGCGACCCGGAGCTGTTAACGGTCAAAGCAGAACTTTTGTTGCGCCAGGCTGATGTGGTGCTGTACGACGCGCTGATCCCGACATCACTGCTTGGCTTGTTGCCAAGGCGCTGCCGGCAGATTTATGTAGGGAAAAGAGCAGGGCAGCATGCACTGAAACAAACGGAAATCAACAGGCTGCTGGTGGAGTACGGCCGTTTGGGGGGCTTGGTGCTGCGTTTAAAAGGCGGCGACCCGTCTATTTTTGGCCGGGTCTCGGAAGAAGCCGTCGCACTGGAGCAAGCTGGGCTCAGTTTTGCCATAGTGCCCGGTGTCACCAGTGCCTGCGCCGCTTCGGCCTATTGTGGTATTCCTCTGACATCGCGCGGCGTTGCCAGCTCAGTGCAGTTCCTCACTGCTCAATTTGCTGAACCTGAACAACAGCCAGACTGGGCGGGGTATAGCTACAGGCCTGACGGCCAAAACCCGACCCTGGTGGTTTATATGGGCCTGACTCGTTTGCCCTTGTTGTGCAACGGTCTGCGCTCTGTCGGCTGGCCTCATCACACGGCCATTGCCTTACTGGATAAAGTCAGCACGCCAGAACAGCAACAGCTGATTGGCACACTGGCTAATATTCAGCAAAAACTGCAGGCCCAGCCACTGCGGGGGCCAACTCTGATTTTGATTGGCGATGTGGTGAAAGCGCCGATGGCGGTCAGTGCTGTGCTGCAGCATCAGCACCTGAGCGGGATTTAAACCTTAGTAAGAACTGACCAGCGCCTTGTCAGGCAAGGTGCTGCAGCACAGTGCTGCCCAAATTTCGGACGAAACAATTTTTAAAATAACAAAGGACAACAGATGACGAAGCCATACCCGATAGCCTGTTGCCTGCTGCTGGCCATACCGCCACTGCAGGCAGAACCAGCTGAGCCCACTGTGAATTACCAGTTTCGCTATCGACTGGAGACAGTGGATCAACAAGGGCTGGAAAAAAATGCACTGGCCAATACCTTATTGTCCCGTTTGAGCCTGGTTCAACCGCTGGCGACGGGCTGGTCGGCGATGGCCGAAGCTGACTATGTCACGGCTTTGGATCACTCTGGCTATCACGACAGTCTGAATGGCAAAACCCGGTACCCGACCATTGCCGATCCGGACGGTGCCGACCTGAACCAGTTGTTTTTGCAGTTTCAGCAACAGGGCCACAGACTGAAAGTCGGACGTCAGCGCATCAACCTCGGCAATGAACGTTTTGTCGGTGGCTCGGCCTGGCGGCAAAATGAACAGACTTTTGATGCACTACGTTATCAATGGCAGCAGAGTGCGAAGCTGAGCCTGGATTACAGCTATATCAGTAAGGTCAACCGGGTTTTTGGCAACAAACACCCCCAAGGCGACTGGTCGGCCAGGGGGCATCTGCTGCAGGCAGATTATCACCCCTTACCCAACCATAAACTGGGCCTGATGTGGTTGCAACTGGACATCGCTGATGCAGCGGCACAGTCCAGCCAGACTGCCGTGTTGGACTACAGCTTCAACCAAAGTCTGTCGGCCAGCAGTAAACACCAGTTCAGTGCCAGTTACGCCCGTCAGCAAGACAGCGCAGACAATCCGGCCAATTACAGCGCTGATTATTACGCGCTGGACTGGACACTGTGGTACTCAGAGTGGTTGTTGGCGGTTGGCGTGGAACAACTTGGCACGGATAACAGCATGGCGTTCAGCACACCGCTGGCAACTTTGCATAAATTTCAGGGCTTTGCTGATAAGTTTCTCAGCACGCCAGCATTGGGGGTACAAGACCGTTACCTGAAGTTGGGCTATCAGTGGCATCAGTTCGATTTGCAGAGCCACTACCATCAGTACAAGGCCTCCGAAGAGGATCAGGATTATGGCACTGAACTGAACCTGCAACTGAGTTACAACCTCAGCAAAGAACATCAACTGTTGCTGAAATATGCAGACTATCAGGCCAAGCAACTCTTTACCGATACCCGTAAGTTTTGGTTGCAATGGCTTGCCAGGTTTTGAAAGAACACAGCCCCGCCTGTACAGGGCGGGGCTGGCCTGACAGAAAGGTTTGTTCCGTCAGCGGGCCACTAAACCCAGGATCACCAGCAGCTGCAATACACACAACGCCTGCCAGAAAGCCAGAGGATGTTGCTGCATCAGACTGACCGGCTTGATAAAGTCCGGGTTGGGATGACGAATGTCGTACAAAAATTCCGACAGATGCTGATAACGTTCCTGCGGGACAGGCTGCAGGGCCTTTCGCAGGGTATGGTCCAGCCAGAGTGGCACTTCAGGCCGGTAAATCCGAACCGACTGATAAGTCAACTGGCACTGGGCTTTGCGTGTTTTGCAGCGTGCCATGGCCGGACCATAAGGAAACTTGCCAGACAATAAGTGATAGCTCAGCACGGCCAGTGAATAAAGATCAGAGCCTTCTGTACCGGCTTCACCAAGAAAAAATTCCGGCGCAGTGTAAAGCGCAGTGCCAGGAATATCGCCGGCAACTTCCTCAGCACTTTCCAGCCCGGCTAAGCGGGCGGCCCCAAAATCAATCAATACCGCATTGCCCTGGTGGTCAATCAGCACATTTTCCGGCCGCAGATCCTGATGCAAAATTTCCGCTCTGTGCAAAGTTTGCAAGGCCCGGCCCAGTTGCTCTATCAGTTGCCGCACCTGTTCCAAAGAGAGCTGTGGGTGGTCAAGCCGCCATTGCCGCAGGCTTTGACCGGGCACATAATCAAACAGGCTGTACAGGGCTGAGCGGGGCTGCTGCAATGCAGCGGCTTTTTGCAGATGCTGGCTTTGTACCCGGCGCGCTATCCATTCTTCTCTAAGCAGTTTATCCAGCAGTTGGGGCTGTTCGGCCAGTTCAGTCGAAGGTGCTTTCATCACATAAAAAGCCCCTGTGGTTTGCTGCTGCACCAGATAGACAAAACTGCGGCTGTTTTGCTGCAACACCCGCACTACCTGTAAGGCATCGAGGCTGTCGTTGCAGCTCAGCACGGGAGGAAGGGGCAGCTCATCATGCTGCTGATAGGGCTTCAGCGTATGCGAAGGCAACTGGTCAATACGGACCAGTTGCAGCGTAATGTTGTCATCTGTCCCGGCAGCGAGTGCCTGCGCCGCCAGTTGTGCCGCCAGCCTGTCCAGATCGTCGGTGGCTGTGCTTAAGGTCGCGGTTAAATCCTGTGGTCCCAGCCTGTCAAACAAACCGTCAGTGGCCAGCATCAGCAAGTCGCCTTGCTGTAACATCAGGCTGTTTTGCTCCGGTTTCAGCACTGCATTCATACCAAGCGCCTGGCTCAGGTAAGACAGCTGGCCCTGCCAAATCCGGTGATCGCGGGTCAGCTGCTGCAGTTGCTGCTGACGGAATAAATACAGACGGCTGTCGCCTACATGAAGCCAAAACGCCTGATCCTGTCGCAGGATCAGTGCCGTAAAGGTGCTGACATAGCCTTTATCTGGTTCGTGGGCAAACGCACTGTTCTGGTTTTGGCCACGCAACCAGTGGTGACAAGCCTGAACAACCTGCAGCGCACTGTGGGGGACAGACCAGGCGTCACTGGTGCAGTAGTAATCCTGCAAAAAGCTCTGCACTGCAGTTTCGCTGGCCACCTGACTGACACTACTGCTGCTGATACCGTCAGCAACAGCAAGCACTATGCCTTTGGCTGACAAGGCGGCGCCTTGCGGGATGCAGGCGCCATAACTGTCCTGATTCTGCGCTTTCTGGCCAGCAGTTGAATACTGACCAAGCCGAACCATTAAACTCATTTGGCACTCACCATGCTTGAACTGGCCTGCAGGTTGCTTAAGTGGCGTTTGGGTGCCGTTTTATAGTGCGTGCTGTACAGCGTCAGACCGGTAAAGGCCAGGCCGCCTACCAGGTTGCCTAATGCGGTAGGGATTTCATTCCAGACAAGGTAATCCATCACTGAAAAATCACCGCCCATCATCATGGCAAAAGGAAACAAAAACATATTGACAACAGAGTGTTCAAAACCCATAAAAAAGAACAACATAATAGGCATCCACATCGCAATGACCTTGCCGCTGACATGAGTGGATACCATGGCGCCAACCACTCCCATCGACACCATCCAGTTGCATAACATGCCTCGCAAGAAAATGGTCAGCCAACCGGCCGTGCCATGTTCGGCGTAACCCAAAGTACGGGCTTCACCGACGCCCGCCAGTTTTTCCCCTACAGGCCCGGCTTCGGTATGAAAGCCCATCGTCAGCACAAAGGCCATCATGGCCGCAACCGTCAGGGCACCGGCAAAATTGCCGCAAAACACCAGGCCCCAGTTGCGCAATATTGCCTGAACTGTCACACCCGGGCGACGATCCAACAAAGCCAGGGGCGTTAACATAAAGACACCGGTCAACAAGTCGAATCCCATCAGGTACAACATAATAAACCCAACAGGGAAGAGTACAGACCCCAATAAGAATGAGCCGGTCTGTACTGCGACTGTCACCGCAAAGACCGCCGCCAACGCCAGAATGGCTCCGGCCATATAGGCGCGTATCAGGGTGTCACGGGTTGACATATAAATTTTACTTTCACCAGAATCGACCATTTTGGTGACGAATTCAGTCGGAATTAAATAAGCCATTGTTTGTTCCTCGCAGTTGCATTTGCCCAGTTGCCGTTTTACGGGCATAAAAAAAGCGCCCGGACCTGCTGTGACCAGCCGATCTCGGACGCCTTTGTCCTGAAGCTTGTTGTGATGTCGTTCTCGGTTTTGCTTACGCTGTTTGACGCAGCAAATTTAAGGCCAATGATTGTACGTGATTGATAATTAACTACATTATTCAAAAATAAGTGAAGGGTAACTCAGATAAAACCCAGGTTTTGAGCCATAACTGGGCATAACCTGCACCAGAATTGCCCAATAACAGCCTCGGGCCAGAACCATAGATCTGGTGCTTCGCTTTGCCAACGTTGGGCCTGGCTACTGTTTTGAACAAACTGGAACGGCCATTGCTTTGAGATTGTGACGGATTAGGGCAGGGCACCATGATAAGTTCAGACACCTTTCAATTTTTACTGGCGGCAAAACGGGCGGAAATTAAAGTATTACACCAGTTGGCCGCCAACTGTCAGCTGGTCACTTTTGTCAGCGAACTGGTGCATCAGCTGCAGCGCGAACGGGGGATGAGCAACGTCTACCTGGCGTCAGGTTCTGAACTGTTCCGGGCTGAACGCCAGGCTCAGCTGGTCCATGTCACACAACAAGAGCAGTTGCTGCGTCAGGCGTTGCAGCAGCATTATTTGCATAACCCCGAAGCACACAACAGCAGCCGTTTGCTCAGCGCCGTGTCTATGGCCTTGCTGGGCATGGATGATTTAGCCGAACTGCGGCAGCAAATCAGCCAGCAGAAGATCAGTGCGCTGGCATCAACCCAAGCCTTCAGTCGACTGATCCATGCCTGGCAAACCCTGGTATCTGAAGCAGCCGACATCGCCAGTGATGCTGACATTTGCCGTTTGTTAGTGGCGCTGCAACATTTGATGCAATGCAAGGAGCTGGCCGGACAAGAACGGGCCTGGGGCAGTATTGGTTTTGCCAAAGGCAGCTTCAGCGTCGACCTGATCCAACGGCTGACCGATCTGGAGCTCGCCCAGTTTCAGGCCGCAGAGCAGTTTGTCAGTGCAGCCCCAGCAGCCTTAGCCCAAAGCTGGACAGCTCAGGAAAACGCACAGGGAAGCCAGGATTTGGCGCATTTACGCGGAATGTTAAAACAGTTTACCGGTCACGACTGCACTGTGCCGGCTATAGCTGACATCTGGTACCAGTTAGCCACAGACCGCATGGACCACATGCAGCAACTGCAGGTGCAATTAACCAGCCTATTGCAGCAGCAGGCTCAATACAAACTTGCAGACGCCAGACAGCAGCTGGACTTGTATAAGCAGAGGGTCACCGCCAGGCAACAACATAACGAAGCGCAGATCCGCAGTATTTTATTCGATCCTTCCATGCCTGGTTTGTACGGCGATGCGTCAGCAATACAATGCCGGCTGGAACAAACTGGCTATTCATCTTTGTATCAACTGCTGACTGATCAGGCGGCTTACATCAACCGAATCCAGGCTGAACTGGCAGAAGTTAAAGCAAAAGCTGACGAACAGCACCTGCTTAAACGTGCCAAAATCTGGCTGATGCAACAACAGAAGCTGACCGAACCCGCAGCCCACAAATTATTGCAGCAACAAGCAATGAACCAAAACTGCACCGCAGTGGATATCGCCAGACAGTTGCTGCAAAAAACCAGACAGAAGGCGGGAGGCTGAAGACGGCTTCCAAACAGATATATCATATTTAACATAATAGGAACAATAATTTAGGGCCATGTAGGCCCTTTTTTATTGACCTGAAAACTCATGAACTAAACGATTCAAGTAGTCAGTGGTGTGCTTAATCATCTTTAGCTTGGCGTCCGACTGCATATCTTCAATTTTCTGCCTGGCAGCCTGTAGCTGACGGGTAGCATTAGCAGACGCCCATTTATACCGCCAAATCATAGCCACATCACCAGGGGAGCAATTGCCCCACGGAGTAACAAGAGATCCATCTTGATCAATGCGCATAGTAGACCAGCCTTTCATAAGGGGCAGGTAACCAGCGCAGTGAACATGCAGGTAACGATGTGCTGTTGGATGCGGAGCATTCTGTTCATACCAACGTCGGCAGGTCTGAGGGGTTACACCAAAGAATTTAGATGCCCGGTCATGTTTCTGGCCGTCCATACCAAAAGCATCCCTATACAGGGTCTGGAAATTTTCCAAGGGTTCAGACTTACGTTTTAACACTGCTAAAAATCCATCTTAAAACGGGGTTCGGATAGTACCTTTTTGTCCTGTCCAGTGGCACCGAAAAAGTGTGGATTAGTCCGGAAGTCCGGACTCAGTTCGGATGTAATAGAACTCCGAACTTTCTGGCCCCAAGAAAGCGCCAAAATCGGCCGCCTTCGGCTGTCCGCTTTTGCCCCTTTCTGAGTGTGCGTTGGGCCGCCGCCCTTCGGGCGAAAAAAGAGGTTTTTCAGGGCGCGGGGTAGTCTGGCGGGTCGGGTGATCATGAGATCGCGGAGCAGGTTTATTTGTGCAGATGGTCAGCAGGGTAGCCCTGGGGCGCTACGCCCCCAGCCCCCAGTTGTTACTGAAACTTTGGAAAGATAAACGCCAGGTTTTCATAGGTCAGGATAGGCGTATACCCGTAATACAGGAACTTGAACCCCATCAACTCAAAGAACTGGCTATCTAAGGTGACGATATTCAGCTCAGTACGAGTTTGAGGCGTAGCGGGGTCGCCTTCAGGTTGCGATTCAAGCGGCTGAACCTGAACCTCTACGGAACCAACAACACAGTTGAACAGGTGGCGAACCTCTGTATAACGCTTGCCTTTGATTTCCTTCTTAACCACCTCATAGCCACCATACGTCAGTTCCTGGCACATGCCACTAATGGGTGTATTGGCCTGCAACAGGTTGACGAACGGCAGGAGCTGGCGGGTGGTTTCAGCCTGGACTGTTTGCTGAACTGGTTGACTGGCCGGAGACGTTGACTGTTCTGATACGGTTGGTTCGGGCTGGTCTGTTTTACCGATTTGGGTGATTTGGTAAATCAGGTAAGCAAGAAGGATCACAACAAGAGGCAGCAATAAAAGCTTTGTGGGCAGCTTGAATTTATGGGTATGCAAATCAGCCGACCAGTAGAGGCCATAATATTTTTTATCGCGTGGGGCTGGCTTTTGCTGGGCCTGTTTGCGCTGAAAGTAGTCCTCTGGGTCAAAAACCTTATCCGCCCAAAGGCGGGTTACAACAGTACCGCCAAAGGGCCGGAAAAAGTGAATATGACGGCCTGTAAGCCGTCTAACGTGGTTATCTAATAGTTTAGCGTCCTGAGTGACTAAAAAGACGTCATAGCCCTTGTGGCGGTGTGTTTCAAACTCAGAGCAGTGCTGCGGTACTTTGGCCCCGACCGGACGGGGCGGAAAAGTTTGCTGGCATTCGTCGATAAAGATGACTGAGCCCCTGGGTAACTCATACCAGGCGGCGGCATGTTCAAAGCGGGTAAAGTGCAGGTTAAACCGTTTGATGTGGTCAATATGGGGCTGTTCGGCGGCCGCCAGGTATTCATTCAGGGCGGTTAGCCTGGCAGGTTTATAGAGTTTGCGGCACCACTTAACGAATAAATCCAGGGGGCCGGTGCCTGAAACCCAGGCGTCGTACAAATGTACCAAATGAGGGAATGAATCAGCTGAGGCCGATTCACCCTCTTTATGAATGCGAAATAGTATCTTATTGACCTTTTCCCTGGGCTTTTTTCCCAGGGAATCGAGGTACACACCATAAAACCATCCGGCGAAGCTGTTGCAGACCTCTATGTCCAGCATGAGTAGCTTAACGTTGTTGTAATACTTCTCGCGGCCACTGAAATCCGACTCTTCAATAATCATCTTCAGGGTGTTCAGGGATTTGCTGGCCCCAGGCAAACCGGTAACTAAATACAGCATGGTTTAACTCCACTGAAAGACTTTGACAGCGCCAGACTGGAATCCCATCAGGACCAAACGGGCGGCCAGGGCGGAAAAAACAATCTGAAGACACTCATCAAATCGAAGGTTGGCGAGGACGCTGACCGTGAGGGGTGAAAGGTTAAGGAGATAGCCTTTGACCTGGCCAAAGATGGTGGACAAGCCCCAACCGGATAATTCATAGACGGCCCAACCCACACCAAATGAGGCAAGAACTTTTACAAGCAAAGGACCTGCAGTAAGGACAGTCAGAGTGAATATATATTTGCGGAAAGCTGTAAAGAGAACTGAAAAGGCTGAAGCCAGCCACGGTACTAAACCAAGCATTTTTACCCCCTACGACCAAAAACAATGAACGGCGTAGCTAACCAGGCGAACGCCACAAAAAGAGAACCCAACATGCCGGAAAAGTCACAGGCCGGCTTAAAGTTGAGTTTGTAGGTATGGACACGACCAAGGAACGACAATTCTATTGGGACATCCCTAGGGCACTGTTCGGCATCATCAAAGAAGGTGTTGAATGTATCTGAATCAACGCCTGGAAGCTTCACACTGTCCTTAACTAAATCACCTGGTTTTTCATTACCGGAAATACCGAGCGCTGTTAAATAGCCATCGCCTGGCATGTCTAAATTATCCCCCTGCAAGCTATTGCCCTTTAGGCTATCGCCAATTTCACCCAGTTTGGAGGACAGCCCCTCAAAACCGGATTCCACCGTGGAATT
Organism: Rheinheimera sp.; assembly: GCF_037442525.1. Lineage (GTDB taxonomy): Bacteria > Pseudomonadota > Gammaproteobacteria > Enterobacterales > Alteromonadaceae > Pararheinheimera. The sequence continues at coordinate 387 of NZ_JBBIQD010000018.1, read as the reverse complement.
CAACGTCTTGACGCTGTTATTTACATTCGTCACATTCGAATTCAAACCGCTCAGCTGGCTTTGCATATCGCGCAACCGGTCATTGGTATAACCCGCCTGTTTTTGTATCGCGCCAAGTAACTCATTGGTGTTTTTCTGCTGCTGCCCTAAATAGTCAATGCGATCACTCAACGGTTTTAAATCCGTGCTGCTAGCCGGTGTCGTCGGCGCGGTCGGCGGCGGCGGGTCAGTCTGAGGCGGCGGGTCAGGTGGAGGCGGATTATTGTCATTGCCGCCATCTGGTGGCGGAGGGTCATCATCACCACCCCCATCGCCGCCGTCTGGTGGCGGAGGGTCATCATCACCACCCCCATCGCCGCCATCTGGTGGCGGAGGGTCATCATCACC
>NZ_JBBIQD010000017.1:0-64515 GCF_037442525.1 Rheinheimera sp. | reverse complement strand
CTGTTTATCATAACGATATACGGTCACCGTACATGATCATAAACTGCGTCATCGCCAGCTTCCAATCGCGCAACGGCATTGTCCACTTTTTGGCGATCTGGTGTAAAGCCAGATACAGCAACTTCAGCACTGAATCATCATTGGGGAATGACCGCCTGGTCTTGGTGACCTGACGTAGGCTGGCATTGAGCGATTCAATCGCGTTGGTGGTGTAAATCACTTTACGGATTTGCGGCGGATAATCGAAGAACACGCTCAGCCGTGTCCAATTGTCTCGCCAGGATTTACTGATACTTGGATGCTGCTTATCCCAAGCCTCAGCAAACTGTTCCAGGGCTTGCTCTGCCTGCTTTAAGGTGGCTGCGCCGTAGATAGTTTTCAGGTCGGCCGCGACCGCTTTACGCTCTTTCCAACTGACAAAGCGCAGGCTGTTGCGGATTTGATGCACGATGCACAGTTGGACCTGAGTGTTCGGATACACCGCTTCAATGGCATCTGGGAAGCCTTTGAGGCCATCAACACAGGCGATAAAGATATCTTCCAGCCCACGGTTTTTCAGTTCGTTCATCACTGACAGCCAGAATTTTGCACCTTCGGTTTGCGCTAACCACAGGCCCAAGAGCTCTTTTTCACCCTCGCAATTGACCCCCAGCGCCAGGTAAACAGATTTGTTCTGCACGCTACCGGTTTCACGGCTGCGGACCACTAAACAGTCCAGATACACGATGGGGTAAACCGGTGCTAACGGCCGCTGCTGCCAGGCTTTGACTTCGTCCAGCACGGCGTTGGTCACTTGGGAGATGAAGGTGGGTGAAACCTCCACACCATACACGTCTTCGAAATGGGCCTGAATGTCGCGGGTCGACATGCCTCGGGCGTACAAAGAGACAATCCGCTCATCAAAGCCACCCAGCTGTTTTTCACCTTTTTTTATCAGCTGCGGTTCAAAGCTGCCGTTGCGGTCACGCGGAGTTTCAATATCGATGTCACCATGGATGCTACGAACCGTTTTACGGCTTTTGCCGTTACGGGAGTTACCACTGTTTTTACCGGCAGCATCATGTTTGGCGTAACCAAGATGCTGCTCCATCTCGGCTTCAAGCGCACGTTCGGCAAGCTTTTTGGTGAGTTGTTTGAGGAGACCTTGTTCACCGAGCAGGTCTTCGGGGGATTTATAGTCAGCTAACAACTGGTCGATAAGCTGGTCTGATACTGGCATTCTTATGTCCTTTCAAATACATAGGTAGAATGCCACTTACACAGATTTTTTTACACTCTCGGCTAAGAGCCCATCATTTTCTGCAAGGCCGGTTCAGTTATCCCACCTCGATGAACATCGTCATGGCAGATGTTGCAAAGAGTGATTAAGTTATCCGCAGTATTTTCCCCACCTTCGACATGATGTTTTAGATGATGCAGCTCCAACATGCTTCTCTTATCCGATGGGTGACGTTTAGATATAGTCCAACCGCAAGATTTACAGGCAAAATGATCCCTCTCCAACACTGCAATCCTAATTGGATCGGGTATCCGGCGGTCATGAATCTCAGCCTGAACCTCAGTTGCCAGAATGTATACGCCAACTGGGAGCTCCGACGCTCCTGAAGCCTTAGTTAAAATCTGCCATCCTTCTTCAGTACGCAATTCTCTAACCCTTCTAGCCCACTCTGATTTATCAGAGGCTAAGTACTGAAGCTCCTCTCCCGTAACGTGCTTACCGACATTTGCTTTGAAGTACGTCAGCAATTTGTCTTTAACCGATATCTTTTGCTTTCTAATCTGATTCGCAGTGTTCCAGCGAAAGGCAGCATCACGGTCCTGCTCATCTTCCAACAAAAAGTAGGTATCAGGCTTTATCTTGGAAACATCCAGATCCCAAAACTGATCATCATCGGCAATTATACTTTTAAGAGATTTCCCACTGATGATAGGCCAACCAGCCTCGACACGAAGCTCACGAATTCGGCGTGGATATTCACTAATACCAGCAACGATAGCAAGCTCAGTACCTGCAATCAGCGTTTGAGGATAACGGCGGATGTAAGCCAAAATGCGATCTCTTGCCGAGTTAGCATCCTCATCTTTGATAAGAGAACTACCCAAGTCTCGAAATTTTTCGCTGGCTGGGATCAATGCCAAAACTTGTTGGCGCAGAGACCCCTCTTCAAGAACACTCTGAAAATTGGTGAGCAGATGGACAACTTCTGATCTAAGTTTTTCTGCATCCATTCGTTTAGAACGTCTAGCCATTAAGCTGCCTTTGCTTTTCTCACCCTATTCAAGAGTAATTCAGAAACATAATCGGCTAACTTAGCCGCAAATACTGGAGGAACAGCATTACCAATTTGGCGTGCAATTTCAATCTTTGTCCCTGTAAAAATAAAATCATCAGGGAAAGACATCAATCTTGCTGCTTCACGATGGGTAATTGGGCGATGTTGATCAGGGTGTAAATAGCGCCCTTTTTCTGGTTTGAAAAATTCTGTTCTTATTGTAACTGAAGGCCGATCCCACCATAACCGACCGAATAGATCAGTACCGCCAGACGTTTTCTTAATCCAACAATTTGGCGTCAGATCGAGTCTATTTCTCTGCAAATCGAAACGATTCCCACCGACAGGAACCGCTTTATAGCGTTCAAGACTTACATCAGTTGGGGTCCGACCAAAATGAAGATTCAAAGGTGGATTTTGATCATGTCTGATGTCTGTTCCATGTGGTATTTTTGGCAAATCAGCGATTGCATCTTTAACTGTACGCCAAGCAGGCAAGCTTGATTCAGTAGAAGGAGAAGCAAATAAAGGTTTTGGAGGAAATGATGGCAAAGCTGCGCCCACAAAATCACTTCGCTTGATCCCTATAGCAATGGCTCTTTTTCTGGTTTGTGGCACACCGTAGTCTGCAGTATTCAATACAGCAGGTGTGATAATGTCAAAACCTAGCTCATCCGCACGTTTTGCAATATCTACAAACTCGGGACTTTTGAGCAACCCAGGCACATTCTCCATAACAAAAATTGAAGCACCTGATTGTTCGACAATATCCATGTAGGGCTCCCACAGGGCCCGTCGATGATCTCCGTCTCGATTTTTATTAAGTAAGCTAAATCCTTGGCATGGAGGGCCACCGATAATTACATCAGCTTGAGGTACTTTTGACTCAGCTAACCAATCCTCGATGCTTGCATTAACACAGTGATTGGTTGAACTAAAATTGGCGTTGTATGTATTAACTGCTGCCTTGTCGTTATCGATGGCAAATACACTCTCAAAATGCCCTGAAAACTGTTGCCCGACAAATCCCAGAGTCATGCCACCGGCACCACAGAACAAGTCGAGTAATCTGTATTTTGTAGTCATTTTTTGAGTCTCTAATTCAACGCTATACTTGGCAAAACCAAACTAATGTAACTCTTGGATTTACGATTATTCAAGAATTAAAATAGCAGAGTACTGTATATAAATACAGGCATTAATTAGGGGATTCAAAATACTGTTATTAACTGATTGTATGAAAGAGAAATTTTTATTTGAACAGTAGTGATTGGTGCCTAGGGTCGGACTCGAACCGACACGTTATTTCTAACGGCGGATTTTGAATCCGCTGCGTCTACCGATTTCGCCACCTAGGCATTAGGGGTGTTACATGGGGTAAACGCCTTGCATTATACAAAGGCGAATGGATGTCGCAAGCAAAAAATCTGTCACAGAGTTGCGACTGCGCAAATTTACAGCAGCTTTAAAAAAAATAAAGCACCGTGATACACTTAGCGCCATTTTGTGATGGATGGAATTCATGATGTATCAGGACAATCCCCGGGCCGGGCTGTTTCGGCGTCTTGCAGCCATGGTGTATGACACCTTGATCCTGGCGGCACTCTGGATGCTGGCCATGGGGCTGGCGCTGGCTTTTGTCGCGCTGCTGGATAAAACCGGGCTGATTTCGTTGGCGGCTTATCAGGACGAAGCCGAGTTTATTCAAAAACATGCCCTTTGGTTTCAACTGTATTCCTTACTGGTGTTTGGCTGGTTTTATCTGTATTTCTGGGTGAAGGGCGGCCAAACCTTGGGCATGCGGGCCTGGCGTATTTTGTTGCTGCGCCCGGATGGTGGACTGATTAGCCTGAAACAGGCCACTATCCGAGTGCTGACCGCCTTCTTTGGCCTGGGCAATTTATGGGTCTGGGTGCGTTGGGGCAAAGGCCTGGCACTGCAAGACCAACTGGCGGGCACCATAGTGGTAAAGCTGACCAAAGAACAAAGCAAAGAGTTAAACCTGCACCGCAGCGCGAGCTAATACAGCGTGACTAAAACAACAAAGGCAGCTCAGGCTGCCTTTTGTTTGTCGCTCAAACGGCTGCTGCCGCTATTTTTTCTGCATCAGATAAAGCGCCACCCCAATAAACAGCAGGCTGGGCAGCACAGCGCCCAGTAATGGCGGCAGCTGGTACACCAAGGCCGCCGGGCCAAATACCTGGTCTGTCATATAAAAGGCGAAACCAGTCAGAATCCCCATCAGTACACGGGCTGCCATGGTTACACTGCGCAGCGGACCAAAAATAAAAGACAACGCCACCAGTAACATAGCCACTATGGTCAGTGGCTGGGTGGCTTTACGCCAATAGGCCAGCTCAAACCGGCTACTGTCCTGCTGGTTACTGGCCAGGTACTCGATATAGGCCGACAGGCCAGTGATCGACAACAGCTCAGGTTTCACCGTCACAACGCCCAGCTTGTCAGGTGTTAAGGTAGAGCGCCAGCGCTGTTCCTGCCATTGGTGTTTTTCCACTTTGTCGTCACGAAAATGCAAGCGGCTGACGTCGGTTAACCGCCAGGCATTGCTGATGTAAGTCGCAGCTTTGGCACTGACTATTGCCTGCAGTTTCAGCTCGTCGTCAAACTCGTAAATGGTGAGGTCAGTCAGATTACCAAAATCGTCCACCTGGCGGATATTAATAAAATGGTCGCCGTCTTTGGCCCAAACGCCCTGACGGGCTGAAATGAGGTCGCCACCGGAAATCGCTTTGGTGCGCAGCTCCCGGGCCGCTTTTTCAGCGGTCGGAGCCCCCCACTCCCCCACTAACATAATCAGCGCCATCAGCAACAGTGCCGTTTTCATCACCGACAGAATAATATTCAGCCGCGACAAACCAGCCGCCTGCATCACCACCAGCTCACTGTTGCTGGCCAGCATGCCCAGGCCAATCAGGCCGCCAATCAGGGCGGCCATAGGGAAGAACATCACCAGGTCACCGGGCGAGCTGAACAGGGTAAATAACCCCGCGGCCAGCATGTCGTAGTCGCCGCGGCCTACCTGTTTGATCTGGTCGATAAAACGAAACATGCCGGACAGAATCACCAGCACCGCTGTGGTCAGCAAAGTGGTGGTGAAAATGGTGCGGCCTATGTACAGGTCGAGGATCTTAAACATAAGCCCCCCGCCGCGTCAGCAGTGCTTTTAGCTTTTGCCCTGCGGTGCGGTGTTTTACCAGCAACGCCGTGCCAAAGGCCAGCCCCAGCGCGTGGATCCACCACATGCCCAGCGCTTGCGGCAATTTACCGTCTTCCAGTGCCGAGCGGCTGGCGATCAGCAAAATGTAATACAACAAATACAGCGCCAGTGCCGGCAATAAACGGCCAAACTTGCCCTGGCGTGGGTTCACCTTAGCCAGCGGCACCGCAATAAACATTAAAATGGGAATAGACAACGGTATGGCTAAGCGCCAGTGCAGTTCAGCGGCCGCTTCAGGCCCGCCTTGTTTAAGCAGGTCATTGGTTTGCAGACTGCTGATTTTCCGCCGCTTCTGCTCAACTTCCTGTTCGCGGATCTGAATTTGGTAGCTGTCAAACTCCACCACTTCAAAGGCTGGCGAACTGTTGGTTCCGGAGTAACGGCGGCCTTTGTCCAGCACCAGGGTCTGGGCACCATTGGCATCTTCTTTCACCTGGCCGGATTCAGCATACACAATAGAGCTGCCATCTTCGGCTCTGGCACCATTTTGCGCCAGAAACACCCGCTGCAGGCCACCGCCTTCACGGCTGATGTCATGCACGAAAACCACTGCTTTTTCATTGGAGGTTTGTTGAAAGCGGCCGGGGATCAGGGTCGAAAGCCCGGAGTCCGCTTCGGCCTTTTCCATAATCTGGTATTCGCGTTCCATGGCCCAGGGGCTTAAATACAGCGTTAAAAAGCCGGACGCCAGCGCCATCACCACACTCAAGACCAACGTCAGCCGGGTGATATACCACTCGCTGATGCCGGTGGCGTGCAACACTGTCATTTCGCTGTCAGCGTAAATCCGGCCGTAGGCGATTAAAACACCCAAAAATGCACTTAATGGCAAAATTAATACCGCAAGCTGGGGTAATTTCAGTGATAAAATGGTCAGCACCAACTGTCCCGGAAGCTCGCCTTCCGAGGCATCGGCCAATATTTTCACGAAGCGCTGGCTCATGATAATGGTGATCAGGATCAGGAAAACAGCTAACTGGCTTTTGAACACTTCACCAATCAGATAACGAAAAACAATCAAAAATGCCCCCTGAAACCTGTCTTTTTTGCTGGAACACTGGCAATTTTTCAGTAAACTGCATATTTATAGCAATTATTATTGACTAAAGTGGCAATAAATCCGAGCTTTTTTGTATGGCGCGGATAAATTTTCACCTTCAGCCCGAGCTGCGGTTTGCAGACTCTGGCGTACTTAGAAGCAGGAGTGAACATGGAGTTCAGCGTAAAAAGCGGAAGTCCGGAAAAACAACGCAGTGCGTGCATTGTGGTGGGTGTGTATGAACCCCGCCGGTTATCTGCCGTTGCCGAACAACTGGATAAAATCAGCGAAGGTTACATCAGTAATCTGTTGCGCCGCGGCGATTTGGAAGGCAAACCCGGCCAGATGCTGTTGTTGCACCATGTCCCCAATGTGCTGAGTGAACGTGTGTTACTGGTAGGGTGTGGCAAAGAGCGTGAGCTGGACGAGCGTCAGTACCGCCAAATCATCGCCAAAACCATCAGCACCCTGAATGAAACCGGCTCGATGGAAGCTGTGTGTTTCTTGTCCGAGCTGCATGTCAAAGGCCGCGACACCTACTGGAAAGTGCGCCATGCGGTGGAAACCACCCAAGACTGCCTGTATGTGTTCGACAAATTAAAAAGCCGCAAAGACGAAACCCGTCGCCCGCTGCGCAAAATAGTGTTTAACGTGCCAACACGCCGTGACCTGACCATTGGCGAAAAAGCGGTAGAACATGGCCTGGCCGTGGCTGCAGGCATTAAAACCAGCAAAGACGTGGCCAATATGCCACCGAATATCTGCACACCAGCTTATCTGGCCGATCAGGCCAAAGCCCTGACCACTCTGTCGGACAAAGTGTCGGTGGATGTGTTAGGCGTATCGGAGATGACAGCGCTGGGTATGAACAGCTATTTAGCGGTCGCCCGAGGCTCAGAAAACGAAGCCAAAATGGCAGTGATCCATTACAAAGGCGCTGGCAATGACAGCGCTCCTGTGGTGCTGGTGGGCAAGGGCCTGACCTTCGACACCGGCGGTATCAGCATTAAGCCGGCCGACGCGATGGATGAAATGAAATACGACATGTGTGGTGCAGCGTCCGTACTGGGGACTGTGCATGCCGCCGCCAGCCTGAACCTGCCAATTAACATTGTCGCAGTACTGGCCGCTGCGGAGAATATGCCGGATGGCCGCGCTTACCGGCCGGGCGACATTCTGACCACCATGTCAGGCCAGACCGTAGAAGTACTGAATACCGACGCTGAAGGCCGCCTGGTGCTGTGTGACGCCCTGACCTATGTCGAGCGTTTTGACCCGGATGTGGTGATTGACGTGGCGACCTTAACTGGCGCTTGTGTGATAGCTCTCGGTAAACACGCCTCTGGCCTGCTGAGCAACCACAACCCGCTGGCCCATGAGCTGCTGAATGCGTCGGAGCAATCCGGTGACCGCGCTTGGCGTTTGCCGTTATGGGATGATTACCAGGATCAGCTGGAAAGCCCCTTTGCCGACTTCAGCAACCTGGGCGGCCGCGCTGCCGGTACTATTACCGCCGCCTGTTTCCTGTCGCGTTTTACCCGTAAATACAACTGGGCGCACCTGGATATAGCTGGCACCGCCTGGCGCAGCGGCGGCAAAGACAAGGGCTCCACCGGACGCCCTGTTGCCATGCTGACGCAGTTTTTAATCAACCGGGTTGGTACCGGCCTAGAGGATTAACAGTGTCCACTGTGACCTTTTATCTGCTGCCTGAGCAGGCTGCAGCCGCAAACCCCGAGCTGGCCACAGTGCCAGCTCGTTTTATTCAGGCGGCGCAGCTTTGCGCTGACTTGTACCGGCAAAACCAGTGGGTTTTCGTGTACTGCCAAAATCAGGCCGACGCCGAGCAGCTGGATGAGGTATTATGGCGCTTTGATCCAGACCGTTTTGTGCCCCATAACCTGGCAGGCGAAGGCCCGTCGCGCGGGGCTCCGGTGGAAATCAGTGCCCAGCCGCCACGCAACAGCAGAGCCGTGCTGGTGAATTTATCCGACAACGTGCCGCCCTTCGCCGCCCGTTATCAGCAAGTGATTGAATTTGTTCCCGCCGACGATGCTGGCAAACAGCTGGCGCGGGAAAAATTTAAGGTATATCGACAAGCGGGCCAAGCCCCGCAGACAGTGCAGCTGTAAGGCTGCCGACAGGTGTAGAGACAATGGAAAAGACCTTTAATCCCAGCAGCATTGAACAGGCCATGTATCAGGCCTGGGAAAGCCAGGGCTATTTCAAGCCTTCGTACGACAACAGCAACGGTGCTTATTGCATCATGATCCCGCCACCTAATGTGACGGGCAGCCTGCATATGGGCCACGCCTTCCAGCAAACCATTATGGATGCGCTGATCCGCTACCAACGCATGCAAGGTAAAAACACTTTGTGGCAGGTGGGGACAGACCACGCCGGTATTGCCACGCAAATGGTGGTAGAACGTAAGCTGGCGGCTGAAGGTTTGCCTGGCCGCCACGAGCTGGGCCGTGACGCTTTTATTGAAAAAGTCTGGCAATGGAAAGCTGAATCCGGCGGCACCATTACGTCGCAGATGCGCCGTCTGGCGGCGTCGGTCGACTGGGATAAAGAACGTTTTACCATGGATGAAGGCCTGTCCAATGCGGTGCAGGAAGTCTTTGTGCGTTTGTATCAGGACGACCTGATTTACCGCGGCAAACGCCTGGTGAACTGGGACCCGAAACTGCATACCGCTATTTCCGACCTGGAAGTGGAAAACAAAGAACAAAAAGGTTCGTTCTGGCACCTGCGTTACCCGCTGGCCGATGGCGTAAAAACCGCTGATGGCAAAGATTACATTGTGGTCGCCACCACCCGGCCTGAAACCATGTTGGGTGATACCGGCGTGGCGGTGAACCCGGATGACGAGCGGTATCAGTCGCTGATTGGCAAGTTTATTCAGTTGCCACTGGTGAACCGCCGTATTCCTATAGTGGCTGACGAGCACGCCGACAAAGAAAAAGGTTCGGGCTGCGTCAAAATCACCCCGGCTCACGACTTTAACGACTACGAAGTGGGCAAACGCCATCAGTTGCCGATGATCAACGTGATGACGCCGGACGCCACCATTCGCACTGAAGGTGAATGTTTCTTCTGCAACGGCGAAGAAAACAGCGAATTGTCGGCCCCTATTCCGGCCGAATACCAGGGCCTGGATCGCTTTGCTGCCCGTAAAGCCATAGTGGCCGCCTTTGAGGCCGCTGGCCTGCTGGAAAAAATTGAAGAAATTAATAACACCCTGCCCTACGGTGACCGTTCTGGTGTGGTGATTGAACCCTTGCTGACCGACCAGTGGTATGTGCGGGTGGCACCTTTGGCCAAAACCGCCATTGAAGCGGTGGAAAACGGCGATATTCAGTTTGTGCCCAAGCAGTACGAAAATATGTACTTCAGCTGGATGCGTGACATTCAGGACTGGTGTATCAGCCGTCAGCTGTGGTGGGGCCACCGTATTCCGGCCTGGTACGACAGCGAAGGCAAAGTGTACGTCGGCCGCAATGAAGCCGAAGTGCGTGCCAAACATGGTCTGGCCGACAGTGTTGCCCTACGTCAGGACAACGACGTGCTGGACACCTGGTTTAGCTCTGCGCTCTGGACTTTCTCAACCCTGGGCTGGCCTGAGGAAACACTGGATTTAAAAACCTTCCACCCAACCGATGTGTTGGTGACAGGTTTTGACATCATTTTCTTCTGGGTGGCCCGGATGATTATGATGACGATGCACTTCATTAAAGATGAAAACGGCAAGCCGCAGGTACCCTTCAAAACTGTCTATGTGACAGGCTTGATCCGCGATGAAAACGGCGACAAGATGTCGAAGTCCAAAGGCAACGTAATTGACCCGCTGGATATGATTGACGGTATCAGCCTGGACGACCTGCTGGAAAAACGCACCAGCAATATGATGCAGCCGCAACTGGCGCAAAAAATTGCTGACCGCACCAAAAAACAATTCCCGGACGGTATTGAAGCTTCAGGCACAGACGCGCTGCGCTTTACGCTGGCTGCGCTGGCCTCGACCGGCCGCGATATCAACTGGGATATGAAACGCCTGGAAGGTTACCGTAACTTCGTTAACAAGTTATGGAATGCCAGCCGTTACGTAATGATGATGACAGACGGCAAAGACTGCGGCTTAAAGGGTGGTGACATGACGCTGTCCCTGGCTGATCAGTGGATTTTGTCTGCGTATAACAACTGCGTGGCCACTTTCCGTCAGCATCTGGACAACTACCGTTTTGACTTAGCCGCCAATACGCTGTATGAGTTCACCTGGAACCAGTTCTGTGACTGGTACCTGGAACTGACCAAACCTGTATTGTTTAAAGGCGACGACGCCCAGCAACGGGGCACCCGCCGCACCCTGGTGCAGGTACTGGAAAGCCTGCTGCGTCTGATGCACCCTTTGATGCCATTTATCACCGAAGAGATCTGGCACAAAGTGGCGCCACTGGCCCGCGCCGATTACAGTGCTGACCAGAGCATTATGAATCAGTCCTTCCCGCAGGCGGACAATAGTCTGAGCAATAGTCAGGTGGAAGCCGATATTGACTGGGTGAAGAACTTTATTCTGGCCATTCGGGTGGTGCGTGGTGAAATGGACATTGCCCCTACCAAACCGCTGCCTGTGCTGCTACGTAACCTGTCCGCCGACGACAGCCGTTGCCTGGCCGCCAACGAAGCGTTGCTGCTGAACCTGGCCAAGCTGGACAGCATTACTGTGCTGGACGACGGCGCCACTGCACCAGCCAGTGCGACTCAGCTGTTAGGCGCTATGGATATTCTGATCCCAATGGCCGGCCTGATTGACAAAGAAGCCGAGCTGGCCCGTATTGCCAAGGCACTGGAAAAACAACAGCAAGAGCGTGACCGCGTGGCTGGCAAGCTGGCCAACGAAGGCTTTGTGGCCAAAGCGCCGGAGGCGGTGTTGGCGAAAGAGCGCGAGAAGCTGGCTGACGCTGAAGCCGCTATTACCAAGCTGCAAGCGCAGCAAGCGGAAATAGCTGCGTTGTAAGAAAGCAGCAGAAAAAGAGGCCCGCATTCGCTGGCCTCTTTTTTTTAGCTACCAATACGGCTGCGGGTAACAATCTGTTGGCGGTATAGTTTCTGTCACATGCATTTCCATCGGCACTGAACTGCAGCCGCCTAACACACTAAACGTGGCAAACAAAACGATTAAAAGCAGACGTGTTTTCATCTTCACCTCCCTGGTTCAGTTACTTTGGTCATCGCCAGCTGAACAGCAGCTGAAAAGGCAGCGCAATGATTGTGCGCAAATGAAATTTTGTTATTATTGCGCCCCTAAATTTACCTGCGGTAAATTGATTCTGTTGTGTAACCTGATCTCTGAAGAAGTTGCAGCATAAGCAGTCCCATTCAGGCCCGGGCTCTGGCAGCTCTAACCCATGTTCCGCTGCCGCTTCGCAGTGGTTGGCTTTTACTTTTCTGGCAATGCCAGGCTTTGTGAAGGAACCCTTAAATGGATTCACCAAGTGCCATTAGTTTGATCCCACCTCTGGTGGTGATGGCGGTTGCAGTGTGGCTGAAGCGCCCTATTCTCGCTTTGGTTGTAGGTGCAGTCGCAGGTTTATTGATGCTGTACCCGACTCAGCCCCTTGAGTTAATTGACACCTTTTCCACCATTGCCACAGGCGTCATGCAGGACGAAACCATTGGCTGGTTGATTCTGGTCTGTGGTGGTTTTGGCTCCCTGATTGCGCTGCTGATCCACACCAGTGGGGCTCTGGCTTTTGGCCGCGCCGCCGCGAGGCTGGCCACAGGACAACGCTCGTCGTTGTTTATGACCTTTATCCTGGGTTGCATTATTTTTATCGACGATTACCTGAACGCCTTGTCGGTAGGCGAAGCAATGAAACGGGTGACCGACAAATACAAAATCAGCCGGCAGATGCTGGCTTATATTGTCGACTCTACCGCTGCGCCTATTTGCGTCATTATTCCAATCTCCACCTGGGCCATTTTCTTTGGTGGCTTGCTGGTCGATAACAAAGTGGCTGAACCAGGTCAGGGCATTCAGGTGTACACCCAGGCTATTCCTTATATGCTTTACCCCTGGCTGGCGGTGCTGCTGGTCGTGCTGGTGGCACTAAAAATTATGCCCGCCATTGGCCCGATGAAAAAAGCCGAGCTGGCGGCGCAAAATGGCACTCCTATCGATGTGCTGCCCGACGTTGGCACTGAACCGGCGGCAGGCCACCATATTCCGGCACATTCAGGGGGGACAGACGTGCCGGCAGGTGACCAGTATGCCGTGCATTCAATGGAGCAAGAGTTTGAACAGGCCCAGCAAGGTGGCAAACTGCGCAACTTCCTGGTGCCTATGCTGATGCTGATCGGTTTTACCATCTTCTTTGATATTGATGTATTAAAAGGCTTGTTGGTAACCCTGGTGCTGACGCTGGCTTTTTATGCTTATCAGCGCCTGATGCCACTGACCGAAATGATGGAAGTAATGATGAATGGTTTTAAAACCATGTTACCTGCCATCTGCACCGTCATTGCTGCATTTGTGTTTAAAGATGTCTGCGACAAATTACTGTTGCCTCAGTTTGTCATTGAAAACCTGACCCCTTATATGACAGCGCAAATGCTGCCAGCCATAGTGTTTCTGGCCATGGCGATCCTGTCTTTTGCTACCGGTTCCAGCTGGGGCATTTTTGCGGTGTCCATTCCTATTGTGATGCCGCTGGCTTATGCGGTGGAAGCCCATATCCCGTTGGTCATTGGCGCTTTATTGTCTGCCAGCTCCTTTGGTTCCCAGGCCTGCTTCTACAGTGACTCCACTGTACTGGCCGCTCAGGGGTCAGGCTGTAACCTGGTGTCGCACGCCGTGACTCAGCTGCCTTATTGCCTGATTGCGGCCAGTGTCGCTTTTGTGGGCTTTATTCTGATTGCCTGACAGCACAAAAACGCCGGGGCAGCTAAATCAGCTGCCCCTTCTTTTTTAACTTACTTAGAACATTCAGTTATTACATCTTCGGGTACTTCTTTCGTTACATCCAGTGACCACATCGACCAATTAGTGTTTAACCGAATAAAATCATAAGGTTAAACAGCACATCAAAAAAACCTTGCTGATATTCCATAAAGTTTTAGATATTCAGACTTTTATACCAAAAGACAGCTAACTATCCAGCCATCTGTTTATTACCAAAGCATCTAAAACATACGAAAGCATTAGTTAATTACTGCATAAACACTGCCTAGAATGCGCGCCATTCGCCCCACGGGCTTTTCGTACGCAGAGGTACTTATGTTGCAATCGACCACTCAACAGCAGTCATATCCAGCTTCAGGCAAAACCGCCTTGCCGGTACTGGACCTGAGCCTGCTGGATGGCTGCGCCGCCGAGCAACAGCAGTTTATTCAGCAATTGCGGGTTGCAGCCCGTGATGTTGGCTTCTTTTACCTGACAGGCCATGGCCAGAGCGAACAACGCCAGCAGCACATTCTGCAACTGGCCAAAGATTTTTTTGCTTTACCACTGGCAGACAAGCTGGAAGTGCAGATGGTGAAATCGCCACATTTTCGTGGTTACAGCGGCCTGATGGCCGAGCTGACCCGCGGCGCGCCGGATATCCGTGAGCAATTCGATATTATGGCGGAACAGCAGCAGCCAAAGTACAGCCGCAATAACCCGGATTGGCTGGGTTTGATTGGCCCCAATCAATGGCCCGGCGCGCTGCCGCAGATGCAGCAAGAGTTATTGAGCTGGCAACAGAGCCTGTCCGACATCACAGTCAAACTGCTGCGCGCCTTGATGCTGGCACTGCAGCAACCAGCCGACGCGCTGGACAGCACCATTAGCAGCGGCCCTTACACCCATATGAAACTTATTCGCTACCCAGGCCAAACCCAGGGTAGCAAACAAGGGGTGGGCGCTCACAAAGACCCAGGTTACCTGACACTGGTGGTGCAAGACGAACACAGTGGCCTGGAAGTGGAAACTGAGCAGGGTTGGGTCGCAGTGGCACCGCTGCCCGGTGCTTTTGTGGTCAATATTGGTGAGCTGCTGGAACTGGCCTCCAACGGCTACTTAAAAGCCACCATGCACAGAGTGGTCAGCCCCCAGGCTGGGCTGGAACGTTTTTCCTGTGCCTTTTTTATGGCGGCAGAGCTCAATGCCACTGTGCCTTTATTGCAGTTGCCGTCTCATTTAGCTGCCGAAGCCAAAGGTCCGGCCAGCGATCCGAATAATCCGTTGTTTTATCAGGTGGGTCAGAATGTGCTAAAAGGCAGATTACGCTCGCACCCAGATGTGGCGGCTGCTCATTATTCAGCCCCGCAGACAGCATCACAATAAACAGCCGCGACAGCGGCTCTGAACAAGGTCCGTTATGAAGTTTAAAACCTTATCCGTACACGCAGGTCAGCAACCCGACCCGAGCACTGGCGCCTTAGCCACCCCGGTGTATTTCACCAGCACCTTCAGCTATGGCACGGCCGAAGAAGGCCAGGCCCGTTTTGCCGGCCAGAACCCGGGTTACATTTACAGCCGTTTTGCCAACCCGACCACAGCCGCGCTGGAGCAAAAACTGGCGGCTCTGGAAGGGGCCGATGAAGCGCTGGTGGTCGCCAGTGGTATGGCGGCGGTCAGCGCCATTATGTATGCGTTGGCTGATGCCGGGGATGAAGTAGCGTTTATTGACCCTGTGTATGGCGGCACCGACGCCTTTTTACGCAACACCCTCACCCGCGCTGGCATCACGCTGAGCCGTTACAGCAGCGATCAGGATTTTGCCAACCGGGTGAAAGCCAATACCAAGCTGGTGTTGTTTGAACCTGTCACCAACCCGACGCTGAAGGTGATCGACACCCGTATTGTGGTAGAAGCGGCCCGTAAAGTGGGCGCGCTGGTGGTCAGTGACAACACCTTTCTGACGCCTTATTTGTCTCAGCCACTGGCGCTGGGGGCCGATCTGGTGATGCACAGCGGCACCAAATACCTGTCCGGTCATGGCGATATCATTGCCGGTGTGGTGGCAGGGCGCACTGAGCTGATGCAAAAAGTCCGCACTGTGGCGCTGAAACATATTGGTTCTCCTATTGGCCCACAAGAAGCCTATTTGCTGCAACGTGGCGTCAAAACCCTGCCACTGCGGATGGATGCACATTGCGCCAACGCCCGCAAAGTGGCCGACTTTTTAGCAGCGCATCCGGCCGTGGCGAAAGTGTATTACCCAGGTCATGCCAGTCACCCGGGACATCAGGCCATTGCCGATACCGCCAGCGGTTTTGGTGGCATGGTGGCGATTGAACTGGATGGCGGTTTTGCCCGTTCCGCCAAGTTTCTCAATCAGCTGCAACTGTTCGCTCAGGCGGTCAGTTTAGGGGATGTAGAAAGCCTGGCCTGCCACCCGGCCAGTACCACCCACGCCGCCATGACAGCAGAAGACCGTGTACGTGCCAATGTCAGCGACAACCTGGTTCGCTTAAGTATTGGCGTGGAAGACGCCGACGATCTCATTGCCGATTTAGCGCAGGCTTTAGCAGTTTGCTAAAGCCCATCGGATACAGCGGAAAAGGCAAAGCTCAGGCAGACAGGCCGTAAATACGCTCCCTGTAGGCTCGGTTTTGGCATCCATGCCAAAAACGGTCTGCTTAGCTCTTTGCCTTTCCTCACTTTGGATACCGCCTTTCTTTCATTTACATATTCCTTTTAATACTAACAAATTCAAATTTCTTTCTTTTTTGAAATATAAATTTCTTCTACAGTGCGATTACGCCTCCAGATAACCATAGATAAGGAGGCGGGCAGCACACACACCACCACTGATGGCTGCTTACCAGGAATAGTCACAGAACACAGCACACTGACCGGAACACCGGAAGAGCGATAAAGCCCTTTGGGAGTTTTTATGTCAGCTCAGTATTATGGAAAAGTAAGTAAATCCCGGCAGTTGCCGACCCGTTTTTACCGGCCTTTGGCTTTGACGGCTCTGGCGGTTGCTGCAGCACTCAGCAGTCAGGCCCACGCAGCGGGCCCGACTATTTACGGCAAGCTGAATTTATCAGCCCAGCACTATAAGTTTGAAAAACTGGAGTTCGGCCAGACCGGCACCCCAGCCACCTATCTGCATACAGGTGCCACAGCCACTGTGCCAGAACTGGAGCAGTGGGCCATTGAAAGCAATGCCTCCCGTTTCGGTATTAAAGGTGATGTAGCCATTCATGACGAGCTGAAGCTGGTGTATCTGGTGGAGTACGGCATTGACGCCGACAACGGCACCAACAGCAATGGCCGTGAGCTTAGTCAACGCAATATTTACGCAGGTATTGAAGGCCGTTGGGGCACTGTGTTGTTGGGCAAAAACGACAGTCCGCTGAAAACCTTATTGGCCAACCCGATCACCCGCACCGATATTGACCGCTTTAACGACGCCGCTTTGGCTGATATTGGCAGTTATCTGGTCGGCGAAAACCGGCCTGACAATGTGATCCAGTACAACTCACCTATTTTCTGGCAAGGCTTTGAATTCAAACTGGCAGCCGTGCAAAACGAAGAAACTGGCGTACCGGTGTCGGCCAGCAATCCGCAAGATGACGATGGCCTGGCGACCGGCTACTCCAGCGCCCTGACGTACGGCAAAGGCAAATGGTTTGTCGGCGTGGCGCTGGATTCAAATGTGGTCGCTACAGACGCCGTCCGTCTGACCGGTGAGCTCAGTCTTGGCCCGGTCAAACTCGGTGCCATTTATCAGACAGCAGAACGGCATGACGACACCGACCGCATTGGGCCATTCAGCACTTTTGTCGGCTCTTCGGTGTCGGCCAACGGTGCACAAAACGGTATCAACCCCATCGGCGAATGGGACGGTGCCAGCGGCACTGCTTTTAAAGAGCAGGATGGTTACGTACTGAACGCCGTCTGGAAACTGACCGGCCCCTGGAGTGCCAAGCTGCAGTATGGTCACTCAAAGACCACCCCACTTAATGCAGCCTACAAAGACGTCAAAGCCGATGCGCTGGCTCTGGGGCTGGACTACCGGTTGAATGAAGCAGCCCGTCTGTACAGCTATTACGCCCAGCTCGACACCGAAGGCGATGCCGCCATAGGCACCGCCACCCCCAGCGACAGCACCCTGGCTGTCGGCCTGGATTTCAGATTCTGACCCTTGGCTATTTAAGGAAAACATCATGCAAAACTTCAATGCGTTACTGAAAACCTGGCTGGTGGCCAGCACTGTGGCTCTGGCACTGACGGCTCAGGCTAAAGAGGTCACTTTACTCAACGTGTCCTACGACCCAACCCGCGAGTTGTACCGTGATTACAACCAGGCCTTTGCTGCGTACTGGCAACAAAAAACCGGCGATAAAGTGAAAATTGAACAGTCGCACGGCGGCTCAGGCAGCCAGTCGCGTGCCGTCATTGATGGCTTAAAAGCCGATGTGGTGACGCTGGCACTGGCGGGCGATATCGACCCTATCGCCCAAATCGCCAAACTCTTGCCGGACAACTGGGAAAGCCGGTTGCCGGATGCCAGCGCCCCCTACACCTCCACCATTGTGTTTTTGGTGCGTAAGGGCAACCCCAAGCAAATTAAAGACTGGGACGACCTGATTAAACCCGGCGTGGAAGTGATCACTCCCAACCCAAAAACCTCGGGCGGGGCGCGCTGGAATTATCTGGCCGCCTGGGCCTTTGCTGAAGGCAAATATGGCTCTGCAGACAAAGCCCGTGATTTTGTCGGCCAGCTGTATAAAAACGTGCCTGTGCTTGATTCAGGGGCCCGTGGCTCGACCACCACTTTTGTGCAGCGTGGTATTGGTGATGTGCTGCTGGCCTGGGAAAACGAAGCCTTCCTGGCGGTCAATGAGCTGGGTGCTGATGCAGTAGAAATTGTGGTGCCTTCTTTATCCATTCTGGCAGAACCTTCTGTGGCTGTCGTGGATAAAAATGCACAGGCCAAAGGAAACCTGCAGGTAGCTCAGGCGTACCTTGAATACCTGTACAGCCCTCAAGGCCAACAAATTGCCGCCAAACATTATTACCGGCCACGCAATGCCGATGTGGCTCAGCAGTACAGCAGCCAATTCCCACAGCTGAAGCTGGTGACTATTAACGACTTCGGTGGCTGGGCCAAAGCACAAAAACAGCACTTCAGTGAAGGTGCGGTGTTTGACCAGATTTATCAATAACCTCAGATAACAACCAGGGTCCGGTGCTGGCCGTGTAAGCGGTCAGCATTTTTTTGCCTTGCAGGAGAGAAATGTGAATTTGTTGCGCAAGAACCGACGAGCGGTATTGCCGGGCTTAGGATTGTCCCTTGGTTTTTCGGTGTTCTACTTGTCTTTAATTGTGTTAATTCCGCTGGCCGCTTTAGTGGCCAAAAGCTTTAGCCTGAGCCTGGCTGAATTCTGGGCTGTGATTGCCAGCCCCAGAGCTATTGCCAGTTATCAGTTGACCTTTGGTGCGTCATTGCTCGCCGCCACCGTCAACCTGGTGTTTGGTTTACTGGTGGCCTGGGTGCTGGTGCGTTATCAGTTTCCGGGAAAAAAAGTGCTGGACGCTTTGGTCGATTTGCCTTTTGCCTTGCCTACAGCCGTAGCCGGTATTGCACTGACGGCCATTTATGCGCCCAACGGCTGGATAGGCCAGCATCTGGCAGTCTTGGGCATTAAATCGGCGTACAGTCCGCTGGGGGTGACCATTGCGCTTATTTTTATTGGTCTGCCTTTTGTGGTGCGCACTGTGCAGCCGGTGCTGGCTGACATTGAAAAAGAAATTGAAGAAGCAGCGGCCAGCCTGGGCGCCAGCCGCATTCAGACCTTCAGGCGGATTTTATTTCCGGCCCTGCTGCCTTCCATGCTGACCGGTTTTGCCCTGGCCTTTGCCCGGGCTGTGGGCGAATACGGTTCTGTGGTGTTTATCAGCGGCAATATGCCAATGAAAACCGAAATTACCCCCTTGCTGATTATGACCCGGCTGGAGCAGTTCGATTACGCCGGAGCTGCTGCACTCGGCACTGTCATGTTGCTGCTGTCGTTTTTATTATTGCTGCTGATCAATGCACTGCAGCACTGGAGTAACCACCAGGCAGGAGCCAAAGTATGAGCCGCCTCAATCCACAACCCTCCCTCCCAGCCAAAATGCCCCAAATCCTTGCTACTCACAGGTTAAGACAGGCCACCACTGAACCACTTTGGGTACAGCTGTTACTTATTATTCTGGCGCTGGCCTTTTTAACGCTGTTTTTAGTACTGCCGCTGCTGATTGTCTTTGGCGAAGCCTTGGCGAAAGGAACAGAAGTTTATCTGGCGTCCGTCACCGAACCAGCCGCTTTGCATGCCATTCAGCTGACCTTGCTGGCCGCAGCCATCGCCGTCCCCAGTAATCTGGTCTTTGGCCTGGCAGCCAGCTGGGCCATTGCCAAGTTTCAGTTCCGTGGCCGCCAACTGTTACTGACGCTGATTGATTTACCCATAGCCGTTTCCCCGGTGATTGTTGGTCTCTGTCTGATGCTGATTTTTGGTGCTCAGGGCTATCTGGGACCCTGGTTACAGCAACAGGAACTTCAGCTGATGTTTGCCGTGCCAGGCATAGTACTGGCGACTATTTTTATTACCTTTCCTTTTATTGCCCGTGAGCTGATTCCGCTGATGCAGGAACAGGGTAAAGAGCAGGAAGAAGCCGCTCTGACCTTAGGCGCCAGTGGCTGGCAAACCTTTTTCCGTGTCACCCTGCCCTCGGTAAAATGGGCGTTGCTGTATGGGGTGGTGCTGGCCAATGCCCGTGCTATGGGGGAATTTGGAGCTGTCAGTGTGGTTTCAGGAAAAATCCGCGAGCAAACCAACACCATGCCGCTGCATATTGAAATTTTGTACAACGAATACCAGTTTGCCGCCGCTTTTGCCGTGTCTTCGTTACTGGCATTACTGGCACTGGTCACCTTGCTGCTGAAAAGCCTGCTGGAATGGCAAAGCGGTAACACCCGTCATTAAGCAGGATGCAGCTTTAAGGCCAGTAATTAATTCAGATTGCTGGCCTGTTTTTGTGTCAGCAACAGCCAAAGCTGGTCGGCTGGCACAGGTTTGGACCATAAATAGCCCTGAGCAGAATCACAGTGCATCTGGCTGAGTAAAGTGGCCACTTCAGATCGCTCTACCCCTTCAGCCACCACGGTCAGTCCCAGGCTGTGCGCCAGTTGGATCATGCCGCTGACCAGCGCCTGATCGCGGATGGAGCTGTTCAGTTGCAAAATAAAGGATTGGTCAATTTTTAAGGTCGCCGCCTGAAAACGGCTGAGGTAGTGCAGGTTGGAATAGCCAGTGCCGAAGTCATCAATCGCCAGTTTGACCCCGGTTTGCATCAGCTCAGCCAGCTGTTGTTGCACCTGATATTGCTCGTCCATCAGCATGGATTCTGTCAATTCCAGTTCCAGCAAATGCGCAGGCAGGCCAGTGTCAGCCAGTGTCATAGCCACTTGCTGTGGCAATTGGCCAGAACGGAACTGGCGGGCAGATAAATTCACCGCCACGACCAAAGGCTGGCCAGCCAGATACCACTGCGCCGCCTGCTGACAGGCTTGCCGGAGCACCCAAAGCCCCAGGCTGTCAATCAACCCGGTTTCTTCCGCCAGCGGGATAAAATGTTGTGGCCCTACCCAGCCCAGTTCAGGATGCTGCCAGCGCAGCAGCGCTTCAACGCCATTCAGCCGACCCGTACTTAATTCATATTTAGGCTGATAATGCAGCTCCAACTGCTGCTGTTGTACCGCCTGACGCAGTTCGGTAATCAGCTTCAGTGTGTCGGTCTGATGCTGCTGCCACTCAGGCCTGTACAGCCTGTAGGTATTGCGGCCAGCGTCTTTCGCTTTGTACATGGCCTGATCAGCCATCCGGCACAGCTGGTTAAAGTCATGCTGTTGCGGGGACGAAAAAGCCACCCCGACAGAAGCGGACAACTGAATACTGTATTCTTCAACCAGAATGGGCTGCTGCAGACTGCTTAGCAGGCTATCCAGCCGGGCAAACAGCGCAGTTTCATCGACAGTGCGCAGCACCAGCACAAACTCATCACCGCCAAAACGACAGGCAATTTCTCCGTCATTCAGCTGCTGAGCCAAACGGCTGGCAATCTCAGCCAGCACCTGATCACCCACACTATGGCCTAACGAATCATTGACAGGTTTAAACTGATCCAAATCCAGCAGTACCACAGCCAGCTCCACCTGCTGCTGATGCCACTGCTCAAAGCATTGCCGGGCAAAATCGCGTTGCGCCAGACCAGTCAGTCTGTCGGTTTGAGCCAGATGCAAAATGGTTTGGTGGGATTGCTGCACCCGCAGGTTCTCATCAGACAGCTCCTTTAATAAAGTGCGATAATCCTGCGCCACCATCCGTACCGCAAAACCACAAACGCTGAACAGCATCGCCAGTGTGACAATAGTCTGCCAACGCACAGGGCCTATGGCAGTCAGGTTCTGCTGCCACCAGTCCACAGCCGCCAGAGAACAGCAAAAAACCAACATAAAAGTCACCAGACTCAGGTACAGTCTGGGGCCGGCAAATAAAGCGGCAAACATCAGAATCATGGGGTAGCAGATAATCAGCGGTTCATGGATCCCTGAATTAATCAGTAACAACCCACTGATGGCAATAGTTAAAGCCCACAGCAACCAGCTGTTGGCTTTGTCGTAGGCCGAGTTTTTTAACCAGAAAAAAGCAGGCAACATCAGTGCGGCCACGGCAGACAACCAAACCGCTGAACGGGGGCCGGATAAGAGAGAGCCGCAGGCCACAGTGATAAAACAGACCCAAATCACCTGACGCAACCGTCGCTGCTGTCGTTGACTGTGCAGATAAACCCCGGATCCAGACTGCGCCATAAAGAAAAACCTTACGCTTACCGCTCTGGCCATCACATTATTGCAGTTTTTGCAGATTTTAAAGAGTGGCAGCAAAATTTAACCTGTGCTGCGCCAGGATGTGAACAGAATGTGCAGTCGGGTTAAATACCCTCTCCCAAAAAAATTCTGCTTTGCTGCGGCTTCAGCCAGATCTGCTGATGCTGGCTCAACCCCAGTTGCTTAAATTTGTCCTTGGCCAGCTCCACCTGAATAAGTTGCCGGTTTTCTTCCGCCAGCACCTCCAGCCGGACTGTTGGCCCGACTATGGTGATGAGATCCACCACGGCGCTGATACCTCCCGGCTCCGCCTGAAGCAGCACATCAATTTCATGGGGCCGGACATAGGCCAGTTCATGTTGTTGTGTCTGAGGTGTGGACAGGGCACTCAGCTGCACTGCGCCTTGCTTTATACGGGCATGAAACAGATTCACATTGCCAAGAAATTCATACACAAAGGGGTTGGCCGGGTGGTCATACACCTGCTCTGGCGACCCTTGCTGTTCAATCCGGCCTTTGTTCATCACCACAATCTGGTCGGCCACTTCTAAGGCTTCTTCCTGATCATGCGTCACAAACACGCTGGTGACATGAATTTCATCATGCAAACGGCGCAGCCAGCGCCGCAGTTCAGCCCGCACCTTGGCATCCAGAGCACCAAAAGGTTCATCCAACAGCAGCACCTGTGGCTCCACCGCCAGGGCCCGGGCAAGGGCAATCCGCTGACGCTGTCCGCCGGATAACTGTGAAGGGTAACGGCTGGCCGTCCAGTCCAGTTGTACCAGTTCCAGCAGATGCTGCACTTTGTTGCGGATTTGCGCCTCTGACGGGCGCAGCTTCTTCGGTTTCACGGTCAGGCCAAAAGCCACGTTTTCAAAGACCGTCATATGTTTAAACAAGGCGTAGTGCTGAAACACAAAACCCACCCCCCGTTCAGACACATGGCGCTCACTGATATCCTGACCATGAAACCAGACCTGGCCACTGTCGGCCTGTTCCAAACCGGCAATAATACGCAACAGGCTGGTTTTTCCTGAACCCGACGGGCCCAGCAATGCAGTGAGCTGGCCTGTGCCTATATGCAGATTAACCTGATCAACAGCGACAAAATCGCCAAATTTTTTCTGAATGTTTTGTAATTGAATGCTCATGTGAGTTCTCAGTAACAGGCTGCGAGCCTTACCTTATCGAACCTCAGAGCCGGTGGTCCGGTATGCTGAAGACCAAAAGAAGGGGGTATTAAGCAGCGGGTTTATCCAGCCGCAGTTTTTCATTTTTTTCCAGTTGCACCAGTTTGCCCTGGTGAAACACCAGTTCAATGGAACCAAACTCCACTTTACCTACCAGCCGTTCCAGTTTATCCAGCAGCTGATTCAGCAAATCCGGTTGCAGATCTTTTTGCGCCATCTCGGTTATCCCACCTTAATCAAAGTGGTCTCATTACAGCAGAGCTTTCAAATAACCTAAAATACTTTTTTGAAGCAAAGTTATAATAAAAGGTGATAAAAAATTACTGACACCGCCCTCGTCTGAGGCTGGGAATGCATGAATTAAAATGGTATTTATTTTAGAAAACCATGAATGGAATTCATTAGAATGCTGGAACGTCACCATTTGGCCATAGTGCGGGCGGTTGAGGAGCTTGGTTCTTTAACCGCCGCCGCCAGTCAGCTGTGCCTGACCCAATCGGCGCTGAGCCATAGTATGCGCAAACTGGAACAACAACTAGGCACCGATATCTGGTTAAGGGAAGGCCGCAGCCTGAAGTTAACTCAGGCCGGACACTACCTGCTGGCCGTGGCGAACCGGCTGCTGCCCCAGCTCGATCACGCCGAGCAGCGTTTGCGCCAGTTTGCCAGCGGTGAACGTGGCTCGTTACGCATTGGTATGGAGTGTCACCCTTGTTACCAGTGGCTGCTGAAAATGGTGTCGCCTTTCCTGCAAGCCTGGCCTTACATTGATGTGGACGTGAAACAGAAGTTTCAGTTTGGTGGCCTGGGTGCCTTATTTGGTTATGAAATTGACCTGCTGGTCACCCCAGACCCGGTATTCAAAAAGGGCCTGCACTATGAAGCCGTGTTTGACTACGAGTTGGTACTGGCCGTCAGCGCACAACATAGGCTGGCGAAAGAGCAGCACATTCAACCACAGCAGCTCAGCCAGGAAGTGCTGATCACTTACCCTGTGGCGACAGAGCGGCTGGATATTTACACGCAATTTCTGACGCCCGCCGGCATACTGCCAAAACAACATAAACCCATAGAAAACACCGAAATTATGCTGCAGATGGTGGCCAATAACAGAGGTGTTGCCGCGCTGCCTCGCTGGCTGGTGGATGAGCAAAGCCAGAACGTTGCGGTGGTGCCGGTGCAGCTTGGCGCTGAAGGTATTCAAAAACAGATTTTTTTGGGTATACGGGAAGCCGACCTGGATGTGGACTACCTGCGCGCTTTTACTGAACTGGCGCAGCAATTTAACTGACCCAACCGGCAAAATGCCTGCCAGCCTGAATAATGCCAGTCCGTAAAACGGACCGGCATGTGGCGTTGCTGCATTTGAGGGGGATGACTACACCAGCCTGAACCGGATTAATAATCCCAGTGCAGGGTCAGGCTGTAGTTACTGGGTGAACCGTAGAAAGCTTGTTCGGTGCGCACTGAACTTAAGTACTTCTCATCGGTGATATTGTCCAGGTTCAGGCTTAGCGACAGCTGGTCGTTCAAGCTGTACTTCAGATAACCGCCCAGCAACGCGTAACTGTCCTGGGAAATACGGCCATAACCAGAGGTAAAGTACGTGTCACTTTGCCAACGCACGGATACACCGGCGTTCAGCTTGTCTTGCCACTCCGGCGAATAATCGGCCAGCAGTTTCAGGGTGCGGCGTGGAATAAAAGTACGGGCTTCATCACCCTGTTCATCATCCATGGTTAAGGCCGTAAAACCGCCTTGCAAAGTCCATTCTTCACTGACAGGCCCGGACACTTCCAGCTCAAAACCATTGGAATCGACAGTAACCCCTTTGTAGATGGCATAGTTAAAGTCATCCGAATAGTCGTCATCTTCTACCCCATCCCCGTCACCGTATTCAACAAACTCATACAGGTTTTCCTGTTCAGTTCGGAACAACGCCACAGTGACCAGCAGTTTATTGTCGAATTGTTTTTTCAGACCCACCTCAAAGCTGCGGCCTTCGGCAGAGCCCAGCGGCTCTAAATCCTCATTTAAATAATACTGCGGCTGGTAAATATCACTGTAACTGCCGTACAGATTCAGACCGTCCATCAGCTCCCAGGTAAAGCCCAGGTAAGGGCTGCTGCCATCTTCAGTTGTTGAGGTCGAAGCCCCCCAGGATTCCCCTTCGTTTTCATAGTCGACAAAGCTGGCACCCAGCACCAAATCAAAATTTGTTGTCAGGGCCAGTTGCACCGAGCCATAAATGCGGTTGAGGCTGATATCGGTAAAACCTGCCTCATAAGGGGCAGCCCAGTCTGGTCTTGCGACCTCTTTGCCTGTCCAGGGCAAGGCGGGCATCACATCAAAACCACTTAAAGCCCCATAATCCAGATCACTGGTTTCAGCCTCTGCCAGACTGACGCCCAGATTAAACTTATGTTCCAGGTCCCAGGCCATAAATGAGCCTTGCAGGGTATTGTCCCAAATCAGTGTCTTGTCATCGGCCGAGAACTTACCTGGGTACCCCAGCATGCCTAAACCTGTCTGAGGATCCATGCCGGTATTGGAATAAGTGTAAAACAGCTCAGACTGCTCTTCGTACCTGATATGGTTCAGTTTGCTGGTGAAGTTCAGGTTTTCGTTAATAAACCAGCTCAGTTCGGCAAAGGCGGTGTTGTTTAAGGTGTCCCAATAAGACCAGTCCATGGCCGAGCTGGTCGAGCGGGAAAAATCAACCTGGGTGCCATCTGAGTAAATCAGCGGTACGGCGCCCCAGGTCACCCCATTGCTGTTGTTATCCTGATGGGTGTAGCCAAAGGTCAGCGCCACTGAATCCGTAAGCTGCCCGTCCACCACGCCATACAACACAGTGCGGTTGTTGTCGTATAAATTTAACCAGCTTTCTTTGTCCTGATGCACCAGCACAGTCCGGGCTGCCCAGCTGCCGGAGTCTGTTAATGGGGTGGATAGATCCGCCACAGCCCGCAGGTTCGACCAACGACCATAGCTCAAATCCACACTGGCCTGAGGATCATTTTTTGGCCGTTTTCTGACATAGTTCACTGTGCCAGACGGATTGCCAAGGCCAGTGATCAAGCCATTGGAGCCGCGGATAAACTCAATTTTGTCGTAGATAGCAGTGTCCAAATCGCCGACAAAAATATCGCCAAAAGGAATACCTGAACCGTCGATATGCATACTGCTGATGTCAAAACCACGGGAATTAAAGTAGGTCCGGTCGGTTTCGCTTTGGTCCACGTTGATGCCGGTCACATGTTTAAACAGGCTGTTGATATCGCTCAGGCCGTAATTCGCTATGGTGCCTTGCTCCAGAATCGACAGGGACTGAGGCGTATCAAAACTGTCCAGGCCCAGGCCAGTAGCCCCCGAACTGACACGCTGGATCCGGCTTTCAACAATACGGATCACTTCAACACTTTCTTCACTGGCCTGGCTGCTTTGAGCATCTGCCACTGCTGCGGCCTGGGCATGCAAGCCAAACGCCAGCATGAGAGGGGAAAGTGCAAAAATGGGTTTACTGGTCATGGAGTCCTCTGTACGTCTGAAGTGTGGATAACTATTCCTATTTATCATACCAAACAAGAAGACGCTAATAATAGTAATTATCATTAGCGTGATAAAATCTTTGCACTGACAAATAAATACAATTTAGCCTTCACTGCTGTTTCACACTGGCCGCTCTATCATAGAGCTGGCGATGATTTCAGACGGTAGCAGCGTTTGAAACGCCTTTCTTCGCAGCACGCAACGACCAGGTCACCACAACAAACAAGCGTTTTCGCATGCGTCGAATCCGCTCACCAAAGGAGATGTTATGGACCCCTATACCAGACAAAACCGCACCTTCAGGCGGCTCCCGGGGCTGATGGCTCTGGGACAGGGCCTGCTGTCCGCTGTATTGCTGTTATCAGCCAGCACAGCGGCAGCTGAACTGCAAAACCTGGCACTGAATAAAAAAGTGACGGCCAGCACTGAACTGCGCCGGGCCAAGCTGGCCGTCGACGGTGACAGCAACAGCCGCTGGGAGTCTGTGCATAAAGTGGCACCAAGCTGGCTGGCGGTGGATTTAGGCACAGTCAGCCATATCAACCAGTTGCAGATTGACTGGGAAGATGCCAATGCTGAAGTCTATGAAATACAGGGTTCAGACGACAACGAGCACTGGACGACCCTGTCCGTGCAAACAGGCGGCCAAAAAGGCAACAGGACCGATCGGATCGAACTGGACACAGAACAGCGTTACCTGCGGATTTATGCCACCAAACACAGTGCGCACAATGGTTATGGTTTTTCCATCTGGGAATTGCGGGTCATGGGCACGGCGGGTGAAACCCAAGCGCCACCGTCAGACGCTCCACCGGCGGGCAGTATCAATCTGGCCAAGGGTAAAACCAGTTATGCCAGCAGCCACTTGCAGTCTTCAGGCAAAGCGGTCGACGGCAATGCCGACAGTCGCTGGGAATCTGAGCACAGTGAAGCCTCAGCCTGGCTGTCAGTTGACTTGGGTTCCATCAGCAGGGTTCAGCAGGTGGCTATCCACTGGGAGGCCGCCAACGCCGCCGCTTATCAAATTCAGGGCTCGCTGGATAACAGCCAGTGGACCTCCCTCGCCAGCCCCTATATTGATGAGTTCGGTAACAGAACCGACCGCTTCGATTTGAACGCAAGCTACCGCTACCTGCGGATCCTGGCGCAAAGCCGTAGCTCGGGCAACGCCTGGGGCTATTCCATCAGGGAACTGGAAGTCTTCGGGCCAGCACCAGAGCCAACAGATCCAACGGACCCACCTGAGCCAACAGACCCAACCGAGCCGCCAGAGACGACGGATCCCGGCACCCCGACTGACCCCGAGCCGGAACCAGAACCAGTTCCATTGCCTGAAGGGGCTTTGCCGCTGTTTCCGGAAAACACAGAGGTGATTGAGCAAATTCAGTACAAAGAAGCAGATGGCACCCTGGTGACCCTGATGGGTGCCCGGCCGACTGAACGTCATGCCCGTGAGCGCGGCGAAGCCTGGGATGCGCCCGATCAGGGACCCGGCCGCTACCTGACCTTTCCGCCTTTTTATTTCCAGAACCGCACCTTTGGTCTGGAGATCCGCGACAGCATTCCGGCTGGCGGCAACAGCATTGAGGTCTGGCTGCATGTCAATGAAGGAAGTTTCCGCGGCACCACCTTCAGCCTGTTCCGTAATATTGAAAACCCCAATGTGCGCGATTTTGGCTGGTCACTGAATTATGGTTTTAACAACCCGAATGAAGGCGGCCAGCCTCTCTGTCATGCCGGTAAACGTGAGTGCATGATGAGCTTTAACTCCAACTGGCGCACCAGTCCGCACAGCCCGCTCAAAGTCGGTGACAAAATTGAGCTGGCGCCGGCACCACGCCTGCTAACCCCTGTGATCGATGGCGGCGGCGAACGCTATTACTCCTTCGAGCAGCTGTATATAGTCGGTGTCGGCTTACGCCCCTGGTATGGTGTGGTACCTAACCTGGATTCAGAGCCTCTGCCTGAGCACACCCTGCTCGGAGGCGACACCAGTGTATCCTACAACTACTCGGAAGAACCGTTTCGCATGTTCCAGCAGATGGCTAACAATATAGGCATTGCCAATACGCTGCGGTTTGCCAAAGGCCGTCGTTTGTTCCACAGCTCCTTCCTGTCTGGTATCCATTCGGAGTCGCCAACCCAGAACCCTGTGTTTACCGAACATCAGAATCAGCTGGGACCACGTTACAACAATGAACGTTGTATTGGCTGTCATCAGAACAATGGCCGCAGCCTGGCCTTGCAGCCCGGCAAACCACTGGACACCTATTCGGTCTTTACCGGCGTGATGGCCAACAACCGGCTGCAGGCCGACCCGCTGTATGGCCTGAATATTCAGAGCCAAAGCCGCGACAGTCAGGCCCCGGACTTTCATGTGTACCTGACGGGGTATCAGACCGAAATAAGGACTCTGCCTGATGGCAGCCAGGTGGAGCTGCAAAAACCTTTGTACGAATTTAAAGGGCCAGTTCCAGAGCTGTATTCAGTGCGGCAAGCGCCACAAGTCATAGGTATGGGGCTGCTGGAAGCCATCCCTGAGCAAGCCATTCTGGCCAATGTAGATATCAATGATGCCAACGGCGACGGCGTGCGTGGTATGGCTCATTGGGTGCAAAACCCGGAAACCGGTGCCCGTCAGCTCGGACGTTTCGGCTGGAAAGCCACCAAAATCTCTGCGCGTCATCAGGCCGCAGAAGCGCTGCTGCAGGATATGGGCGTGACCAGCCCGGTGTATCCGCAGCGTTCTTGCCAAAAAGCGGCCAGCGACTGTCAGCAGTCGACTGACTCCACTGCAGTCTCTGACGCTGAATTGCAACAACTGAGCCAGTATTTGGGTCTGCTTGGCGTGCCAGCCCAGCGCAGTTTGCGCAGCGGCTATCCGGACGGCATTCGGGTTTCACCGGAACATGATGTGAACCCGGAGCTTATTCAGCAAGGCAAACAGCTCTTTGTGCAAAGCCAGTGTGTGGCCTGCCATACGGCCAGTTTCACCACGGGCAACACCCACCCGCTGGCAGAGCTGCGTGATCAGCGGATCCAGCCCTACACCGACCTGCTGCTACACGATATGGGTCCTGGTCTGGCGGACAACCTGCCGCAAGGCAATGCCTCAGGTACTATGTGGCGCACCGCGCCTTTATGGGGCCTGGGCAGCCTGAAGTATGTACAGGGAGGTGAAGACAAAGTGCGTTACCTGCATGATGGCCGCGCCCGCAGCCTGGACGAAGCCATTTTGTGGCACGGCGGTGAAGCCAGCCAAAGCCGCACTGTGTATGAAAACCTCAGTGCGGATCAACGTTCAGCCATCCGAACTTTCTTAAATTCGCTCTGACCAGCCCCAGAAACCAGAAAGCCCGGCACATGCGCCGGGCTTTGGTTTTTGAACAGACAGCAGACTTAATGCCGCGGTTCGTCGTCTCCGTCGTCGTCGAAGTCGTCGTCATCGCCTTCTTCGTCACTTTCAAAGTAAGTGCCCCAACCGTCGTAATCGACCCCAAATTTCTGCGCCAGCTGGTCCAGCTTGACCGCATCGGCTGTGATGGCATCGGCATCCAAAGACTGTTCACGAATGGCGTCAAACACCCAGGCGCTGCCACCTTCTTCAAACTCCACTTCTTCGGCGTCTGTCACTTCAAAACCCAGTTTGAACACTTCCACCGCCAGCTTCTCCAGCTTGCTGAAATCTTCATGGTAAAAATGGTGTTCAATGGTGTATTCCGCATCCGGATCGCTGCCATCTTCCATTAATGCGGCAATGGTGTCTTCAGCAAATTCTTTCCAGTTTTCCATGAGGTTATCCCGTAACAGTGACAGAACCGGCAGTGTAGTCGCTTGCCAGTTCGCTATCAAGCGCTGTCAGTGTGTCCTGCATCTGCTGACGTACTGTCTCCATCAGTTCGCGGACAGGTTGCTCTGTCGGCGCCGGCACGGGTGGCAACATCTGGATAATGACTTTGCCGTTATTCCATTTATTCAGCCGCACCTTGTGGGTGCTGCTCATCACCACGGGCACCACAGGCACCCCGGCCTGCTGCGCAATATGGAAAGCTCCGGTTTTAAAGGGCAATAAACCACGGCCATAGCTGCGGGTGCCTTCAGGGAAGACCCAGACTGACACTTTATCCTGCTGAATATGGTCCACAGCGCCTTGCATGGTACCCACCGCTTTGTTGCGATTGGCACGGTCAATCAGAATATTACCGGCAAGCCAATACAGCTGACCAAAAAACGGGATCCACTTCAGGCTCTTTTTGCCTATGGTCACAGTGCCAGGTAACAAGGAACCCGACAGGGTAAACAGGTCATAACTGTTCTGATGGTTGGCCACAAAAACACAAGGCATGGCCTCAGGGATGCCGTCAGCCCGGCGAATTTCCACCTGCAAACCAAAAATCCGCGCCGCCCAGCCGTACCAGTGAGCAAAACGGGCTGTATTGGGTGGATAAAAAGGTTTGACCAAACAGATGGCTAATCCCACAGCAGCAGTCAGCACAATAAAGATGGCGATCACTAGTAAACGAAGCACAGCTAACACAATAAAAAAGGCCCTTGTTATGACAAGGGCCCGAGTATAACGGGTTCCGCCGCTTGGTCTGGTTTGATCTGTCGCAATCAGGTGCTGAACTACTCGACTTCGCCCACCAGCAATTCATCAATGCGTTGCAAGCCACGCGGGAGTTTGTTGCCACGACGGCCCCGTTCGCCCAGGTAATGCTGTAAATCATCGGCTTTGATGGTCATTTTGCGTTTGCCTGCCACCAGAGTTACGGCGCTTTGTTGCGGCACCACCGCCAGCAGTTTTACATACTCTTCGCGACTCGCCGCCCGGGCGGACGGGATAGAGATAATCTTATTGCCTTTGCCTTTGGACAGTTGCGGCAGCTCCGACAGCGGGAATACCAGCATACGGCCTTCAGTGCTGATCGCCACCACTAAATCTGTGTCGGCATTTTTAATGGCCACAGGCGGCAGCACTTTGGCTCCGGTCGGCAGGCTCAACACCGCTTTACCTGCTTTGTTACGGCTGACCAGATCGACAAAACTGCCAACAAAACCATAACCAGCGTCGCTCGCCAGCAGCAGTTTCTGGCTGTCTTCGGCCATCAGCACATGCTCAAAACTCTCACCTGCCACTATGGCAAAACGACCGGACAGTGGCTCCCCCTGCCCCCTGGCTGACGGCAAATCATGGGCTTCGCAGGCAAAGCTGCGGCCGGAGGAGTCGAGAAAGGCAACCTGCTGATTGCTGCGGCCTATGGCGGCTGCACGGAATCCGTCACCGGCTTTGTATTGCAGGCTGTTGCCGTCTACGTCATGACCTTTGGCGCAGCGCACCCAGCCTTTTTCCGACAACACCACAGTGACAGGCTCACTGGGCAGCAGCTCTTTTTCACTCAGCGCTTTAGCTTCTTCGCGTTGCACTATAGGGCTGCGGCGCTCGTCGCCGTATTTTTCAGCGTCGGCCATCAGCTCGTCACGGATCAGTTTAGTCAGCTTCTTCTCCGAGCCCAGCACCCCTTCCAGATACTGCCGCTCTTTTTCCAGCTCGGCCTGTTCGCCGCGGATTTTCATCTCTTCCAGTTTGGCCAGATGACGCAGTTTCAGCTCTAAAATGGCTTCGGCCTGCCGTTCTGAGATGCCAAAGTGACGCATCAGCACCGGCTTGGGTTCGTCGTTTTCGCGGATAATGCGGATCACTTCGTCAATGTTCAGAAAGGCAATAAGTAAACCTTCCAGCACATGCAGGCGGTCCAGCACTTTATCCAGCCGGTAATGCAGACGCTTGCGCACTGTGTCGCGGCGGAAGGTCAGCCATTCGGTCAGAATTTCCACCAGGCCCTTGACCCGTGGCCGTAAATCCAGCCCGAGAATATTCAGGTTCACCCTGTAGCTTTTTTCCAGGTCGGTGGTGGCGAACAAGTGCGCCATTAATGGTTCCACCTCCACACGGTTTGAGCGTGGCACTATCACAATACGGGTCGGGTTTTCGTGGTCTGACTCATCACGCAGGTCCGACACCATCGGCAGCTTTTTCGCTGTCATCTGAGCGGCGATCTGCTCCAGCACTTTGGAACCGGACGCCTGGTGCGGCAAGGCCGTAATCACAATGTCACCGTCTTCAATCTGGTAGACAGCCCGCATTTTGACACTGCCGCGGCCCGTTTCGTACATGGCCTGGATTTCATGGGCCGGGCTGATAATTTCCGCATCGGTCGGGTAATCCGGGCCCTGAATATACTGCATCAGATCCGGCACAGTGGCCTTGGGGTTATCCAGCAAAGCTGCAGCTGCCTTGGCCACTTCCCGCACATTGTGCGGCGGAATATCGGTGGCCATGCCTACGGCAATACCTGTCACACCGTTCAGCAGAATATGAGGCAAGCGGGAGGGCAGCACCTTGGGTTCGTCCAGCGTGCCGTCGAAGTTGGGCACCCAGTCTGTGGTGCCCTGGCCCAGTTCAGACAACAACACTTCGCTGAAGCGGGACAGTTTAGCTTCGGTATACCGCATGGCGGCGAACGACTTCGGATCATCCGGCGCCCCCCAGTTGCCCTGGCCATCGACCAGCGGGTAACGGTAAGAAAACGGCTGCGCCATCAACACCATGGCTTCGTAACAGGCGCTGTCACCATGAGGGTGGAACTTACCCAGCACGTCACCGACGGTACGGGCCGATTTTTTGTATTTGGCCAGGTGGGACAAGCCCAACTCCGACATGGCATAGACTATGCGGCGCTGCACTGGTTTTAAACCGTCGCCTATATGTGGCAGGGCCCGGTCCATAATGACGTACATCGAATAGTTCAGGTACGCCTCTTCGGTAAAACGGCGCAGCGGTAACTGTTCCACGCCGTCGGCTGAAATTTGGATCTCTGTCATCTGCTGTTTCCACTTGCTGACTGCTGCACCCGCATCTGCTGTTGCCGCCGGGTCAGTTGCCATAACAATAAAATAAGTAAAATCAGGGTGGTGAAACCAAAAATGGCAATCCACAGCCACTGGATCTGACGGTTACGTTCCACTTCCTGCAATCGCATGGCTTTCAGTTCATTGTCTTTGGCCAGTAATTCATTGGCAGCGGTCTGCCGCTCTACATCAAAGGCCAGTCGCAGCCGTTCCACCGACAATTCATGTTCTTTATTGCGTAGTTTGCGGTAACCGCTAAAAAATTCGTCCAGATGCTGATAGGCCTGCTGATAGCGGCCTAAATCAGCCTCCAGCCTGGCTTTTAGCCGCAGCATGCCCAAGCGGCTGGATTGGTTCTGACTGTTATCTTCCTGCGCCAGCGCCTGTTCTGCCTGCTCCAGTTGCTGGCCCGCGAGTGAGATTTGCCCCAGATCCCGCGAAATCATCGCCCGTTCCAGATGGTGCATCGCATTCTGAAAGGTCGACTGTAAGACCGGCAGATAATCTTCGGCTTTTTCAATATACGCCAGTGCCGCATCGGTTTTAGCGCTGTTGCGGCTGGTGGAGGCCAACCCCAGATAAGCGAAATACAGGTTTACCGGGTCGTTCTGGGTTTTGGCCAGTTGCAACAACTCGTCATAATATTGCATCGACAGGGCGTAATCTTCGGCCTGGTTGTAGCTGGCCGCCAGGTTAAACAACACATCCAGCTGCTCTTTCTGAAAACCGAGTTTTTTGTAACCGGCAAGCGCCTGCTGCATAAACTGGCGGGCATCGCGATCAAACCCCAGCGAGGAATACAGCAGCCCCAATTCAGAATTGACGTAGGCCTGGGTTTCTTCATCGTTCAGCTGGCTGGCCTTTTTATAACAGGCCTGAAGCAGCTGCAGTGCTTCCTGATACTTTTCTTCAGCCGAATAGATAGCGGCAATATTGATATCAGCTTCAATCGCCAACTTCTGCAGCCCCAGTTGTTTGGCCAGTTGTGACGCCTGCTGGTAATGCGCCATGGCCTGCTGGTACTGGCCCTGCATTTCACGGGCAAACCCCAGATTATTCCAGAACTCCACCGTCAGTTCAGTGCGCTCATCCCCCAGCAACACCAAAGCTTGCTCTGCCACCTGCAACTGCTGCTGATACTTTTCCAGGCTTTCATAAATATCGGCCTGCTGCAGCAGGTATTGCAATTGCACAGCCCGCTGCCAGCGCGGAAATTCAGCTTCATGCTGCTGCAGAAGTTTCAGCATGGCAGCTGGCTGCTGAGCCTTTTGCTGCCGGACCAGCTCCAGCCACTCCGGTTCCTGCGCCTGCAGCACAGGCGCAATCAGCAGCAACCCGCTCAGCACAGCTCCCCATAACCTGGGGTATTGTTGTGGTGTCATCTCAGCTTCCTTTAAGCCAGAACAGCTCTGTCTCCTTTGAGTTCCAGCCAGTCTTTGCGATCGGTCGCGCGTTTTTTTGCCAGTAGCATATCCATGGTTTCCAGCGTCTGAGTCACATCGTCAATGGTCAGTTGCACCAGTCGCCTGGTGTTCGGGTCCATGGTGGTTTCACGCAGCTGCAATGGGTTCATCTCACCCAAACCTTTAAAGCGTTGCACGTTGATTTTTCCACGTTTTTTCTCCGCCTCCAGCCGCTCCAGGATGCCGCTTTTTTCATCTTCATCCAGCGCGTAATACACCTCTTTGCCGCAGTCGATACGGTACAGCGGCGGCATGGCCACATAGACATGACCGGCCTGCACCAGTGGGCGGAAGTGCTGCATAAAAAGAGCGCACAGCAAGGTCGCGATGTGCAGACCGTCCGAGTCGGCATCGGCCAGAATACAAATTTTGCCATAACGCAGCTGAGTTAAATCTGCGCTGTTCGGGTCCATGCCAATAGCCACTGAAATGTCATGCACTTCCCGCGACCCCAGGATCTGTTCGGATTCGACTTCCCAGGTATTGAGGATTTTACCGCGCAGCGGCATCACCGCCTGAAACTCGCGGTCACGCGCCTGTTTGGCAGAACCACCGGCCGAATCCCCTTCCACCAAAAAGAGTTCGGTACGGTTTAAATCCTGTGCACTGCAATCCGCCAGTTTGCCCGGCAAGGCCGGGCCAGCCGTGACTTTTTTCCGTACCACTTTGGTGGCAGCTTTTAAGCGTTTTTGTGCATTGCTGATACAAAAGGCCGCCAGTTGCTCGGCGATGTCTGTGTGTTCATTCAGCCACAAGCTGAAGGCATCCTTTACCACACCTGTGACAAAAGCCGCGCTCTGGCGCGACGACAGTTTTTCTTTGGTCTGACCGGCAAACTGCGGTTCCTGCATTTTCAGCGACAGAATATAAGCACAGCGGTCCCAGACATCTTCCGGCGTCAGTTTAATGCCACGTGGCAACAGGTTACGGAACTCACAAAAGTCACGCAGCGCTTCCAGCAGGCCCTGGCGCAGACCGTTGACGTGGGTACCGCCCTGTGCCGTCGGGATCAGGTTGACATAACTTTCGGTGACCAGCTCGCCGCCTTCCGGCAACCAGAGCACAGCCCATTCCACCGCTTCAGTTTTGGCGTTGAAGTTGCCGACAAAAGGGCTGTCCGGCAACGCCACCATTTCTTTTACCGCATCAGCTAAATAATCACGTATACCGGCCTGATAACACCACTGATAAGTCTGATCATTCACCTTGTCGTCAAACTTAATGGTCAGCCCAGGGCACAACACCGCTTTGGCTTTGAGCACATGCAGCAGCCGGCTGACCGAAAATTTGGGCGAATCAAAATACTGAGGCGCTGGCCAGAACCGCACCCTGGTGCCAGTATTGCGTTTGCCGACTGTGCCGGTCACCGCCAGCTCCGACACTTTATTGCCGTGTTCAAAGGCAATTTCATAGACATTGCCGTCGCGGCGCACCGCCACTTCAACCCGGCCAGATAAGGCGTTCACCACTGAAATACCGACGCCATGCAAACCACCGGAAAACTGGTAGTTTTTATTGGAAAATTTACCACCTGCATGCAAGCGGCACAGGATCAGCTCCACACCGCTGACTCCTTCTTCCGGGTGAATATCCACTGGCATACCGCGACCATTGTCGATCACTTCCAGCGACTGGTCGTCATGCAAAATCACATGCACTGTGTCAGCATGCCCGGCGAGCGCCTCGTCGACGCTGTTGTCAATGACTTCCTGCCCCAAATGGTTGGGTCTGGTGGTATCGGTGTACATCCCTGGTCGGCGCTGCACCGGCTCAAGGCCCGTCAGCACCTCAATGGAATCGGCATTGTATTGACTTTCCGTCATAACAGGGTTCAGCTCTCAAAATAACTGTATTAACAACCAGTGTTTTACGCGAATTGGCAAAACTTGACAATAGCAGGCAGGTAATTGGCATAACCGACAAAACTGTGGTCGCCTCCCTGCACCGTTTCAATCTGACAGCCCTGATACCACTGCTGCGCCTTACGGTAATCCAGCACTTCGTCGCCACTTTGCAGCAACACCAGGTAACGGCCTGGGTTTGTCGGTTGCCGCTCCAGCGCCCGCAGTTTTGGCATCTGCTGTTCATTCACCAGAAAGTCCTGCTGCAACACAGGGTGGCGATACAGGCCCAAATGCTGACTGAGCAATTGGTCTGGCTGAACGGCCGGATTGACCAGCACTGCTTTACAGCCATAACGTTCCGCCACCCAGGTGGCAAGAAAACCGCCCAAGGAGCTGCCTATCACCGCATCAGGGCGACGGCCTTGTAATGCCAGCTCTATCGTTGCAATGGCCTCCTCCGGGGTATAAGGCAAATCGGGCGTCAACAGCTCCACATGCGGCAGCTCGGTGGTGAAATAATCTCTGGTTTGCAGCGCTTTTTCCGATAATGACGAACTGGCAAAGCCATGCAGGTACAAGGCAAGTTTCATGGGAATATCCGGTTTGACTGCAACAGCGCTCAGGCCAGCAGTTCAGTGGTCTGATACCCACGTAACGCGCATAGCTTCAGCCAGTCGCGCAGTAGCAGGTTAATTTGTAATTTCTCATCGGGCAGCAGCATATCCACATTGGGGTAGCTGTACACAGCCCTGAACTGGCGTACGTGCTGACAGGCCAGTACTTCCGCCATACGGGCATCATGGTAGAGCCGCACCTCAAACTGAGGGTGAAACCAGGAGTTACTCTGCTCCTGCAGCAATTCGATCCGCACTGTCACCGTGTATTTGCAACGTTCCAGCAGCGCCACTCTGTAACTTTCACTGGCACTGATATGGATTAGGTGCTGCTCGCCTTGCCGCTCTGAGCGCGGCAGAAAAAAACGCAGCTGAGCATAATTGCGCTCGCACAGACTGAGGAAGTCTGGCAAGTACGGCACATATTTTTTTCGTGCAAGCTGCAGTTGGGTCAAGTTAACTCCAGTTTTCAATTACTTGGTTCAGGTTCAGCTCCAGCCATTGTAACGCAATCACAGTGGCGGCATTGTCGATTTTTCCGGCCTTCAGTAACAGCATAGCGTCTGAACGTTGCAGTAAATGGACTTTAATATCTTCGTGTTCCTCTGCCAGACCAAAAACGCCGCCCACATCGCGTTGCGCAAGGCGAGCCAGCAGTAAATAGATACGTTCTGTGCTGCCACCAGGGCTGCTCTGATAGCTCAGCATAGGCCAGAACTGGTCCAGTACCAGACCTGCTTCTTCTTGTACTTCACGCTGTGCCACCTGCTCTGTGCTTTCGCCCGCCTCAATCATGCCGGCTATGGCTTCCAGCAACCAAGGGCCATTGGGGTTGTCCAGAGCGCCAACCCTGAATTGTTCAATCAGCACCAGCTCGTCTGTTTGCGGGTTATAGGGCAGCACCACCACCGCATGCCCCCGCTCAAACAGCTCACGCGAAAACACTTCACTGTGACCGCCATTAAACAGCCTGTGTCGGACTTTATACTGCTCAATCCGGAAAAAACCCTGAAAAACTGTCTGCCTGTCGACAACCTCAACATCGGCCTTAGAAAAGATTGGATAATTTTCCGGCTTGAAATCAGACATTTGAGATCTCACATTCTGTTACACTTGAGCGCATATCGTTTACGCTTTATTTCGTTACCTGCTCCGTTTCCACAGAGTATGATGACATCACTTTCGCTAAATAATGGAATTTAGTTTATGAAAAAGACCCTGTTGAGCACTGTCATCGCGTCCACTCTGGCGCTGTTGAGTGTGCAGGCAAACGCCGAAAATTTGCAAACCATTTATCAGCTGGCCACCAAAAAGGACCCGCAGGTTTTAAAAGCGGCCGCTACCCGTGATGCCGCCAAAGCCGGCATTGATGTCAGCAAATCCCGTTTACTGCCCCAAATTGGTTTCAGTGCCAGCGCGACTAAATCCATAGGTGACCAGTACAACTCTGAAACCGGCACTCAATACAAAGCAGAAAGCACCCAGACCAGCGCAGGAATTGCCTTGCGCCAGTCAGTGTTTGACTGGACCAACTGGGAAAATCTGGATATTTCCGAAAAAGTGGCGCTGCAAAGCCAGACCGCATACAACGCTACAGTGCAGGCGCTGATAGTGCGGGTGTCTCAGGCTTATTTTGATGTGCTGTCCGCCGACGACGACTTAAGTTTTGTGGTGGCGGAAAAACGCGCCATTGAGCGCCAGCTGGAACAGACCAAACAACGTTTTGCGGTGGGTTTAACCGCCATTACTGACGTGCATGAAGCACAGGCCCAATTTGACAGCGCTGTGGCCAGCGAAATTGCCGCCCAAAACGCTCTGGAAATTGCCCGCGAATACCTGCGTGAAATTACCGGCGAATACCATGCTCAACTGGACCCGCTGAATACCAGCCGTTTTGCGCCCACCCAACCCAATCCGGCCAACCCGCAGGACTGGGTGCAACTGGCACAAGACAATAACCTGGAACTGAAAGTCCGTAAGTTATCGGTGGAAATTGCTGAACACAATATCAATGTGGCCGAAGCTGGTCATTACCCGACTGTGGACTTCACAGCTCAAACCGGTTTTAGCGACAGCAAGAGCAAAAACCGTGACACAGATATCACTTTTAACTCACCCAAAGCTGACAGCAGCTCTGTTGGCCTGGAACTGTCAGTCCCCCTTTATTCAGGTGGCGGCACCAGTGCCAATGAAGAAGTCAAACGGGCTAATTATGTCGAAGCCTCTGAAGACCTGGAACTGAGTTATCGCAGCGTGGTGCGTCAGGTGCGTAGCAACTACAACAATGTCGGTTCCTTAATCTCCAGCACTAAGGCGCTGGAGCAGGCGGTCATTTCAGCCGAGTCGGCATTAAAAGCCACAGAAGCTGGTTTTGAAGTAGGCACCCGGACCATTGTTGACGTGCTGCAAAGCACCCGTAACCTGTTCAACGCCCGCCGTAACCTGTCCAAAGCCCGTTATGACTATATTCTGTCCATTCTGGCACTGAAACAGGCTGCCGGCACTCTGACCGAAGACGACCTGTTTACAGTCAATAAAGCCTTGGGTAGCTAAATTTTTTAGCACGACTAAGGGGCTGCACAGCCCCTTAGTCTTATTGCCAGCCACTCATTTTTTCCCTGTTTTTTTTCCTCAACCCCAGCTTCAAACTTTGCAAATCAGAGCGCCCATGTTACCTTGATTATGTCAAAAATGGGGACAACCACTGTGCCCAACCTGATGTTTTCACTCGATAAATAGACTTTCTATGAAACTGACAACTAAAATCTGCATTGCAGCTCCACTGCTGGTACTTGGCTCGTTGGCCAGTTATTTATTAGTCGCCAGCCCTGAACAACACAATTGCTTTAGCCCCTGGCAGGACCAAAGCTCTGCCTGCCCGGATTATGAATACGCCTCAGCAGAAGGCCATTTTCCTGATGCTTTTGGTGTACAACAAAAGGTCAGAATGACCGCTGTGATATCAAAAGCTGACAAGCAGTTGCTGCATGGCAACCTTTATTTTGACACTCAGTGTCACGCCAAACTGAACTGTGAAAATTCAGAAATTGCAGCGGCGTCACTACAATCTTCGTTCCAAAAAGCCAGAGCCGCCAATAAAGTGAGCGTGACAGAAATGCCTGATGACGACCACACCTATGAGCTATTTAGCTACATACAACACATGATCCCCCCCTCAGTCACCATTAGTCTGATTGACACTGCAGGCCAGGGTGAGACTATCTACTTTAAACAGGCAAAAGTCGCCACAGCCCCTAAGCAAGCCCCAAGTTTTACCGCTATCGAGGTCAGCCCCGGTGTATATCAGGTATGTAAACTCAACGTCACTACGCAGCGAGGACTCTGCGAGCCTGTTGAGGGCACCATGAAAATCTCGGATACCAAAGGCTTTGCCGAGCTGAAACATAGCTATGGCCACCAGGCGAACAGCGAGCTATTTGGATTTCTGCACAAGTTCTATCAGCAAGAACGGGCAATGGCCTGCAAACAGGCTAGCGAATGTAATGCCGAAGAGGCATGCACGGTTACAGCCGATTGCACGAAAAGCTGAGGTTCCCGTCTTCTGACCTGAGGCTTTATGGGATGCGCCTGAAGCCGATACCTCAGACCAGTTAAACCTTTCGCCGTCCGGCAATTTCGTTACAATAGCGCCACTTGAATTTTCTTAAGGGGTTGCTGTGGTTCAGGCTCCGCGTTTTCAGCTGTCATTTTTGCATCCAAAACACTGGCCTTTATGGCTGGGATTAGGTTTTCTCTGGTTGTTGTTGTGGTTGCCTTATCCGGCACTGATGAAACTGGGAGAAGGCCTGGGACTGCTGCTGATGAAGGCACTGAAATCCCGCGTGAAAGTCACACGCCGCAATCTTGAGCTCTGTTTTCCGGATATGCCTGAAGCTGAACGCGAACGTCTGGTACGGCAAAACTTTAAAGAAACCGGCAAAGCGGCTTTTGAAACCTTTATGGGTTGGTGGTGGCCGGACTGGCGTGCCCGACCTTTGTGCCACTTTAAAGGGCTGGAACATATTGAAGCCATTCAGGCCGAAGGCAAAGGTGTGTTCCTGCTGAGTGGCCATTTCTTATGCCTGGAGATGATTGCCCGCACTTTCGGTTTTTATTGCCCGGCTGTTGGTTTTTACCGGCCGAATGACAACCCCATTATGGAGTACTTTCAGTACCATGGTCGCTTGCGCTCCAACAGAGCCCTGATTGGCAAACGCGATGTGCGGGCGCTGATCCAGGCGCTGAATGACAAAGAAGTGTGTTTTTACCTGCCGGACCAGGACTATGGCCGCAATAAAGCTGAGTTTGTGCCCTTTTTTGCCGTCCAAGAAACCGCCACCACCACCGGCACTTTGTTATTTGCTGGCAGCGCTAACTGCAAAACAGTCACTATTCACAGCTACCGTCTGCCTGGGTACCAGGGCTATCAGGTGGAAGTGTTGCCTGCGTTCGATAACTTTCCCAGCGGCGACAATAAAGCTGATGTCACCCGGGTCAATCAGTGGTTGGAACAAGGAATAATTGCACACCCTTCTCAATATATGTGGTTGCACCGTCGCTTTAAGACAAGACCCAACCCAGAAGACCCCAGCCTTTACTGATAAAGTGTTGGCAGCCTCTGGTGGGTTGGCTATGATGGCTGCAATGGAATCGGGAAGATAAGCTATGTGGTTTTGGATCAGGCACTTATTATTAGCTGCTTTTTTGTTGGCGCTTGCCGCTCTGGTCATGCTGAAACCAGAATGGCTGGTAATACAGCCAAAAAATCTGGCAGAAAAAGGCAATGAAGCGGTACAGGGCTTTACCAACTTCTACAGCACGATACGGGATTCCATGAACAGCCAGTCGGAAGGTTCTGAAGACTTCGTCATTGAACTGCACGATGATCACAGCCAGCTGGTCAGCCTGTTAAAAGACAGGGCTGAGCGGGTGGAGTCTTTACCTGAAAACTGGCAGGGCAGCCGCACAGACCGGCGCTTTCGTGTTGGGGATACCCTGAAAACTATTCTGACGATGGAAGGCCGCAAAGAAGGCGTGGAGCTGTATTGGGTGTTGTCCAGGGACTACAAGGTCAAACATTACTTCCAGACCGATTTCAGTTATTTAAGTGCGATCCGTGAAGCGGCCACTGCGCTTGCGTCCGATTTCGAAGACCCGGTACAGGCTTATTTTTGCAACCAATCCCGCGCTGTGGTACTGACCGACAAAACCGTTCCTTACCTGCAGCAAAGCTGTATCAACATTCAGGCGCCGAAACGACGCTTACCCCTGTTTGGTTAACAGAGGGTCAGAGCTGAAGCTCTGACCCTGCACCAAATAACTGCTGCCATACCTGTTGCACTGAAGTCATTGCCTGCTGCACCTCAGCAGGCTCTTCAGCGGCCGGAGCCAGTGTCTGCCGGTGGCTGACCCCACGCAGCTGACGGTAGGCCTGCTGCAAATCAGCCACCTGAGTATCAGATAACAGGCCACAGCTTTGGGCGGCGTCCAGAATACGGATATTGTCGCTGTACTGGTACAAGGCCGGGTAGCTGGCTGCATGGGCTAACACCAGAAACTGACTGATAAATTCCAGGTCAACAATACCGCCTGTGGCATGTTTGACTTCCGTCGAATTCATCCCGTGGTGCTGGCGCAGCTTCTGCCGCATCTCCACCACTTCAGACAGCAGCTGCTGCGGATCACGAGTCTGCCCCAGAATTTCAGCGCGGATCTGCACAAAGCTCTGACGGATGCGTTCCCCGCCATAGACCAGCCGGGCCCGCACCAGCGCCTGATGCTCCCAGGTCCAGGCTTCGCTTTGCAGATAATCCCGATACGTATTGATATGCACGGCCAGCAAGCCGGAGTTGCCGGCAGGCCGCAGCCTGGTATCCACTTCATACAGCACGCCACTGGCGGTTCTGGTACTGAAAATATGC
This sequence comes from Rheinheimera sp., assembly GCF_037442525.1. Classification (GTDB taxonomy): domain Bacteria; phylum Pseudomonadota; class Gammaproteobacteria; order Enterobacterales; family Alteromonadaceae; genus Pararheinheimera. The sequence continues at coordinate 20,600 of NZ_JBBIQD010000017.1, read as the reverse complement.
ACAATACGCTGCACCAGCTTGATATAGAACTGGCGTGAATCAATGGATTTGTCGCCGTCCGTGGCCCCATCCGGGTTGGACTGGTGTACAAAAACCAAATCCAGATCGGAACCGTAGCCCAGTTCCAGCCCGCCCAACTTGCCATAACCTATTACGGCAAAAGCTTTGTCGTCCGGACCGGACAAGCCCTGTGGCACGCCGTATTTTTCCGCCATCTGAGCCCAGGCCAGTTCCACCACCTGAGCTATCAAGGCCTCCGCCAGAAAAGTCAGATGGTCGCTGACTTTCATCAGCGGCAAAATACCGCTAATGTCAGCCGCCGCAATGCGCAGCTGCTGCGCCTGCTTAAACTGGCGCAGCACTTCCATCTGCAGTTCCAGGTCATCCGCCGGTACCCGCAGCATCTGCTGGCGCAGTCTGTCCTGGTAATCCGTCATCTGCGGCACCTGGTACAACAGCGCCGGGTCGATCAGTTCGTCCAGCAACATGGGGTAACGCGCCAAATGTTCGGCCAGCCAGCCGCTTTTGGCACAGAGCAGAACCAGTTGCTGCAAAGCCGCCGGGTTTTCATGTAACAGCTCAAGATAAGCAGTGCGGCTGACAATCTGGCGGAACACGCCCAACAACCGTTTCAATACAGTGGCCGAGCCCTGTTGCTTCGCCAACAGCTGCAGTAAAAACGGCAGCAACTTTTCCAACAAATCACGGCCGCGCGGGCCAACACTGCGTTTCTGACAGTCCAGCTTAAACTGCTGCAGCTCTGCCAGCAGTTCCAGCCCCTGCTCCGGCTGCAGCCAGTCCAGCTGCTCTGCCAGTTCCTGCGCCGGTAGTTGTGAGTCCCAGCATAAACGCCCCAAAGCCAGAGCTTCCGGCTCCGGGTTGTCTCCCTGATCAATCACTGCTTTAAACTGCTGGTGAATACGGGTCATACAGGCCTCTGTCAGCGCCGAAAATTCTGACCAGTCGCTCAGCCCCAACGCCAGAACCAGCCGGGCACGGTTCAGCTCGTCTTGCGGCAGGGTCTGAGTTTGCGCATCGTCTATGCCTTGCAGGACCTGCTCTACCCGACGCAGCCAGAGGTAATCCTTTGTCAGTTGAAGGGTATCGGCCTCTGACCAAAGCTGATGCCGGCACAAGGCCTCCATTGCGGCAAAAACAGACACTTGCTGTAAGTCGGGTAAACGGCCACCGCGGATCAGCTGCAGGGTCTGCACCACAAATTCCACTTCACGAATACCGCCGGAGCCGAGTTTGATATTGTCGGTTCTGTTACGGCGACGGTTTTCCTGCTCAATCAGCTGCTTCATGCGCCGCAGCGATTCCAGCGCCGAAAAATCAATATAACGCCGGTACACAAAAGGCTTCAGCAGCTGTTGCAGCTGAGGTGTCCAGACCGGGTCCGGATTCAGCACCCGGGCCTTGAGCATTGCATAACGCTCCCATTCCCGGCCCTGCGCCTGGTAGTAGTCTTCCATCGAACCAAAACTCAGCACCAGCGGACCGCTGTCACCAAAAGGCCGCAACCGCATATCGACCCGGTACGCAAAACCATCGGCCGTCACCTGATGCAGGGCAGAAATCAGTTTTTGCCCCAGTTTGGTAAAAAACTGCTGATGCTCAATACTGCGGCGCCCGCCCTGAGTGTCGCCGTTGTCCGGGTAGGTAAAAATCAGGTCGATGTCCGAAGAAAAATTCAGTTCACCGCCGCCCAGTTTGCCCATCCCCAGGATCAGCAATGGCATCGGCACGCCTTTGTGGTCCAGTGGCGTGCCCCACTGTGGGGTTAAATCCGCGTAGGCCCACTGGTAAGCGCTGTTGATCAGCCCGTCAGCCAAGGCAGAAATTTCAGTCAGGCAACGCCGGATTGTCTTTACGCCCAACAGCTCTGCGGCCATCACCTGCGCAAGCACCTGATTGCGATAGCGCCTTAATGCTCTGAACACATTGTTCTCATTGAGCTCAGTCAAGCTCAGCAGCGGATTTTGATACTGCCAGTCCTGGCTTAACGCCTTTTTATCCAGCAGCTGTGTCGCCAGCTCAGGCTGTTGTGTCAGCACCCGGCCAATAAAAGGACTGACGGACAGCAACAAATCCAGACTCTGCTGCTGTTCCGCTGTGGTCAGCTGCAGCGCGAGGCTGGCCTGGGTACAGCGAGCTTCCTGCAGTAACAGCTCTGCACCAGACATCGGCTTACTCCTTACTCAGATGTTGCGACAGCCTGAGCTGTGCCTGCACATAGCTCTGGCTGCCAAGCACTGTGGTGGCTGGCTGGCCGGTAAACACCAAAAACTCCGGCCAGAATTCGGCCAGCGCCGCCCATTGCTGGTGCAACAACGCCAAAGCGGCCTGGTCCTGCTGCTGCCACCAGCAGGCTTCGTTATACAAAATGGCGGTGAGCACCGCGGCAGGGGCCGCACTTTCAGCCGCAGTCGCCTTGACCGGCTGCTGCTGAAACAAACGATACCCCCGCTCGGCTTTGGACATGACTCCAAGACGCAGCGGCAGCTGCTGCACCGCGACCTGGCCAAGGTCAAACAAAGCATCAGTGTCCCCGGCAATCAGTTCCAGCTCCAGCTCTTCGATGGCTTCTTTGCGCTCACCTGCTGTAACCCAGCCTTTATCCAGTGCCACTTCCACCACAGCGCCGCCGGCCAAATGCAGTAACCAGGTCTGGCGGTAAAAATCGGTGCTGAATAACTGCACTAACTGTGGCTGCAACTCTGCCGCTGTTACCCCGGCTGGCCAGATATCGGCAGGAAAAGCACTTAACTCAGGCCAGACCGAAGCGCACGGCAGATTGTATTCAGGCCGCACCTGCAAGGCGCCTTGCTGCGTTCCGGCCAGCTTCATAGTTTGTTCATAGCGGCCTTGCTGCAAGCGGGTTCGCAGGCCAGCATCCTGCCGGCGAAACCATTGGTCAGCGGTATCGTAATAAGCATTCACCAGTTGTTTGCCCGCCCGGCTCTCAACTTTTTCTGCCACGGCAGACCACAGAGGGGTTAAATCCGCCGGCAATGGCCCGTTACAGATAAACTTCAGCTCAGCTTCAACCGCCATTCGTTTGCATCCTTTTCTACTGCCTCTTGTTATTTATCAATCACCTGGCCTATGATCGATGCAATTTAAAATTTTGGCCAGTCAGTCGCCCGTTTTTTTGGAACTTTTATGCCTGCACATTCTTCCCGCTGGTTGGGCCTGGCCCTGCTCAGCGCCAGTCTTGTTTTCCCTGTTTCGGCTCAGCAAGACAACAGCACGGCCGCTGTCACCACTGCAGCTCCTGCCGTCTCAGGCACCGCCTATATCAGTGATCGGCTGGTGACTTATTTATACAATGGTCCTGGCAAGGATTATAAAATTATTGCCAGCATTAATGCCGGTGACGAAATTCAGCTGACAGGGGAAGATGCCACAGCGGGTTACTGGCAGGTGACCGACAGTAAAGGCCGTACCGGCTGGATCTTAAAGCAGTATGTCAGCGCGACCCCAGTGTTTGACCAGAATACAGAACAACTGACCACCCAGCTGAACAATCTGCAAAGCCAGATTGAAGCGCTGGCGCAGGAAAAACAGCAGTTACAACAAGAGCTGGAAGAAACCGCGGCAGCTGTCACTCAGGCCGAAGCCGCCACGGCGACAGCGCAGCAGACCATAGCGCTGCTGACTACCCAGTTGCAGGACAAACCAACGTCATTCTGGCAGGATAAAATGGTGATGGGCGCCCTGCTGGCCATTGCCGGTTTAATTCTGGGATTACTGGTACCGGCTTTGTTACCACAACGCCGTCGCAATGACCGCTGGATGTAAGCTCTAGTCCGCTTTTAACTCCGGGTTTACCGCTTTGAGTGGTAAACCCGCATCCTGCTTCACCTGCTCTATCACCACATAGGTATGGGTTTGTTGCACGCCGGGCAAATCGACAATACGGCCAAGCACGGCCCGGTACGCTTCCATACTGGACAGCCGCAGCTTCAGTAAATAATCAAAACCACCGGCCACCATATGGCATTCGGCTACTTGTGGAATATTCACCACCGCATCACGAAACTGGTCGAAGATAGCCGCTGTGGTCCGGTCCAGCGTCACCTGAATAAAAGCCGCAGTGCCATACCCCAGCTTACTGGCACTTAAACGCGCGCCAAAGCCTTCGATATAACCTTCCAGTTCCAGACGACGCACCCGGTCGATGCAGGGGCTCGGGCTTAAATTGACTTTTTTCGCCAGCTCCACGTTGGAAATCCGCCCGTCTTTTTGCAGCGTGTCTAAAATGGTCATGTCAATCCGGTCCAGCGGACGGCTTTTGGCACTTTGCGTCATGGCAGTATTTTTTCTTGCCCAATTATGATTAATCCAAATTATATAGGGTTAAACCTAAAAGAAAACCACCAAATGCGGCTGCGCTTTCAATAAAATGCAGCATTATTTTTGACCTCAACCGGACAATGATCATGCTATTTCAAGGCCAACTGACCACCACAAATCCCATCCGCCAGGCCATGCGCGACCACTATCGCGCCGACGAAGATCTGGTACTGAACAACCTGCTGCCTATTGCAGATATTGGTGTGGCTGCGCGCAGCCGGGCCTGGGAACGCGCCCGTCAGCTGGTGGTGGAAATCCGCCGTCTGCAGGTTGGTAAAGGCGGCGTCGATGCGCTGCTGAACGAATTTTCCCTCTCGACCGAAGAAGGCCTGGTGCTGATGTGTCTGGCCGAAGCGCTGCTGCGGGTGCCAGACAAACACACAGCCGATTTGCTGATCCGGGACAAATTGTCCACCGGCGACTGGAGCTCTCACCTGGGCAACAGCGAATCGCTCTTTGTGAATATCTCTGCCTGGGGTTTATTGCTGACCGGCAAGCTGGTGAACTACAGCGACGACCAGAAAAAAGCCCAGTTTGGTTTGTTAAAACGCACCTGTGGCCGTTTGGGTGAACCGGTGATCCGCCAGGCGGTGCGGTACGCGATGCAAATTATGGGCACCCAGTTTGTGATGGGCACCACCATTGAAAAAGCCGTAGAACGTGCAGTGGAGCTGGAAAGCAAAGGTTTTACCTATTCCTATGACATGCTGGGCGAAGGCGCCCGCACCAGCGAAGACGCCAAACGGTATTTCGACAGCTACATGATGGCCATTCATGTGATAGGCAAAGCAGCGCAAAGCCGGGGGCCGTTCAAAAGCCCCGGTATTTCAGTCAAGCTGTCGGCCATTCATCCGAAATACAAATTTATTCACCGCGAACGCGTAATGGCAGAACTGGTGCCTATGCTGAAACAGCTGGCGCTGGCGGCTAAGTCCTACAACATCAGCTTTACCGTGGACGCCGAAGAAGCCGACCGGCTGGATCTGTCGCTGGATATTATCGAAGCGGTGTTTGCCGACCCGGATCTGAACGGCTGGGAAGGTTTTGGCCTGGCGGTACAGGCCTACTCGAAACGTGGTTTGTTTGTCATTGAATGGCTGCGTGAGCTGACCGTCAAAGTGGGCCGCAAAATGATGGTGCGTCTGGTCAAAGGCGCCTACTGGGATACGGAAGTGAAAATCAGCCAGGCCGAAGGCTTGGCCGATTACCCTGTGTTCAGCCGCAAGCCATCGACCGACGTGTCGTACCAGGCCTGTGCCAAAAAGATGCTGGACTACCGCGACAGCATTTACCCTATGTTCGCCACCCACAACGCTTACACAGTAGCCACCATTCTTGAAATGGCGCCCGATCGCACAGGTTACGAATTCCAGCGCCTGCACGGCATGGGGGATTCTTTGTATGACCAGGTGGTGGCTGACGATAAAGTGCCTTGCCGTATTTATGCCCCTGTGGGTGAACACCAGGATCTGTTGGCCTATTTAGTGCGCCGCCTGCTGGAAAACGGTGCCAACAGCTCCTTCGTGAATAACATTGTCGATGAAAACATTCCGGTGGAGTCCTTGCTGAAAGACCCGGTCGAACTGGTGCGCAGCTGGAGCAAAAAACGCAACGGCTCTATTCCGATGCCGGCCAATCTGTATGGCAGCAGCCGCCTGAACTCCAAAGGCCAGGATCTGACCGATATCGATCAGATGAGCCAAATGCGTGAGGCCATGGACAACTGGCTGGCGACAGTGCACGCCATCGAACATCAGGCCGATGCCGAACCCGTGCGTAACCCGGCCAATACGGACGAAATTATTGGTTATCACCAACATGCCACTGCGGACTATATGCAGGCTGCTGTCGCAGCAGCAGAGCAGGCTTTCCAGAGCTGGTCAACCCGGCCTGTCGCTGAGCGCGCCTTGTTGCTGAATAAACTGGCCGATCAACTGGAAGCGCACCGTGATGAACTGCTGGCCCTTTGCATCAAAGAAGCAGGTAAAACCCTGGGCGACAGCATGGCTGAAGTACGCGAAGCCGTCGACTTCTGCCGTTATTACGCAGACCAGGCTAACCAGAACCTGCAGCACAGCCAGGCCCGCGGCGTGGTGCTTTGCATCAGCCCATGGAACTTCCCATTGGCTATTTTCTTAGGTCAGGTGGCTGCTGCTTTAGTGGCAGGTAACACAGTGGTGGCTAAACCTGCCGAACAAACCAGCTTAATTGCGGTGCGTACGGTCGAGCTGATGGCCGCAGCCGGTTTCCCTGCTGACGTGGTCCGTCTGATCATAGCGCCAGGCCGTCAGGTCGGTGAACAGGTGGTGCCGGACAGCCGGATTAAAGCCGTGATGTTTACCGGCTCGACCGAAACCGGCGCCTGGATTGCCCGTAAACTGGCTGAACGTGGTGGCGAGCCCGTACCTTTAATTGCCGAAACCGGTGGTCAAAACTGTATGATTGTCGACTCCACCGCCCTGCCGGAGCAGGTCGTGGACGACGTTATTTCCTCTGGTTTCCAGAGTGCCGGCCAACGTTGTTCGGCACTGCGGGTACTGTTCCTGCAGGAAGACGTGGCGGACAAAATCATCACCATGATCAAAGGGGCCATGGCCGAACTGACAGTCGGCGACCCGGCCTGGTTATCGACCGACTTAGGCCCGGTGATTGACGCCAAAGCCCTGCAACGCCTGAACGACCATGTGCAGTACCTGGAAGGCAAAGCCAAACTGCATTATGTCTGCAAGGCGCCAGCGGCAGGCAACCACTTCTTCTTTGCGCCGCGTTTGTATGAAATCAGCAGCCTGAGCCTGCTGGAACGTGAAGTGTTCGGCCCTGTGGTGCACATTATCCGCTTCAAAGCTGAGCAATTGGACCAGGTGATTCGCCAGATCAATAACACAGGTTACGGCCTGACCATGGGTGTACACAGCCGTATAGCACAGACCACACTGAAAGTGGCCAGCGAAATCAAAGCCGGTAACATTTATGTGAACCGCAATATGATTGGTGCTGTGGTAGGTGTGCAGCCATTCGGTGGCCGCGGCTTGTCCGGCACTGGCCCGAAAGCCGGTGGTCCTTTTTACTTAAGCCGTCTGGTGAAAGAACATGAACTGGACGCACCGGCGCTGGACAGCGCTGTGGTAGCAGAGCTCAGTGCAGCCCCAGCCACCGACAGCAAGCTGAATCAACAACTGCAACAAATGGCGCAGGCGCAGTACCAGTGGCAACGTCAGTCCGTCACAGCGCGCAGTTCCGTACTGCGACGTTTCCTGGCGCAGCTGGCCGGTAACCGTTTGGTCTCCGAACGTGAACATGATTTGAATCAGGTACTGGAAGCGGCCCGCGAGCAGCTGAGTTTCCTGGAAAAACAACTGACCAACCCCATCACCTTACCAGGCCCGACCGGTGAATCGAACCAGCTGTTCCTGGAAGCCAAAGGGGTTGTCGCTTTGCTGCACAGCGAACACAGCAGTTTCCACCACTATGTGCTGAGCCTGATCACAGCCCTGGTGTCAGGCAACGCTCTGGTCAGCACCGGCAGTGACAGCCAGCTGAAAGAACTGGAGACCATTCGTCAGTTGCTGACTCAGGTGGGGTTACCGGCTGAATTGACGGCCGTCACCAGCCTGAATCAGCTGAAAGCACTGCTGGCAGCACCTGAACTGGCCACTGCGGTGATTGAAGCCACAGATCCGCACAAAGCACTGGCAGGTGAATGGATTGCTGCACGCTCAGGTGCTATTACAGCATTGGTGACCAGCCCGGCCGATCATCAGTTGCTGCACCGCCTGGTCACAGAGAAAACCGTGACCATCAATACTACGGCGGCCGGTGGCAATGCGTCACTGATGACGATGGCCGATAATCTGGGTTAATGCCCGGGGTCAGGTTGCCACTCTGACCCCCTTACTTTATTTCTGGCGTTCACTGGATAAGCCCACCTCATGGTGGGCTTTTGTTTGCCCAAAAGAAATGATATCATTTTTATCAAATTTACAGTTTTTATATATTTCGGTTAACTTTTTGTTGCTGAGGTCCAATGAATCAGTCAAATCAGTTCAAAACCGTTTCTATAGACCAGTTAGTACCAGGAATGTACGTGGTGGCCGTTTTAAAACAAAAAGGCCGGGTCGAAATTAAAACCGAAGGTTGGGTTCGCACTGACGCTATTATTGCCCAGCTGAAAAAAAAGGGCGTGCTGGAACTGCTGACCGATCCAAGCAAAGATCTGAATCAGTCGAAAGAAACGACTGAGCTGCCTGCAAGCGAACCTGTCAGCGCAGCGGCAGGCACAAAAAGAAGCCGCGTTGTGCCCTACAGCAAGGAACTGGAACAGGCGCAGGTGTTGTACCAGCAAGCCAAAGGTCTGCAGAAAAAAGCCTTTGCCGATATCCAGGCAGGTCGCCCTTTGGCTCTGCAGCCTTTTGTTGATTGCGCCAATGGTGTTATTGAATCCGTCTTCCGTAATCAGGACGCTTTGCTCTGCATCAGCCGTATCCGCGACAAAGACGCCTACCTGCTGGAACATTCCGTCAATGTCTCGATCCTGATGACCATTTTTGCCAAACAACTGGGCTTTGAACAAGAGCTGATCCAGCAACTGGCGACCGGCGCTTTGCTGCATGATATGGGCAAAATTAAAGTGCCGGACCATATTCTGAATAAACCAGGTCGGCTGGATCCGGAGGAACTGCAGGAAATGCGCAACCATGTGATCTACAGCTTCGAATTGCTGGAGTCCATAGCAGGGTTAAGCCAAGCCAGTCTGGATGTGGCGGCAGTGCACCATGAACGGCTGGACGGTAAGGGCTACCCTTTAGGTTTGAAAGACCAGCAGATTTCCCAGTATGGCCGCATGATTGCTATCGTCGATACCTATGACGCCATCACAGCAACCCGCTGTTACAAAGAAGGGCAAAGCGGCATTACGGCTCTGAAAATCATGAAAAAAGAAAGCCACAGCTATGATCAGGAATTGCTGGCGCAATTTATTCAGGCCATTGGCATCCATCCGGTTGGTACGCTGGTGAAACTGAAAAGCCAGAGGCTGGCCATAGTACTCAAAGCCAATCTGGTCGATCCGCTCAAACCCGTGGTGAAAGTGTTTTATCACACCAAATTTCGCCATTATCTGGAAGTGCAGGAACTGGATTTAGCCCAGGCAAAAGTGGATGATGAAATTGAAGCGGCGGTAATGCCAGAAGACTTTGACATTGATTTAATGCGCTTTTTCCGCCAGTCAGTGTTGCAATAAACAGCACGGTTGCTTCAGGGACGACGGGTATAACTCCAGTCACTCAGCGCCTCGACGCTAAACGTCTGCTGACCAAACTGCAACACCACATACTGTGGCAATATTTCTTTGACTTGCACGTCGGCCGTCAGCCATTGGCCCTGCTGCAAGTCTTTGCCATTGACTTTCACCCAGCGCTGAGCCGGCTCTGACGCATAAACATGGGCTTCAAATTTCAGCTCAGGCAGCTGACGCTGCAGCAGATCGTCCAGCTGCTGAACCGGCACGGCTGGCACATCGTGGTAATTGATCTGAGGTTGTCTGTTGCTGCGCTCTGCAGCCGCCAGTGCACTGGCAAACTTTTCTTTCAGCTCAGCCGGTGCTTCGGAGTTTTCCAGCTCTTCGGCTGGCAGCAAGTCGGCCAGCGGGCTTAGTTCTTCCTGTGGATCGGCTTCTACAAAATCCTCTTGCTGAGTAAAGTCGGTTTCGGCCCGGCTGCGCCCCAGCATCGGCGGCTCCGGCTGCGCTGAGACCAGCAGTTGCTCAGAAACGGCGTCTTCGGTTGGTTGAGCAGGCAATAGATCGGCCGCAAGTTGCAGCTCCTGCGCAATTTCAGCGGCGCTCGCTGCCACAGGCTGCACCACCGCAGGCGGTGCTGGTATTGTGGGCACAGCAACAACCTCTGGCTGGGGCTGTCGGCCCAACCAGAACCCCACTGCCAAACCCGTCCCAATAATCAGCAGCAACAACAGAGGTTTCAGCCAATTCAAAGCTGGCTTTGATGCAGCCGCAATCTGTACCTGCTGCTGTTGTTTTAACGCATCCATCAATAACGACATAAATTCTCACTTCCACCACAGTGTGGCGACAGCTGCACCAGCGCCAAGTGCCAATAAAGTAACAGCCGGCCACAACCACCAGGGCCATGGCTGGCTTTGCACCGGCATTTTTACCGCCAACACTTCAGTCGCTGCCTGCTCTACCAGTTTGGCATCCACCAAGGCTTTTTGCTGGCTATAGCCGCCGAGCAAAGCCCGGTCACAAATCAGGTTCAACAGACGCGGAATACCACCAGACAACAGAAACAGTTTTTTCAGCGCCGCTGCGGTAAACACAGGCCGGCTGCAACCGGCTACCTGCAAACGATAACTGACATACTGCTGCACTTCCTGTTCGGTTAAAGGCATCAGATGGTAGCGGGCGGTAATGCGCTGCGCCAGCTGGCGTAAGTCCTGTCGCTGCAGCAACTGCTGTAATTCCGGCTGCCCAATTAAAATCACCTGCAGCAGCTTTTTAGTGTTGGTTTCCAGATTGGTCAGCAGACGCAACTGCTCCAGCACCGCAGGCTGCAAATGCTGGGCTTCATCAATAATCAAAATGGTATTTTTACCGGCCTGATGGTTTTTCAGCAGGCGGTTGGTAATTTTGTCGGTCAGGTTTTTCAGGCTGGCATCCGCCTTTTTGTAGCGGATACGCAACTGATCACAAATGGCCGCCAACAACTCAAGCTCATTCAACGTCGGGTTTAAAATAAAAGCCACTTCGGTCTGGTCGGTCAGTTCCTGCAATAAACAGCGTGATACTGTCGTTTTGCCGGTGCCGACTTCCCCGGTCAGCAGCACAAAACCACCAGCATCACCCAAACCATAACGCAAATGAGCCAGTGCCTCTGCATGACGGGCACTGAGAAACAAAAAATCAGGGTTCGGCGCTATCGAAAACGGCTGGCTGTTCAGGCCAAAAAATCCGGTGTACATGGCGTTCCTGAGGTTGGGTTGAGCGACTTTTGCTGCTGGGGCGTTATAATGGCAAAAAAACTGTTGGTGGGAAAGCATTGAAGCTGTATCTGGTCGGCGGCGCAGTTCGCGACAAACTCTTGAATTATCCGGCGCTGGACCAGGACTGGCTGGTGGTCGGCAGCACACCGGAACAAATGCTGGCTCAGGGCTATCAGGCCGTTGGTAAAGATTTTCCGGTGTTCCTGCATCCCAAAACCAAACAGGAATATGCGTTGGCCCGCACTGAACGTAAACAGGGCCAGGGCTATACCGGCTTTGCCTGCTATTTCGCAGAAGACGTCACGCTGGAGCAGGATTTGCTGCGCCGCGATCTGACCATCAATGCAATGGCGATGGACGAAGAAGGGCAGCTGCATGACCCTTATGGCGGTTACCAGGACCTGCAGCACAAAATTCTGCGTCATGTATCGCCGGCTTTTGCGGAAGACCCGCTGCGGGTATTAAGAGTGGCCCGCTTCTACGCCCGTTATAAGCACCTGGGTTTTCAGATTGCCGACGAGACCCTGAACCTGATGCGCCTGCTCAGTCACAGCGGTGAGTTACAGCACCTGACGGCGGAGCGGGTCTGGCAGGAAAGCGCCCGGGCTTTGCAGGAACGCAACCCAGAGGCCTATATTGAGGTGCTGTATCAGGTCGGTGCTTTGGCTGCGCTGATGCCGGAACTGGCCAGACTCTGGGGCGTGCCCAACCCAGCCAAATGGCACCCCGAAATCGACTCCGGTATTCACACTTTGTTGGTGCTGCAACAGGCGGCATTGTTATCCGATCGGTTAGACGTACGTTTTGCTGCGCTGTGCCATGACGTTGGCAAAGGCGAAACCGACCCGGCGCTCTGGCCTTCGCATCATGGCCATGAACATAGTGGTTTACCTGTGCTCAAAGCCATGTGTGAGCGCTTGCGGGTGCCAAATGACTGCAAAGATCTGGCGCTGCTTGCCTGTCAGTACCATCAACTGCTGCACAAAGCCCTGGAGCTGCGCCCGGCGACAGTGCTGAAACTCTTTGATGGCATTGATTTATGGCGTAAACCAGAACGGCTGGACTTATTGCTGCTGTGTGCCGTTGCGGATTTACGTGGCCGTACCGGCTTTGAACAAGCCGACTACCCACAACAGCAGTATTTAACAGACGCGGCTCAAGCAGCACGTGCTGTGGATATCAAAGCCATAGTGGCGTCAGGCTTAAAAGGTGAAGCTATTAAACACAAACTGGCTGAGCATCGGCTGGCAGCAGTGACGCAGGTAAAACAACAGTGGGATCAGGCCAGACAAACTCAATAGGCCAGAGCTGCTGCCGTTCCTGATAGGCCTGCCACAAAGCCAGATAAGACTGCTGAGTCACAGGGTGCAGCTGCTCCGGTGCCAGTTCAGCCAGGGGCCAAAGCACAAAGGCATTTTTCAGGATTTCACCGCGCGGCAGTTCCACCGGCTGCTGGCAGATCAGCGCGTCATAGGTCAGTAAATCCAGGTCCAGGGTTTTGCCACAAAATTTAGGCGCCGTGGCCTCTTTGCCGTAACGCTGCTCCAGGCTTTTCAGCGCACTGATACAATCAGCAACGGCCAGCTCCGTATGGGCTTCGATCACCAGGTTATAAAAGGGCTCTCCGACAAAACCGACAGCTTCACTTTCAAACACCCGCGAACAGCGCAGCGGACCAAACAAGGCGTGTAGCTCAAGGTAAGCGGCAGCAATATGGCGCTCGCGTTCAATATTGCTGCCCACACTGATGTAGATCAGTGCCATTACCAGTCGCCCCTTTTAATGCTCACACCGACAGTAGCGGCCTGTGGCACCGCACCAGGTTTGCCAATACGGATCGCTACTGCCGTAGTGGGAAAACGCTGCAGCAGCATAGTGGCAGTTTTTTCCGCCACAGTTTCCAGCAACTGATGCGGCACAGCACACAGCTCAGTGACGGCCTGACAGACGGCTGCATAATCGATGGTCAATTGCAAATCGTCAGTTGCGGCAGCCTGGCGGATATCTGTTTTCATCTCAATATCAAACACCAGCGTCTGGTGGATTTGTTTTTCCCAGTCATAGACCCCAATCACGGTCGGGACCTGTAAAGCACTGATAAAAACTTTGTCCATTCTGATTTCCGCTTTTGTTAAGTTACTGTTTCAGGTAGTCTGCTGGTCGGATAGGCAAAAACCACAAAACTCTATAAGCTGACCGCCTTTTGATAAGGGCGTGATTCTAGCGCACTTTGCCAGACTGAGGAACCCAGAACCATGACCCCAACCATAGCAGTAATGATGCTTGCCGCCTACTTAAGCGGTTCGATCTGCTCTGCTATTCTGGTCAGCCGGATTTTCCGTTTACCCGACCCGCGCACCCACGGTTCAGGCAACCCCGGAGCCACCAATGTATTGCGCCTGGGCGGCGCATTCCCCGCAATTTTAGTGCTGGTGTTTGATGTGCTCAAAGGCACTATTCCGGTCTGGGGCTCTTATTTCTTAGGGATTGAAGCTTTCTACCTTGGCATGATTGCCATCTGCGCCTGCCTCGGTCACATCTATCCGCTGTTTTTTGGTTTTAAAGGTGGCAAAGCGGTCGCCACGGCTTTTGGCAGCATGATGCCTATAGGTTTGGATTTGGCAGGTTTATTAATTTCCACCTGGATGATACTGGTGGGTGCGACCGGTTATTCGTCCTTAGCTGCCATAGTGACAGTGTCGCTGGCACCACTTTTTACCTGGTTTATCAAACCTTTATACACTGTTCCTGTGTCGATGCTGAGCCTGCTGATTATTTTGCGCCATAAAGACAACATCATCCGGCTCTGGCAGGGTGAAGAAAGCAAAGTCTGGCATAAAGGCCGCAAGAAAACCAAAAAGGAATCAGATCCGGGGTCAGAGTAGAGGTCAGAGTATGACTCTGACCCCATTCATTTAAAGAGCGGGCAATTGATCCATTGGCCAGCGTGGCGTGACTCCTATCGATAAATCCTGCTGCTGACCTGCTTTTAAGCGTTGGAATCCGGCAAACGCAATCATGGCACCATTGTCGGTGCAGAACTCTTTACGTGGGTAAAACACTTCCCCTTTTAAGCTGGACAGCAGTTGTTCCAGCTGCTCGCGCAGAGAAGTATTGGCACTGACACCACCAGCCACCACCAGCCGCTTCAGCTTTTGTTCTTTCAACGCTCTGCGACATTTCAACACCAGGGTATCCACCACTGCCTGTTGGAATGACGCCGCGATATTCGCCTGCACATCCGGGCTCTTGCCTTGTGCAGCAATCACGTTCGCAGCCGCTGTCTTGAGGCCACTAAAGCTGAAATCCAGACCAGGTCTGTCCGTCATAGGCCGCGGAAAAGCATAAGCGGCCGGATCACCGGAAGTAGCTAATTTCGCCAGCAGTGGGCCGCCTGGATAATCCAACCCCATTAATTTGGCTGTTTTATCGAAGGCTTCGCCCGCCGCATCGTCAATGGATTCACCGAGCAACTTGTATTGGCCAATGCCATCGACCCGCACCAGCTGAGTGTGACCACCGGACACCAACAAAGCTAAAAAAGGAAATTCAGGCTGCTTTTCTTCCAGCATAGGTGCCAATAAATGGCCTTCCATATGGTGTACCGCCAGAGCCGGCACATTCCAGGCCATTGCCAGAGAACGGCCAATAGCAGCCCCCACCATCAATGCACCAGCCAGACCCGGGCCTGCTGTGTAGGCAACCCCCTGAATGTCCGAAGCGCTGCATCCGGCTTCAGTTAACGCTTGCTTGATCAGTGGCAGGGTTTTACGGATATGATCACGCGACGCCAGCTCAGGCACCACACCGCCGTAATCGGCATGCAGTGGGATCTGGCTGTACAGCACATGACTTAATAAGCCTTTGTGTTCATCGTATATGGCAATTCCTGTTTCATCACAGGAGGTTTCGATGCCAAGGACTCGCATTTTTTCCCCTTCCACTCTATGATACGCGGCGAATTGTACTGGCATCCGTAGAGCAGAGCCAGCGAAACACTTATTGCTTTACATTGGTAGTGGCTTTTGGGTAGAATGCCGCACCATTTTTAATCGTATTGGTTAGACGCTAACCAAAGTGACCGAGGTGAGAATTTAATGCCTGTAGTAAAAGTTAAAGAAAACGAGCCGTTTGACGTAGCTCTGCGTCGTTTCAAACGTTCTTGCGAAAAAGCTGGTGTTCTGGCTGACGTGCGCGCTAAAGAGTTTTACGAGAAACCAACCTGGATCCGTAAACGTAAAAAAGCGGCCGCAGTAAAGCGCCACATGAAAAAAATGTTCCGCGAGAACGCTCGTCGTATCAAGCTTTACTAATTTCTTTTCTGCCTGACTGATGTCGCTGTTAGAGCAACTGCAAGAAGCACAAAAAGACGCAATGCGTGCCAAGGATAAATTACGCCTTGGCACTATTCGTTTGGCGCTGGCCGAAGTAAAGCAACGCCAGATTGATGCGCAGATGGAACCGACTGACGCCAATATTCTTGCCGTGCTGACCAAAATGGCCAAGCAACGCAAAGAATCTGCCAGTCAATACAGCGCCGCAGGCAGACAGGATTTGGCTGACACTGAGTTAGCCGAAATTACAATCATTGAACAGTTTTTGCCAAAAGCCTTGTCGGCGGCAGAACTGGATGATTTACTGCAACAAGCCATAGCAGAAACCGGTGCCAGCTCAATGCAGGACATGGCCAAGCTGATGGCGTGGTTAAAACCACAGGTGCAGGGCCGCACTGATATGGGTGCATTAAGTCAGCTGGTCAAATCCAGACTGAACTAAGTTAAGGCCAAATCACTGCATGCCGGGCTAATGCTCGGCTTGTCTTTTTCTGAAGACCGCGCAAGGAAAAAGGTGGCAGGACAAATTCCCAGACACTTTATCGACGAGCTGCTCGCCCGCACCGATATTGTTGAGCTGATTGATCACAGAGTTCCATTAAAAAAGGCTGGTAAGAATTACCAGGCTTGTTGCCCTTTTCATAACGAAAAATCGCCGTCTTTTACCGTCAGTCAGGATAAGCAGTTTTACCATTGTTTCGGCTGTGGCGCACACGGCAATGCCATTAGTTTTTTAATGGCGTATGAACAACTGGAATTTGTTGAAGCTATTGAAGATTTAGCCCGCTTGCACCATTTGGAAGTGCCACGGGAGCAAGGCAAAGGGCCGCAGCGACCGCAGGCGCAAGCCGACGATTACAGTCAGATGCAAAAAGCGGCGGCGCTGTATCAGCAGGCCTTAAGCAACCATGAAACAGCCAGTGCTTATCTGACCAATCGCGGTATCAGTGCAGCCACAGCCGAAAAATATGGCATTGGTTATGCACCTGAAAGCTGGGACTTTTTATTAAAGCAACTGGCCAGCACTAAGTCGCAGCGCGATCAGCTATTTGAACTGAAACTGATCAACCGCAACGAAAACGGCCGAGAGTACGACTTTTTCCGCGACCGCCTGATGTTTCCAATTCGGGATAAACGTGGCCGGGTTATTGGCTTCGGTGGCCGGGTCTTGGGTGATGGAACCCCAAAATACCTGAATTCACCGGAAACCCGCTTGTTCCATAAAGGCCGTGAGTTGTACGGCCTCTATGAAGCCCGGCAGAATGACGAGCGGTTAAACCGGGTGCTGATTGTTGAAGGCTATATGGATGTGGTTGGCCTGGCAGATAAAGGAATTTCTTTCGCTGTCGCTTGTTTAGGCACTGCAACGACCCCAGATCATATGCAGACGCTGTTCAGGCTCACCAGCACAGTCACCTGCTGTTATGACGGTGACAGAGCCGGTCGTGATGCGGCCTGGCGGGCATTGCAAAGTGCCCTGCCCCATCTGAAAGATGGTGTTGAACTGAATTTTGTGTTTTTACCTGAAGGCGAAGACCCGGATTCGCTGGTCAAACAAGAAGGCAAAGCAGCGTTCTTACAGCGGCTGGACCAGGCACAATCCTTAGGGATTTATTTGTTTGATCATCTGGTCAAAGAACTGGACGTCAGTACAGATGCCGGTAAATCCGCCTTGTGGGCCAAAGCCAACGAGCTGATTAAACAAATACCGAGCGAATTTTACCGTGACGCCTTGTATGAAAAACTGCAGGCGCTGGTGGGGAAAAACGTGAAAACAGCGGCCCGGCCCGTGGCAAAAACGGCCGTGGCTGCCGCGGCGACACCGGCCCCGAAAATTACACCTATGCGGCGTGCCATTGCACTGTTGATACAACACCCGGTGCTGGCGCAGGTGATGCCCGTGGCGCCTGAGCTGGCTCAGGCCAATCTGCCGGGCATTCAGTTATTACTGGCGTTGCAGCAGAAGCTGCTGCAACAACCCAAAGCAACCACAGCTCAATTGTTAGAACATTGGCGGGATACCGCCGAATACAACATTCTGGTCAAACTGACCTTGTGGGACCATCAGGTCGCCGAAGAGCAATTGACCCAGGAGTTTCTGGATACCTTCCGATCGATCGAAGATCAGTATCTGGCGCAGCGTCTGGAAGAGCTGCAACGTAAGGATACGCTGGAACAGCTTTCGCAGGCAGAAAAACAGGAATTCGTGCTGTTATTAAAAGCGTTTAAAAGCAAATAACACTGGGTTGGCAGGCAGGTCGTGGCTGGCTAGAAAAGCCGCGCTTTGTTATAATCGCTAATTCGCATTTTCAGACTAACTTATTTGGGTGGAAGAGCAGCCTCTATGGAGCAAAATCCTCAGTCGCAACTAAAACTCCTGATTTTAAAGGGTAAAGAGCAAGGCTACTTAACCTTTGCTGAAGTCAATGATCACCTTCCACAAGACATCATCGACTCGGATCAGATTGAAGACATAATCCGGATGATCAACGACATGGGCATTCAGGTGTTTGAAACAGCACCAGATGCCGATGACTTGATCATGACAGATGCCACACCAGATGAAGACGCAGCAGAAGAAGCTGCCCAGGCGCTGGTCAGTGTCGATAAAGAACTGGGCCGCACCACTGATCCGGTTCGGATGTATATGCGTGAAATGGGGACAGTGGAACTGTTGACCCGTGAAGGCGAAATTGACATCGCCAAACGTATTGAAGAAGGCATTAATCAGGTTCAGACCTCTGTGGCTGAATACCCTGAGGCCATTACCTACCTGCTGGAACAGTGGGATAAATACGAAGCCGAAGAAATCCGTTTAAGTGACATAGTCACTGCCTTTATTGACCCGAACGAAGCCGATGATATGGCGCCAACCGCGACCCATATCGGCTCCGACGTGCCAGAAGATCAACTGGATGACGAAGACACGGACATCTCCGGCGACGAGGAAGATGAAGACGGTGACTCCTCGGACGACGGTGATTCGGGCCCAGACCCAGAAATGGCCCGGGAAAAATTCGGTGCCTTACGTGCCCAGTATGAAGTGACCCGTCACTCCATCATCAATAATGGCCGTGAGCACCCAACCACCAAAGAAGAAATTGAGAAGCTGAGCGAAGTCTTCCGCTGCTTCCGTCTGGTCCCCAAACAATTCGACCGCCTGGTAAAAAACATGCGCGAGATGATGGACCGGGTGCGGGTGCAGGAACGCATTGTGATGAAACACTGCGTTGAATACGCCAAGATGCCGAAGAAGAACTTTATGAAAGCCTTCAGCGGTTTCGAAAACAGCACGGCCTGGATTGACGCCGAAATTGCAGCCGCCAAACCTCACTCAGCCCGGATGGCCGAGATGAAAGACGAGCTGTACCGCAGCATCGACAAGCTGAAAAAAATTGAAGAAGAGACTGGCCTGTCTATCTTCAAAATTAAAGACATCAACCGCCGCATGTCGATTGGTGAAGCCAAAGCGCGCCGGGCGAAAAAAGAGATGGTGGAAGCCAACTTACGTCTGGTTATTTCAATTGCAAAGAAATACACCAACCGCGGTCTGCAATTCCTGGACTTAATTCAGGAAGGTAACATCGGTCTGATGAAAGCGGTCGACAAATTCGAATACCGCCGTGGTTATAAGTTTTCTACTTATGCCACCTGGTGGATCCGTCAGGCCATTACCCGCTCTATCGCGGACCAGGCACGGACTATCCGTATTCCGGTGCATATGATCGAGACCATCAACAAACTGAACCGTATCTCCCGTCAGATGCTGCAGGAAATGGGCCGTGAACCGTCACCGGAAGAACTGTCTGAGCGTATGGGTATGCCGGAAGACAAGATCCGTAAAGTGCTGAAGATTGCCAAAGAGCCAATCTCAATGGAAACCCCTATTGGTGACGATGAAGATTCGCATCTGGGCGATTTTATTGAAGACAGCACCTCGGAATCGCCACTGGATTCAGCCACCATGGAAAGCTTAAAAGCTGCCACCAGCGAAGTGCTGGCCGGTTTAACAGCCCGCGAAGCCAAAGTGCTGCGGATGCGTTTTGGTATCGATATGAATACCGACCACACGCTGGAAGAAGTAGGCAAACAGTTTGACGTTACCCGTGAGCGTATCCGTCAGATTGAGGCCAAAGCTTTGCGTAAACTGCGCCATCCAAGCCGCAGCGAAGTATTAAAGAGCTTCCTGGACGAATAAAAGTTTAAAAAGCGATTCAGAACAAAACAGGCGCAGTACAGCGCCTGTTTTTTTGCCTAAAATTCCGCCAATCAGTTGTTTGTGCTGTGGTTTTAGCAGTGACAAGCCAACACAAAATACATATACTGCGGTGGCTTTGTGCTGCAGCCCTGCAGCTTCCAAGCATGCAGCCCTATAGTTGTGTTGGCTGAGGGGCAGTCGCCGTAAGGCGATGAGCAGTGATTTAACTTCACTGCGAAAGACCCGAAGGTGAGGCCGTGGATGGCCGAACCGGAATGAAGCTACAGGACGTACCTTGCAGCCTCATACAAAAGTGTAAAAATGGCCCTATAGCTCAGTTGGTTAGAGCATCCGACTCATAATCGGCAGGTCCCTGGTTCAAGTCCAGGTGGGGCCACCATTTCAAACCAGGTTTTCATGCTGACCCTCACCGGACTAACCCCACTTGCAGCTAAAGCGGCTGCGCGTTCAACTCGCTCAAAGCAATGCTTTGTCACTGCACTCGTTTCACCCAGCTGGGGCCACCATTTTAAACCAGGTTTTCATGCTGACCCTCACCGGACTAACCCCACTTGCAGCTAAAGCGGCTGCGCGTTCAACTCGCTCAAAGCAATGCTTTGTCACTGCACTCGTTTCACCCAGCTGGGGCCACCATTTTAAACCAGGTTTTCATGCTGACCCTCACCGGACTAACCCCACTTGCAGCTAAAGCG
>NZ_JBBIQD010000016.1:0-68985 GCF_037442525.1 Rheinheimera sp. | reverse complement strand
TGGTGTTTTTGTGTGCTTTAAACTTACCTTTTAGCCGCCTTCGGCGGTAGTTCAGCCGCTTCACTTGATAGCTGAAACGATCGCTGCATTTTTATCTGGTGGTGCCTGCAAAAAGGGTGAACCAAATCTGCGTTGACTTCGTAATTCCACACACTGAAACAAAACATGGCCGTTACTGATACCGGCAGAGCGTGCGGAGCCAGAGCCAATGCGCCTTGTGCTGAATTCCTGTTTATTTAACCTGTGCTGGTTTGCTTGTGTGTATTGGGGCAACGGCGTGGCGTGCCTGGTGTTGGCCTGGGCCTGTATGCATTTGTGGTTGAGCCCGGCAGCCAAAGCAGAAGCGGCTTTATTGTTTGGTGTGACCTGCACTGGGGTCTTGGTGGATTCATTGTGGATGCTGGGGTCTGTGCTGGTGTTCCCTGGGCAACCGACACTGCTGCCGTTTTGGCTGGTCATGCTCTGGCTGGCGTTTGCGATGACGCTGAATGGCTATTTAAGTCTGCTCAAAGGCAAAGTGCTGTTGCAGAGTCTGAGCGGCGCTGTGGCTGGTCCTTTGAGTTATTGGGCAGGACAGCAGCTTGGCGCTGTCGAGTTTGGCTTGCCGCTGAGTTGGGTATTGCCGCTGCTCGGGCTGGTTTGGGCCCTGCTGCTGCCGGCATTTTTCTGGTTGAATCAACGACTTTACGGAGATAAACATGAGCAAAATGCTGTCCGTGCTGGTTAAGGGGCTGACCACGCTTTTACTGCTGACGCTTGTCGGTCAGGCCGTGGCAGAGCAAGCCAGGGATACCACCGGCAAAGCCGGGCTTAAGCTGGTCGGGCAGGCCCAATTCAGTGTGCTGTTTTGGGACCTGTATCAAAGCTGGCTGTACAGTCCAAGCGGGCGCTTTACCGGTGTGGAGCCTGGGGTGCTGTTTGAAATCCGCTATTTGCGTGATATCAGCAAAGATCAGCTGATTGAGAATACGGTGAAACAGTGGCAGCACCTGAAGGTGTCACCGGCGCAGTATCAAGACTATCTGTCACAGTTGCAGCAGGTCTGGCCGGATATCCGTAAAGGGGACGTGCTGACACTGAAGGTGGAAGCTGGTCACACAGAGTTCTATTTTAATCAACAGCCTGCCGGGGTGATCGCCAGTCCTGACTTCGCCGCGCTGTTTCTGGATATCTGGTTATCACCACAGACCTCTGAACCCAAACTGCGTGAGCAATTATTAGGAGCTCAAGATGCGTCAGAGTAAGTGGGTTTCCCTTGCTGCATGGTCTGGTGCCTGGTTGCTGATAAGCAGCTGCAGTACCTCTGTTCAGCAGTACCAAAGCACTCAGCCTGAATTTGATCTGGCGGCGTATTTTGACGGTCCTGCCATTGCCTGGGGTATGGTGCAGGACTACAACCAGAAGGTCACCCGGCGTTTTTGTGTTGAGTTGCAGGGCCGTTGGCAACAGCAGCAGGGAACATTGGAGGAAACCTTCTACTTCGACGACGGCGAAACTGACCAGCGCACCTGGCGCCTGACCCGTCTGGCTGAGCATCAATACAGCGGCGAGGCCGATGACGTGATAGGCACAGCTGTGGGGGAGCAGCAGGGGTTTGCGTTGCAATGGCAGTATCAGCTGATAGTGACCATTGATGGTGAAGACTATCAGTTTGAGCTGGATGACTGGATGTTCCAACTGGATGAATACCGTCTGTTTAACCGCACCAAGATGAAAAAGTTTGGGCTGACTGTGGCTGAAATTACGTTGTTTTTTGATAAAGAAAGCCCGTTACGGCAATGCCAGCCAAAAGCGCAGGCAACTGCTGGCGGCTGAGGTTAGGAGAGCAGTGTTGACAGAAACAATGCGGATCCCGGTATTTCCACTGCCAGTGTTTTTGCTGCCGGGTGGCATGACCCGGCTGAATATCTTTGAGCCGCGTTACCTGAAAATGGTGAAAGTGGCGAGTCAGGGGGAGGGTTTTGTGATCCAGACCACTGGCACTGGGGGGCCTTTGTCTGAATTTGGCAGCTGGGTGCAGATCACCAATTTTGGTCAGAGCCAAAACGGGCTCTTGCAAATTGACGTGTTGTGCAAAGGCTTGGTGCTGCTCAGTCAGGCCGCCAGAGATCCGGATCAGCTACTCTGGGCGCAAGCCAGTCCGGTGGCGCATTGGCCGGCAGAGCTGACGGGTTCCGCGAGTCCGCTGTTTGCTGCTTCATTGCAGCAATGCCTGCAGCAGAATGAACAGCTCAGCTCGCTGTACTCTTCACCGCTGTTTGAGCAGGAGAGCTGGGTGGTGGCCCGCTGGCTGGAGATTGCCCCTATTGCCAACAGCTATAAAGTGCTGTTTTACCTGCCCGACAGTTATCCCAAAGCCGTTGCTTTGCTTTCTGAGATTTTACTGAATAAAACAGAGGCTCAGTGATCCGGGTCTGATTCTGTATCGTACTGACAATACGGAGTTCAACCGAGAGCTGAAGATGTTGCAGGTGACAACAGAATTGCAAAAGGCCACGGGATGCATTACATCTAGGCTTATGAGCACAGATTCAGATAATCAGGAATTAAGTCAACTGCTTACTGCAGTTGCACTGAAAAGGGACAAACAGGCGTTTACTGCACTGTTTCGTTTTTTTGCGCCCAGGATTAAGCGGATGGCGGCAGCAAAACTGATCAATTCAGATCTGGCCAATGATGTGGTGCAGGAAACGATGAGCAACATCTGGCGTAAAGCTCATTTGTTTGATCCGGAAAAAGGCTCTGCAACCGTCTGGGTGTACCGGGTCATGCGCAATGTCACCTTCGATTTACTCCGCAAGATTAAAGCCAATCAGGAAGACTGCATCAGTGACGATTTCTGGCCTTTATTGGATGAGGCAAACAGCTCTGATCCTGCCATTGGCGATCACCTGGCCAAGGAAGCTATTTTAGCCGGTTTAGACTGCCTCTCTGAGCATCAGCGTCAGGTCGTGCATGGGGTGTATTTTATGGAACTGACCCAACAGCAGTTGGCTGAACAGCTGGGGGTGCCTTTGGGCACAGTGAAGTCCAGACTGCGGTTAGCACTGGCGAAGTTAAAACAGCAACTGGGAGAAGGCCATGATTAACCATCACCCGACAGAAACAATGCTGGCCGCTTTTGTGGCTGGGGAATTGCCGGTTTCTCTGACAGCGGCTGTGGCTGTGCATGCACAAATGTGTCCTTGCTGCGCTGAACGTATTGAACAGCTGACCCAGGAACAGTCTGCGCTCTGGTTAGAGGCAGATCAAAACGGCGGCCATGATTTTGCCGGGCAACCGCAACAACTGGATCCAGACCTTGAACAGATGCTGGGGTCTATGCAGTTGGATGATGAGCCGTTGCCCGTTGTTCAGAGCAAGACAAAATTTATTGCTGTGGCTGGTCAGCAGTACCCCTTGCCCCGTGCCTTGCAATCTTTGCCACTTGGGGCTTTCAGCCAGTTCGGCAAATTATCCAGGGCCCGGTTTGCACTGAATGAAGGCACATTACACAGCAGTTTATTGTATATCCAGCCGGGAGGCGGAGTGCCAGAGCACAGCCATAAAGGCTTTGAGCTGACTTTGTTGCTCAGCGGCGAATTTACCGACGCTCATGGCCGTTATGGTCCGGGTG
The DNA here is from genome assembly GCF_037442525.1 of Rheinheimera sp. Classification (GTDB taxonomy): domain Bacteria; phylum Pseudomonadota; class Gammaproteobacteria; order Enterobacterales; family Alteromonadaceae; genus Pararheinheimera. Next base: position 65,369 of record NZ_JBBIQD010000016.1, on the reverse strand, counting down.
ATTTTATGATGTTGGACGGCAGCCATACCCACCAGCCGGTTTCTGAGTCAGGTTGTCTGTGTTTTACCGTGGCCGATGCTCCCCAGCGCTTTACGCAGGGGATGAACAGATTGCTCAACCCCATAGGTAATTTTATTTATTAGGTGATCCGGCGCCGAGGTGTTGACGTATTGTTATGTTAATATCTCAATTTAAGATCCTATGGAGTGACCATGCCAGCAGATGCTCAGAAAAACCTGGTTTCAGACGCTTCGGTTGCAGATTATCCTCTGTGGCTGAAGCGTTTTATCGGGACCTATCAGTCACTGGCGGTAGGTCCATTGGATCCCTTGGCCACTTTGTATCACCCACAGGTTCAGTTTCAGGACCCCTTGCACCAGGTGCAGGGGCTGGAATCGTTGCTGAGCTATTTTGCCGGGCTGTACAGTAAACTGACCCAATGCAAATTCCAGATTGACTCGGTGTTTTATCAAGGTAACAGTGCAGCGCTGTACTGGACCATGACCTACGCGCACCCGCAACTGAATCAGGGAAAACCCATTCGGGTGGAAGGGCATTCGCTGATCCGCGGCGAACAGGACAAGGTGGTGTATCACCGTGATTACCTCGACGCCGGGCAAATGCTGTACGAACATCTGCCAGTGGTCGGCGCCTTGATCCGCTGGGTAAAAGGGCGGGCCAGCCAATGAAGCGGGTACTGATTACGGGCGCCAGTTCTGGCATTGGTGAAGCCTTGGTTCACCAGTACCTGAAACAGGGTTGGCAGGTCGTTGCCTGCGGCCGCAATGAAGCTAAACTCCAGCAGCTGTCGGCCGTCTCGCCGGCAGTTCAGCCACTGCGTTTTGACATCACAGATCCGGCTCAAATAGCGGTGGCAGCCCTTCAGGTGACAGAGCTGGATCTGCTGATCCTCAATGCCGGCGACTGCCGCTACATCGATGACGTGATGCAGTTTGACGGCGAACTTTTTGCCTCGGTCATTCAGACCAATCTGATTTCTGCCGGGTACCTGCTGCAGCACCTGCTGCCAAAGCTGAAGCGGGGGGGGCAGCTGGTTGTGGTCAGTTCCAGCGCCACGTTGTTGCCTTTTACCAGAGCTCAGGCGTACGGGGCGTCCAAGGCGGGGTTGGACTATCTGGCCGCGAGTTTACGGCTGGACCTGCAACCTTATGACATTGGGGTCACTTTGGTGCATCCGGGTTTTATCAAAACCCCGCTGACCGATAAAAACGATTTTGCGATGCCCTTTCTGCAAAGTGCAGAGCAAGCGGCGCAGCGGATTTATCACGGCGTGCAGCAAGGCCGCATGTATCTGCATTTTCCCAAACGCCTGACGCTGCTTCTCAAGGTTCTGGCTTTGTTGCCTGATCGGGTCTGGTACTGGCTGGCTGGGCGCATGGATCAGGCCTGAGCCAGATAAAAACAGCGGCAGGCGCGGCGCACTATTTATTAATTAATGTGGATGACTATGAAGACTATTGCCATTGTAGGTGCAGGAATTTCAGGCTTAACTGCTGCTTATCTGTTGTCAAGGAAGCATCAGGTGCAGGTGTTTGAACAGGCACCAGTGATAGGCGGTCATACCGCCACAGTGGATATTGAGCTGGCTGGTCGCCGTTATGCCATAGATACAGGTTTTATTGTGTTTAATGACAAAACCTACCCGAATTTTCTGGCGTTGCTGGCTGAGCTTGGCGTCGGTCGCCAGCCCACAGAAATGAGCTTTTCAGTGAAAAACAGCCTGACTGGCCTGGAATACAATGGCCATAGCCTGTCGACTTTATTTGCGCAAAAACGCAATTGGCTGAATCCGAAGTTCTGGGGCTTGCTCAGCGAAATACTACGATTCAACCGTTTATGCAAAGCCTTGTACCAGGGGCCGTCTCTGGAAGAGAGCGCCACACTCGGTAGTTTTTTGCAGCAGCAGGGGTTTTCACGTTTTTTTGCACAAAACTACATATTGCCAATGGGGGCGGCCATCTGGTCCAGTTCGTTAACGGCGATGGAGCTGTTTCCATTGCAGTTTTTTATCCGCTTTTTCCATAATCATGGGCTGTTGAATGTAACAGACAGGCCACAATGGTATGTGATCCCACAAGGCTCGCGCAGTTATCTGGGGCCTCTGACTCAGCCTTTTGCCGATCGCATTCAGTGCAATGCCGATATCCGGCAGATAGTCCGGGAGTCAGATAAAGTGCGTCTTTGTTTTGCCGACGGCTCAGAGCAGAGCTTTGATGAACTGGTGCTGGCGTGCCATTCCGATCAGGCCCTGGCCATGCTGGCCGATGCCTCGGCTGAGGAGCAGCGCATTCTGTCGGCTTTGCAGTACAGCCCCAATCAGGTGGTGCTGCATACGGACGAATCTTTATTGCCAAAACGGCGTAAAGCCTGGGCCAGCTGGAATTATCAGTTGGGTGCAGACCCAGACCGGCCAGCCTGCGTCACTTACAATATGAATATTCTGCAAGGCATTGAGTCAGAGCACACCTTTTGCGTCACGCTGAACCAGACGGAGCAGATTGCCCCCGAAAAAATTCTGCGTCGTTTTGTCTATCACCACCCGGTCTATTCGGTGCAGTCGTTGGCTGCAGCACAGCAGCGGGTACAGATTTGTGGCCAGCGCCACACCCATTTTGCCGGCGCTTATTGGTACAACGGTTTTCATGAAGATGGTGTGCGCAGTGCTTTGGATGTGGCGCAGCGTTTTGACTGTGATCTGGCTGCAGCGGGGCCTGCCGGTCATGGCTGAACTTCAGGACAAGTGTCCACTGTCCCCAGTGATTCACAGTGCCGTGTTTAGCGGACAGGTGCGGCATCGTCGTTTTAGTCCCAAACCACATCAGTTTACCTATCAGTTGCATATGGTAGCACTGGATCCGGATGAACTGGCTGCGCAGCGGGTGCCAGCTGAAGTGCTCGGCACCGCCTGGTGGTCACCGCTGCGGTTTCGGCAGCAAGATTACCTGCCTGGTGATCCGGCTCCACTGAAGCAACGTATTACAGAAAAAGTCAGGGCGCTGGGCTGTGACGTCGAGATTGCCAGGGTATTGATGCTGGTGCAGGTGCGAAGTTTTGGTGTGTATTTCAGCCCGGCGAATTTTTTCTTTTGTTACGACGCCAATGAGTATTGCCACTCGGTGCTGGTGGAAGTCAGTAACACCCCCTGGCTGGAAAAACATTATTACCTGGTGTCATTGCAGCAGCTGGAAGCTGTGACTGTGAAAGCCTTTCATGTGTCGCCCTTTATGGACTTGCTGATGAACTACCACTGGCAGCTGAAACCACCAATGCCCGACAGCGACAGGTTATTTATTCATATTGAAAACAGAAGGGCAGCAGCCGCGCATCCGCACAGTGACGGGAAGTTATTTGACGCGACACTGACGATGCGAAAAGTGCCGTCAGGCCAGGCCAGTGCATGGCGCTTACGGCTGTCGATGTCACTGATGACGCTCAAGGTGGTGGCCGCCATTTACTGGCAGGCGCTGAAGTTGTTTGCCAAGCGCGTGCCCTTTGTACCTTATCAAAAACCAACACAAAGCTAAGTAGCAACGGAGAGTGACGGGTGGAACAGATCACAAATATGGCCACAGCACAGCCACTGAGCTGGTTTGAAAAGCGCTGCCGCAGTCTGGTGTTCAAGGCGCTGGAACAGATCCGTGATGGCAGCCTGCAGCTGGTTGAACCAGAGGGCAGTTTTTATTTTGGTCAAAGCGGCCATGGGCAGCCAGCGGATGAGGTGCTGCACGCCACACTGTTGGTCGATGATGCCAGTCTTTACAAAGATATTGTGCTCGGTGGCAGTATTGGCGCCGCTGAAGCTTTTATCGCCGGCAAGTGGCGCTCACCGGACTTAACGGCACTGATCCGCCTGTTTGCCAGAGCGCAACAGATGACTGATCAGCTGGAACAGCACAAAGGCTGGTGGGGCCGCCTGAAAGACGCCTGGTTTCACCGGACCAACCGCAATACCAAAACTGGTTCCAAAGCCAATATTCAGGCGCATTATGATTTAGGTAACGAACTGTACAGTCGTTTTCTTGACCCCAGCATGATGTATTCGGCGGCTGTGTACCCGACGGCAGAGGCCAGCCTGGCACAGGCCCAGCAACACAAGCTGCAGCTGATTTGTCAGAAATTGCAGTTAAGTCCGGCAGACCATCTGCTGGAAATCGGCACTGGCTGGGGAGGCCTGGCCCTGTTTGCAGCACAACATTTTGGCTGCAAGGTCACCACCACCACCATTTCTGAGCAGCAGTATCTGTACGCGCAGCAACAAGTGATGGCTGCCGGGCTGCAGGATCGTATTACCCTGCTGAAACAGGATTACCGTGATCTGACAGGGCAGTACGACAAGCTGGTGTCCATTGAGATGATTGAAGCCGTAGGAGAGGAATTTATGCCGGGCTTCTTTTCTCAATGCAACAGCCTGCTGAAACCCGGTGGCAAGATGGTGCTCCAGTCCATCACCATTGCCGATCAGCGGTTTGCGTATTACCGCGACAATGTCGACTTTATTCAGCGTTACATCTTTCCAGGGGGCTTTTTGCCCTCGGTCACCGAGCTGGCCAAAGCCTGCACGGCACACAGCAGCATGGTGATTGAGGGACTGCAGGATATAGGCCTGGATTACGCCCGCACCCTGGCGGACTGGCGTAGCAATTTTCTGGCAAACTGGCCTGAGTTACCGGCTTTTGGTTACGATGAGCGCTTTAAGCGGCTCTGGCTTTATTACCTGGCCTATTGTGAAGGTGGTTTTCTGGAGCGCGCCACCAGCACAGTGCAGCTGGTGCTGCGTAAAGCCTGAACTGCGCTGTAAGCCGTCGTCAGGTGACGCAGCACTGTCGCCAGGATCTCCATGGCTGCTTTGACTTTGGCCGGTTGAGACTGGCGGTGGCTGGATGGGCGTTACTGAGTACGCACACCGGACGCTAAATCCATAGTGCATTTGGCCTCGCCTTCATCGGCCAGATAAAAACCGGCGCTGGGTGATAACCCCAATGCCAGGCCCAGTTCCTGCTGCCAGTGTTGCCGGTGTTGCTGTAGTTGTGGGCTGCGAATAGCCAGTGCAAAACGAGCCCTGGTCTCCTCTATCAGGGCCTGACTGCTGCCCGGAGACAGTGCCAGGTAGTTGTAAGAGCAGCCAAGCTTGAGCACAGGTTTGAGTTTTTGTCCGGCAGGGCTGTGATTCCTTAATACCTGTTCTTCCAGTTCGGTCGACAACCAAAGCTGAGCCCTGCCTTTGGCCAGCATTTGCATGCCTTGTTCATAATCCCCCACAGTTTCCAGTGCCACCCCTTGCACCTGCAGCCATTCGCTCAGCCAGCCCGCTCTCAGACCAACAATCAGCAATTTGCGGCTTTTTAATTGCTCAAGGCTGAGCAGGGGTTTGAAACCAGGCTCGGCACTGTACAGCCAGTGCTCCCGGCGCGATACAGGTCCGATAAAATGAAAGCCTTGCTGCTGACGCAGGGCCGTTTTGCCCATGGTAAACAGCAGCACATTGGGTGTATGCAAGGCGGTGTGTAAAGCGCGCGGCCAGGGCATCAGTTCAACAGCCGCGGGCAACTGTTGTGGGTACATGGTATGCAGCACATCAATGGTCAGGCCTGTCACTGACTGATGATTCAGATAGTTGTAAGGCCGTTTTTCGGACGTCAGCAACCGCTCCGGCACTGCAGAAGCCAGGCTTGGCAGCGCACAGAGAAAACACATCAATACTAAGCTGTACTTCATCACACAAAATTCACTGAGGCAGATGCCTTCATAGTAGCAAAATCACCGCTTATACCGCTATCCGGCGCTGCAAAGCTGCGTTTTGTCTCAGGCGCTACGGTCTTTAGGCCATGGTAGCGTTACCAAAAAAAGCAAAAAGCTAACGTATTTTGGCAACTTCCTGCAGCAGTTTCCGCCACTACAATCAATGGCGGTCATTGCTGAACTGAGCCTCTGTAAGGGCTTACATTCGGTGGGCCGCAGGCTCCAGGTAAAACCGGCGCACGCTATAAATACAAGCCGGCAAGCCTGGTAGTTGGTTGACTTAGCCAGCACAAATCAATAGGGATGGTACGAGAATGACAAATCAACGCAGGTTCACCCAAACTGCAGTAGCCAGAGCGTTATCTGTGCTACTCGGTGGTTCAGTGGTGACTCCGGTAATAGCACAACAGGCAAACACATCAGACGCTCAGCAAGTCGAAGTTATCCAGGTGAAAGGCATACGCTCCAGTATGCAGGCTGCCACCGCCATTAAAAAAGAATCCATCGGGGTGGTGGATGCCATTTCCGCCGAAGACATAGGGAAATTCCCGGACACCAACCTGGCTGAATCCTTACAACGTATCACAGGGGTGTCGATCAGCCGCACCAATGGTGAAGGTGCTGAAGTCACAGTGCGTGGTTTTGGTGGTGACAACAATATGGTCACCTTAAACGGCCGCACCATGCCGGCGGCAACGACCTACGGTGCGGGTTCGGGTGCAGATGGCACCACCCGTGGCGGCAGCGCCCGGGCTTTTGACTTTTCCAACCTGGCCTCTGAAAGTATCAGCGGTGTGGAAGTATACAAAACCAGTAAAGCCAATATTGCCACCGGCGGTATGGGGGCAACCCTGAATATCAAAACGGCCCGTCCGCTGGAAAGCGATCAGGATGTGGCCAGCATAGGGGTGAAGGCTGCGCACGACACCACCAACAGAACCGGCGATGATGTCACGCCGGAAATCTCGGGTATCTTCAGTACTGTGACCGAAGACGATACTTTTGGTGTCAGTATATCCGCCAGTCATCAGCAGCGGGATTCCGGGTACACTGGTGCCACAGTCAATGACTGGCAGGTCTCTTATTGGGACGATATTGCCGATTTGGACCGCACCTGGAATAACGTCAATACCCAGGTGATCAACGCACCTTCTCAGGGGCAGCTCTATGCCCGGCCCAACGATATCCGTTACGCCTTTTCCAATACAGAACGTGAACGTGACAATGCTCAGCTGACCTTGCAGTACCGGCCTAAAGAAAACTTTACCGTCACGGCAGATTACACCTTTGCGGAAAACAATCTGGCTGAACACCGCGGTGAAGTGACGAACTGGATGCAAAACGGCAGCAACACCAAAGTGGTGGAGTTTGACAATAACATTGTGAAAACCCCTGTTTATGTGCAGGAAACTTACAGTGGCGCCGTGGACGAAGGCTATGAACAGCAATGGCGCGAACAGACCAACACCTTAAAATCTGCCGGTTTGAACCTGGATTATGACATCAATGATGACCTCAGCCTGACGCTGGATGCGCATGATTCCAGTATGTTCAGCCGTGGCACAGGCCCACGCAACTCGGGTGAGCTGGCAGTGGGTTTAGGGGCGCCTATTGTCACCTCACGTGAATGGTTCTGGGGCGCCGATTTGCCCACTTACCTCAATGTGTATGACGACACAGTGCCAGGCAAAGGTGCCAATGCCAATGGCATGGTTGATGCCGGTGATGTGGGGTCCTCCATTGCCCGTATCCGCAACGCCAGCCAGCGCAGTGACATTACCCAAATCAAACTGGATGGCCGTTACCTGCTGGATGACGGGCATTTTGACTTTGGTATCGAAGCCCGCAATATGGAATCCCGCTCTATGCAAACGGCGGGGAACAATATAGCGCTGGGCAACTGGAACGTCGGTAACCCAGGCGAGTTTGGCGATTTAATTCAGCCATTTGATCTGCCGGGTGAGTTTGACGATTACAGCGCATTGCCTGGTGGTTATGGTTTTATCGCCGACCCACGCGCTTTGTATGAAGCGGCGCTGGGTTTGTACCCAGGTATTCCGACCGCGTCAGAAACCAGTTTGTCCTTTGACAATATTGTGCAGGAAGACACCAGAGCGGCTTACTTCCAGGTATTTCTGCAAGGTGAAATTGGCAAAATGCCTTTTGATGTGTTGACCGGTTTACGTTATGAAGAAACCAAAACTGAGTCCAGCTCGCTGGTCAGTAAAGTTTACTTCCAGTGGGAAGACAACAACGACATCGTGTCTTATGTCGACGGCAGTGTGCCGGCGGCGCCGTTCAGTGCCAATAACAAGTACGATTACCTGTTGCCAAGCCTGGATTTAACCTTGCACCTGTCGGATGAATTAATCAGCCGCTTCTCCTTCAGTAAAACCCTGGCCCGCGCGGGTTTAGGCAGCCTGGGGGTATCGGCGTCCAACTTTGGTGGGGGTGGGGGTTCCACCTTGTTTGGGGCGCAGCCAACAGCCAATGCGTCCAACCCGGGGTTGTTGCCACTGGAATCGTCCAACTACGACCTGTCGCTGGAGTATTACTACAAAGACGACAGTTATGCTGCTGTTGGCCTGTTCCAGAAAGACGTCATTAACTTTATTGGTAGCCGTCAGGTTGACCAGCCATTGTTGGGGATTCAGGATGTTACTGCCGGTCCGCGTGCTTTGGCTGCGGTAGAAGATCTGCGTGCAGGTGGCTACCCCATTGATGACACTTACCTCTATGCCATGATGGTCTTTAACGAATACCGCACTCATCCGGACATGATTGCAGAGTACGGCAGCAACCCTCAGTTTACCGGCAGTGCCGCTCAAATCGATTTCCTGGCCAACCATGCCGGCTTTGATTTGCGCGCCAATGCGGATGACCCAGAGGTGGTGTTCCGGACCAGCACACCGGATAACAACAGATCGGCGAAGATTTATGGGGCAGAGCTTGCGATGCAGCATTTCTTCGGTGACAGTGGTTTTGGTGTGCAGGCCAACTACACCATAGTGCGTGGTGATGTCGGCTTTGATGTGGCGGCAGACCCCAGCCAGTCGCAGTTTGCGTTGGTGGGTTTGAGTGACACCGCTAACCTGGTGGGTATTTATGAAAACGCTGGCTGGCAGGCCCGTCTGGCCTGGAACTGGCGGGATAAATACCTGGCGGAGGTCAACAAAGGTGGCTCTAACAACCCACGCTTTGAAGAAGCTTACTGGCAAATCGACGCCAGCATCAGCTACGCCTTTAATGAGAAGCTGACAGTGTCTTTTGAAGGCTTGAACCTGACCGGCGAAGACAGCCGCTCTCATGCCCGTAACGAAGCGATGATGTGGTATCTGACCGATCTGGATGCCCGTTATCAGATTGGTATGAGGTATAGTTTCTAACCTGGTCGGTCTGTAGTGTGAGCGAAGCTGCGTCATCAGGCGCAGCTTCGCTTTGACCTTTTTGGCAGTAACAGGACGAAATTTATGCACAGGCATGTATTACTGAATAATCTCGACCATCAGGATCTTCGCGTTCTGCCGCGTTTTTCTGCTGCTTTTGGCGACAACCAGGCCGTAGTGCCCGTTTATCCTTCTGAATTTCTGCAATTGCAAAAAGAATACCCAATTTTATTCCGCCAGCAGGACGGTGTGTTTTATGCCACAGCCTTGCTGGGGTTTGCGCCCGGTGAAAACCTTTACCTGAATGAGTCGCTGGCATCCGGCTGGGATGCCAGAGTGGTGCCCGCCAGCCTTGAAAAAGGCCCCTTTCTGATTGGTTTTCAGCGCCAGCAGGGCGATGCACAGCCGACACCGGTGATCCATATTGATCCCGCGCACCCTAAAGTCAGTTCAGAGCAGGGCCAGCCATTGTTTTTACCTCAGGGCGGCCATAGCGCCTATCTGGAGCATATGATTGATCTGCTTCAGCGTCTGCATCTGGGGCATCAGAGGCAACCGGATTTTTTTGCCGCTATTGAGCCTTTGGGCTTGCTGCGGCCCATCAGCATTGAGTTCAGTCTGGACAATGGTGAAAAATACCGCCTGCTCGGCAACTACTGCATTGATCAGCAGCGGCTGGCCCAGTTAACAGGGAGTGAGCTGGCCGCATTAAACCAAACCGGTCTCCTGGCGTTGCTGTTTGCCCAGGTTAGCTCCATGAGCAATATTCAAGTGCTGATTGAACGCAAAAACCGGCAAAGTTCAGCGCAACAGACAGTGCGGGTTGCCGGATGAGTGCGTCGCCAGAGGTCGTTGCCGTGCGGCAGGTGCAATGCGACCCCGGGCAGGTGCCGGTCGATTTATTGGACGGTCAGGGCCCGGTACTGATCAAAGGGCTGCTGAGCCACTGGCCTTTGCTGCAGGCTGGCAAGCACAGCGCAGCTTCGGTGGCCGATTATCTGCTGACCCATTACAACGGCCGCACGACCCAGGTCTATTATGGCGAGCCAGGGCTGAATGGCCGCTACTTTTACAATGACGATTACACGGCATTAAACTTTGAAGCCCGTATTGGCAGGGTGGATGACGTACTGCAGCAACTGTTGCAGTGGCAGCAGGACCCGCAACCGCCATCGCTTTATATCGCCTCCAACCTGATCCAAAGTCATTTTCCGCTGTTGCTGCAACAAAACCAGTTGGACTGGCCAAAGCCAGCCTTGCCCTTTAGCACAGAACCAGAACGGATCAGCTTGTGGCTGGGCAACCGTTCATTGGCGGCCTGCCATTATGACTCGTCCGACAACCTGGCGTGCGTTATTGCCGGCAAACGTCGTTTTACCTTGTTCCCGCCTGAGCAAATTGCCAATTTATACCCTGGGCCGCTTGAGCCCACCCCAGGTGGTCAGGTGATTAGCCTGGTCGATTTTGCCAATCCGGATTTGCAGAAATTCCCCAACTTTGCCAAAGCACAGGCGGTAGCGCAGGTGGTGGAGCTGGAACCGGGCGATGCTTTGTATTTACCTGCTATGTGGTGGCATCAGGTCGAGGCGCTTGAATCCTTTAACCTGCTGCTTAATTACTGGTGGAGTGAGGCGCCGCGTTACACAGGTGCAGGGTCAACCTTGTTGTATCACGCGCTTCTGACGCTGAAAGATAAACCGGCGCACGAGCGTCGAGCCTGGCGCGCACTACTGGATTACTACATTTTCGAGCCTGAGCAGTCAGTGGCGCATTTGCCTGACGCTGCGCAGGGGCTGCTGGGCGGTCTGGACGAGCAAAAAGCCCGCCAGTTGCGCGCTATGCTGTTGCAACGACTGAACCGATAAAGCAATCAATTGACAGGGATTTACACCATGCAAAACAAAGTAAAAAAAGTGGTGGTTGCAGGAGGTGGCACCGCAGGCTGGGTAGCCGCTGCTGCGCTTTCCAAACGTTTGCAGGGCCAGATTGAACTGGTGCTGGTGGAGTCGGAAGAGATAGGCACAGTGGGTGTGGGTGAGTCCACCATTCCGCCAGTCACTTTGTTTCATAATCTGCTGGGTATCGACGAGCAGGACTTTATGCGGGCGACCGATGCCACCTTTAAACTGGGCATTTCCTTTGAACATTGGGGAGCGCAGGGCGACCGTTATATTCACCCCTTCGGCACCACAGGCCGGGGCAGTTTTCTGGCTGATTTTCAGCATTATTACCTGCATGGCAAAACTTTGGGGGAGGACGCGCCATTCTCGGATTATTGCTACGAGCTGCAGGCCGCGCTGGCGCATAAGTTTGCCAAAAGCAGCCAGGGTGGCCTGAGTTATGCCTATCATCTGGATGCTGGCCGTTATGCCCGTTTTTTACGTCAGTTCAGTGAGGCACTGGGGGCCAGGCGTATTGAAGGCAAAATTCAGCAGGTCGAGCAGCACCCCAATGGCGACATCAGTGCGTTAGTGCTGGCCGATGGCCAGCGCATTGATGGCGATTTATTTATCGACTGCACCGGCTTTCGTGCGTTGCTGATTGAACAGACGTTAAACACTGGCTTTGAGCGCTGGGACCACTGGTTACCCTGCAACAAAGCCGTGGTGGTGCAAACTGAGTCTGCAGCAACACTGCCGCCTTACACCAGAGCCATGGCACATCAGGCCGGTTGGCAGTGGCGTATTCCGCTGCAAAGCCGGGTGGGCAATGGTCTGGTGTATTCGGCTGAGCACCTGTCGGATGAACAGGCGCGGCAGCAACTCCTGGGGAATCTGGAAACTCCGGCACTGATGGAGCCTCGCGTATTGAGTTACCAGACCGGGCGGCGTAAAAAGTTCTGGCACCGCAACTGTGTGGCGCTCGGCTTGTCCAGTGGCTTTATTGAACCGTTGGAATCGACCAGCATTTACCTTTTTATGAATGGTGTCATTCGGTTATTGCGGCTGTTTCCATTTGCTGGTGTGACAGACGCTCTGGTTGAGGAATACAACCAGCAGTCCATTCGTGAACTGGAGAAAATCCGCGACTTTATTATTTTGCATTACCATCAGACCGAACGCAGTGACAGCGAGTTCTGGAATTATTGCCGTACCATGTCGATCCCTGACAGCCTGGCGCACCGCATCGAGCTGTTCCGTGACAGTGCTTTGGCCTTTCAGACCGGTGATGAAATGTTCCGGCTGGAGTCCTGGACTCATGTGATGTTGGGGCAGCGGTTGGAGCCCAGGAGTTACCATCAACTGGTGGCCAGTGTGCCGCACGCCGAGATGAAAGCGCATCTGCAGCAAATCCGCAGCAGTATCCGTCGGGCGGTGGAACCTTTGCCGTCGCATCAGGACTTTATCCGTGCTTATTGTGCTTCTGGCATTGCCTGCCCGTCGAAGATGATGGCTGGCGCATGTTAAGCCTGGCACCGTCCATGCAGCTCAAGGTACTGCAGCTGGGTCAGGAGCAGCAGCCAGTGCTGGTGGTGGATCATTTTTCTGCCCGGCCAGATCTGTGGGTACAGGACGCCTGCAACCAAAGTTTTGTGGCCAATTCACCTTATTACCCCGGCGTGCGTGCGCTGGCGCCAGAGGCGTACCATCAGCGCTTTTTGCACAGCCTGCAAAGCACACTGTGTAAGGTCTTTGCGTTGCCATCGGCAAACTTAAGCTTTTCAGTCTGTCATTATTCCCTGGTGACCACTGCACCAGACCAGCTGAAGTTATTGCAGCGTATTCCGCATTTTGATACCACCGAACCTCATGCACTGGCCGCTGTGCATTATTTATATCAGGGCCATCAGGGGGGCACAGCTTTTTACCGGCACCGCAAAACCGGCTTTGAAACTATTGATGAAACGCGCACCGAAGCCTACTACCGTTCGCTGGAAAGCGAAAACTCCGGGCCGAATTTGCCAGCGGCCGACGCCGGTTACATTCAGGGCGATACTCCACTGTACAGCCAACTGGGCGCCGTGGAGGGCCGCTTTAACCGCCTGGTGGTGTACCGCCGCAAATTGCTGCACAGCGCCCACATAGGGCCAGACACTTGCTTATCAGCCGACCCACGACAGGGACGGCTGACCATCAGCAGTTTTATTGATTGCTTGCCGTAAAGCAGCTCCGCAGGCCACAGAGCAGTGTATTGTAGTGGCGTAGCTTGCTGCGCCACTTTTGCAGTTAAATACGCAATTGACTACTTACCAATTCACTTTGGCTTCAAAAGAACTGGCCGGCAGGCCCAGGCCGTTGTAGAGCACTGCGTCCGGGTTATCGGCCCAGCCGTAGCGCACCGACACGGGCTCTGCTACTTCTGGTGCGGATAACAGTAACTGATCACCTTGCTGCTGCACTTTGGCCCAGACATAGCGGCCGTCTTTGCCCGCAATAGCAAAAGACTGCTCACTGTTTGGCCCTTTCAGAACCAGGCCTTGGTCAGCAAAATGAAAGCTCAGCACCAGTTGTTGGCCCTGAGCTTTCACCGAAGCAATTTCTGGCCCGCGATACCCCAATGGCTCCTGATAAGCCACAGCGCGCGCGGCCAGAGCCAGCCGCTGGCCCAAGGTACGTTTATCCACTGGGTGAATATCATTCCATTCGCCGGTATCCAGTGCCACCACCATAGCAGTATGCGGTACCCGCTGAGTCAGGCGCTGTGCTTCGCGCAACCCTGCCCAGCTGCTGTCGGTTGGCTGGTTGGTTTTCTCTAAAAAGTTGGCCAGCTGCACATACAAAAACGGCAGATCCGGTTGCTGCCAGGCGCGGCGCCAGACGTGAATCATCTGTTCAAAACGTTGTTGGTACTGAGCATAAGCCCCCACATTGGATTCGCCCTGATACCAAATCACCCCTTTGACCGGCAACCAGGTTAAAGGAGCGGTTAGACCGTTATAAAGCCCCAGTGGTTTCCAGCGAATAAAAGTATCGCCCGGCAGTGGTTTGGCGCTGGCGCTCAGCTGCATTTTCCAGTTGTTGCCTAGGGCCAGTTGCTGCTGGTCATTCCCAATCCAATAGGGCTTATCCGGCATCAGGCCGGTTTTGCCTTGGGTGGAGGTGATTCGCACCGCCAACTGATTCACGCCCGCTTTGAGTAAGCCAGCAGGAATTTCATAACGACGCGGCGGATACTGGTAAGTGGTTTCGGCAATTTTCTGGCCGTTTAAATAGGCCTCATCGGCATCGACAATGCTGCCAAGCCGCAGCACAGTCGCTTGTTTGGCCTGAGCTTCGGTGAGCTGAATGCTCTGGCGTAACCACCAGACCCCGGTAAAAGGTTCTGGCAAAAAGCCGGGCAATTTAATTTCAGGCCAACTGGAGTCATCAAAGCTTTGGCTAAACCAGGGAATGGCAGAGGTTAAGCCGGGATCACGCGCTGCTAAATCGCTGTACCAGGCCTGGTTTTTTGCCGCATCCGCCGCTGTTACTTCGGCAATATAGGCATCATTTTTAAACTTTTTGGCTTCAGCAAGAGCGTCCGGGTAAGCCTGCAATGCCTCTTCACTCAGCCAGGCTTCCACCGGCGAGCCGCCCAGTGCGTTATTTAAAATCCCCACAGGTACCTGAATCTGTTGCTGCAAGTCGCGCGCAAAAAAATAGGCTAACGCAGAAAAATGCTCAATATCGGTGGCTGTCGCCTGCATCCAGCGGCCATCGCTCAGGTCCTGCTGCGGTGCTTTAAAGTTGTATTTTTGCGGCACGCTGAACTGGCGAATAAGCGGAAAATGAGCGGCGGCCAAATCGGCCGGGTAAGCCTCCGCCAGCCGGGCCATCGGCATCTCCATATTGGACTGACCGGACGCCACCCAGACATCACCAAAATACAGATCCTTCACCAGCACTTCATTCTGGCCTTTGACACGGATCTGGTGCGGACCTCCGGCGCTTTGCGCTGGCAGCTGAATTTGCCAGCGGCCATTGCGGGTGACTGCGGTGCCAATCAGTTGGTTGTTGAGCCGAAGCTCAACAGCTTCGCCTTCAGCGCCATAACCCCAAAGCGCAATGGGTTTGTCGCGTTGCAATACGGCACCGTCGCTGATCAAGCGAGGCAATTTCACTTCGGCCATCAGCTGGCAAGAAACAAAAGCCAGAGTGAACAAGAGGATACGCATTAGCAGTTGCCCTGTTGTGGTTTTTGCTCAGCCTACTGCGCATCTGCTCAGAGGCAAAGTGGGGTGCCAGTAAAGGTGAAGCTGATAATAAAAAACATAAGGACTGGAGCTTGCTCCAGGCACGACAGTGGGTGGGGACCAGAACAAAGCATAATGCGCTTATCAGCTTTCAGAATTGTCACCCTGTCAGGCTTGGGTATGCTGCAAAGCATTGTGTTCGAAGGAGAATGTTCGGATGAAAATTACCTCTGCCCGCGTCATTGTCTGCAGCCCGGGCCGCAATTTTGTCACCTTAAAAATTGAGACGGACCAGGGCCTGACCGGCATTGGCGATGCCACCTTAAATGGCCGCGAGCTGGCCGTGGCCAGTTACCTGACTGACCATATGATCCCTTGCCTGATCGGCAAAGACGCCTCACAAATTGAAGATATCTGGCAGTTTTTTTACCGTGGCGCCTACTGGCGACGCGGCCCTGTCGGCATGACGGCGCTGGCGGCCGTGGATATGGCGCTGTGGGACATTAAAGCCAAAGCAGCCGGCATGCCGTTGTATCAACTACTGGGTGGCCGCAGCCGCTCCAGAGTGATGGTGTATGGCCATGCCAATGGCAAGGACATCGACGACACGGTTGAGGCGGTGCTGCGTTACAAAGAGCTGGGTTATGTCGCGATCCGCGCTCAGTCGGGGGTGCCGGGCCTGGCCTCGACGTACGGCGTGTCGAAAGACAAACTCTTCTACGAGCCGGCCGATGCCGACCTGCCAACGGAAAACCTCTGGTCCACCAGCAAATACCTGAACCATGTGCCGAAGTTATTTGCCAAAGTGCGCGACGCAGTGGGGGATGATATTCACCTGCTGCATGACGTGCACCACCGGCTGACGCCTATTGAGGCGGCCCGGCTGGGCAAGGAGCTGGAGCCGTTTAAACTGTTCTGGCTGGAAGATGCAGTGACCGCTGAGTTGCAGGAAGGCTTCCGGCTGATCCGCCTGCACACCACTACGCCTTTGGCCGTGGGTGAGGTGTTTTCGTCCATTTACGACTGCCAGCAGCTGATCAGCGAACAGCTGATTGATTACATCCGGACCACATTGGTGCACGGCGGCGGTATTACCCATTTACGCCGTATTGCCGCTTTGGCAGAACTGTACCATGTGCGCACCGGCTTTCATGGCGCCACCGATTTATCGCCTGTCACTATGGGCGCGGCGCTGCATTTTGACAGCTGGGTGCCAAACTTCGGCATTCAGGAATACATGCGCCACACCGAAGCGACCGACGAAGTCTTCCCACACGACTACCAGTTTGAGGCCGGTTTCCTCTACTGCGGCGAAACCCCGGGCCATGGTGTGCAGATCAACGAACAACTGGCGGCCAAATACCCCTACCAACGGGCTTACCTGCCAGTGAACCGGCTGGAGGATGGCACTTTGTTTAATTGGTAGAGAACTACCAGTCTGCTAAGCAGCTTTTCGTTGAGGGCTGCTTAGTTCCTTGCCTTTCCTTGCTTTGAATTCCTTCGTGTTACGTCCACCCTGTTGTTATTGACCTACTCATCAGCGGGTTCAGTCGTATTTACGTCATTGATAGGGGTTATTGGGGTTATTTAGTTGCAATTAAGTCATGTGGGGTTATAGTAACTCCAATACCGCAAAAGGATTTGCAAGGTGAAAAGCAGCGAACTGATCAAAGAGGTGGAAGCCGCAGGTTGGGTGCTGGTTAGAGTGAAAGGTAGTCATCACCAGTTTATACCCGTCGTACTTGAAGCTGCGGCTTTGTTGACTGCACCATTTCGCCCCAGTCACATAGGTTGACTATGCTCCTGGGGTCTCACTGGCTTGTCGCCTCCCCGCAACTTTAAGTTGCTTGGGTATCAACACCCTGATCACAAACTTCCGCTGACCATTCCGCATCCGAAAAAGGATTTAGGCATAGGTCTGGTAAAGAAAATACGTAAAGAAGCAGGGTTGTAAGCCTTAAGTTGTGGCGAATTTACCAAGGCTTTGAGTCAAACGCATAATTCTGGAGAGTGCAGATGTTATATCCGGTAGCTATTGAGCCAGGCGACGAGCATCGTGCTTTTGGTGTCGCTGTGCCTGACGTGCCAGGTTGCTTCAGCGCGGGCGATACCTTGGATGAGGCCATGGCAAACGCCAAAGACGCCATTGAGTTACATTTTGAAGCCTTGGCCGATGCCGGTGAGTTGCCACCATTGCCAAGCACTTTAACAGAGCATAGTGACAACCCGGATTACGCGGGATGGGTCTGGGCTTTAGTGGATGTCGATACCGAGCCGTACATGGGCAAAGCATCCAAAATCAATGTCACTTTGCCTGATCTGCTGGCGCATAAAATTGATACTGTGGTTGGCAGCAGCAGAGCTTATAAAAGCCGCTCGCACTTCTTGCAAGTCGCCGCATTGCACGAGCTGGAAAAGATGGTTGCGCTTGTTGGTGTCGGTACTAAGAGCTGATTTGGGCCTTTCCCAATTAATTTAAATTGAAGGGGCAAAATGAAGGCTAACAGCGTTTTAGCTATGGTTCGACAAACCGCTGAGGGTTTAAACAATGTTGGCGTGATGGATGTACAAACCATGCGCAAGTTCGATGCGCTTTGTTTGCCGGAGGTTGAGCACTTCGACGCCGCCCGTATCAAAGCCATTCGAGAAAATGCCCGCGTGAGCCAGGCCGTATTTGCCGCCTACTTAAATACCAGCCCATCCACAGTACGTGCCTGGGAGCAAGGTGGCAAAAGCCCCAAAGGTGCTTCGTTAAAGCTGCTGAATTTAGTGGCGCATAAGGGGTTGGGGGTGTTGGTTTATTGACGTTAATCATTGCAGTCTATAAGCAATCAGCTCCCGGTGACTACGTAGTGAGCGATATAAAAGTGAGCGCGGGAGGCGCGAGCGGGCGAACACAGTAGTCTCCGGGGGCTGGGTTGCCTGCCACTGCTTTTTGTTCTGCTGCAAGGTTGACCTTCTATCCAAACCAAGATGCAGATTAAAACAAAAGGCGCACCAAGGTGCGCCTCTACCATCATTTGGCGGAGCGGATTATGAACAAAATCGCATCCCCCGGCTTCTCAAGCCCTAATCCCGATACGGCTGGATGGTGCGGATGCGGCCGTCGGCTTCATGCTCCAGTTCGGTCATTTTGACGGAACGCAGGTGGGTGACGCCTTCTGACAGAATCGAGTCGTGGTAAAACAGATACCACTTGCCTTCGAAGGGGCAAATCGAGTGGTGGGTGGTCCAGCCTACCACAGGCTCCAGAATGCGGCCCTGGTAAGTGAAAGGCCCGTAGGGGTTGTCGCCTGTGGCGTAACATAAAAAGTGCGTGTCGCCGGTCGAGTAGGAAAAGTAGTATGTCCCATTGTATTTATGCAGCCAGGACGCTTCAAAAAAGCGTCTGTCGTTGTCACCGGCCAGCAGCGGCTGACCGTCGGAGTCCAGGATCTGCACTTCTCGCGGCGCTTCGGCAAACTGCAGCATATCGTCGGAAAGACGCGCAACCCGGGGGCCCAGCGCTGGTTCACCGGCCGCAGGCTCCTGATGGGCGGCACTGTAGCTGTTGTCGCGGTAGTTTTGCAGCTGGCCGCCCCAAATACCGCCAAAGTAGATGTAATAGGCACCGTCATCGTCAGCAAAGACTGCCGGGTCTATTGAATAGCTGCCAGCCATGGCCTCTGCTTCTGGCTTGAACGGGCCATAAGGGGTTTTTGCCGTGGCGACCCCAATACGGAATAAACCGTCTGGCGCTTTGGCCGGAAAATAAAAGTAATAAGTGTCGCCTTTTTTCGCCGCGTCCGGCGCCCACATCTGGCGCTCGGCCCAAGGCACATCGGCCACATGCAAGGCCACACCATGGTCTGTGGCCGGGCCGCCTGGCTGGTCCAGCGACAACACATGGTAGTCTTCCATACCAAAGTGGTCGCCATTGTCATTAAAGGGAATACCGGCTTCAATGTCGTGTGACGGGTAAATATAAATTTTGCCGTCAAATACATGGGCGGACGGGTCCGCCGTATATATATGCTCCACCAAAGGCTGGGAAATGGCTTTGGCTTTTAACGCCTGGTAATTGGCTTCAGTCATCACTACTCCGTTTCGCTGACACCAGCTGCAATACGGCGGCTTTGCAGCTCATGTTCAATTTGCAGCTCTTTTTGTTTGTTAATTTCGAACAGGCAAATCACCCCCACCGCCAGTAAAAAGGGCAGTGCGGCGTACAGGCTGACCGCTGTTTTAATACCATCGTTGGTTTCTGCCGTTTGTTGTGGCAAGGCGGCGTCATAACCCAAAGCCGCCAGAATGGCGGCAACCAAAGCACCACCAATACTCAGGCCCAGCTTCAGGCCAAAAATCATCGCTGAAAAAATAATGGCGGTGGCGCGGCGGTGGTTTTTCCACTCCGAAAAGTCCGCCACGTCGGCAATCATGGCCCACAGCAGCGGAATGGTGATGCCGTAGAAAAATCCATGCAGAATTTGCGATAAAAACACCAGACCAATAGCGTCCGCCGGAAAAACATAAAACGCCAGTACAAAGAGGGTGGATACCAGCAAAGCAGCGGCAAACACATCCCGTTTGCCAAAGCGGTCAGCCAAAGGTTTAGAGAAACCTATCCCAATAATCATGCAGATAATGCCACCGGCATTAAACAGACTGAAACCCGAGGTGGCTGCATCTTCCGGCCAGCTGAAGTTAGTCAGGCCCAGTGCATTTAAGCTTTGGTTTAAACCGGCTATAAAGTGATTAAAACCAATGTCTTGCAAGAAGGCCGCTATTTGCTGCTGGTCCAGGTAATTTTCGAAATAATAAATGTAAGTGCCGCCTTTCAGGGCCAGCGTAATAAACACCAGAATGGTCACGGCCAGCATCACAGCCCAGGGTTTGTTATGCAATAAGTCGGCAATGTCCTGGCGGACGCTGCCCTCTTTTTCGCAGCTTTTCACCCGCTCTTTGGTGGTGATAAAAGTGATCAGGAAAAACACAATACCGATCCAGGCAAACAGCGTCATGGTTTTTTCAAAGCCGACGGCTTTGTCGCCATCACCCATCAGCAGCACTAAAGGCAGGAGCAGCGCCTGAATAATAAACTGCGCCACCATCACGGCGACAAAACGGTAACTCGACAGGCTGTTGCGCTCGGCCATATTACCGGTCAGCACACCGCTCAGCGCCGAATAGGGCAGGTTATTGGCCGAATACACCAACACCAGCAGCACATAAGTGACAAAGGCATACACCAGTTTGCCGTCCGGGCCGAAATCCGGCGTGCTGAAGGCTGCAAGCGCAATCACACCAAAGGGCACGGCAGTCCAGAGTACCCAGGGGCGGAATTTACCAAAGCGGGTTTGAGTGCGGTCGGCAATCATGCCCATCACAGGGTTAAAACAGGCGCCTATTAAGCCGCCGGCAAAAATAATGCTGGCGGCTGCACCTGGCGGGATCTGATAGACGTCGGTGTAAAAGAACGCCAGAAAGGTCATTAAGGTCTGGAAGATCAGGTTGGCCGCCAGGTCGCCCAGGCTATAGCCGATTTTTTCGGTCACACTGAGTCGGGCGCTGGTGTGTGGCATAGCCGGGCTTCCATTGGCAGAAAGGCTGTTGTTGCGGGTGAGTGTCGTCATACCTGTTGATTCATCTTTATGTTTTTTATGGCCTTACCATACTAGGTCTGCTGTTGTTTTGGGCTAACGGAATGTACAGAGCCGATTATTTTTTTTCATCGCCGCTGCCAAATTCCGTAATGGCGACAGTAACAAAAGCTATACAGCTGGGCTCTGCTGCAGGCTAGTGTTGATAGCTAAAAGTCATAAGGAACAAAAAGATGCAACAGTTTCAGCTGAAAAATGCCCGTGGCGATCAGCTTCAGGTGTTGTCTTATGGCGCCACTTTGCAACATTGGTCTGCCCGATTGGGGAGCCAGCAGCGGGAGCTGATTTTGTCCTATCCAAAGGCAGAGCACTACCGGAAGGACTGTTGTTATGTGGGGGCCGTCGCCGGGCCTTATGCCAATCGTATTGGTCAGTCGTCGTTTAAGCTGGAGCAACAGCGTTATCAGTTGGAAGCCAACGAAGGCCAGCACCATTTGCACGGTGGCAGCCAGGGGCTGCATTGCCAGCACTGGCAGCTGAAAACGCAGTACCAGGATGCAGTCGAACTGGTCTGCAGCAGGCCGGATGGCCTGGGGGGATACCCCGGGCCTGTGCATTTCAGCCTGTTGTATCAGTTGACGGCCGATGGGGCGCTGGCGGCGACTTTTCAGGCCAGGGCTGAACGGGTGACCTTGGTGGGACCGACCTTGCACCCCTATTTTAATCTGGCGGCTGTGCCAGAGGGGGGAGCGAAGGCGAGCATTGATGCCCATCAGTTGCAGCTCAAAGCCGCCCATTATGCGGTGGTGGATCACGAATGCATTCCAACCGGAGAGCTTGCCAAAGTGCAGGGCACTGCTTTTGATTTTCAACAGCGGCGTCTGCTTGCCGGGGCTGTACTGGACCATAACTTTGTGGTGGCCGGTGATGTACGCCAGGCCTCAGCCGAACTGACCAGCCCGGACGGCCAGCTGAAACTGCAGGTCAGCTCCGATTACCCCGGCCTGCAGGTCTATACAGGCGAGCATTTGGCGGCGCCTTTTCAAGCCCGGCAAGGCATTTGCCTGGAACCGCAGTTTTTCCCCGATTCCCCCAATCAACCCTGTTTTCCCTTCCATTACACCAGGCCTGAACAGCCGTTTCGCGCGCATATCCGCTATCAGCTGGAGCGCTAATGGCCGCTCTAATGGGCCTGAATCAGTGCTTGTTCGTTTTATAGACTCCACTGTATTCTGCATGTTCCGGGATAAAATGGAGGTGTGTGATGAAATGGCTGCTGTTGGTCACAGTTCTGTGTTGGGTTACCGGCTGTAGCTCTTACAACCCGAATAAAACTGGTTATGAAAACTTGCAAAGAAACCATGAGGCGGAATGCCGCAAGGCGCCTCCGGCTCAGTATCAGGATTGCATGAGAAATCAGGGCATGAGCTATGAAGAATATGAGAAGTTGCGCCAGGAAGCCCTGAAGTAGTCTTTACGCTTAAGGTCATAGATAAAAAAACCCGGCAAAAGCCGGGCAATACGTATCTCTACGAACATTACAGGACAAGGGTTCGGTTTAGCTGAACAGCACCAGGTTGACCTGGTTTTCCAGTAATTCCTGACGACCACTGACGGGCTTCGGATCCAGTTGCTGCTGTTGGGTCAGCGCGGCCAGGCTTTCCAGTGATTGTTTGCCCGCCAGAATGCTTTGGCCTAAGTCGGCATTCCAACCGGCGTAACGCTGCTGTTTGGCATTGGCTAAAAAGTCTTTTTCCACCAGGGCGGCGGCTTTTTTCAGCGCCAGCGCCAGATGATCCATACCACCTATATGGCCATGGAATAAATCGTAACGGTCCACGCTCTGGCGGCGCAGTTTGGCGTCGAAGTTAAAACCGCCCGTGCTGAAGCCACCGGCTTTGAGAATTTCGTACATCACCAGGCTCAGTTCTTCCACACTGTTTGGAAACTGGTCGGTGTCCCAGCCGTTTTGCGCATCACCGCGGTTGGCGTCAATGCTGCCGAAAATATCCAGCGAAATGGCGGTG
This sequence comes from Rheinheimera sp., assembly GCF_037442525.1. Taxonomy (GTDB): domain Bacteria; phylum Pseudomonadota; class Gammaproteobacteria; order Enterobacterales; family Alteromonadaceae; genus Pararheinheimera. Next base: position 42,505 of record NZ_JBBIQD010000016.1, on the reverse strand, counting down.
GCCACTTCATGGTGGAACGAATGACCGGCCAGGGTAGCGTGGTTGGCTTCGATATTGACCTTAAATTCTTTTTCCAGGCCGTATTGCTTCAAAAAGCCATACACTGTGGCCGAGTCATAATCGTACTGGTGTTTGGTCGGCTCCTGCGGCTTCGGCTCAATTAACAGGGTGCCGGTAAAGCCAATTTTATGTTTGTGCTCGACCACCATTTGCATAAAGCGGCCTAACTGCTCACGTTCATGGCGCAGGTCGGTGTTCAGCAGGGTTTCATAACCTTCACGGCCACCCCAAAGCACATAATTCTCACCGCCCAAACGTTTGGTGGCGTTCATCGCATGAAACACTTGAGTGGCGCCATAGCTGAACACTTCCGGATTCGGGTTGCTGGCGCCGCCTGCGGCATAACGTGGGTTAGAGAACAGGTTGGCGGTGCCCCACAGCAGTTTCACACCGGTTTCTGCTTGTTTTTGCTCCAGGACATCGACCATGGCGGCGAAGTTGTTGACGTAGTCCTGAATATTACGGCCTTCCGGTGCCACATCCACATCGTGAAAACAGTAATAAGGAATGGTCAGTTTGCTGAAAAACTCAAAGGCCACATCGGCTTTGAATTTTGCCATTTCCATTGGATCTCCGGCTTCCAGCCAGGGACGGCCAAAGGTGCCCTGACCAAACACATCCTGGCCGTTCCAGCAGAAGTTGTGCCAGTAGCAGGCGGCCATCCGTAAATGTTCAGCCATGGTTTTACCCAGCACTTTTTCGCTGGCATTGTAATGTTTAAACGCCAGAGGGTTGTTGCTTTGCGCCCCTTCAAAGGCAATTTTCTGAAGTTGATCGAAATACTGAGCCACGCTGCTCTCCTGTTACTACGGCTTGTGATAAAGACAATGGCGTTAGTGTGGGTAGGGTTGCGGCTCTGAACAATTATGTTTTTTCAGAGCCAGTTTGTGCTTTTGCTTAAGGGAGGCAAAAAGTGAATTTTATTGCCGCTATGGGTTAAAAAAGTGGTGAAACCGCGTGGTACAACGCCATAAAACGCTGGTAGCGGCTGGTAAGCAGTGCATGGCGCTGTGCGTCTGGCTGATGCGTGCTGACAACTGGCGGAGGTGGGCAGATAGCTGTCAGCGGCTGAGTTGGGTTCATCGCCAGCTGTGCCAGCCGGGCCGCGCCTAAAGCCGGGCCTACTTCGCCACTTTCGCGGAAGGTCAGGGTTTTATTCAGCACATCGGCCAGTAACTGTCGCCAGTAAGGGCTGCGGGCACCGCCGCCAATCAGGTTGATTTCGTCCGGCACCAGGCCAGAATCGTGCAACGCATCAGCCCCTTGTGCCAGGGCAAAGCTGACACCTTCCAGTACCGCATAGGTCATAGCGCGTTGGTCGGTGTTATGGGTGAGGCCAAACCAGAGCCCCTGGGCATTGGGGTTATTGTGTGGCGTGCGTTCGCCCGACAGATAAGGTAAAAACAGTGGTGCATCCGTGATGGGATCGGGCCCTTGCTCCAACTGCTGCAGCAAGTCGCCGACCGGGGCTTTTACAATCTGTTCGGCGTACCACTGCAGGCAGCTGGCGGCACTTAAGGTGACGGACATTAAATGCCAGCTGTTTGGCAACGCATGGCAAAAAGCATGCACAGCAGACTGCGGATTGGCTTTAAAGCCGTCACAGACGGCAAAATACACACCAGAGGTGCCGAGCGATAACATGGCCTGACCGGGCCGGACTAAACCAGCCCCTACTGCGCCGGCGGCATTATCGCCTCCACCGGCCACCAGCGACACCTGCTGCATACCCCAGCGGCTGGCCAGCTCGGCCTTTAGCTGGCCGGTGATCTGGTTGCCTTCAAATAAAGCGGGCATCTGCGAGCGGTTCAGGCCACAGGCTTTTAGCAGTTCATCACTCCAGTCGCGTTTGCCAACGTCCAGCCATAAGGTGCCGGCAGAGTCCGACATATCCGACGCGTACTGGCCAGACAGGCAATAACGTAAATAGTCTTTGGGCAATAGCACCATGGCCACCCGGGCAAACTGCTCTGGTTCATTCTGGTGCAGCCACAGCAGTTTTGGCGCGGTAAAACCCGGCATCGCTAAATTGCCGGTCAGGGCATGCAATTGCGAAATTTCGTTTTCCATTTGCTGGCACTGGGTGAAGGATCGTCCATCGTTCCACAGAATGGCCGGGCGTATCGGCTGGCCTTTCAGATCCAGCAAGGTCGCACCGTGCATCTGGCCGGCCAGACCTATAGCTTTGACATCGGCCAGGCACTGTTTGGCTGCCAGTTCGTCCAGGCATTTTTGCAGTGCAAGCCACCAGTGTTCCGGGTTTTGCTCAGACCAGAGCGGTTGTGGCCGGCTGACCTGCAACTCAGCGCTGGCGCTGTCGGTCACTTTGCCCTGTTCGTTGAGCAGGATCACTTTTATACCGGATGTGCCTAAATCTATGCCTAAATAACTCATGGGATGCCTTCTGTGTTGCGGCTGAACTGTGGATTCATCCTTGGTGACAGAGTGATGAAGCGGCAATTATGAAAATTCACATTTCTGTGCTGAATTATGTTTTTTCGTTTCAGAAAAACAGGGAACCGATCTAAGATTGAACAGATTTGATACAAGTTGGTGCATCAGAGAGGTGGCTTTGGACGACAGGGGCGAAGCTATTTCTGGTAGTCGCTACACCAAAACTAAAAAAACAACAATGGTGAAATCATGTTCAAAGCCAAACACAGCATCACACTGCTGTTTAACGCCAATAAAGTCTATGACCGTCAGGTGATTGAAGGCATAGGCCACTATCTGCAATCCTCCAAGGTCGACTGGGATATCTATCTGGAAGAAGATTTTTCCTGCCGGCTGGAACACATCCACGAATGGGGCGGTGACGGCATTATTGCCGACTTTGACGATATCAATATTCAGCAGGCGCTGTCGCTCTGGAATAAACCTGTGGTCGGTGTCGGCGGCTCTTATGCCAATGCGGAGGATTACCCTGCTGTGCCTTATGTGGCGACCAATAATTTTGCGCTGGTGGAAGCGGCTTATGAGCATTTAAAACGCAAGGGGCTGGACAGCTTTGCCTTTTATTCGGTGCCGGTCGACGACAACCACCGCTGGGCCAGAGAGCGGGAAAACGCGGTGCGGAAACTGACAGCTCAGGACGGTTTTGACTGCCAGATTTATCAGGGCCACTGCACCCGGCCTGAAACCTGGCAATACGCGATGAACAGGTTGACCGACTGGGTACAAAGCCTGCCCAAGCCAGTTGGCATTATCGCGGTGACTGACTCCAGAGCCCGGCATTTGCTGCAGGCCTGTGAGCATCTGGGCATTATTGTGCCGGATCAGGTGTCTATTATCGGCATTGATGATGACGACATAGCCCGTTTCTTGAGCCGCATCAGTTTAAGTTCAGTCACTCAGGGCTGTTTTGAAATGGGTTATCAGGCGGCCAAGTTGCTGCATACCCAGCTGAACAATATAGATGTCGGCAAAAAGCGCACCCTGGTGGCCCCCGTCGGTGTCGCGTCCCGCCAGTCCACCGACTACAAAGCGCTGCGTGACCCTTATGTGATCCAGGCCATGCATTACATTCGCCGCAATGCCAGCCGGGGCGTCAAAGTGGAGCAGGTGACAGACTATGTTGGTATTTCCCGCTCCAATCTGGAGCAGCGTTTCCGTGCTGAGCGTGGCCATTCTATTCATACGGAATTGCACAACCAAAAACTGACCCGGGCTTGTAAAATGCTGCTGGAAACTCAGGTCAGCCCGACTGAAATTGCCAATATCTGTGGTTATCCGTCACTGCAATATATGTATGCTGTGTTTAAACGCCACTTCGGTCAGACACCCAAAGAGTTCCGCGAAGGTCAGGGCGCTGCAGTCAATGCGATGGCGGTCAACGAATAAATCAGCCCCTTCCCCACACAACCCCGGCCAGCCAGCCGGGGTTGTTTTTTTGTCACCTGGGCGAGAAGGCGCAGCCAACAAAGCTGCAGCGTCAGGTGGAACGGGTATACCCAAGTAATTGACGTTGCAGGGAGGCGGCAAGCCGGTGAGACCCCAGGAGCATAGTAACCTATGTGACTGGGGCGAGAAGGCGCAGCCAACAAAGCTGCAGCGCCAAGTACGACGGGTAGATGCCAAAAAACGCACAGAGCCCCCCAGTTTTCATAACCTTCAACCCATTGTCTTGAAGAGGTTTTTTCTTTTTAATCCGCTAAAAGCAAACAAGACAACAGGGGATCCAATGCGACATCTGTGGCCATTATCTGTGCTGCTTTGCAGTCTGTTCAGCTGGGCTGGTGACACCGGCAATGCCCGTTTTGACTGGTTTCAGTACCAGGGAGAGGATGAGGTTTTTGCGTCCCCTTTGAAGGCTGGGCATTACCGCAACCCTGTGTTGGCAGGTTTTTTTCCTGACCCCAGCATTACCCGCAAAGGGGATGATTTTTATCTGGTGAATTCGTCGTTCAGCTACCTGCCAGGTTTACCCATTTTGCACAGTAAAGACCTGGTGAACTGGCAACTGATTGGCCATGCGCTGACCAGACCCGGTCAGTTTGAATTTGCCGGTGCCGGGTTGTCGCGTGGTATTTTTGCGCCAACCCTGCGTTACCATAATGGCACTTTTTATCTCATTACCACTGTGGTGGATCAGGGCGGAAATTTTATTCTGACCGCTTCCGATCCGGCCGGGCCCTGGTCGGATCCTGTCTGGTTGCCGGAGGTTGGCGGCATAGACCCGGATTTATTCTTTGACGAGGATGGCAAGGTCTACATCAGTCACAATGACGCGCCGCCGGGTGAACCTTTGTACGAAGGGCACAGAGCTATCTGGTTGTGGGAATTTGACCCTGTGGCCAAAAAGGTAAAACCAGAATCGAAACGTCTGTTGGTTAATGGTGGAGTCGATATCCGCCAGAAACCGATTTGGATAGAAGGCCCGCATTTGTATAAACACCATGGCTGGTACTATCTGCTCTGTGCCGAAGGCGGCACGGCCGATCAGCATTCTGCGGTCATTTTCCGCTCGCGCAGCCTGTCTGAGCCTTTTGTGCCTGCAAGCCAAAACCCAATTTTAACCCAACGTGATTTAGCCTCGGACAGAGCGGACCCCATTACCACCGCAGGCCATGCCGATTTTATTCAGCTGGACGACGGCAGCTGGTGGGCCGTCTTTTTAGCCACCCGCACCTATCAGCAACGCCTTTCCAATCTGGGTCGCGAGACCTATTTGCTGCCGGTGCACTGGCAGGATGGCTGGCCACAGATCCTGCCCAAAGGGCAGAGGATCCCCTATCAGCTGGCAGGCCCTGTCAGCCTGAAACCTCAGCCTGTTGCCGTGCCCCAAACTGGCAATCTGCAGTGGCGGGATGAGTTTTCAGGGAGTCGTCTGGATCTGAACTGGAACTGGTTACGCCAGTTTGACCGGCCCTGGCTGCAGCTCACGAATGGTGTTCTGGCCCTGCAGGCCAAGGCCGACCGGCTGGAAGATCTGGGGCAACCGGCTTTTATAGGCCGCAGACTGCAGCATTTAAATTTCAATGCCAGCACCAGCTTCAGTGTGCCTGCCAAAGGCCGTTCGGCCGGGCTGGTGCTGCTGCAAAGCGAGTTGTATCACTACTATCTGGGAGCGCGCCGAACCGGTACAGGCACTGAAGTCTTTTTAGAGCAGGCCAAAGGGGCAAAGGCAACAGTGCTGTTAGCGCAGCAGTGGCCGGAAGGCCAAACTGAACTGCAGTTTAAAGTGGCTGGTGCTGGTGCAGAGCTGCGGTTTTATTACCGGCTGCCAGGCCAGGACTGGATGCAGTTGGGGCCGGTGCAGGATGGCACCCTGTTAAGCACTCAGGTGGCTGGTGGTTTTGTTGGCACCACCCTTGGGCTTTACAGCCGACTGGAGGTCACGCCATGAACAGGCTGTGGTTTGGCTTTTGTCTTCTGCTGATGGCAGGTTTGAGTGCCTCTGTGCAGGCAGCCGCTTCGTATATCAGTGAGCGCAAAGGGGCTGGCGATTTTCCATTGGTCAGCCCGGCACAACAGGCGCAGATTGTTATCGATGCGCAGGAGTATCCCGGCCTGCTGCGCGCAGTGCACAATCTGCAGCAGGATATTGAAAAGGTCAGCACTGTGCGGTTGACACAAAGCACAACACCCACAAGCCCGGTCGTGCTGATTATCGGCAGTCTGGACAAAAGCAGCCTGCTCAAAACGCTGGAGCAAAACGGTACACTGGATTTCAGCCAATTGCGTGGCCGCTGGGACGGCTATCAGATAGCACTGGTGAACAAACCTCTGCCAGGAGTGGAGCAGGCGTTAGTGCTGGCCGGTAACGATAAACGCGGTGCCATTTATGCGGTCTATGATCTGGCCGAACAGATGGGGGTGTCGCCCTGGGCCTGGTGGGCCGATGTGCCTGTGGCGAAAAAAAGCCAGCTGTGGGTCAAAGCCGGTACCCGTATTGTCGAGGCGCCCAAAGTGAAATACCGCGGTATTTTCCTGAATGACGAAGCGCCGGCCTTAACGGGCTGGGTGCAGGAAAAATTCGGTGGCTACAACCACAAGTTCTATCTGCATGTGTTTGAATTGCTGCAGCGCCTCAAAGCCAACTTCTTATGGCCAGCTATGTGGAACAACGCTTTTGCCGACGACGACCCACAAAACCCGCTATTGGCCGACGAGATGGGCATCGTAATGAGCAACAGCCATCATGAACCTATGCTGCGGGCAGACAAAGAATGGAACCGTTATGGCACGGGCCCTTGGGAGTATTCCACCAACAAAGACGAGTTGTATAAATTCTGGCAGCAAGGCGCACAGCGGCATAAAAACCTGGAAAGCATTTTTACTCTTGGCATGCGCGGTCAGGAAGATGAGCCAATGAAAGAGGGCGAAAACATCGCGCTGCTGGAGCAAATTGTGGCCGATCAACGGCAGATCCTGACTGATACCTTTGGTGCAGAACAACTGACACAGGTGCCGCAAGTCTGGGCTTTGTACAAAGAAGTGCAGGGCTTTTATGAACGCGGTATGCGGGTGCCAGACGATGTCACTTTATTATGGGCCGACGATAACTTTGGCAATATCCGCCGTCTGCCAACGGCAGAGGAGCGTAACCGCCCTGGAGGTGCCGGGGTTTATTACCACTTTGATTATGTCGGCGAGCCCCGCTCTTACCGCTGGATCAACACAGTGCCGCTGAGCAAAATCTGGCAGCAGATGGATTTAGCCTGGCGTTATGGCGCTGACCGCATCTGGATAGTCAATGTCGGTGACTTAAAGCCTATGGAACTGCCGACCGACTTTTTCCTGCGCATGGCCTGGAACCCGGAGCGTTTTGCGGCGGACAGGCTGCACCAGTGGACCCAGGACTGGGCGGCGCAGCAGTTTGGCCCGGACCAGGCCGGGGTTATTGCTGAACTGCTGCAGGGCTATACCAAACACAATGGCCGGCGCAAACCTGAAGCCATTGAACCTGACACCTATAGCCTGCTGCATTATGACGAAGCGGAGCGGGTCAGCCGTGAGCTGGCAGCCTTGGTGCAGCTGTCCGATCAGGTACAGCAACAGCTGGGGGCTGCCTATCAGGATGCGTATGTTCAGTTGGTGGCGCACCCACTCAAAGCCAGTCAGGCCGTGTTTGAAATCAACCGGGCTGTGGCGATGAACCAGCTGCATGGCCAGCAAGGCCGTGCCAGCACCAATGATTGGGCGGCGCAGGCGCAATTCTGGTTTGCCCGCGATGCAGAGCTGACGGCGGCTTACCATGCGCTGGGGGATGGGCGCTGGAACCAGATGATGTCGCAGCCGCATCTGGGGTACAACTACTGGAACGATCCGGCGCAAAACCAGCTACCGGCTTTGTTGCAGCGCACGCCACCACCGGGCGCGGATATGGGCGTGATGGCAGAGGGCGCAGCTGTTTATTGGCCAGAAAGCGAGTACCGCCATCAGCCATTGGCACTGCCGCCTTTTTATCCGGACGGCCAGACCAGCAGGCGCATTGAGGTATTTAACCGCGGTTTAACCCCCTTTGACTTTAGTGCCAAAGCCTCATCGGATTGGATAGAGCTCAGTCATAGCTCGGGTGCTGTCAGGCAGCAGCAGGTTATTCAGGTCAGGATTAACTGGGACAAAGCAGACGCAGGGCTGAATCTGGGCGAGGTGCATATCCAGGGCATTGGCTGGGGTGGGGCCAGGGTCAAAGTACAGGCAATCAAAACCCAGGCCGCTGGCGAGGGCTATCTGGATACAGACGGCTATATAGCACTGGATGGTACCAGCGGCACCGCGATGCGGCCGCAACCGGATGCGTTTTGGCAAGCCTTGCCTGGTCATGGCCGGGGGGCGGGCGCCATGGTGGCGACCACGGCTCCGGAGTACCGGCACCAAAGCCTGAACCAGGCGCCTTATCTGCAGTACCCACTGTATTTTCAGCGCTCAGGTGAGTTTGAACTGCAGCTGATGCTCGCACCCAGCCTGGATTTTGTGCCCGGCAGCACCCTGCGCCTCGCTGTCGCGCTGGATAACAACAAGCCGGTGCTGGTGGATACCCTGACAGATCGCAGCAATCAGGCCTGGCAGCAGGGCGTACTGGACGGCATCCGGCTGGTAAAAAGCGCACTGAAAGTACCGAACGCCGGCACCCATCAACTGAAAATTTACCTGGTCGACCCAGGTGTGGTGCTCGAACGTATTCTGATAAACACAGGCGGTCTTAAACCCAGTTATCTGGGGCCGCCGGTCAGCCCCTACCGGGCGGCTCAACCACAAACGAAAAACAGGGAGACAGAACAATGAAATTAGTGATGAGCTTACTGGCTGGGGTATTGCTGAGTCAGAGCGCTATGGCCGCCAGTGACGTCAGTTTAAAACAGGCCTATGCACCGCATTTTTTAGTGGGTACAGCATTGAGCATGGCGCAGATTGAAGGCAAGGATCCGGCTGCCCTGGGTGTGGTGCAGCAACACTTTAATGCGCTGACCGCTGAAAATGTGATGAAGTGGGAAGAGTTGCAACCCAAAGAAGGCGACTTTCAGTTTGGCCCGGCCGATGCACTGCTGAAGTTGGCTGAACAGCAGCAGGCGACGCTGATTGGCCATACCTTGTTGTGGCATCAACAAACCCCAGCCTGGGTCTTTACCGGGCCAGACGGCAAAACCGCCAGCAAAGCTCTGCTGTTGCAGCGACTGACGACCCATATCAACACAGTGGTGGGTCGCTACAAAGGCAAAGTCAAAGGCTGGGATGTGGTCAACGAAGCGCTGAATGACGATGGGTCTTTGCGTGACAGCCCCTGGCGGAAAATTCTGGGCGATGACTATATTGTGACCGCTTTTCAGCTGGCTCAGGCGGCCGACCCGGCGGCAGAGCTGTATTACAACGACTACAACCTTTACAATCCGGAAAAACGGCAGGGGGCCGTGCGTATAGTGCAGCAGCTGCAAAAAGCCGGGGTTAAACTGACTGGCGTGGGTATGCAGGGCCACTATGGCCTGGATTATCCGGATTTACAGCAAGTGGAAGACTCCATCCTGGCCTTTGCGGCCACAGGCGCTCAGGTGATGATCACCGAGCTGGATATCACCGTATTGCCGCGGGTGGACGATAACGCCATAGGAGCAGATATTTCGCTGAACCAGAAGCTGCAGCAGCAATTGAACCCCTACAGCCAGGGCTTACCTGCGGCTATTGAGGCTCTGCAGCAGCAACGCTTTATTGGCCTGTTCCGCATTTTTTTGCGTCACAGCGACACCATCAGCCGGGTTACCCTTTGGGGGGTGAATGATCAGCAAAGCTGGCGCAATAACTGGCCTATGCAGGGGCGCACCGACTATGCGCTGCTGTTTGACCGGCAGAATCAGCCGAAAGCCGTGGTCAAGGCCCTGCTGAACCTGGTTGACGAGGTGAAGCCATGATGCTGGCCACCTGGTGGGGGCGCAGTGCAGCCGCTTTGTTAGTGGCACTGTTGCTCAGCAGCTGCAGTACAACCAAAACGACCTGCCCGACCCTGAGGTTGAATCAGTTGGGTTTTGCACCAGAACAGCCCAAGCTGCTGGTGCTGGAAGGTTCATCCTCTGTGCTCTATCAGGTGCTGGACAGCGAGGGTACTGTTCTGCTGTCCGGTAAGTCGGACGCTCCGAAACTCTGGCCAGCCTCTGGCCGCAAAGCCAGTGTGCTGGATCTGTCCGCGCTGACCCAGGCTGGTGAATACCGCCTGGAACTTGAAGGCTGTGCCGCCCAGACAGTGCAGATCCATCCCGCACCTTTTGCCGCCGCCCATGATGCGGCCGCCAAGGCTTATTATTTTAACCGCGCATCCATGGCCTTAACTGAGCCCTATGCCGGGCCTTGGGCCAGAGCGGCCGGACATCCGGATCATCAGGTGCGTATTCATCAGTCAGCCGCCTCTGGGGCACGGCCTGAAGGCACAGTGCTGTCCTCGGCCCTGGGCTGGTACGACGCTGGTGATTACAACAAATACGTGGTGAATTCAGGGGTGACCTTGTTAACCCTGTTGCAGGCCTGGAGTGACTTCCCGGCATTTTACCGGCAACGCAGCTGGGCGATTCCGGAGTCTGGCAATGCCTTACCAGACTTAGTGGATGAAGTGTTGTGGAATCTGCGCTGGCTTAGAAGCATGCAGGACCCGTCTGACGGCGGGGTATACCACAAACTGACCAATCTGAACTTTGATGGCACTGTGATGCCGGACCAGGCCAACAGCCCCAGGTATCTGGTGCAAAAAACCACGGCGGCTGCGCTGAATTATGCCGCTGTGATGGCCAAAGCCAGTCAGGTACTGCAGGAGTTTGACGCACAACTGCCGGGCCTGGCCAAGGAGTATGCCGACAGCGCAGTCAAGGCCTGGCAGTGGGCCAGGGCGAACCCTGCGGTCATCTATCAGCAACCGGCTGATGTGTTGACCGGCGCTTATGGCGACAACAGACTGGACGATGAATTTGCCACTGCGGCGGCTCAGCTGTTTTTACTGACCAGAGAGCCCGCCTATTTACAGTGGTTCGCCGCGCTGAAAGTGCCGCTGCAAGTGGCGTCCTGGGCCAACCCTGTGGCGCTGGCCTATTGGCAGCTGCTGCGATCCGAGGCTGTGCCTGACAGGATCAGGCAGCCATTGAAAGATGCCTTGCTGGCAGAAGCCGAACTGTTTTTGCGCCAGGAGCAGCAGTCGCCGTATCGGGTCGCTATGACCCAGCCAGACTTTATTTGGGGCAGCAATGCGGTGGCAGCCAATAAGGCGGTACTGCTGTATCAGAGTTACCTGCTAAGCGGCAAGCTGGCGTACCGGCAAGCGGCGCTGAACCTGCTGGATTATCTGTTTGGCCGCAACCCGACCGGCTATTCCTTTGTCACTGGTTTTGGCCGCCAGAGCCCGCAGCACATTCACCACAGGCCGTCTGAAGCCGATGCAGTCAAAGCGCCTGTACCCGGCTGGCTGGCCGGTGGCCCCAACCAGGGGCAGCAGGACCAGTGTGTGTATCCCAGTAAGCTGCCTGCTTTGTCTTATCTGGATGATTATTGCAGCTATGCCAGCAATGAAATCGCCATCAACTGGAATGCGCCACTGGTGTATTTGCTGGCGGCGTTTTCAGCAGATCCACTCAGGTAACAGCCTGAGTTCAGGTCAAACCAGCGTCTGGAGGCAGGGGCTGGTTTTTCTTTATAAAACAGAAAGATATACTGGGCTTGTTGGACAGGTGAATTTTTCTCGTGTGAATTCTGTTTTTGCTATTCCGTTTTTTTTCAACGAGCTGGACCTGAAGAATACTTCACTCCAGTATCTATACCGACAGCTTTCGCCGCTTCGCGTTTATGCGCCTTTTGTAGAGGCCCAGCTGCATCACAACAGACCCGGTTGCCATAACAACAGCAGGCCAAAGGCCGCAACTTGACCGGGATTCAACAACACAACGGGGAGATTATGATGGTTGCACGAGCTGCGAACCGTACCAGTGTTCGTTTACCTGCATTCAGGCCGTCTTTGCTGCTGATGGCCATGTTGGGCTGTTCTGCCGGTGCTTACGCGCAAGAGCAGACGCAAGCGGAAAACACGGCAGATAAGAGCGACGAAAAAACCGAAGTTATTGAAGTCAGAGGCACCAGAGCCAACCTGCAAAGCGCACAAAATATCAAACGTCTGGCCGACACTGTGGTGGACGGTATTTCAGCCGAAGATATTGGCGTATTGCCAGACCGCAGTGTGCTGGAAGCCATTCAGCGGGTGCCCGGTGTGTCTGTGGAGCGTTTTGCTGGCCCGGACGACCCGGACCATTTCAGCGTCGAAGGCAGTGGGGCCATTATTCGGGGGATGACCCAGACCCGCAGTGAATTTAATGGCCGGGATTCATTTACTGCCAACTCAGGTCGGGGGTTGTCCTTTCAGGACGTGTCACCTGAACTGATGGGCGGTGTTGATATTTATAAAAACCAGACCGCCGATATGATTGAAGGTGGTATTGGTGGCACTGTCAGTCTGCGCACCCGTAAGCCCTTTGACTCGGCCGGCCGGGTGGTCGCCATCAGTGGGGACTGGTCTTATGGGGATATCGCTGAAAAAGGCAGCCCGACCATTTCCGGGTTATTCAGTGACCGCTATACGCTCGACAGCGGTGCGGAATTTGGCCTGTTATTTAACCTGGCGCATTCGCAGTTGTATGGTGAATCGCACGGCATTCAGTCCGACGCTTATGTACCCTTTTACGCCAATACACTGGCCGGAGCGGAAGACTTTGTTGGTGAGGATGGTCAGGGCGTGGTCTGGATGCCCAATGCGGCCAACGCACTGCAGAAGTTTGATGATCGTGAACGCAATGGGGCTTCGGCCGCCTTTCAGTTTCAGAACGCCGACGACACTTTCCTTGGCACCTTTCAGTACATTCGCTCCGATGCACGCTTGTCCTGGCATGAACAGGCCATTAAATACCAGGGCGGTTACTACAATATCGATGGTCGTCGCTCCCGCCCGCTGGAAGGCACCGAATTTGAATTTGATGACAATGGCTTGTTTGAGTCCGGCATTATTACGCAGGGGGTGGATGGCTGGCGCGCAGCTGATGGCAACGTAGACCGCGTGGCCCGCGGTTGGGGCACCAATGCCCGGAATCAGTTTGGTTACGTCACCCAGTTTGACAGCCGGGTCAAAGACACCAACACCGAAGTGGAAGATTTTTCGTTAAACCTGGAGTGGAAAGCCACAGAGCAGCTGAAGCTGGTCGGTGATCTTCAGGTGGTCAGAGCCAATACCCAGGATGATGATGTGGTGGTGATGACCGGCGCTTTTGCCGGTCAGGACTACAATGTCACCGGCAGCACACCGACCATGACCTTACTGGAGCCCTGGTTTGGCTCGCGGGACGCCAACCCGGATGATTTTGCCACAGGTTACCCAGGCTTCAGCGGCGACCCGGCCGGAGACAGCAACTACTTCCAGGACCCGACCTCTTATTTCCTGCGCAGTGCGATGGACCACTATGAACGCTCCGAAGGCGACTCGGTTGCGCTGCGACTCGACGGCACTTATCAGTTTGACGGCCAAGGGGTACTGACGTCCCTGCAGGCCGGTGTGCGTTATGCCAAACGTGAACAGACAGTGCGGGCCACCAGTTGGAACTGGGGGGCTCTGGCCCCTGAATACACAGGTGCCGCGCCAGCAGGCTGGCTGGATACCTTGTCTGAACTGGCTGGCGACTATGAACTGGTGGACTGGTCTGATTTCCACGATGGCGGTATTGTGAATATTCAGGGCGGCAAAACCATTGCCATGACTGAAGCTTATGTCCGCTCTATTATGGGCGCAAATCCGGCACGGCAGGTGTATAAGTCGGACGGCGGCACCTGGATCCCTTACCCAGAGCGGGACGGGGTTGACAGTGAGTTTGGCATTTTCCAGCCAGGCGAAATTAACGACACCACCGAAACCAATAAAGCGGTGTACCTGAAGCTGAACTTCGAAGGTCAGGGTGATTTACGCTACAGCGGTAATCTGGGGGTGCGTTACGTCAAGCTGACCCGCGAAGCCAATGGCTATGTCAATTTCCCTGATCTGCTGCCTGATTTCCTGCCGCCGGCTGAACTGCAAAACCGTCAGTTGACCCCGCAACTGGTGCTGGATTATGTCGGTCAGCAGGTGGCGGCCGGCACTTACGCAACGGTAGAGGATGCGCTGCGGGCTCCGGAAAACCGCTGGATAGGGGATGCAGTCAATTACCTGCCTGATCATGACCGGGCTTTTGGTAATGACACCGACAGCCGGCTGGAAGCAGAAACGGATTTCAGCATGACGTTACCCAGCTTTAACATTAAGGTGGAATTGACGGATGAACTGATTGGCCGTTTTGCCGCATCCAAAGCAGTGGCCTTGCCGGATATGGGCGATGTGATCAACAAGGTCTCTTTGGGGACTGAGCCTATTATGGCCGTGCGGCCCATTACGGACATTGACGAAGACAATCCGCCCTTGCCGCAGGACAACCTGATCCAAAGGGCTTATGTGCCCATCTGGACCGGCAGTGGCGGCAACCCTTATCTGAAGCCGATGGAGTCGGTGCAGTATGACTTTGCGCTCGAATGGTACTTTGCCGATGTGGGTCAATTGAGTGCGACTTTATTCCATAAAGAGCTGAAAAACTACTTTGTGCAGGGGGCCTTTCCGCAAAGCTTTACCAACCCGGTCAGCGGCGCCAGCCAGACGGCGTTGGTCACTACCACCACCAATGCGGGTGACGGCAAAATGGATGGTCTTGAAATTGCGTATCAGCAGTTTTACGACATGTTGCCAGAGCCCTGGAATGGCTTAGGCATGCAGGCGAGCTTTACTTACATTGACGCCAGTGGAGTACCAAATAACCAGATTGATGCCGATGATGAAAGCTGGGTTGGGGATGATTTCACCGACACAGGTATTCGGGTCAGCCTGGACAATATTCCACTGCAGGGGCAGTCCGACCGCACCTTCAACCTGGTCGGTATGTACGAGAAAAACGGCTGGAGTGCTCGTGTAGCTTACAACTGGCGGTCAAAGTACCTGCTGACCACCCGCGATGTGATCAGTAAGGCACCGCTGTGGTACGACGATCATGGTCAGGTGGATGCGTCGCTGTTTTACAATGTCAGCGACAACTTCAGTGTGGGTTTACAGGGCACTAACCTGACCAACTCGCAGTCTGAAACCCTGATGATGCTCAACGACGAAGGTGTGGAAGCCGGGCGCTCCTGGTTTGTGTCAGACCGTCGGCTGGCGCTGGTGATGCGGGCCAATTTCTGACATTGTGGACTAGCCACTAAGCCAAATGCGCTTTTGTGAAAACAAGAGCGCATTTTTCTATTGAAGACGTGCTGAGAAATCGGATGAATAGACTGAGAAAAATCATCGTATTAGGCGGCGGTTCAGCTGGCTGGATGACGGCAGCTGCACTTGGCAAGGTTCTGAAAAACCAGTTTTGCCAGATTCAGCTGATTGAGTCTGAGCAGATAGGGACAGTCGGGGTCGGCGAAGCCACCATTCCGCAGATCATGTTGTATAACCAGCTGATAGGGTTGGATGAAGACGAGTTTATGCGTCGCACCCAGGCCACTTTTAAGCTGGGCATTCAGTTTAAAGACTGGTTAAAACCTGGCCACAGTTATTATCACGCCTTTGGCGACGTGGGTAAAAACATGGAGGGCATCCAGTTTTACCATTATTGGCTGCGCCAGCATCTGCAGGGCAAAGCAGCGCCACTGGATGAGTACACTTTAACGTCGCTGGCCTGTGATGAGCGGCGCTTTATGCGCTCCATTGACGCTGGCAATTCGCCGTTATCCAATATTGCTTATGCCTTTCATTTTGACGCCGGTTTGTTTGCGCTGTATTTACGCGAATTGGCGCAAGGCTGGGGTGTGGTGCGCACCGAAGGCAAGGTACAGTCGGTGCAACAATGGGACAATGGCTTTATCCGCTCTTTGCAGCTGGACGACGGCACAGTGCATGAGGCTGACTTTTTTATTGATTGCTCTGGTTTTCAGGGCCTGCTGATTGAACAAACGCTGAAGGCCGGCTACGACGACTGGAGCCACTGGCTGCCCTGCAACAGTGCTGTGGCTGTGCCCTGTGCCAAAGCGGGTGATCCCTGGCCTTTTACCAGGGCAGCGGCGCAAAAAGCCGGCTGGATCTGGCGCATTCCGTTGCAGCACCGTACTGGCAATGGCCATGTATTCAGCAGCCACTATATGTCGGTGGATGAAGCTACGTCGGTACTGATGCAGCAGCTGGATGGCGAAGCGCTGGCCGAGCCCCGCTTGCTGAAATTCACCACTGGCAAACGAAAAAAGTTCTGGTCGAAAAACTGCCTGGCCATCGGCCTGGCCAGTGGTTTTATGGAGCCGCTGGAATCGACCAGTCTGCATCTGGTGCAGGCGGCTATTTCCAAGTTGTTCAGCTTTTTCCCTGACCGGCGTTTTGAGCAGGCCGACATTGATGAGTTTAACCGTCAGATGGATTTTGACTACGAGCGCATCCGCGATTTTCTGATCCTGCATTACCATGCCACAGAGCGGGACGATTCCGCCTTCTGGCGCTATTGCCGCCACATGGAGGTGCCGGTCGAGCTGACCCAGAAAATTGAGCAATTTCGTGCTTCAGGCCGTATTTTCCGCTTTAACCAGGAAATGTTCAGCGACTTAAGCTGGTTTGAAGTGATGCTGGGGCAGGGCATCAGGCCAGCGTCCTACCACCCGCTGGCGGATATGTTCAGTGACGACGAGCTGGGCAAACGGATGGACAGCATCCGTGCTGTGATCCGCAAATCGGTGGACTATATGCCTTCGCATCAGGACTTTATTAACCGGCACTGCAAAGCCGCAGCGATAAAATAAGGAGCGGGTCGTGAAGTGTCAGGCCATGCGTTTTGGTCAGGAACAGCAGCCTTTGTTGCTGGTGGACGATTTTGTGCCAGAACCGGACTCGCTGATTGACTACGCCTTGACCCAACAGGATGTGCAGCAGGCCGCCGGCTTGTACCCAGGCTTGCGCTCAGCGGCCCCGCCTGGTTTTGCCCAGTGGATGCAGCAGCGGCTGGCCCCTGTGCTACAGCCGGTGTTTGGCCTGCAAGCCAGCCAGCTTGTTCAGCTGAACTGCTTTTATTCGCTGGTCACTACAGCAGCCGATCAACTGAGCCTGCCACAGCGGTTGCCGCATTTTGACCGGCCAGAGCAGCAGGAACTGGCGGCTGTGTTGTATTTATGTGGCGCTGAGCATGGCGGCACCAGTTTTTACCGACAGCGCAGTACGGGTTATGAATATGTAGACCAGAGCCGTCTGGCGCAATATCAGCAACAGCAGCGGCTGGATTTGCAGCAGTATGGGGAGCCACAAGGTTATATCTGTGGGGATACGGCTTTGTATCAGCGGGTGCTGCAAATACCGGCCCGTAAAAACCGCCTGCTGTTGTACCGTTGTTCATCCTTGCATTCAGGGGATATCAGCGCGGATTACCGGTACGACGAGAACCCCTGGACAGGCCGTTTTACCCTCACGGCGTTTTGGTCTTAACAGCCTGCTCAGGAGTGGCGCAGCCCCTTCCACAAAGTGCAGAACAGCTGTTTAAAGCTCACAGGTATTAACACCAGCAGGGCGATGCCCTGCTCAAAATGGGGGTTAAGCTGGCAATAAAAGGCAATTTCCGCTTTCTGGCTTTGTTTCAGTTGCTGCAGATCCGCAGCGCTGTAATTGCTGGAGCGGCCAACGGTTTTCAAACAGCCAAGGCCACGCCAGGGGCTGGGTTCTGCATTGCCAACCAGGGCCCGATAGCGCGCTGTTTCCGCTGCATTCATGGCCGGGTTCGGGTAAATCAGCGCCACTTTTTTGCCAATGGCGCGGTACATGGCCGGGCTCAGCATGGTATCCAGATAATACAAAGGCCGCAGTGGCTGGCGCAGCCAGGTGCGCAGTGCCCAGCGCAACGAAAACGCAAAGGTGCTGTTCTGGCCACGAAAGCCAGGTAAAAAGGCGGCGGACGCGCCCATCACTGTGGCTTTGCCGCTCTGTGTAAAGGTCAGAAGGCAATAGCCGGTCAGTTGTCCGTCCTGATAAAACAGCCGCAGCGCACAGCGCTGGTGCGCCGGATTGGCAAAATAACACTGAAAATACGCCACACTGTCAACGCCTTTAAAGCAGGCTGCGATCAACCCAATCAGCTGCGCTTTTTCCTGCGCATTCAGCCAGTTTTTATGGGTGATTTTATCTTGATGGTCACTCTGCATCGTCAGCGGCCGGGGTCAGGAAAAACACCAGCCTATCAGGCCAGGCCGTTTAGCGCGAGCCCCGGCTCTTGGCTGGCTGAGCTGTTAATCAGGTTACGAAAATTGGTATTGAGCCTGTTTGAGCTGTTATCCGGACCCTGTTGCTGGCAAAGTGACGTCAGTGTTTTCAAACCGGGAGCAAATTATGCGTCTGTTGATACTGAGTCTGACCTGTCTGTGCGCAACCGCATGGGCAGCTGAACCTGCGGCCTCTCAGGCACTGAAGGCCACTGTGCAGCCTTCCGCTATCAAACAAGCCAGTGAGGCCAAAGCCGAGCACGGCAAAGGTTATGTGTTCAGCACCTATTTTGCCGGGGAAACCTTTGGCACTGTGGATGCCCTGACCGGCGTGGCGGTGATTGAACCTGGCCAGGAAATTCATCCGCCTCATGTGCATGCCGAAGAAGAATACCTGATGGTGATTGAAGGCAGCGGCGTCTGGTCTCTGCACGACAAAGAGCTGCCTGCCAAAGCCGGTGACATTTTGTATGCGGCACCCTGGGACTCGCACGGCATCCGCAATACAGGCACAGTGCCGCTGAAGTTTGTCGTAATGAAATGGCAGAGTAAAGGTGTGCCTGTCCCGGCGCAGCCACAGGTGTCTGGCCGCAATTGAGGGTCAGAGCTCCAGCTGTGAGGCCGGTTTTGGCCGGGCAAACAAATAACCCTGGCCTAAATCGCAACCGGCCTGCAGCAGAAACTCCAGTTGCTGCGGCGTTTCAATTCCTTCCGCCACCACCTGCAGCCCCAGAGCTTTCGCCATGGCCAGTATGGCACTGGTGATCTGGCAATCATTAAGATCCTCTGGCAGAGCACGGATAAAGCTGCGGTCTATTTTGATGCTGTCGATTGGCAAATGGCGTAAATAAGACAAGGACGAATAGCCGGTGCCAAAGTCATCAATGGCAATGCGGATCCCCATTTGCCGCAGAGCGCTGAGCAAGAGTAAGGTCTGTTCTGCCTGCTCGGGCACCAGACAGCTTTCGGTGATTTCCAGCTCCAGCTGACCGGGCGCAATGTTATAGCGCTTCAGTAACTCCCGCACCATAGGCAGAAAGCTGCTGGCACTCAGTTCTTTGGCCGAAATATTGACCGCAACCCGGCAGTGTTTTGACCACAGTGTCAGTTGAGCGCACACTTGCTCCAGCACATAAGCACCCAGTTGTTGGATCAGGCCGAGGTTTTCCGCCACCGGAATAAATAAATCGGGCTGGACTGTTCCGCGCTGCGGATCTGTCCAGCGCACCAGTGCCTCCAGACTGTCGGTGCTGCCGTCGGCCAGACGGATTTTCGGCTGATAATGCACCTCCAGCCGTTGTTCGGCCATGGCGCGGCGCAGCGCCTGTTCCAGTTCCAGCGCTTCGCGGTGGCGCTGGCCCAGGCTGTGGTGGTAAAAAGCGTAGTGGTTACGGCCGGATGATTTGGCCTGGTACATGGCGACGTCGGCGCAGCGCAACAATTCATCGGCGCTGTCGGCGTCTTGTGGGTAAAATGCAATGCCAATGCTGGTGGTCAGCACCAGTTCCTGGTCGCCGATTAAAAAAGGCAGACTGAATTGCTGCACAATGCGGCGGGCCAGTTGTTCGGTATCCTGCACTGAGCTGCACTCTGGCATCAGCAGGGTAAATTCATCACCGCCCAGCCGGGCGACAGATTCGCCGGTCCGTACAACCTGGCCCAGGCGTTTGCCGACCTGGATCAGTACCTGGTCGCCCGCCTGATGCCCCAGCGTGTCGTTGATGCGTTTAAACAAGTCCAGATCAAGGAAAAGCACGGCTAATAAATGCTGGTGCCGTTTGGCATTGGCCAGGCTGAGTTCGAGCCGGTCGTGAAATAAACGCCGGTTGGCCAGCCCGGTCATTTCATCAAAAAAGGCCAGCTGATGGATTTTTTCTTCGCGCTTTTTCCGCTCTGTCATATCCGAGAAGATGGCGGCGTATTGGCTGACCATGCCGTCCTCGCTGCGAATGGCACTGATCGACAGCCATTCCGGATAGACTTCACCGTTTTTGCGTTTATTGTAAATTTCGCCCTGCCAGTGGCCCTGTTGCTGCAACTGCTGCCACATCTGTTGGTAGAAGCTGTTGTTGTGCAAACCCGAGCTCAGTAATCTGGGCGTCTGGCCCAGTGCGTCACTGACGCTGTAGCCGGTTAACTGACAAAAGGCCGGATTGACCGACTGGATCACCCCATGCCGGTCCGTGATCATAATGGCGTCCTTGGACGCTTCAATCACCTGATAGGCCAGTTTCAGGTGTTCGGCGGAACTTCGCAGTGCCAGATTATGTGCTTCCAGCGCCGCCCGCAGTTCGCGAATGTACAGGTGTTCCATATTCAGCAATAAGTGGCTGTAAGACAGCAGACCGCAGAGCTGGCCACCCGACGAGGTGACCCCCAGGTGGCGGTAGCCATTGTGTTCCAGCGTTTGTACCGCCTGCATCAGGCTGGTATGGGCAGGTAAAGTCAACAGCGGGAAGCTGGCCACTTGCTCCAGATTCAGTCGGGTGCGTTTGGCGGCAATTAACCGGACCAGATCGCGTTCTGTCACTATGCCGTAGTCACCCGTTTCGAGCTGCACCAGCACAGCGTCAGTACGGCTTTCGGCCATGGCATAGGCGGCGGTAGACAAGCTCTGATGCCCTTGCAGTACTAAAGGCGCTTCATTGAGCAAAGAGGCGATATCCCGCAGTACCAGATAATGCTCCAGCTGCTGTTGTCGGATCAGGTCAGTCTGGGTCAGGATCCCTAAGGCCTGTTGTTGCTCATCCAGCACCAGTAATCGGCGGACCCCAGAGCCTTTCATCAGCTCTGTCGCGTCGGCTGCGCTTGCCATATGACTGATGGTCAGCACCGGGTGGCTCATCACCTGACTGATTGGAAGGTCCAGGCTATCGGAGTCGCTGCACAGCAGTTTTTTGCTGTCGGACTCAGTCCAGATCCCAATAATCTTGTGCTGATGCTCCACCAGCACGCAGCTGATATTCCGACTGGCCATAATGCAGGCGACTTGCTGCACCGACTGGTCTGGCGGGCAACAAACCAGGGCCTGTTGGCTGAGCAATTCAGCTAAAGGTTGGCTGGAGCTGAGCTGGGTCAGATCCGGGGGCAGGGTGACTGGCATAACGATCCTGTGGCATCTGGCGTTTAAGCCTGTCAGGTCCGCATCAGTGGGGAGCCGACTGGCTTTTGTGCGTATTCAGTGCGCACAGACTACCGGATTTTTTGCAACAGGCTTTGATCTGAAACAAGCTCAGAGTTGTCGATGCGCCGCTGTCAACCCGCATTAACCATAGGTGTGGTGCTGTGCTGCTTTTACACTGGTATTACGGCCAGCCCCTTTGGCCTGATACATGGCTTGGTCGGCCAGCGTTAACAGCTGGTCGACGGACAGATCCGGATCGGCCCAGATATGACCAAGGCTGGCGGAGAGTTGCAGTTCTTGCTGCTGCCATTGCAGTGGTGATTGCCCGATAGCCAGACAGACCCGCTCTGCCACGGCGGCCACATAGGCTTCTGCACAATCTGGCAGCACCAGTAAAAACTCTTCTCCGCCGTAACGGCTCAGAATGTCGTTGGGTCGCACAGACTGGCGTAAGGTCCTGGCACACTGCAATAACGCGGCGTCACCAGCGTCGTGGCCATAGCTGTCGTTGATTTGTTTAAAGTGGTCCAGGTCGAGCAGGATCAAGCCATAAGGAATTTGTTGTTTTTGCAGATCGTCGTGACACTGATGCAGCTTTTTCAGTACAGCCCGGCGGTTGTACAGGCCTGTTAACTGATCATGTTCTGCCATTAAGCGGATTTTAGCGACCAGCCGGGCTAAAGCGCCGCCAAAGACGGTCGCATTGACCGCCAGCACCAACACCACATAAGTCCAGAGCATCGGCAGGCCTTGTTCTGAACTGTGGCTGAGGACTCCTTGGTGCTCAGCCGGCAGCACCACTAACGCTATGGCTCTGGCCACAAACAGCAGCGCGGTGAGTAGCAGTGGCAGCGCCATCAGGCTGGCCGCCAGGCTGTTGAAATTCTGGCGAATGGCAATAAATTTATTGCGGCTGGCCTGACCCAATAAATAGCTGGCCATCAGACAAAACAGCACCCCTAATTCAGTGTTGATAGAGGTGGACAAATACATGGACAGCATCAAGGCGGCACAGCCTGCCAACAACAGGCTGTCCAGCCGCGTGGTGGACTCTTGTTTAAATAAGTGCTGAATACCCCAGCCCAAAAATGCAAAACTGGCCAGGATTAACAGATCAGACGCCAGCCAGATGGCCCAATAGGAGTGCGTCTGCCCCAACAACAGCAGAAACACGCCCACAGCTAACAGCAGATTGGTGATAAAAAAGCGGCCACTGGCTTTGGGAGCGACACGCAACGGGCTGGTCATCAGGGCCCAGGCCACTCCTGCGACTATAGCCAGCAGAAAGATAAACCAAATCAATAATTGTGCTTGTGGGTTTGGGGTCATAACAACACATCAGTGTGCTTTTCCCCTGCGGGCCTGCCAGGGAGCAAAGCGATTAATTTTGCAGTCTGAATCCCTGGACGCTGCAACAATCAGCCGTTTTGTGTACGAAAAACGGCCGCGTATCATAACAAAGTGTGTTAACCGAAACAGCAGTTTTTTGTGCTGAGGTCTGACTTCTTTAATAAACGGCTGAAACTGAATAATTTATTTTTGTTGAACGTAATAACTGACCTGGGCTCTTGGGTTCAGGTAGCTGAAAACTTCTGGTGGCAGGCTTTTGGCCCGCAAGGCTTTTTCAATTTTCAGTCCGTCCGCTGCCAGCGTAATCACTGGTGCTTCCAGCCGGGGCACGTCCGGGTCATAAATCAGAATGTTGGGGTAGAGCATGGCCTCTTCGTTGACCGACAGGACTATGCCAATGCGCTGATCGCTCAGTTGCACCACTGTGCCTGGCGGGTAGATACCCATCATTTTAATCAGCAGTTTCATTTCGACATCACCCAGTTTGCCTTTCATGCTTTTGTACATCACCGACAGTGCATGGTGCGGCGAACGGGCTTTAGTGGGGTCTACCGGGTGGCAGAGGTTATCAAATTCGTTCACTACGGCCACCACCTGGGCCAGTTTGTCTATTTGTCCGGCTTTTAAGCCGGCCGGATAACCCGAGCCGTCCAGGTATTCATGATGCTGCTCGACTATAGCTTTGGCGGCTTCAGGAAACTGCTCACTGAGTTTCAGTAACTCCAGCCCCAGTTTGCCATGCAGTTTCAGAAAGTTTTGTTCAGGAGCTGTCAGCTCTGTGGTTTTACGCAGGATCTGTGCTGGTACTTTCAGTTTGCCTATGTCATGGAACAAGGCTCCCAACCCGACCAGTTTGATTTGCTCGGCGCTGAACTTCAGTTGCTTGGCCAGCATCATCGACAAAATAGAAACGTTCAGTGCGTGGTAATACAGCCCTTCCTGCTCTTTACCGGCCTGAGAGATCAGGTGCAATACCAGAGCGTCAGCACCTAAAATAGTGTCGGCCAGCTGGCCCACCAGCATATCGGCGTCCTGAATCGCATTGAGCGGGCGGCTGCCAATCTGGCTCATCAGCTGCCTCACCTGCACCACCGACCGGGCAAAAGCTTTTTCGGTTTTCTGCAGTTCACGGCGCTGGGCTTTGGCCTGTTCAATGCGGCGCATTTTTTCATGCTGCATTTCGGTTTTGGCCTGAATATCTGCCATATCCAGCGCGGGGCTGTCAGATGGTTCTTCTGGAGCATCCAGGGGCACAGTGCTGCGTTCAGGGTAAAAATACACATAGTCCAAATCCAGCGACTGAATAATGCGCACCTGCTGCTGGTTTTCCACCACCAGCTTATTGGTCAGAAAGGGGTGTTTCATCCAGCCGACTGGTAATTTGATGGCATAACCGACTTTGACATCGGCCGGGCTGATTTTGACTGGCAATTCAATAAGCTCCAAAGCAGTAGTGGTGAAAGCGCTTTAGCTGCATTTTACTCTCTGCCGCAATAAATTACAGTTTTTATCAAATGAAAGCTGGGATCTCTGCCTCAGAAAACGGGCTGTATTGCTATTTAATAGTGCAATGCCTATGATTTTCCTGTTTTTTACAAAAAGCTAATGAAATCTGGTCTTTATTCCACTTTGGCATTGAAAATCAGATATTATAACTATTATTGTAGTAGTAATTGTGCTCAGGCTGAGCAAAGTGCGCAGGGGAACTCCATGGCCAATCAGTTAAAAAGCCGGCCTCAAAGTATTCATGGTTGGGTGGCTGAAGAATTAGGTACCCGCATTGTCAGCGGTGTTTATGCGCCCGGAGAATACATTCCGAATGAAACCAGCATAGGTGAAGAGCTGGGTGTGTCCCGCACTGCGCTGCGCGAGGCCTTTAAGATCCTGACCTCCAAAGGGTTATTGGAATCCAGACCCAAACTTGGCACCCGCATTCGCCCACGCAAACACTGGAATATGTTCGACAGTGAAATTTTAAGCTGGTGTTTTGAATCCAAGCCGTCGCCACAGTTTTTTATCTCGTTATTTGAAATTCGCGAAATTTTTGAACCGGCTGCCGCTGAACTGGCCGCCCGGAACCGCACCGAGGAACAGGTGCTGGTGCTGGCGAGAGCCTATGAAGCCATGGAGCAGGCTGAGCTTGGCACGGATGCGGTGTTTTCCAGTGACCTGGAATTTCATATGGCGGTACTGGATGCGACCAACAATGAGTTTATGATTTCCTTGGGCATGACCATTCAGACTGCCCTGATGGGCTTGTTCCGCTTAAGCAGCTCCATCAGCGAAGAATACACAGATTCATTACCAGGTCACAAAGGCGTGTATCAGGCGATTGCGGCCGGAGATGCCACCAAAGCCAAACTGGAAATGTTCCAGTTATTGGCCAAATCGAAAGAAAACCTGGAATACGCTTTAAAGAACCTGGCGCGACAGGATTAGAAGGCAGTCAGGTCTGGTATTTTGCATGGCAACACAAAATACCAGACCAGCCCCCCATAGAAGTTATAGCGTCTTGACGGTACGAATGGGGCGCAGCTCCTGACCCAGACTGTTTTGCAGCGGTGCGCCAAAAGCCGCTGATTCAATTTCAAAGACATCGCCAGGCAGAGTCTCAATACCATCCCCAAAACTTAAGGTGGCGGTGCCAAAGTAATGCAAGTGGCCGTCGCCCGGGCGGCAGAACAAGGGGTATTTAAAGTGGTGATGTTCCAGGTTGGCCACGCTGTGGGACATATTGTCTTCACCGCTGACAAAGGCCTTTTGCCACAACAGCTCGCTATTGCGGTAAATCCGCGAGACGCCTTCAATATGAGCGGGCAGCTCACCCAGCAATAATTCCGGACCAAAAGAGCAGGGACGTAACTTCGAATGCGCCAGGTACAGGTAATTCAGCCGTTCGGTTTTATGGTCTGAAAACTCATTACCCAACGCAAAACCAATACGCCAGGGTTGACCTTCGGCGTCATTGAGATAAACCCCGACAATTTCCGGCTCTTCGCCACCATCAAGCGCAAAAACAGGAGACGGCAGCGCAGCACCGGGGGGGACCACTATGCTGCCATCCCCTTTATAAAACCATTCCGGCTGCACGCCAACCTGGCCTGCGTCCGGCTTGCCACCTTCGACCCCCAATTTGAACATCTTCATGGTGTCGGTCAGTTCGGCCTGGGTTTTACCGCTGGTCTGAGCGTGCATATTGGCGCGGGTGTCGGCACTGCCCAGGTGAGTCAGCCCTGTGCCTGTCACCAGTAAATGGGCCGGATCCGGATGATCAAAAGGTGTCAGCAAGCGGCCCTGGCTGCGAATGGCGGCATAGTCCGCTGTTTCACTGCTCAGCAACTGGCTGACCAGGGCCTGAATTGGGGTTTGAGTGTTCAGGGCCTGTTGGGCCAACTGATAGACAGTGTTGACACCGCTAAGCAGCTGCACTTGTTGTCTGGAATTGACTAACGCGACAGCCCGGCTGCCTGCGCTGGTCAGAAATTGGATCAGTCGCATCTTCGTCCTCACACTAAATATTTGTATTACAATAAGATTAATATGGGGCTGTTTGGTTGCACTGTCAAGGGGCAAAAGCCCAGACTCAGTGCAACCAGACAAAGGCCTGGCTCAGGGAATGGCATCCAGCCCTTCGCTGGTCATCACAATGCGTTTCATACTGCCATCGGCGTTGTAATACAAAGGTTCAACAGCCAGGCTGCGGCGAAACTCGCCACCATCTGGCTGTGCTGCGCCATTGTGATAAAAGAAATAATCTTTGCCTTTAAATTCAATAATGGCCTGATGATTGGTCGGTGAATTTCCGGCCACTTCATTCAGAATGCCACGGTACTGCCATGGTCCATGAATCGACTTGCTGGTGGCATAGACAATTTTCTCCGGAAAGCCGGACGCATAAGACAGGTAATACATGTCGGCTTTTTTATGCACCCAGATGGCTTCGGTAAAATTCGGTAAATCCAGTTTCTGAATGGGGCCATCCAGCTCCGTCATACTGGCTTTGAGTTTGGCATAACGCGGTTTGGTATTGCCCCAGAACAAATAGGCCTGGCCGTCATCGTCAATAAACACCGAGGGGTCTATATCGTCCCAGTCAATTTCCGTGTCTGTGGTCATATCGTTGGTGATAAGGGCGCTGCCCCGTGCATCTTTAAAGGGCCCGATCGGCGAATCGCCCACAGCCACACCTATCGCAAAACCATTGATGCTGGCGTGGCGCACTGTGACGTACCAGTAAAACTTACCGCCTTTTTCAATCACCTGCGACGCCCAGGCATCCCCTTTGGCCCAGCTGAAATCTTTGGCTTTCAATAAAGGACCATGCCGTTGCCAGCTTTTTAAGTCTTTGCTGGAAAAACCAAGCCAGTGGTTCATCACGAAAAAGGTTTTGTTGTCTTTGGCCTCATCCTGGCCAGCGTACAGGTAGAGGGTATCCCCGACCACTAAAGCGGCCGGGTCGGCGGTGCGCACTTCCGGGAACAACGGGTTGGCAGCCATCAGGCTTGTGCTGGTCAGCAGTAATACCGTAATAGCGAGATGTTTTTTCATCATTTTCCCCTGTCGAGATTTCACATAAATTATCTTATAGTATGAGTAATTTAACCAAAACAGCTCGACTGTGCAAAAGTTGCACAACAGCAGGGCAAAGAAAAAATTCAATTAAATCAGTGTGTAAATCAATGTTCCGCACTGCTTTGGTGAAAATTTTTCTGCAGGGGCCTTGCTGAGTTCCGCTGTCTTGATGTATTAGTAATACAATATTATTTTATTAGTTGCTAGTGGATTCAGCTATGGCCAATGACGATAAGAAAAAAGTGCAGCTCCGTTCTGCCAGCTGGTTTGGAACCAACGATAAAAACGGTTTTATGTATCGCAGCTGGATGAAAAACCAGGGCATTCCGGATCACCACTTTCAGGGCAAACCTGTGATTGGCATCTGCAACACCTGGTCTGAACTGACGCCCTGTAATGCGCATTTCCGTCAGATTGCTGAGCGGGTAAAAAACGGTATTCGCGAAGCCGGTGGGATCCCGGTGGAATTCCCGGTGTTTTCCAACGGTGAGTCCAATCTGCGTCCAACCGCTATGCTGACCCGTAACCTGGCGGCTATGGATACCGAAGAAGCCATTCGTGGCAACCCTATTGATGGGGTGGTGCTGCTGGTGGGCTGCGATAAAACCACCCCTGCACTGCTGATGGGGGCCGCCAGCTGCGACCTGCCGACCATTGTGGTCACAGGTGGCCCTATGCTGAACGGCAAGCACCATGGCCAGGATGTCGGTTCTGGCACCCTGGTGTGGCAGGCGCATGAAGAATACAAAGCCGGCCGTATTTCGCTGGACGAATTTATGGCGATGGAAGGCAGCATGTCGCGCTCAAGCGGTACCTGTAACACCATGGGCACCGCATCCACTATGGCCTGTATGGCTGAATCGCTCGGCACCAGTCTGCCGCACAATGCCGCCATTCCGGCTGTGGATGCACGCCGTTATGTGCTGGCGCATTTATCTGGCATGCGCATTGTCGATATGGTGCATGAAGACTTAAAACTGTCGAAAGTACTGACCCGCGACGCCTTTATTAACGCCATTCGTACCAATGCAGCCATTGGCGGCTCCACCAATGCGGTGATTCATCTGAAAGCCATTGCTGGCCGTATCGGTGTGGACTTGTCGCTGGACGACTGGAACCACGGCAAAGTGGTGCCGACTCTGGTCAACCTGCAGCCATCAGGCAAATACCTGATGGAAGAATTTTATTACTCAGGTGGTTTGCCGGCTGTGCTGCGCCGCCTGGGCGAAAACGACTGGCTGAATAAAGACGCGCTGACGGTCAATGGCCGCAGTATCTGGGACAATGTCAAAGAAGCGGCTTGTTACAACGATGATGTGATTCGCCCTGTGGACAACCCGCTGGTGGCCAGTGGTGGCATTTGTGTGCTGCGCGGGAATCTGGCGCCACGCGGTGCTGTACTCAAGCCTTCTGCCGCCACTCCGGCTTTGCTGAAACACCGTGGCCGGGCTGTGGTGTTTGAAAACTTCGACCATTACAAACAGCGGGTCAATGACCCGGAGCTGGATATTGATGCCAGCTGTGTGATGGTGCTGAAAAACTGTGGTCCTAAGGGCTACCCAGGCATGGCCGAAGTCGGCAATATGGGCTTACCGCCTAAGTTATTGAAACAAGGCGTCAAAGACATGGTGCGTATTTCAGATGCACGTATGAGCGGCACCGCCTTTGGCACTGTGGTGCTGCATGTGACCCCTGAAGCCATGGAGCTGGGGCCCTTGGCCGCGGTGCAGGACGGCGACTTTATTCAGCTGGACGCTCACAACGGCATTCTGCAACTGGAAGTGTCGGATGAGGAACTGGCGGCGCGACTGGAAAAACTGAAAGCCAGCCAGGTGATTTTCCGCACCGGCGGTTACCTGGAAATGTACCGTGAGCGGGTGTTGCAGGCTGACGAAGGCTGTGATTTTGATTTCCTGGTCGGCTGTCGCGGCGCGGCAGTGCCGGCTCACTCGCACTAGGTCTGGCACAGATTTGTAAGGTTTAGGCAAGGCTCTTCAGAGGCCGGGCCTGTGGGTGGTGCCAGCCTGACCGGTTATTTTGTACGAGGCAAAACAATGAATTTAACCAATAACTACCCCAGTCTGGCCGGTAAAACAGTGTTTATTACCGGCGGCGGCTCTGGCATAGGTGCGGCGTTGGTTGAAGCCTTTGTCGCACAACAGGCCAAAGTGGCTTTTGTCGATATTCTTCAAGCTGAATCGGATGCGCTGGTGCAAAAGCTGCTGGTGCAGCACCCACAGGCGGAGCTGAAGTTTTATCTCTGTGATTTGCTGGATATTGCCGCCTTAAAAGCTGTGATAGCTCAGGTCCGGACCGATTTGGGCCCTATTGGCGTGCTGGTCAATAACGCCGCCAGCGATACCCGGCACGATTTTCGTGAAGTGACTCCTGAGTACTGGGATCAGCGTATCAATGTGAACTTGCGGCATAAATTCTTTGCCATTCAGGCCGTGTACCCTCACATGCTGGAGTTGGGGGGCGGCTCCATTATCAACTTTGGCTCGATGAGCTGGCATGAAAGCCAGGGCGGTATGCCGGGTTACACCAGCTCCAAAGCAGCAGTCCTGGGTTTAACCCGAGGCCTTGCCCGCGATCTGGGGGGGGACAATATCCGGGTCAATGCGCTGACGCCGGGCTGGGTGATGACAGAGCGGCAACTGACGCATTGGGTCAACGAAGAAACCGCCAAAGATATTGAAAAGAACCAATGCCTGAAACAGCGGCTGATGCCGGAGCATATTGCCGCTATGGCGTTGTTTCTGGCGTCGGATGACAGTGCCATGTGTTCGGCGCAGGATTTTATCGTGGATGGTGGCTGGATTTAAACCAGCTTCAGGGGCCCTGCTGGTCCCCATCTTTTTTGTTTTTAGCGAGTGTTGCAGGGGGAAAACATGGCAATCAGCGGTAAACAGTTAATTAGCGGGCAGTGGATACAGGGTGACGCTGGCAGTTATCAGGCGATAAACCCTGCCACAGCACAGGCGCTGGAACCCGTGATGAGTTATGCCAGCAAAGCTCAGGTGGCGGCAGCTGTGGCGGCAGCCGAAGCTGCAGCGCCTGTGTTTGCCGCCACGTCGCTCTCGGAGCGGGCTGCATTTTTACACCTTTGTGCCGATGAAATTATGGCGCTCGGCGATGAACTGCTGGAACGCCTGTCGCTGGAAACTGGCTATCCGAAAGCGCGGGCCGAAGGCGAACGCGCCCGCACCTGCAATCAATTGCGTTTATTCGCAAGCTCCATTGTCAAAGGCGAGTACTTGAATATCCGTATCGATACCGCATTGCCGGATCGTCAACCCTTGCCGCGGCCAGACATTCGTTTTACCAATCAGCCGATTGGCCCTGTGGTGGTGTTTGGCGCCAGTAATTTCCCGTTAGCCTTTTCGGTGGCTGGCGGGGACACTGCTGCCGCATTGGCCGCAGGCTGTCCTGTGCTGGTCAAAGGCCATAACAGCCACCCAGGTACGTCCGAATTGGTGGCGCAGGCGCTGGCGACTGCGGTGCAAAAAGCCGGTTTACCTGGTGGGGTGTTTTCGCTGATTATGGGCTCGGGCCGTGAGGTGGGGGCAGAGCTGGTGCAGGCTCCTGCCGTCAAAGCTGTGGGCTTTACCGGTTCGCAAGCCGGTGGTATGGCACTGTTCCATTTAGCCAACAGCCGGCCTGAACCTATTCCGGTGTTTGCTGAAATGGGCAGCGTCAATCCTGTGGTATTGTTACCGGAAGCGCTGTCGGCCAATGCTCAGGGTATTGCCACGGGTTTTGTTGGTTCCCTGACGTTGGGGGTGGGGCAGTTTTGTGTGAATCCAGGGGTGGTGATCGCATTGCAAAGCCCTGCGCTGGATCGTTTTTGCAGCGCAGCCAGCGACGCCTTGGCCAAAGTGCCGGCCGGTGTGATGCTCAATGAAGGCATTGCGGCGGCCTACCACCAAGGTACAGCCCATCTGGCGGAGCAAAGCGGCGTAGAACTGCTCGCGTCGGGTGAAGCTGTGGGCGACAAAGCAGGCTTCTGCTCGCAGGCTCAACTGTTTAAAGTGCAGGCGCAAACTTTTTTGACCAACCCGCATTTGCAGGAAGAAGTCTTTGGCCATGCCTCTGTACTGGTGGTCTGTCAGGATAAAACGGAATTACTGCAGGTGGTCAGTAACCTGAAAGGTCAGCTGACCGGCACTATTCAGGCGGCGCCAGGCGAGCTGGCTGCTTACCCGGAACTGGTGCAGCTGCTGCGGCAGAAAGTCGGCCGCTTAGTGGTGAACAACTACCCGACAGGCGTGGAAGTCTGTGACGCCATGATGCATGGCGGTCCTTTCCCGGCAGCCACTGACGCACGTTTTACCTCTGTCGGTACCGCCTCTATTGCCCGTTTTGTCCGGCCTGTCTGTTTTCAGAACTTCCCGGCTGAGCTGTTACCTCCCGAGTTGCAAAACAGCAACCCATGGCAGTTGCCACGCCTGGTGAATGGCGTGAAAACCAGCGCAGCTGTAGAGGGCTAAGCATGAGCTTTTGTCTGAGTACCGAAACTATCGCAGTGCCGGCCCTTGAACAGGCGCTGCAGTTGGTTTGGGTGGAGACACCGGCAGGTTACCGTTTTGGTTTTTCCAACCTGGGCGCTGGCTTCTGGTCGGCACAAATGCCGTCATTTGATGGCAACAGCAAAGTTGAGTTGCTGCAGAACTACCAGAACCTGGCTGATTTTGCGCACAATCCGTATTTTTTGGCCGTCTGTATTGGCAGGGTGGCCAATCGTATCCGTCAGGCGCGTTACCCGTCCGACGCTGGTTTTGTTGAGCTTTCCGCCAATGAGGGCAGCAAACAGCTGCATGGCGGGCCCCAAGGTTTTGGCAGCCGTTTCTGGCAATGCAGCACACAAGTGTTGGAAGAGGCTGTTGTCGTCGGATACCGGCTGCACAGTCCGGAGGGGGATCAGGGCTACCCAGGTGCTGTCGATGTCACTGTGCAGTACAAGGTGCTGGCCACTGAAGTACAGCTGTGCTTCAGTGCCGTCAGCAACATGGATACGCCGGTCAGTTTAACCAACCATGCCTATTGGACTTTGTCCGGCATCGGGGGGCAAAGTATCCTGAACCAGCAGTTGTGGCTGGCTGCCTCATATTATCTGGTGCTGGACAATGAGCAGTTGCCGACAGGTGAAGTGCGGGCTGTCAGTGATGTGATGGATTTTCGGCTCAGCAAAACCATAGGGCAGGACTTGGGTCTGTTGCCTGGTGGTTATGATCATTATTTTGTGCTCGACAGCGGACGCAATCCGGAGTTACCCGCTGCGGTAGTGCGTGACCCGAAATCCGGCCGTACCTTGCAGCTGTATACCGACCAGCCAGGTATTCAGTTTTACAGTGGTAATTTCCTGGATGGCCGTCTGCGCGGTCAGAATGGCGAATTTATTCAACAATATGCGGCTTTATGCCTGGAACCTCATGGGTACCCGGATGCCCCCAATCGGCCGGAGTTTCCTTCGGTGCTGCTGCGGGCAGGCGAGACGTATCAGCATGTAACGAGGTTTTGTCTGGGTTACAGCTAAGCTGCTGAATCACTAACCAGCGGAGCCGCCATAATCACACTTACAGGCTCCGTCTTGAACAGGGGAGACTGTGATGAATTTTAAATTAGCATTAAGCGCTCTGGCGCTGACTGTCTATTCTGCCAGTGCGCTGGCCACCACTGTTGGCTTTGCCCAGGTGGGATCTGAAAGCGGCTGGCGGACCCAGTTTTCTGAATCGGTCAAAGCCGAAGCCAGCAAACGGGGTATCGAGCTGAAGTTTGCCGACGCCCAACAAAAGCAGGAAAACCAAATTAAAGCGGTGCGCAGTTTTATCGCACAGCGGGTGGATGCCATTTTGTTGGCTCCAGTGGTCGAAACCGGCTGGATGCCGGTGCTGCGCGAAGCCAAACGGGCCCGTATTCCGGTGATTATTCTCGACCGTAACGTAGCGCTGAATGACGACTCTTTGTATGTCACCCGCATTGCGTCGGACTTTACCGAAGAAGGTCGTATTGCTGCGCGCTGGCTGATGCAGCAAAGTAAAGGCCAGTGCAACATTATTGAGTTGCAGGGCACAGTCGGTGCTACAGCTGCGATTGACCGCGCCAAAGGTTTTAACGAGGTGCTGGCGCAGTACCCTCAGTCAAAAATTGTGCGCAGCCAGACGGCGGAATTTACCCGCGCCAAAGGCAAAGAAGTGATGGAGTCCTTGCTGAAAGCTGAAAATGGCGGCAAAGGCATTTGTGCCCTGTGGGCCCATAACGATGAAATGGCCTTGGGGGCCATTCAGGCCATTAAAGAAGCAGGTCTGGTACCGGGCAAAGAGATACTGGTCGTGTCGGTCGATGGGGTGCCGGACTACTTTAAAGCCATGGCCGATGGTGACGCCAATGCCACAGTCGAGCTGAACCCGCATTTGGGGGGGCCGGCCTTTGATGTGGTGAGCAAAGTGCTGGAGGGCGACACCCGCATTCCTAAACTTATCCGCACCACTGGTGGCCTGTTCACCCAGGAAACAGCGGCCGCTGAATATGAAAAACGCCGGTTAAACTAAGGAGGCTGCAATGAGTCAGCCTCTGCTGGAACTCACCGCTATCTGCAAAAGTTTCCCTGGTGTTAAAGCCTTGCAAGGCGCTGGCCTGCGGCTCTTTGCCGGTGAAGCTCATGCGCTTTTGGGCGAAAATGGCGCCGGTAAATCGACCCTGGTCAAAGTGATGACAGGGGTGTATCGGCCGGAGAGCGGTACTCTGCATTTTGACGGCCACAGCTGCAAATTTGCCACTCCTCTGGATGCACAGCAGGCTGGTATTGCCACTGTGTACCAGGAAGTGAATTTATTGCCGAATTTGTCGGTGGCCCATAACCTGTATTTAGGGGCAGAACCCAAACGCTGGGGCCTGATAGACCACAAACAAATGGCCGCGCAGGCGCGTGATTTGTTGCAAAGTTTTGCGCTTGATATTGATGTGACGAAACCTCTGGCCTGCTACTCGATGGCGGTGCAGCAACTGGTGGCGATAGCCCGTGGTGTGGCGCAAAAGGCGAGGGTCCTGGTGCTGGATGAACCCACCGCCAGTCTGGATGCCGGTGAAGTGCAGCGGCTGTTTTGTCTGTTGGAGCAGTTGAAACAGCAGGGGGTCGCAATTCTGTTTATCACCCATTTCCTCGACCAGGTGTACCGGCTTTGTGAGCGCATAACAGTACTGCGTAATGGCGCTTTGGTCGGTGAATACCGGACGGCTGACCTGCCACGGGCAGACTTAATTGCCGCTATGCTGGGGCGCGAGCTGGTCCCCCACCAAACCTGCACCGCCAAAGAAAAAACCAGTCTGGATGTACCTTTGCTGCAAA
This sequence comes from Rheinheimera sp., assembly GCF_037442525.1. Classification (GTDB taxonomy): domain Bacteria; phylum Pseudomonadota; class Gammaproteobacteria; order Enterobacterales; family Alteromonadaceae; genus Pararheinheimera. The sequence continues at coordinate 7,808 of NZ_JBBIQD010000016.1, read as the reverse complement.
CCCGGCAGGCCTGTGTTTTGGCGTCAGTGCAGCAACTTGACCTGGAGTTACCCAAAGGCCAGGCGGTCGGGCTGGCGGGTTTGCTGGGGTCGGGCCGCACTGAAGTCTGTCGCCTTTTATTCGGCCTGGACCCGTTGGCACAAGGCCACATGTACTGGAAGGGCCAGCCACTGCAGTTAAAACAACCGGCTGATGCGATTGCTGCCGGTATTGCACTCTGCCCAGAGGATCGGAAGACCGAAGGTATTATTGCGCCTTTGTCGATTCGGGAAAATATTCAGCTGGCGTTGCAGGCCAAACAGGGCTGGTGGCGTCCTATCCGTCAACAAAAAGCGCAGCAGCTGGCAGAGTTTTATATCGACAAACTGCAGATTGCCACGCCGGATGCTGACAAGCCGATAGGCCAGCTCAGCGGTGGCAATCAACAAAAGGTCATTCTGGCTCGTTGGCTGGCGGTGCAGCCGGAGCTCTTGTTACTGGACGAACCGACCCGTGGCATTGACATTGGCGCTCACGCCGAAATTCTGCAGCTTATTCATCAGCTTTGTGAGCAGGGCATGTCCCTGCTGGTGACGTCCTCAGAGCTGGACGAGCTGGTGGCTTTTGCGCATCAGGTGGTGGTCATGCGTGACCGGCAAAAAGTCGCAGAGCTGACCGCGGAGCAAATTCGTCCTGACGCCATTATGGCGGCAATAGCTGGCACCGTGACGCCTGCGTCAGGGCAGGGAGTGCGGGCATGAGCCACGGAGACTACACAATGAATGAGGTGAAGCAGTCCAATACGCTGGATGCTGCCAAAGTGGCGCGTTACAGCAAAGGCCAGGCTGGCAGCCGCTGGCAGCAGTCGTTGTGGCCTTTGGTGGCGCTGGGGCTGTTGCTGCTGGTGAATCTGTTGCTGGACCCCGGCTTTTTCAGCCTGCAGTGGCAGGACGGCCGCTTGTACGGCCCGCTGATTGATATTGTGAACCGCGCCGCGCCTGTGGCGTTGCTGGCGCTGGGTATGAGCCTGGTCATAGCCACTGGCGGCATTGATTTGTCGGTGGGCGCTGTGATGGCGATATGTGGTGCTGTTTGTGCCAATCTGCTGCTTGCCAGCGGTTGGCCCTTGCCGCTGGTGTTGCTGGCGGCGCTGGCGACGGGTTTGCTGTGCGGTGCACTGAATGGCGTGCTGGTGGCGTATCTGGGGATTCAGCCTATTGTGGCGACCTTGCTGTTGATGGTGGCCGGCCGTGGGGTGGCTCAGCTGCTGAATCAGGGCCAGATTGTCACTTTTCAGAACCCGGATTTTGCCGCGCTGGGCACAGGGGACTGGCTCGGTTTACCCCTGCCTGTCTGGCTGGTGCTGTTGATGTTGCTGGTGCTGCAAGGGTTGACCCGCAAAACCGCCCTGGGGTTGTTTATTGAAGCCGTAGGCTGCAACAGCAAAGCCAGCCGCTATATGGGCCTGCCGGATCGGCAAATCAAACTGATGGTCTACTTGCTGGCAGGGGCCTGTGCTGCTGTGGCTGGCGTGGTGGCCACCGCCGATATTCAGGGTTCAGACGCCAACAACGCCGGTTTATGGCTGGAGCTGGACGCTATACTGGCGGTGGTGATTGGTGGTGCAGCGCTGACGGGGGGCCGCTTCAGCTTGCCGCTGGCGGTGTTGGGGGCTGTGATTATTCAGTGTCTGAGCACCACCATTATTGTCAGTGGTCTACCCGCCAAATTTAACCTGCTGATTAAAGCGCTGGTGATTTTGGCGGTGCTGATGCTGCAATCAGCTTTATTCCGCGCTCAGCTCCGTGCCCTGACTGGCCGCTTCAAAGCCAAAGGAGCCTTGTGATGACCTCCCGTTATTTGCCTTTGTATGTCAGCTCCGTACTGTTGCTGCTGTTGTTTGTGCTGGGCGCGGTGCAGTTTGACGGTTTTGCCAGTCTGGCGGTGCTGACCAATCTGGTCAGCGATAACGCCTTTTTACTGGTGACAGCCCTTGGTATGACGCTGGTGATTTTATCCGGCGGTATTGATTTATCGGTCGGTTCCGTAATTGCGTTAGCCGGTGTGGCGGCGGCCTTGCTGATAGGCCCGCTGGGCTGGCATCCGCTGCTGGCCTTTGCGGTTATTTTGCCGGTCGCAGCGCTCTTTGGCGCCGCTATGGGCGCATTGATCCACTATTACCAGCTGCAGCCTTTTATTGTCACTTTGGCGGGAATGTTTCTGGCCCGTGGTATCGCGACTTTATTGAGTGAAGAGTCGGTGGCGATTGAGCACCCCTTTTACGATCAGCTGTCTGAATTTGGCCTGAGTCTGCCCGATGGCGGCTGGTTAGGGGCTAGTTCCCTGCTGGCGCTGCTGCTGGTGTTGTTGGTGGCATTGCTGGCACATCACAGCCAGTTTGGGGGCCGTGTTTATGCGCTCGGCGGCAATGCGCAATCGGCGGCGCTGATGGGCGTGCCTGTGGCCCGCACCACTATTCAGCTTTATGCCTTGTCCAGTTTATTGGCGGCAACAGCAGGTTTGCTGTTAAGTCTGTACACCTATTCGGGGTATGCGCTCTCCGCAGTGGGCACCGAACTGGATGCGATAGCTGCTGTGGTGATTGGCGGTACTTTATTAAGTGGCGGCGTCGGTTTTGTGCTGGGTACAGTGCTTGGTGTACTGCTGATGGGCCTGATCCAGACCTACATTACCTTTGATGGCAGTTTAAGCAGCTGGTGGAGCAAAATTGTGATTGGTCTGCTGCTGTTTGGTTTTATTGCACTGCAAAAGGTGTTACAGCGGGGTAAAACCCATGGCTGAGCTGAAGTTAATCGCCAGTTTTGCGTTGGGCAACCTGCTGGGGGAAGCGGTGGTCTGGCATGATGCCAGTCAAAGCCTGTGGTGGACAGATATTCATGGCAAAGCACTGTACCAGTTAAGCTGGCCCTCGCAGCAAGTGGATAAATTTGAACTGGACGAGCGTATCAGCTGTTTTGCCCATCTGCCTGAAAACGACAGCCTGGCTGCCGAGTTTCCGCTGTTGGTGGCTTTTGCCAGTGGCTTTGCGCTGTATAACCCCCAGACGAAACAGCGTTGTTGGCTGGCCAGGCCCGAACTGGGCTTGCCTGGCAACCGAATGAACGATGGCCGGGTGGATCGGCAGGGCCGTTTTTGGGCCGGCACTATGGTAGAGCAGGATCAGGGCCAGCGTGGTTCTTTGTATTGCTTAACCCAGACCGGAGCCCGCGCCGTACTGACAGATTTAGCCATTCCCAACGCCTTATGCTGGAGCCCGGACAGCCGTGTGATGTACCACGGCGATTCACCGACAGGCACCATTCGTCGTTATCAGTTTGACGCGGCGTCAGGGGCTGTAACCGATGGCGAACTCTTTGCTCAAGTGCCACAGGGCGAGCCGGACGGTGCAGTGATAGACGCTGAAGGCAACCTCTGGGTCGCACTTTGGGGTGGTGGCGCTTTGGCGCAGTACCGTAGCAGTGGTGAGCTGCTGGCACTGCACCCATTGCCGGTGTCGCAGCCGACCTGCCTGGCCTTTGGCGGGCCAGAACTGGATTTACTATTTGTCACCAGTGCCACTGTTGGCCTGAGCGAAGCACAGCGTGCGGCAGAGCCTTTGGCCGGGGCTTTGTTGGTGTATCAGAGCCAAAGCCAGGGCGTGCCTGAAGCGACATTGCAGTCACTGCATTGGCAGAAGCTAATGGCCCAGATGGAGGGCACTGCCAATGCGTAAGTTATTTGCAGGGCTGATTGCAGTGTTGATGTTTGACAGTGTTTTAGCCCAAACCGCTGATGCGCCCGTGCTGATCCCAAACCGTGCTGACCCTTGGGTGTACCGTGAGGCTGGGGATTCCTATTACTTTACCGCCTCAGTGCCGGAATTTGACCGGATTGAGCTGCGCCATGCCAGCTCAGTCTTGGGTCTGGCGCAGGCGATACCGCAGGTGGTGTGGCGGAAAAAAGCCAAAGGGCCTATGAGCCTGAATATCTGGGCACCTGAGCTGCACCGGATAGACGGGGCTTGGTATATTTACTTTGCTGCTGGCGAGGTGGATAAACCTTTTCATATTCGTACCTATGTACTGAAAAATACCTCCGCCAGCCCACTGCAAGGCCAGTGGACTGAGTTGGGGCTGTTGCAGCTGCCCTGGGACAGTTTTAACCTGGACGCTACATTGTTTAAGCATCAGGGCCAGCAGTATCTGGTGTGGGCGCAGCAGGATAAATTAAAAAGCTACAACAGCGCGCTGTGGATAGCCCGGTTGAAAAGCCCAACTGAACTGGCAACACAACCTGTGCTGTTGACCGAACCTTTGCTTGACTGGGAACGTATAGGCTACAAGGTCAATGAAGGCCCGGCGGTGCTGCAAAGCCACGGCAAGGTGTTTATCAGCTATTCCGCCAGCGCCACAGACCACCACTATGCGATGGGGTTATTAACGGCCCCGGCTGATGCTGACCTGCTCGACCCGGCGAGTTGGCACAAGGCAGCAGAGCCGGTGTTTTACAGTAATGCTGATCTAAAACGTTTTGGCCCAGGCCATAACAGCTTTGTGCTGGATAAAAACGGTCAGCACTGGCTAATGCTGTACCACGCCCGCAATTACAAAGAGATCCAAGGCAACCCGCTCGCTGACGGCAACCGCCATACCCGGCTGCGCCAGTTACCCATTTCCGCCCAAGGCGAATTGCAGTTTGGTCAGCAGTTACCCGACCAGTGGGACGAGTAGCTGTGTAAACCTCGATTTTTCAACGAACGGTAGGGGCGTACCTTGGTGCGCCCTTTTTGGCTTTGCAACTGGTAGTAGTAGGTTCGGAGGTTGCGGGAAAGGCAAAGCTCTCGCAGACCCGCCGTAAGCCTGTTGCTCGGAGAGAAAATTCCTCAATCTCCTCTCGTAGGGTCTGCGGAGTTTTCAGCCTTTTCTCGTTTAACTGCGTTTGATATTTCAGGATTGAAGGGCTTTGTCTAGCATCCTAATCAGATCTGTGTTGTTTGATATCTTCAATAACCTGACGAGATTTGCAGACAAACCGAAGTTCATTACCGAACCATCACTATTGGTTACATCAGCATTTTCTTTACTTACACTTATAGCCATAGCGCATAGCAGTTCACTCGCTATCTGGGATGACATCGTTAGCAGTAGAACTTCGTGAAGTTCAGGGGAGAATTCATACTGTTTAGATATGGTATACATTCCGGAGTTCTGGGCCTACATTGGGCGTGGAGGCTAATTGTGGATCTGATTTGGGTTTAACATAGAGTGCCCATAGTGTTTAGAAGATCAAATAATGAGCTCAGTAGAACAGTTTCAGCCAAAGCGAGGAAAGGTATAGTCCTAAGCAGACCGTGTGAGGCATGGATGCCGAACACGAGCCCCCATGGATGGGTTCACGGCGGGTCTGTGTGGGCTATATCTTTTCCGCTGCCTACAGGCTAACTAAGTGCAAAGGGCAGCTACAACTGCCCTGATTAAGGCTCTATCGTGCTACCTTCAACCCCGCTTTAACGACGCCATATCAATTACAAAACGGTACTTTACATCGCTTTTTAGCATAGGTTCGCAGGCGTGGTTGATGTCCTGAATTTGGATCACTTCCACATCCGAGACGATATTGTGCTGGCCGCAAAAATCCAGCATCTCTTGTGTCTCGGCAATACCGCCAATCAAAGAACCGGCGACCGATTTACGCTGCAGCACCATAGGTGTTGGGTTTAGCCAATGTGATAGGGCGGCCAAGGATCGAACACTCTAGATTTTTATTAAAATAGTATTGTAATACAAATAAGTTGATCTAATACTTACCCTGATTCTAATTGCAGGCTGCAACATAGCGGCCGCGTCTTTGAAAACGACAGGGGATAAGTATGAAGACGAAGTTCCAACCTTTGGTGCTGGCGGTCAGCGCCTGCCTGTTTATCGGCTGTGGCGGCGGTGGTGGCAGCTCCACGACCACAACAGGGGGCGGCACAGGCGGCACGCCAACCACGCCGACTACACCCACCACTCCCACAGCGCCAGCAGATGCTCCCAGCTTTACCGAAGTCTCTGTGCATGACCCGTCTGTGCTGAAAGTCGGCTCAGAGTTTTATATTTTTGGCTCCCACCTGGCGGCCGCAAAATCCTCGGATCTGATGAAGTGGACCAAAGTGGCCGATGGCGTCACCAATGCCAACCCGCTGATCAGCAATGTGCTGACCGAATTAAAAGAAACCTTTGATTGGGCAGAAGCCAGCACCTTATGGGCGACTGATGTTATTCAACTGGCGGACGGCAAGTTTTATATGTACTACAACGCCTGCAAAGGCGATTCGCCGCGCTCTGCCTTGGGTGTGGCCGTGGCCGATTCAGTGGAAGGACCGTATAAAAACAAACAGATTTTGCTGAAATCCGGCATGTGGGGCGAAGCCAGCCCGGATGGCACTGTCTATGACGCGCAGAAACACCCCAATGTGGTGGACCCGGATGTGTTTTTCGATAAAAACGGCCGGCTCTGGATGCTGTATGGTTCCTACTCGGGTGGCCTGTTTATTCTGGAGCTGGACAAAACCTCAGGCTTACCGCTGCCGGAGCAAGGGTACGGCAAGCATCTGATGGGCGGTAACCACAGCCGGATAGAAGGCGGTTATGTGCTGTACAGCCCGGACACTGATTACTACTACCTCTTTGTCTCCTTTGGTGGACTGGATGCGGCCGGGGGCTACAATATCCGCGTTTCTCGCTCCAGTAACCCGGAAGGGCCCTATTTTGATGCGCTGGGCAACGATATGGCGTCGGTGAAATCCGACCCGGCAAAAACCTTGTTTGATGATGCCAGTATTGCGCCTTATGCTGAAAAACTGATGGGGAACCACCAGTTTACTGCGCTGACCGGCGAAACAACGGCGCCTGGTTATGTGTCTCCTGGCCATAACTCGGCCTGGTACGACGAAACGAAAAAGCAGTACTTCCTGATTTTTCACAGTCGTTTTCCAGGCCGGGGCGAGCAGCATGAAGTGCGGGTGCATCAAATGTTTATCAATAGTGAAGGCTGGCCTGTGGTAGCACCTCTGCGTTATGCGCCTCCGGCAGACAGCAGTGTGGCTGCCAGCGCAGTGGCTGGCACCTATCAGCTGATTGATCACGGCAAAGATATTTCTGCCACAGTCAAAACCGCCAGTACCGTCACCTTAACAGCGGACGGCAAAGTGAGCGGCAGCCAGACCGGCAGCTGGGTGCTGGAGGCCAATCAGCAACTAAAACTGGTGCTGGACGGTGCAGGGCAGTTTGATGGGGTCGTCTCAAAACAATGGCACCAGGGCCGCAGCAACTGGGCTGTGACCTTTTCGGTATTGTCTGATCAGGGCCGCAGTCTGTGGGCGGTGAAAAACCCTTAAAATCTTAGAGAACAAAAGGTACTCGCTGCGCCTAAAGGATCGTTAGATGGTTTGGGTGCGGCGGAAAAGGCAAAGCCCACGCAGACACGCCGTGAATACGCTCCCTGTAGGCTCCTGTTCGGCATCCATGCCTCACAGGGTCTGCTTAGTTCTTTGCCTTCCCTCGCTTTGGATAGCGCAGTGGATGTAAGTGGGAAAGCACAAAAGAAAAAACCCAGCCAAAGGCTGGGTTCTTAATGATGGCAGGGGTGCAGGGATTCGAACCCCAGAATGGCGGGATCAAAACCCGCTGCCTTACCGCTTGGCTACACCCCTACAGTAACTAGGTGACTAACTTGTATGATGTGATGACCATACTGCCACTTAATTAAATGGCAGGGGTGCAGGGATTCGAACCCCAGAATGGCGGGATCAAAACCCGCTGCCTTACCGCTTGGCTACACCCCTACAG
>NZ_JBBIQD010000015.1:0-84452 GCF_037442525.1 Rheinheimera sp. | reverse complement strand
GCATTTTTCGGCGATGTACAGGACGTACGGTATGGCGAAATGGCAGGAGCATTTTTCGGCGATGTACAGGACGTACGGTATGGCGGAGCCGTCAGCGGCGGAGCTTCCAGTCCTGTCCGCTTGTCGCCCATTAGCTCCTGTTAATCCCAAGGCCGCTTTGCAACTCTTGGCCCTCCGGCTTTTTCTTTGTATAACAGAGGCTGGATACCACAGATAAGAACAACAGCATGAAAACAAAACCTTGGTTATTGGCAGCTTTACTGGCTGCTGCTTTACAAAGCCCGGTTCAGGCCAAAGAACCACAAACCTACCAACTGGCGCCTGTATCCGTGGCGCAGCCCTCTCAGTCAGGCCCTGGTAACCTGACCATCGAACAGGCGATGGCGCATCCGGACTGGCTGCAACGCGCGGTGGAAAATGTATTTTTCAGTGCCGATGGCAGCACCTTGTATTACCAGCAAAAACGCGAAGGTTCAGAAATCCGCGATTGGTACTCCCAGCAGGCCGCCGCAGGTTCAGTGGCACAACTGGTACCTATGGCCAACTGGCATCAACTGGGCTCGGCGGGCCTGATCACCAGTCCGGACGGACAAAGCAAAGCCTGGACCTTTGAAGGCAATGTGTTTGTACTGAAACAAGGTCAGCTCAGCCAGGTCACCCGCAGTTCAACTGCAGCTGAAGATTTAATGTTTCTGGCTGACAACCGGCTGGCATTCCGTCAGGGCTGGACTTATCAGGTGCTGGATTTAACCAGCGGCGCTTTGACTGAACTGGTCAGCCTGAAAAATGCCGATGCGCCGAAAGCGCCGCAAGTCGCCCATGATTACAAAGCGCAGGAACAGCACAAGCTGATCCAGTTTATTGCGCTTGAGCATCAGAATGCCAAAGACAAGTTCGAGCAGCAGCAGTTGCTGGCCAAGCAAAACTCAACCCTGGCCCCCAAAGCCGTGTACCTGAACAAAGACAAACGGGTTGCCCGCGCTGTGTTGTCACCCAAAGCTGACAAAATGCTGGTAGCGCTGGCCGATAAATCGTCGTGGCGTGATGAACAGGACATTATGCCGAACTACATCACCGCCTCTGGCAATATTGCCGCTGAGCAGGTGCGTCGCCGAGTGGCCGACCAAAAGCCGCAATCCCAGCAGTTGATGCTGGTGGAGCTGGCCACAGGTGAGGTGACAGAGCTGAAATACGACAGCCTGCCGGGTTTTGATGAAGATGTGCTTGCCAGTGTCAAAGCGGAAAACGCCAAAGCCGAAGGCAAAAAATACGAGTCGAAAAAAGCGCCACGGGCCATTTCGCTGCTGAACGACTGGAGCTGGGCCAATAGGGCCATTCAGTGGCATCCAAATGGCGAGCAGGTGGCTGTGATGCTCAAAGCCTGGGATAACAAAGACCGCTGGCTGGCGACTGTGGATTTTGCGACCAAAAAGTTGGTCAGTCAGCACCGTTTGCATGACGATGCCTGGGTGAACTACAGCTTTAATGACTTTGGCTGGCTGCATAATGAAACCAGCCTGTACTACCTGTCGGAAGAATCCGGTTATGCCCATTTGTATGTGAAAGCGTTAAACGGCAAAGCGAAAAAGCTGACAGCGGGCACTTTCGAAGTGAGCAGCCCCGTGCTGAGCAAAAATGACGAATTTGTTTATTTCAAGGGCAACGTCAGCCACCCAGGCATTTATGAAGTGTACCGGGTTGGGCTGAAATCCGGTCAGCTGGAACAGATGACGGCGCTCAAAGGTTCGGCTGATTTTCAATTATCGCCGGATGAAAGCAAGCTGCTGCTGACCTGGTCCAACTCGGTGACCCCACCTGAGCTCTACCTGATGGATAACAAACCCAAAGCTGCGGCCAGCCGGTTAACCAATACCACCACAACGGCTTTTAAAGCAATGAACTGGGCTGCGCCGCAGGTGGTCGCCGTGCCGTCCAGTCATGGCAAACAACCGGTCTTTGCCAAGCTGTACCTGCCCAACAATTACCAGCAGGGTGAAAAACGCCGCGCCGTGATCTTCAACCATGGTGCCGGTTACCTGCAAAACAGCGATTTAGGCTGGTCTGGTTATTTCCGTGAATACTTCTTCCATAACCTGTTGCTGCAAAAAGGGTATGTGGTGTTGGATATGGATTACCGGGCATCAAAAGGCTATGGCCGTGACTGGCGTACCGCCATTTACCGTCAGATGGGTACCCCTGAAATTCAGGATCTGATGGACGGCGTGGAGTACCTGGTGAAACATGCCAATGTGGATCGAGCCCGTATCGGAACTTATGGGGGCTCCTATGGCGGTTTTATGACCTTTATGGCGCTCTTTACCCAACCGGATCTGTTTAAAGCCGGTGCGGCACTGCGTCCGGTCAGTGACTGGGCCTATTACAACCACCCATACACCTCTAACATTCTGAACACGCCGGATGTGGATCCTATTGCCTACCGTCGCAGCTCCCCGATTTACTTCACCGAAGGGTTAAAATCAAAACTGCTGATCAATGCGCCTATGGTGGATGACAACGTGTTTTTCCAGGACGTAGTGCGGGTGGTGCAACGCCTGATTGAGCATGAAAATGCCAACTTTGAAACGGCGATTTACCCGGTGGAACCGCACGGTTTCCGTCAGCCGTCGAGCTGGCTGGATGAATACAAACGTATTCTGAAGTTGTTTGAAGAAACTTTATAAGTAAAAGGTCCGGAAGTCCCTTAATGCCAGTCAGTTAAGCTGACTGGCATTTTCTTTTGTACTGAAGAATCAACACTTTCTTTGCCTTTTCCGCTGCATCATAACCATCTACGGAATAGATAAGCTGTTTTTAATAAAAACTGCTTATCTGACTGGCATTACCTTAAGGCCCTTTGCTTTTAGTCAAAATCCGCTTCCAGCTCGAACCGCAGTAATTGGGATGAATAGGGCTGGTACAGCTCCAGGCATTGGGCCTGCAGCAATAAACGCGGCGCGGCGGCAAATGCCTCGTCATGGGCGTAAAAGGCATCGCCGAGAATAGGGTGACCCAGACTCAGCATATGCACCCTCAGCTGATGCGAACGGCCTGTAACAGGGCGCAGTTCCACCAGGCTGCTCTGTTCATCCACACTTAAGCGCTGAAAAAAGGTCAGCGCCTTTTTCCCTGTGCTGTGGCAGATTTTCTGCAGCGGCGGATCGTTACTGTCGGCTATCAGCGGTGCATCCACTTTGCCATGTTCGGCGACATGGCCCCACACCCTGGCTCTGTAAGTTTTGCGCACCGAGCGGGTGGCAAACTGCTGTTTCAGCGCCGCTTCAGCTTTACGGCGAAGCGCAAACACCACCAGTCCTGAGGTGGCGCAGTCCAGCCTGTGCACCAGTTGGGCGGTTGGAAACTGCTGTACTACCCGGCTTAATAACGAATCCTGATACGCAAGCCCACGCCCAGGATTGGTCAGCAGGCCACTGGGTTTATTCAGCACTACGATGTCTTTGTCCTGGTACAGAATATCCAAAGGGTCTGTAGGGGGCTGGTAAATGAAAGGCCTGTGCATGGATGGATCAGTGCTGGTTGGTTTAGTTGTCAATTCTGGCATAATAGCCAGCCCTTTGTATGCCCCCTGATGCAACGAATTGAAATGACAGACTCGTTTGACGATTTAGCCATATTAACCGCTACCAGTGACGCCTGGCAGTTGCTGTATCAGGATGAACACCTGTTGGTGGTGAACAAACCGGCGCGTTTGCTGACGGTGCCGGGCCGTCACCCGGCCAACCGGGATTGCCTGTTGTCGCGGGTGCAGCTGGAGTTTCCGGGGGCAAGCGTAGTACACCGGCTGGATTACGATACCTCAGGGGTAGTGGTACTGCCACTGACTAAAAAGGCGTTGTCGGCCATCAGCATTCAGTTTCAGCAGCGCCAGACTAAAAAATTGTATCAGGCGGTGGTAGCTGGTGAACTGAGCCAGACACAGGGCCAGGTGAATGCTGCGCTGGCACCGGACCCGGACAACAGGCCACTGTACAAAATCGACCCCAAGGGCAAAGCCAGCCAGACTTACTACCGGGTGCTGAAGACGTTACCCCAACAGCAGGCAAGCTTAGTGGAGCTGGAACCTGTGACGGGGCGCTCGCATCAATTGCGTTTGCATATGAAAGCGCTTGGTCATGTGATTTTAGGCGACCCTTTTTATGCACCCATGGAATTACAAAGCAAAACCAGCCGGCTGATGTTACACGCCTGGTCGTTGAGTTTTACCCATCCGGTTACTGAGAAAGCCGTCACCTTTCAGGCCGAACCTGATTTCTTCTCGGCATTCACAGCGTCGGTCAGTCCATAATTTGGCAGGCATAAAGCCAGCGCAACCCCAATCACCAGGCCGTAGGCGTGGGCGTCAATGGCAACGCGGGCGTCGATAAGCGCCCCCAGTTCAGGGTCTGGGCCGTAGAACTGCTCATAGCCCACCTTCGCCACCAGCCCCAGTAAAATTAACCCTCCTGAGTACCAACGCTGTTGCAGGTCGCGCACGGCGCCAAAAGCCAGTAACGCATGCAATACACCGGATAAGCCGACGTAGATCTGAATATCCGGGCTGAATAAATACAGCGCTGAGCTGAGCAGGGCGGCTGACAGCAGCAAAAACTGCAGCAGTTGTTTTTGCTGGTAGTGCATCTGGTGCAGGTAAAAAATAACGGCTAAACCGCCGAGGTTCATCGCCAGATGCCAGGCATTGCTGTGCAGCAAATGGGCAGTCCAGAAACGCCAGAGCTGCAAGGGCTCAGCGCGCTGGTAATTCAGCCAGTCGGTCACCTGGGCCGGGAAAAGCTGCAACAGCAGACACATTAGGGCGATAAACAGCAGACAAAACACAGGTCTGTACAGCAATGGCATAAGGGCTCCTGAACAGCGGGGATGCCGCATTATGCCACGGACGCTGGGTTTGTCTGCGCTGATTTGAGCCTGTGGCCTGTCAACTGACGGTTTTGTCCGTTGAAACCACAGGGATGACAAGGTAAGGTAAAGGTCTTACCACAATGAAGTTGTATCCATGAAGTTGAATTTGTCACTGCTTTGCCGCGCTTTGTGCCTGAGCGCCGTGCTTCACCAGCCGCTGCTGGCGGCACAACAAGATCCGGAAGCCACTACCTCCATCGAGCACAAAAAGCTGGTCACCAGCTCACACTATATGGCGACAGCTGCCAACCCGCTGGCGGTTGAAGCGGGCCGCCAGATCCTCGCCAAAGGCGGCAGCGCGGTGGATGCAGCCATTGCCATGCAGCTGATGTTGGGTCTGGTGGAGCCGCAAAGCTCCGGCATTGGCGGAGGTCTGTTTTTATTGCACTTTGACGCCGACAAAAAACAACTGAGCAGTATTGATGGTCGCGAAACGGCCCCACAACAAGCCGGCCCAGACTTGTTTCGTCTGAATGGGCAACTGCAGCCCTGGCGCGAGGCCTTTGTCGGTGGCAAGTCGGTTGGGGTACCAGGTGTGATGAAAGCGCTGGAGCTGGCGCACCAGCGGCATGGCAAACTGCCCTGGGCCAGTTTGTTTGACGCCGCCATCCAGACGGCAGAGCAGGGCTTTGTGGTCAGCCCCCGGCTGGCTGGCTTACTGGCTGCCAACTGGAACCCGGGGTTAACCAATTTTGCCGCCAGCAAAGCCTATTTTCAGCCGGATGGTCAGTGGTTGCAGGCTGGGCAGAGGTTAAAGAACCCGGCCTATGCAACCTTACTGCGCCGCCTTGCCAAAGAAGGCAGTGCCGCCTTTTATCAGGGCGATAACGCCAAAGCCCTGGTGGCGACAGTGCAACAGGCGGCCATCAATCCCGGGCTTTTGACTGCGCAGGATCTGCAGGCGTATCGGCCGGTCGAGCGGGACGCCATTTGTATGGCTTACCGGCTTTACAAAGTCTGTTCTATGGCACCGCCAAGCTCTGGTGGTCTGGCCGTGCTGCAAATTCTGGGGTTACTGTCATCTCAGCCTGTGGCCAGACTTAAACCCAACTCGGTAGAAGCTGTGCATTTAATCAGCCAGGCCGCCAAACTGGCTTTTGCGGACCGCGAGCGTTTTGCCGCCGATCCGGATTTTGTCAAGGTGCCGGTGCAGGGCTTGCTGAACCCGGCTTATCTGAAACAACGGGCTGCGCAGCTGACGTCTCCAGAAGGCCCCGCTGCGGTGGCGGGTGAACCCGAAGGGGCTGAACCTCTGGCTCCCAGCCAGGCCATTGAATTTGCCAATACCAGCCATTTGTCAGTGGTGGACAGGGCTGGCAACGCCGTCAGCATGACCACCAGTATTGAAAACGCTTTTGGCTCCGGCCTGATGGTCAATGGCTATTTGCTGAATAACCAGCTGACCGATTTTTCACTGGATGCACGCCTGAACGGCTTTTGGGTGGCGAACCGTGTGCAAGGCGGTAAAAGACCCCGTTCGTCGATGGCGCCAGTCATGGTGTTTGACCAGCAGGGGCAGCTGAAATACATCACAGGTTCACCGGGCGGCAGCCGTATTATCAACTACGTGGCCCAGAACCTGATTGCGGTGCTTGACTGGGGCATGGACCCGGCACAGGCGGCCGCTTTACCGCGTTTCAGCCATCGTAATGACATGCTGGTACTGGAACAGGGCACTGTGCTGGAACAACTGGTGCCAGCACTGAAAGAATTGGGCTATCAGCCTAAACTGGCTGATTTAAACAGCGGTATTCATGCCATTGAACGTCAGGGGGCTGTGCTGCGTGGCGCGGCGGATCCGCGTCGCGAAGGCACAGTGGCAGGAGATTAACAGATGACTATTGAGGTAAACCAACAGCAGGGCGTGCTGGTGTTGACGCTGGCCCGGCCTGAGAAGAAAAATGCGCTAAGCCAGCAGATGTACCGGCAACTGGTGTCTGCACTGGAACAGGCGCAGGCCGATCCGCAGGTGCGTGTCGTGCTGTTCCAGGGCAGTCAGGACTGCTTTAGTGCAGGCAATGATCTGGCCGATTTCCTCGGTGGAGGCGCTTTAAATGCCGAGCACCCGACAGTGCAGTTTTTGCAGAAGCTGGCCACCTTCCCGAAACCGATGGTGGCGGCGGTGTCCGGCCTGGCTATTGGCATTGGCACGACCATGCTGCTGCACTGCGATCTGGTGTATGCCAGCAGCCCGTGCCGTTTCCAGTTGCCCTTTACCCAGCTTGGGCTTTGCCCTGAAGCCGGCTCCAGCCTGTTATTGCCGCAGTTGATTGGTTTGCAGCGGGCCTCTGCCATGCTGTTGTTGTCCGAAGCCGTCAGTGCAGAACAGGCGCTGCAGATGGGCATGGTGACCGAATTGGTGGAGCAGGCGGCATTACTGGAGTACGCCCTGAACAAAGCGGTAAAACTGGCCGCTTTACCGGCAGACGCGGTGCAAACCGCCAGAGCCCTGATGCGTCAGCCTGCTTCGGTCAGCACCGCTATTCAGGCTGAATTGCAGCAGTTTGAGCGTTTATTGGCAGGGCCGGATTGTCAGCAGGCGGTGCGGTTGTTTTTGCAGAAGAAATAGGTGGTCTGGCTGGGTTCAGACGTCTGTACGGGAGAAGGGGTTGGGTTTGACCCCTTCAACCTTCCATTTGCCGTCCACTTTGATCATCCGTACCACACGGAGTTCGATTTTTTTTCCGCCATTGGCTTTGCCTTCAAACAGCATGGTAATTTCTGCTTCATCGCCGTACTGCTCACGCAGGTTTTTACCGGTGCGATCAATGCTGATGGCCACTTCATCAAAGGTCATATTGTAAAGTGTGTTGGTGATGCTGCGGGTGCTGCCGTAGGAGCTGAGTACCCGGCCATAACTTTCAGTAGTCAGTTTAATGGCCTTTTCAAGATTTTTGCTGGTGTAAAGCGCATGAAAGAACTCACCGGCTGCGTATTCAGGTGAAGCGGCATCAGCGTTGACTTTCGGCTTGTCTTCCTGACAGCCTGCCAGCACCAAGGCTGCGAATAAAAGGATCCATCTGAACATCTGCACACCCACTGAGCTTGAAAGACAGCCTAGTGTGGTTTTTTTTGCCGCTAAAGTAAAGAAAAAGGCCGGAAAACCGGCCTTGTTTCACCTGCTTTGAACTGATCAGGCCTGTAATTCCTGCTCAGTGAACACATCGGCAAACAGCGGGCTGGATAAATAACGCTCGGCCGAACTTGGCAGGATCACCACAATGTTTTTACCGGCGTTTTCCGGCTTTTCAGCCAGTCGTTTAGCCGCCACAACAGCAGCGCCAGAAGAGATGCCCGCCAGAATTCCTTCTTCTTTCATCAGCCGGTGTGCCATGGCAATCGCATCGTCATTGCTGACTTTTTCCACTGCATCCAGCAGGCTTAAATCCAGGTTGCCAGGAATAAAACCGGCACCAATACCCTGAATTTTATGTGGCCCTGGTTTGATTTCTTCACCGGCCAGCGCCTGGCTGATCACAGGTGAATCGGCAGGTTCTACCGCGACTGACCACAGCGGGTGGTTTTTTTCCTGCTTGATGTAGCGGCTGACGCCTGTGATGGTTCCGCCAGTGCCCACACCAGCAACGAAAATATCAATCTGGCCGTCCAGATCGTTCCAGATCTCCGGGCCTGTGGTGTCAAAGTGAATTTGTGGGTTGGCCGGGTTTTCAAATTGCTGCAACAGAATGTATTTGTCCGGGTTAGACGCCTGAATTTCTTTGGCTTTTTCAATGGCACCTTTCATGCCTTTTGGCCCTTCGGTCAGCACCAGATTGGCGCCCAGCGCTTTGAGCAACTTACGGCGTTCCAGGCTCATAGTGGCTGGCATGGTCAGCGTCAGAGGATAACCCCGGCTGGCAGCCACAAAAGCCAGTGCAATACCTGTATTGCCTGAGGTCGGTTCAATCAGCTCTTTGCCTGGGCCCAATAAACCTTTTTTTTCCGCATCCCAAATCAGCGCCGCACCTAAACGGCATTTCACGGAGAAACTCGGGTTGCGGGCTTCAATTTTGGCGTACACATTGCCGCCTGTTACTCGTTTCAGTTTCACCAGCGGAGTGCGGCCAATCGACAACGAGTTGTCTTCAAAAATAGTTGCCATGCTAAAAAAGCTCCTGTTGCATCAAATTGGTTATAAGAATACTCGTGCCCGGTAAAAACGAAAGAATAGTTTTGCTATAAGATATAGCCATCTTTTTTTGGCCGGAAACCCGAGAAATGAAATTCCAAGGTACTGAACATTATATTCTTTCTGATGAACTGGCATTGGCTGTCAATGCGGCTGTCAAACTGGAAAAACCCTTATTGCTAAAAGGCGAACCCGGCACAGGCAAAACCCGGCTGGCCGAAGAGCTGGCACTGTCACTGGGCACTGAACTTATCCGCTGGCAAATTAAATCCACCAGCAAAGCACAACAAGGCCTGTACGAGTACGATGCGGTATCACGGCTGCGCGACGGTCAGCTGGGCAGTGAACGGGTGGCCGACATTGGCAACTACATTAAACCGGGCAAGCTTTGGACAGCCTTTACAGCACCACAGCGACCTGTGCTGCTGATTGACGAAATCGACAAAGCCGATATTGAGTTTCCAAATGACTTACTGCATGAGCTGGACCGGATGTCCTTTGATGTGTACGAAACAGGACAGCGTATTGAGGCTGTGCAGCGGCCTGTGGTGATTATTACCTCCAACAATGAAAAAGAGCTGCCGGACGCTTTTTTACGGCGCTGTTTTTTCCATTACATCCGTTTTCCTGATGCGGACACCTTAAAACAAATAGTGCTGGCGCATTATCCGGCATTGCAGCAGCAGTTGCTGACCAAAGCACTGGAGGTGTTTTTTGAACTGAGGGACGTGGCACAACTGAAGAAAAAACCGTCCACTTCTGAGCTGCTGGACTGGCTGAAGTTATTGCTGGCGGAAGATATCAGTGCCGAAGTGCTGCAGGACCGGCAGCATCAGGGCGGTTTAATGCCCTTGTACGGCGCCTTATTGAAGAACGAGCAGGATGTGGAACTGATTGAAAAGCTGGCCTTTATCGCAAAAAGGCATACACGCTGATGCTGGTGCAGTTTTTCCTGAAGCTGCGTCACTATGGGGTGCCCTGCAGTCTGACTGAATTGCTGGATTTGCTGAACGCATTGCAGCAGGAGCTGGTGTTTGCCAGTCTGGACGGGTTTTACAGCCTGTCCCGGTTGTGTCTGGTCAAAGATGAACGGCATTACGATAAATTCGATCGTGCTTTTGCCGATTATTTTCAAGGGGTGGTCAGTCTGGACCCGCTCAGCCTGATCCCGGATGACTGGCTGGTGCCCGGTTTGTTGCGGCAGTTATCGGAGGAAGACAAAGCCAAACTGCAAAGTCTGGGCGGGCTGGAACAGTTGCTGCAACAGTTTCGCGAGCGGTTAAAAGAGCAGCAGGAGCGCCATGCCGGCGGCAATAAATGGATTGGCACGGGCGGCAGTTCGCCCTTTGGCGCTTATGGTTTTCATCCGGAAGGCATTCGTCTGGGCCAGCAGGGCAGCGGTGCCCGCCGCGCGGTGAAGGTCTGGGACCAACGCGAGTTTAAAGACTTTGATGACAAAGCGGAGCTGAATCACCGCGCCTTGCAGCTGGCTTTACGCCAGCTGCGGCGGTTTGCCCGCACCGGGGCGGCCAGTGAGCTGGATTTGGCTGCTACCATTGACGCCACAGCCCAGCAGGCCGGCTGGCTGGATTTAAAGTTTCAGGCCGAGCGGCACAATGCCGTCAAGGTGTTGATCCTGTTTGATATAGGCGGCTCGATGGATGATTACATTCATGAATGCGAACAGCTGTTTCTGGCCGCCCGCACTGAGTTTAAGCATCTGGAGTTTTTTTATTTTCATAACTGTGTCTACGAGACGCTGTGGAAAAGCGCCAAACGCCGCCATCAGGACCAGGTATCGACCAGCGACCTGCTGCACACCTATGGCAGCGACTACAAGTTGTTGCTGGTGGGGGACGCCACTATGGGGCCTTACGAAATTACCTATCCTGGCGGCAGCGTCGAACACTATAACCAGGAAAGCGGAGAAGTCTGGTTAAAACGGCTGCTGGGCCATTTCAGTCATGCCGCCTGGCTGAATCCTCAGCCGCAGCAGTGGTGGCGTCATTATCATTCGATAGACATCATCAGAGCGCTGATGCAGCAGCGTATGGCCGATTTTTCGCTGCAGGGGTTGCAACAGGTGATGGGCTGGCTAAGTAAGGGCCGCAGCTGAGCTGAGCCTCAACAGGGTTCGGGCTCTTGCCCGCTTGGGCTTTTGACTTTAAAGTGATTTTCAAAATTTGAGCAAGGAATCGCCATGACGTCTCCCGACGCTTCGCATGATATTACCCAGGTTGCCCCCAATACCTTTGTGGATGAAACAGGCCATCAGTTAAGCCAAAAAGAAATCCGCCAGATTGTCACCCCTCATGCGTTTAAAGTGGCTGACAGTCTGATTGGTCAGCCGCTGGCCAAGCCTGTGCGCAGGGGCATGGCTATTGGCATTGATGGCTTGCTGATTAGCGCCTTAAGTTCAGGCAGCCTGGTCTTTATACTGCCTTTGCTGGGCTATTTATTGTGGAACCGGATCCGGCAACAGCGTATCCAGCAGGCGGTGCTGGTCGGGATTGTCACCCTGACGCTGGCGTTCACCCTGGATTTTTCACCGCAAACACCGGATTCCGACGGGGTAAAAAAACTCGACCTGCCCAGTGAGCTGGCACTGCCAATGGCTGGCGTGGCGCTGAAACTTGCCAACGACCACTGTGACTACCAATGCGTTGAGCAAGAAGTCGCCGACTTCCGGCAGCAGTTAAACGCCAGTGGCATGAGCGTGGAGGACAAAAAATTAACACTGGATGAGCTTATCGACGCCAGTCAGCTCAGCAAACAACAGCAAACACAGCTGCAGGCTGCACAGGCGCACTATCTCACCGAGCCTGTGATTAAAAACGAACAGCATGGCAGCAAGGACGACAGCAAAGACGCTGCAGCTGAGCCCAACCTCTGGCAAAAGCTGGAAAAATCCAATCATAGCCTGCTGCAATGGACCAAAGGTATTCTGGCCGATTTTGGGGTTGGTTTTGGCTGGGCTATGTTTTATTTCACCTTTTTTATCAGCTGGAACCAGGGCCAGACCATTGGCAAATTATTGATGGGCATTCAGGTGGTGCAACTGGATGACCAGCCGCTGAGCTTATGGAACTCTTTCAGCCGTCAGGGCGGTTATGGGGCTGGTTTTGCCACAGGCCTGATTGGTTTTCTGCAAATTTTGTGGGACCCCAACCGGCAGGCGATTCAGGACAAAGTGGCCAGTACCTTAGTGATAGTGAAACGAAAAACGCCGCATCACAACAAAACAGCAGCCAAAGTGAGTGAGAGTTAGGCTACAATAGCCGCAATTTTTAAGCTGTCCAGACCAGAGACGGCAACAGAAGGATAGAATGATGAAACAGGTCGTGATCAGCGGTTCAGGCTGTTTTACCCCGAAAGAAGTGATCACCAATGAAGAATTGGTCGCCAGCTACAACCAGTATGTCGATTTACACAACGAAGAGTTTAAAGCCCAGATTGAGGCGGGCGAGCTGGTCGCGCTGGAGTATTCCAGCTGTGAATTTATCGAAAAAGCTTCAGGCATTAAATCGCGCCATGTGATGTACAAAGAAGGCATTCTGGACACAGCCGTGATGCAACCTGTGTTTGCCCGTCGCAGTGAAGATGAACACCCCGAAATGGTGGAAATGGCGATTATTGCCGCCAAAGAAGCCATGACCCAAGCGGGTAAAACGGCCGCTGACATTGACCTGATTATTTGTGCCGCCTCTAATATGCAGCGGCCTTATCCGGCGCTTTCCATTGAGCTGCAGCAGGCGTTGGGTGCTGCAGGTTACGCCTTTGATATGAACGTGGCCTGTTCATCCGCCACCTTTGCGATCAGCAATGCAGTCAATGCCATTCGTGGGGGTACCGCTAAAGTGGTGCTGATTGTGAACCCGGAGTTTGCTTCTCCGCAGGTGAATTACACCAGTCGCGACAGCCACTTTATTTTTGGTGATGTTTGCACCGCCACCATTATCGAAGCAGAAGAAACGGCCACCTCCGATGCTGCCTACCGTATTTTGGGCATGCGGTTAAAAACGGAGTTCTCCAACAATATCCGCTGTGACGTCAGTTATGTCGATCACTGTTATCCGGAGCAGGACCCGGAAGCGCCATTTTTTAAACAGCAGGGCCGCAAGGTGTTTAAAGAGTTGCTGCCTATAGTGGCCGATGTAATTTTGGCGGAGATGGACGCCTGTCAGGTGGCACCAGAGCAATTAAAACGGCTGTGGCTGCATCAGGCCAATATCAATATGAACCTGTTTGCGGCGAAGAAAATTTTAGGCCGCGAGCCGGAAGCAGGGGAAGCCCCCTTAGTACTGGACACCTATGCCAATACGGCCTCCGCCGGTTCTATCATTGCGTTTCATCAAAACAAAACCGGCATTGCCGCGGGTGAAAAAGCTATTTTATGTTCGTTCGGCGCTGGTTATTCAGTGGGCTGTTTAGTGCTGGAAAAGTGCTGATTGAAAATACGCGGCCGCTAACAGTGAAAGGCCGGGTTACCCCGGCCTTTTTGCGAATGCCCACCGAAGCAGGTGGCGGTTTGTGCCTTACAACTGCAATACACTGTTCTGATCGTAACTGACGTCTGTCGGCAGGTAAGCATCTGCTTCGTCGTCGTTGACCCACTGCTCGCCGTTGATCACATAGCGGAACTGGTACTGCTTATTGGGTTCCAGGTTCAGACTGGTGCTGAACACACCATTTTTGCTTTTTTTCAGCAGCAGGGCCTTTGGATCCCATTCGTTAAAATCACCGGCTAAGGCCACGGATTCGACCTGCTGATCGGCGGCAACAGTAAAAGTCACTTTGCACACGGGCTTGGTCTTTAAGTACTGTTTCTGAATGCTCATTGCTTTCCCTCTTCTCAATCACACTGGTCTTTGGTCTGAGCTTAGTCTGGCCATCTGACGCTTTAATGACACTAAGCCTTCCCACCTTAACGAGATCTGCAGCTGGCCCCAAAATAACTTTCTGATCTGAGGTTAGCACTCTTGGCTATAAAATGAGCACAAAGTTCAGGGAAGTTGTAACTAAATATGTCGCTGGTCTGTGGCCCCATGAACGAAACTCTGGCGGATCTTCTAAGAACCAAAAGTTATCTGTTTGATTTTAATGATTTTTTTATTGCTCCATTGGATCTGTTTTTTGTGTCATACCTAAGGCTTGTTGTAAAAGCTTAAGATCTGAATGCTATAACCGCCCGTATGACCGCTGTACTATAGGTAACAGATTGAATTCGAATGCAAACAGGGAACAGAACATGAAAAAAAGCACGCTGAAAATAGTGGCTCCCGTGCTGATTATTGCCGGGGCTATTGGCTTGGCAGTAATACTGACCGCAGGCAAAAAGCCGCCAGAGCAAAAAACGGAACAGCGCAAAGACATGCTGGTGGACGTAAAACCTGTAGTGCAGCAGGATTTAACTTACCAGGTCTGGTCGCAGGGCACGGTGCAGCCACGGGTAATGACCACCCTGACGTCGGAAGTGAATGGCGTGATTACCTATGTGGCAGACCAGTTTATCGAAGGCGGCTTTTTTAACAAAGGCGACTTGCTGGTGCAGGTGGAACCTTATGACTACCAGACGGCAGTGAAACTGGCAGAAGCCAGCCTGGCCCGTGCCAAAGCGGCACTGGAAGAAGAAAAAGCCCGCGGCAAAGTGGCGGAGCGCGAATGGAGTATGTTCAGTGAAGGCAAAGCACCTGAACTGGGTTTACGCCGGCCTCAGCTGGCACAGGAGCTGGCCAATCTGCGTTCAGCCGAAGCGGAGCTGGAAAATGCGCGCCGTAACCTGATCCGCACCGAAATCCGTGCGCCCTACAGCGGCATTGTCAAAAGCAAAACCGCCAACTTAGGCCAGTTTATCAGCCGGGGCACACAGCTTGGACAGATTTACGGCACTGAACTGGCTGAAATCCGTATGCCACTGACTGACAACGATGTGGCTTACCTGAATATTCCGGCGCAGGGCGCCGATCCGGCCAGCCTGCCTGAAGTGGAGCTCAGTGCTGAAGTAGGCGGTGAGCTGCGCCGCTGGAACGCCCGGCTGGTGCGGACCGAAGGTATGCTGGACGAACAGAACAGGGTGATTTATGCGGTGGCTCAGGTGCAGGACCCGTACCAGCTGAAATCCTCCGGCCAGGAGGTGTTGCGCTTCGGCCGTTTTGTCAAAGCCCGTATAGAGGGCCGTGCTGAAGATGATCTGGTGTTGTTGGAACGCCATCTGTTATTACCGGACCATAAAGTGCTGGTTGCCGCCGACAACAAGCTGGAGATCCGTAGCGTGACGGTGCAGCGGATGGACGAACGTTACGCCTACATCAGCGCTGGCTTAACCGACAACGACCAACTGGTGCTGACCGCTATTGCCAACCCCCTGGCTGGTATGGCACTGCGTACTTCAGCGGACCCGGTCAAACCGGCTGACGAAACCAAAGCAGAAACCGCAGTGGCGGCTGTGGCGAAACAGGAAGCTCAGTGATGCAGCATCTGGATCAAACCCATAAAGGCGTACTCGCCTGGTTTGCCCGCAACAGCGTGGCGGCTAACCTGTTAATGGTGATACTGCTGTTTGCCGGCATTGTTGGCATTTTCACCATCAAAAAACAAACCTTTCCGGAAATTCAGCTGGAGCAGGTGACGATCCGGGTGCCTTACCTCGGTGCTGCACCGCAGGAAGTGGAAGAGGGTATTGTCGATAAAATTGAAGAATCGCTGCAAAGCATTAACGGCATTAAGAAAATCCGTTCCAATGCAGTGGAAGGCCTGGCCACAGTGCAGGTTGAGATTCAGTCGGACTACGACATTCAGGAAGTGATGAATGAAATCAAAATGCAGGTGGATTCGATTTCATCCTTCCCGGCCCAAACCGAGCGGCCAGTGATTTACCACACCAAATTCTCCAGTAACGTGTTGTGGTTGTCAGTGTATGGCGACACCGACCAGCGAGGTCTGAAGGAATTTGCCAAAGATGTGCGCGATGACCTGAAAAAACTGCCTGGTGTCAGCAAAGTGGAAGTGGTTGGCGCTTTGGATTACGAAGTGTCGATTGAGGTATCTGAATACCAGCTGCGCAAATACGGCCTGACGTTCGACCAGGTGGTCAGTGCGGTACGCGGCAGTTCAGTCGATGTACCAGGTGGTTCCATTAAATCGGACAACGGCAATATTCTGCTGCGTGCAAAAGGCCAGGCTTACCGCGAGCAGGACTTTGCCGACCTGGTGCTGATTAACAGAGCTGACGGTACCCGGTTGCTGCTGGGGGATATTGCGACAGTGCGTGATGGCTTTGTCGAATTTGATGCCTATTCCACCTTCAACGGCAAACCTTCAGTGTCGATTCGGGTGGACGCCGTGGGCGACGACAACACCCTGCATATTGCCAAAGTGGTGAAAGACTATGTGGCGAAAAAGCAAAAAGAACTGCCAGACAGCATTAAAATCGATTCCTGGGGCGATTCGAGTTATTACCTGCAGGGCCGGCTGGACCTGATGACCGACAATATGTGGATGGGGGCCTTACTGGTGCTGATCAGCCTCACGCTGTTTCTGGAATTCCGCGTCGCCTTTTGGGTGATGGTGGGTATCCCCGTCTGCTTCCTCGGCACTATAGCCCTGATGCCACTGTCATTTTTTGATGTGTCCATCAATATGATCAGCTTGTTCGGCTTTATTCTGGTGCTGGGCATACTGGTTGACGACGCCATTATCATAGGCGAAAGCGCCTACAGTGAAATTGAGAAATACGGCAAATCGCCGGAGACGGTGATCCGCGGCGCCCAGCGGGTGGCGGTGCCAGCTACTTTTGGGGTGTTAACCACAGTGGCGGCTTTTATTCCGATGCTGATGGTCGGCGGCCCGCAAGGCCCGATTTGGGAATCCATTGCCTGGGTGGTGGTGCTTTGCCTGCTGTTTTCGATGGTGGAATCCAAGCTGATCTTGCCAGCGCATTTAATTGCGATGGACACCAAACCCTGGGACCCAAACCGTAAAGGTTTCTTTTATGCAATAGGCCGTGGCACCAGCCGGGTGGTGCGGGGTGTGCGGGAGAATGTGAGCGGCGCGACCGAGCGTTTTGTGCAGGGACGCTATAAGACTGCCATTGAATGGGCGCTGGAACACCGATACATCACTGCCAGCAGCTTTTTGGCCATGATGATCCTGATGATTGGTTTGTTGGGCGGTGGTCATGTGCGTTGGGTGTTTTTCCCCAATATTCCCAGCGACTTTATCAATGTGAACCTGAGCATGATGGAAGGTTCGTCTGGCCAGAGTACCATCAGCGCGATGCAGCAGCTGGAGCAGGCGCTGATGCGGACCGATCAGAAGCTGCAGGGCGAAGGGGAAGAGGCGATGGTAAAACACCGGCTGACCTTTACTCAGTCGGAAACGGCGGGGCAGTTTGTTATTGAGCTGGCGAAAAGCGAAGGCCGTGAAACCGACGCCAATGAGTTTGTCCGGCGCTGGCGTGAAGAGATCCCGGAAATTGCCGGGGTAAAAACCCTGCAGATTTTTTCGTCCACCAGCGGTGGCGGTGGTGGTGATATTTCTTTCCAACTGGTGAGTAAAGACCTCGACAAGCTGCGTCTGGCGACTGAAGAGTTAAAAGCGGCGATGCAGCAATACCAGGGCGTGTACGACATTCAGGACAGTATCAGCGGCGGCAACGACGAAATTGTGCTGGAAGTGAAACCCGAAGCCGAAGCCATGGGCATTACGCTGCAAAATTTAGCCACACAGGTACGGTACGGCTTTTACGGTGCTGAAGCCCAGCGTATTCAGCGCGACAGCGAAGAAGTGAAAGTGATGGTGCGTTACCCGAAAGAGGAGCGTCGCTCCATTGGCAACCTGGAGAATATGAAAATCCGCACCGCTTCTGGGGCTGAAGTGCCGTTTGCTCAGGTGGCCAGCTACCGCACCCAACCCAGTTACTCAGCCATCAACCGGGTGGATGGTGAGCGCTCGGTGACGATCAATGCCTCAGTGGATAAAGCTGTGGCGGAACCTATGAAGATCACCAAAGAGCTGCAGGAAAAAGTACTGCCACTGCTGTCACAAAAATACGGCGTAGAAACCGCCCTGGAAGGTGCCAGCCTGGAAGAGCAGGACGCAATGCGTGACCTGGCGCTGGGTTTCCTGTTGGCGTTTTTTGTAATTTATGCACTGCTGGCGGTGCCGCTGAAATCCTACACCCAGCCACTGATCATTATGTCGGTGATCCCGTTCGGTTTTATCGGTGCCGTACTGGGCCATATGCTGCTGGGCTTAAGTGTCAGCATTATGTCGCTGTTTGGCCTGATTGCGCTGGCGGGCGTGGTGGTGAACGACTCGTTGGTGATGGTGGATTTTGTCAATGAAGCCCGTGATGAAGGGGTGCCGGTGAAAGATGCGGTGATCCAGGCGGCCACCCGCCGCTTCCGGCCTATTATGCTGACGTCCTTAACCACCTTTTTAGGCCTGGCGCCTATAGTGCTGGAAAAGAGCCTGCAGGCACAAATTGTGGTGCCCATGGCGGTGTCGCTGGCGTACGGTATTGTGTTTGCCACCCTGATCACGCTGATTTTGATCCCATGCCTGTATTTGATCCTGGCCGACTTTTCCCGTAAATCGGCCAGTAAAAATGTGGCAGCAGACTATAAAGTGGACGAGTTAACAGCGCAGAAGTAACTGCTGTTGTGCTTTATTTCAAAAGGCGCAGTGTACTGCGCCTTTTTTAGCTGCGGTGTTAACGAATTCACAAGGAATGGAAACTGATGACAAAAATTAAATGGGGGCTGGCGTTTTTCGCTGTTCTGGTTGCCGCGGTTGCGGTGTTTCATCAGCGTATTATTGGTTTTGTGGTGCTGCCACCTTATATCGAATGGGCGGCCGCCACTGAGGCCGCTGGAGTGGCCACTGGTGAGGCGCTGACTGAACAACAGCTGCAACTGGCCCGCGACATTGGCATTCAACAGCCTGAGCGGGTGCGGCTGGTGTATGTGGATGAGGTGCCGTTTCCTTACCATAACCTGCTGTTAAAAATCGTGGGTGAAGCCCTTGGTTTTATTGGTGAGGGCATTATCAATAACGCGCAGGTATTTGGTTATTCTATTTATGTGCGAAAAGACTACAGCCTGACCAAACCCCGGCTGGCCCATGAGCTGGTGCATGTGCTGCAGATTGAGCGGTCGGATTTAACCACAGTCGTCAGCCAGCATTTTGCTGATTTGGCAACCTATGGTTATGAAAACTCGCCGCTGGAACTGGAAGCCTATCAGGCCAATAAGAGGTATGCTGAGTATTGAATAATTCTCAGCTGTCTCACTCTTAATAAAAGAGGTTTTATGTACCAGGGAAGTTGTTTATGTGGCGCTGTGACGCTGCAAGTGCAGGGCGGCATTGATTCGATTATTCATTGCCACTGCTCTAAATGCCGAAAAAACAGCGGCACCGCCTATGCCACCAATGGTTTTATTGCAACCAGCGCTTTGCTGATCAACACCGGGCAGGACAAACTCGGCCGCTACGAAACCTCGCCGGGCAAAGTGCGTTATTTCTGCAGTATTTGCGCCTCACCTGTGTACAGCAGCAATGCCGCCGACCCAACCAGGCTGAGGTTACGCCTTGGCATTCTGGATTCGGACATTGTTGAGCGCCCCATCTCGCATAACTTTGTGTCGTCCAAAGCCAACTGGGATGATTTAGACGCAAAGCTGCCACGCTACGACAGCTACGAACCCAGCCGGATCACGCCGGTGACAACGCAGATAGCCGACTAAGTTAGCGGCCTGACAGCGCAGCACTATGCAGCACTGCGCCGTTGTCAGATGCAACAAAGCACGCTGAAGATTGGCTGTAGGGGCGCAGTTTACTGCGCCCGGATGGTCGGGTAATTATCGTCTGGCTTATTGGGCACTCCGTAGTGGGGCAGCTGAACCTGGCGATGCTAGCGACTGTTTTTTCTCCGTAGCGGGGCAAGTAAACCAGACAAGGGTAACTACTGCGTTCGCCCGTTCGCGCCTCCCGCGCTCACTTTTATATTGCTCACTCCGCAGTCACCCCCGCCTGGTTTGCCAGTGACCTTTCCTTACGCTTCGTTCAAAACCACTGTTCAAAATATCAGCACCTAAGCATGAGTTAAATTTAGGATAACTAGCGGACAGCAAGTATGGATTTTGCCGCAAACATTTTTTCCATTTCAGAAGATGTCGTTGATTTAGAGACACTTCAGCGCTAATTTGGCATAAGTAAAAATCAGGAAAGCAGGCAAAAAAATTTCCGACTTGCGGGCGTTTTGCCTTTGAATAAGCGTTATGCGTACAGGATGATTCTTTGAATAATCAAGTTTGGGAAGAGCTCAACACAATTCGACTTGATGCTTTTTCTAAGCTCTGTCATAAGAACCTGCAACAAAAGTATGTCGCACTGTTGATGACTAGAGTTTCTGAATTATGCCAAGATTGCCTCCTATTATTAAAGAACAATCGTGTTGCATCGGCACCAATAGTTCTGCGAAGTGCCTTGGAATCATATATTGATCTAATGTGTGTCATTAACGATATTAATTATATTGATGAAATGAATAAGTCGTTTGATTTTCACAAGGCGAAAATAAAGGGCAAAAAAGTAAATCCTAGAGAGTTGATGTCAATTTTTAAGAAATTTGAGCTTGCAGATGAAGTTAAAACTTATAACGGGTTTTACGCTCATTTATGTCGTAGCTCTCATGGAAATTTAGAAATGCTAATTTATTTTCACGCTGTTGGCGAGCGAATCTCGATTGGCCACACGCCAAACTCCGATGAAATAAAAATGCTAGAAAATCAATCTGTTGCTCTAGCTGCAACTGCATTAATCGAAGGATTGAAGTTTTTAGGTAAGTTTGACAGCCAAATACGCAAACTCGAACATATTCAAGAATTTGCAGGCGGTGGAAAATACGCATAACAAGCGCATCAAGTGATGGGACTGCTAACGCTTGGCTCAGTTCCGCTTCGCTTAACAGTGTAGCCAAGCATTATCAGCCCCTTATGCGGGCGTTATGCGTTTCCATAGGCTGAGCAATTTAGGTACAAAGCAAATCTAGGAAAAACTTTAGAATGGCCAGAAAATCTATACCTGTTAACGTCGCGAGGCAGCTTTGGGCAGGTTGTGGCGGGTATTGTCAAAACCCCAGTTGTAACCGCTTCTTGTTCGCCACCGTAGGGGACGACAGTGTAAGCTTAGCCAACGTAGCACATATTATTGGTCATGGTGAAAATGGGCCTCGAAGTGACCATGAACTAGCAGAATTAATAGATCGAGATGGTCTCGACAATTTAATTATGCTCTGCCTTGAATGTCACAAAATCGTAGATGAGCTGGAGAAGAAATATAGCGTAGAGACAATTCGAATTTGGAAATCTGATCATGAGAGGAAAGTTAGGCAGTTCTTCAATATTCCGAGAGTGACAGATGAGCGCGAACTATTGATTGATGTGAGTGAGCTTCTGGATGAAAACGGAGCAATTTTTCGAGAATATGGTCCGTATTCACAGAGAGTCCTAGAGGGGGGCTCTGGTGACGCCTTAACTATTTGGCGCAGGAGGTGCCTTGATACTATTCTTCCAAACAACCGCCGCATTGTTGATTTAATAGAGAAAAATAAAAGAAATTTTCCGTACCCTTGGGATGTCTACAGGGAAATGCTTAATTATAAGCTTCACGTCGATGCTTTCGAAGATAACTGCCTGCTGGGACAAAAGGTTAATGACTATAAGCTATTTCCTGTAGAGTTTGATCACTTTGTGAAGACAAAGTTAGGCGTAGAAATGCCTCCCCTCGAAAGAAGAGAGAAAGAAGAACTTGAGTTCCGCCACAACCAAGTTTCTACGTTTATAAATCGGTTCTTGGCCAATCATGACTTTATAGATCAAATGGAAGAGCTTAATCGAGCTACAATGTCTATCACATTAAAGGATGGCAGGGAGCTTCGAGTGTTTGTAACGAATACTTATTATTTTACTGAATACACTCTCGAAAAGGTCATTGCCGTCAACCCACAAGTAGAAGTTATTATTTGTTCTTGCCCAGCAGGGCAATACGCTGAAGTTGCCAAGCAACTATGCATCGAACATGGAATTGGGCTTTTCATGTTTGGGGAGTTTATGGGAGCGTTAAGGAAGACCGGTGAACATTTCTTAAATTATTTGCTCAGTTCCGAACGCGAAGATCGAATAAATTCTTTTAAACGGCCGCTCGAGCGTGCAAGTCTACCCAAAGGCCTCCAAGTATATCTATTCGGCTCTTATCTACGGCGAAAGCTATACGAAGATATTGATGCGGTTATCGTTTACTCGAATGTTCAAGCGAAGGATGCGGTTGAGCGAGTTTCGGTAATTCTAAAATCAGAATTAAGACAGCAATCGGCAAAAATAGATTTGACAATTTGCTCTGCTGCAGAGTTTTCAGCCCTGAAACTTACGAATGATAATTTAACTAAGGTTTATGCTTCGTAAGATAAGAGGTTGATGCGCATATCAATGTGCTGTTGTCGGAAAACTTTTCCACCGCTGCGCGGTTCCAAAGTTTCCGCAAAGCTTCGCGTTATAGCTTGAAGTGAGCCACCAAACCGGGCGGGGGTGACTGCGGAGTGCGCGATCCAAAGTGAGCCCCAAACCAATAGAGTCAGGCGCGAAAGGGCGAATGCAGTAGTTACCCCTGTCCGGGTCGCCTGACCATCTGGTGGATGAAGCCGTAACCATCTGCAACCAAGCATAAAGAAATAAAAAGGGCGCACCAAGGTACGCCCCTACAGTTCAACGTCGAAATCAGGCGAGGTTTAACACTCGATAATGTTTACCGCCAGACCGCCGCGTGAGGTTTCTTTGTATTTGCTTTGCATATCGCGGCCTGTGTCCCACATGGTTTTGATCACTTTATCCAAAGACACCTTATGCTCGCCTGTGCCGCGCAGCGCGAGACGGGAGGCGTTAATGGCCTTCACTGCACCCATGGCGTTGCGTTCAATGCAGGGCACCTGCACCAGGCCGCCGACCGGGTCGCAGGTCAGGCCCAGGTTGTGTTCCATGCCAATTTCAGCGGCGTTTTCTACATTGTCCACGCTGCCACCCAAAATCTCTGTCAGCGCACCGGCAGCCATAGAACAGGCCACGCCCACTTCACCCTGGCAGCCCACTTCCGCGCCGGAAATAGAGGCATTTTTCTTATACAAAATGCCAATGGCGGCGGCGGTTAGCAGGTAACGGCTGTAAATTTCCGGCGTCACTGGCTGAATAAACTTGTCGTAGTACATCAACACGGCCGGAATAATACCGGCGGCGCCGTTGGTCGGCGCTGTCACTACCCGGCCACCGGCGGCGTTTTCTTCGTTCACCGCCAGCGCAAACAGGTTTACCCAGTCCATTACCTGCAATGGGTCGGCACTTTTTTCGGCCGCTAAACGTTTATACAGGGCCGGGGCGCGGCGTTTTACTTTTAAGCCGCCCGGTAAAATGCCTTCAGTGCGCATACCGCGGTTAATGCAGCTCACCATGGTTTGCCAGATGGCGCCCAGCTCAGTGCGAATTTGCTCTTCGCTGCGCAGCACCTTTTCGTTTTCCATCATCAAACCGGCAATGGACAAGCCATTGTCTTTGCACAGCTTCAGCAGCTCAGCACCGCTTTCAAACGGAAAAGGTGGTGGATTGTTGGCCGCAAACTGGCTGGCCGCTTCTTTTTCCTGGGCGAAATCTTCGGCTTTGACAATAAAGCCTCCACCTATCGAAAAGTAAATCTCGCTTAGCAGCACCTCATTGCCTTCATAGGCAATTAATTCCATACCGTTGGAATGCTCTTTTAAGGTTTTGCGGCGATGGAAAATAATGGCGCCTTCACGCGGAAACAACACGGCACGCTTTTGGTCCAGCTGAATGCTTTCGCTGCTTTCTACCTGTTTTAACAGGCCGGGTACGGCGTCGGGTTCAATGCTTTCTGGCAGGTAACCCGACAGGCCCAGAATCACCGCTTTGCCGGTGCCGTGGCCTATGCCGGTCTGGCCCAAAGAGCCGAACAGCTCCACTTTCACCTGGGTCACCCGGTCGAATAAACCTTGTGCGCGTAACTCTTCACAGAATTTTTTGGCGGCACGCATAGGGCCGACGGTGTGTGAACTGGACGGGCCTATGCCGATACTGAACATGTCAAATGCGCTGATGATCATAGTTATACTTCGTGTGACCTCTGACTGGCGGCTATTCTAACCAAAGCCAATCACACTGTAACCCGCTTTGTAACTGGTCGGCGCTTATTACAGCAACAGGCCAGTGTTATGCGGCGGTTTGTTCAAGCAGATTCACCAGCACAGCGGCTGTGGCGCCCCAAATCAGCTTTTGCCGGTACGGAAAATAATACAGGCGGTGTAACACAGGGCCAAACTGGCGCAGCTCGGAGTACAGCGCGCCGGGGGCTGCCAGCAGAGACAGCGGCAGCCAAAAGGCAGAGGCCACTTCTTCGGCCTGCAACACCAGCGGTTGCTCTTCGGTCAGCAAAGCCAGGTGCGGTGAAATAAAAAAGCCGGTGCCAGTCACGTAGTCTGGCAACTGGCCCAGCACCTGGATATTGCGCTCAAGCACACCGGTTTCTTCAAAAGCTTCCCGCAGCGCCGCCTGCCAGCTGCTTTCGCCCTCTTCAATACGGCCCCCCGGAAAACTGATTTGCCCGGGGTGGTGTTTTAAATGGGCAGCCCGCTCTGTCAGCAACACTTCCAGTCCTTGGCTGCCTTCACGCAGCAGCACCAACACGGCTGAGGCTCTGGCCTGAGCGGGCAACAAGCGCTGGTGTGGCACCGGCTGCTGCAATAAAAAGCGCGGGTAAAACTGCGGCCATTGCATCAGTCTTGCTCCGAAAGGACAGGCAGAATACGCTGCACTTTATCAAAGGTTTCCTGGTATTCACTGTGGGCCTCTGAGTCCGCCACCAGGCCGCCACCGGCCCAGCACAAAGCTTCACCTTCTGCCAGCACCAGGGTGCGTATCGCAATATTGCTGTCCATATCGCCTTGCTGGTTGATATAACCCAAGGCGCCGCAGTACACCGAGCGTGGGTGCGGCTCTAATTCGGCAATAATCTGCATGGCCCGCACTTTGGGCGCACCGGTAATAGAGCCACCAGGGAAAGCACCCCGCAATAAATCAAAGGCATCGGCCGATGGATTCAACTGGCCTGTGACTGTGCTGACCAAATGGTGCACCGCCGGAAAAGATTCAATGGCAAACAAGGAGGGCACTTTGACCGACCCTGGCACACAGTGTTTGCCTAAATCGTTACGCAGCAAATCGACAATCATCACGTTTTCGGCGCGGTTTTTTTCTGACCGTTGCAGCTCTGCTGCATTGGCGGCATCCTGCGCCGGGTCACTGCTGCGCGGCAGGGTGCCTTTAATAGGTTTGGTCTCCACCCGGCCTTGTTTCACTTCAATAAAACGTTCGGGTGAGAGCGACAGCACACAACCTTCGGGCAGGCGCATAAAAGCAGAAAAAGGCGCGCCGTTTTTGGCTCGCAATTTCAGGTAAGCCTGCCATTCATCGCCCTGGTAACGGGCCGAAAACCGCTGCGCCAGGTTAATCTGGTAACAGTCGCCGCTTTTCAGGTACTGCTGCACTTTGTCGAATTTTTCCTTGTACTGCTGTGCATCCATATTGGCCGTCCAGTCGCTGCACAGTGAAAATGGTGCCGCCTCAGGGGGGCGGTCAAACAGCACTTTGCGCACCGGCCAGCTGTGGCTGGCGTCGCCTGTGGCATCCACATACCAAAGCTTGCCCTGTTGCTGGTCCAGCACCAAGGCCCAGAGGTAAACCCCAACCGCTAAATCGGGCAGGGCACGGGCAGGTGAAGCCACGGCGGGCACGGGTTCCAGCAACTGGCCCAGTTCATAACCAAAAAAGCCCGCCAGCCCCCCGGCAAAAGGCAGCGCCAGCGCAGTTTGTGGCGCAGGAAAATAGTCCTGATGCAATTGCTGCAGCGTCGCAAACGGGTCGGCACGAAATGAGCTGACTTCGCCGTTTTTGTTCAACTGCAGCTCGCCATCATGGCAGGTCAGGGTGGCAACAGGTTGTGCCAGCAGAATATGGTAGCGGCTGTTGATATGGGCGGCGGCGGCGGAGTCGAACAACAGCGCCCAGGGCTGATGCGCCACCGCGGCAAAATAGCGGGTTAAATCCTGGGGCGACTCGGGTAATAACAGGGCAGTGGCCATGCGGAACTCATCTTCATCAATCGTCAATTTCCAGCAAAACGACCTGGGTCGACTAGCCGCTGGATCGGTTGCGCGGTATCATAACAGCCTGACCACTATTAGTTAATCCCGACGCTCCCGCCCGTGCAGGGGCTGAAGCGTCGTCTGAACCTGACAGAAAAGGGCACAACATGACGGTAATTCGCCAGCAAGACTTTATCGACAGCATCGAAGATGCGTTGCAGTACATCTCTTATTATCACCCGCTGGATTTTGTGCAGGCGTTGGAAAAGGCCTACCACAAGGAGCAGAACCAGGCCGCCAAAGATGCAATAGCCCAAATTCTGATCAACTCACGCATGTCGGCCGAAGGCAACAGGCCTATCTGTCAGGACACCGGCATTGTCACTTGTTTCGTCAAAATCGGTATGGATGTGCGTTGGGACAAAACCGACATGACAGTGCAGCAAATGGTGGACGAAGGCACCCGTCGTGCTTACCTGAACCCACACAACCCGCTGCGCGCTTCTATTGTGGCGGACCCCGCCGGGAGCCGGAAAAACACCAAAGACAACACGCCATCCGTAGTGCACATTGATATGGTGGCAGGCCACCATGTCGAAGTGATGATTGCCGCCAAAGGCGGTGGCAGTGAAAACAAAACCAAAATGGTGATGCTGAACCCGTCCGACTCTGTGGTGGAGTGGGTGCTGGAAACCCTGCCGAAAATGGGGGCGGGCTGGTGTCCGCCGGGTATGCTTGGCATTGGTATTGGTGGCACCGCCGAAAAAGCGGCAGTGCTGGCCAAAGAAGCGCTGATGGAGCCGGTGGATATTCAGGACCTGCTGGAAAAAGGTGCCGAAACGGCCGACGAAAAACTGCGTCTGGAGCTGTACGACAAAGTGAACAAACTGGGCATTGGTGCCCAGGGGTTGGGCGGCTTAACCACAGTGGTCGATGTCAAAATTAAATCTGTGGCCACCCATGCGGCGTCCAAGCCGGTGGTGATGATCCCGAACTGCGCGGCCACCCGCCATGTGCATTTCCACCTGGATGGGTCAGGCCCGGCCCAGTTAACACCACCCAAGCTGGAAGACTGGCCACAGGTGACCTGGGAGCTTGGCAACAATGTGCGCCGGGTGAACCTGGACACAGTGACGCCGGAACAGGTGCTGGATTGGAAAGCAGGTGAAACTGTGCTGCTGTCGGGCAAAATGCTGACCGGCCGCGACGCGGCGCACAAGCGTATTGCCGATATGCTGGCCAAAGGCGAAGGCCTGCCTGCGGGGGTCGATTTTAAAAACAAATTCATTTATTACGTCGGCCCTGTGGACGCCGTCGGGGATGAAGTAGTAGGCCCGGCCGGTCCGACCACAGCCACGCGGATGGATAAATTTACCGACATGATGCTGAGCCAGACCGGCTTGCTGGGCATGATTGGTAAATCGGAGCGCGGCGACAAAACGGTGGACAGCATCAAAGAGCACAAGGCTGTGTACCTGATGGCGGTGGGTGGTGCAGCCTATCTGGTGTCAAAAGCCATTAAAAAGGCCCGTGTGGTGGCGTTCGAAGATTTAGGTATGGAAGCCATTTACGAATTTGAAGTGGAAGACATGCCTGTGACAGTGGCTGTTGACAGCAACGGAAATAACGTGCATAAACAAGGACCTGCAATCTGGAAACTGAAGATTGCCGAGCTTGAGCCAAGCGCCTGAATCTTATAATTACACCGAAAACGCCCTGATCTTCAGGGCGTTTTTTCAGGAGACTGTATGAAAGCCTTATCTTTGGTTGCTTTAGCTCTGATGAGCACTGCAGCTGTTGCCAAGTCACCACTGACGATTGAACACTTAAATAAATTCAACAAGTTATACGACGTGCATGTGTCACCTGATGGCCGTTATCTGGTGTATGGTCAGAAAAATGGTGGCTTGAACCCGGCCGATACCAGTGCTGATTTGTACCTGATGGATTTACAGCAAGGTAATAAAGTCAGCCGCCTGACCTATAACGATGACCGTGAACATCATGTGCAGTGGTCAAAAAACTCGGACGCCTTGTATTTTATCGCAGGACGCAGCGGTTCAGCGCAAATCTGGCGTTTGCCATTAACAGGTGGGGAAGCCAAACAAATCACCGATTTGCCGCTGGACGTGGATGGTTTTGTGTTGTCCGGCGATGAAAACTATCTGGCTTTGCAACTGGCCAGCAAACCAGGTTGTGACACTGTGGCCTGTACTGTGGAAGCCAAACAGGTGGCGGCCGGCCAGAAAGACAGCGCTATGGTGTTTGACCAGCTGATGGTGCGTCATTGGGACAGCTGGAGCGACGGTTTTCGCAGCCAGCTGTACATAGCCCGTATCGGGCAGGACAAGGTCACCGAAGCGAAAAACCTGATACCGGAGTGGAATACCGATATCGCCGGTATCGACCAGGTGGCTTTTACGCCAGACGGTAAAAATCTGGTGTTCAGCGCCAAAATTCCTGGCGTCGATCAGGCCTGGCATACCAACTTTGATATTTTTCAGGTGTCGGTCAATGGCGGCGAAAAAGTCAACTTAACCCGTGAAAACGCCGCTTGGGATGCCAGCCCGAAGTTCTCCGGTGATGGCCGTTATATGGCCTATCTGGCAATGAAGAAACCTGTGTATGAAGCGGACCGTTTTGGTTTGATTTTGCTGGATATGGTGACAGGGGAACGTAAAGAACTGGCGTCTGAATGGGACCGTTCGGTCAGTGATTTCGCCTTTGGTCCGGACAGCCGCACTATTTACGTCACAGCGCAGGACACAGGCCAGCACGGTATTTTTGCCATTAATACCCAGTTTGGCGATATCGCCAAAGTCTACGCCGACGGCACGGCTGGCGATCTGAATGTGCTGAAAAACAAGCTGATATTTACCAACCACAGCCTGAACAAACCAACCGATATTTACGAGCTGGCGACTGAAACTGGCATGCCCAAAGCGCTGACCAACGTGAATGCCGACAACCTGAAAGAGATTCAGCTGGCCGAATTCGCCCAGTTCAGCTTCCCTGGCGCCAATGACGAAACAGTGCATGGCTACTGGATGAAACCCTGGAATTTCAAAGCCGGTCAGCAATACCCCATTGCCTTTATTGTGCACGGCGGCCCGCAAGGCAGCTTTGGCAATATGTTTAACTACCGCTGGAATGCCCAGCTGTGGGCGGCGCAGGGCTATGGCGTGGTGATGATCGATTTCCACGGCTCGACCGGTTATGGTCAGGCCTTTACCGATTCCATCGCCCGTGACTGGGGTGGCAAGCCATTGCAGGATTTGCAAAAAGGCCTGGCTTATATCACCGAAAAAGAAACCTGGCTGGATAAAAACAACGCCTGTGCCTTGGGAGCCTCTTATGGCGGCTTTATGATGAACTGGATTGCCGGCAACTGGCCGGACGGCTTTAAGTGCCTGGTCAATCATGCAGGTTTGTTTGATATGCCAAGTTTTTACGGCAGCACCGAAGAGTTGTGGTTCCCGGAACACGATATGGGTGGGATGCTCTGGACCAAAGATGCTGACTACCATAAATTTAACCCGGCCGCTTTTACCGACAACTGGAAAACACCTATGCTGGTGATCCACGGCTTAAAAGATTACCGTGTGCCCTATGCGCAGGGGCTGGGCGCCTTTACCACACTGCAGCGCAAAGGTATTGAGTCGAAACTGGTGATTTTCCCGGATGAAAACCACTGGATCTTAAAACCGCAAAATGCCGAGCGTTGGTACAATGAAATCTTCAGTTGGATGAAGTTACAGACAGCCAAATAACGCAGGAAAAGGTACAACAGGACAAAGGCTGCCCTGGGCAGCCTTTTGCATTAAACACACTTGATTTGATAGGAGCTGCATGGATTTTCTGCAGGCGCAACAGCACTGTCAGTTACAAACAGGGGCTGAACTGGATTTTCCTTTTGGACCGGATCTCTATGTCTACAAAGTGAAAGGCAAGGTGTTTGCCATTTTGTTTGCCAACAAAACGCAGTGCAGCATCAACCTCAAATGCGACCCGGACCAGGCACAGGCGCTGCGCGACCTGTTCAGTGCAGTGCGGCCTGGCTACCATATGAATAAAAAACACTGGAATACTGTGGTACTGGATGGGTCGTTGCCCGCTGGTGAGCTGCAGCGCCAGATTGAGCACTCCTGGCAACAGGTGGTAGCGAAACTGCCACGACTGCAACAAAAGGCGCTGGCGCTGCACGCCAGTGTAAGCCTCTGATGACTAAAACCGCTTTTCCACTGAACGCCATTCGTATTGTGATTCTGTACAGCCTGTTTTCTTTGCTGTGGATTTTTGGCTCTGACCGGGTACTGCACCTGATGGTGACGGACCCCTGGCTGGTGTCTGTACTCAGTACCCTGAAAGGTTTTGCTTATGTCGCGTTAAGCGGAACTTTGCTGTACCTGCTGCTGACCAGCTGGCGCAAACAACAGTTTTACGACAATCCGGTCAATACCCGGATGAAGCAGTGGCGTCTGCTGGCCGTGCTGCTGGCCTTTGTCCTGGCGTTGCCCGGCCTGACTGTAGTCACCAAAATGATGTATTCCAGTCAGTTGAAATCCCGTGCTTATGCCGATTTACACACCATCAACGAAATTAAAAAACAACAACTGGAACAGTGGCTGGCGGAACGACGCTATGACATCAGTGGTGTGGCCAAAGACAACGGTTTTCGTCAGCAGTTGAGTGCTTTTGAACGCAGTGACGAAGCCCGTCATAACCTGCGATTACGCCTGAGTAGTCTGATTGCCAGCCATGCCTTCAGCGCCATCCGTCTGTACAACCAGAACCAGCAATTGCTGCTTGAAGTGGGGCAGATGCAGACAGGTTTTCATCGGGACAGCTGGTCAGCTCAACAGCCGGTCTTTCATTGTTTCAGCGCAGAACTCCAGGAGTTTTGCAGCCTGAACTGGCGTTTGCAACTGGCGGCGGATCAGCAATTGTATCGGCTGGAATTGCAGGCCGACGCCAGTCAGTTTCTGTTTCCTGTGCTGCAGACCTGGCCGGTCAGCAGCCCGACAGCAGAAGTGCTGCTGGTCAAAAACCAGGGGGCACAGGTGCAGTTTCTGAACCCGCTGCGGCATGCAAAAGCCGGGCAGGAGGGGCAGTTTGACCTGAACGAAGAAGTATTGACCGCCAAAGCATTGCGTCAACGCCAGTCTGGTGCTACTGAAACCAAAGATTATCGCGGCGCAGCAGTGCTTGGCGCTTATGCACCAGTGGCGAACACCGACTGGATGTTGGTGACCAAGGTGGATACGGCCGAAGTGCTGGCCCCCATTGACACCCTGTTATTGTGGCTGGCGCTGGTGGCTGGCAGTTTGTTGTTAGTGCTGCTCCTGCTGGTGTTGTTTTACTGGCGTGAGCTGATGCAGAACCATTATCTGGAGCTGCAAAACCGTCAGCAGATGCAGGACAAACAAGTGCGGGCTTTTTTCGATTTGCCATTTTTGGGCATGGCCGTGCTGCACCGTATTCATCAGCCTTTTTTACAGGTGAACCGGCGGCTGGCCGAGATCCTGGGGTATGCGCAGGACGAGCTGCTGCAGTTGTCGTTATGGGATTTGCTTGCGGAAAACCAACTGGCCAATTTACCTATGGACCAGTTGCGTGAGGGGCAGCCGCTGACGCTGGATTTGTCACTGAAACACAAATCGGGCCGTTTACGGGTGATCCGGCTGATGATTCAAAAGCAGCAAGGCAAAGCGCATCAGGACTGGATCCTGGCCAGTTTTGATGATGTGACCGAAAAACGCCAGCTCTATGCCGACCTGACCCAAAGCAATCAGCAGCTGCAACACAGTGCGCAGCAGCTCGACAGCATTCTCAATGCCAGCTCTGCTGTCCTGCACCGGATAGAACTGGACGGCCAGCAGTGCAGCACCAGCTGGGTCAGTGCCAATGTCAGCCGGGTGCTGGGTTTTGAACCTGGCTTGTGTCTGGTACCGGGCTGGTGGGAGCAGCAGGTCCATCCGGATGACCTGGGGAGGGCGACCCAAGCTCTGCAGCAGACCATGGAAAAGGGGTACTACAGCCACGAATACCGCTTTTATGCCGCCGACGGCTCGCTGAAATACATTCGGGATGAT
This sequence comes from Rheinheimera sp., assembly GCF_037442525.1. Classification (GTDB taxonomy): domain Bacteria; phylum Pseudomonadota; class Gammaproteobacteria; order Enterobacterales; family Alteromonadaceae; genus Pararheinheimera. The sequence goes on along the minus strand of NZ_JBBIQD010000015.1, from coordinate 52,111 downwards.
TTGCGCTTGTTGCCTGCAGGGCGGGATGGCCGGCAACTGGTGCTTGGCGCCATGCTGGATCTGACGGAGCTGGTGCACAGCAGGCAACAGCAGCAGGCCACGGTCAACCGCTTGCAAACCTTATTTAACACCATGTCAGAGGGCTTAATTCTGTACGACGAGCAGGCCTGTCTGCTGGACTGCAACCCAGCGGCGGAACGTATTCTGGCCCGCAGCAAACAGCAGTTGATCGAGGAAAACAAACAGGGCGATCGCTGGATTTTTGTTGATGAAGAGAGGAATACGGTTCCGCTTGGGTTATTGCCGAGCCGTCAGGTGCTGAGCACCAAAGCCTCAGTGCGAGACCGCGTGTTGGGCTTTTACAACGGTGATGAGCTGCGCTGGCTCAGCAGCAATGCAGAACCTTTGCTGGAAGATGGTGTGCTCAAAGGAGCCTTGGTGACCATTGAAGACATCAGTCAGAGTATCAGCAACCGTCAGGAGTTAAAGCAGCGCGCACAAATCATGGCGCAACAGGCCGATTTGGCCGCGTCGCTGTTGCAGCACAGTGACTGGCTGAGTCTGTTGCAGCAGAGTTTGCCCGCTTTGGCTCAAACCCTGGAAGCGGACGCTATGTACCTGTACCAGAACAAAAGTTCTGAACACTGTGAGCAACTGGCGTTATGGCAACAAGACACCAGTTACGGCTTCAACCCTTTACAGCTGAGCACAAAAGACAGTCAGGCCTGTGCTTACCTTGTCGCAGAGCTGAGCGCAGGACGCAGCGTTGCAGGTGCTGTGGCGCAGCTGCCGGAGCCGGTGCAGCAGCCGTGGCGTGACCTTGGGGTGACTGCCATTGCGCTGTTGCCGGTGATACTGGATGGCCACTGGTGGGGGACTCTTGGTGTAGAGTCTGGAGTGGCCAACAGGCAGTGGAATACGGTGGAGATGGACGCGCTGAAAATGCTGGCGTCAGCTTTGGGGTATGCGGTCAGACGGCAGCGCTTTGAATCCTCGTTGCGCCAGGCGGCGGCCGTGTTTCAGAGCACCCGCGAAGGCATTATGATCACCGATTCGGACAACAGAATTATTCAGGTGAACCAGTCATTGCTGCGGATGTTGGGCTATGAGGAGCAGGAAGTGCTGGGGCAAACACCGGCCATCTTTGCTTCTGGCCGACACGATGCAGCCTTTTACCGGCAAATGTGGCAGGAGCTGACGGAGCGGGGCTACTGGCAAGGCGAAGTCTGGAACCGCCGTAAAAATGGTGAGGTGTACCCTGAGCTGCTCAGCATCAGCACCATTCGCGATCCGCAAAATGCGCTGAGCCACTATGTGGCCGTATTTGCCGATATTACCCAGTTAAAGGCGTCGGAGCAGGAGCTGGAGTTTCTCGCCCACCATGATGTACTGACAGGCTTACCGAACCGGTTGCTGATGAACTCCAGGCTGCAGAATGCGGTGCAGCAGGCCAAACGTGACCAGCAGCAATTTGCCGTGCTGATGCTGGACCTGGACCGCTTTAAGTACATTAACGACAGTTTCGGCCACCCAAGCGGGGACGAATTGCTGAAGCTGGTCTCGACCACCTTAAGTCAGCGGCTGCGCAGCACTGACACTGTGGCCCGTTTTGGCGGCGACGAGTTTATTATTCTGCTGGAGCGGTTGCAGCATGCGGAAGATGCCGCGCGTTTCGCCAGTGAACTGATCCAGTTGCTCAGTCAGCCCTGGTTGCTGAGCAATGATGTGGAGGTTCGTATTGGTGCCAGCATTGGTATCTCGGTCTTTCCGGATCATGGTGAAGATGGGGCCGTATTGCTCAGCCATGCCGACGCCGCCCTGTACCGTGCCAAAGAACAGGGCCGGGGCCGTTTTGCCTACTATTCGGACGATTTAACCCTGTATGCCAGGGAGCGCATTGCCCTGGAAGGACGGTTGCGTGGGGCCTTAAAAGCCAATCAGTTCCGGGTGTATTACCAGCCTCAGGTGGAGCTGAAATCTGGCCGTATTGTTGGTGCGGAAGCCTTGATCCGCTGGCTGGACCCGGTGGAAGGTTTAATTCCACCTGGGCGTTTTATTCCAATTGCCGAAGACACTGGCCTGATTGGTGCCATTGGCGACTGGGTGCTGGCCGAGACCTGCCGTCAGGGCGCAGCCTGGTTGGACGCCGGACTGAGGCCGGTAAAACTTGCGGTCAATTTGTCATCCCATCAGTTCAGTCAGGGCAATATCCACGAACGCACAGCTCAAATACTGCAGCAGACAGGTTTCCCTGCCCAGTGGCTGGAGCTGGAACTGACCGAAAGCGCCATTATGGACAGAGAGCTGGAAGCCTCTGTGCTGTTGACCGAATTGCACCAGATGGGGGTCAATCTGGCCATTGATGACTTTGGGACCGGTTATTCGTCTTTTGCTTACTTACAGCGTTACCGGCTGGACGTGCTGAAAATCGACAAGAGCTTTATGGACGATGTGGAATTTAACCCGGAAAGCCGGGCCATTGTCAGTGCCATTATTTCCATGGCGCATATTATGGGGCTTAAAGCGCTGGCCGAAGGGGTGGAACGCGCCAGTCAGGTTGAGTTCTTACTGGAGCAGGGCTGTGATTATTACCAGGGCTACTATTGCAGTAAACCGGTTCCTGCCCAGGACTTTGCCGCTTTATTGTCTGCCACAGTGACAGAACAGCCCGCATAAAGCGGGCTGTTCTGTGAAACAACGAAGACTTACTGCACTGTCCCGTAGGGGCTCAGGCTGGTTTTTTGTAAGGGCCGGATCACGCCCTGGTAGTTTTCATCATCTGAGCCAATAAGGAGTGCAGCTTGCTCCTGGCCTTGCGCCGGTGTTGCAATGCCTTCCACTTTCAGGCCGTCCAGCCGCCAGAACACAGGGCGTTGTGCCATCAGGCTGACAGGCTGCGTCTGGGCCGGGTTGACCAGCGCCAGCGGGTAAATGACGGAGTGAAAAGGACCATTGTCGCCGTTATCGGCCACTGCGCTGGCCCAGAGCACATCGTTTTGTAAAAACAGGTCGGAAATTTTGCGTGGGTAGACGGCGCTGTCCACCCCTGTTGGCCCCGTGACCTGCAGTTTCTGGCTGTTCCAGCTCAGGGCCGAACTGGCTAAATTCAGTTCTCCCCATTGCAGGAAGCCTGGGGTTGTAGCGTTGCCGCGTTCGCCCAGTATCAGCAGGTACTTTTGTTCAGCTTTGGCGCTGCATGCCAGGCCTTCAAAATTATCTCCTTCCAGCTGTGGGTTATTGTCCCGCTCCACAGGCAGCTCATAAAACGCCAGCACCTGAGCGTAAGACGGAAACACTTTCAGGTGAAACAGGCGGCCAAAAGCCCCTTGCCAGGTGCCGCTTTCAGCGGCCAGGTATTCACCGGGCCGGCCAGGCAAAGCACAGACAGCTTCAAGATCGCTGGCCATCTGGCCGGCCGGCCAGTTGGTGACAAAAAGCGGTTGATGCACAGGCGGCTGATTGGCATTCAATTGAATACTGACCAGCCGGTCGCCGGGTCGCTGGATTTTTTTATCCTGTACCGCCAGATAGCTGACGCCATCATGACTGGCTAAACCGCTGATGGCGGGCAATGCATTCTGTATTTTGTTGCGAAGCGGGCTGAACCAGCGTGGGTCCAGGCTCAGCTGGAACAACAAAGGGGACATCGACTTAAATTTGTCGGCATGGGTGCCACACTGAATATTGTCGCTGTAATGCTGTTTCCAGGGATCGTTGACCAGATACAGCGTGCCATCTGCATAGGTTACGGCTTCGATGGCGGTTTGCACCAGCTTGTCGTAGGGTTGGCACAGGCCTGAATCGTCGGTGCTGACATAGAAACTGAGTTTCTGTACATAAGGCGGCACCCTGTTGGTCAGGTCAAACACCCAAAGTTCATCGTCATTACGCGCCACAGCAGCCAGATAGCCTGGGTGGCCCTGCAGCGGGCTTGGAATAAATTCAATGCCATTGATGGGGTGGTCGGCGTCATCCAGCGGCGGCATGCTCAGATTGGCGTCAATGACCTTGACCAGGTTGTCCCTGGCCCAGAAATCGGAGGTCAGCCGGGTTTTAAAAATACGGGGTTTATTCGCCATATCCTGCTCAACCGCCAGGTACAGATTCAGATGGCTGTCCACTGCCAGACCTTCCACGCCATCATTCGGGAAGTTACCAAGTTTGGCCTCAGGCGGAAACTGCACAGGCCGTACTGCAACAATTTCAGCCCTGGTCAGCGCCTGGTCCACCTGAATCTTCAGCAGCAGCGTGGGGTAGAGCGTGGAATTGGTTTTGGCAAACTTACGGCTGCATTCCGGGCTCAGGCTGTAGTTGGACGCATCTTCGGTGACTGTGATTAAGGTGGTGTCATCAATGCGATCCCAGGTCAGGGCTTCCAAATCCGGTTTTTCACTCAGGTACTGATAAAAACAGCTGGATTTCAGCGAATCCGCCACAGTGATCGGGATTGGCGCTGTGATCGCCTGGCCGGTTTGTGGGCTGAGCCGGAACAGTTTCATCCGGGTGCTTTCATCGGCGCTTTGATCGCCAAGAGCGACCAGCTCACCTTTGCGAAAGGTCAGGCCGGAGGTTTGCGGGTCCAGCAAAGGTTGCTGGGCTAAATCTTTAATCCAGCGCCCGGTCAGCGCGGTTTCGGCAACAGCGTGCTGGCACAGGCTTGACGCCATCACTACGGCCAGTACAACAGAAAAGCATTTCATAAACTCAAAGGCCCAATCTCAGGGGGGTCATTTGGCGCTTAACATACGATCTGTGCTGACTTTTCGCCAGTGCAAACCCGATGAAAAAACGAATTTAACGCTCAATAGGCATTTTGTGCTGGAAAAAACAACGGCCGCAAAAGCGGCCGCTGGGGATTACTGAGCAAAGCTTAATAACCCTGCTCGTGGACGTCACGTACAGCACGGCCCGACGGGTCGGTCAGCTGCGCCATTTTAGCGTCCCAGGCCAGGGCTTCAGGCGTGGAGCAGGCGACTGACTTACCGCCCGGAACGCAAGCGATAGCGGCCGGGTGTGGGAAATGCTCTTCAAAAATGGTGCGGTACAGATAACCTTCTTTGGTGTCCGGTGTGTTGACCGGGAAGCGGAAGCTGGCGGTGGCCATCTGCTGGTCCGTCACTTCTTTTTCCGCATAAGCTTTTAAGCTGTCAATCCAGCTGTAGCCGACACCATCAGAGAACTGCTCTTTTTGCCGCCATAAAATTTCTTTGGGCAAAGCGCCTTCAAAAGCTTCACGCAGAATGTGTTTTTCCATTTTGCCGCCACCGCACATTTTCGCTTGTGGGTTTAACCGCATGGCGGTGTCCATAAAGTGCTTGTCGAGGAACGGCACCCGGGCTTCAATGCCCCAGGCTGACATCGCCTTGTTGGCACGGTTGCAGTCGAACATATGTAAACGGTCCAGTTTACGCAGCGTCTCTTCATGGAACTCTTGGGCGTTCGGCGCTTTGTGGAAATACAGGTAACCACCAAAGATTTCATCCGAGCCTTCGCCCGACAGCACCATTTTAATGCCCATGGCTTTGATTTTACGCGCCATCAGGTACATAGGGGTGGAGGCACGGATGGTGGTCACATCGTAAGTCTCGAGGAAATACACCACATCACGCAAAGCGTCTATGCCTTCCTGCACGGTAAAATGCACTTCGTGGTGCACTGTGCCAATGGAATCTGCCACTTTGCGGGCTGCTGCCAGATCCGGTGAGCCCTGCAGGCCGACCGCAAAAGAGTGCAGCCGTGGCCACCAGGCTTCGGACTGATCGTCATCTTCGACCCTGTTACGCGCAAACTGCTGGGTAATGGCGGAGATTAAGCTGGAATCCAGACCACCAGAGAGCAACACACCATAAGGCACGTCGGACATCAGGTGGCTCTTCACGCTGTGCTCCAAAGCGGCTTTTAACTCGCCCAAATCGGCTGGGTTGTCTTTGACGGCGTCATAGCTCATCCAGTCACGCTGGTAGTACTTCACCAGTTTGCCCACTTTGCTGTCAAAAAAATGGCCTGGCGGGAATTCCTGCATTTGTTTACAGACGGGCACCAGGGCTTTGAGCTCAGACGCCACATAGAGCTGACCATGTTCGTCATAACCGTAATAAAGCGGAATAATGCCGATATGGTCACGCGCCACCAGGTAACGCTGCTGCTCGGCGTCATACAGAATAAAAGCAAACATGCCCTGCAGCTGGTCGATAAAGTCGGCACCATGCTCCAGGTATAAAGGCAGAATCACCTCACAGTCTGACTTGGTCTGAAACTGATAGTCGACGTTCAGGTTTTTCTCTAAATTCTTGTGATTATAAATTTCACCATTCACTGCCAGAATGTGATTTCGATTCGGATTAATCAGGGGCTGGGCGCCATTTTCAGTATCTACAATAGCCAGACGCTCGTGCACTAAAATGGCATTGTCGTCGTTCCATACACCGGACCAGTCCGGACCACGATGGCGTAATAACTTAGATAACTGTAGCGCCTGCTGGCGCAAGGCTTTAACATCCGTCTTGATGTCAAGCACCCCAAATATCGAACACATGATAACCTCTTGTTTAATTCAATCCGATGTAAAATTCACTAGTTTTGGCAGTATGTACGTCTATACGTACCCTTTGACTCTGCCAGTTGCATCAGAAAAAGCAAGAGGTTTTTTCAGCAAAACCGGAGGTAAGGCCTGGCTGAAGTTTTCAGAGCGGGCCACAGGATAACCGCATGACCCCAACAGAAAAACCTGGCCGATTTTTGGCACCGCCTCAGTGGCAGAGCGATATTTTTCTTACAAATCCGCTGTTTAACGATCTTGCTTTGCATTTTCCTCTGGCTGACTGCCCTCAGTTTCCGGATTGCCGGTTACTGACGCAGTGGCTGCATCAACACACCGGATTAACGGACTGGTGTTTTGTAGACCAAAGCCTGCTGGAACAGGACGGCCGTTACTACGAAGACTTTATTTTTGACACCCGGCAAATTCCGTTGCGGGCCAACAACTGGCATGACTTATTTGGTGCGCTGATTTGGTGTCTGTTTCCAAAGAGCAAGCAGCAGATCAATGCGCTGCACCGCTCTGAACTGCAGGCGCATGGTCAGAAGGTGCGCAGCCAGCTTCGCCATAAGCTGACCTTGCTGGATGAATGTGGCCTGGTATTGTGCCTCACACCAGAACAGGCTGAACTGGCGCAGTGGCTGCGGCAACATCAATGGCAAAAAGCCTTTTATCAGCAGCAAGAGCTGTGGACCCAATTACAGCCGCTGATCTTTGGCCATGCCAATTATGAAATGGCCACCCGGCCCTTTATTGGCCTGACCGCCAAGCTGTGGGTGCTGGACATTACTGCAGAGCAGCTGCAACGTTTTGATACAGAGCGTTACAGTTTTGTAGATGAATTATTAGCAAAACAGCTTGCCAACCCTGATCAACTGCTGAATCATCAGCAACTTAGCCCATTGCCTTTGTTAGGTGTACCTGGGTGGTTTGCGGGCCAGGATTTGGCGTTTTACCAGAACACCAGCTATTTCCGGCCAAAACGGCAACAGACAGAACAGGGAGTTTCCTGATGATTGAAATCAGCGGACTGGCAAAATCTTTTGCCATCAGTCGCGGCCAGAAAGTATCCGACAGTGAAAAACAGGACGTGCGTTACAGCAAAGAGGCGTTTCACTCCGTACGTAACGTCAGTTTTCACTGCGGTGCAGGGGAAGTGCTGGGCCTGCTGGGCCCGAATGGTGCAGGTAAAACCACCACCTTACGTATTTTATCCACCGCGCTGCAGCCGGATGCCGGCTCTGTGGTGATTGACGGTGCTGACGTGCTGAAAAAACCGGTGCAGGCCCGGAAAAAAATCGGATTTTTGTCCAGTAATACCGGTCTGTATGGCCGGCTGACCGCACTGGAAAATGTGGCCTACTTTGGCCGTTTGCATGGCATGGGCGAAGCCGCGCTGAAACAGCGTATCGACGAGCTGTTTACCCTGCTCACTATGCATGATTTTGCCAACCGTCGCGCCGACGCTATGTCGACCGGGATGAAGCAAAAAACGGCGATAGCCCGGGCTGTGGTGCATTCACCTGCGGTGGTGATTCTGGATGAACCGACCACGGGGCTGGATATTATGACCACCCAAACGGTACTGGATTTTATTCAGTCGCTGAAACAACAAGGGACTCCGGTGATTTTTTCCACCCATCATTTAGATGAAGTGTCGTCTTTGTGTGATCGGGTGGTGGTGATTGACAAAGGCATCAGTGCTTTTGCGGACAGTCTGGATGCGTTTAAGGCTTTGAGCCCAACCGGCGATTTACGTCAGTCCTTTTTGGCTGTGATTCAGAAGGAGCAGAATTAAATGTGGCAGGTGTATCTGAAAGAACTGACCGAACTGGTCCGTGATAAAAAAACCATGTTTTTTGTGATCCTGTTGCCCATTCTGGTGTTCCCGGTGCTGTTTGGCATCATGGGGGCCGTGATGGCCAATGTGGTAAAAAAGGCTGAATCCGAAGAACACCGTTATGTGATTATCAATGCCCACAAAGCGCCAGAACTGAAAGAGGCGTTGTTTTACCACAAAAACTTTAAACAAGTGGAGTCTGAACTGACGCAAGTGGATGAGCTCAAGCAAGCCATTCGTGACAACAAGTTTGATCTGGCCATTATCATTCCGGCTGATTTTGACTCCTCGGCCGATCAGCTGAACCAGAGTACCTGGACTGTGGTGTACAACATGTCTTCGCAGCTGGACATGATTGATAAGTACTTTAACGATCTGTTGAAGGACTACAGCCAACAATTACAGCTGGCCAAGATGGAAAAGCTGGGGGTGGCCAAAGAGCAGGTGAATGCGCTGCTGCAGCCTGTGAAGCTGGATAAGGTCAATACAGCGGAAAGCCGCGAGAATCTGGGAGAAAAAATTGGCGGTTTTATTGCCTACATTCTGATCCCGCTCTGCCTGATGGGCTGCTCTTACCCGGCTATTGATATTGGTGCTGGCGAAAAAGAGCGTGGCACGCTGGAAACCCTGCTGATTTGCCCCATCAGCCGCACCGCCATTGTGTTGGGTAAATTCCTCACCGTACTGACCACAGGGCTGGCGACTGCACTGATCACTGTGACCAGTTTTGGTGGTTGGGGTTATGTGATAGGTTCCATGATGGGGGTGGACATTGTTGAGAAAACCATGAGCACCCTGGGTCTGGCCGATTTGGTGCTGATTTTGCTGATGCTGATCCCGCTGTCGTCCATTTTTGCTTCCTTGCTGCTCAGCCTGTCGATCTATGCCCGCAGTTTTAAAGAAGCACAAAACTATGTCGGGCCACTGAGCATGATCATCTTTATGCCGCTGGTGGTGGCGTTGTTGCCAGGAGTTGAACTGAACTGGGCCATGGCCATGCTGCCGGTCACCAATGTGGCACTGGCGATTAAAGAGCTGATTAAAGGCACCATGGACACCGGCATGTTGCTGGCAATTCTGGGGTCGACAGTGGTGTTGGCCGGGGCCATGCTGGCGTTTTGTGTCAGTTGGTTTCAGAAAGAAAAAGTGTTATTCCGTTAGTCAAAGTGCAACAAACCCGGCCTGGCCGGGTTTGTTTTTAGCCGGAGCAAAGGATGTTTGAAGCCTTAGTGAATCCTTATGGTGGTTGTTTTATCGGGCCTGAGCAACTGCCGGTGTCAACGGCTGAATTCAGTGACCGGCTGGCCCAGAGCATTGTCGCCTGGCAGTCCGATTACCTGCTGTGCTGGCTGGAGCTGCCAGCCAGCCGGGCTGATTTAGTGCCTTACGCCGTCGCCCTGGGTTTTGAGTTTCACCATTGCCAGCCGCAGATGCTGATGCTGGTAAAAAAACTGCAGGCGAATGCCTATCTGCCGCTGGCAGCTACCCACAGTATAGGGGTGGGGGCTGTGGTGCTGTCGCCCAACGGCAAGGTGCTGCTGGTGCAGGAAAAACCCCTGCCCGGCAAAACAGCAGCTTACTTTAAATTACCCGGCGGTATGGTGGATGCCAAAGAGCATTTGGCTGAAGCCGTGGTGAGGGAAGTACGAGAGGAAACCGGTATCGAAGCCCGTTTTGATAGCATGCTGGCGCTGCGCCACCATCACCAGGGGCAATTTGGGGCGTCCAATATTTATTTTGTCTGCCGCCTTTATGCGGATGAAACAACACCAGTGGCCGACGCCAACGAGATACTGCAGGCGCGCTGGTTTGAGGTGGACAGGTATCTGCAGGATGACAAGGCCAGTCCGTACAATAAGTTATTGTTAAAAACTGCCCTGAATGGCGTGGTGTTGCACCCGCACAAAGTTGCAGGCTATATGCAGTCACCTGAAGCTTATGAAATTTTTTCTGCGTTAACACCCCAAAGCTGAGCCAGCGCTATCGAATGCTGGCTCCAGGCAGGGAGGAATGATGATTAGTTTGTTGTATGCGCACCCGTACTCCCTGCATGCCAGGGAAGACCAGTGGCTGCTGAATGCTGTGCAGCACTGGCCAGGCCTTGAACTGCGCGATTTGTACCAGCTGTATCCGGATTTTTATATTGATGTGGCAACCGAACAGAAAATGCTGAGCCACAGCAATGCCATCATCCTGCATTACCCGCTGCAATGGGGCTTACCGCCGGCACTGTTGGTGCAGTATCTGCACAAAGTCTTTGTCGCAGGTTGGGCTTTTGGTCAGAACAGCAAAGGCGAAGTCAGCTCGGCGGTACAAGGGGTGGGTTTCTGGCTGGTTGCTCAAACGGTCGGTCAGGGCAAAGCGCCGGACAGCTGCGATCCACACAGCCTGTTTAAACCTATGCAGCAGCTGGCAGACGCCTGTGGCATGCACTGGCACAGGCCTTTGATCCTGCCACCATTGGCCGACACGACCACGGCGGCAGAGGCTGCTGAGCGATACCGCAGTGGTCTGCAGCAACTGGCCCTTGTCAGGCACACAGAGCGGAGCTGATATGCACCTGAACATTCTGACTTACCTGATGATTTATCTGGCCGCTATGGTGCTGGTGGTGCCGCTGGCCAAAAGGCTCGGTCTTGGCGTGGTGCTGGGCTATTTGCTGGCTGGTTTGGCCTTAGGGCCTGCGGGTCTGGCACTGGCGGAAAATACCGCCGACATTGCGCTGCTCGCCGAACTGGGGGTGGTGCTGATGTTATTCAGTATTGGCCTGGAGCTGGATGCGAAAAAGCTGTGGGCCATGCGCCATCGCGTATTTTTATTTGGCTCCTTGCAAGTAGTGGTCTGCGCCCTGGGTATTGCGCTGTGCAGTCAGTGGCTGGGGTTGTCCTGGGGTTTATCGGTGTTTATCGGTCTGGCCCTGGCGTTGTCCTCGACGGCGGTCGCGGTGCAGTTGATGAAAGACCGCAATCTGATGGGCACACAAACAGGGCAGACGGTGTTCAGTGCGTTGCTGCTGCAGGATATGGTCGCCATTCCGTTACTGATTGGTGTGTCCGTACTGGCGCCGTCAGACGGTGCTAAAAGCTTTGAGCCTTTATGGGCTCTGGCTGCGGTTGCGGCGTTACTGCTGGCCGGGCGTTACCTGATTGGTTATTTGCTGCACTGGGTGGCGCATTATGGCTCACGCGAGCTCTTTGTCGGCCTGGCACTGCTGTTGGTGATAGGGGTGATGGAGCTGATGACTGCGGTTGGCGTTTCAGCTGGTCTGGGCGCTTTTATTGCCGGTGTGCTGCTGGCCAGTTCTGAGTTCCGCCATCAGCTGGAGGCCGACCTGGAGCCCTTTAAAGGGCTGTTTTTAGGCCTGTTTTTTATCACTATTGGCAGCGCCATCAATTTGTCTTTATTACTCGAACAGTGGCCGCTGATCCTGCTGTTATTGCTGTTGTTTTTAGTGGTGAAATTAGCGCTGTTGTATGCAGTGGCCATGCTTCTGAAGCTGGCCAGGCCGGAGCGTCTGGGCTATGCGCTGCTGCTGGGTCAAGGCAGTGAATTTGCTTTTGTGCTGGCGGCGCTGGCCACTGCAGGGGCTTTGCTCAGTGCCACCGAAGGCGCCATGCTGAACCTGGTGATTGCGTTGTCGATGGCGGTGTCTCCTTTGTTGATGACCTTGTATGACAACTGGTTGTGCCGCAGTGCAACCCAAGCCTCCGGCAGCAGTGATGTGCAGGACAACGACAGCCCGGTGATCATCGCTGGTTTTGGCCGTTATGGTCAGATTGTCGGCCGTTTACTCTTGTCCAATGGCGTAGTCCCCACTGTGCTGGATCACGACTCCGATACGATCCAGAACATGCGCAAATTCGGCTTTCATGTGTATTACGGCGACGCCAGCCGGATGGATGTGCTGGAAGCCGCTGGGGCCGCCAAAGCGAAGGTGCTGGTGGTGGCTGTAGATGAGGTGGACGCCATCAACCGTATTGTTGCCGCGGCACGCGAACACTTTCCACACCTGACCCTGATGGCCAGAGCCAAGGACGTTGCCCATCTGTATCAGCTGCGCGCGCTTGGGGTGCAGTTTATCGAGCGGGAGCTGTTTGAAGCTTCGTTGCATCAGGGCCGCGCTGTCTTAACTCAGCTGGGGCTGGGCCAGTATGAAGCGAAGGAACTGGCCGACCGGTTCAGGGCCGCCAACTATGAGCTGATTGATAAAATGCAGCTTATTCGCCAGCAGCAAGACGAGAAGAGTTATCTGCAGCTGTTGAAACAAAGCCGTGAAGAACTGCAGCGCCAGTTGGAGCGTGAAAGCCGCGAAACACCAAAGCGCTATCAGAGTGGAGGGTGATCACTCAAGAGTGCCGCCGCATCGGTGGGCGGGCACTCCGTCAGATAGCGGCACTTGTGCGTGGCGGCAAAGGCTGTTACAGCCTGGATGATCCGTTCCTTGTAGACTGAGTGGGCAGACACCACCAGTTGTGCATCCACTTTCATCAATGGTTGCTGCCGTATGTGCTGTGATCTGTCCGGTGCATGCTGCTCCAGATAATACAGAAACGGGCCTTCGTAACTGATCAGGTGCTGCGCGCGCTGATGCAGAAAAAAACTGCTCGCGCTGATGGCATCCGGCATTTCAATAAATTGGTAGCCTTGTTGCTGCATCAGTAACCGCTGGCCCTGGTATTCAAGCCCCCGGATCGCCGCGACAGAATTGGCGTCAGCGCCACTCAATGCCTCTGGATGGCTGTATAACACCAGCACCAGTTCGGTATAAGCCGGGGTTAAAAAAGTATGTGCATGATTGACCAAAGGGTTGGTGACCGTACTAATGCCCATGTCCATATCGCCACTGTCCAGCTGGCGGTAAATACGGGCTGCGGTGCCACACACAGGTTCAACCTGCAAACCGGCAGGTTTTAAAATTTTGTCCAGGATGGTGACGGCACGGCCGCCGCAAACTTTTCCGTCCTCGGACATTACAAAACCGGGGGGGAAATTATGGATGCCTAACCGGACTTTGCTGAGTTTATTGGGTGACTCTGCTGCCAGGCTGGTGGATGCGATCAGGACAACGAGCAGTAATAAAAGGTGTAGCCTCAAAGGCATTCGTATCCTCTCCATAAAGGGTGTTGGCGGCATGTCAGTATGGGACAACAGGACAAGCCGGGCAAAGCGGGGCACCAAATAACCAGCAGATATTGATCGATATCCCGAAAATAAATACAGCCTGAACCCATAAAAGCCTTTGATTTTCTTTGTAAATGCCTGATGATGGATAGCTTCTGCTACTGACGGAAGCGCTTCAGGCTTAGTCGTAGAGCGCAGGTTCATTCAAACAAGGATTATCAATGATAAGGACATCGTTAGTCGCGCTGACGTGTTTAGTGGTTTGTCCTGTAGTCGCGGACAGTAACTTTCGTGGTGAGTCGGAATTCCGCTTGCTGATCCCCCATTTGATGGACAGTTGTGAAGTGGTCCGAGCCAATCCAGCTATCTTTCCTTATCGCACCTTTACTTTTGGTCCGCTTGGATTGGAAGTACGCAAAGCCAACAGTGCTGCGGAAGCGAACGACTTGAGAAACCTCTACCTGGGGGCAACAGCTCACGCATGCAGGCTTCAAGCGGAAAGGATCACAGACCACTTTTTTTGCGGCCCTCTGTGTCCACCCAGTCGCAAAGCTCATTTGATCCGCCAGCCAGAAAGGTTGCGTACTCTGGCCCAGAGTTTTCGGCAGATTAACGGGCTGCAACTACTGTCTGTCTGGGCACCCACAGACGAAGTGAGGGTAAATGATCTCTTCCTGTTATCTGGTACTGCCAAAGAAGCCATTCCCAGCGCCGAGATGGGGTTTGTGCCTTCTGGCGTCTGGAAAAAATGGCCGAGTCTGGCTGCGTATCTGGATAGTATTGCTGTCACCGAAGCGCAAATCGAAGCGCTGACTGCACAAATGCGTGATAGTGGCCTGAGTGCGCTTAGACGGGAAAAAGAGGGTATTCGTCTGGTTGGTGTGGGCGTGGGTGATAATGAATCCGGTGTTCTGTTGCTGAACGCTGGCGCCGACCGGCCTAAATTAAGTCAGCCACTGGCTGATCTGAAGCAGCTGGCCATATTGGATAAGGTGGCGGATGACCTTTATTACTATGAAACCAATTGAAAACGCGTCGATAAGGCAATGCTAAGGGTGAAACTGTGAACTATTGGTTCCTTGTTTGCGCTACAGGCGCAATGGTTGCCAGCTCAGTGCAGGCGGATTGCCAGTCGTTGCTGGCTGAACAACTCAAATCAGATCTGAGTTTGTCGTATCAGGCTTTTGATCAGACGCCGGATGCGGGTTGGCGGGTATTGCAAGCTCAGCGCTGTTATTCTGAAGCCGCGGTGCTGATTGAGGCCTGGATGGCGCAAAGCAAAACACAACCCAATTCTGTGAAGTGGCATTTGCTGCAAATGCATGCGTATGCGGACAACAGGCCGCAGGCATTGAAATTGGTGCCACAGCTGTTATTCACGGCTGAACAGCAGCAAAAATCTCCCTTTTTGTGGAATGACTATGTGCTGGCGACGGCTGCTTTTTTGCAGAGGGACCTGGCAGCACTCAAGCTGCACAGGGAACAGCTGGCTCAGGGCAGTAAGATAAAACCCAATGCGCTGAATCTGGCAGCGGTGGACCGGCTGATCCATGGTTTCCATTTATCCTATCAGCAGGCTTATGATGCAGCAGAACCAAGCCAATGACGGGTTGGAAGCATGGAATTGTTCACTAAAAAATAGGGAAATTACGATGAAAATTAAAGCGTTAGTTGTAGTGGCCTCGTTACTGGCTGTCGTTTCCTGTACACCACCTCAAACCTATAAGGTATCGACCTCTTTGTACCACCAGGGTGGACTGATGGCTTCACCTGTGATGGTGGTTGAAGCAGGGCAGGCATCCTCTTTTACTCTGGGTGACGATGTCAGCTACGAGTTTACGTTGACACCCCAATCGGACCAGACAGTGAAGGTCGCAACCACAGTGGTGCAAAAAGGTGAACGGATGCAGCCTGAACTGATTGTGGCTTATGACCAGGAAGCGTCGATGGAAATGGGCCCGCAAAAACTCGTAGTGCTGGTCAGCAAAACCGCCCCTTAATACCGCGTTCTGGCGGCAGTACTTCTGAGTAAAGCGCTGTCGCCATTGTTAAACTGACTGGCATTGTTTTTTATGGCGCAGTATCAGGATGCCCTTGGACTAACACATTGAAGTAACTGAGTCCATCCAAAGCGAGGAAAGGCAAAGAACTAAGCAGACCGTCTTTGGCAGGGTGAGGTGGGGGTTTCAGCAAGCCAGCAATCTGGCTTGTTGCCCACCGAACGGGTTTTGTTCTGCAAAACCCCGGCAAGCCAAAGCCGAGCCTACAGGGAGCGTATTCACGGCGTGTCTGCGTGAGCTTTGCCTTTTCCGCTGCATCCAAACCAACTCGTGAATAGATAAGCAGTTTTTGCAAAAAAACTGCTTATCTGACTGGCCTTAGATGGTTACGAACATTTATTTACAAGGAGTAGTGCAGTGGAACGGATTGTACTTTTTGTCGTTTCGCTGGTGTTGGCAGGCTGCGCCGCTATGCCACTGAGCACGTTGTTAGCACTGAGCGCTTTTGAGAAAGACGATTTTATTGCCATGAAACCCGAACAGATCCGGGCAAAAGTTCAGCTTGACGAGCCTGTACGTGCGGATGTAGCTAAGGCCACCTTGAGTCTGGCGCTGCAAACTGCCTAGGGCGAACAGCAGTTTGAGTTTCCGCTGGTGTTACTGGAACAGCGGACTCTTGCTGCGCAAACAGGCTTTTTTCAACGACAGCGGCGCAAACAGAGTATCTGCTGAAGTTATCCGGCACTGCCATTGAAAATTTTCAGCAAACACAACAGATGCTGCAACAACAGCAGGGACCCGGCAAAGCGACTTTTTCTGTCCGGTTTGGCTTTGAACCTTTACCGGAAGAACTGAAACAGATTTATTTATCGGTGTTTTTGCAGTTGGATGCAGAAAAAGACTTTATTCCCTTGTTTGAACATGCAAAGTTAGAGATCAAACAAAAAACGAAAACATAAGAAACAGGATCAACAGGAGGCAAGATGGAGATTTGGGTGATTGTACTGGCCGCAGTGTCCAGTTTTTTAGTCGGTGGGCTTTGGTATTCGCCCCTGCTGTTTGGCAAAGCCTGGAATGAAGAAAACGGTGGTGTGCCACAAACCGGGCACCCGGCCAAAGTCTTTGGGGTGAGTTTTTTATTTTCGCTGCTGGCAGCCTTCTGTTTTTCTGTGCTGGTTGGGCCTAATCCCGGCCTGTACCCGGCATTGCATATGGGCCTGATGGTCGGGTTGGGTTTTGTGGCCGCCAGTTTTGGCATTAATTACCAGTTTGCCCAGCGCTCCTTTAAGTTATGGCTGATTGACGGCGGTTACCATACAGCCCAGTTTTTGCTTTTTGGTCTGGTCTATGGGTTGTGCGGCTGATCCAGGTTCAAGATGTCGCGTATGCCTTTATGGAAAACAGCACTACTGACGGTGTTGGCGCTAATAACTTTTGCCGGTAATTCCTTATTATGCCGCGCGGCTTTGTTACAGACCGACACGGATCCCGCCACTTTTACCAGCCTGCGCTTACTGTCCGGTGCTTTGGTGTTATGGCTGCTGGTGCTGTTCAGCCGCGGGCGTTCCGGTGCTAAAGGCTCAGGCAGCTGGTTCTCTGCGCTGGCGCTTTTTGTCTACGCTGTTGGTTTTTCGTTTTCTTATGTGGAACTCAGCACAGCAACTGGTGCTTTGATCCTGTTTGGTGCTGTGCAAATCAGCATGATTGGTTATGGCCTGTATCGGGGCGAGCGATTGCATCTGCTTCAGCTTAGCGGCATGCTGCTGGCCTGTGCCGGTCTGGTTGGTTTGTTGCTGCCGGGGCTGTCTGCGCCGCCTTTGATGCCTTCGTTATGGATGGTGCTCTCAGGTGTGGCCTGGGCTCTGTATTCGTTGCGCGGCCGTGGTGTTGCTAATCCACTGCAGCATACAGCAGGGAATTTTATGCTGGCTGTGCCTATGGGGCTGGCGCTGGGGTTAGTGTGCTGGCCAGAGCTGTCTTACGATACGCCGGGAATGGTTTATGCCGTGTTGTCCGGGGCTTTAACCTCAGGACTTGGCTATGCGCTCTGGTATGCGGTGTTGCCGTCACTGAAAGCAACCACTGCAGCAACAGTGCAGCTGAGTGTGCCTGTGATAGCCGCTTTTGCCGCTGTAGTGTTTTTGCAGGAAGCCATCAGCCTGCGTTTGGCTGTGGCGTCCATAGTGGTGTTAGGCGGTATTGCACTGGTGCTGCAAAAACCAGCCAAAGGGAAACAATCCACATGACTGAACATCGTATTTTTAAACTGCCTTTTGCCAGCCTGTATCCGGCCTACCTGAATAAAGCAGAGCGCAAAGGCCGGACCCAGGCAGAAGTGGATAGCATTATTTGCTGGCTGACCGGCTACGACTCCGCGGGGTTAGCACAGCAACTTTCTGCACAAACCGATATTGCCGGTTTTTTTGCCCAGGCACCGCTGTTTCAGCCCAATGCTGCGCTAATCAAAGGGGTGGTGTGCGGCGTGCGGGTGGAAGAGGTGGCAGACCCATTAACGCGTAAAATCCGTTATCTGGATAAGTTGATTGATGAGCTGGCGAAAGGCAAAAGCATGGATAAAATTTTACGCAAAGCGCCGTGAAGTGGCAGGTGTGGGTGGAGACAGGGCAGGAGAATGGTGATGCATGCGGATACGCTGAACTACCACAACCAGTTAAGCGCCACAGAGAAAGCTGTGTGTGAACTACTGGCCAGTCAGATTGAGCTGCTGTTACCAGAAGCGGAGAATAAAGTCTGGCATGCACACCCGGTCTGGTTTTTCGATGGCAACCCTATTGTTGGTTATAGCAAGCAAAAAGCCGGAATACGACTGATGTTCTGGAGCGGCGCCAGTTTCTCCGGGCCTGTACTGCCGGTTGTGGGGAAAAAATTTAAAGATGCCTCGGTGTTCTATACCGATGCAGCTCAGGTTGACCTGACCAGTCTGCAACACTGGCTGGCACAGGCTACAGAGATCCAATGGGACTATAAAAATCTGGTACGGCGTAAAGGAATTCTGGAACGCCTGAGTTGATTGGATTCAATCCGTGAAAAAGCCGCTGCCCTGACAGCGGTTTTTTTACACTCTCGCCGCATGCGTCCATTCTGATTTCGCCCGTATGGGAGCGCCTGAAAAAACCTCACTCCGCGTTGTAACAGCTCGAAAGAGCCACTATTCCTTCGCTGTTACGCCTTGATTGAGTCTTTTTCAGGCTGCTCTGCTGCTTACTTCTTAAACTAATCGGTGCTCTGGGGGCCGCCAGCAGTTCACAATTTACGCTGTAGGGTAGGCGTAAGGCGTCAGCTGCAAATCTGCCAGTATCTGGTTTAAATGGGCATAGGCTTCTGCCGTTGGACCAGGGTATTCACCGGCAATGGCGGTATTGCCCAGATAACCAATATCTTTCATGCCTTCAGGGGTGCAGAAAAAGGCTGCCAGCACCAGGCCACGTAAGCGGTTAAAAGCACCGGCAATACGCTTAAACTGAGGTTTTGTTTCGGCATTGTCGTACGCAATGTCATCCATAATGCTCAGCTGTTCGGTTTTAGTTAAGCCGGTAAAGCCTTTGCCGTAACGCAGCTTCGCTTCATCTTCTATCCAGGCCAGGGCGCTCAGAATAGTGATGCGGTCCTGTTGCTGCGTCTCGTAAGGCGCGCTGACCCATTCATCCACCACGGCCGGCACATGCACTTCGGAGGCTGAAGGCACGGCGCCTTCCCGCGGTACCAGAATATCAGCCACCACGGCCAGCAAGGTCAGCTGACTGGCGGTCATGGTCAAAGGCCAGGGCGACTCGGGGGGCATAATCAGGTTGGGGTCTTTGCCGTAGCCTTTGGCTGTAATGGGGTCTAATTTCAGCTCTGGCCAGTGTTCACCTGTCGCTTTGGCAACCGCAGGTCCGCTGGCTGCGGTTTTGCTGCTGTCTTCGCAGCCAGCCAGGCCCGGCAATAAGGCGGTGGTGGCCAGCGCCAGCATCAGTTTTAATGATTCGCGCCGGGTCAGGCCAGAGCGGTACTCTGATTGTTGCGGGTTATGCGGCTGTTGTTCAGTGGGTGTTGTCATCACAGCGCTCCTTTGCTCAGTTGTTCAGCCAACCAGGATGAATTGCGCATCGCCAGGGTTAGAATAGTCAGGGTACAGTTTTTATGTGGGTTGGATGCAAAGACGCCGCCGTCCATCACAAAGAGGTTTGGACAATCCCAGCTCTGGCCCCATTGGTTGGTCACTGAGTCTTTGGCGGACTCGCCCATTCGGGTGGTGCCCACTTCGTGAATGATCTGGCCCCCTTTGAGAATGGCGTCTTCGGCTTTCGGCAGTTCTGCCACTGTGGCGCCCATGGTTTCAAAAATGGCCTTGGCGGTTTTTAAGCCATGTTCGACCTGTTTCAGTTCATGCTCAGACCATTTCCAGTGGAAGCGCGCCACCGGAATGCCCCATTTGTCTGTCAGTGTTGGGTCAATGTCCATGTAGCAGTGTTCATTGGGCAGCATTTCGCCCCGCAGCGCAAAACCAACAGAGGCGCCATATTGCTGGCGAACCTGTTGTTTTAAGTCTTTGCCGTAGCCCTGGAACTGACCGCTGACATAAGCGCCAGGCTCGGAAAAACGCCCGCCAATTTCAAAATGGTAACCACGTGGGAAATCCAGTTCTTTGTTGGCCTGGGCTGTGTGACCCCACCAGGGAATAAACAGGTGGTTGGCGGTGTGACCGTCTTCGTTATAACGCGGCCGGCCTTGCAGCGCCGGGATCATGGCGCTGAGATTGGCGCCCGTGGAATCCATCAGGTTCCTGCCGACCTGACCACTGGAGTTTGCGAGGCCTTGCGGGTGCTTGTCGGTTTTAGAGTTCAGCAGCAAACGTGCGGTTTCACAAGCGCTGGCGGCCAGGATCACCACTTTGGCGTTTAAGGTGACATCTGTGCCTGTGGTTTTATCAACATAAGTGACACCTGTCACCTGGCCATTCGCGTTGGTGTCTACCCGGCGCACCATCGCATTGGTGCGCACTTCCAGTAAACCTGTGGCTTTGGCCATAGGAATAAGCGAGGTGGTGGTCTGAAAGGCGGCGCCAATAGAACAGCCGTGGCCGCATGGGGTGGCATAAAAACAGGCGGCTCTGTTATCCAAAGGTTTGGTCAAAACGGCCCTGTGCATAGGCGCGGCAGCAATGCCCAGTTTTTTCGCCGCAGCGGCGACCAGCAGTTCTGGGATCCGGGGTTTAGGGGGCGGCTGCAGTACGCCTTCCGGCGAGGGCGGCATATCATCCAGCCCTGTATTGGTGCCGCAGACTCCCACCAGGGCTTCTGTTTTATCGTACCAGGGCGCAATGTCGTCGTAGGTGAAAGGCCAGTCGGCGCCTAAACCGTCGCGGCTTTTGCCTTTAAAGTCATGTTCACTGAACCGCAGCGAATAGCGGCCCCAATGGTTGGTGCGGCCACCCAGCATCCGGGCCCGCCACCATAAAAACTCCGAGCCTTCTGCGGAGCTATAAGGCTCATTCGGCACTGTCCAGCCGCCGTCTATGGTGGAATCGTAATAACCAAAGTCTTTGTCGACAGTGGACGCTCCCATCAGCGGAGCGGCATGATTGGGTTTAAACATCGGCGTTTCAGTTTTGGGGTCGTAATCCCGGCCTGCTTCCAGCAGCAGCACTTTGCGGCCCTGCCGGGTCAGCTCGTAGGCGGCCATAGCGCCACCGGCGCCAGAACCGACCACAATAATTTCATGGGTACTTTGTTGTTCTGCGCTCATCAGTTCAGCTCTTTGATTTTGATGTTTTTAAACCATACCGGGTCGCCATGGTCCTGCAGGCCAATATGGCCTGTTTTATTGGCGGCAAAACCAGGCCATGATGCAAATTTGCTGCCTGCAACCAGTTTTTTCCACTCGGCGCTGCCAATCAGAATGTCAGTGACCGCAATGCCATTTTGCCAAACCTGCAGGCGGGAATTTTCCAGCCGGATCCGTGCTGTGTTCCACTCGCCAGCTTTTTTCTGTGAAGCGACAGGCGAGGCGACCATATCGTATAAGGAACCGGACAAATGGGTGGCCAGTTTGTTGTCCGGATGGCGCTCGTTATCAAGGATTTGAATTTCCGGCGCATGGGAATAGATATATTGGCCGCTTTCATCGGCCATAATCAGCACACCGCTGTTGCCGACTTCGGAGATTTTCCAGTCCAGCATCAGCTCATAATTGCGGTAGGTTTTTTTGGTCAGAATATCGCCGCCACCTTGGCCCATCAGTTTCATGGCGTTGTCTTCAATCACCCACAGAGGGTTTAAACTGTCACTTTTAAAATTGCGCCATTGCTGCATATCCTGGCCGTTAAACAGCAATGTCCAGCCCGCATTTTGTTCTTCTTTTGTCAGCTGGTTATCAGCGGCCACTGCTGGTAAAGCCAGAGCCGAGCAGAATAAAAGAGTGGCGAACATTCGTCGTTGCATCACAAGACCCCATCGTTTTCTGTAGTTTGTTGTAATTTGTTTTCAGTGCATTGGTTGGTTTTACCACAGACCGCTTCAGGGAAGCGAACTCCTTTGCGCTGTTATGTTTTAATACGACAAAACACCCATCAGAACAAGCCTGTGCTCTGGCTGCAAGCTGCAGAGAAGGGATTTGAGTTGTACAGGCGCGAACTCAGGATAAAGTGCAGCAGAGCGGAAACAAAAAAGCCAGAGTCAAACTCTGGCTTTTCGCGGATCGGTTTCAGCTGTTCAGACGACCAGGCTGGCCCATAAATCATATTCGTCAGCTTCTTCCACCAAGGCGCTGACCAGATCGCCCGGTTTGAGTTGCGTTTCGCCGTTCAGGTACACAGCACCGTCAATTTCCGGTGCGTCACCAAAGCTGCGGCCAATGGCGCCTTCTTCGTCCACTTCGTCAATCAGTACGGCAATAGTGCGGCCGATTTTACGCTGCAGGCGCTCAGCGCTGATACGCTGCTGGGTTTGCATAAAGCGGTGATAACGCTCTTCTTTCACTTCTTCCGGCACCGGATCTGGCAGGTCGTTGGCTTTGGCGCCTTCCACCGGGCTGTATTTAAAGCAGCCAACGCGGTCCAGCTGAGCTTCTTCCAGCCACTCCAGCAATTCCTGGAATTCTTCTTCGGTTTCGCCCGGAAAGCCGACGATAAAGGTGGAGCGGATGGTTAAATCCGGGCAGATCTCCCGCCATTTTTTAATGCGCTCCAAGACGCGGTCAGACTGGCCTGGGCGTTTCATTAATTTCAGAATACGTGGGCTGGCGTGCTGGAATGGAATATCCAGGTAAGGCAGCAGCTTACCGGCCGCCATCAGTGGGATCACATCGTCCACATGCGGGTAGGGGTACACATAATGCAAACGAACCCAAATGCCTAAATCGGCCAGCGCTTCACAAAGTGACTGCATCGAGGTTTTGACCGGCTGACCATTCCAGAAGCCGGTACGGTGTTTGACATCCACACCATAAGCACTGGTGTCCTGTGAAATAATCAACAGCTCTTTCACCCCGGCTTTTTGCAGCCGGGCCGCTTCGTCCAGTACTTCACCTATAGGACGGCTGACTAAATCGCCACGCATGGACGGGATAATGCAGAAGGTGCAGCGGTGGTTACAGCCTTCGGAAATTTTCAGGTAAGCGTAGTGCTTGGGCGTCAGTTTGACACCATGGTCTGGTACCAGCTGAATAAAAGGGTCGTACTTGGGTTTGGGCACAAAATCATGCACCTGCTTTAGCACATTTTCATAGGCATGTGGGCCAGTGATGCCCAATACATTGGGGTGCACTTCACGAATTTCATCTTCGCGCGCACCCAAACAGCCGGTCACTATCACTTTGCCGTTTTCCACCAGGGCTTCGCCTATGGTGTCCAGCGATTCCTGCACTGCACTGTCAATAAAACCGCAGGTGTTGACGATCACCAGTTCAGCGTCATTGTAGGTAGGAACTATCTGGTAACCTTCAGTTTTTAACTGAGTCAGAATACGTTCGGAGTCCACCAGGTTTTTCGGACAGCCCAAACTCACAAACCCGATTTTTGCGCCTGTGCCATTGGCCACGGCGGCCTGCTCAGTCAGGCTTTTCACTGGAGTCTCCAGTGTGGTGGTTTGTTTCGGGTCAAAGGTTTCGACTGTCATGGATGTCCTGCAAAGTTAGGGGCGGAAAAAAGTGCGCGCGATTATACCTGAACCAAAGCAAAGGTACAGGGCCTTCTGGTTAAAAAATGCGCAGCTCAGAGGTTGGGGGGCGAGGTTAGGCCGGGTGGGGAACAGGAAAAGCCAAACCTGAAGGGCACTGCGTGCTGGTGTATTGCAGGCCGCTTGGGTATAAAAACAACAGGATCATAATAACAACAGGTTCATCATGAAGATAAATCCTTTCGTACTGCTGCATGCCAGCCTGGCATTACTGGCGGCCGCTCCTGCTGTCCTGGCGCAACCCCTGCTGCTGAGCAATGTCAATCTGGTGGATGTGAAGGCGCTGAAAATTATTCCGGCACAAAGTGTCGAAATTGAAGGCGCTCAGATCACCGCTATTTACCTGGCTGGAAGTCGCCAGGGGGCCAAAGCTGCCACAGTGGTGGATTTAACCGGTCAGTATCTGTTACCCGGGCTGATTGATGCCCATGTGCATAACGCCACAGAACCAGAAGGCGGTGATCATGCGCAACTGGTAGAGCAGCGGATGCGGTTATTGTTGCGTGGCGGCGTCACCACAGTACGGGATATGGGCGGCGATGTGCGGGTGCTGGCTGGCCTCAAACGTCAGGCGGAGCTGGATCTCATTCAGGCGCCCGATATTTATTATTCGGTGATTATCGGCGGGCCTGAGTTTTTTGCCGATCCCCGCACTATCGCCTCTGCCCGCGGCCGAGAGCCGGGCAACACCGACTGGATGCGAGCGGTCACAGCTGCCACCGCTATGGATGAAGTGATGTTGCGCACTCTGGGTACGGGTGCCACAGGTATCAAGATTTACGCCAAAGTGCCGGCAGAGCTGATGCCCAAACTGGCGGATGCGGCCAAACGTCATGGCGTGAAGGTCTGGGCCCATGCTTATGTAGGCCCGGCCAAACCGGCGGATGCCGTGCAGGCGGGTGTTGACGTGATATCCCATGCGCCGGATTTAGCCGCCACCGTGATTTCACCTTTTGAGTTATGGCGACGCCAGGACAAGCCGGTGAGCCCGGAGCTTGAAAAAGCGTCCTTCGACCCGGCGCGCTACCAGGGTTTATTGCAACAAATGAAAGCCAAAGGCACCATGCTGGACGCGACCCTGACTATTTTCCACCAGCTGCAACGGCGCAACCACAATGCCCCCACTATTTACCAGCACGGTATTCTGCTGACCCAACTGGCGCATCAGCAGGGTATCCCTATTGTGGCGGGCACTGATTATCAAAGTGACATGGCAGGCTTGCCATACCCCATGCTGCATCAGGAATTGCAGCTGTTGGTGGAGCAGGCCGGGCTCACTCCGCTGCAGGCCATTCAGGCTGCCACGCTCAATGGCGCCAAAGCCATTGGTGTTGAGCAGCAACTGGGCAGTATTGAAGTGGGCAAAAAAGCCAACCTGCTGGTGCTTGCGGCCAACCCGGCGGAGGATATTCGGCGAACCACCCAGATCAGTCATGTACTGAAAAATGGCCGTTTTGTTTACCGCGGCGACGATCCGAAGCTGCCGTTCAGCAGCGCTAAAGCGGTCAATGGCGTGTTGTATCTGTCGGGCCAACTGGGCAATTTTCCCGGCACTATGACGCTGAACGGCACCGATATTGACAGCCAGATGCATCAGGCCATGCAAAATATTGGTGCTGTGTTGCAGGAGCATGGGCTGGATTACCGGCAGTTATTCAAATGCACCCTGATGCTGGCGGACATTAAGGACTGGCCAGCGGCAAACAAGGTGTATCTGCAGTACGTGCAAGCGCCCTTGCCAGCCCGCAGTGCTTTCGCCGCCAGCGGCCTTGCGTTAGGGGCCAGGGTGGAAGTGGAATGCATGGCAGCTGTGTAACCTACGTTTGCTTACAAAGTTTAATGGTGTCTGTTCATCACTGGCGCTAGGATAAAGCCGTACTTTTACAGGAGGTGAAGATGGCAAAGACAGCATCCCGCAGCGCAGTGATCCGCGCTGAGTTAGTAAGAACGGATCAGGCCGATCCGGCGCAGCGACCTGCACTGGCGAAACACCAGAAAATGGCGCAGCAGCCGTTTCGTTTTTTACGGGGCAGTGCGGGCCTGTTTTATCTGGATATTAAATCCGGTGTTTTGGCATTACCTGAGGCATTACAGCAATGGCCGCTGACCACTGTGGTGGGCGATTGCCATCTGTCGAATTTTGGTTTTTTTACCGAAGAAGGCTCCAGTGGCGACAGGGTGATCTTCGCCCCCAATGATTTTGATGATGCTTGTGTGGGCCATGCCGGCTGGGATTTAAGCCGCTTTATGGTCAGTGTGTTGCTGGCCGCGGACTACTGCCGTGGTGTGCTCAGTGGTGCTTACCCGAATGACGAAGGGCTGGACCTTGAAGGGCTGGCAGCGGCGACAGAATCTGACGCTGCAGCTGCGCTGCGGGCATTCTTAAAAGCGTATCGCCAGCAGTGCAAAGCCATTTTGGCGGAGCCTGAGCTGCGTTACAGTGCGCTGGACGATTTCCCCAAATCCCATGTGTTAAAGCCTCTGCTGAAAAAGGCCATTAAACGTTCGGCCAAAGGTGAAGACTTTTTGCGTAAAAGTACCCTGGCGAAACTGGCTGACCTGTCGGTGCAGCCGCTGAAATTTAAGCAGGATGCCCGTAAATTTACCCGCTTACCTGCAGAGGAGTATCAGGCGGTCAGTCATAGTTTCAGGCCCTATCTGAACGATCACATCCTGGATCTGGTGACACGGCAGGGCGCTGGGACTGGGTCGCTGAATATGCAACGTTATTATTTTTTGGTGGGTCCTGCGCGTATCGAAAGTGATGAGGACTTCAGCCTCTGCCATGTGGTCGAAGCCAAGCAGCAGCGGGATGCGGCCCCTTTGCATCATTTCCCTGAGCTCAGCCCGGTGAACCGGCTGAATGCCGCGCATTTGACAGTGGACTGTCAGCGCCAGATGCAGCGCCGGCCAGACTTAGTGCTGGATGAGCATTATTTTAACGGTGCCCATTTTTTAGTGCGTTCGTTGCACCACGCCAATGTGGATGTGGACCCGGAAACCGTTTGCCTGGCAGCAAAAGATGTCGCCACACAGTTGGCTGATTACGCCACGGCCTGTGGTCAGGCGCTGGCGCTCTGTCATAGCAGGGGAGACCGGCGTTCATTCCGCTTTGAACAGGCCGTAGTGGATAGCCTGGAACAGGCAGGCGAGGAGCTGATTGGCAGTTGCCTGGCCTATGCCAGACAACAGGCGGACGATTGCAAGCTGTTGCAGCAGCTGTTGGACCAGGCCACTTAATGAGTCAGTGGCCAGCACAAAGGAGCCACCCGGCTCCTTTGTCGTTTTTTAAGCAAGGCGTTATTGTGCCGTGACGGCGGCAGCGGCTGATTTTTTCACAACATCAAAACAAGTCCGACCAGAAGCACTTTTTTGCGTTTTGGCGGCTTGACAGTGCTTGGTTTCAAACGTACATTTCAAACAAGCGTTTTAATCTGGTGTTTGCATGTCAGCGAAACTCAATACCCAACAAAAAATTCTTGATGCGGCGGAGCAGCTGTTTGCAGGCAGTGGTTTTGCCGATACCTCATTGCGGCAGATCACCAGCGAAGCGGAAGTGAATCTGGCAGCGGTGAACTATCATTTTGGTTCAAAAAAAGAGCTGATCCAGTCGGTGTTGCAGCGGTATTTGTCGGTGCTGATGCCAAGGTTGGATCAGGAGTTCAGCCGGTTATTGGCCCAGACCAAAGCCCATGATCTGCATACGGTGCTGACAGTGTTTGTTAAACCTTTGCTGGAACTCAATACCGTCAAACCGCAGGGCACGCGAATTTTTCTGCAGTTGCTGGGGCGCGGCTACACCGACGTGCAGGGCCATTTACGCTGGTTTTTTAACCATCATCACGGCCGGGTGCTGGATAAATTTGTGCTGCTGGTGCAACAGGCCTGTCCACAGTTACCCGCCAGTGAAATTTTCTGGCGGCTGCATTTTTCGTTGGGCACCATAGTGTTTACCATGGCGTCCAACCAGGCGTTGCAGGAAATTGCTGCAGCAGATTTTAATGAAAACGTAGAAATAGAAGGCGTGATCCAGCGGCTGATCCCATACCTGGCTGCTGGTATTGCCTCACCTTTAAACCCTAACTAAGCTCGCGGAAGGATAAAACTTATGTCCATTGTGATCCTGCTACTGGTCGCACTGATTGTGGTACTGGGTGTGGCCGATATCCGGCGTAACCTCGTTACCAAACCTATTTTTGCTGTGTTTAAAAAAATCCTGCCGCCACTGTCGGACACCGAACGTGAAGCGATGGAAGCGGGCGATGTCTGGTGGGACGGCGAGCTGTTTAAAGGCAAACCAGACTGGAACAAACTGCACGCCATTCCAAAAGCCGAATTGTCTGCAGAAGAGCAGGCCTTTATGGACAATGAAGTGGAAACCCTGCTGAAAATGCTGGATGACTACAAGATTGTGCAGGAACAACGCGACCTTCCCCCTGAAGTCTGGAGCTACATTAAAGGCAACGGCTTCTTTGCGATGATTATTCCAAAGAGCTATGGTGGCCGTGAATTCTCTGCCATTGCCAACTCCACTATTGTGTCGCGCATTGCTACCCGCAGCTTAACGGCCGCTGTGACCATTATGGTGCCTAACTCCTTAGGCCCGGGTGAGCTGTTAATGCATTATGGTACCCAGGAGCAAAAAGACCGCTGGTTACCAGGTCTGGCTGCCGGTAAAGAAGTGCCTTGTTTTGCGCTGACTGGCCCGGAAGCGGGTTCAGACGCCGGCGGTATTCCGGATACCGGCGTGGTCTGTAAAGGGCAGTTCGAAGGCAACGAAGTGGTCGGGATCCGGCTGAACTGGGACAAGCGTTACATTACGCTGGCGCCTGTGGCCACAGTTCTGGGCCTGGCCTTTAAGCTGTACGACCCGGACAACCTGCTGGGTGAAAAAACCGAGCTGGGCATTACCTGTGCGCTGATCCCAACCAGCCACCAGGGGGTGGAAATTGGCGACCGTCACTTCCCAATGAACATGGCCTTTATGAACGGTACTACCTACGGTAAAGACGTGTTTATTCCACTGGACTGGATTATCGGTGGTCCAGATTACGCCGGTCGTGGCTGGCGTATGCTGGTGGAGTGTCTGTCTGCAGGCCGTGGTATTTCGCTGCCAGCACTGGCGACCGCCACGGGTCATTTAGCCACCCGGATGACTGGTGCTTATTCTTATGTCCGTCAGCAGTTTGGTATGTCGATTGGTAAATTTGAAGGCGTGCAGGAAGCACTGGGCCGTATTGGTGCTTACACCTACAGCCTGGAAGCCATGCGGGTGATGACGGCAGGTGCCATTGACCTGAACCTGAGCCCCTCTGTGGTGACGGCCATTGCCAAGTTCCATATGACCGAAATGTCGCGCACCCTGCTGAACGACGCCTTTGATATTCACTCAGGCCGCGCTATCCAGGTGGGTCCGAAAAACTACCTGGCACATGGTTATATGGGCATGCCCATTTCCATCACAGTGGAAGGGGCCAACATTCTGACCCGAAACCTGATGATCTTTGGTCAGGGGGCGACCCGTTGCCATCCGTACGTACTGCAGGAATTGGAAGCGGCGGCCAACCCGAATGCGGAAGAAGGCCTGAAGCAGTTCGACAGCCTGCTGATGAAGCACATTGGTTTTGCCATGGGCAACACCTTTGGTGCGCTGTTCCAGGGCTTAACGGCCGGTGCCTTTAATTCAAGCCCGGTGGCTGGCGAAACCGCTAAGTACTACAAGCAATTAAGCCGGATGAGCCGTGCTTTGGCGTTGTGCGCTGATTTCTCCATGCTGATGCTGGGTGGCGATTTAAAACGTAAAGAGATGCTGTCCGCCCGTTTAGGTGACGTATTAAGCCATCTGTATATCGCGTCTGCGGTACTGAAGTTCTATGAAGACAATGGCCGTCAGGTGGCTGATTTACCTTTCGTGCGTTACGCCGTAGAACGTAACCTGTTTGAAATTGGCAAAGCGCTGGATGGTTTCTTACAGAACTTCCCTAGCCGTGTGGTGGCCCGCGTCCTGAAGACCCTGGTGTTCCCTTTTGGTATTGGCTACAAAATGCCTGCCGATGAGACGGCGCAGGATATCTGTGACGCGCTGCTGAAACCTGGTGTGATCCGTGACCGCCTGACTCACCTGTGCTTTATCGGTGAAGGTGAAAACGACCCGACAGGGTTAATGGAATCGGCCTTTGTTGCGGTGCACGAAGCCCAGCCAGTAATGAAGAAAATCTACGCAGCACAGAAGCAAGGCACTATTGCCCGCAAACTGCCGATGGATATTCTGATTGAAAAAGCGCTGGACGCCAGTGTGATCAGCAGCGACGAAGCCCAACAACTGCGGGTGATGAACAAACTGCGGTTTGAATCCATCAGCGTGGACAGCTTTAAGCCAGGTGTGTTGTCCGACAACGCTATCTAAGCCCTGACTGTTAACCTGAACACCAAGCCCGCCTGATGGCGGGCTTTTTTATGGCTGTTCTGTTGAAACTGTCGCGGTTAAAAACAGGTAGGAAGTGCTTCGAGCAGGTTGTAGTCATTGTCCACTAACCAGATTTGCCGCCATTTATCAAAGGTCAGGCAGGGATGGGAGGTGCCGAGCAGCAGCATATCGCCGACTTGTACATCCAGTTCACCAAAATGCCAGAATGCATGCTGGTCCATCATTTTACTCAGTTGATTAGCCGTATCCGGCTTGGCCAGCAGCTGGCCGTTGCGGTACAACGCCAGCACCAGCGGCAGCCCGGCATCAAAAGCGGCATCACGTTTTCCGAGGTTTAATACGGCAAAACCCGGCTCTGGCACTGACTGCACATAACAGGCGACTTCCAGCGCATTTTGCAAGGCGCCGTTTTGCATGCAGGCCACACTGCTGCGTTCTGTGATTTGCTGTTGGCTTTGCTGATAAATACCCACATCCAGGCTGATGTAACAGCCAGGGCGTA
This sequence comes from Rheinheimera sp., assembly GCF_037442525.1. Lineage (GTDB taxonomy): Bacteria > Pseudomonadota > Gammaproteobacteria > Enterobacterales > Alteromonadaceae > Pararheinheimera. Next base: position 21,506 of record NZ_JBBIQD010000015.1, on the reverse strand, counting down.
GCAGTAAATCTGTACTGTCCGCCAGCTGACTTTGCTGAAATTCTTCGGCCACTACGTCATACCAGACCGAACCTGCGCCGCTTAATAAGGCTCTGGGGCGGGTCAGCGCGCCACTGTGTTGTAGCTGCTGCAGTAAGGCGGCTGCCCCCTGACAAAACAGACGGATTTGTTGTTCTGCAGCCTCACCTTTAATCACACCTTCATAAAATTCAATGCCGGCCAGTTGCAGGGCCGGAAACTGCTGGAGCTGCCTGGAGAGCGCCAGCGCCTGTTCGTGGCTGCGACAACCGCAGCGACCACCAGGCACGCCCAGTTCAATCAGTACCGGCAACTGCAATGCTTCTGTGGCAAAAAACTGGTTCAGCCTTGCCAGGTCGCTGCTGTGATCCACGCAAACAAACACTTCGGCGCCAGAAGCCAGCAAACGCGCAACCACAGCCATATTGGCGCGGCCTGTCAACTGATTGGCCAGCAGAATTTTTTTAGCACCGTGCTCTGCAGCAATTTGCGCCTGATAGGCCGTGGCAACGGTCAGGCCCCAGACACCGGATCTGAGCAGTTGTTGCATCAAGGCTGGCATCATGGCGGTTTTGCAGTGGGGTGCCAGCTGCACCTGATGAGCGGCGGCAAAACTGTTCATCCAGCGGATATTTTGCTCCAGCTGTGTTTTTTTCAGCACTGCCGCTGGCAGGCACAACGATTCCCGCAGCACATTGGCTTTGGCAGAAGGCAGAAAAGGGGAGCCGGATTTTTCGTTGATTCGTTGGTACTTCATAACATATAGCCTGGGTTTGAAACGAGCGGTTTCAGTGATGTTTCCAGTGTAAAGCATTGTAATCAGGTCTGGTAGATATTTACATTTCGGTGCTTATGGTACAAAGTATCTTTGGTTTTGGGATTTTTGTTAGTTTTTTCATGTGACATTCTAACCTGGGGTTGGCGACGTTATGACCTATGAAATTGATGTGCTGTCACGTATATCTGAACGTTTTGTTGAAATGAGTGAGTCGGAACAGCGGGTGGCGCAGCTGATCCTCGACAATGTAAAAGCGGCTACTGAAATGAGCATTGCACTCTTGGCTGAGCATGCAGGTGTCAGCCAGGCCACTGTTACCCGCTTTGCCCGTACTGTGGATTGCAAAGATGTGCGGCAGCTGAAAGTGAAACTGGCGCAATCGCTGGCGGTTGGCCAGCGTTTTGTCGAAGAGCCGGCCGATTTGGATGGCATTCATGGTGTGTACGAAGCCATTAAAAATACGCTGGATTTAAGCCGTAAATTGCTGGTGGAGGCAGATATCCGCCAGGCGGTCAGTTATCTGCTCAATGCCCGGATGATCTTTTGTATCGGCATGGGGGGCGGTTCCTCCATTGGATCGCAGGAATTGCAGTACCGGCTGTTTCGCTTTGGTATGCCGGTCTGCAGTTATCAGGATGGTTTGCTGACGCGGATGGTGGCAGCGTCCGTCGAACCACAGGATGTGATGGTCGCCATTTCACTGACTGGGAATACAGGTGAAATTATTGATTCAGCGGCGATGGCCCGGCACTACGGCGCCAAAGTGATCGCCATTACCAAACCTGATTCCGCTTTAGCCAAAAATGCCGACATCGTACTGGGCCTGCAGGCCCCTGAGACTGATTTTATCTACAAACCTTCGGCATCCCGTTACGCCATGCTGGCGGTGATTGATGTATTGGCCACCGAAGTGGCCAAACAGAACAAACGCAAGTCACGCGACAAATTGCGGCGGGTCAAGTTGTCGCTCGACAGCAGCCGTGGCGGTGATGAGCGTCAGCCATTGGGGGATTAAGGAAAAGTCATGACGATTAAACGCTACGGTGTGGATGAAAGCAAAGGCACTGGTGGGCAGAGACTGCCTTTTGCCAAAGCAGTAGAGGCCGGCGGATGGTTGTATGTGTCGGGTCAGACGCCGATGCGGGACGGTGAAGTGGTGGAAGGCGGTATTGTCGAACAGTCCCGCCTTGCCATTCAGAACTGTGTCGACATTATGCAGTTGGCTGGTTATGGCTTACAGGACGTGGTGCATGTCAAAGTCTATTTAACAGACGCCCGTTATTTCTCCAGCTTCAATCAGGTGTTCCGCGAGTTTTTTGCTGACGCGCCGCCAGCCCGTATTTGTGCTGTGACGGATCTGGTGGTGGACTGCAAAGTGGAAGTCGACCTGACCTGTTACCGCGCAGACCGGGCCTGAGATGAACCCGCTGTATTTTCTGGCCGGATTTGGTGGTTACCTGCTGCTGATGACTGCACTCAGTGTCTGGGTTTCCCGCGGTCAGCACAACCAGGATGATTTTTTGCTGGCGGGCCGCAAAGTCAGTGGGGGCCTGACTTTTGGCACCACCATAGCCACCATGATTGGCACGGGTACCAGTATGGGAGCAGTGGGCTACGCCTACGGTCATGGCTGGACCGGTATGATGTACGGAGTGGGCGGAGCTTTGGGCATTTTGCTGCTGGCCTGCTGCTTTGCCCAGGTGCGGGATTTAAAGTTTTCCACCATGAGTGAAGAGCTGAGTTATTACACAGGCGCCAGTCGTTGGGTGAAACAAGGCAGTGCCGTGCTGATTTTTCTGGCATCGCTTGGCTGGTTAGGCGCGCATATTATTGGTGGGGCTTTGTATCTGTCCTGGATGACAGGGCTTGATATGCTAAGCGCCAAACTTTTGATCACTTTAGCTTTTACCATTTATGTTGCCATAGGTGGTTATAAAGCCGTGATCTGGACTGACAGCCTGATGGCGTTGATTCTATTCAGTGGCTTTTTAGTGATGGGCTACAGCGCTGTGCAGGCCAGCGGCGGCTGGCAGTCACTGATACAGTTCTGGCAGCAGGCCTCGCAGCATCTGTTTAAACCGTTACCTGGTTTGGCGGCTGTCTCATTAGCCGTTGCTGTGGCTGTTGGCGTGCTGGCCACCCCGTCTTTCCGCCAGCGTATTTATTCAGGCCGCTCTGTGCAGAGCGTACGGCGCTCATTTTTGTTTGCCGGCTTTTTATATCTGGGGTTCGCGTTTTTACCGGCTTTAATAGGCGTCAGTGCCCGCCTGCTGTTGCCTGAACTGACGAATCCGCAATTCGCCTTTACCTCTGTCGCGGTCTTGGTGCTGCCTGCTGTGGCCGCCATGCTGGTACTGCTGGCCGGGCTGTCGGCCACGCTTTCATCCGCCAGTTCAGACTCCATTGCGGCTGTCACTGTCATTATGCATGACTTGCAGCAAGGGGTGGGCCGGTCGCCCTTGCAGGGCCAGAAAGCGGTCTGGGTGTCGCGGCTGACCGTAGTGCTGGTCTCGGTGTCGGCTTTTGCGCTGGCGCTGTTGTCGAATAACCTGGTCGGTTATATCACCGCCATGATTGCCACCCTGATGTCCGGACTTTGTGTGGTGGCTGTGCTGGGACGTTTCTGGCATCGGCTGACCTGGCAAGGCGCTGTGGCGGCTTTGCTGGCGGCCGTCGGCACTTCATTGTCTGTGTTAAGCCAGCCTGACTGGCTGAATTTATGGGGCAACCCCTGTATACCGGCTTTAGCTGTCGCCAGCATGGCTGCCGTGCTGGTCAGCCTCTGCACTAAACCCGGTCTGAACCGGCAGCAGGCGCTGCAACAAATACAGCATCAAGCCGCACCCACCAAGATCACAGCAGGTGGTGATAACGCCTTATTCACCAGTTCTGATCCAAAGTTATCCTGACGGGGATTTATGCGAATTTTTACGGCGTCCTTAGCCACAGAAACCAATACTTTTTCGCCGATGTACACCGATCTGCAGTCGTTTTATCAAAGCTTTTATGCCGCACCGGGGGAACACCCTGCCACGCCGACTTTATGCAGTGCGCCGCTGGTGGCCTGCCGTGATTATGCCGCCTTGCACCCAACAGAAGTGACGCTGATTGAAGGCACCTGCACCTGGGCCGAACCCGGTGGTTTATTAAACCGGGCGGCTTATGAGCAGTTGCGGGATGAAATTTTGCTGCAATTACAGGCCGCTTTGCCAGTGGATCTGGTGATGCTGGGTCTGCATGGCGCTATGGTGGCGCAGGGCTATGACGACTGTGAAGGGGACTTGCTGCAACGGGTGCGTCTGTTGGTCGGGCCAACCGCCATAGTGGCGGCCACGCTGGATCCACACAGCCATCTGACCGCTCTGCGCCAGCAGCAGGCCGATTTGTTAATTGCGTTTAAAGAGTTTCCGCATCTTGATTTTATGCAGCGCGCAGAGGAATTGCTGCAGCTTGCCGTGCGGGCGGTGAAAGGGGAAATCCGGCCTGTGATGAACAGCTTTGATTGCCGGATGATTGACGTCTTTCCAACCAGCCATGAGCCGATGAAGTCTTTTGTACATAAGTTGATGCAACTGGAGCAGCAGGCGCCAGTGTTATCTGTGTCGGTGATCCATGGTTTTATGGCCGGTGACGTGCCGGATATGGGCGCTAAGTTGCTGGTGATCACCGACAATGCACCAGAGCTGGGGGCTGCTTTGGCTCAAGAGCTGGGGTTGGAACTGTTTTCGTTTCGTGGCCGCACCTTGCCACAGTTTTACACCATTCCTGACGCGTTGCAGCACTTGCATGACCAAAGCGTCCAGGCTGGCCCTGTGGTGCTGGCCGATGTTTGGGACAACCCAGGCGGCGGGGTGGCGGGGGATGGCACCCTGATTTTGCACGAGCTGATCCGCCAGCAGGTATCCGGTGTTGCGGTGGGGACTTTATGGGACCCGATGGCCGTGCGTTTATGTCAGGCCGCCGGTGAAGGCGCGGACATTGAATTGCGTTTTGGTGGCAAAAGCTGCGCAAGCGCTGGCGATCCTGTCGATAAACGGGTCAAAGTGGTACGGCTGAAACAGAATGCGCAACAGGAGTTTGCCGGCAGCCTGGTGCCGATGGGCGATTGTGCCTTGATCCGTTTTGATGGCATCGATCTGATTCTAAACAGCAACAGATGCCAGTCTTTTGACCCCAGCCTGTTCAGGGCGCTTGGGCTGGACCCGCTGAGCTACCGGGTGCTGCTGATTAAATCCACCAACCATTTCTACCAGGGGTTTGTCGGGATCGCGGGCAAGATCATTTATGTAGACGCCGGAGCGCCATACCCCAGTAACCCGGTGACGAACCAATACCACAAGTTGCAGCGGCCTGTCTGGCCGCGCCATCCGGCGCCTTTTGATTTAACCTGAAGTTTTGGCTTGTCTGAGCTGCGCTTGCCTGAACAATAACTGGATGGGGCGGTGCAGCGCTATCACCATTTCCTGCTGTATTTGCGCAGCCTGCTGCAATTGTTTTTCAGCGAGCTGCAGTTGCGCTGCTGAAAATGGCTGCTGCCCGCTGAGTTGGTGCAGCCATTGTATTGCCATTTGGCTTAGCGCTTTTATCTGTACCACCAGAGGTGCAAATTCCAGACCCTGGATCTGCTCAAGCTGAGTGGCTGCTTGTTGCCACTGCGTCAGTTGCTGCAGCAATTCAGCCTGTAGCTCAGGCCTGGGGTTCTGCAGCCAGCCTTGCACCTGCTGCTCAAATTGCCTTAACTGCTGCTGTTCCGCCGGTAAAAAATCCACCAGTTGCTGCAAAGGCTGGCGATAATAGCGGCCTGCCACCGATTTTTCATGCAACCTGTGGTAATAATGGGCTGGCTCCAGGGTTTGTGCCAGCAGAGCCAGGGCGTTCAGATCGTTGGCGGGTACCAGACGGCTGAAGCCGTCCTGTTGCTGTTGCTGCAGTTGCAGACTGTTGTAGCGTTCAGCCCATTCTAACCAGTGCGACTGGCGCTGATAGAAAAAGGCCTCATCCTGCACACTTTGAGCTGACCATAAGCGTTCTGCGACAGCGATGGCATTGGGCCATAAGCGGATATCAATAAGCTCAGGCGTAATGAGTTCGCTCCATAACGCAATTTCTCCGCCCAGTACTTTGCCTGCGGCTTGCTCTGATAACAGGCTGGGGCTATAGCCGGCTGGTAAGGCGGCGGTACTCTGGGCTGTAATACGCTGACCACTGGCCTGATAAGGCGCATTGCCGACCACAAACTGGCCTGTCAGACGCTCCGACAAACTTAGCTCAGCGCGGACCGGTCCCATCCAGCTGTCAAAAGTCAGCGCCACCTGGCCATCCGCCAAACGGCTGAGCTGAGCCTGGATCAGCGGTTTGCCATCAAAATTCAGCAAGGCCTGCGCTGGTTTGCTGTGCAGTTCAAGCAGCAGCAACCGGCCAGTGACTGGCGCGCCGCGTTTGCGGGGAAACTCAAAGCTGTATTCTGACCAGTGGCGAATACTGGCCGGGTCGGGCAGCTGTACGGCGGCAGGCAGCGGGTCTGTTCTGTAATGATAAGCGGCACTTTGTGGCTGATCGAGGTAATAACCTGTTGACAGGATAGCAGGATGGCCCAGATTGGCGGCGTGGTACAAGGATTCTGTACCACGCCAGGATTGCACTGTGACTTCTGTGGGCAGGGGATGGTCTATCACTTCATCCCAGCCAATCATGGTTTTTCCCAGTTTCTTGAGGATTTGGTGCACACGGCGGTTGAAATAAGCCTGCAAAGCTGCGGCGTTTTCCTGCTGATGCTGCTGCATAAAAGCACGGATAGACGGGCTGGCCAACCAATGATCTGGTAACACCTCGTCGCCGCCTATGTGCAGATGACTGTCCGGAAACACACTGGCCACTTCGGCCAACAGCTGTTCCAGAAACTGGTAGACCTGTTCATTACTGGGGTCCAGCACCGCTTTGTGCACACCCCAATGGGTTTCGGCGCGGGTGGGAGCTGGTGCGGCCATCAGATGCGGATAGGCCAGACCCAGAGCCGTGGTATGCCCCGGCAAGTCGATTTCCGGCACAATGCGGATAGCCCGCTGCCTGGCATATTCAACCAGCTCAGCCAGCTCAGCCTGAGTGTAAAAACCATCCTGGCCACCGATTTGCTGCAACAATGGAAATTTTTTTGATTCAAAACGCCAGCCCTGATCGTCGGTCAGATGCAAATGCAGCACATTGAGTTTGACTGACGCCATCAAATCCAGCTGCCGTTTCAGCAGTGGCAAAGGCAGAAACTGACGGGCGCTGTCCAGCAATAAACCGCGCCAGGCAAAACGGGGGGAGTCGGTGATATTCAGCGCCGGGACCTGTGTTGCTTGGCCAGCCGGACGCTGCACCAGTTGTTGCAGGCTTTGTAACGCATAAAAAAAGCCTACCTCGTCAGAGGCCAAGACCCGGATCTGCTCCGGGCTGATCTGAAGCTGATAAGCACCCCGGTTTTTCGTTGCCGCATTACGGAGCGAAGCCGGCTGAGGCTCCAGCCAGTCAAACCTGAGTTGTGCCTGTTCGGCAGAGACGTAACTCAGCGTGCTGCTTAGTTGGTTGCGCTGAACAAAAAGCTTGAGTTGGGTTTTTAACAGGACCGCATCGGCTGGCACCGAGGTGGCCAGCCGGGCGGGAAACACAAAAACGCCGGGCTGCTGTTGAAGCTGCACAGGCGCTGGAATTAATGCCAAAGGTTCAGCAGTGACAGGGACCGACAGCATCAGCCCAAACAAGACAACGGCAAATGAGTGCATAACAGAATGATTTGGTTACTTGGTAACATATTGATATTCGATTATTTCTGAGAAGTCCATCCTGGATGTCATTTTTTGTACGTTTTTTTAGCGATTTAAGCTTTACATTTGTTACCTTGTGGTACAAAGTAACATTGTTGTCTGGTTTTTGTGCCTTTGGTCAGAGACCCACAAAAGCCAGGCAGAGTTCGTCACGGAGGCTGGGAATGCACGTTTTCAATCCGGCGCGGGGTGCGAGCCGCGCCATGTCCTGAAACATCCTGGCCTCCGTTTTTTCTGCCTTAACGGCTTTGGGTCAGCAAATCAGCCAAAGTGCTGCCGCTGTCTCGCTCTTTCAGCTGGGCCAGAAACAGCTGGGCACAACCAAAGGCATCCGACAAGGCCTGGTGTTCGGTGATCGCAGGCAACTGACGGCGTTCCAGGCAAGCCGCCAGTGTCAGTTTATTCTGTGCCACCAGGCGACCCTGCAATTGGAGCCTGAACAACTCCAGTCGCAGGGTATCCAACATACGAAAGCGTGCCGTCCGGCCATAACAATACAGACAGGCCTGACGCAGAAAATTCAGCTCCAGAGTGCTGTGATGACTGACCAGGACCCGGCCCTGCGCTTGCTGCAACAGCAGGTCCAGTAATTCATGCAGTTCCATCCCCTGCTGCAGCTCTGGGGTGTGCAGGCCATGGATCAGTGCACTTTGCCCAACCGAAGTCTGTGTGCGGACAAGCTGGTACCGGGCTGAATTCAGCAAAATGCGCTGCTGCTCAATACAGACCCAGCCTGCACTGACAATATGGTGCCTGGCCGGATCCAGCCCTGTGGTTTCAAAATCCAGCACCAGATAACTGCAATCCAGCGCCCGCGCTGATTTGTCCGGCCGCACGGCTTCGTACTGACGGATTTTCTGGTGCACAGGTTGTGCCTGACGAAACCAGGACCACATTTAATACTCCCGGCAAAAACGTTGCCGCAAAATTTGCTGTTCGTCGCTGATCACGGCAAAAGCGTCTTTCAGCTGATGCCGTTGCAGCAAGTTCAGTGTGGTGGGGTCCAGCAGATTGCTCAGATGGCGGCCACGCTGTAAATCCTGCCATTGCACTTGCCAGCGCAGATTAGCCAGCACCTCATAGGCGCCTGACAAATTCTGCTGCTGAGTCTGGCTGATGACCTCCAGTTGCTCCAGTTGGGCCAGACGCTCCCTGGTGCTGACCGCATGGATGCCATGGGCCAAGGCATAAACCCGCACCAGATCGGTCACCAGGCTGACGCCACGTTTTTTGATATCCATGCCCTTGCGCTGGCGACCATCCTGCTCCAGCAGAAAATGTTTGAAGAAACCCAGGGGGGGCTGGCGCTCGGTGGCGTTTCTGGCCAGATGAAATAAAAACAGCTCGTTGCCCTGGGCTTTCACCAACACATCCTGCTGCAGGGCGTTAAACAACCCCTTGCTGCCATGCACCAGACGCAAGTCAAAAAAGATGCTGCTGTCGAGCAGCGCCTGAGGATCCGGGCTTTGCAGATAGTGAGCAAAGCGGGCCGACCAGCCTTTCAGACTCAGGCGCAATTTTGGCTGATTGGCCATAATAAGGCCCGGACACAAGGCCTGACCGGATTGGGCCAGCCCCTGACAGACAAACTCTGCCAACGCGCTGAAGTAGTCGGCAACGGGGCCTGTGGCTTCTTTCTCCAGCAGCAGAGCATTGTCCTGATCGGCGCTCGGTAACATGTCACGTCGGGCCTGGGAGCCAAAACAGAGCCAGCTGTAGACACAAGGTGCCGGGCCCAGCTGCTGCTCCGCGAGGCGCAGCCAGCTTTGAGTCAGGGCGTCCATAATGCTGGTCAGTATGCTGCTGACTTCAGAGGCCGGTAATTTCTGTTGGCCCAGATTGACCATCAAGTCGCGGATCTGTGTCTGACTATCGGCAAGAGCCGCCGGGCTTTGCTGGCGGTGAATATGGCTGATTAAAAAGACCGGGTGTTCCTGCTGACTGCGGATCAGATCGGTGGTGGTCAGCACACCAATGGCTTTGCCATCACTTTCTACCGCCAAATGATGAATATTGTGTTGGCTCATCAACTGAATTGCTTCAAAAGCGTAGCGGTCCGGCTCGATTTTATGTGGATTTTTGGTCATCACCTGCAGGACCTGGGTGGAGGCTGGCAGGTTTTTCGCCAGCACCCGGCTGCGCAAATCCCTGTCGGTCAGAATACCCACCAGCTCATTCTGCTGTTCTATCAATAAACAGGACACCCGCTGTTCGGTCATCAACTCTGCAGCCTGCTGAATGCTCTGTTCCGGGGCTATGGTCACCACCCGGCGGGTCAGCAGATCCGCCACTTTTAAGGTTGAAGTGCTGTGTTCCTGACTGCGCTGGTACAGATGCAAGCGGCGGCCAAACAGGCGCTGGAAAAACAAATCAAAATTTTTGTACTGATAACGCAACTGGTCAAAGCGGCTCTGGCTCAGAAAATACAGCAAGCCATCTTCTTCACAAATCAGCCGGTCCTGGTCCGCCAGCCCTGTCAGCAGCAATTGGTAACCGTAAAAATCACCGCTCTGCAGATGGCTCAGCTGTTGTTGGTCGGTATGCAGTGCAAAGAGCCCGGACCGGACCAGCAGCAACTCGTTTTTGGGGGCGAGTGTTTCGCCCTGACTGGCGTAATACACCTGCAGATCACGGCATAGCTCCTCCAGCACATGAAGCGCAAGATCATCAAATGGGGGAGTTTGGTGTAAAAATCGGACAACATCCTGAACTGGCATTGCGTCTGTCCTGTGCTTAGCAAAGAGGTTTCAATTTTGGCGGTCGGGTATGGCCAACAGACAAAAGTCAAAGCTCTGAAACAGTCAAGGCGTGTGGCCACGCCTTGACTGGCCCTAAGGATATTAGTGCGCCTGCGCTGCACCTGCCCCTTTGGGATAGCGGATTTGCTCAACAATGTCCTGCACATCCTGCGGTACTTCTTTGGTCACTTTGCTGACGGCAAAGGCTACCACAAAGTTCACCAGCATGCCGATGGTGCCTATGCCTTCAGGCGAGATACCAAAGAGCCAGTTGTCTGCTTTGTTCTCAGCCAAGGGGGTGATAAAGATCCCTTTGAAGTACAGGATATAACCCACAGTGAACACAATACCTGCCACCATACCGGCAATAGCTCCTTCTTTATTCATCTTCTTATAGAAGATCCCCATAATAATGGCCGGGAAGAAGCTGGCTGCGGCAAGGCCGAAGGCAAATGCCACCACCTCCGCCACAAAACCCGGTGGGTTAATGCCGAGGTAACCTGCCACCATAATGGCTACAGCGGCGGCCAACCGGGCGGCCAGCAATTCCTGTTTATCGCTGATTTTCGGCATCAGGTTTCGTTTGAGTAAGTCATGCGAAATCGAGGTTGAAATCACCAGCAATAAACCCGCAGCGGTCGACAATGCGGCCGCAATACCACCCGCTGCCACCAAGGCGATAACCCAATCCGGTAACTGTGCAATTTCCGGGTTGGCCAGTACCATAATGTCGCGGTCAATGGTCATCTCGTTGCGCTCGTCACCTGAATAGAACATGCGGCCATCACCGTTTTTATCTTCATGTTTAATCAGGCCTGTTTTTGACCAGTTTTCCACCCATTGTGGGGCTTCTGTCACTAAGGTCCCCTGAGCATCCGGGCCATTGATGGTATTGATCATATTGTAACGGGCAAAAGCACCAATGGCAGGGGCTGTGGTGTACAGGATCATAATGAAGACCAAAGCCCAGCCGGCGGAAATACGGGCATCCCGCACTTTAGGTACAGTGAAGAAACGCACAATCACATGAGGTAAACCTGCAGTACCCACCATCAGAGCGGCCGTAATAGCAAAGACATCGGCCATTGATTTGGTGCCTTCGGTGTAGGCGGCAAAACCTAACTCAGCGGATAAACCGTCCAGCTTGGCCAGCAGGTAGCTGTCAGAGCCATCGGTCAGGGTGGCACCTAAGCCCAGCTGTGGCAGCACGTGGCCTGTGATCATCAGGGAAATAAAAATCGCAGGAACCATATAAGCGAAAATCAGCACGCAGTATTGGGCAACCTGAGTATAAGTAATGCCTTTCATACCGCCCAAAACAGCGTAGAAGAATACGACAGCCATCCCAATAATAACGCCTGTGTCGATGTCCACTTCCAGGAAACGGGAAAACACCACACCGACCCCACGCATCTGGCCAGCCACATAAGTGAAGGACACCAGAATGGCACAGACCACGGCGACTGTGCGGGCCGTTTGCGAGTAATAGCGGTCACCGATAAAGTCCGGCACGGTAAATTTGCCGAATTTACGCAGGTAGGGGGCGAGGCAGAGCGCCAGCAATACATAACCGCCCGTCCAGCCCATCAGGTAGACAGAGCCATCGTAACCCATAAAGGCGATAATACCTGCCATTGAAATAAAGGAGGCGGCAGACATCCAGTCAGCGGCTGTGGCCATACCGTTGGCCAAAGGCGAAATGCCACCACCAGCGACGTAAAACTCCTGTGTGGAACCGGCACGGGCCCAGATGGCGATGCCAATATAAAGCGCAAAGGTTGCGCCAACAATAATGTAAGTTAAAGTCTGTAAATCCATGGCGGGCCTCTTAGTCTTCGTGCACGTTGTACTTACGGTCCAGCGCATTCATTTTCGTCACATACACGAAAATCAGCGCCACGAAGGTGTAAATAGAACCTTGTTGGGCAAACCAGAACCCAAGTTTAAAACCGAACAACGGGATTTGATTGAGCAGATCGACCAGCAGGATGCCTGCACCAAAAGATACGGCAAACCAGATGATGAGCAGCTTGAGCATCAGCGAGATATTCTCCCGCCAATAGGCCTGCGCCTGTTCAGAGCTTTGAAAAGCCATGTTGTCTTCCTCTTGTTGTTTATTGTGGTTGTTATAAAAATCTGTTGACTTGCTTGTTTACCATAGCAGGGGCTTTATTCAGCGATAGCCCGACTTTAGTCGAAGGTGAAGGGCCCGCAGATTGACTTTCAGCGGCTGGCACACAACAGTAGGCGTATAAAAATAAAAAGGAGATTGCTTTGTCTGCGTGGATTGTCGCTGTATTGGCCCTGATGTATGTGGGTTTGTTGTTTTTTATTGCCAACTGGGGCGAGCGGCATGCCGGTGATCATCTGCTACGAAAGTATGGGGGCTTGCTCTACAGCCTGGCGCTGGCGGTCTACTGTACTTCCTGGACTTATTATGGTGCAGTGGGCACAGCGGTGACTCAGGGCTGGGACTATATTCCGATTTACCTGGGCCCTATCCTGATTTTTGTTTTCGCCCAGCCTTTTTTATTTAAGCTGCTCTATGTGGCGAAAAAACAGAATATTGGGTCCATTACCGACTTTATCAGCGCCCGCTATGGCAAACGTAAAAATATGGCGCTGGTTACTGCTTTGTTGTGCCTGGTGGTCGTGATCCCCTATATCGCCCTTCAGCTCAAAGCTGTTGCCAGTTCGTACCAGGTGTTATTAGGGGCTGGTATGGCGGACCATGACGTGCCCTGGTGGCAGGATACGGCCTGGTTTTGTGCGGTGACCATGATGATTTTTGCGATCTTGTTTGGCACCCGCAAAGTCACACTGACGGAGCAGAATCGTGGTGTGATGGTGGCCATTGCCTTTGAATCCCTGGTTAAACTTTTTGCCTTAATCTGTCTGGCGTTGATGGCGTATTGGCTGTTGCTGCCAGAGCAGGTGCCCTTGTCCAGTTTCAGTGGACATGCCACGGCGTTGAAAGCGAACCATGAAGAACAAAGCTGGCTGGCCTTTATGACCAAAACAGTGCTGGCGATGGCTGCAATTTTTTTATTGCCACGCCAGTTTCATGTTGGTTTTGTCGAAAATGTCGATCACCGGCACTTGCGCCATGCCAGACGCTGGTTCAGCAGTTATTTGCTGATTGTGACGCTGGTCGTGATCCCTATTGCGCTGACCGGCATGATGATGTTTCCGGAGCAGCGACAATTGGCAGACAGTTTTGTTTTGCTGATCCCGGAACAGTCCGGCTGGCACACCTTAAGTGTGCTGGTGTTTATCGGTGGTTTTTCCGCCGCGACCTCGATGATTATTATTTCTACCCTGGCGCTTTCGACCATGATCAGTAATGACGTGGTGATGCCGACCATCCTGCGCCGTCCGTCCAGCCAGCAACTGAAAAAGGATTACAGCAGCCTTATTTTACTGGTGCGTCGTGCGATGATCATCACAGTGATGATGCTGTCTTATGGCTATTACGCCTTATTTGCCCGCAATTACGAGCTGGCGGAAACGGGTCTGCTGGCCTTTGCGCTGGCGATTCAGCTGGCTCCTGCTGTGGTGGGGGGCCTGTACTGGCGACACGGCAATGCCTTTGGCGTGTATGCCGGTCTGGCTGTTGGCTTTTTGCTGTGGTTTTATTGCCTGATGGTGCCGCAGTTGTCGGCCGTCGGGGTGTTGCCGGATTCCATTGTCCAGTACGGGTTATTTGGTGTCGACCTGCTCAGGCCCACAGCATTGTTCGGGCTTGAACTCGATACCTTAAGTCACGGCGTGTTCTGGTCATTGGGGCTGAATCTGTTCTGTTACCTGCTGGGCTCGATGCTGGTCAAAGTTAATTTTAAAGATCGGCTGCAGGCGGCTGCTTTTGTCAAACCAACCTTGCCGCTGGAACATCGTGAGAATCCGGTCAAAAAGCTGCGCATTCGCCGCACCGATGTGGTGATGTTGCTGGAGCGCTTTATTGGTGCTCAGCGCACGGCCGAAGCCATTGCCGATTTTTGCCGCCGTTATCCGGAACCTGACGAACAGGGGGCGTGGGCCAGTCCGGAGCTGGTGGCTTTTGTTGAACGTGAGCTGGCAGGGGTTATAGGTGCGGCGTCAGCGCTGGCGGTGGTCAGCGCGGCCACCGAAGGCCGGCAGCTGGAACTGGAAGATGTGGTGACCCTGTTTGATGACACGACGCAGGCTATTCAGTTTTCCCGCAAAATTCTGTTTTCCACGCTGGAACACCTGAGCCAGGGCATCAGTGTGGTGGACCGGGATCTAAAACTGGTGGCCTGGAACAAGGCTTACCTGGAGCTGTTTGATTACCCGGACGGTATGATCCGTATTGGCAGGCCCGTGGCAGACATAGTGCGGTTTAATGCTGAGCGTGGGCTTTTTGGTGAGGGAGCCCCCGAAGAGCATGTAGCCAAACGCATAGGCCATATGCAAAAAGGCACTCCCCACGTGTTTCAGCGGGTCCGGCCAGATGGCAGTGTGATCGAAATGCGCGGCAATCCTATCCCGGGGGGAGGCTTTGTCACCAGCTTTACTGATATTACCGACCATGTGCGGGCTGTGCAGCAACTGGCTGAAGCCAAACTGCATCTGGAACAGCGGGTGCAGGAACGCACACAGCGGATCAGTGAAATTAACCAGGAGTTGCTGCAGGAAGTGGAGCGTCGTGGCCAGACAGAGCTGCAGCTGTTGCAGGCCAAAGCGGAAGCTGAAGCGGCGAATGCATCGAAGACCCGGTTTCTGGCGCTGGCCAGCCATGATATTTTGCAGCCATTGAACGCGGCCCGGTTATTTACCGCGACCTTGCAGGATGGCAGCCTGTCGGACAAACAGCAGACAGTCGTCAGCCAGCTGGATAATTCTCTGAAAGCCACCGAAGAGCTGATTGGCACCTTGCTGGATATAGCCCGGCTGGACGACGGCCGGTTGCTGCCGAAAAAACAGACCGTGCAAATCCGGCAGTTGTTAACCCCACTGCTGGATGAATTCAGCCTGCTCGCCAGTCAGAAACAGCTGGAGATCCGCCGGTATTTTTCCGACTGGCAGGTGGAAAGTGACAGCACCTATTTACGCCGCATCGTGCAGAATATTCTGTCCAATGCGGTGAAATACACGGCAAAAGGCAAAGTGCTGGTCAGTTGTCGCCGTCGCTCAGGGCAGTTGCTGTTGCAAATCTGGGATTCCGGCCCCGGAATTGCAGAGCAGGAGCTGCAGCATATTTTTGCTGATTTTTACCGGGTGGACAGTACGGCCAGAGGGCAGCAGGGCGTAGGATTGGGGCTGGGAGTTGTGCAGCGGATGGCCCGGCTGTTGGGGCATAAAATAGAAGTGCGTTCCACAGTTGGTAAAGGCACTGTCTTTAGCCTCTGGTTGCCGCTAAGCCCGCAGCGGCGTGAGCAGGTGGCCGCTGAGCTGGTCAATACAAGCACGGTGTTGCCGGACTGGACTGTTTGTTGCGTGGATGATGACAGCTCCAATCTGGCCGCGCTGCAACTGCTGCTGGAGCAGTGGAAGTTGGGGCAGGTGCGTTGTTATGTCCGGGCAGAACAACTGCTGGAACAAGCTTCGCAACTGAACAGACCTGATTTACTGATCCTGGATTACCAGCTGGGCCAGGATTTCAACGGCCTGCAGCTGTATCATCAATTGCTGCAGATCTGGGGGCAGGTCCCTGGTATTTTAGTGTCAGCAGCACCTGAACCCGATTTGGCGCAGCGCGCCAAAGACGCGGGCCTGCTGTTTCTGGCCAAACCCATTAAACCAGCGGCGCTGAGGGCAGGGATTAATCATTTGAAAACCAAAGGAACGGCCTCGTAGAATAGAGGCGAACCGCTAAAACCTCAGGCAAGGATGAGTATGCAAGCCAAACTGGAACAACGTTTTTTCTTACTGATGCTGGTGCTGGTCAGCCTGGCTTTTGGCTGGGTACTGGAACCCTTTTGGGGCAGTATTTTCTGGGCCTGTGCTATTACCGTCATTTTTTACCCGGTGCAACGGTTGTTACTGGGCTGGATAGGAGACAGACCCAATACGGCAGCGCTGCTTACCTTAGTTATCTGTGTCTTGGTGGTGGTCTTGCCTGTGCTGGCCATCAGCACCGCTTTTATTCAGGAAGGGGCGCTGTTTTACGACAAAATCAAAAGTGGAGAAATTAACCCCGCCGAATTTATTGAAACCATTCGTCAGGCCTTTCCTGCATTCACTGAGCTGTTAAACCGCTTTGGCATTGAAACCAGTGAGTTAAGGGAGCGTGTTTCGTCAGCTGCAGTGGAGGCCAGCCGTATGCTGGCCAAAGAGGCCCTGGCAATTGGGCAAAATACCTTTGGTTTTGTGCTGGATTTGTGCCTGATGCTGTATCTGGCCTTTTTCCTGCTGCGTGAAGGCCACCATCTGGTGGAATTAATGGTGAAGGCGCTGCCTCTGGGGGATCAGCGCGAACGTTTGTTGTTTGCCAAATTTGCTGAAGTAACCAGAGCCACAGTCAAAGGCAATCTGGTGGTGGCCGTGGTGCAGGGGGCTTTGGGTGGTTTTATTTTCTGGCTGCTGGAATTGCCTGCCCCTGTGCTGTGGGGGGTAGTGATGGCCTTTTTATCACTGCTGCCGGCGGTAGGGGCTGCGCTGGTCTGGGCGCCAGTATCCCTGTATTTGTATGGCACAGGCGAATGGGTGGTCGGCACTATTCTGCTGGCTTATGGTGCTTTGGTGATTGGTCTGGCCGACAATATACTGCGGCCTTTATTGGTGGGGCGAGACACTAAATTACCGGATTACCTGGTGTTATTTTCCACTTTGGGTGGCCTGTCGCTGATGGGCATTAATGGATTTGTTCTGGGCCCTATGGTGGCGGCGTTGTTTCTGGCGTTCTGGCAGATTTTTATGGAAGAGTTTAACCCCTGATACCGCAGCAGGTTCAGGGGTCAGAATGTTGTCGTCAGCAACTTGTCTGCAGGGGGTTCCAATTGCAGACGCTGAGCCTGGATCACCACCTGGGTTCTGTTGGTCACTCCAAGTTTACGGAATATAGCCGTAATATGGGCTTTCACCGTGGCTTCAGAAATATGCAGATCATAGGCGATTTGTTTATTCAGCCAGCCCTCGGTCAGATAAAACAACACCTTGTATTGTTGTGGTGTCAGCTCGGCGACTTTTGCAGCCAAATCAAGGTCTGTCTGGTTATGCTGATCCAATACCTGAGCGCGCAAAGCCGGTTGCACCCAAAGTTCACCGTCCATCACTGCACTGAGCGCTTTGCCAATTTCGGCCGGATGGGCCGATTTTGGAATAAAAGCTGAAGCGCCAAAAGACATCACGCGCCGGATCACATCCGTGTCTTCGCTGGCAGAAATAACCACAATGGGCAGAGTAGGGTATTGCTTACGCAGTTGGATCAATCCCAGGAAACCGCAGTTACCCGGCATATGCAGGTCCAGCAATAACAAATCGGCGTCAGGGTGTTGCTCCAGCGCAGTGCAGGTGGCCTCAAAACTGTCGGTTTCAATGGTGGCCTTGGTGACAAAGGTATTGCTGATGGCGTGGATCAGCGCATTACGAAACAAAGGGTGATCGTCAGCGACAATGAGTTTGGCCATTTAAACTCCTAACCCGGCCGTGACCGGGTTTAGCTAAGATATTGCCACCATTCAAAAAATGGTGGCATTAGTACGGGGAGCTTAACGGTTTAACCTGTTTTGGATCAAGTGTTCAACCACAGAGGGATCGGCCAGGGTCGAGATATCACCCAACTGATCGTACTCATTGGCGGCAATTTTACGCAAAATGCGGCGCATTATTTTGCCTGAACGTGTTTTGGGTAACGCCGGTGTCCATTGCACCAGATCCGGCGACGCAATAGGGGATATTTCTTTACGTACCCAGTCCCGTACTGCTTTGGTTAAATCGTCACTTGGCTCCACACCGACCCGAGGCGCCACAAAGACATAAATGCCCTGGCCTTTGATGTCATGCGGGTAACCCACCACAGCCGCTTCAGCAATGGCTTCATGAGCCACCAGGCAGCTTTCGATTTCTGCGGTGCCTAAGCGGTGGCCGGAAATATTCAGCACGTCATCCACCCGGCCTGTCAGCCAGTAGTAACCGTCTTGGTCCCGTTTGGCACCGTCACCGGTAAAGTACATGCCTTTGTAGGTGCTGAAGTAAGTTTGTTCAAAGCGATCATGATCGCCAAAGACGGTGCGCATCTGACCGGGCCAGCTATCCAGTAACACCAGGTTGCCTTCCGCTGCGCCTTCGAGAATTTCGCCCTCATTACTGACAATGGCTGGTTTTACACCAAAAAATGGCCGTGTGGCGGAGCCAGGTTTCAGGTCAGTAGCGCCAGGTAATGGTGTGATCAGGATGCCGCCGGTTTCCGTTTGCCACCAGGTGTCGACGATCGGGCACTGGCCTTTGCCGTATTTATCGTGGTACCAGGTCCAGGCTTCCGGATTAATAGGTTCGCCGACACTACCAAGCACTTTGAGCGAGGATAAATCTGCACCTTCAACAGGCGCAGTGCCATGGGCCATCAAAGCACGAATAGCGGTGGGCGCCGTATAAAGAATGTTGACTTTGTATTTGTCGATGACCTGTGCAATACGTTTGACACTTGGGTAGGTTGGTACCCCTTCAAATAACACGCTGGTCGCACCGTTAGCCAAAGGGCCATAGACAATATAGGTGTGGCCTGTCACCCAACCCACGTCAGCGGCACACCAGTAAATGTCGCCTTGCTGATAGTTAAATACATACTGGTGGGTCATTGAGGCCCACACCATATAACCACCAGTAGTGTGCAACACTCCTTTGGGTTTGCCGGTGGAGCCTGAGGTATAGAGAATAAACAGCGGGTCTTCGGCGTTCATCACTTCCGGTTCGCACTGCTTCGGTTCTGCGGCAATAAGCTCGTGGTACCACAGATCGCGGCCCGGGTGCAGGTCAATATTCTCGCCGACATGTTTTACCACAATGACATGTTGCACCGGATTGCTGTCTCCCAGATGGCTGAGTGCCTGATCGGTGTTGTCTTTTAAATAGGTTAAGCGACTGCCGCGGGCAGCCTGATCGGAGGTGATCACCAGTTTGGAGCTGCAGTCCACTATACGACTGCCCAAAGCGTCTGGCGAGAAGCCGGCAAAGACCACCGAATGCACAGCGCCAATGCGGGCACAGGCGAGCAGGGCGACAGCCGCTTGTGGGATCATCGGCAGATAGACAGTGACACGATCCCCTTTCCCTACACCCAGCTTGCGCATGGAATTGGCAAGCTGACAGACCTCGTCATAAAGCTCCTGATAGGTGACGGCCTTTTGCACACCGGGCTCATCCCCCTCCCAATAATAAGCCACCTGATTGGCTCGTTCTGGCAAGTGGCGGTCGAGGCAGTTATAGCTGGCGTTCAGGCTGCCATCACTGAACCAGTTCACATGCACATTACCCAACTCAAAGCTGGTGTCCTTAACCTTGGTAAAAGGTGTAAACCAGTGAATGCGCTGACCCTGTTTAGCCCAAAACTGCTCCGGTTGTTCAACGGATTCCCGATACATCGCCAGATACTGCTCCTGAGTGACCAGGGTGTTGGCCTTGGCCTGTGGCGGCACTGGATAAAGTTGGGCTTGCGTCATAAATAAGTTCCCCTGTTGTGGTGACGTGATAAAAGTCACGTTCTGATAAGTCATGGCCATCGTTCTACCTGTTTCGCTACAGCGGCCATATTAGACATTAGTCTAGCCAAAACTGCTGTAGCGGCTGCCGGTCAAGGATAAAAATACATCTGCGACTAAAGGCTAATTGTTGGAAGCGTTTTTAGTGACCAGAGTTGAAACGCCATATTTACAAAAACAAATCAATCAGGACCTGGAGACAACAACAATGCTTACAAAAAACACTCTGGCAGTAGCTGTGGGGCTGAGCCTCGCCACCTTAAGTGCCCCAACTCAGGCGGCAGTCACCTTTGGTGATACTGAATTTACCTATGGCGGTTACATTAAGCTTGATTTCTTATACACAGATACACCGGATGGTGACCTGGCTACCGGGATCGGTCGTGAATTTTATGTCCCTAGCCTGACTCCGGTAGGAGGAGAGGGCGAATCCGGTAAGTTTGATGCGCATGCCCGTCAGTCCCGCTTCTTCTTTAACAGTGCAACCAAACTGGATAATGGTAAAACCATTACTGGCCGCATTGAGTTTGACATGATGACCACACCTATAGGTGATGAGCGGATCACCAACGGTTATTCGCCAGAAGTTCGCCATGCGTTTATTAGCTACGATGGTTGGATTTTCGGTCAGACCTGGTCGAACTTTATGGATGTTGCATCTTTACCTGACAGTTTGGACTTTGTGGGGAACACGGACGGTTCTGTGTTTAACCGTCAAGCACAAGTGCGTTATACCTCGGGCAGCTGGTCGGTGTCGGCAGAAAACCCGGAAAGCACTATTACACCTTTTGGTGGCGGTGCCCGTATTGTCACAGATGACAATAGTATTCCGGATCTGACCTTAAAGTATAACTTCGCTGATACCTGGGGCTCAGTTGCTGTTGCTGTGCTGGCTCGCGAAATTGCTTATGAAAATATGGCTGCGGGTATCGACGATCAGACCAATGGGTATGGCGTGTCCATCTCCGGTAAGTACAACCTCTCAGCCAAAGACGACATTCGCTTCACGGTGAATACAGGGGAGGGTATTGGTCGTTATATAGGGCTCAATACCAGTAACGATGCCGTGATAGCTGCTGACGGGACCCTGGATGCTATTCCGGTGACCGCCTATGCGCTGGCGTACCGACATATGTGGGATGACAAATGGCGTTCAAGCTTCATTTATTCGGCACAGAGTATCGACAATGACTCAGCTTTGACTGGGGGGGCTGTCACTGACAAGACCAGTAGCATTGCCGTGAACCTGATTTATCAGGCGGCCAGCAAATTGATGTACGGCGTTGAATTGCGTCATGCCACCCGCGAAGTGGTGTCAGGGGCCGATGGTGACTTAAACCGGGTGCAATTCAGCGCTATGTATACCTTCTGATTGCGCTTTTCAGAGTCAACTCAGGGCCGCTCCGGCGGCCTGTTCTGCTGTTTTGTGGTTTATTTCCCCACCTTGCTTGTTTATTGAGCGGTTGAGCGTGGTTATCATCAAAATGTCATTTTATCGCTTGCGTAAAGT
>NZ_JBBIQD010000014.1:40943-88558 GCF_037442525.1 Rheinheimera sp. | reverse complement strand
CACCACCAGAGTCGCTTTCGCTTCACCCCGTCGGCATGGCGCGCATTATAGGGAGCTTCCAACTTTACGCAAGCGATAAAATGACATTTTGATGATAACCACGCTCAACCGCTCAACAAACGAACGAAATGTTCATTTATTGGCTGATATCGACCAATTTAACCGGAATTAAACCTTAAATTGGCTCACGAGTTGTTGCAGATCCTGGCTAAGTCGATGGAGCTGGCGGGTGGATTCATCACATCGGCTGATGGTATTGGCTGTCTGATGAACCAAATCACTCATCGTATGTACATTTTTATCTACTTCTGAAGCTACTGCGCTTTGTTGCTCTGCAGCTGTGGCTATGTGGGCGTTCATGTCAGCAATCTGCGCCATCGACTGACTAATGGTAGTGAGTGCCTGCTGAACCTGGTCGGCGCGTTCTATGTTCTGTAATGCTGAAGACTGACTAAGTTGAACTGAATTTGTCATGCGTTGGGTATCATTTTGTAGCTGAGCAATGATACCGGCAATTTCCTGAGTTGATTGTTGCGTGCGATACGCCAATGTCCGAACTTCATCAGCGACCACCGAAAAACCCCGTCCATGCTCACCAGCCCGTGCAGCTTCTATAGCAGCATTTAACGCCAGCAGATTAGTTTGATCGGCAAGCTGATTGATGATGCTCAGGACCTGATTAATATTCTGTGACGCCTGGTACAGTGATTGAGCCACTTCTGCGCTCTGCTCTATGGTTTCCCTTTGACTTTCAATACTCTTCACTGTGTTCTGCATCAGTTGCAGCCCCTGACTGGTCAGTTGACCTACCTGCTCAGTCTCCCGATTCGCCAATTCCGCACTTTGAGCCACTTCTGAAATCGCAGAACTCATTTGAGTAATAGCAGTGGCGACCATATCTGTTTCCTGACGCTGCTGACTACCTTCGTGATTGATCTGAGTGGCTATCTGACTGACTTGGTCAGCATTTTGGTTTAATGATACCGCTGTATCGCCGACGGTCTTGATTAAAGCCGCTATTTTTCCGACAAAAAGGTTAAAAGAAGAAACCAACCTGCCCAGTTCATCCTGACCCTGATAATCCAGCCGAACCGTTAAATCGCCTTCACCTCTGGCAATATCATGCATCGCATCAACCACTTTGGTCAGAGGAATAATTACGGAACGCGACACTAACCAGCTGATTACCGCTAAAGCCAGGATAATAATGACCGCTAAACTCAGTAACTTTGCCATAACCTGATAAAACGCAGTCTCAGCATCATCCACATAGATGCCTGTACCGACAATCCAGCCCCAGGGTTTAAACAATTCAACGTGAGTGATCTTTGGCACCGGCTCTGTCGCCCCTGGCTTGGGCCAGTTATAAAACACACTATGCTCGCCATCGTCGGCGACACCATCAGCCATGTCTTTAAACAGGAGATTTCCTTCTTTATCCTTGAAGTCGGCTACACTGGTGCCATTTAAATCGGGGCGAAACGGATGCATCAGCATCTGAACTTGCTGGTCAATGACAAAATAATAATCATCTTCTTTATAGCGGATATCTTGCAGCGCTTTGAGTGCCAGGGCTTTGGCCTGTTCCTCAGTCAGTTCAGCACTGTTTACTTTAGCATGATAAGAAGCCACGATATCTGTTGCCACCTGCGCCAGATACTGAGTTGATAAACGCTTTTCTTCGAGAATGGTTGTTTTCAGCCCAGACAGTACCAAAACACAGAGTAAAATCTGGCCGATCACTGCGACAACTAAAATGCTTGCAAGACGGGTTTTTATTGTCAGACGAGACAGCATAAGACTAGCTAACCTGAAGAATAATTAGCTCAACCATAGATGTGGCAGGTTCATCTGTAAACTGACTATGCGGGAAATTTGAAATAAAACTGAGATGTATTAAAAATTTAATTAGAGTTGGTGCCGGGGGGGGGACTCGAACCCCCACGCCGTGAAGCGCTAACACCTGAAGCTAGTGTGTCTACCAATTCCACCACCGCGGCCAAGCGTCGCTGACGGCGTGCATATTATGCGTCACAAGCGCACTCGTCAACTGAACAACGCAAAATTTCTGAGTTTTTTCGGCTGATTGCCGAAATGTTCAGCAACGACGAACAAAATGCTGTATTTCAGCCAAAAAAAGAGGTGAACCCTGTTCACCTCTTCTTCATCTATAGCTCAACTCAGTATTTCGATTTCTTTAACAAGCCAATCTCTTCCAGGCGTTGCAACAGGTAATCGTTTGAGTTGATAGACTCAGGGTAACGGTTTGGCCGCTCCGCACTGATACAGCTATCCAGAGTTTCGATGACATAATCCGGGTTTGGATGCATAAAAAACGGAATAGAGTAACGAGGCTGACCTGCTGCAGCTCCGGCAGGATTGACCACCCGATGAGTGGTAGAGGGCAGCACATGATTGGTCAGGCGCTGCAGCATGTCTCCAATATTCACAACTATGGTGCCTTCAATGGTCGTCACTGGCAACCAGCTGCCGTCACGGCGCAGAATTTCCAACCCTGATTCATGCGATCCCACCAGAAGCGTGATCAGGTTGATATCTTCATGCTGACCCGCACGAATCGACTGAGTCGATGTGTCCTGAATTGGTGGGTAGTGAATAGGACGCAAAATAGAATTGCCGTAATTCACTTTATCGTCAAAGAAGTGTTCATCCTGCTGCAGGAACAAAGCTAAAGCTTGCAGAACCTGAGTACCCAACTGCTCCAGCGCCTGATACAGAGCATAAGTTGCTTCTTTAAATTCTGGCACTTCAGTTGGCCATAAATTCGGATACAAACATTCGTGCGGCGCCGGGCCAGACAACTCACGGCCGACGTGCCAGAATTCTTTCAAATCAGGATGGTTGCTGTCTTTGGCTTTCTCAACACCAAACCCTGTGTAACCACGAGCTCCGCCCTGGCCTGGCACGTGGTAAGCGCGTTTTACTTCAGTCGGCAACGCAAAGAATTTTTTAATTGCTTTGTAGGTGTTGTCCACCACTTCATCTGGAATACCGTGGCCACTGATGCCACAGAAACCAAACTCAGTGTAGGCCTTGCCAATTTCGGCAACAAAGTTGTCTTTGTCGGTGGCAAACCGTCTGATGTCCAGCGTAGGGACTTGTTGTTGAGTCATAGTTGTAACCCGTGTTTTAACTTAACGAGAAGAAAAAGCCTGCAATAGCCGCACTCATCAAATTCGCCAGAGTGGCGGCAAGCAAAGCTTTCAGACCAAGTTCTGCAATGTCCGATCGACGATTCGGAGCCATCACGCCCAAGCCACCTAACAGAATGGCAATAGACGAGAAGTTTGCAAAACCACACAACGCGATAGTCACGATCACCTGAGTATGATCACTCAGCTGACCTGCCTTCACGTATTCAATAAAATCCAGATAAGCCACAAACTCGTTAATCACCAGTTTCTGACCAATAAAACTACCCGCAAGACGGGCTTCTTCCCAGGACACACCAAGCACAAAGGCTAACGGCTGGAACACATAACCAAAGATCTGCTGCAGCGTTAAACCTTCAATGCCCACCAAGCCCCCCATCCAACCAATCAGACCATTCACCATGGCGATCAGACCCACAAATGCCAACAGCATGGCGCCTACATTTAACGCCAGTTGTAAACCGCTGGCTGCACCTGAGGCTGCTGCATCAATCACATTGGTATTTTTTTCCATCGCCACAGCAGCCGCTAAATCATCTTTCGGCGTTTCAGTTTCAGGCAACAGCAATTTCGCCATCAATAAACCGCCAGGAGCAGCCATGAAACTGGCTGCGATCAGGTACTTCAGTTCGACCCCCATGCCCGCATAACCGGCCAGTACAGAACCCGCAACAGACGACAAACCACCCACCATCACGGCAAAAAGTTCAGAGCGGGTCATTGACGGAATAAAAGGTTTCACGACTAACGGCGCTTCCGTCTGCCCCACAAAAATATTGGCAGCAGAGTTCATCGACTCTGGACGACTGGTTCCGAGTAGCTTCTGGAGGCCTCCACCTAACACGCTGATAATGACCCGCATCACACCAATGTGATACAGCACAGCAATCAGCGACGAGAAGAAGATGATTACGGTGAGCACATGAATGGCAAATACAAAACCATACTTTTGCGCACCGGCATCGCCAAATAAAAATACAATACCTTGTTGGGCATAACTGATAATTTGCCCGACAAAACCAGAAATGCTCAACAGCACATCTTTACCAAAAGGCACATAAAGTACAAAAGCACCAATGGCCATCTGGATCAGGAAAGCGCCAACAACGGTGCGCCATTTGATTTGGCTTCGGTGAGCCGAAAACAAATAAGCCGTTAACAAGATGGCAACGATGCCAACTAAACTCATCATAATTATTCCTTGGATACGGGGCCCGGTTTACCGCCGGCTCATTGTTCTAGTGATGCCAAGTCCATAGAATAGCATCAAAAGATCAAGTAGTTACAGTTTCCTAGCGGGAGCAGATTAGTCGAAAGACTCAACGTAAAACTGCCTGAATTGCTGTTCTGGGGTTGTCTAAACTTGACGTTTTGCCGCGCGATTATAACAGAATTGTATTGATTGCAAAGCTGTGAACAGAGGGGAAACGACGGGTTACAGCCTGAAGTGCCCTTCCCCGTCCGTTGCGGTTATTCCGCCAATAGCTGCCGGATCTTGGTTTTAATAATATCGATGGCAATTTCATTTTTGCCGCCGCGAGTCACCACCAAATCAGCAAATTGCTTGGACGGGTTAATAAACTCAAAAAAAGCTGGCCGTACGTAGTTTTCATACTGCTCAGTGACAGAACCTAAAGTCCGGCCCCTGTCCTCCATATCTCGTTTGATCCGGCGTAGCAGACAAACATCCAGCGGGGTATCCATAAAAACGGTGATATTAAACTGCTGCCGAAGTTTTTCGTCCGTTAACAGCAGAATACCTTCGACCAGCACCACCTTGGCCGGATGAACACGGATAGTTTCAGCTTTCCGGGTATGAGTTTTGTAGCAATACTGAGGCATTTCAACCGCATGTCCGGCTTTTAATTGCTGTAAATGGGCCGCCAGCAATTCATGTTCAAAAGCGGCAGGATGGTCATAGTTGGTCAGGCAACGCTGTTCAAAGGATAAGTGATCCTGATTACGGTAATAGGCATCTTCAGCGAGCACAGCGATGCGCTCTCCACCCAATTCAGCCACCAATTCCTGGTACACAGTGGAGGCAAATAAACTTTTTCCAGATGCGGAGGCGCCAGCAATGGCAATAATGGTACTTTTGGCCACAAAAACCTGCCTGTTCACAATGAATCGCGGCATTATCCGAAAATATGGCTACAAAATAAATAAAAAAAACCCGGAATCTACGATTCCGGGTTTTTGTTTAACAGACGACCAACTTATCAGAAGTTATACTTGACACCAAGTTTGATATTCCAGGTTGATTCGCTCACATCAAATCTATCAAAGTTTTTAGTGTTTGTGCCACCAAAAGCTTCCTGTAATACGTATTGTCCCTGAGCGTTAACATCAAAGTCATACAGTATACGCTGAGGGAAAGCCATACTATACGATTTACCCCAGTCGTCATTCAGCAGATTAGCGAAGTTATCGATCACAAAGTACAACTTACCTTTGTGTCCCTCAACCAGGCCCGGCAACTCTTGAGTAATCGCTAAATCCATGGTGGTCAGCCAAGGTTGGTTTGAAGAATATTTCTCAATATAATCACCTGCATAACCATCTACGCCAGCTGCAGCCGCAATAGCCATGATTTCGTCGTAACTCAAGCCATTAACAAAATCAAAAGCCGGATCGCTAGCACTTGACGGCAAGTATGGTAAGTAAATATCCGCATCGTCAAAGTTTGGCTGGTCACCCAAATCGCCGTCCTGGAACGCTCCTAAAGTCCACGAGAAAGGTTCACCTGAACGTCGTTCGAAGAACAAGTTAAAATTCGTTGCATAGCCGGCGAAAAACTCATGCTTGTAGCCCAGATTGACAACAAACCGGTGCTCTATTTCATAATAGGCACGACCTAACAATGGCTCGTTCCGGTTCTTTGTTACTTCAAACTGATAGTTAGACTCTGCAGTCGAACTTGTCCCCGGATTCACTTCAGTGATGTCTTGGTTCGTATAAGAAGTACTCAGAGAAATACCGTTATCCCACTCTTTCTGTAAAGATGAAGTGAGAATCACACTGCGACCACCGTTATCGATGTTGCGCAGCTCAATATCCCAGTTTTGAGCCAGACCGCCTTGATAAACAGAACCCCAGATAGTCCGTCCGTCAACGGTTTCACCTGTTTTGACACGGGAAATATCAACCCAATATGGCGCGTCTTCACGATCTACATAAGTGATTTCGTTTGTCCAGGCAAAACCTTCACCGAGAACAGGTAAATCAAATACGTAATCTACTGCAAACTGATAGCGCCAGTCTGAAGGCATTTTGAAACCGTCAGCGATGGTGTTAGTGCTACCAGCACCTGGTACCATTGAATCCATTACAGCCTGTGGTACCCGAGTGAAGTCTACGTTAGCTGGATTTCGAATTGCATCACGGACCACGGTAGGATTCGCGTTTACTTTTGTAAAACCGTCGTTGGTGTAGGCGTTAGACACCCATACCAGCGGCATACCGCCACTAAAACGCCCTACACCACCACGCAAGGTGACGTCGTCTGCTACATTCCAGGTAAAACCTAAACGAGGCAACAGGATGTCTGTACCGTCCATGTTTTCAGTGTTGGCATAACCATAGGTATCAACAAAGTTTTCGTTTAATTTAGGTTCGCCACTTACAGTTAACAATTCATAACGTAAACCAGCTGTCACCATAAAATCAGTGAACAATTCAAAGGTTGCTTCACCATATAAAGAGTACTGCAAACTGTCTACATCGTAAGCAATATCCTGCAGGTTGTTGGTGTAGGCATTGCTGTATACCAAGCTTGTCGGAGCTTTGGCTTCAAACTCTTCGATACTGTTGAATGTCCAGGTACCCGCACCATGACGACCATATAAGTTGTAGTTCCATACGTCTTCGATTTCGCCACCAAACTTGTATTCAACGTCACCAGCTAAATAAGTAGAGTGAATACCTAAAGTCATGGTTTTGTTTTCAAGCACGTTGGCATGGCGGTTTTCATCGCGACCCGCAACAATGTCGGCACCATTTTGAGAACCAGGAGCTACGTCAATGTTAATCTCACCCCAGTTAGAAGCGGTGTTTGATGCCTGAGCATAGTCTTTATAAGTCCAGCTGATTTCAGTGGAGAAATCAGCCGACCAATCGGAGTAAAGGTGCGTAGAGATGAAGGTAGTTTCAGAATCCTGAGACCAACCGTTAGACGCAAAATTCAGCGTATTGTCTGCATTGGTATAATTACGCGCTGCAGTATTTTCCTGGAACGAATAGGTAAAATCAGCACGATGGTCGCTGTTGATATTCCAATCCAGCTTGAAAAGAATTTTTTCATCACTGTCAGGTGGCGGAGTGCTACCAATTGAGTCCTGCAAACCATAAACGTCGTTCAGAATCGCAATAACTCGATTGGCTTGTTCGATTGTTACATCGTGCCCTTCCAGCGTGTTCAAATCGTAGTTGAATACAACATCTTCTTCCCACTTATCGTAAGCAGCAAAGAAAAACAATTTGTCTTCGACAATAGCTCCACCAAGTGTTGCACCAATAGTTTTTTCTTCATTGTCAACATCAAACTCACGGCCTGCGACTAAATCAGTGTCTTTTGCCTTACCAGACCATGGCACAAATTCATAAAATACAGAGCCTTCCAGCTCATTAGTACCAGACTTTGTGACCACATTGATATTGCCGCCACTGAATTTACCTGCACGAGCTTTAAATGGTGCAAACTCCACGGAAATCTGTTCCACAGCATCCAGTGAAATAGGTGGGCGCTGCGCGGGATAACCATTGGCATTCAGACCAAATGTATCCGCCAGACCAACACCATCGACCGTCAGAGAGTTATATTTTGGATTACTACCTGCGATGCTGAGCTCAGTGCCTGAAGGATCCAAGACAGCCAGAGGATTCATTCGGACAACATCTTTAATATCACGGTTGAATGTCGCAGAGTTGCCAATTTGCTCTTCACCGAAATAGCTGGCTGAGCCGCTATTGGAGAAGAAATCACGGGTACCCGTAACCGTAATAGTTTCTACGTCTTGCTTTGCTGCTAACTCAGTATTTAGCTGCAAAGGTTTGTTCATATCAAGGTAAATATTTTCAATCACCTTACCTTCATAGCCAGAGTTTTTAACAATAATTGTGTAAGGACCGCCAACACGCAAACCACTTACGTTGAACTGACCTGTACTATTTACTGCAAGCTCTTTAACCGAGCCTGACGGCGTATGAATGATAGTAAGAGTAGTACCTACAGCAGGGTTTCCCTGAGGGTCAACAATCGCACCACGTATTGCCGAAGATTGGCCTGTATTCGCCAAAGCCACATTACTAGCACCCAGTGCTAAAGTAATGGCAAGAGCTATATGCTTAATTTTCATATCGTTTTTCACCTGGTAGTTGTAAATTCTTTATTTAGCCAAGCCAAAGGCAATCCGGCCTTTAATTTGGGCAAAAAATATAACGCAGAATTATTACGTTTTTTTTACGATTTGCCAGGCGCAAACGGAACTTCTTATAAGGTTAAGTGTCACGCCAGGCTGTCACGCAAGTGTAACATAGGAAAGTTAAAAGTCGTACAGTGCTTAAGGGTATTGGTCGGATCTGTAATTTAAATGTCAACAGACGTAAAAAAATGTAGCTTGGCCTTGGATTTTGCTACTTTCCGAGCGATCACATTAAGCTGGCTCACCTTTTCTGATGGGATATTTTTGTATGAAGTATTTTTTTTCAGCCGTATTGCTGGGCAGTTGTTTAGTGCATTCAGGAGCTTTGATGGCGACAAATAGTCTGAAAGTTGCGACATTTAACGTCAGCATGGAATCGGAAAACTACCTTCCACGAGGCTCAGCCTTACAACCCGCACTGCTCAGCCAGTTGCTGGCAGAGGGCTCACACCCGCAAATCCGCAATATTGCCAGCATTATTCAGCATGTCCGCCCCGATCTGTTACTGCTGAATGAATTCGACTATATCAGCCAACCGGAACAGGGGGTTCAGCTGTTTATCCGCAACTTCCTGCAAAAAGCCCAACATGGGCAAGACCCCATTGATTACCCCTATTTCTACTACTCCACTGTAAATACTGGCCAACCCAGCGGCTTTGATTTGGATAACGATGGCAAAGTATCCGCTAACGGAGCTGATGCCTGGGGTTTTGGTCAATACCCAGGACAGTATGGCATGGTTGTATTATCGCGTTATCCGATAAACCTCAGTAAAAGCAGAACCTTTCAGCACTTTAAGTGGAAAGATATGCCGGGTTACCTGAAAACCAGCAAAGCGGATGGCAGCGACTGGTACTCAGCAGATGCGTGGCAGCAAATGCCATTGTCCTCTAAGTCGCACTGGGATTTACTGATTGATGTGAAAGGGACGCCAGTTCACGTGCTGGTCAGCCACCCGACTCCGCCTGTGTTTGATGGAAAAGAAGACCGTAATGGCAAACGCAACCATGACGAAGTCCGGTTCTGGGTGGATTATCTGTCAGGCAACCAGGCCAACTACATCTACGACGACCAGGGTACTCAAGGCGGCCTGGCCGAGAAGCAACGCTTTGTCGTGTTGGGTGATCTGAACTCGTCAGCCGTCGAAGGTGATTCTTACAAAGAAGCAATCCAAGGCTTAACTGGTCACAGCCGAATTGACAGTAATTTCATTCCTCAAAGCAACGGTGGCAAGGCCAACAGCCCAACCAATCCACAGGGAGCTTACCACACAGCGGCCTGGCGAATGCGGGCGGATTATGTGCTGCCTTCCAGCTACGGCTTTCGCATCAAGAATGGG
Source organism: Rheinheimera sp. (assembly GCF_037442525.1). Classification (GTDB taxonomy): domain Bacteria; phylum Pseudomonadota; class Gammaproteobacteria; order Enterobacterales; family Alteromonadaceae; genus Pararheinheimera. The sequence continues at coordinate 78,626 of NZ_JBBIQD010000014.1, read as the reverse complement.
GGCGTATTCTGGCCGGTCAAAGGCGAAACGTTAGATTTTACTGTAGCGGACCGGGAAAGCAGTTCAGACCATCGGATGGTCTGGTTAGAACTGGAAATAACTGACTAATCGCAGTGTCGTAAGGTAAAAAGGCCTGCAGATGCTGGCCTTTTTGCTACGCAGGTATTAAGCCTGATTCTTCACACAATCAACGAAGTATTCAGTGTTGCCATTGCGCTCTTCTGATACCAACCCATGAATATAAGTTTCAAAACCAGGGAAGCGGCCATTGAACTCACGGGCAAACTTCAGGTAATCCACAATAGTGGTGTTAAACACCTCACCCGGCACCAGCAGCGGAATGCCTGGTGGGTACGGTGTCAGCATCACAGCTGTAATACGGCCAACCAGTTCATCCAGTGGCACTCTGTCCAGCTCTTTGTGCGCCATCGCAGCAAAGGCTTTGGATGGCTTCATCGCCGGAACCAGATCTGACAGATACATTTCGGTCGTCAGTTTGGCTACGTTGTTTTCACGATAAATCTGGTGAATTTGGTCGCACAAGTCTTTCAGGCCAATACGCTCGTACTGCGGGAACTTGGCAATAAACTCAGGCAGTACCCGCCACAATGGCGCGTTTTTATCGTAGTCGTCTTTAAACTGCTGCAGCGCCGTGACCATGGTGTTCCAGCGGCCTTTGGTAATACCGATGGTGAACATAATAAAAAACGAATACAAGCCAGTTTTTTCAATCACCACCCCATGCTCAGACAAGTATTTAGCAACTATGGCCGCAGGAATACCAGTGTCGGCAAAATTACCATCTACGTTCAGGCCAGGCGTCAGTATGGTCGCTTTAATAGGGTCGAGCAGGTTGAAACCTTCGGCTATATCGCCAAAACCATGCCAGCTTTCACCGGCTTTCAGCATCCAGGCATCGCGATGGTCCAAACCTTCCGCCGTTAAATCATCCGGTCCCCACACCTTAAACCACCAGTCGTCGCCGTATTCGTCGTCCACTTTGCGCATAGCGCGGCGGAACTCCAACGCTTCGTCCAGCGATTCTTCCACCAAGGCAGTACCACCGGGCGCTTCCATCATCGCTGCAGCCACGTCACAAGACGCAATAATGGCGTATTGCGGGCTGGTTGAGGTATGCATCAGGTAGGCTTCGTTGAACAAATGCTGATCCAGTTTGTTTTCTTTGGCGTCCTGCACCAGAATTTGTGACGCTTGGGAAATACCAGCCAACAGTTTGTGCGTCGACTGGGTGGAAAACACCATTGACGTCTCACAACGGGGCCGCCCTTCACCTATGGCGTGGTAATCGCCGTAGAAATCATGGAATGCCGCATGGGGCAGCCAGGCTTCATCAAAATGCAGGGTTTCAATTTCGCCATCCAGCAACGATTTAATTTCCTCTACGTTGTAGAGCACCCCGTCATAAGTGGACTGCGTAATGGTTAATACCCGAGGTTTCAGATCCGGATTTTGTTCCAGCTTTTCACGGCAGAATGGGTTCGCCAGCATCTTTTTACGGATGGTTTCCGGGTCAAACTCGCTGCGCGGAATGGGGCCTATGATGCCGTAGTGGTTACGGGTTGGCATTAAAAATACCGGCACCGCACCTGTCATCATAATGGCGTGCAAAATGGATTTATGACAGTTGCGATCCACCACCACAATGTCGCCCGGTGCCACAGTGGAGTTCCAGACGATTTTGTTGGAGGTGGAGGTACCATTGGTGACAAAAAACAAATGGTCGCAGTTAAAAATGCGGGCTGCATTGCGCTCAGACGCCGCCACAGGTCCAGTATGGTCCAGCAATTGACCTAACTCGTCTACCGCATTACACACGTCGGCACGCAGCATGTTTTCGCCAAAAAACTGGTGGAACATCTGACCGACGGGGGATTTCAGAAAGGCAACACCACCTGAGTGTCCAGGGCAATGCCATGAATAGGAACCATCCTGCGCATAATGGGTTAAGGCACGGAAAAATGGCGGCGCCAGGGTATCCAGGTAGCTTTTTGCTTCACGAATAATATGGCGGGCGACAAACTCAGGCGTGTCTTCGTGCATATGAATGAAACCATGCAGCTCGCGCAGAATAGCGTTTGGAATATGCCGTGAGGTTCGTGTTTCGCCATAAAGGTAAATAGGAATGTCCGGGTTACGGTGACGGATTTTCTCAACAAAACCTTTCAGGTTTTCCAGCACTGACGCTGAGTCTTCTGCGCTGCCTCCACCAAACTCCTCGTCATCAATGGACAGGATAAAACCAGCCGCCCGGCTTTGTTGCTGTGCAAAGGATGTTAAATCTCCATAACTTGTATAGCCGACCACATCCATACCTTCAGCTTCAATAGCCGCAGCCAGTTCACGAATGCCAGAACCACTGGTGTTTTCAGAGCGGAAATCTTCGTCAATGATGATAATTGGGAAATAAAAACGCATGGCGTTCCCCACAGCAGTTAAAAGTGCGCAAAGGATACTGCATTTTGAGGAAAATTCCTCTAACTGACGCGGCAAAAAACCTAAATGACAGGCCAATGAATTTTGCAGGTCACCGGATTGAATACGTATTCAGCCCCAGACGCGTGCTGCCGTCACAAAACTGCCATCACATAAGCGCATAATGCCTCTGTGCTCTCCCAGCACGGATGTGTTCTTGAATAAACCCTGTTGTTTTACGAGGCTGAATACAGCCTCGTTTTTTTTGCATGGTTAAGCAGAATACATAGGTCATCTTACCTGCTCTATCTGGCCGTTTCGCCAGCCAATTCCTGCTCAACAGAGCGCAATTGTCTCATCTGTTTTAACACCCATTGCTGACGTTTATAGACATAAGGGGAGGGGCGGTTTACTTTAAAACGCAGTGGATTCGGTAATACTGCAGCCAACAGCGCTGCTTCCTGGCGGCTGAGTCTGGCAGCGGACTTGCCGAAGAAATGCCCGGCAGCGGCTTCCACGCCATAGATACCTGGACCAAACTCGACACTATTCAGATAAACTTCAAGAATACGCTGCTTGCCCCATACCAGTTCTATCAACACTGTAAAACCCGATTCCAGCCCTTTGCGCAACCAACTGCGCCCGGACCAGAGAAACACATTTTTTGCGGTTTGCTGGCTGATAGTCGAAGCGCCACGCACTTTATTGCCTTTGCTGTTGTACACCAGCGCTTTCTCAATGGCTGCCATATCAAAACCATAATGGTCAGCAAACTTCTGATCTTCAGCGGCCACAACAGCCTGTTTGGCATGGCGCGAGATTTGGTCGTAAGGTACCCAGTGATGTTGGCGTTTGTACTCTTGGCCCAGCCACCAAGACTCTATCTGGCGCTCCAGCATCAACCCCGTGTAGGGTACAGGCAGAAAACTCAGCAGCAACACCCAGGTCAATACCAGCAACAGGCTCCAACGCAACAATTTCAGCAGTAATAAACCGAACGACTTCAGCACCTTAACCTCCATGACTCTGCATTCAGACTAAAGGCTGGCAAAGCTCAGGTAAAGGGCTGGTCGAGAAAATGCATTGCTGAAGTTGTAGAAGTCAGGAACGGCCATCCGCAGCTTTTTGCAACAGTTGCCGGCTTTCATGCAAAAACTCTGTGGCTAATTCACCAAAAAACTGTTGGCCTTTGGCAAATTCAGCCATTAAGCCGGCTTTATCTCTGGCCGCCAGCAGGTGCGATAAGCGGTTAAATCTGTGCTGATAGCGCTGCAACAATAAAGTGACTTCAGCAGAAGACAACATAATATCGGCATATAACTCAGCATTCTGTGCAAAAAGCCGGCCTACCATCGCCAGCTCCAACCGGTAAATTGGTGAGCTCAACTCCAGCAATTGCTGTAAATCAGCCTGCTCTTCAGCCAGATGTACGCCATAAACCAAAGAACTGAAGTGGCGCATGGCCTGAATTAACTGCATCAGCTCGTCATGCTGCTGCGCAGTTTTTTCTGTCAGCACAGCTCCCCAGACCCGCAGTTGTTGCAACAGCCACTGACAGGATTCTTGCTGGCGACCCGGCGTCACCACCACCACCTGTTTAGCAATATTCGAGATATCCGGCCCAAACATGGGATGCAACCCCAGCACCGGGCCGCTATGAACCTCCAGCATGGCTTGCAGTGGACCTGTTTTAGTACTGGTTAAATCGGCAAGAATAGCCTCTGGAGCCAATTGCGGTAGCTGGCGGATCACCTGTTCAGTCAGGGCTATGGGCACGGCCACTAATACCAATACAGCGCCAGAGATCAACTGAGCCGCTTCAGCCTGATTATCTGACTCCAGAATTTCAACCTGATAACCAGAGCGGCGAAACAGGCTGACAAAACGGCTGCCCAATGCGCCTGCCCCTCCAACAACAACTACTTTATCCCCGGGTTGACGGCAGCAGACAAAGCCTGCTTCCTGAGTCTGGTAGGATTCACGCATCACTCTGCGCAGCACATCTTCAACCAAATCAGCCGACACGCCTGCCTGCTCAGCGTCAGCGCGCCTTGCTTTCAGCAACGCCTGTTCCCGCTCAGGCACATACAAAGGCAAAGCGTGTTGTTGCTTCACCCGCCCGACTTCAGCCGTGATCTGCGCCCGACGAGCCAGCAGCTGGACCAGTTGACTATCCACTTCATCAATCTGCTGCCGCAGAGGCAACAACGCAGACATAGGATCAGACACAGCTCTCTCCTGAGGTTAAGCAGCCGTCACAGCCGCAGAAAGTTCCTGTTCCAGCTCCGCCAGTAAAGCCGCTGTACTGCCCCAATCAATGCAGGCATCTGTCACTGACACGCCGTACAATTCCGCTTTGCCGTCCACTATGTCCTGACGGCCAGCATGGATATGGCTTTCCAGCATAATGCCGATAATATTCTGGTTGCCGTCGCGGCGCTGCCGGATCACCTCTTTGGCCACTAAAGGTTGCCTATTGTGGTCTTTATTCGAATTACCGTGGCTGCAGTCAATCACCAAACCAAGCGGCAAATTGTGTTTCTTCAGTGCAGCTAAAGCGGCTTCGACACTCTGTTCATCATAATTGGGTTTGCTGCCGCCACGCAGTATCACATGACCATCCGGATTGCCTGCTGTTTGCACTAAAGCAACCTGACCTTTTTGGTTGATACCAATAAAACTATGGCCGCTGGCGGCCGACTGCAATGCATTCAGGGCAATACTCAGGTTGCCGTCAGTGCCATTTTTAAAACCAACCGGCATCGACAAGCCACTGGCCATTTCCCTGTGGGTCTGGGATTCCACAGTACGGGCGCCAACTGCAGCCCAACTAATCAGATCGGATAAGTACTGTGGGCTGATCGGATCCAGTGCTTCAGTCGCCGCAGGCAGCTCCATCTCCACCAGTTCCAGCAACAGCTTCCGCCCTTTGGTCAGACCCGTTTCTAAATCAAAGGAATCATTCAGGTGCGGATCATTAATAAAACCTTTCCAGCCCACAGTGGTTCTTGGCTTCTCAAAGTACACCCGCATCACAATGTACAGGCTGTCTATATATTGCAGCTGCAGTTGCTTGAGGCGACGGGCGTAATCCATAGCGGAAACAGGATCATGAATAGAACAGGGACCGGTGATCACCAGTAAACGCGAGTCACGACCATGAATAATGTCAGCGATGTCCTGACGGGCCCTTTGCACAAAACCAGCGCCTTTATCGGATAAAGGTAAGGCCTGCTTCAGTACTGAAGGCGGACTAAGCAGGGTTTCTGAAGTGATACGTAAATCATCTACTATTTTGCTCATAAAGTGCTCCTGTAGCCTGTTGCGTTGCCAAAGCGCCGGGCTGCATTTGCCAAATCAAGAGCAAAACTGCCGTAAACATTTATTGCCAACACGTATAATATAAATTACAAAACAACAGCATGATAAAAACCAAAGAAGACCAAGTCAACCAAGTAATCCATAAAAAATCAGCAAAACACTCAAAAACAAGAAAAACAAAAAAAGTACAATTATATTTACATATAATTATTCAAGAGAAAAACATACGTCACAGGCCTGAATTACTAAACTAAAGGTAAGTGCTGCACCGGAGATCCACCATGACAGCTCAGGCCTCCCCCCCTCTGCCCAGTTTTGACGAATTACTCCAACTTGCCCGTCAGGCTCCCCAGCAATTGGAGCTACTCCAGCAACAACTGAATTTGGAAATGCTTGAAGCTCAGACCTCCGCTGAAGGCCGCTTGGCTATGGAGCGATTGTTGTTCAGAATCCAGGCTCAGCACAGGCATTGCGTTGCACCTTTAATTCGTTTGCAACGAACTTATGAGTTAATGCTCGGTCATATCTACCTGATGCAGCAGCAACTGCAACAATTGAATTCTGAGCAGAACCCCAGCCGTGACAGCGCCACAGTCCTGAAATTCCCTGCGGTAAAACTGTTTTCAGAACAGGAAAAATAAAGAAGAAAAAAGTAAGTGACAGTGATGACACTTCTCGTCTAGAATTGATAAAAATAAAAAATATGATACTGCACAATAGGATATGAGCAAAAGTAAACACACTGAACCATTGCTGTCCACTCAACAAGCTGCTGATTTGCTTGGGGTTTCTTTACGTACAGTGCAACTCTGGGTCGAAAAAGGTGCCCTGGATGCGTGGAAAACACCAGGTGGACATCGTCGGGTCACTCAATCTTCCGTTGAGCGTTTGCTGCTGAAAAATCAGACATTACCAGCTGATAATTCGGTGCGTATTCTGTTGGCCGAAGATGACGAATTGCTCAAGCAGTTGTACAGCCTGCAAATTGAATCCTGGGGCTTACCTATTACTCTGGAATCTGTCACCAATGGTATCGCTGGTTTGCTTAAAATTGGTGAATGGGCGCCGCAAATTCTGATCACCGATCTGCAAATGCCTGAGCTGGATGGATTTCAGATGATCCGCGAATTGCAGCAATCTCCCCGCCATGAGCACATGAAAGTGATTGTGGTTACGGCGCTGACAGATGCTGAAATTGCAGCAGCCGGTGGCTTGCCTGACAATGTGCAACTGATGCGTAAACCTCTGTTGTTCAGTGACTTAAAAGAACGTCTTGAACAACTGCTGAGCGAGCTGCGATAAGCAGCTCAGAGCGCTTTGCGTGGCGGCAACGCCACATTCGCGAAAATAAAGCCTGCGACCAGTGACATAAAGATCAAAAAGGTTTGCTGGCCTAAGCCATCCGTGGCAACCATTTGCTGCCCCGAAACAAAGGCGTTTAACCCAATATAGGTTTTACTGCCCGGTACCAGGACGATCATGCCCTGCAAAGAGACAATACTGCCCGGTGCATTCATCAGTCGGTTGAATAAGTTACCGTACAACCCCACAGCAAAAGCACCGACAAAAGCCCCCAATGCCAGTCCAAGATAATGGGCTCCCCATAAACTGGCGGCATATGCAATAAAACCCGATAAAATGCCCCAGAATGCATGCCTTAACCGGGCTTTAAACACGACAACCAAACTGCCACACAAAATAGCAATGGCCAGCCAACTGGTCCAGGCCGGTACGGACGGCGCCAGCTCAGGAGGGATCTGACCAAACAGTGCCTGGCCGAAGGCAACCCCAAGGAAAGCACCAAACGAGAGTTTAAACAGCAGCATAATGGCATCCATGATCCGGGCAGTCCCAGACACCAGATGGCGAGCGGCCAACTCTGCCAACCCCAGAGTTAACGCCAGACCAGGAATAAACACAATAATGGAGGACAACACCACCAAAGGTACATTGATCATTGGATCCAAATACAAGAACACTGCAGTGGCAGCCAACGCAGATACCAACGCCACCAATGGCTCAAGCATGTGAGCGACCCGCCTGGAACGTTCCGACCAGAGGACAAACAAATACACCAATAGACTCAGTAAGCATGCCCAGAATACATCATGCCAGCTGGCTCTCATCAACATGGCAAAAGCACCACCGGAAGCGCCAAACGCAGCAAAGGTCGCCCAGCGCGAATAAGGGTTCGGCGCATTGGCTATTTCTTCCAGCTTCAAATCAACGTCCCGTAACGTCATTTTGCTACTGGCTAGCGCGTCGACCAGCTCATCCACTTTCGACAATGAACCTAAATCCAGTTCGCCCGGACTGACCCTGGCCACATGGGTGTACTCGTTGTCATCACCGGGGATCCATAACACGAAAGTCAGCACTGTGGGAGTGATGGCAAAAGAGGCGCCTATATGAAGCAATTTGGCAATTTCCTGCAAATGGGACTCCAGCCGGTATGCTGGCGTGCCGAATTTATGCAACATTTTGCCTAATCTGACGATAAAACGACGTTTTTCAATAAAGCTGGCGGCGTCCAAGGGATGGATCTCAGAAAGTTGTCCTGCAGCTTATTGTAGTGATATTTTTTGAAGCAGCCCAGAGCCATGAGCAATAAGTGATTGATTCAATGCAAAGTTATTCATTAGAGCGCGACAATAGCCATTGATACTCCTGGTGCAGTAACTGAAAATCGGCTTTGTCACCTCCCCGGTCGGGGTGCAACAGCAAAGCCAGTTGTCGATACCGGCGTTTAATATCTGCTGCCATGCAGTCCAGAGGAAGCTGCCATTTGTCTTTTAAGTTTGCGGTATCCAGGTGTGGGTTTTGCCGGTACAGTTCCAGTTTTTGCCAGAATGCGTCTAACAAAGACGCCAGCCGTTCATCCGTCATTGCAACAAAGTTCTGCCAGTCCAGATAATATGCCGCCTTATCAGCTTGTTCTGACCAAAGGGCAGGCAAATTGGTATGACTTGAACCAAAAGGAAACACCCGGACTTTGGCATAGCCTATCCATAACAGGGCAATTTCCTGTTGCTGCCATTGCTGTTGCAATAAAAACAGATGATGGTACAGCACAAAATGCTGCTGAAAGAGCAAATTATTCAGCTCGCTTCGTTCTGAGGACGGAAAGAATGCCTCAAGCTGGCTGAGTAACCATTGCTCACTAATTTCCTGATCGGACTGCAATAGCAATGCTTCCAGGTGATTCAGTAATTCAGGGAGGCGGGATGCATGCATAAGGGCAATAAAAAAAGGCTGCCCTGAGGCAGCCTTCCGTGCTTAGTTAAGCTTTTCGCGGATACGCGCTGATTTACCTGAACGATCGCGTAAGAAGTACAGCTTGGCACGACGTACGGCACCACGACGTTTCAACGTGATGCTGTCGATCAGCGGGCTGTGCGTCTGGAATACACGCTCAACGCCTTCGCCGTTCGAAATTTTACGTACTGTGAATGAAGAGTGCAGACCACGGTTACGCTTAGCGATAACCACGCCTTCATACGCCTGCAGACGTACTTTGTCACCTTCTTTAACTTTAACCTGAACCACAACTGTGTCACCTGGTGCAAACGCAGGAACGTCTTGTTTCAGCTGTTCGGTTTCAAGTTCTTTGATGATGTTTTGGCTAACTTTGCTCATAACAATCTCACTTTACCTGGAATTAACTATCGTGTTGCTGCAACGCCTGGTGTTCCTTTTGGAACTCATCCAGTAATTTGCGTTGCTCCTTAGTCAGAGCCAGGGCATTTAACATATCCGGCCGTCTTAACCAGGTCCTGCCTAAGGACTGTTTCAGACGCCAGCGTCTTATATTTTCATGGTGTCCGCTCAGCAACACCGGCGGAACCTCTTTGCCATCTAACACTTCTGGTCTTGTATAGTGTGGGCAGTCTAACAAACCGGACGCAAAGGAGTCCTGTTCAGCGGACTGTTCATGCCCAAGTACACCTGGTACCAGTCGCGACACCGCATCAATCAGCGTCATCGCAGGCAATTCGCCCCCACTCAGCACGTAATCACCAATTGACCATTCTTCATCAATCTCGTTTTCGATTACGCGTTCATCAATGCCTTCGTAACGGCCTGCTACTAAGAGCAGTTTCGGGTACCGGGCCAGTTCCTGTACACCTTGTTGATCCAGTTTGCGGCCTTGCGGCGACAAATAAATCGTGTGTACATTTCCCCCTGCAGCCTGTTTGGCAGCGCGAATCGCGTCTGTCAGTGGCTGCACCATCATCAGCATACCAGGCCCGCCACCATAAGGTCTGTCATCGACGGTTTTGTGTTTGTCCGAGGTAAAATCCCGCGGGTTCCAACACTCCACCTGAAGCAGCCCTTGTTTCACGGCCCTGCTGGTAACTCCGGATTGCGTAATGGCATCAAACATTTGTGGAAAGAGTGTAATCACTCCGACCCACAAAGAGGGTTGTTGCGACATCAGAAATCAGGATCCCAGTCAACTGAGATACGCCCTTCCGCTCTGTTCACCTCTTTAATGACGGAGTCCGTCAAAAATGGCAACAGGCGTTCCTTTTTGCCAAATGCATCGGTTTTATTGGCTTTTACGACTAAAACGTCGTTCGAGCCAGTTTCCATCATGTCGACCACTTCACCTAAGTGATAGCCCTCAAGGTTTACCACAGCCATACCCATCAGGTCACGCCAGTAGTAATCCCCTTGCTCCAGTTCCGGTAATGACGCCCGCTCTACAGCGATTTCTGCGTTTACCAGCACCTGAGCCTGGTCTCGGTCGTTCACGTCAGCCAGTTTAACAATCAAGCCATTGCTGTGACGTTTCCAACTGGAGATTTGCACTTGACGCCAGTTACCCTGCAATTGAATCTGCCAGGGTGTGTAGTCAAAAATCCCTTCCGGGACATCGGTATAGGAGTTAACTTTTAGCCACCCGTTGATGCCATAAACAGCACCAAACTTACCTAAGACAACTAAATCAGAACTTTTCAAGCCCTTACTCCCACCGGCCTAGCTATTAAGCAGCAGCTTTTTTCAGAGCTTTAACCAGAGAAGCTACGCGGTCGCTTAACGAAGCGCCTTGTGCAACCCAGTGGTCTACACGCTCTAAATCAATACGCGTTTTCTCTTCAGTGCCGCCAGCGATTGGGTTGAAGAAACCCACGCGCTCAATGAAACGGCCATCACGAGCAAAACGGCTGTCCGCTACCACAACTTGGTAAAATGGACGCTTTTTCGCGCCACCACGTTGTAAACGAATAGTTACCATACCGTCCTCTATTTATCGTTCAGGTTTTTTAAAAAATAACAAACCCCGCGGTCAGACCGTGGGGTCGCAGAATTGTACTGATTTTTTCCTGTTTTGCAAGGAGTTTCGGGCCATACGGCTGGGTTTCTGAGCAGCCCGCAAAGCCGTTCTCCAGCTCCTTAACGTGGAGGAAGCATACCGGGTGGCAATTTGCCGCCCAAGCCCCGCATCATCTTCATCAGGCCGCCTTTGCCCGACATTTGCTTCATCATCTTTTGCATCTGAGTAAATTGTTTCAGCAACTGATTCACATCCTGCACCTGAGTGCCGGAGCCTGAAGCGATACGTTTTTTCCGGGAGCCTTTAATTAAATCAGGAAACTGGCGTTCTTTTTTTGTCATTGAATTGATAATGGCCTCCAGTTTCTTGAATTGCTTATCACCCACTTGATCCATGGCGCCAGCCGGCAGATTTTTCATGCCCGGCATTTTTTCCAGCATCGACATCATGCCGCCCATGTTACGCATCTGTACCAATTGGTCACGAAAATCTTCCAGGCTGAAGCCCTGGCCTTTCATCACCTTGGCTGCCACTTTGGCCGCCTGCTCCCGGTCCACCTTTTGCTCAATCTGTTCAATCAGACTAAGCATGTCCCCCATACCCAGAATACGGGAGGCAATTCGGTCCGGGTGGAAAGGTTCCAATGCGTCGGTTTTTTCTCCCATACCGATAAATTTAATCGGCTTTCCTGTGATATGACGGATGGATAAGGCAGCACCGCCGCGGGCGTCACCGTCCGCTTTGGTCAGAATCACACCGGTCAGCGGCAGAGCTTCATTAAAGGCCTTTGCCGTGTTAGCCGCATCCTGACCTGTCATGGCGTCTACCACAAACAGGGTTTCGATAGGTTTAACGGCCGCATGCAGCGCCTTAATCTCCCCCATCATTTCTTCGTCAACGTGCAAACGGCCAGCGGTATCGACCAGCAGCACATCAAACATTTTCAGGCGTGCGTGTTCGATAGCGGCGTTTACAATAGCGACTGGAGCCTGGCTGATGTCACTGGGGAAAAACTCCACTCCAACATCTTTCGCCAGCGTTTCCAGCTGCTTAATAGCGGCAGGACGATACACGTCCGCAGACACCACCAATACTTTTTTCTTTTTCCGCTCTTTTAAGAACTTGGCCAGTTTACCCACAGAAGTGGTTTTACCCGCACCTTGCAAACCCGCCATCAGCACCACAGCCGGCGGCTGAGTGTTCAGTGCCAGCTCTTCATTAGCCTGCCCCATCGCCTCTTCCAGCGCTTTGCGGACAATCTTCAGAAACTCCTGACCAGGTGTCAGACTTTTGCTGACTTCCAGACCCACAGAACGCTCTTTCACCTGATTGACGAAATCCCGTACCACAGGCAAAGCCACATCCGCTTCCAACAGCGCCATGCGCACTTCACGCAGCGTCTCTTTTATATTTTCTTCGGTCAGGCGGCCCCGGCCACTGATATTTTTCAGCGTTTTGGTTAAACGATCCGACAGATTCTCAAACATAACTGGCCTACCTCAACAGAAACTGTGCGGATTATACCCCAGCCCTCTCTTTACGTCAGCCCGTAACAACGGCTGACAAATGCGAGCGGTTTGCAATAGAATGAGGGAAGAAAGGAATTACGGGATAGGGTTTATGTCTTTTATGCTGTTTCCCAGTGTTGCACTGCTGACATATCTCAGTGCAACAATGCTGGTGTTATCCAGGCTGGTCAGCCCTAAGGGGTTAAACTACAAGCTGGTGTTCGCGTTAGCGGTGCTGGCTATTGCCTGCCATGGCATCTTTCTGGCCGACAGCATTTTTGCCGGTGGCGGACAAAACTTCAGCCTGCTCAATGTCATTTCCTTAGTCTGCTGGCTCATCGTGATTGTGATCACCCTGTCAGCACTGCGCACCCCGGCTGTACTGTTGCTTCCTATTGTTTATGGTTTTGCGGCGCTCAATCAGTTGGCCATTCTGGTATTGCCCAGTGCACTGAAGGTGCAGCATTTTGAGCAAACACCCGCCTTGCTGATGCATATTATTGTGGCCTTTGTTGCTTACGCTCTGCTGATAGTCGCCACTTTGCATTCGGTACAGGTCAGCTACATCAGCCATAAGCTGAAACAGAAAGATTTTCTGTTGGGTAATCAGTTCTTGCCTCCTTTACTTCAGGTAGAGTCCCTGCAGTTCCGCCTGCTGCTCGCAGGTACCGTACTGCTGGGCCTGACTCTGCTCAGCGGCGCCTTGTTTACCGAGCACTGGTTTGAACTGCAGCACCTGCATAAAAATGTACTGAGTTCTCTGGCCTTTTTGGTGTTTGTCCTGCTGTTGTGGGGCCATGCCCGTCTGGGCTGGCGCGGCAGAGTAGCGATAGCGTTGACTTTTACCGGCAGTATTTTGCTGACCTTATCTTATTTTGGCAGCCGCTTTGTCCGTGAGATCCTGCTAGATCGGCTGAGCTAACGCTTGACTTGCAGGCTGCACCAGCATATTTAATAGAACTCCAGTTCAGTAAGAGGTAATTCCAGTTTGGATCAAATCTCCACAGCAACTCTGTTTATCCTGTTAGGGTTGCTGGTGTTGTGTTCTGCTTTTTTTTCTGCCTCTGAGACCGGCATGATGTCGGTTAATCCGTACAAGCTGAAACATCAGGCCAATGAGCAGCATAAAGGTGCGCTGCGGGTCAGCAAGATGCTGGAGCGCCGTGATCGTCTGATAGGCCTGATCCTGATTGGCAACAATCTGGTCAATATAGCCGCATCCGCCATTGCCACCCTGATAGGCATGCGCCTTTATGGTGACTACGGCATCGCAGTGGCGACTGTCGGCCTGACCCTGGTGATCCTGATTTTTGGGGAAGTTACTCCCAAAACTCTGGCCGCACTTCACCCTGAGCGGGTTGCCTTTCCAGCCTCCATTGTGCTCAAGCCTCTGATGAAACTGCTGGCTCCTCTGGTCTGGTTACTGAATAAAATCTGTAACACCCTGTTAGGCTGGCTTGGTGTCAAGGCGGAGCAACACCATGGCCACAGCCTGAGTTCAGAAGAGTTGCGTACCGTGGTGCATGAGGCCGGCGCTTTGTTACCCGAGCAGCATCAGAGCATGCTGGTGGGGGTGCTGGATCTGGAAAAAGCCACAGTCGAAGACATTATGGTGCCACGCAACGAGCTGTATGGCATTGACATCAATGATGACTGGAAAGACATTGTACGCCAACTCAGTAGCAGCCAACACAACCGCATTTTGCTCTACCGCGACAGCATCGACGACGCCTTGGGTTTTTTACACAGCCGTGATTTGGCCCGTCTTGCATTAAAAGAGCAATTGACCAAAGCCAGTTTATTGCGGGCAGTACGGGAAATTTATTTTATCCCCGAGAATACCCCACTGCATACTCAACTGCAAAAATTCCAAAGCTCCAAAGAGCGTATCGGTCTGGTCGTTGATGAGTTTGGTGACATTCAGGGACTGGTAACGCTGGAAGATATACTGGAAGAAGTGGTCGGCACCTTCACCACAGACGTCGCCCAGCAACAAAACGACGAAATTAAACTGGAGAAAGAAGGCTGTTATCTGGTGGAAGGAGGTATCAACCTGCGCGACCTGAACCGCGATTTACAACTGAATTTCCCGACCGATGGTCCAAAAACCCTGAATGGTCTGGTTCTGGAATATCTGGAAGATATACCAGAAACCAATTTAAGCCTGATGCTGTATGGCTGCGTGGTAGAAATTACTGAAATTCAAGACAACATGATTAAAACAGTGCGTTTAAAGCCCAAACCAGCCACAACCACTGCATCTTAATCAAACAAGCCCCAAAACCAGCCTCGTTTAAATTCGTCCTCACAAGACTGCAGCTGTTGCTGGTACCGGGCCGAGCGCTGCTGCACCAACCGGGACGTCTGCATCAACCAGGCTTTTTTCCGGTAAGTGCCACGTTGATATCCCCCCCAGCCTTCGTGGTAATTCAGATACTGACCGTAAGCGTCGGTTTTGGCCACTCCATTCACCCGGTTGCTTTTGTCGATATACCACCCCATAAAGTCGATGGCATCGGCAAAATCACTGCGGCTGGCAAAATAACCATTGGTTTCCCGCGCATAGTCGTCCCAGGTTTCATCTTTCACCTGCGCATAACCATAGGCCGTACTGGCTCGCCCAACCGGAATAAAGCCGAACCAATACTGCATCGGTGGCTGTGCGTCGTGTTGAAAGCTGCTTTCCTGATACATAATGGCCATAGGCACATGCACTGGAACTTTCCAGCGGTCCCGAGCATCGGCCGCAGCATGGTACCAATCTTCATGTTCACGGAAAATTTCGCAGAGGTTCTCTTTATTCTGCGGCGGCGACACAGCACAACCACTCAATAGGCTAAGACAGGCTAAGGTAAATAAAGAATTTTTAATTTTTTTCATCAGACCCAGAACTTTTTTGTCGCCGGTTCAGACTAACCTGTTGAACGGATTCAACCAAGTTTTTGTTTTTCATCCCTGGATTTACCTTATCCTTAGTGTTCCTGGCCAGCCTCGCTGGCCTTTTTTTATTTATAAATCCACAAAGTAGTCTTGCAGGTACTGGTCAAAACTCAGGGTATCCGCCTGCTCGACCTGCTGCTGTTGCCGAAGCGATTCAGCAGCCATCTGTTCTAACTGAGATTGCTGATAAAAGCGGTATTGCTGCCCGGCAAAATACTGCTTGTAGTTTGCCGACAGTTCCAGCGCATAACAGCCATGGTCGCGCTGCAATGACATAATCTGCCCTAACCAACGACCTGACAAAGTCTTAGCTGGATCAAGCAAGGCCTGATACTGCTCTTTTAATGCCTTCTGATACCAGTCAGAGCCATGAGCTTCATCCATCCAGTGCGCTATTGGCATCAGGTCCGCAAAAATTTGTTCTGCCCAATCCAGCATCAGCCTTGGATGTTCTGCATCCAGCAATTCAAGACTCTGGCGCCGTCCTTCGGTGACCACTTGACGTAAATTGAGCTCCGTCTGTGCCTGCTGCTCAGCTGTCATCAGGGGGCTTTGCTCGAGCAGACAATACAGCAGGAACAAATCCAGGAAGCGCATCTGCTCGGCACTGATGCCAACAGGACTAAAGGGGTTGACATCCAGTGAACGAACCTCGATGTATTCCACACCACGGCGCTTTAAGGCACAGGTAGGTCGCTCGCCACTTTGGGTGGTGCGTTTGGGTCGGATTGTTGAGTAAAATTCGTTTTCAATCTGCAGAATATTGCCGTTCAACTGGCGGTATTGACCATCCACTTTCACCCCAATCTGCTGGTATTGCGGTGACGGCGTCGAAATAGCCTGACGCAGGCCCTGAATATAGTCAGGCAAAGAGTTATAGCTGATGTTCAGGCTGGACTGTGCGTTATTGGTGTACCCCAAATCGCTCATACGCAGAGAGGTTGCATAAGGCAGATAAATGGAGCCTTTGCCTAAGGTCTGGAACTGATACTTCGGCTGCCTGCCCTGCAAAAAAGACTGACACATTACTGGAGAGGCGCCAAACAGATAAACCACCAGCCATACATAACGTTTGTAATTGCGGATCAGATGCAGGTACTGAGTGGAGATAAAATCCTGTAATTCGTCCGTATTACCCAGCTGCTGCTGATACAAACGCCAGAACTCTGCCGGAATGGAAAAATTAAAATGAACACCGCTGATGGCCTGCATCATACTGCCATAACGGTTTTTCAGGCCCTGACGGTACAGAGTTTTCATCTGCCCCACATTAGACGAACCATACTGCGCCAACCTGATTTCATCCTGATCGCGGATAAAACAGGGCATAGAACCAGGCCACAGCTGTTCTTCGCCCATTTGACTGAGCGCAAACTTATGAATATCCGTCAGTTGTTGCAAAGTGATATCAATAGAACTTTGAGCCGGCGTAATAAATTCAAGCAAAGACTCCGAAAAATCTGTGGTGATCAGCGGATGGGTCAACGCCGACCCTAAAGCTTTGGCGTGGTCAGTCTGGGCCAGGCGACCATCGGAATGAATGCGTAATGTTTCCCGCTCCAGACCTCTGCGGATCCCGGTGATAGCGGCGCGAAAACTGTCGGTGCCAAGCTGCTGCAGGCGCTGTTCAAGGAAATGACTCAAGCTGGATCCTTAGTTAAGTGTTGAGCTTCGCTGTTATGGGGAGTCAACAGATAAAAAACAAGTGGGCTGACGCGTTGCAAACCAGGCCTGAGATCGACAGATCTCAAGCTAACCACCACCGAAATGGCAGTATCCATTGCGGCAGCTGTTATTCCTCTTCTTCCCTGCGTCCGTAGTTCAGACGCGCCCTCTTGCTGCTTTGCAGCACCACCACCCGCATAATGTCTTTCCATGACACAATTCCAAGCGCAATCAGGTCCTTGTCGACCACTGGCAGACAACTGATATTGTGTTTGAGCAATAAGGCGGCCGCATGCAGCACAGGGTAATCTGCAGTCACAGAGATCACCGGACTCGTCATCAGGTGTTTGACCCGACGGCTGGACAGAAAGAGCTCCAGTGTAGGCTCAGACGCAGTCTCCATCACTGGGCTTAAGGCTTTAAAGTAATCCTTCACAGACAAAATACCCACCAGCCGTTTGCTGCTGTCCAGCACAGGCAAATGCTGAAACTTCGCCGATTCAAAAATTACCCGGATCTGTGCCAGGGTCGCGTCCGGACCCACAGTCACCAGCTTACGGGACATAATGGCAGCCACTTGCATAACAGTTCCTGACTCGCTTATTCAGGTTGAGTTTGAAATAATAAGTAAGATCATCAGATTAACCGAATGACTTAGAAAAAGGAAAGGATAGGCCATGAATCGCCGCAATCATCATGTTGTCGATCAGGAAGTACAGTACGACGCCGGCCTGGAACTGGTGTCTACCACAGATTTACGCGGAGTCATCACTTATGCCAACCCGGCATTTTGCCAGGTGGCTGGCTATGAAGCTGAAGAGCTGATCGGAAAAAACCACAATTTGGTACGTCATCCGGATATGCCGGCAGCAGCCTTTGCCGATTTATGGCAAAAGCTGAAACTGGGCCAGTCCTGGCGAGGCATGGTAAAAAACCGCTGCAAAGATGGCCGTTATTACTGGGTCGATGCGTATGTCACACCTATTTATCGCGACCAGCAACTGGTTGGGTACCAATCAGTCCGGGTCAAACCAACCCATGAACTGGTACAACGGGCTGAACGTTGCTACAACGCGATCAATACCGGCAAAAAAGTAAACAGCTTCCGGGAGAACTCCAGCCTGCGCCTGATGCTCACTTTGGCTTTGAGTCTGGTCACTGTGCTGGCAGGTTCATTGTTATGGTCTGCCTGGTTCCTGGTAGCCGCATTATTGCCACTGGCTTTTTTGACACTGATGCATCAGGAAATACTGGCTATCCCTGCTGAACTCAAAGCCATTCAACACCAATTTGATTCGGTCTCACGTTATGTCTATGCCGGACGCACGGCATTCTCTGTCGCCACCTTCCGCCATCAATTGCAGCAAGCCCGTCTGCGCACCGTACTGGGCCGTACCAAAGACAGCACCAGCCAGCTGACCCGCATTGCCGACACACTGGAAGAAGCGGTACACCTGACAGAGCGCGGCATAGGACAACAAAAAGTCCAGTTGGAATCTATCGCTTCTGCCACCTTAGAGCTGAGCCATACAGTGCAGGATATTGCCCTTCGCACAAGTGAAACCAACGCCAAAGTGGGCGAAGCCCAGCAGATCTGCCAGCAGGCAGAACAGGTGATGGAACTGACCGCCAGCACAGTGAAAAAACTGGCGGTGGAAGTTCAGGGCGCGGCCAGCACTGCAGATAACCTGGCGGTGGAGGCTGAACGTATTGGCGCCGTGATGACCGAAATTCAGGGCATTGCCGATCAGACCAACCTGTTGGCGCTGAATGCCGCCATTGAAGCGGCCAGGGCCGGCGAACATGGCCGTGGTTTTGCGGTGGTGGCCGATGAAGTCCGGGCTCTGTCTTCACGCACTCACAACGCAACAGAACAGATCCAGCGCTCCATCGCGGAAATACAACAAACTTTGCTGAGCTGGGGTAAAACTATGCTGCAAAGCCGTGAGCAGGTGGAAGATTGTGTGACCCAAACGCAGCGCAGTACAGTGCAGCTGAAAGACATAGTCGCGATGGTCAACACCATTGACCATCTGTCGGCACAAATAGCTACTGCGGCCACTCAACAAGGCCAGGTGGCGGCCGAAGTGGCGCAGAATGTCGACAGCATTCAGCAAATTGCTCAGGAAAATATGGGCAATATGGGACTGGTCTCAGACACCAACCAGCGTTTGCACCAACAAGCGGCTGAAATTGCCAATCTGAGCAAAACCTTCTCCGCTGAATAAGCTGCACCAATACAGCAAAAAGGCCCGTGGTTAAACGGGCCTTTTTAGTTTCACAAGTCACGCAATCCTGCCGCAACACAGCATTATTGCATTCGTGCGGCCTGAATACTGAATTGCCCTGATGCGGCATCCACCCGAATCACAGAGCGGGGAGCTATCTCGCCACGCAACAAAGTTTGCGCCAGCGGGTTTTCTATATGCTGCTGAATGGCCCGTTTCAGCGGCCGTGCACCGTACACCGCATCAAAGCCGGCTTCGGCCAGCAAATCCAGCGCCGCATCTGTGACATCCAGGCCAAACTCCCTGTCCGCCAGACGCTTACGCAACCGTTCCAGTTGAATGGCTGCAATATGTCGGATATGCGCATTGTCCAGCGGATGGAACACCACAGTTTCGTCCAGCCGGTTTAAAAACTCAGGCCTGAACTGACGGCTTAACACCTCCATCAGCATGTTTTTCATCTCGTCGTAGCTCTGATGCTGGTAATGCTCCTGAATCAGATCCGAGCCCAGGTTGGACGTCATAATAATCACAGTGTTTTTAAAATCGACGGTGCGGCCCTGGCCATCGGTTAAACGGCCATCATCCAACACCTGCAGCAGAATATTAAACACATCTGGATGGGCTTTTTCGACTTCATCCAGCAACACCACGGAATAAGGCTTACGCCGCACCGCTTCGGTCAGGTAGCCGCCTTCTTCATACCCGACATACCCCGGAGGTGCACCGACCAGGCGGGACACCGCATGTTTTTCCATAAACTCTGACATATCAATGCGCACCAGCGCATCTTCGGTATCAAACAAAAACTGTGTTAAAGCTTTGGTCAGCTCGGTTTTACCCACACCAGTCGGGCCTAAAAACAAAAAGGAACCAATGGGTTTGTTCGGATCGGCCAGGCCTGCACGGGAACGGCGAATCGAATTGGATACGGCGCTGACCGCTTCCTGCTGCCCGACCACCCGTTTTTGCAGCTCTTGCTCCATGCGCAATAATTTGTCGCGTTCTCCCTCCAGCATTTTGCTGACCGGGATGCCAGTGGCTTTGGATAACACATCGGCAATTTCGTTGTCCGTCACTTTGTGGCGCAGCAGTTTCATTTCATGCATTTCGGCTTGCGAGGCTAAATCCAGCCGTTTTTCCAGTGTCGGAATGCGTTCGTACTTCAGCTGCGACATCCGGTTTAAATCGCCGGCACGGCGCGCCACTTCCATATCCAGCCGGGCCTGCTCCAGGTCCGCTTTGATATTTTGAGTGCCCTGCAACGCGGCTTTTTCGGAAGTCCAGACTTCATCCAGCTCGTTGTACCTGGCATCCAGTTCACGAATTTGCTCCAGAATGCTGTCTTTGCGCTTTTTTGATGCGTCGTCGGTTTCCTTCGACAACGCATTTTCTTCCAGCTTCAGCTGAATAATGCGCCGCTCCAGCCGATCCAGTTCTTCCGGTTTTGAGTCTATTTGCATCCGGATACTGGAGGCGGCTTCATCAATCAGATCGATGGCTTTATCCGGCAGTTGACGGTCACTGACATACCGGTGTGACAAAGTCGCGGCTGCTACTATAGCCGGATCAGTGATTTCAACCGCGTGGTGCAGTTCATACCGCTCTTTTAAACCGCGTAAAATAGCAATGGTGTCTTCCACTGAGGGTTCGTCCACCAGCACTTTCTGAAAACGCCGCTCCAGCGCCGCATCTTTTTCAATGTATTTACGGTATTCGTCCAAAGTGGTGGCCCCCAGGCAATGCAGCTCGCCACGGGCCAGTGCAGGTTTGAGCATATTGCCGGCGTCCATAGCCCCATCGGCTTTGCCAGCGCCAACCATGGTATGAATTTCATCAATAAACAGAATGACCCGGCCTTCTTCTTTCGCCAGCTCATTCAGCACCGCCTTTAAGCGCTCTTCAAATTCACCGCGGTATTTGGCACCGGCCAATAAAGCCCCCATGTCCAGCGACAACACCCGCTTGTCTTTTAAGCCTTCCGGCACTTCTTTGTTGATAATGCGCAGCGCCAGGCCTTCGACAATAGCGGTTTTTCCCACTCCGGGTTCACCAATCAAGACCGGGTTGTTTTTGGTGCGCCGTTGCAGCACCTGAATACACCGACGAATTTCTTCATCCCGGCCTATCACAGGGTCCAGTTTGCCAGCTTCTGCTCTTTCGGTCAGATCGATAGTGTATTTACTCAATGCCTGGCGGCTGTCTTCTGCGTTGGGGTCATCCACATTCTGGCCTGCTCTGAGTTCCTCTATGGCTTTTTCCACTGCGGCTTTTTCCACCCCTAACAGGCGCAGAATAGTACCCAGCTCGGATTTATCTTCAGTGGCAGCCAACACAAAGAGCTCACTGGAAATGTATTGGTCTTTGCGTTTTTGCGCGTATTTATCCGACAGATTTAACAGCTGACCACTGGCTCCGGACAACTGAACAGAGGCATCACCCCCTTCCACTTTAGGTAAACGCTCCAGCGCCTGCGTCAGCTTGGAACGTAATTCATGTGGATTGGTGCCAATTTTGCTGAACAGCTCTTTGACTGAACTGCCTTCCTGGTTCAGCAACGCATACATCAGGTGTACAGGTTCGATATAAGCGTGATCGCGCCCCAATGCCAGAGACTGCGCATCAGCGATCGCCATTTGAAATTTACTGGTAAAACGGTCAAGTCTCATAAAGATCTCCGCAAATCAGTTTTTGCTGTTGTTTGCTAAGATTGCGCCTGACCGTTGTTTTTTCAAGCGGAAAACGTCAAAAATTTGACTTAGATCAGCTGAACCAGATACAGGACGCCATACGTCCGGTCTGGCCGTCGCGACGGTAGGAATAAAAACGGGCTTCATCTGTATAAGTGCAAAAACCGCCACCGTAGATTTGCCGGACACCTGCAGCCTGCAACCGCAGACGGGCAAGTTGATAAAGATCCGCCCGCCACTTGCCGGATTTTCCGGCTACCGCTTTAAAGGCCTGCTCTGCCTGCGGCTGCCGCGCTATAAAAGCTGCCAGCACGTCATCACCCACTTCAAAAGCGGCTGGGCCAATGGCAGGGCCTAACCAGGCCAGTACTTCTGAGTGGTCTGGAAAATGTGCCAACGTCTGTTCCAACACCCCATCACAAAGGCCACGCCAGCCGGCATGAGCCGCAGCCACCGCTGTTCCTGCCTGATCACAGAACAACACAGGTAAACAGTCGGCGGTCAGTACCGTCGCGACCTGCAGTGCTTTTGTGGTAAAGGCGGCATCTGCAGTGACAGCACCAGCGCTAAAGTCAGCTTGGGTCAAATCCACACAGAGGGTGCTGTGGACCTGATTTAACCAATAAGGCTCGGCAGGTAATGCCGCCAGCCGTTGCCAGTGCTGCCGGTTCTGCTGCACCAGCAACGGATCATCGGCCACATGACTGCCCAGGTTCAGGCTGGCATAAGAAGCGCCAGAGCAACCATTCAACCTGGTGCTGATGGCTGTATGCACATGGGCAGGCGCTGGCCAGTCCGCTCTGAGCACCCCGCTCATCAGGCAAAATCCAGGCCGTGCTCTTCGGTATCCGCACGCAGCGCCAGCGTCAGCTGCACCATATCGTCCGGCACTGGTGCATGCCATTCCATAATCTCGCTGGTAATGGGATGAGCCAGACGTAACATAGCTGCATGCAAGGCCTGACGTTTAAAGCTGCGGAAAATAGTCAGTAACTCTTCACTGGCTTTACGTGGCGGGCGTGGACGGCCGGCATACACGGGGTCACCAACCAATGGGTGGTTGATGTACGTCATATGCACACGAATTTGATGGGTGCGGCCGGTTTCCAGCCGCAAACGCAGCCGGGTATGGGCGCGGAATTTTTCCATCACCCGGTAGTGAGTTACTGCCGGGCGGCCCGAAGTGGTGACCGCCATATGGGTGCGTTTGGTCGGGTGACGGCCAATAGGCTCGTCCACTGTGCCACCCGCCGTCATAATGCCATGGCAAATCGCTTCGTATTCACGGGTAATTTCGCGGTGTTGCATCGCATCGACTAAATGCACCTGCGCCGGAATGGTCTTGGCCACCACCATCAGTCCCGTGGTGTCTTTATCCAGGCGGTGAATAATACCGGCGCGCGGTACTTCGGCTATTGAAGGACAATGATGCAGTAACGCATTGAGCAAAGTTCCTTCCGGATTGCCTGCGCCCGGGTGCACCACCAAACCAGCAGGTTTGTTGATCACCAGGATATGCTCATCCTCATAGACAATAGTCAGGTCAATGGCTTCAGCTTCAAAACGCTCATCATCCGGTAACTGGGCATCAATCTGAATGGCCTCGCCCCCCATCAGTTTTTCTCTGGGGGTATTGCAGACCCGGCCATTCACCTGAACCCAATCCGCCAGGATCCAGTCTTTTATTCTGGAACGCGAATAATCCGGGAACATTTCGGCCAGCACCTGATCTAAGCGCTTGCCAAATAAATGATCGGGAACAATTTCTGCGAGTTTTAGCTGTTTTGTCATGTCGGAACCAGTTATCCTGTGGGCACACTCGGCTGTCTGAGTTAGAATCAGGCCGTCAAAGGCGCTAGTTTAACGGTTTTACGCCGGACTAAATAGCCAACAGGCTCAAAGTAGTAGTGGATTTTTCAATGAAACTGAATTTTTTAGCGGCCATAGCCATGGCACTGACGCTGGCCTCGTGCGCTGGCACCAAAGACCCAGAAGAGCAACTGGTCAATACCAACCAAAGCGCCCAGCAACTTTATGATGAAGCCAAAAACGTGCTGGACTCCGGGTTATACAGCAGGGCCATTGAGCTGCTCAAAGCGATGGAGAGCCGTTATCCCTTTGGACCTTTATCGCGCCAGGTGCAGTTGGATCTGATTTACGCTTATTACCAGAGTGGCGACACCAAACAGGCGCTGGCCAGTATCGACCGTTTTATCCGCCTGAACCCGAATCACCCGGATCTGGATTATGTCTATTACATGCGGGGCCTGAGCAACTTAAAGGCTGATGAAAATTCGTTCCACGAGTTTGTCGGTATCGACAGAGCCGACCGTGATATGGCCAGTACCCGTCAGGCTTTTGATGATTTAAAAATTCTGGTCAGCACCTACCCCACCAGCAAATACGCTCAGGATGCCAAGCTGCGTATGCAGAGCATTAAAGAGAAACTGGTGCGGCATGAATTGATTATCGCTGATTATTACACCCGTCGTGGAGCCCACCTGGCTGCGGCCAACCGCGCCAAGTATGTGGTGGAGTATTACCGGGATTCCCCTCAGGTCGAGCAGGCATTGCGGCTGATGGTGCAAAGTTACGATGAGCTGGGCCTGACAAAGCTGCGGGATGACGCCAAAGCAGTACTGATGCTGAATTTCCCCAATACCGCTGAATTTTAAACCTTGGGGTCAGAGTCAGACTCTGACCCCCATCCTTTTCTTGCTATAAAGCGTCCAGCGCTTCCGATAATTTCGTCACGCCAATCACTGTCATACCTGCAATAGGCTCTTTGGGGGCGTTGCCATGCGGCACTATAGCGCGCTTAAAGCCATGTTTGGCCGCTTCTTTCAAACGCTCCTGACCACTGGGCACAGGGCGGATTTCACCGGAAAGCCCGACTTCACCAAATACCACCAACTCATTGGGCAAGGCTTTGTTTTTAAAGCTGGAGACCAGTGCCAGCAGGGTTGCCAAATCTGCCCCTGTTTCATTGACCCTGACGCCCCCCACCACATTGACAAAGACATCCTGGTCAGCCATCTGAATACCAGCGTGTCGGTGCATCACCGCCAGCAGCATGGAAATGCGGTTTTGTTCCATACCCAAGGTAACGCGTCGCGGGTTATTCAGGGGTGAATAATCCACCAGCCCCTGTATTTCCACCAACAAAGGCCGGGTACCTTCCCAAAGCACCATCACAATGGAACCTGGGGTGTCTTCTTTACCTCGGCTTAAAAATATGGCTGAAGGGTTTTTCACTTCTTTCATGCCCTGGCCTGTCATGGCAAAAACCCCCAGCTCATTGACAGCACCAAAGCGGTTTTTATGGCTGCGCAGCGTGCGGTATCTGTTATCTGAATCGCCGTCCAGCAGCACTGAGCAGTCAATACAGTGCTCCAGCACCTTGGGTCCCGCCAGCGAGCCGTCTTTGGTGACATGCCCCACCATAATGACAGCAATGTGGTTTTGTTTGGCAAAACGGGTCAGGTAAGCCGCACTTTCCCGCACCTGTGACACTGAGCCCGGTGCCGATTGAATGTCAGCCATCTGCATCACCTGAATGGAGTCAATCACCATAATGCGAGGTTTTTCCTGCTGTGCCAGCTGGCAGATAGTCTCGACACTGGTTTCAGCCAGCATCAGCAGTTGCTGGGTAGGTAAACCTAAACGGTGTGCCCGCATCGCGACTTGCTGCAGTGATTCCTCACCAGTGACATAAAGTGCTTTTCCTGATTGCGCCAGGCCACACATGATCTGTAACAACAAGGTACTTTTTCCGGCTCCGGGGCTGCCGCCAATCAGAATGGCTGAGCCTGGCACTATGCCGCCCCCCAAGACCCGGTCAAATTCCGCAAAACCCGAGCTGAAACGTGGGACTTCCTGCAAGTCCACTTGATCCAGCCGCACTACTTTAGCCACAGTGGCGCCGGCGTAGCCATCAAACCGGGCTGATTTGCTGGCGCTCGCCAGCCGCACTTCGCTGATGGTATTCCAGGCTCCGCACTCGGTACATTGTCCCTGCCAGCGCACAAAGTCTGCACCACAATCATTACAGACATAGGCGGTTTTGGTTTTTGCCATTTTTCTCTCTTTGCTATGAAGGCATGAATATTGCTTTTAAGCTTTAATATTCATAATGTACAACACTTTATTGACGAAGTGGCATTCGAAACACGGATCAGAATACAGATGACAACTTCCGATTTAGCTGAACACTTAGGGGTGATCGAACGCTTAAAACCCCTGATCAACACACCTGATTTTGACCAGGTGTTTAAGCTATTGACCGAAGAGTTGCCAAAGTCCAAACAGTTTCTGATCAAAATGGAACTCAAACGCCTGGGTCAGCCTTGTTCTTATTATATTGATCTGCGAGGCCGGGTGGATGGTGAAGTCCGCCCTTACGAGTTTAACGGACAGACCCACTATATGGACGATGTAGCCATCCGGACCTTCGAAAAAGGTATAAAACAATACAGCCGTTACACTGTGGGTGTATTCGAAGACGTCAGTAACACCAGCAACAATCACCGGGTCCGTTACCAACAAGAGCAGGCACAACGCAAACAAAACCGGGGCCCGGCTGTCTCTCCCCTGCTGGCAACAGCCGAAGAGGAAGAGACAGAGCAGACAGAACAGAAAACCGTTCAGTTGATTAAGTTTGCTGAATATCAGAGCCGCGCTGAAGAGCGGATGAATTTTTCCATTGATATCGAGTTGGTGCTGGACAACCAGGACCGGCTTTTTGCCACCACCAGCGACCTATCAGTCTCAGGCTGCAAAATCAAGGTGCAAAGGGAACTCATCTTCCAGCCTGGGCAAAAAGTAGCCATCTTTTTCCGGGGCCTTGAGCAGGAATTTGCCTTGGGCCTGACCGAAGGTATTCCTTATCAGGTGATAGAACAGGAACCAGCCGATAAAGGGGTGTACCTGAGGTTAAAACGTTTACCGCTGGAGCATGAAAAAGGTTTTACCGACTTTCTGCAAAACTTTATTCATGGCAACAAACGCCGTTATAAAGTGAATCTCGACAACACTTACCAGGCCGTTTATGTCAAAGGCTACGAGCAGTTTTTTTTACCCCGGATGACCACACTACCGGTTTTTCTGGCGGTCAATGACGGCAAAGCGACACCACTCTGCGCTTTGACGACAGAAAACAACAGATCGGTCCTGCATTATTTTCAGGATGAACAACGTCAGAATGTGTTGTCCCAGTTGCTGTCAGCCCGGCGCCTGAAACAGTGTTTATCCAGTGCTGAACAAAGTTCTGTTTTGTATACCTTTACTCATGCGGCCAAAGGGCGGTTGTTTTTTTATTCAGCGACAGCAGATGAGCTGGCGCAGTCCGCTGCGTTGCGTCAGGTATTTATTGGTTTTGGTTCACAAAAGCCCAGCTGGCGCGTCTTTCATTTGCATATCAGCCGAACCAATCCGGCTCATGCACACAGCAAACTGTCATTACCCAGCAGCGCCAGTCAGGAAATTCAGAAGCTGAACCAACCACCCAGCCCCCTGATCGCCAATTTTATTAAAGAGCTGCGTTACGTCGCCAGCCTGACTGAACTCAACACCACTGAAAGTACCGCTCAGTACCAACGCACGGCACTGGACCAAAGTTTGCTGAATCAGCTGAAAATCTTCGGCCATGCCAAGCTGGACAGCCTGCCCGCCATTGAAGCGGCGGCTGTGCATTATGTCAATCTGCGTTCAGAAAGCCGCTTTCTGTACCGGACTGACGTGTTGGTTGGTGACGGAGAAATGGCCGATGTGCGGGGGTTCACCCGGGATTTCTCCAGTAAAGGCCTGCAAATTGAGTGTGTTGAGCCCGTTGATTTTGAACGCGGCGACCAGGTAGAAATTACCCTGCCACAAATGCAGAAAATTACCAATAAACACAAGCTGGCCCAACTGCCTTATGAGGTGATGGCCGTCAGCAAAAATAAACTGATTATGAACCTGCGCATTATTGATAAAACGAATGACCATCAGGGCAAACAGTTTTTCCAGCAACTGATCGCCAATAATCGCGCCAAACTGACCATGGCAGAAGAAACACCTAAATTCCCTGGTTTAGGGCCTGCGCTGCGCAATATGTACCTCAAAGCCCTGAATTGCTTTGTGTTTTACATACATCGCCAGGGTATCCGCTACCATATGGATGTGGTGGCGCAAGGCGCAACTCCAAGCACCTTGCATCGGCTGTTACAGCGCTTTACGCCAGCTGACGGTGAGCTTAACCTGCAACCTTTGCTAAAAAACAATGCAACGAACCTGCAGTTTGCCAACCAGTTGAAAAAGATGAAACGGCAGGAACTGCCTTTCCGCTACGAAGTGTATTTGCGTTACCTTCCTGAACAAGGCACAACAGAGCAGAGCCTGCTGACCGAATTTGACTTTGATTTGCCGACAGCCAATCAGCGTAAACTCTTTATTGAAGAAAGCCTGCAGCAGGGCTTGCTGTTCGCCTACCGGATATTTTTGTCCCGCACAGGCCGGCCTGACACAGAGCATATTGCCAAAGAACTGGGCTATGTCAGTACCTACGCCATCCATAAAGCCAAAGTGCTGGAAGAAGAGCTTTGGAGTGTGGTGGGTGTAGGTGAAGTTCAGGACATCACTGAAGAAGTCATGACTCGTTATCAGGTGCCCACTGAGCTTGTTGAAAAGCAACGCCAGCAGCGCCAGCTGTTACTGGCGTCCAAGCCAGTCGGCTAACTGCACAAAGTGGTCCTCTCGGGCTGTGGCAGCCGTCAACATTGAGATATGATCATAATCCATCTTATAGCCGGTCGCTTTGCCCAGCAGCGTAAAGCGGCCTGCATCCAGGCCTGTTTCAGCCAAAAACGCCAGCACATCCTGCGGATGCCCCAAAAGCCGGTCATTCACCGCAGCCAAATGCCAGCTCGGCGGCCAGTTCAGATGTTTGCAGGCATTGGCATAATTGAAGCCATCGCTGATATCTGTAAAGGCCTCACCACGGATCCAGGGAATAGTATCCAGCAAATACTGGGCCGGTTCATTGTCCGCACCAAAGCGCCATTGCCGGGCGGGCAAATACCCATAAACTTTGCATAACAGAGGCCCAAGCCTGTTCCAGACCCAATCAATATGCAGCCTGCGCTGCCAGCTTTGCACACTGATGCAACGTTTGCTGCCAAAGGTCAGCACAGAGCGTACCAAAGGCACCAACTCAGGCTGACGCGCCAATGCCGCCGCCAGCACCACACCGGCCCAGGAGTGGGCGATCAGATGCACAGGCCCGGCCTGCGTCAGGTGACGGATCAAAGCCGGAATATCAGCTGTGATTAATTGATTCTGACTATGGTTAAAGTGGCGGCTGGCGGCAGGAATGGACTGGCCACGTCCGGCAAAATCAGCACAATAGACTTCAAACCCCATCTCTGCCAGAAAACAAGCTAAACCCCGGCCTTTTTCGTTGTAAAAAATCCGGCTGTTTTCGATAGCACCGTGCAGCATCAGCACTCTGTGCCCGTTGGGCTGGGCAGGAATAAGCTGGCGCAGATGGAGCTGATAATGGCTGACCTTAAGCCAAAGGGACTGTTGCCTGTGCTGCATCTGTTAATCCAGTAAATACAGCAACTGCAATAACGAGCCGTGCCGGATAGCGGCTTTGGCCTGCGCCTGCACTTTGGGTTTGGCATGAAAAGCGACGCCCAATGCAGCTTGAGCCAGCATAGGTAAGTCGTTGGCGCCGTCCCCAATAGCCACTGTCTGCTCAGGGGCAATGTCATATTGCTGCCGGATCAGTTCAACCACCCTGGCTTTGTACTGAGCATCCACTATGTGTCCCAGTACCCGGCCAGTTAAACGCCCATCCACAATGTCCAGTTGGTTGGCAAAAGTGGCGGTTAACTGCAGACGCTGTTTTAAGGCTTCGGTAAAAAAGGTAAAGCCACCCGAAGCGATCACCACCTGCCACTGTTGTTGCTGCAATCTGGTTACCAGAGTTTCCAACCCCGGCATCAGCGGAAGCACATCCAGCACCTGCTGCAAAATACCGGATGACGCACCGGCTAAAGTAGCCACCCGCTCCCGTAAGCTTTGGGCGAAATCCAGCTCGCCGTTCATCGCACGGGCTGTGACTGCGGCGACTTGCTCACCTGTGCCTGCCAGTGTGGCAATCTCATCAATGCATTCAATCTGAATAGCGGTCGAATCCATATCCATAACCAGCACACCAGGCTTGCTTAAGGTAGGGAAGGTCGTTTGGCAGACCAATTCCAGCCCTGCAGCCGTTGCCCACTCCGACAAATGCTGCTGCAATTCTGGCGTTGGTATGCTGCTCAGGCTGAACTGATAAGCGGGTGTTAAATCCGGATGGGGTTGAACCAGGCTCAATACAACGCTTTGCTCGCCCAGCAAAACACCGAGTTCCGACAAATGACTGATGGCTATTGAACCACCAAAGAGCCGGATACGGGCCACAGCCCTGGTGGCAGCTGCAGCCGCACCAGTGACCCCGCCCAGTTGCAATTGCAACGGGCTTTGCGAAAGCAACTGCACTAACTCATTGATAGACATCGCACTTACTTGTTTTGATTCTGAAAAGCTCAAACTGCCACCTGTACTTCAATCTGTTGCCATGGCATTCTACCGACATTTTTCGGCAGATGTCAGCGCAAAACTTAAGCCTACTTATGCAATTTCAGTTCGGTAATCAGGAAAAAAAATCCCGTTTGTACCGCCTGGCCCAAGTGGTGCTGGTGGCTTTGGGTATTCTGGTGCTGAGCCAGTGGTGGTGGACCAGCCATAAACAAGGGGAGCAGTTGTTTCAGCAGCAAAGTGAAGAGTTGATGCGCTCTACGCTGGTGGCCTTATCCCATACAGCGGCTTATTTAATAGTCAACGATCAGCTGGAAAGCCTGAACCAACTGACCACCCATATTGCCAATACCCCCTATTTGCAGGATGTCGTGGTATACGACGCCAACGGTGCCAAGCTATCCGCCTCAAAGTCCGCCTCTCCGGCTTTGGTCATGTATGCCCCGCAGTTTCAACCCGAACTGCTGGCTCTGGTGCAGGAAATTGAGCAGGACGGCCGGGTCATTGGTTACATTAAGATCAGTATGAAACTGGATGCCAGCCTGCTGCCTGTCACTCAGGCCTGGCAACAACTGATGCAACAAGTGGTCTGGATGTTATGGGTAGCAGGCCTGGTCGCTTTTGTGGTACGGGGCTTGTGGAGCCGCTTTTTGCACCTGCTGCAGCGGCTGTGGAAAAAGCGTCAGGCTGAACCCAGCAACCTGCTTTGAGCGTTCAGCCGAAGCACCTGACAACTGTTTTGCCACAGCTGCGCGGCCAGCTGCGTGGCAGGCTCAGAACGTAACTCAAGCAATGCCTGAAACACCAGCAGCAGCTGAGCCGGTGTATTCACCTGCCCCTGAAAACCAGATAGTGGCATCGCCGGTGCATCGGTTTCCAGCACCAACGCATCTAACGGGAATTTCTTCACCGCCTTTTTAGTTTTTTCAGCTCTCTGATAACTGATGGTGCCGCCAATACCCAACTTAAAGCCTAAATCAATAAAGGCTTTGCCTTGCTGATAACTGCCAGAAAATGCATGCAAAATGCCGCCTTCCGTAAATTGTTGTGCTTTAAGCCCGGCCAACAACTGCGGCATGGATTTGCGGTGATGCAACACCACTGGTTTTTTCAGTGCTTTGGCAATCGCCAGTTGTTGACTGAAAAACAGCGCTTGCGCAGCGAACGTCGCTTCGTCCAGTGCATAATCCAGCCCAATTTCACCAATAGCACACACCTCTGGCTGCGCAGCCAGCTGCGGCAATTGCTCCAAGGCATTCAGCTGCGCACTGGACGCCCACCAGGGGTGAACCCCCAAGGCGATATCAAACTTAAATTGCTGCTGCAAGGCGAGCAGCGGGAGCCAGTTTTTTTGCTCTACAGCGGGCACCAGTAAAGCCTGCACGCCGAGGGCGCACGCCTGCTGCAGATGAAACTCAAGCTGAGGCAATAGTTCTGGCAAATCCAGATGACAATGGGTATCAAACAACAAAGGCAGGGTTGAGCCTGCCTCTGACGCTATTTCTATGGACATAACCTGTTGATGCTCCAACTCAGGCCATCGGTCTTGCTGTACATAAAACGGTCATGCAACCTGTGTTCGCCTCCCTGCCAAAATTCAATCTGATGCGGGCGTACCAGAAAACCGCCCCAAAAGGACGGCAGTGGCACTTCGCCTTGCTCGAATTTGTGTTTTATTTCGGCAAACTTTTGCAGTAAGGCCTGACGGGTTGATACGGGACGGCTCTGCTCAGACGCCCAGGCTGCCAGTTGGCTTTCTTTGGGCCTGGACAAAAAGTAGCTTAGCACCTGACTGGTTGGCACCTGCTCAGCCCTGCCATAGACAATGACCTGCCGCTCCAGCGGATGCCAGGGAAAATGCAGGCAGACTTTGGGGTTATGCGATAACTCTGTCGCTTTACGGCTGCCCAGGTTAGTGTAAAACACAAAACCTTCGGCACTGACATCTTTGAGCAGTACGAGGCGCTGCGATGGCTGGCCATCCGGGCTGACCGTTGCCACACACATAGCGGTCGGGTCCGGCAATTCGGCGGCGATCGCGTCTTTAAGCCACAACTCAAACTGAGCAATAGGATCCGGGTTCAGCTGCTCTGCATCCAGTTTATTTAAGGTGTAACTGCGGCGGATATCATCAATTTTCATGGCCAGCTCCCAACTAGTGGGGTCAGAGTAGTACTCTGACCCCAGGTTTTGTTACATCTTCTCCATGACTTCAATGCCAAGCAGCTCCAGCCCCTGCTTTAAGGTCAGGGCCACCAGAATGCTCAGCATTAAGCGGCTTTGTTTGTGCTCCGGTGCAACGCCCTCTTTCAAAATAGGGCAAGCTTCATAGAAGCTCATAAACTGGCTGGCCAGTTCATACAGGTAGTTACACAGTAGGTTAGGCACTGCATCTTTCATCACCGCCTGCAGCGTTTCTTCAAAACGCAGCAGTTTCACCGCCAGTTGTTTTTCCTGCTCTTCCACCAACACCAGCGCCGCATCAAAGCTCAGATCCACGCCGGCTTTACGCAGAATACTGCTGATCCTGGTATAGGCATATTGCAGGTAAGGCGCGGTCGCGCCTTCAAAACTCAGCATGGCGTCCCAGCTGAACATGTAATCACTGGTACGGTTTTTCGATAAATCGGCAAACTTTACTGCGCCAATACCGACTTTACGCGCCACTTCCGCCATTTCGTCCGGTGTCAGTTCAGACGACTTCTGTTTCACCACCTCGGCGGCTCGACTGACAGCTTCTTCCAGCAACTCAGCCAGTTTCACAGTGCCACCGGTACGGGTTTTAAACGGCTTGCCGTCCTCGCCCATCATGGTGCCAAAAGGCGCATGTTCATACGCCGTTTCATCCCGCAACAAACCGGCTTTACGGGCCACCAGCTCCACCTGTTTAAAGTGCAGCGCCTGGCGGGCGTCGGTGAAAATCACAATACGGTCAACACCTAAGCCATGACTGCGGTACTGGCAGGCCGCCAGGTCGGTGGTGGCATACAGGAAACCACCGCCGGTTTTCTGGATAATAAAAGGCGAAGGGTTGCCTTCTTTGTCAGCCAGCTCCTGCAAAAACACCACCAGCGCGCCCTGATCCTCAACCGCCAGACCTTTGGTTTTGAGATCATCCACAATAGGCTGCAGCATGTCGTTATACGCACTTTCCGGCTTAATATGCTCATGCCCCAGGGTCACATTCAGCGTGCGGTACACTTCTTCGCTGTGCTTGACCGAGGTGTCAATAAATAACTGCCACAGCTTTTTACAGTGCGCATCACCACTTTGTAATTTCACCACATAATCACGGGATTTATCGGCAAAGCCAGCTTCGTCATCAAAACGTTTTTTCGCTTCGCGATAGAACTCTTCCAGGTCGGCCAACGCCACCTGCTCCAGGTCGACACCCGCCGCCAGTTTGTCTTCCAGATGCGCTATCAGCATGCCAAATTGCGTGCCCCAATCCCCCATATGGTTCTGTCGAATGACCTTGTCGCCCCAGAACTCCAGGCAGCGTACTAAGGCGTCACCAATAATGGTGGAACGCAAGTGACCGACGTGCATCTCTTTGGCCAGGTTTGGCGCCGAATAATCCACCACCACTTTCTGTGGTGCCGGATTGCTGCTGACGGTTAAACGCGGATTTTGTGCAGCCCCTGCCAGTTGCCGGGCCAGCCAGTCTTTGTTTAAAGTCACATTGATAAAACCCGGGCCGGCAATTTCAACCTTCTCCGCCATCTCGCCCAAATCGAGCTGCTCCACCAACTGCTGGGCTAACGCACGCGGATTGGTTTTCAGCAATTTAGCAGCTGCCATGGCGCCATTGATCTGGTAATCCCCAAACTCCACTTTCGTGCTTTGCGTCACCGCCGTATTGGTGTCGGCCGGCAAACCGACAGCCACCATGGCTGCCTGAGTTTTTGCCGATAATAATTCTTTGATATTCATAAAATTCTTAACCTGTTACGACTGCGTCGCCTGTTAATGTTCGCGGGTCTTATGGAACTTGATTTTCGGATAGCGTTCCATCGCCAGATTCAGGTTCACCATAGTGGGGGCTATATAAGCCAGCGCATCCCCACCGTCCAGCGCCAGGTTGGCACTGGCTTTGTTTTTAAACTCATCCAGCGCTTTGGCATCATCTGAATAGACCCAGCGGGCCGTGTTGACGTTCACCGCTTCATAGATGGCATCCACTCCATATTCAGATTTTAAGCGGTGCACCACCACATCAAACTGCAGCACACCGACAGCGCCGACAATCAAGTCGTTGTTATCCAGCGGACGGAATACCTGCACAGCGCCTTCTTCCGACAACTGCACCAGGCCTTTAAGCAATTGTTTTTGCTTTAACGGGTCACGCAGGCGGATACGGCGGAACAACTCAGGCGCAAAGTTCGGAATACCGGTAAAACTGAATTTCTCGCCTGAACTGAAGGTGTCGCCAATTTTAATGGTGCCGTGGTTATGCAAACCAATGATGTCGCCCGGGTAGGCTTCTTCGACATGCTCACGGTCGCCCGCCAGAAACGTCAGCGCCTGTGGCACCAGAATATCTTTCCCAATGCGTACATGGTGCATCTTCATGCCTTTTTCATACTTGCCGGAGCAAATACGCAAGAAAGCAACGCGGTCACGGTGTTTCGGGTCCATATTGGCCTGAATTTTAAAGACAAAACCAGTAAAGCCCGGCTCGTCCGGCTGCACGGTGCGGCTGGTGGTGGCACGGGGTTGTGGTGCTGGCGCCCAGTCGGTCAGGCCGTCCAGCATATGGTCCACCCCAAAGTTACCCAAGGCAGTACCGAAGAACACTGGGGTCAGTTCACCTTTGATAAAGGCATCCTGATCAAACTCATGGCTGGCACCTTTCACCAGCTCCATCTGCTCCCGTAAATCGGCCGCAAAATAACCAATACGCGCATCCAGTTCCGGGTTGTCGATGCCTTTAATAATATCGACCTCCTGAATGGTATGGCCCATACCCGACTGATAGAAAATCACTTCGTCACGTAAAATGTGGTACACGCCCTTAAACTCTTTGCCTGAACCTATAGGCCAGGTAATAGGCGCGCAGGCAATTTTCAGCACACTTTCCACTTCGTCCAGCAGGTCGATTGGGTCACGGATATCGCGGTCCATTTTGTTCATAAAGGTAACGATTGGGGTGTCGCGCAGCCGGGTGACTTCCATCAGTTTGATGGTGCGTTCTTCAACACCTTTAGCGCCATCAATTACCATCAGACAGCTGTCTACGGCGGTCAGTGTGCGGTAGGTATCTTCCGAGAAGTCTTCGTGGCCTGGTGTATCCAGCAGGTTCACCAGGCAATCGGCATAAGGAAATTGCATTACCGAAGTAGTGACCGAGATGCCCCGTTCTTTTTCCATTTCCATCCAGTCGGAGGTGGCAAACTGGCCGGATTTTTTACCTTTGACCGTACCGGCTTTTTGGATCAGTTGTCCGAACAACAACACTTTTTCAGTGATGGTGGTTTTACCGGCATCGGGGTGCGAAATAATCGCAAAAGTACGGCGCTTATTAATTTCCTGCAAAAACTGTTCAGTGCTCATAGATGGCTGTCTTCAATAGCAAAACCCCGCTTCCACACAGCGTGGCCGGGATAAATTGCAGAGTTAAAAAATTGGGCGGGATTATAGCAGCTTACCAACAGCAGGCCCAGAATTTCGCCATCTGAACCTGAGGCAACCTTAACCCAAAGGCAGCGCCATCAGAATGGCGTCTTCGCGACCTTGTTTGGTCGGGTAATAATTGGGCCTTAATCCTGTTTGGATAAAACCAGCCGATTCGTAAAGTGCGATGGCGGCGGTATTGGATTGACGGACTTCCAGCCAGACATCCAGTACGGCTTTCCCCTCAGCCTGGGCTAAAAAATGTTGCAGCAATAAACGGCCATAACCCTTACCCTGCGCCGTTGGCGTAACGCCTATATCAAATAGCGTGGCTTCAACCGCGACTTGTTGCCCCACATAAAACCCGAGAATTTCACCCTGCTGTTCCAGCACCGCATTAAAGTAACGCTCGGAAAAACAACTTTTGAAATTGCCTTCGGTCCAGGGGTACGCATTGGCGGCCTGCTCAACCGCCAACATGGCCGCTATATCGGCTTCAGTTGCGCTGCGGATCTGTGCTGTCACTCTGTTCCTCATGGTACTGCGTAATAAGTTGCCAAAGCTGACGTTTCTGCCCGGCATCCAATGTTGCAGGGGTCAGTAACTGATCAGATCCGACTTGAATAGTGGTGTCAGCCAGACGCCATGTCAGTGACGGCGCATAAGAGTGCAAGGCACGCTGAATATCCTGGCTCAGCAGGGTCTCAGCGTCAGGTACTTTCACGTGCAACTGAACCGGAAGCTCTGCCACCGGCTCATTAGCATGCTCAGGAAAATATTCCGATGGCTCAGCAAACGACGCCAACTGCAAATACGAAAAATCAGCATGCAAAGTGAGTGCCTGAATACCGTTGTGCTGTAAGAACTGATGCTGTTGTGGTGATAACTTCATAGTGAAGTCTGTTTAGAAGTGGCAGGGGCAGAGGGATTCGAACCCCCAACCATCGGTTTTGGAGACCGCTGTTCTACCAATTGGAACTATGCCCCTAGCGTTGAGGCCGCCATTATACAAAACAGCTATGAAAGGTAAAGCAAAAACAACCTGCCCTTGCACTGACTGCACAGAATTCCGCCGTTTTCCTCTATTCACTCGGGACGCCTCGCTGTTTATTCACTATTCCAGATGCACACAAGCACTTTAATTCGTTTTAATTAATAACACTCATTGCTTTACTCTGCCGTTATATCCCCAAGTAACTTGAAGTTTCGGGGAGGCGGCAAGCCAGTGAGACCCCAGGAGCATAGCAACCTATGTGACTGGGGCGAGATGGTGCTGCCAACAAAGCCGAAGCTTCAAGTACGACGGGTATACACAACGGGAGACATTTTATGAGCTTAGTCAAAGACATCTATCAAACTGAACTGGTTCGCCTGCAACAAGACGATACGATAGTGCATGCCGTCGAGCAACTGCAAAAAGCTGGGTGAAGACGGGATCTCAGCAT
>NZ_JBBIQD010000014.1:0-40843 GCF_037442525.1 Rheinheimera sp. | reverse complement strand
GCCAACAGTTTGGCATGCTGCCGGCTGAACGCCCTGAGCTCTGCGAAGGGCCGGAGGAAGACGGGATCTCAGCATGCCAACAGTTTGGCATGCTGCCGGCTGAACGCCCTGAGCTCTGCGAAGGGCCGGAATCGCGGGTGGATTGCGTTTGCCGTCCTGGCAAACGCCCCTGCGGGGCCAGCCTGCGGCTGTCGCAATTTGCTCCCGGCAAATTGCTCGAACCTTGCGGAGGTTCTCACCTACCGCGTCATTCGAGCTTCAATCTACTGAATTTCAGACACAAAAAAACCTGCACTAAGCAGGTTTAATGGCGGACGCGGGAGGATTCGAACCTCCGACCGCTCGGTTCGTAGCCGAGTACTCTATCCAGCTGAGCTACGCGTCCATTTGTCGAAATTGTCGTGGCATTGTTATTTTGTGTCATATGGCGGACGCGGGAGGATTCGAACCTCCGACCGCTCGGTTCGTAGCCGAGTACTCTATCCAGCTGAGCTACGCGTCCAGCATGACACAAAATGGCGGAGAAGGAGGGATTCGAACCCTCGATACCCTTTTGAGGTATACACCCTTAGCAGGGGTGCGCCTTCAGCCTCTCGGCCACTTCTCCGCACTACGTTGCGGTGCGTATATTAATGTTTCAGGAAAATAAGTCAAACAATTTTTGGGGCTGGAATTCTTGTTTGCTGAGCTTTTAAGCAATTCGCACAATTATTGACTCAAACTCGTTAAAAATCACAAAAAACCCGGCAAACCCCTGAATTTTCTTTATTCTGCGTCGTTGCCGCTATAACCGCCAGGAGTTCCCTTTTCGGCCTGAATTCGCATATAAATTTCTTCTCTGTGTACAGAGACTTCTTTTGGCGCATTGACACCAATACGGACCTGGTTGCCTTTCACCCCCAATACAGTCACAGTGACTTCGTCACCGATCATTAAAGTTTCACCCACACGACGCGTTAAAATAAGCATATTAAGCTCCTTTCCTGTGATTCCAGCTTCCCATGGCCGCCAGGGCGGACCTGTCGGTTAAATGATAACCCAGAGAACAAATTTATGAAAATCTTACACTTAATTTTCTGTAATTAATAAAAGCCGGTGCAGTTCATTCGCCAGACTGACCAAATGACGTTCCAGCAGCAACACCGACAATTTAATTTCACTGCATTGGATAGCCACAGGCTCTGCAGCAAGAAGTTGTAACTGTTCCAGAACCACCGCCATCACCTCAGGGTTGGCTTTCACCCCCACCCCAACAACAGAGAGTTTCGCCAGCCCCGTGAATACCAGCCAATCAAAGCGTTGTTTTTCTGCCAATTCACCACACAGGTCTTCGACCACTGTCAGGTCCGCACGGTTCAGGCTGAAACCAATTTGTTGTGGACCCAGCAAACTAAAGAGATCGGTTTCCACCGACTGCCGGGCAAACTCTTTAAATAACTGGGTTTGTTGTGCCGTGCTGATCCCAGTCAGCTGCAACCAGACTTCATCTTTCTGACAAGCAATGCCGGTCAGTTTGGGTAAGCTCATACCTGCTCCCTGATAACAGATCAGACTGCCCTGATCCGGTTTAAAACTGGACAAGACCCGCAGTGGCACCTGATGAGTAGTGGCATATTCAATAGAACGGGAATGTAAAACTTTAGCCCCTAAACTCGCCAGCTCCAGCATACTGTCGCTGTCAACCACAGGTAAACGGTATGCTGCAGCACAAATTCTCGGATCTATGCTGTAAATACCATCAACATCGGTAAAAATCTGGCATTCATCAGCCTTCAGTGCAGCCGCCAGCGCCACAGCCGTGGTATCCGAGCCTCCTCGGCCAAGGGTGGTGATATTGCCTTCGATATCCCGGCCCTGAAAACCAGCGACAATCACAATGTGGCCCTGCTCCAGCTCCTGCCACAACCGCTCTGTCGCCACCGACAAAATACGCGCCCGGCTGAATTTATTGTCGGTCAGAATGCCCACCTGATCGGCCAACAATGACACAGCCGGGTAACCCCGTTTAATCAGTGCTATCGCCAGCAGCGCAATGCTGGCCTGCTCACCGCTGGCGGCCAGCATATCCAGTTCACGGGTCGAAGGCCGGCTGTCAATCTGATGCGCCAGCCCCAGCAGTCGGTTGGTTTCACCCGCCATCGCAGACACCACCACCACCACTTTATGACCGGCGCGTACAGTTTCCGTCAACTGCTCTGCCACCGCCTCGATACGCTCGGGGGTACCTACTGAGGTACCCCCGAATTTTTGCACATAAAGCGCCACAGAGAATTACAGCTTGGCAACGATCTGGGTTTTGGCTTCTGCCAGTACCCGAGGCAGTGCCGCTACATCGGTACCACCGGCCTGAGCCAGATCCGGCTTACCGCCACCTTTACCACCCAGTTCAGCAGCGGCCCAGCCAATCAGCTGGCCGGCATTCACTTTGTCGGTTAAGTCTGTGGTGACACCGGCAATCAGGCTGACTTTGTCATCAGCGGCAGTGGCCAGTAACACTACACCTGAACCAATTTTTACTTTGAGTTCATCCACTAAGGTA
The DNA here is from genome assembly GCF_037442525.1 of Rheinheimera sp. GTDB lineage: Bacteria > Pseudomonadota > Gammaproteobacteria > Enterobacterales > Alteromonadaceae > Pararheinheimera. The sequence goes on along the minus strand of NZ_JBBIQD010000014.1, from coordinate 38,304 downwards.
CGGAAGCCTTTCGGGTCCACTCCAGGCAGTTGTGCAATCAGTACTTTTACGCCATTCACCAGCTCGGCTTTATCCAGCAGTGACGCACCTGCCGCACTGGCCAGTTTAGCTTTTGCCTGCTCCAGCTCTTTTTCGGTGGCTTTGCTCTTGTCGAGCGCCTGAGCCACTTTGTCGGCTATAGACAGCACGTCGCCTTTAAGCATCGCCGCCACAGTTTGTGCTTGCTGCTCTAACTGATGTAAATAAGCTAAAGCACCGGTCGCTGTGACCGCTTCAATCCGGCGTACGCCTGCGGCAATACCACCTTCAGCAACCACTTTGAATAAACCTATGTCACCGGTGCGGCTGACATGAGTGCCACCACACAATTCAATGCTGAACTCCCCCATCGACAATACGCGCACTTCGTCGTCGTATTTCTCGCCAAAGAGCGCCATAGCACCAGCAGCCTTGGCATCGTCAATCTTCATCAGACGGGTCAGCACTTCATGGTTTTGCTGAATTTGTTCATTGACCAGCTGTTCAATACGACGGATTTCATCGGCTTTCACTGCTTCAAAATGCGAAAAGTCAAAACGCAGCCGGTCCGGCCCGACCAACGAGCCTTTTTGGGTGACATGCTCACCTAACACAGTACGCAGTGCTGCATGCAATAAGTGAGTGGCTGAGTGGTTTTTACGAATGGCATCCCGACGGGCCTGGTCGATGGCCGCATCGACCATGTCGCCAACGGCCAAAGCCCCTTTTAAGGTGCCTTTATGGGCAAAAGCTTTGCCCACTTTAATAGTGTCTGTCACTTCAAACACGGCACCATTGCTTAAGGTTAAACGGCCGGTATCCCCCGTCTGACCACCCGACTCAGCATAAAATGGTGTCTGATCCAACACCACCAGTGCTTCAGTAGCGTCAGTTAATGACTGCACCTGCTCACCACCAAGCAAAATTTCCACCACTTTGGCCTGAGCCTTGACCTCGCTATAACCTTTGAAATCGGTGCACTGCGCCGAGCTCAGCGCCTGGTTGTAGTCAGCGCCAAAGTTAGAGGCCTGCTGAGCCCGTTTACGCTGCTCTTCCATCGCCGCTTCGAAGCCAGCCTGATCGACAGTGAAACCGCGTTCGCGCGCCACGTCATTGGTTAAATCCAATGGGAAACCGTAGGTGTCGTACAACTTAAAGGCGACTTCACCCGGGATCTCTGTACTGGAACCTAAAGCCGCCAGCGCGTCTTCCAGAATGACCAGACCACGCTCCAGCGTTTTACCAAACTGTTCTTCCTCCAGGCGCAGCACTTTTTCAATGACGGCCTGACGTTCCACCAGCTCTGGGTACGCTTCCCCCATTTGCTCCACCAGGGCTGCGACCAATTTGCTGAAAAACACGCCTTTGGCGCCCAGCTTATTCCCATGACGCACAGCGCGGCGGATAATACGGCGCAGCACATAACCGCGGCCTTCATTGGATGGCATCACACCATCCGCCACCAGGAAAGAGCAGCTGCGGATATGGTCCGCCACGACACGCAGCGATTTATCGGTTAAGTCGGTTGCACCTGTCACTTCGGCGGTGGCTTTAATCAGCGCAGCAAAGGTATCAATTTCATAGTTGCTGTGCACGTTTTGCAGAATAGCGGCAATACGCTCCAGGCCCATCCCCGTGTCCACGCTTGGTTTTGGCAGCGGGTCCATCCGGCCATCAGCATGGCGGTTGAACTGCATAAAAACGTTGTTCCAGATCTCGATGAAACGGTCGCCGTCTTCCTCCGGTGAACCCGGAGGACCACCCCAGATATGGTCGCCATGGTCATAGAAAATTTCGGTGCAAGGACCACAAGGGCCAGTATCACCCATAGCCCAGAAGTTATCGGACGCGTAAGGCGCACCTTTGTTATCACCGATACGGATAGCGCGCTCAGCCGGTACACCAATCTCTTTGGTCCAGATATCAAAGGCTTCGTCATCTGTAGCGTACACAGTGATCCACAGCTTTTCTTTGGGCAGCTTGACCACTTCGGTCAAAAACTCCCAGGCAAAACGAATAGCGTCCTGCTTGAAGTAATCACCGAAGCTGAAGTTACCCAGCATTTCAAAGAAGGTGTGGTGACGGGCAGTGTAACCGACGTTTTCCAGGTCATTGTGTTTACCACCGGCACGCACACAGCGCTGTGCGGTGACAGCACGGCTGTAAGGACGTTTATCCTGACCTAAAAATACATCTTTGAACTGCACCATACCTGCATTGGTAAACAGCAAGGTCGGGTCATTGCCCGGAATAAGTGAGCTGCTTGGCACAATTTGGTGCCCTTTGCTGGCGAAAAAGTCCAGAAAAGCCCGGCGAAGTTGGGCAGACGTCATGTACATAACCACATCCTACTGTTAAAGCTGTTTAAATAGCTGTTGGATCACCTGACCGTCAAAACCACGGCTTTGCAGGTATCTCATGCGTTTTTGTTTGTCCTGATAATCCACTATGGGTTTATCGGCGTATTTTTTCTGGTAAGCCTCTGAAGCAATACTCAACCAGTCGACATTTAATTCGTCCAGAACGGCCTGGACCAGGCTTTTTTCCAGCCCCTGTTCGGCACAAAGCTGGTTAATGTAAAACCAGCCATAACCTTTATGCAACTTTGCCTGGATGAGCTGACGGGCATAACGTAGTTCGCTTTGGTAATTCCGCTGCTGTACCCAGTCCAGCAAGTCTGCTGTTTGTTCAGCCGAAGCGCCTTTTTGCTTTAACTTTTGTTTCAGCTCCAGCGCACTGTATTCACGGCGCGATAACAAAGCCAACAGCCATTGCCGCAATTCCTGCTCTGTGAGAGGCTTTGGTTCTTGCGAAGGTTGCGGCTCTGCCATGCTCAGACTTCCAGTACAGCAGGCGCTGAGTTATCCAGTTGCAAGGCAAAAAAGGCGCTAAAAGATAAAAAGAATGCCACTTGCAGCAAAGGAACTATGACAATAAAAGCAAAACCCAAAGTAGCCACACCTAACATACCAAGCGTAACGGCCATAATAGCAAAGATTATAAGTGGAATGATGTTTCGCCAACACGCAGTTAAACTAGCAGTTAAAATAGCCAGCAAACGTTGCTCGTTAAGGAAATAAGCAATAGCCACCGCATAAGCAAATAGCATAAACACCAGACTCAGAACCACAGCAAGTAAAAACAGAGTGACAGGGTCCACTACCCCGGCCTTGGCTTGTTCCATAAACTGGGCGACCAGCAACATAAGCGGAATATTTGCCAGCAAATTCGCACCAGCCAACCGGATAAAAATACGGCGATAACGTTCTTCTTTGAAGACGCTAAAAATCAGCTGAAAACTAACAGTTTGCTGTTGTTGTAACAGCATTATGGTTTTATAAAAACCAGCACTTAAAAACGGATTGGCCAGTACCAACATAACACCAAGAACAGGATGCAACTGCGCCACCAAACTTAACACAGTGGTAAAAGCGACCATAGCAATCAAGGTGGATGGCGCCTGGCGGAACAATTCCCAGGCTTTGCTCAGCCATGATACAGCAGCCTGCATCGGCACCCGGCGTATGATAAGTTTTACCTGAACTTTCTGAACCACGAACTTTTACCCTTCTGTCACTGCGGCAGTCGAAGCCCAAATGGCCACAAAAAGAGGCGTATCTTACTGCAAAAGCGGGGGGAGTAAGAATAGTCAAAGCAGAAAAAGGCGATTTGCAGAGCGAATACGGCTTTGAAGGTCACCAGGCCGTGCAAAAACAGACGGAAATGCAGCAAGAAAATAGTGAAACGGTCCTAAAGCCGCCTTAGCTGCTGATGACACTTTCAATCATACAGCTAGGTGACGACCCATTCGGCTTTGCCGTGCAATTAGTGAGAAACACAGGGAAAAAAAGCTCATTCAAGTCTATACCGCAGTATCTGTTCACTAGTTACAAGCTTCCAACTTTTTAAGGCTATAAACTTTGGCTCCGTGAAAACATCGTGATGACAGCTCCTGAAGTAAAACTCGAATGAAAAGTGGACAACGTATAAACAGCTATGCAAATAAACTTAAAGCTTTCATCAAATTAAGCTTTTTAAAGATGAGGTTTAATTATGGTTGGCAGCTAACTCAACAAACACCCAAATCAGGTAATTTTGAAAAAATTTTGTTGACACCAATGAGATACAGCGCCAAGAATAAGGAGCCTTAACTAAAACTGCAATATATTCCTAAAATATAGGTTTAATTTCAGTGAGTATATGTAAATAGAAAACATCTTTCATTTTTAGCAGTTTATGGATTAAAAATCATATTACACAAAGGGACACTAAAATGCCTAACAAAATAAAAAAAAACTTATTCATGCCTGATATCACTTTTATTTACTAGTGGCAGTATTGCCATGCAGAATACAACTTCATGCGAGCACAATAACGGCATATATCACTGTGAAACAATTCACAAAACAGGGAATACAGACGTATATATAGATTTCACACAAATATACCACAATCAGTATAGACCTGAAATAAATTATTTATCTGGAAACCCTTACCCTAACTATGTAACAGCAGAGGATTTAGAGAATGAATTAGCAAGTCAGTATGATAAGACCCCTTGGAGTTACGAGGAAATACAAACACTCATATCAAGTCTTACAAAGATTAAGATAATCCTCAACGCATTAATTACTGCTTATAATTTAACCCCTGAAATGAAAGAGCAGCTTGCATCAGCTGCATTTCAGGCATCTGATCTTATAGACAAAATAACGGATGCAGGTCAAGTAACAAACCATTTGATTAATCAAGAATGGGGGTTTGCAGGAAGCCAACTGGCGACGATTGTTGGTGGCGCGGTAATTACGGCCATGCTTACAAGAGGCGGAGGCTCGATAATACTTCAAAGAACAATGATGCTAATTGCTGGCATGTATTTATTGCCTCGTATTGAATTGTTTTTAGATCAGCAATTAGAGGAGTTTAATTACATTAATTTCTTAGAACAAATAAATACAAGATTCAAAATTCCGAGCATATTTATAATTCCTGATGACATAAGCAATCAAATACTCTGCAGCACAATCCCTCCTCACAAAAGAGATTTATACCCGCACTGCATGACTCCACCTATAGTATTGGACTTAGATGGTAATGGTATAGAATTCATTACATTGTCAAAAAGCAAGGTAAAATTTGATGTGAACAATGATAAAGTTCAAGATAAACTTAGCTGGCCAACTAAAGGAAACGCTGTATTGTTTGCTGATTGGAATGGTTCCGGCACTATTGACACAAGAGCTGAATTTATGTTTTCTTTATATTCACCAAAGAAAACAGCATCAGATATAGAAGGATTGATGACATTTGACTATCAAGATGACGGGATAATTGATAGCAGTGACCCGATATATGAAAAACTGTATTTATGGGATGATTTGAATTCTGATGGTATTAGCTCTTCGGATGAGGTGGATAGTCTATCACTCCATGGTATTAGTCTTTATTTAAACCAACCATCTAAGGAGTCTATCAAGCACAAGCAGGTTGGGGAAAACAAGATAGAACATATATTTTATTTTGAAGCCCAAGAGAATAGAAGTGGTGCTTTACATTTAAAAGAAAAGAATGGTCATGCATATAGCATACTTTTAAAAACAAAGATAAATTAATCGAAGATGTAAACCCACAACAAACTACCACAAGGAACTGATTAATGAATGCCGTTTTTAATTATAGAATTTTTTTTATTTCTCAGTTTCCTTTTATCATCCTAAGTGTTGCCATCATTTTACTTTACACTACATATCCGCCAGGTGAGTTGATATCCAAACGCGGTTACGCATTTATTTCACATTTTTCACTAGCATTTCCAACGATAAGTACAATTTTAATACTGTACAAATTAAGCAGACCTAAAGAAATGTATTTTCATGCTGAAAAGTCACTGATAACATTTGGTAAAAAGCATGTAAGTTTGTCTAAGGTAAGCCAAGTATATATACTTAGTAGTGGATTCACTGGTTCATATTCAGTTGAGTTTATACGCTATCAGGAAGTCTTATTCAGGATACCAGAATGGTATTCATCCAAAGATGGCGTGGAATTTCTGAAATATCTAAAGGATTACTGCACAAAAAACAACATTAAATTAATTATTTAATACTTCGTCAGCCAGTATATTTTTTTAATTTTGTTGAAACATAAATTAACAATGAACCTATCAAAAATGCTGGACCAATATTCCCATAGCCAATAGATCTTAAAAATGGACCTAACAAAAAAACATGAACGACTGCGAACAATGGCAGTAATATCAATGCTTTTTTATAGTCGATTCCAATAACTAATTGCTCTTTACACTGTGGGCATGTTCTCACCTTCCCAGATGAATTTAGAACTTTAGAAAATACACTTATATCTATTTTGCAACATGGGCATTTCACAACAATATCCTTATCCATAATAATTACCCAACAACATATCATACTAACATGCAGCACGTAATTATTAATGGCGATGAAGCATTTAATCAAACATAGCTCATTATTACCTATTGTTCAACAAATGAAAATCTGAACTTTGGATAATTAACTTCCACATTCAAAAATAGGCGGCTACAAATGCCGCCTGTTTTCATCCAGCCATTCTATTCTTTTACAATATCCATTTCTTTTAAAAGATTAGTCGCACCATCAACTTTTTCCATCTGCCACAGCATATAACGGCTGTCAACATGGATAGAGCGGTTGGTCGCCGGGTCGTAGTCCCAGTTGGCAATAATACCTTCAATTACGCCATCAAAAAGCAAACCCACCAGCTCGGCTTTGCCGTTCAGGGTGGGTGAGCCTGAGTTGCCTCCCGTGGTGTCCACAGTACTTAAGAAGTTCACCGGCAACTGACCTGCCGCATTTTTATAATGACCAAAGTCGCCTTCTTTGATGGCTTCAAGCTGGGCTTTCGGCGCGTCAAACGGCTCCTCGCCTGTCGCTTTTTGTAAAATACCGGCCGTGGTGGTAAATGGCTGGTAGGTCACAGCGTCTTTTGGTGAATAGCCCTGCACTGAGCCATAAGTCACCCGAAGTGTGCTGTTCGCATCGGCGTACACGGGTTTGCCCTGGCTCTTGTTAAAGGCAATCACCGCTTCCATCACCAAAGGACGGGCGACCGCCATTAACCCCGCCTGTTCTTTTTGTTGTTGCTCTAAGGCCATCCGGCTGTCGTACATGGCCACGGCAAACTGGATTAACGGGTCGGTGCTGGCTTTAAACTCCTCCACCGATTTACCCATCCAGGCCAGGCGCTCAGCTTCGTCGCTTAATTGACTGCCCTGATAAATACCGGCCAGCTTTTGCCTGAGCGCAGCTTCATCCACCGCACCATTGAGGCCAAAATACCCATCAAAAGCCGCCAGGCGCTGCGCCTGAGGTAAAGCGGCGTATTGCTTCAGGAAATGCAGTGCCAGCTCCTGCTCCACTGTGACATCGAAGCTGCGGCTTAACCGCTTCATGGAGGCAGCAAAACGCTCCAGGTCGCGCTGCTGATAACCAGTTTCACGTTCTGCATCCGGCTTTTGTTGTTCCTGCGCCAGCCGGTAGAGCCGCTCGGCCGTGCTGAACAGCTGAGCATAACCGAAGTAATTCAGCACCAGGTCACGCTGCTGAGTTTCGGCCTGTTGTGCGACCAGTTGATTCAGCTGGCGCACTGCAGGGGCGTATTTCGCCTGACGGGCCGGGCTGGATTTAATCCAGCGGTTCAGTACTTTCTCAAACTCATCTTTACGCTGTTGCGTGCTGCCTGTCTGGTAGCTTTGGATCATGCCTTCGAAGTTTTTCGCATAGTTAGCCAAACCGGCCAGAATGCTTTCGTATTTGATCCGTGCTTCAGAGCCTTCAGGCGCATGTTGTTTAATCACCTCCATGGCTTGCTCGCGGTAAGCTTTGGATTGAGGTAACACTTGCGTAAACTGATTCCGTACATCTGCCGCACTGTTGTACCTGTTGGTACGGCCAGGGTAACCAATCACCATCACAAAATCGTTTTCCTGCACCCCTTTGGCCGACACTTTCAGGTAAGACGGCGGCGTAAAAGGCACATTGTCCTGGCTGAAATCGGCCGGCTGACCGTCTTTGCCGACATAAGCCCGGTAGAACGAATAATCCCCGGTGTGGCGTGGCCACATCCAGTTATCGATATCACCACCAAACTTGCCCACCCCACTGGCCGGGGCATGCACCAGCCGCACGTCACGGATTTCCATTTGTTTGATCAGGTAATACTCCAGACCGCCATGGAAGCTGTAGACGTCACAGCGGTAACCCGGAGTCTCGCACTCCGCGACCAGGCTTTTACGCAGTTCATCAATTTTGTCGAAACGGGCTTTGCCTTTTAATTGCGGGCTCAGTTCCTGATTAATGGCCGGTGTGACATTGGTCACTTCCTGAGTGACAAAGACTTTCGAACCAGGCGCAGCCGGCAATTCCTGTTCCAGCGATTGCGCTAAAAAGCCATTGGCCAGCAGGTTGTTGTCCGCGGTGCTGTTATGCTGAATACTGCCATAGGCGCAGTGATGGTTGGTGACCACCAGGCCCTGAGGCGACACAAAAGAGGCAGTACAGCCGCCGAGGCTAATCACTGCATTCATCGGAAAGGCCGTCAGCTGGGCAATACTTTTTGCGTCAATCTGCAAACCTTTGGCTTTTAATACAGCTTCCAGCTCAGGAAGCTGATGAGGTTGCCACATGCCTTCATCAGCCTGAACCACAGCGGCCAGGCTCAGTGCGAGAGTCAGAATAGTTTTTTTCATTGGGTATCCTTGGCTAGCGCCGGAATAAAGCGTATGTCACGCGGTTAACCTGCCCCATTCTGCGGTTTTTCTGCCAAAAGTAAACCCGGACTCTGCTTGAATTTCAGGGCTTTGACCTCATAATGCCCAAAGCTTTACCTGACAGGACAACCGCATGGAACCCGTACTGGAAAAATTGATCTACGCAACCCGCTGGCTGATGGCGCCGATTTACCTTGGTTTAAGCCTGGCCTTGCTGGCACTTGGCCTGAAGTTTTTTCAGGAGGTGTTCCATATTCTGCCGATCATCTTCAGTATGAAGGAGGTGGATTTAATTCTGGTGGTGTTGTCGCTGATTGACATTTCCCTGGTTGGTGGCCTGATTGTGATGGTGATGTTTTCCGGTTATGAAAACTTCGTGTCACGGCTGGATGTGGACGGCGACAGCGACAAACTGAGCTGGTTGGGCAAACTGGATTCCAACTCGCTGAAAAACAAAGTGGCCGCCTCTATTGTCGCGATCAGTTCCATTCATCTGTTGAAAATTTTTATGGACACCCAAAATATCGATAACGACAAAATCATGTGGTACCTGCTGATCCATATGACCTTTGTGGTGTCTGCCTTTGCGATGGGGTATCTGGACAAAATTACCAAAGAGTATGGCCGTAAGGATAACTTCTGATCTGACTGAACGCAGGCACGAGCCCTTCCGGCGCCTTGTCTGCGTCCATCAGCCAATTGCAGCCAGGCCTGTTGCCAGCCAGTCCCGTACTTCAGCTGCCGCCTGCCTGAGCTCAATACGCTGGCACTGGTTAAAGTCTGCATACTGTTTCAGTGCTTTTAGCAGCGCTTGTCTGAACCCTTCCGTCAGGCGGGTACCGGGCTCCAGCTGCAGATGCTGCAGCAATAACAGCCCTTCTTTTCGTTCTGCTTTCACATCCACCTGACCAACAAAGCGATCCCGGTACAAGACGGGCAAGCTGTAATAACCCACCTTACGTTTAGCCGCCGGCACATACACTTCCATCTGGTAATCAAACCCAAACAACTGGCGCAACCGTTCGCGTTGGATCACCAGGTTGTCAAATGGCGACAACAACCAGACTTTATCCGGGACTTTGTCAGTAAGCGCTAACTGGGGGGAATAAAAGTAAACCTGACCGTCTTTTGCGAAACTGCAGAGCCGGCCTTCTTGTACCGCACTTAGCAGCTGCTGTTGAACTTGGGTTTTGCAGTTCTTTCGTAAGTAACAAATTTGCCCTGCAGTGGCCACCGCCTGGCTTTGCAAAGTCCGTTCAATTAAATAGCTGGCAAATTCGGCAGCGGAAGGTTCTCTCAACCCAATGCACTGTGGATACAGTCGTTCCGTCAGCTCATAGAGCTTCTGAAAATTGCCCTGACGCAGCACCGACAAATGCCCTTGCATAAACAGCTGTTCCAGCGCCTGCTTGGCTGGCTGCCAGTTCCACCAGCCGCCCTGATTACTGCCCGATTCCGTAAAAAACCGTCCAGGTAAAGCGCCTTGTTCAGCTATGGTGGTCAGGATCTGCTGCATCAGCTCTTGCTCAGGATTAAACCAATGTGTCTCGCCCGCCCGCAGTGGCAGTTTGCGCTGCAGGCTGAAGCGAAAATCTTCCATAGGCAAAAACGCGGCCGCATGCGCCCAGTACTCAAACAGCTGCTGTTGTGCAACGGCTTGCTGCAGTAAATCAGGCTGGTAACGCCGTACTCTGTTAAACAACACATGGTGATGGGCGCGTTCCACCACATTGATGGAATCTACCTGCACATAACCGAGCTGTCGGACCACTCGGGCCACAGCCCCCTGACCTTGCTGGGGCTTTAGCAAGCCCTGTTGCTGCAACACCAGTTGACGTAATTGAGTTGGGCTGAATGGGCTGGACTGCTGTTTCATTTAAAATTTCAGGTAAAAGTCGGCTAATAAAAGTCGGTAGGCCTGACTGTACTGGCCTTGGGCATCCCGGATCAACAGCGCATTGCTTTCGCAAGGCCCGGGGGTGCGCTTGAATTGCATCAGCCATAAGCGGGCGGCTTTGCCCTCCCGCTCGCTGACCCGGCATAACCGATGCAAATGCCAGCCCTGCTGCAGAGCCTCGGGCACTAAGGTTTCAGCCACTGAGGCTGGCAATACCAGGGCGAGCGACGCTGAAGCGGTAGCTAAGCGGGCACTGACCTGCAGCAAAGACAGTAAAGGCAAGCTGTCGGTATGACGGGCCTGTGCCCGCCTGCTCTCTTCAGATTTAAGGCTGTTCTCAAAATAAGGTGGGTTGGAAACCAACAGCTGATAAGCCGCAACATGGTGATCCGCTGTGGCATAGGTTAGAATATCCGCCTGAATCACCTGGATCTGAGGTGCCCAGGGGCTGGCCTGCACATTCTGCCCGGCCTGCATTGCCGCCATGCTGTCAATTTCAACCGCATCAATCTGATACTGCATTTGGGCTGCAGCCAGGCGCTGCGCCAGCATCAGCGACAGCAAACCGCTGCCACAGCCGATATCAAGCAGACGCAGGGATGGTGCGCTGACAGGCAGCCGCAGCCAAGCGCCCAGCAGCAGTGAGTCTGTACTCACTTTCATGGCACACAGATCATGGGCAACAAAAAACTCTTTACAACGAAATCCCTGGTTCATCACAGGCCCTGCGCCGGAAAACGGCCAGTGTAAAAGAATCCGTAACGGCTGTCAGCTGACAGTCTGACACAGAAGGAACAGAGCTTGACTGATACACTTCCCACGCAGGAAAAAGTGCTTTTTTCTGCCTTTGATTTAGCCCCCGAACTGGAGCAGGCCCTGCAAAAAGCCGGCTTTAAAGAAGCCACCAGTATTCAGCAACTGGCCATTCCCGGTGCTCTGGAAGGCCGGGATTTATTGGCCAGCGCACCAACAGGCACAGGCAAAACCCTGGCGTTTTTATTACCTGCTATTCAGTACCTGCTGGACTTTCCGCGCCGTGACCCGGGTTTTGCCCGGGTGCTGGTGATGACCCCAACCCGTGAGCTGGCTTATCAGGTGTTTGAGCAGGCGCAGCAGCTGATTGCGGGGACAGACCTACACGCCGGGGTAATCACAGGTGGCGTGAACTATGGCAGCCATAAAGAAACCCTGACCAAAAACAATGACATTCTGGTCGCCACCCCAGGCCGTTTGATTGAGTACCTGGACAACGAAACCTTTATGGCGGACGAAGTCGAAGTGCTGATCCTCGACGAAGCCGACCGGATGCTGGATATGGGTTTTGTTGGTGAAATGAACCGCATCATCGACGAAGCTAAACGCCGCCGTCAGACCTTATTATTTTCCGCCACCCTTGAAGGCATCGGCATCCGTCGTTTTGCCGAACGGGCACTGAAAGAACCGCTGCAGCTGGAAGCCGACCCGCCACGCCGGGAGCGCGGTAAAATCACCCAGTGGATCCATCTGGCCGACGACGCCGCCCACAAGCTGGCCCTGTTAATCCATATTCTGCGGCAGGACGATGTGAAAAAAGCCATTGTCTTTGTGAAAACCCGCGAACGGCTGGCCACCTTAACAGGTCAGCTGCAAAGTGCAGAGCTGCGCTGTAACTGGCTGCAGGGCGAGATGCCACAAGACAAACGTCAGGCCGCAGTAGCTGCTTTCAGCACGGGTAAAGTCCGTATTCTGGTGGCAACAGATGTAGCAGCACGGGGCCTGGATATCGACGATATTACCCATGTGATTAACTACGATATGCCCAGAACGGCCGATGTCTATGTGCATCGTATTGGCCGCACTGGCCGCGCCGGTAAAAAAGGCACCGCCATTTCACTGGTGGAAGCACACGATATTGCTGCTGTTGGTAAAATAGAACGGTACACCGAACAGGCGCTGAAGCGCCGGGTGATTGAAGGCTTACGACCCAAACACAAAGAAGCCAGCCCGCCGACCAAAAAGAAAAAGCCGAAAACAGCGGCCAAGAAAAAAGCGCTGAAAAAAGCGGCCAAAACCAACGCTTAACCGCGGAAAGAACAACGCAGCCAACAGGCTGCGTTGTTCTTTACTCCTCAGAGTAAAAAGGCGTAACTGAATTTCATAAAGACCGAACGGCTGTCCCGTTCCAGACTGGTCAGTTGGTCATCCTGCACCGCATTGTCACTGTAGCCGGCATACAATAAGGTCTGAGGATTTAACTTGTAGGAATACAGCAGCTGCGAGCCCAGACTGCGGTCGCGCTGTTGGGTTAAGCCTGGATTGGTCTGCGGGTTTTGCTGCAGATCGTTGTAGATCAGGGTCAGACGCAACTGGCTCTGCACCGAAAACTGATAGCTGAACCGCAGGTCGGTCAGATTGGCGGTAAAAATTTCCGCACCGCCCGTCGTCATGGCTCTGTAGGTGTGACGCAAATCAATCCGTAAGTGCGTACTGGCATTCCAGCCCAACTCAGGCGCGATTTCACGCAAAGACGCCAGTCGGTTATTGCGGTAGTCAATGGCGTCGCCACCTTCCAGCCAAACACCACTGAACAGACTGGGCCAGGGTCTGAATTCCAGCCAAAGCCCCAGCAATTGTTCATTAAACAGGGTGGTATTGCCATCTATCGCCAAGGAATCTGCATTATGACGAGGACCTGCCTTGTCGCGGTCTATCAGTGACAACTCCAGATAACTTTGTTGTGGCCCCCATAGTTCTGCCGCCATTTCCAGTTCTTTTTCCAGCAACTCGCCCTGGCTGTTATGGCTGATATCCCAGTCGCCCGCCAGACTGGCCCGGTTCCACCAGTGCTCAGCTGAGAACCAGTTGTAGCCAAGTCCCTGCACCGCCTTGCGATAATCGGTCTGCGGCATATAGCCCATATCGGCGCGGAACTCATTGTCCAGTTGTAACAGTTCGGTGTACCAGAACCAGGCGCCATCGTCGTGTTCATAGTTCAGAAAAAATGCCGGATCGGATAACTCGTCCTGCAGACGCAAGCCGGCTTCGGAGCCAGCGTAACTGTTCCTGAGCACCTGCGGGTACGCAGAGTCGGCATGCAAATACTGCAGTTGAAGTTTGTCCTGCTCACTGAACTGATACTTCAGGTCAACACCATGCAAATAGTTATGGTAATTGTCACTTTGGCGCAGCGTGCTGATCCAGCCCAGCGACAATTCAGGGCTCAGGTCCTGTCGGTAGCGCAACACGGCATTTTTACTTTGCTCAGCCAGAATAGCCACATCAGAGCCCAAATTGCCGGGCACAAAAAAGGTGGTCTGACTGTCGTCTGTGGCAAAAAAGGCAAACGAATGCTGCCCCGCCCGGCCCGTTAATCGCGCCCCCAAATCCGGCGCTGCGATATTGCGGGTGTAGACTAAATCCAGTGGCGAACTGAAATAATCCTGGTTGTCCAGAAAAAACGCCCGTTTTTCGGCATAAAACAATGCAAAAGGATCATTGGCGGACAGCTGTGCCACGTCCGCCTCCACTTGGGAGAAATCAGGATTGAGGGTGGCGTTCAGGTTAATGTCCGGTGTAATCCCCCACTTCAAATCCAGGCTGGCCGCAGTATCCGATTCTCCTTGCCAGTCCGGGCGGCCCGCAGGGTCGCGCTGCTCAGACCGGCCCGTCACCAGCGACGGCACCAATGCCAGGTGATTGCCTTGTTTGGCACCGGCAAAACCTGAAGCCGGTGTCATCTGACAAATCCAGCAGGGGTTGCTGCGTTCAATCCTGTTGGTCGACAACCTGTGCTTCAGGTCACGTGGGTAATAACGCACCAGCTCAATCCGCCAGTTTTGCACAGCCAACTGGTCGTTAAAGTTCAGTAAGCGCAACGGTATGGCAATTTCTACCTGATACCCCTGCGCTGTCGCGTGACCCGCGCTGTACCAAATCGCATCCCAGCTGTCGCTTTCACTGCGGGTCATTTCGTTTTCGATGGCGTCAGCCTGCACCCCAAGCGGGTTGACAAAAAACTGGTAGGCCAGCTTGGAATCGTTGTAGGTATCTATTTTGACGCCAACCAGATCATGCTCCCAGACTTTATCCCTGTCGGTTAAGTAGGCGCGGATCTGGCTGGGATCCGGGTCATTGGCGATAAAGGCCAGATAAAAATACTCCCCGTTTTCAATCAGCAGGGCATCTGTCTGCACAGGTGCAGGGCTGTTTTCAGAGGGCCAGCTGTTGATGGTAAGCTGCACTCTGTTGGCCTGCTGCCAGAGTGCTTCATCCAGCACACCATCAACCTGAACTTGTGCTGTTGTTTTCGGAATAGCCCACTGCGCCCAGACGGCGGCAGAACAGCACAAAGCCAAAACACAGGCGGAAATTTTTAACAACATGGGTCCTATCCTTCTGATTCTGCGGCCGATAGTAAAGAAAAAGGCCGGGAGTACCAGCCTTTTCTGCAGATTTTTTGTTACAGGAATTAACTGAACTTAACGCTCCCAGTAACTTTCTTCCAGACTGTCTTCTTTCTCCGGCAAACCTTTGGACAGCCGTGGTGCATTTTGCACCAGAATTTCGTAGCTGACCCTGTTGGCATATTTGCAGATCTGTGCAAAAGACGAGTAGGCCAGATAAGGCAGCTCGTGTTTGCTGGATAAAGGTAAGGTCTGACGATGAAAATGATTGGCCGCAATATCATGCAGAATAGCGGCCAAAGCACCATCGCCGGCACCATTGGTGTTTTTAATACGCTCAGGCCCGCCAAGGTAAGGGTCTATATGTGAATACACCTTCACAGGTTCGACACAGTCTTTTTTCTGCATAGGGCGGCTGAATTCAAACTGGTTGTAGTCCGCCAAAGCACCGGATTTAATTGGGTTGCTGGTTTCACGTTTCGACTGCACATCGGTGTAACCACACAGATATAACCCTTCAGGGCCTGCGGTCAGCAGCACCATATCCACATAATCCAGCGCGGCTTCGGCCGCCAGCAGCGGGTCGGCAAACCCCGTCAGGGCTTCGGCTTCCTGTTCGTTCATCGCCAGTATATTGACGTAGTTGGTCAGAGTGTCCAGGAGCAGTGTTTTATGTTCCTGCACCAGGTGTTTGGTGCCGAGGCTCATCACCACGGGCACATCAGCCGCTTTGGCATCGTTTAGCATTTTCAGCATCGCCTGCTGAATAGGTTTGGCGGTGGCGCGCAGCGGATAAGCACTGGCGACCACAGCAGCGGCTTTGCGGATAATGTCGGTTGGAATATGGCTGGGCGCCAGCTCATCCATATCACTGGGGTCAATCACAAAGGTGCGTTCACCATCAGGGGTGACCATGGTAATGCCACGGCCGACATCCCCCTGAACCCCCTGCAAATGGTTCATATCCACTTTGCTGGAGGTATGGCAAAGGTAGTGGTAAGCCGGTGACCCCAGCCTGATATTGGCGGACATCACGCCCAACAATACCGATTTGTCGTCGGCCAGTACCGAATAGTTATGAATGGTATTGCCTATGGTACCACCGGCAAAATGATCAGAAATCGCATTGGACGCCACCAGCTCCTGATAAATCAGGTCGGCTTTACCATGCTCGACCAGATTGGACAGGCCTTTGCCTATGCCGTATTTCTGCAGGAAGTCGTCACTGACATTGGCAATGACATCCACTATGGTCTGGTCCAGACCCACTACATAGGTATCCAGTTCAGGCCGGACTTCGTAGCTGGGCAACGTCAGCTTTGGCTGGGAGACAGGAAAATAGTGTTTAAGTTTACGACGACCCGGAAATTTCATAATGAACACGCTCTGATTCGAAGCCGCGCATTTTAGCAAAAAAACACCACAGAACTAGGCATTTTTATCTGCCCATTTTTCTGTGGTGTCTTCCGCTTTGCGGATTAAACGGCAGGCATCTGTCGGGTAAACACAAACTGCTCAGGCGTCGATTGTTCAGCACTGAACCGATAGCCTGCGACATCAAAGTCTTTTATGCCTGCCACGCTGGTCAGTCGCTGCTCTGTGACAAAACGCGCCATCAGACCACGTGCCTTTTTGGCATAGAAGCTGATCACTTTATACTGGCCATTTTTAAAGTCCTTGAATTCCACATTGACCACACGGGCTTTCAGGGCTTTTTTATCCACAGCTTTAAAGTATTCCTGCGACGCCAGGTTCAGCAGGGTGTCACTTTGCAGCTGTTCCAGTTGCAGATTCAAGGCCTCGCTAATCCGGCTGCCCCAGAACTGATACAGGTTTTTACCACGAGGATTGGCCAGACTGGTGCCCATTTCCAGCCGGTAAGGCTGCATCAGATCCAAGGGCCTTAACACGCCATACAAACCACTTAAAATACGTAAATGCTGCTGCGCAAATGCCAGATCCTCTCTGCTCAGACTCTGGGCCTGCAAGCCCTGGTATACATCACCATTAAAGGCAAACACCGCCTGGCGGGCATTGTCCGGTGTAAAAGGTGTGGACCACTGGGCAAATCGGGCTGCATTCAGTCCGGCCAGCTTGTCGCTGATCCCCATCAGGCTGCTCAACTGTTGCGGGCTTAAATCGCGACACACCGGCATCAGGGCCTGTGCCTCGGCCAGCAAGGCCGGCTGGCTGTACTCTGACACAGCCAGCGGGCTTTGGTAATCCAGGTCTTTGGCTGGTGAAATCACCGTTAACATAACAACTTTCCTGTACTGCAAAAACGCGCCTAGTGTACCAAGTTACACCTGCCTGTGCAGACTGGTTCTGTGTTATAGCAAAAAGTTCAGACAGATTGCGGAGTTGCGGCCGCTTTTGGCTTTAAATCAAGCCACCTTATGGGTACCATGGAATTCTGTGGTCTTGCCTTGATTGACGCCGCCAGACCCAGCTGAATTCCAGGGTAGGAAAGTCACTGCATCAACCGGTTTTATGTTGTAATTTTCCTACATTTTATTAGTATGAATCACCCTCCAAGCCGGATGTGATCTAAATAACGGTAAGAAAACAATATGAGCAGCTTACTTGACCAGTTAAAACAAGTGACCACTGTGGTGGTCGACAGTGGCGACTTAGGCGCCATTGAACAATTCCGCCCTGTAGACGCCACCACCAACCCATCGCTGTTGTTGAACGCCAGCCAACTGGAGTTTGCCAAGCCATTATTGGCCGCCGCCGCCTCTTATGCCAAAGCACGAAGCAGTGACCTGGCCGAACAAATCAGCATTGCTGGTGACAAATTTGCCGTCGATATCGGCACTAAAATCAGCCAGTTGATCCCAGGCCGCATCTCAACTGAAGTGGATGCCCGTTTGTCTTTCGATAAAGCGGCCACTGTCGCCAAAGCCAAGCAGTTGGTCGCGCTGTATAAAGAAAATGGCCTGGGCACAGACCGTATCCTGATCAAAATTGCCTCCACCTGGGAAGGTATTCAGGCGGCGCGTGAACTGGAGCAACAAGGCATTCAATGTAACCTGACGCTGTTATTCCATATGGCGCAGGCCCGTGCCTGTGCAGAAGCTGGCGTCTTTCTGATTTCGCCTTTCGTCGGCCGTATTCTCGACTGGTACAAAGCCAATACCAAACAGGACTACGACTCAGAAACAGACCCTGGCGTGGTGTCTGTGCGTGAAATCTACCGTTACTTCAAAGCGCATGGCCACAAAACCGTGGTGATGGGTGCCAGCTTCCGCAACACAGGTGAAGTATTGGCGTTGGCCGGTTGTGACCGCCTGACCATCAGCCCGGGTTTACTGCAGGAACTGAGCGACACCCAAGGTCAGCTGCAGGTGCATTTACAAGACCAGGGCGTGACAGAAAGTGCCAAGCCAGCCATGACCGAAACCGAATTCCGCTGGGCACTGAACGAAGATGCCATGGCGACTGAAAAACTGGCCGAAGGCATCCGCAAGTTTGCTATCGATCAGCGCAAATTAGAAACATTGATCCAGGCGCAACTGCAAGCCTGAGGCTATTAAGGGGAGAAACTGAATGTCATCTAAGGTGTGGGCTTCGCTGAAACAGCAAGCCAGTACAGCCATTTCATTACGGCAGGAATTTGCACAGGATCCAAAACGGGCCGAAAAATTCCAGGCCACAGCCTGTGGTATCCACCTGGATTTTTCCAAAAACCTGATCACCGACAGTATCTGGCAGACCCTGCTGGAACTGGCGAACCAAAGTGACATTCAGCGCAAAGCGCAGCAAATGCAACAAGGCGACAAAATCAACAGCACTGAGCAGCGTGCCGTCTGGCATATGGCGTTACGCGCCGAAGCCGGCCAGCCACTGCTGCTGGATGGAGTGGATTTAGCACCTGAGATTGCACAGTGCCGTGCCCAGATGGCTAGCCTGATCGCACAATTGCACAAAGGTGAATACCTGGGTTATCAGGGCCAGGCTATTACTGATCTCATCTGGATTGGTATTGGTGGTTCTTTATTAGGCCCACAAATGGCCTGTGAAGCCTTGTTGCCTTATAACCAGAGCCCGGTGCGTATTCATTTTGCCGGCAATATTGACGGCGCTGTGGTCAGTGATGTGGTCAAAGGCTTAAACCCGGCGACCACCCTGGTCTTTGTTGCTTCCAAATCTTTTGGCACCGAAGAGACCAAACAGAATGCGCTGGCGGTGCGTCAATGGTTTATCGACCAGGGCGCCGACAAAGCCGCTATTGCACGGCATTTCTGGGCCACCTCGTCCAATATCAAAGCGGCGGCTGAGTTTGGCATTAGCGCCGAACACATTCTGCCGATGTGGGATTGGGTCGGCGGTCGCTACTCCTTGTGGTCCGCCATCGGCTTTCCGGTGGCCCTGCAGCTGGGTATGGCACAGTTTGAACAGTTGCTGGCCGGTGCCCGCGCCATGGACCAGCATTTTTACGCCGCTCCTTTTGAGCAAAACCTGCCGGTGATTCTGGCGCTGTTAGGTGTCTGGTACATCAACGCCAAAGGCTGTCAGGCTCAGGCGTTATTGCCATACAGCCACTACCTGCGCCTGCTGCCATCCTATGTACAGCAGTTGGATATGGAAAGTAATGGCAAAAGCGTTGATGCTGAGGGGAATCCACTGCAGCTGGCCACAGCGCCGGTGATTTGGGGTGACGCTGGCACCAACGGCCAACATGCCTATCACCAGTTGCTGCACCAAAGCGCTTTGGCCGTGCCATGCGACTTTATTCTGCCGGCCAGGGTCAGTCACAGCTTGACCGACCATCACCATCGTCTGGCGGCGCATTGCTTCGCTCAGACCCTGGCCTTGATGCAAGGCAAAACCTTTGACGAAGCCAAAGCAGAAGTACTGGCCAGCGGCGCCTCTGAGGCTGAAGCTATCGCCCTGGCGCCGCACAAGGTATCTCCAGGCAACAAACCAAGTAATACCCTGTTGCTGCCCGAGTTGTCCCCTTACTACTTAGGTGCACTGATCGCATTGTATGAACACAAGGTGTTTTGCCAGGGTGTACTGTGGAATATTAATTCCTTCGATCAGTGGGGTGTCGAGCTTGGCAAACAACTGTCCACACCTATTTATCAGGTCCTGTCAGGGCAGAAGGAAAGCCGGTTTGACGCGTCTACAGAGGCGCTCATCGCTCAATTTAACCAGTTCAGGAACAGCTAACCGACAAAAAACATTCATTTTTCGTTCATTTTTGTGTCAAAAGGTTATTTTATTTTCATTCAGACTGTGGTACTAATTTGTTGAAAATAACAACAACTCAGAGGGGCAAAAATGGAAAGCTTCGAAGATTTACTGAACCTGTTGGAGCGTCCTGCAACGAAAAGCCGTGCGGTAAAACGTAAATGGCGTGAAATCGAAGCAGTAAAAGAACGTCAACGTCTGAAGCGCGAATTAGAAGACATTGACTGGACCATCGAACCTGAGTTGAACGATTTGGAATTTAGTTAAAAAAAGCCCCGTCCAGCAGGACGGGGCTTTTTTCATTCCACAATTCAGGCCCCAAACCATCGCTTTCGCGATGGTTTGTTTTAGCTGACGTCTAAACCTGCCAACAGATTGGCGCCTTGCCCTGTTCTGTCAAGAGTGCATTGGCTTTGACAAAATGACCACATCCCAAAAAACCGCGATGTGCAGAAAGAGGCGATGGGTGAGGTGCGGTCAGAATATGGTGTTTTTGTTTATCCACCAGTTGACCCTTCTTAATTGCATGACTGCCCCAGAGCAAAAAAACTATACCTTGTGCTTGCGCACTGATAGCCCGGATCACCTGGTCGGTAAATTGTTCCCAGCCCAATTGCCGGTGTGAATTGGCTTCGTTGGCCACAACGGTCAACACAGTGTTTAGCAACAACACGCCCTGCTGGGCCCAGTTCTCCAGACAACCATGGTCCGGATAGCGGAAATCTTCATACTCCAGCTGCAACTCTTTGTAGATATTGCGCAGCGAAGGCGGAATGGCCACTCCCTGGGGCACCGAAAAACTCAGGCCATGGGCCTGGTTTGGTCCATGGTAAGGGTCTTGCCCGATAATCACCACTTTCAGCTGATCAAAAGGCGTGTATTTAAAGGCGTTAAATACCATAGATTCAGGTGGATAGATCACCTGCCCTGCGGCCCGTTGTTGCTTCAGATAGTTGATGGTGTCGATAAAATAGGGCTGATTTTTCTCAGCCCCAATCACGTCTTGCCAGCTTACACTCACGCTTGATTGTCCAATGCCAATAATGCCTGGCGCAATTGTACATAATCAGCGTTCATCGCCACAGCCAAACTTGCCTCACTGGCGACAGCAGCCAGCTCAGCTGGCAGGGCAATAGGGCTGCCAAGAATGTTTTCCACCTGCTCTTTAAACTTGGCCGGATGAGCTGTGCCAAGGAAGATGCCATATTCACCAGGCTGCAGGCTGCGCTTCAGGGCTTTATAGGCCACAGCAGCGTGCGGCTCGCTGACATACCCCAACTGAGCGAGCTGACGCATCGACAGCTGGGTGTCTTCTTCATCCACCATCACGGCTTCCAGCGCATCCCGCTCCACCAGCCCTTGCGCCAGCAAAGCTTCAACCCGGGGCCAGTTATTGGGGGCACTGACATCCATTGCATTGGATAAAGTCGCCACTGTTTTATGCGGCGCCCAGTCGCCGTTTTTCCAGTAGCGGGGCACTGTATCATTGGCGTTTGTTGCGGCGATAAGCCGTTTGATTGGCAGGCCTAAGACCCGGGCAATAAGCCCGGCGGTCAGGTTACCAAAATTACCGCTCGGCACAGCAATCACCACCTGATCACGCTGATTGGCCGGAACCTGAGCGACTGCTTCAAAGTAATAACAAATTTGCGCAAACAAACGGCTGATATTGATGGAGTTGGCTGAGTTGATATTCAGTTGCTGCACCAGAGCTTTGTCATTAAACACTTCTTTGACCAGCGCCTGACAGGCATCAAAATCTGCATTTACGGCCAGAGTGTGAATGTTCCTGCCAAGGGTAGTAAACAGCTTTTCCTGTAGCGGGCTGATTTTGCCTTCCGGGAACAGGATCACCACCTCCACCCCAGGTTGCTGGTAAAAGGCATGGGCCACAGCAGCCCCTGTATCACCCGAAGTTGCAGTGACTATAGTTGTTTTACTGACGTTTTCGGCCTGCTGGGCTTTGAGCAGTGCCTGCGCCATAAAACGGCCACCAAAGTCTTTAAAGGCCAGTGTCGGCCCATGGAACAATTCCAGGCACGCCACTCCTTCTGCGACAGGCGCCAAAGGCGCAGGGAAGGCAAAGGCCGCTTCGACCATTTGCTGCACTTCTGCTGCCGTTAACTCGTCCCCAATGAGGCTGGCCAGAATATGGCTGCTGCGTTCGACAAAGGGCATGTCGAGTAAACGGGGCACATCCAGCTGCGGCCATTGTGTCGGGAAAAATAACCCCTGCTGTTCACCCAGCCCAATTCGAACGGCCTGCAGGAAACTCACTTGCTGCGAAGGAACTTTAATATTCGTTAATTGCATCTGCTTAATCCTGTGTTCTGATCCTATAGCGCCCGTGCGCCTTGTTGCGCCAGACGGCACACCACCGTCATGGCATCCTGATTTTTTGCATACTGTGTTTGCAGGTAACTGGCGGCAAACTGGGCTTGTTGCCCGTTACTGCAGATGGCAAAAATGGTCGGCCCTGCACCGGAAATACCGACATGGCCAACCCCTTCGGCCATTAAGGCTGCGCGTAACGGTTCCAGCTCTGGCATCAGACTGCGCCGCGCTGGTTCTGCCACTAAATCCTGCAAGGCCGCCAACGCATCCTGTTCATCCCGGCTGTACAGTGCGGCAACAAAACGGCTAAGCATACCGGCAAAGGCAATGCTGTGTTTCAGCGACAATTCTGTGGGCAATACAGCCCGGGCTGCTTTGGTGGACAACACAGTGCCGGGGTAACACAGCACCACACGCCAGTGATCAAACCAGGGTAAAGCGCGGCAAATCTGCGGGCTGTCCTGCAGCATTAACTGCAGGCCCCCATAAAATGACGGCGCCACATTGTCGTAATGCACTGAACCACTGACGCCCCCTTCCAGTTGGGCCATCAGTTGTAAAAGTTCTTTGTCAGACAGTGGCTGGCCAAAATGTTGGTTAAAAGCATACAGAGCCACCACGATAGAACAGGCGCTGGACCCCAGCCCACTGCCGACAGGCAAATGCTTGACCAGCTCAAGCTGCAAAGGTGGCAGCCTGCGGCCAACAGCCTGTTCGAAAGCATAAAAGCATTTGATCACCAGATTATCGTTCAGATCGCCCGGTAACTGGTGCACATAACGGCCTGACACACTCAGCTGCAGCCTGTCACTTTCACCCAGGATGATTAACTCATCCCCCAGCGCCTGCCCGTCTGTTGGCTCAAAAGCCGCTCCCAATAAATCAAAACCGACCGACAAATTACCGGTGGAGGCGGGCGCAAAATAACGACTCATGTTACATCTCCTGCTGCCAGGACAAAGTCCGCATCACATCACTGAATACCCCCGCCGCAGTCACCGCAGCCCCAGCACCGTAACCACGCAACACAAATGGAATCGGCTGGTAATAGCGGGTGTGGATCGCCAGCGCATTTTCGCCGTCTTTGACTTTGGCCAGGGGGTGATCCAGGTCCAAAGCTTTAATCGCGACCTTACAGCGCCCTTCGCGGATTTCTGCGATGTAACGCAGTACCTGGCCATTGGCTTTCGCAGCGGCCACTTTGTCGGCAAAAAGTGCATCCAGCTGGGGCAACTGCGCCATAAACTCAGGCACAGCACTGCCTTCGGCAAAACCTGCAGGCAATACGCCTTCTACGTCCACATCGGCCAGGTCCAGCATCAGGCCAGACTCCCGTGCCATAATCAGCAGCTTGCGCGCCACGTCCATACCGGAAAGGTCATCGCGCGGGTCAGGTTCTGTGAAGCCTAAATCCCGCGCTTTTTGTGTCACTTGTGACAGGCTGACGCCTTGCTCCAGCAAGCCAAAAATATAAGAAAGCGAACCTGACAAAATCCCTTCAAAGGCCAGCAGTTCATCGCCGGCATTAAATAAGCCCTGCAGGGTGTCAATCACCGGCAGACCGGCCCCCACAGTGGTTTCATACAAAAAACGCCGTCTGTGCTGCTGAGCGACCTGACGCAGCTGGCGGTAATAATCCAGAGACGCTGTGTTGGCCTTTTTGTTCGGCGTCACCACATGGAAACCTGCCTTGAGGAAATCCACATACAGACCCGCCACAGGTTCGGCACTGGAACAGTCAATCAATACCGGGTTGGTCAGGTGTTGTTCAGTGACAAACTGGCTCAGTTGCGCCACGCTGAACTGCGCTTTGGTGTCTTGCATCTGCGCCTGCCAGTGCGCCAGGTCTATCCCTTTTGGGTCCAGTAACAAGGCTTTGGAGTTGGCGATCCCATAGACGGTCAGACGCACATTGCGCTGCTGCAAAAACGCCTGCTGGCGTTGAAACTGCGCCAATAACTCACCACCAACCACACCACAGCCAACCAAAAACACATCAATGCTTGGGATATGGCTGAAGAAGTTTTCGTGGCAGACTTTCACCGCATCCTGACAGGATTTTTGCTCCACCACCGCCGAAATAGACCGCTCGCTGCTGTCCTGGGCAATAGCCACCACGTTGACCCGGGCTTGCGCCAAAGAGGCAAAAAATTTCGCCGCAACACCACGGTGCTGTCGCATGCCATCACCGACCAGACTGACAATGGCCATGTCTGACTGAATATGCACAGGACGCAGCAATTTGTTGGCCAGTTCCAGTTCAAACTCCGCCGCCAGTGCCTGCTGTGCTGCTTTTAAATCGGATTGCGCAACACAGAAGCTGATGGAAAACTCGGATGAGGACTGAGTGATCAGACTGACCGATACCTGTTCCCGCGCCATGGCGGCAAACACGCGCGACGCCATGCCGACCACCCCTTTCAGACCAGGGCCGGACACCGTGATCAGCGCCAGATGTTCCAGGCTGGAAATGCCTTTGACCAAGCTGTCGCCACTGCTGTGCTGATCAATACAGGAGCCCGGTGCCGACGGGTTTAGGGTGTTTTTGATGTAACAAGGAATTTGAAACCGTGCCAGCGGGCCTATGGTTTTTGGATGCAGCACTTTGGCACCGAAGTACGACAACTCCATCGCTTCGTCGTAGGATAAATGCGAAATCAGCTTGGCATTTTTTACCTGACGCGGGTCGGCACTGTAGACGCCGTCCACATCAGTCCAGATTTCACAGACTGAGGCTTTCACCGCAGCCGCCACAATAGCCGCTGAATAATCAGAGCCGTTACGGCCTAACAGGCAAAGCTCGCCCTGCACATTGCTGGACACAAAACCGGCCATCACATACACCTGGGCCTGCTGTTTGGAAAGTGCAGCCGCAAAACTCAGTTCAGAGGCTGCAATATCTGCCACCGCATTCAGGTAATCACCCTGACTTTTTACCAAGGCCACCGAATCCAGTAACACAGTTTTCAGCTGTTTGCCTTTGAGCAGTGCCGTCATCAGCGCCACACTGAATTGCTCCCCCATGCCAAGGATTTGCGCCTTAATATGGTCAGGGCAATAACCCAATAACCGAATGCCTTGCAATTTTTCAGTCAACCGCTCGTCCTGAGCGGCTGCCAATTCACGAACAGCGTGCAGCTGATCTGCGCTGGTCCGCAGTGTTGCGTCTTCAATCAGCTGTGCCAGCCGCTGCCGCCATTGCTGCAACAACGGCAGGTAGTCTGAGCCTAAAAAAGCCAGGTCTGTCAGCTCCACCAGGGTATTGGTCACCCCTTGTGGTGCAGACAATACCAATCCAACCGGCTCTGTGCCGATTTGGCTTGCCACTATATCAGCGACCTCCGCAAACCTGACCACAGTGGCCAGCGATGAGCCGCCAAACTTCAGTACCCTCATGTTGCACTCCTTACTAAGCAAAAAGGCCCGAGACGGGGAGGTCTCGGGCCTTTTCTGGATGCAATACGCCGCCGACCTCCTACCCCGTGGGGCTGGTGGTTGTAATAATGGTGACGGTATTGCGATTTTTTATTTTCATAAAACCACTATGCTTGAACATTTAGACGTCTGTCAATCTAAATGTTCAGATCATTTTTGTTTAAATACTGGTCAGGCCGCTGTCGAAACACAAGACCCGGTTGCGGCCAGAGCGTTTGGCCTGATACAAGGCCTGATCAGCCGCTGAGATCAGTTGCTCTGCAGCGCGTTCATCAAAGTTCTGCAATACCGCCACACCAATACTCAGCGTGACCTGTATTTTGTGTTGCTGATAGTGAAAGCTGGTCGCTGCGATTTGTTGGCATAAACGCTGAGCCACCTCAAAAGCACCGGCTTTGTCTGTATTGGTCAGCACAATGCCAAACTCTTCACCACCATAACGGCCAAACCAGTCGCTGTCGCGCAGCAACTGTTTGACCTGAGCGGCCAGCTCCACCAGTACAAAATCGCCACCCTGATGACCATACCTGTCATTCAGCTGTTTAAACCTGTCCAGGTCAAACAGCAGCAGCGACAAAGGTGTCTGGTACCGTTCAGCGCGTTGTACTTCCAGTTTGAGCTGTTGCTCCCAGAAACGCCGGTTCAGGCATTGGGTCAGGCCATCGAGTCTGTTGCTTTGCTCCAGTTGTGCCATGGCCTGTTGCAGATGCTGCTGGTAGACAAAAGCGTCCGTCGCATCTTCAATCAGCAGGCAAACATACTGGCCACCTTCCGGATCGGTCAGCGGCAACATGGTGCAGTTTTGCGCCATGTACTGACTGCTGCTGGTGACCGGGCGCAAATGCGGCAATTTCACAATATACTGACGCTGCTCCCAAGTACTGAATGCCGGCGTTTGCAGGCTGAATACCGTTTCGAATTTACGTCGCAGCCAGCTTTCAGGCAGATCGGTGAACACCTCAAACAAGGATTTGTTTTTTACATCCTGCAACTGCAGTTTGGCATGTCGTTCCAGAAAATGATTCAGGTAAACCAGCCTGAAGGCTGGGTCCACGACTAACACCCCGCTGTTGAGCTGATTCAACACAGGGCCAAATAACCAGGTTTCATTCATTAATATTGTTCCAGAATACAGCTCAGAATACGCTGCAGCGGCACCACAGCGTCTCCCGGTATCAACAGCAACATATCACAGTCAAAGGCATAGTCTGTCAGTTGATACCGAATATCCACCTTCAGCGCCAGTTGTGCGTTTTGCAAGGAGAAAACGAATGCCTCCTTGACACCGGCGCCGTTCGTCGCCACAGTTTTTGGCGCACTGTAGGTTAGCTGCAGCATCATTTGACTGGCGAGACTGTTCAGAAAGGTGCTGTTTAAAATGGTGCTGATATCCATCAGCATTTCAAGATCGGAGCTGGTGCCTTGCTCGTAGTCAAACAACGATGCCAGAGTGTGAGCGCTTTCCAGTTGATACAGCAAAATAGCTTCGCCGCGAATGCCATCATTGCCTAAAAAACCCTGGCTGATCATGGCCTGCTCTGAGCTGCACACATGTTGATCAAAGTGCTCCGCTATATCGCAGGACTGAATAAATTCAATGGCAGGCACCTGCAGATGAACAAAAGTGCCGAGAAAGCGAGCCAGTTTATCGCTGGCCAGCCCCATCGCAACATTGATCAGCTCCTGCAGACAGTCCTTTTGTTCGGCACTGAAGTTCATTCAGAGCAGCCCATATTGCTTGAGTAGACCAGATAATTTATCTGCGCTGACGGGCTTTTGCACAAAAGCCAAAGCGCCTAACTCATTGACTCTGCGTTGCATTTCGGGTTGGATATCTGCCGAAACCACTACCACAAAACAATCCAGCTGCCGCAAACGAATTTGCTCCAGCACACCAATACCGTCCAGTTCAGGCATGGTCAGATCCAAAAACACCAAACCTATCTCTTGTTGTTGCAGAACTTCGAGTGCCTCGCGGCCATTAGAAGCGGTAAAAAATTCGGCATCCAGATCGTCGGGTAAAGATTTACGAACCTGTTTACGCGCCAGAAGTGAATCATCACAAATCAGCACTGACAGTGCCATACAACATTACTCCGTAGTCGTTCCTGCCATTTTCTATGACTTGTTTTTCATTTTTATGAACTCGCTTCTACCTTAACTGAAAGTTGGTTATGTTGCCCACAGGATCACCGCGAAAATTTAATTTTTTCAGTGAATTGCCGTACTTTTGTTGCGAAAGGATCCGCTGTTGCCTAGTCTCACAGATATTTCTCGGCGCTGGTGTTTTCATTTTTAACAAACTTGTTTAACTTAGTTACAGACTACTGAACCCGTATCTCCGTGCAAGGTAACCGGATGCAGCAAAAAAGTTTATCCCGCAAGCTGCTGACTAAAGTGTTGTCAGTGTATTTTATTCTGACGTTTGTCGTCACTTTGGGTCAGATTGTCGCTGAGTATTTTAATACCAAAGACCATATCAATGGCGAGCTGGCGACCTTACAACAAACTTTTGCCGGCAGCCTGACCCGTGCCATCTGGGAGCTGAATACTCAGCAGGCCATGATTATTGCCGATGGCCTGCTGGCTATTCCGGCCATTGAAGGCATCATAGTGCGCGATGACAGCGGTGCTGTAATCACCCAACTCGGTCGTTATGTCGATATCAGTGAACGTTATGGTAACTCCCTGGTGCAGGAAGGCGTGCGGCTGACTGAACAAAACTCAGGGTTGTTTGGTTATACCTTTCCGCTGATTTTTGAATTCTCCGGCCGGGCCACCCAAGTCGGTGATGTCACCTTGTTTTCCAGCCGGGCCGTGGTGCTGGACCGGATCAAAATTGGTATTTATTTCCTGGTCGGCAATGCGGTGTTAAAAACCACCTTCCTGATCATTCTGTTTTTGCTGGCGTTTCGCAGCCAGCTCACCTTGCCTCTGAATGAACTGACTCAACAAATTGAAGACTTAGAGTTGGACCACCTGGAAGGCACCCGGGTCGAGATCCAGCACAATGAAAGCAACGAACTGTCGGTCATGGCCGATGCCTTTAACCGGCTGATTGCCCGGGTACAGGATTACAAGTCTCAACTTGAAAGCACGCAAAAGCAGTTGCTGCAGTCCAACGAAAAACTTGATCAGCACAACTTGCTGCTAGAGCAGGAAGTGGCCCGCAAAACCTCAGGCCTGAGCCAGGCCATGATGGACCTGCAGCAGCAAAAGCAAGAACTGGAAGTGAAACAACAGGCGTTGCGCGAAGAAATCGAGCGTCGCCGCCACAGTGAAGAAGCCTTAAGGCAAAAACAAGCCGAGTTGGAAAAGTCGGTCGATGATTTAAAGCAGGCACAGGATCGTCTGGTGCAATCAGAAAAAATGGCGGCTCTGGGCGGTTTTGTCGCAGGTATCACTCATGAAGTGAATACCCCAGTTGGCATAGGCGTCACTGCCACCAGTTTTCTGGCGGAAAAGCTGGCCACACTGGAAAGCCAGTACAAAGACAAAACCCTGACACCAAAGATGTTGGAACATTTTATTGAAGAGGCCAAACAAAGCAGTACCTTGCTGCAGTCGAACCTGACCCGCGCATCCGAACTGATTGCCAGCTTTAAACAAATTGCCGTTGACCAGACCAGTGACGCGCTGCGCACCATCAATTTGGCGGATTACCTGAGTGAAGTGATTCGTTCGCTTCAGCCCAATTTTAAAAAGACACGCCATCATATCGATGTGAACTGCCCGGAAAATATGATTCTGAGCTGCCCGGCTGGTGCTATTTCGCAAATTTTTACCAATCTGCTGATGAATTCGTTGATCCATGGTTTTGAAGAAATGGACGAAGGCCATATTCGTATTACTGTGCTGGATGAAGGATCCATGGTCGATATTACCTATTCAGACGATGGTCGCGGTCTGACGCAGGAACAGCTGGAAAAACTGTTCCACCCGTTTTTCACCACCAAACGTGATCAGGGGGGCAGTGGTTTAGGCACCCATATCACTTACAACCTGGTCCGCCAGACACTGGGTGGCAGTATTCAGGTCAGCAGCGAACCTGGTCAGGGATTAAGCTACCATATCCGCTTTCCAAAAAACCTGAAACGCAATGTCTGAACTATGACTGTGCGCTGACATCTCGCAGTGAGATTTTCAGCCAAAATTTCCCTGAAAGGTCAACCGCCTCATGTATACTCTGGCCTTTGTTTAAAGCGTCAGAGTTAAGTTATGTGGTTTAAAAATTTACGCCTTTACAAAGTGAATGAAGCGCTGAGCGGCGATCAGGAACAACTTGAACGTCAGTTGACCGAATTCAAGTTCAGCCCCTGCATGGCGCAGGAAGCGATGAAAATTGGTTTTACCAGCCCGCTGCATCCCAGTTTTAAATCTTTTTGTCACCTGACGTCAGACTTGATGCTGGTGGCCGTCAAACGTCAGGAAAAAGTGCTGCCAGGTGCTGTAGTCCAGGAAGAACTGGAACCGAAAATTGCCGCCGCTGAACAGGAGAAAGGCCGCCCGCTCAGCCGCAAAGAAAAGCAGGCGCTCAAAGAAGAGCTGGTTCAGGCATTGCTGCCACGCGCTTTCAGTCGCTCCAGTGTCACTCGAGCCTTGTACGACCGTGAACAACAGTGGTTACTGGTTGATACCAGCAGCAGCTCCAAAGCGGAAGAAGTGCTGGCATTGATGCGTAAGGCCTTCGGCTCTTTACCCGCTTTGCCTCTGCTGGACAATCACAAACTCAATCAGCAGCTGCATTTCTGGTTGCAAGGGAAGGAGTTGCCTGCTGGTTTTGAATTAGGCCATGAAGCAGAACTGAAAGCACCGGATGAAGAAGGGGCCAAGGTTCGTTTTAGCAATCACGTGCTGAGCGCAACCGAAGTACAAAGTCATCTGGAAGATAAACTGGTGACCCGGCTGGCTCTGGAGTTACCTGAGCAACTCAGTCTGCTGGTCTGTGAAGACAGCAGCATTAAACGGCTGAAATTCCATGACGTGGTTTGCCAGCAGAATGATGAAATGGGCTGGGACGACCTGGCGGCCCGACTGGATGCCGATTTGCTGCTGATGCATCAATTATTGCGCGCAGCTTTACAGCCTTTACTGCAGAACCTGGAGCAGTAATCACAGAGACAAAAAGGAGGCTAAGCCTCCTTTTTGTCTCTGTGATACCAGCCCCAATATTGATTAGCTCAGCACAGCTCTGATTTCCTCAGACACTCCACCGATTTCCGGCAGCTTCATAAAGTGCAGTTCTGGCAGCAATCCCCGTTCCACGTAAGGCTGCAGCAACGCAAACCGCTGACCATCATCCGCCACAGTCCGGCTGATCACGCCAATTCGGACAAAATCAATATAACCGGCTTCAACAGTGAGGTAGGAAGGGTTATTCCAGTTTTGCACTATTTCAGGGTATGGTTCTGCAAAGTCCCAGGCCCGCATAATGGCAGCCCCTATCTGACCGGTCAGACTGTTCAGTGCCTGATCGAGAAAACGCGGATCTCCGAATACCGTCTGATAACGCTCTGCTTCAGTCAGAATAGGCAAAGCGCCGATCTGATGCATCAAACCCGCCAGCGTCATCACATCCAGGTTCAGGCCGCATTGTCGGTTGTTTTCCATATAAAACTTCAGACAGGCAATAGCCACGCTGGTGACATGCACACTGTCGCTCCACACCTGCGCCATGCGCTCTTTAATTTGTTCATGCTGAGAGATAAACAGCTGTTCCATCGCCATGGCTGTGGCAATATTTTTTACCTGGCTGAACCCAATACGGGTCACCGCCTGGTTCAGTGAGGTCACCCGGATTGAACGCCCCATAAAAGCACTGTTGGCAATTTTGATCATCCGGGCCGCCAACGCCGGATCTTGAGCAATCACGTCCGTCATGCTCTGCAGTGTACTGTTTGCATCGTCGGCTGTGCGGCGCACCTGGATGGCAATTTCTGGCAACGTAGGCAGCACCAGTAAGTCGGTTCGAATTTTTTCAATCAGAATAGTAAGCAAGGCATTTTCAGCCGACATATCAAAATTCCTCTGTGCCAAAGCAGCAGGTTAACACTCAGAACATTTTGTCAGGCGCACCCAGGCCTTCCAGTTTTTGCATCATTCTGGCCAGCTCCACTTCATTGTAGGGCCGGGCCTGGTGCTTACCCCAAACGGGAGCAGGCCAGGCCAGATCGTCTTCGTAGCGCACAATATGATGAATGTGCAGCTGGGGCACCATATTACCAAGGGCAGCAATATTAAGCTTTTTTGCAGAAAATTTCTCTCGTAAAAAACGAGCCAGATGAGCACTTTCAACACAAAGCTGCTGCTGATCAGCTGCAGATAAATCAATAATTTCCACTAAGTCAGGCAGTCTGGGGATTAGGATCAGCCAGGGGTAATTGGCATCATTTTGTAATCTGAGCTGGCATAAAGGCCAATCGGCCAGCCACAGGCTGTCCCGACTGAATTCAGAGGCCAAATGAAAGTCTTCAGGCATCCAGAGGTGCTCCTGTTGTTGCCACTATACTGGCTATCTGATGATGTAATCTGTCAAGCAGCGGACGAACTTGCTGGTACTGCTGTTGCTTGACGGCCTGCTCGATCTGAGCGGTAAGCTCTGTCAGTTCAGGGAAGCCCATACTGCCGGCACTGCCTTTGATACTATGCGCTTCATACTCCAGCCGGGACCAGTTTTTCTGAGTCCAGAATAATTCCAGTTGCTGTTCCAATTGTGGCAGCTGCATTCTGAACTGCAGTTTTAGTTGCTGGATCACGGGGTCCTGCTCCAGTTGCTCTTTCAGCTGCTGCATGTCATCCGTTACTGTACTGTTCGATAGCTGTTGGATCAACCGGACAAACTCATGATGCACAATAGGCTTTGCCAGCACCGCCTGACACCCCGCTTTCAGGTAACGGGCTTTGTCTTCAGCCATCACATTGGCTGTCAACGCGATAACAGGGATCTGACAGCCCGCATGACGCAACAACATAGTGGCTTCTTCCCCCCCCATTTTGGGCATCTGCATATCCATCAGTACCAAATCGAAATGCTCGGACAAGATCCGCTCTACCGCTTTGTGGCCATTGTCGACGATTTCACTTTGCAGCCCCATTTTTTGTAACAACAGCTGAATCAGCAACTGGTTATCCGGATTATCCTCCGCAACAAGGATACGCAAAGCACCGAGATGAACGGGAAGGCCTGGTTCTGCAGGCTCAGCCGGTTTTTGGGTAAATTCAGACACCAGACTCAGATGCTGATGTTCGCAGTTCATCCTGATTTCAAAACAACTGCCAACCCCTTTGACACTTTCCACCAGAATATCACCATGCATTTGCTGCATCAGGCGTTTGGAAATACAGAGGCCCAACCCTGAACCGCCAAAATGCCGGGTAACAGCGGCATCGGCCTGCACAAAAGGCTGAAACAAACGATTCATTTCCTGCTGGGTCATACCAATACCTGTATCTCGAATCCGGATCGATAACTGTTCCTGCGGCACCAAATAACTGACAGTGATCACCACTTTCCCCTGCCGGGTAAACTTCACTGCATTGCTGGTCAGGTTTATCAGTACCTGACGGAACCTCAGGCTGTCGACCTTCAGTATTTCAGGTAAGGGGAAATTGAGGTTCAGTTCAGCCTGCAAGCCTTTTTGTTCCGACTGTTGTCTGACAAGTTGAAAGGTATCGTCCAACAAGGATGCTAAAGAGCATGGCTCTGTCAGCAGCTCCAGTTTGTCCGCCTCAATTTTAGACAAGTCCAGTACATCATTGATTAAAGCCAGCAGATGATCGCCACTGCTACGCACCCGTTGCAGATAATCACGCTGACGCTGAGGGTCAGTCTCTTGCAACGCTTGTTCGCTAAAACCAAGGATGGCGGTGAGTGGAGTGCGGATCTCATGGCTCATATTGGCCAGAAAAGCACTTTTCAACCTGCTGGCCTGTTCCGCCACTTCCCGAGCCTGCACCAGTTGATGGTTGGTTTCTTCCAACTGACTATTGGCTCTGGCCAGATCCTGAGTCCGGCTGATCACTTTATCTTCCAGCTGTTGCTGATAAGCCCGTTCCCGCTCCCGATAGACCCGCAGCTGCCTGACCATCACGTTAAACGCGGCGAACATGTCCCCCATTTCATCCTGTTTTTGCACCGGTAGCAGAACCGTCAAATCCCCGCGCCCCACTGTGGTCTTCGCATTGGTCAGTTGCTGAATAGGTGTCAGAATAAAACGTGCCAGTACATAATAAAAAAACAGTGGCAGCCCTATCACAAAAACAAGGCTGAATACCGCAAATAACAGAGGTTTGTAACCCAGGTGCTGCCGCACCAGCTCTGGTGTTAAACCAAGAAGCAACTGATAAGGGCCATCCAGTTCAATGCCGGTGACGTACATACGTTGCCCTAACAGCAGGCTTTGTTCGTATTCAGAATGCCCTACACTCTGCTGCAATTGCTGAAAATTGGCGGGCCCAAATACACTGCCAATCAGCAACGGATTTTCTGCAAAGGCAATATTGGCCGAATTGCTGATAAACAGCGGCACCTGCTGCGGGGATTTCAGCTGCAGCAGCACTTGACGAAACAGGTTGGGTTTAATGACCAGCACCAGATAACCCCAAACCTTTTTAATATCATTGCCACTGTATCTGGCCTGATACAGTTTCTGCGCCACAAAAAGATTGATTTGATCCGAGCCGTACTCAGTCGACAAAAAAAAGCTCTGATCGCCAATCATCGATTGCAATGAGGAGAAATATTGGTTGCGCAGCCGGTTGGCATCCTTCAGTTGCTGATCCAAAGGTAAACGCAGTTGGTAATCGCCATTCAGACGAACAAACTTGACACCAGCAACGTCAGGGTTCACCGAACGAAACTGCTCAAACATGTCGATCACTGCCGTTTCGGTGTCTGTGTCCCCGGCCAGATAACGGCTGACACTTTGTTGCTGACTCAGCAACGCCAGTGCATCCTGATAATGTTTTAACCCAAGCAACCAGTGTTGCCGGGCAGCATTGAGCTGTTTTTGGCTTTGGGCAAACAACTGCTGCTCATAGTAGCGGCTGCTGTAGTGGTAAGACAAATAGCCCAGAAATAACAAAGGCACGACCATCACTGGTAGCATATACACCACTAATGTTTCGCGTAACCTCATGAATACCCTGGGTAGTTCAACCGTCGTCCTGAAAGAAGACAATCAGCATACAAAGAGCCTGCTGGAACTACAAGCAAATAAGGCCTGATCCAAGTACAGACGCCATCTGACTGTTGTTCCTGCACAATCAGGAAAACACAAACTTAGCGACAAACACCGCCGTTAATACCCAGACACTCAGGCTGATTTGTGACCAACGGCCGGTCATGGCACACAGCAGTGTGTAGCTGATAAACCCCATACCTATGCCATCTGCAATGGAAAAAGTCAGTGGCATCATCACCAACACCACAACCACAGGCACCGCTTCTGTTACTTCATCCCAATGCACATGTTGCAAACTGCTGAGCATCAGGGTCGCCACATAAAACAAAGCGCCTGCTGTGGCATAAGCAGGCACCATAGCGGCCAGCGGTGACAACCAGAGCGCCGCCAGAAAACAGATCCCTGTCACTACGGCAGTGAAACCTGTGCGGCCACCGGCAGCCACACCAGCTGTGCTTTCGACATAACTGGTTGTCGTGGATGTGCCCAGCAGAGAGCCGGCTATTGTGGCAGAGCTGTCTGCCAATAAAGCCTTATCCAGCTGCGGGATCTGGCCATTGGCTTTCATCAGCCCTGCACGCTGACTGACAGCCACCAAAGTACCAGAGGTATCAAACAGATCCAAAAATAACAAACTAAGGATCACCGGGATCATCACCCATTGCAGCGCAGCGGCGAAATCCAGCTGCAGAAAAGTCGGTGCCAGACTTGGCGGCATAGCCACCAGCCCGTGGAACTCCACATCACCACGCCATAAGCCAATCAGACTGATCAGCAAAATGCTGATAAAGACAGCTGCCTGTTGTTTACGGTGCGCTAACGCAAAAATCAGGAAGAAACCTAAAATAGCCAGCAACACCTGAGGGTCATGTAAATCCCCCAGTTTCACCAGAGTCGCTGGGCTTGCCACTATCACTGCCGCTGTCTTTAATGCGATCAGTGCGAGGAACATGCCAATACCTGCGGCTATGCCCATCTTCAGTGCAAAAGGAATACTTTGAATAATCCACTCCCGGATGCGGAAAATACTGAGCAATAAAAACAACACCCCTGAGCAAAACACGGCCGCCAGCGCGGTCTGCCAGGCATACCCCTGCTCTAGCACTATCACATAGGTAAAAAATGCATTCAGCCCCATACCTGGTGCCAAAGCCACCGGCAAATTCGCCAGCAACCCCATCAGGATGGAACCAAAAGCAGCAGCCAGACAGGTGGCCACAAAAACAGCCCCGGCATCCATACCGGCTTGCGCCAACATACTGGGGTTCACAAACAGGATGTAACTCATGGCCATAAAGGTGGTCAGACCCGCAACCAGCTCTTTTTTTAATGAGCTTTGGCGCTCACTGATACGAAACCAGCGGTCCAGCAAAGATTTCATTGAACTTTCTCACTATCTTCAAAGGGTTATAGCATAGCAGCCTGGACGGCGACTGCAGCATCAGAAACACAAAACCCGGAGTAAAAGCTCCGGGTTTTGTATGCCTTCGATTAACGGCAGTACAGCGCTGCCAGTGCCTGCACCGGTGCCGCTGAAGGTTTGCTGTGTTGCCAGTCGCCCCCATCCACACCACTGCCGGCAATATCAATATGGCAATAAGGCACAGGCTGCTCTGATGCCAGTGCATGCTGGTCCAAGCCTGAGGCCGCCACTAAAAATGCCATAGGGAACTGATGACCACGTGGTGTCACGGAGGATGGTGCGTTGTTGCAGCTTAAAATATCGTCGGCACAGCTGCGGCCCTTGATAAAGCTGAAGTCTTCGCGGCGACTGCGTGAGATTTCACTCGGGTCTGCCCACACGTCCCCCACCTGTGCCAACTGAGCCGACAACTGTTGCTGCCGCGCGGCACCGTTTTCAACCAATGCACTGTAAGGCCCGACAGCGCGGGCCGCATGACCTGTTAACGTCGCGATGGAAAACAAGATCGGATTCACAGCCGTTTTGGCCTCTTCCCGCAAATGGGATAGCAGGTCGGCCAGCACCAGGCGGCCTTCCGCATCTGTATTGCCAATACGGACCCGTACACCTGCATGGCTTTGGATAATTTCGTCCGGCACAAAGGCATCGGCCCCAATGCTGTTGCGCACGGCACCAATTTCAGCAACGACTTTTAAGCCTTTTGGCCTGAGCAAGGCGACCGTCTTTAAAAAGCCTGCCACTGCAGCTGCGCCACCTTTATCCCGGCTCATACCCGCCATGGCACCGCCGGTTTTTAAATCGGCGCCCCCTGTGTCATACACCAGGCCTTTTCCGGCAAACAACAAGGTCTGTTCGATTGGGCCTTCCCCTTGGTACTCCAGACGGATCACTGCAGGTTTATGGCGTTCCACCTGCAATGAACAGCGGGCCACCGCCATCAGCAGCGGATAATCCTGGTTCAGCTGCATCACATCCGTTTGCACTGTCACCGACACTGCAGTGCCGGCAAACGCCTCGACGCAATAATCAGCAAAACGGCGTGGTGCCATACGCTCGGGCTCAGTGCCACACAAGTCGCGCGCCAACCTTTTACCTGCTTCCACTGCATTCAGGTAGTCAGCCTCTGCGCTGCTGATGCCCACCACACCAATCTGCTGTACAGGTTCCACTTTACTTTCGCCCAGCGCCTCACGGCCTTCCAGCGGCTGCCATAAGGCCTGGCAAGCCCCAAGGTAAGCAACAGCCTGAGCCTGTGCGAACTCCTTTGTTTGCGGTGCCAGCACCAGTAATAAAGGCGAGCGGGCGCCTGCAGCTTTGGCCTGAGTCACAGCTTGCTTCGCGGCATCCGTAAAAGCACGTACGTCATCGTAATCCCGGTGCAGCGGGCCTGTCGCCGCTAAAACCAGCCGCCCGCCCGGTGCCGCATCGGTCTGACACAACACAGTTTCTTTGCCAATACGCTGGTCAATCTGTTGCAAAGCAGTCACAGCGGCCTGCAGTTTTTCCGGAGCTAATGCAGAGAAATCTTCAGCCACCACTAACAATGCGTCCCACTGCGGCTCTGTCAGGGCTGACGTTAAATCAGCAACCGCCACTGGAATTGGAAATGCCATAATTCAGTACCCCATAAATAAAAAGACCTGCAAGCAGGCAGGTCATTCAGAAAAAAC
>NZ_JBBIQD010000013.1:0-97714 GCF_037442525.1 Rheinheimera sp. | reverse complement strand
AGCGCGACCTTGCCAAGGTCGAGGTCACGAGTTCGAGCCTCGTTGCCCGCTCCAATCTAGAAACAAGACATCAGCATTCAAAATGCATCAACAGCCAAATGGCTGTTTTTTTATTTCAAAAATTTATGTTGATTAGAAAAGCCGGATGATGAACTCCGGCTTTTCTGTATTGGCATGGCTTGGTTTATCTGAAGATCAGTGGAGTCAGGTAATGGCTGAACAGCCCAATAACCAGAATACCCAGCAGATTCAGCACCAGACCGGCACGGGCCATGTCTCTGATTTCGAGTTTGCCGCTGGCAAATACGATGGCATTAGGCGGTGTGGCGACCGGCAGCATAAAGGCGAAACTGGCCGCGAGCGCGGCGGGTAAAGCCAGATACAAAGGGGATAAATCCATAGAGACAGCTACGGGTCCGAGCAGCGGCAAAAAGGCGGCTGCTGTGGCAGTGTTGCTGGTCACTTCGGTCAGAAAGATGATCAACGAGGTGACAGCCAGCAACAGCAATACGGGCTCAACCCCCTGTAAACCCTGTAATTGTTGGGCCAGTAATTCTGCCACTCCGGTTTTCTGGATTTGCTCGGCCATCGACAACCCGGCGCCAAACAGCAGCAAAACGCCCCAGGGAACCTGCTGAGCATCCTGCCATTCCAGCAAGTTTTTACCCGCTTTGCCAGGCAATAGAAACAACAAGACTGCAGCGGATAACGCAATTAAGGTATCGCTGATCGCCAAACCTGTGGCGCTGACCAGCCATTGCTGAAAGATCCAGCTAAAAGCCGCCAATGCAAAGACCAACAACACCCATTTTTGCTCAGCGGGCAGGGCGCCAAGCTGAGCCAACTCTTGTTTAAACTGCGACGCATCGCCGCTGGTCGTCGACCCCAGACGAAAATGAAAGCGGGTCAGCCAGAGCCAACAGAGTACCAGCATGATCAACGCCATGGGCACACCCAATAGCATCCAGTCGGCAAAGCTGATTTGAATTTGATAAGCCTTTTGTAAGTAAGCCGCGAGTAATGCGTTGGGCGGGGTACCAATCAGCGTAGCTATGCCGCCAATACTGGCACTGTAGGCTATGGCCAGCAGCACAGCTTTGGCAAATTTACTTTGTTCGCTGACACCGGCCATCGCAATGATAGACAAGCCAATAGGCAGCATCATGACTGCTGTGGCTGTGTTGGACATCCACATCGATAAAAAGGCGGTGACTCCCATGAGCGCCGCAACCTGACGGCCTGGCCTGGCACCGACCACCGAAAGCGCAGAGAGAGCGATACGGCGGTGCAAGCCTGTTTTTTCCATCGCGATTGACAGAAAAAAGCCGCCAAAAAACAGATAAATAATAGGGTTGGCGTAAGGGGATGTGGCCGCGGACAGACTGTCTATGCTGAGCAGAGGAATAAATATCATCGGCAGCAACGAGGTAACAGGAATAGGCACCACTTCGCTGATCCACCAAAGCACCATCCAGGCCATCAGGCCACAAGTCAGCCAGGCTGCCTGGCTCATACCTGCAGAGGGTGCAGGTAAAATAACCGTCAGTAACAGCAGGCAGGGGCCAGTAAAAAGCAGTAGCTGTTGTCGAAGAGTCATAAGGTTCCTTAATTCGGTGAGCAATGGGTATTCAGAGTGAAGAAAAACTTTACCGCCTGAGGCGGAAAATTCTTTGCTGAATAAAGGCCAGTCTGGCCAGCAGTGACGAAAGCGTCAACTCTTTTAGCATGCCAGATGATGAGCTGTTGCGCAGCTGACTACTAGGTCGGGTGCAACGACAAGCGGCCTGCGCGTGCAGGTTAATTTCGTATTCAGTCGTGGTATGCTTCTGGTTTTCTTGATCAAAGGACAACAGAATGCAGCCGATTTCAGACTATTTCCCCAGTGCAGATGCTCTGGTGTTTGGTTGTATGGGGCTGGGCGGTGGCTGGAATGAAACTGACACCAGTGCTGAGCAGCGACAAAAAAATTACCAGGCTTTAGACGCCGCTATTGACGCTGGCTATCGCTTTTTTGACCATGCAGATATTTACACCAGAGGCAAGGCAGAACAGGTTTTTGGTGACTATTTACAACAGCATGCCGGACTGCGTGACAAGCTGTTATTGCAATCCAAATGTGCCATCCGTTTTGCTGATGCCGAGTCGGTCGGGCGTTACGATTTCAGTGCCAGCTACATCCGTCAGTCGGTAGAGGGCTCGTTGCGGCGTTTGCAAACCGATTATCTGGATTTACTGTTGCTGCACAGGCCTGACCCCTTAATGCGGGTGGACGAAGTAGCGGCGGTACTGGATGAACTGAAACAGCAGGGCAAGGTCAGACACTTTGGTGTGTCCAATTTTGGCTGGCCGCAGCTGCAACTGTTGCAGCATGCCTGCCCTATGCCTTTGGTGGTCAATCAGTTGCAAATGAGCCTGAAGCAGCATCAATGGCTGGAGCAGAATGTGTTGACCGGTATGGCTGAAGGTGCCGCCAGTTTCTTCTCTTACGGTACCGTGGAGTACTGCCTGCAGCATAAAGTGCAGATCCAATCCTGGGGCAGCCTGGCGCAAGGACTTTACAGCGGCGGGCGAGAGCAGGGGACTGAAGCTGATAAAGCCACTGCCGTATTGGTACAGCAGTTGGCTGCCAGTTATCAGTGCAGTAGCGAAGCCATAGTACTGGCGTTTTTATTACGCCACCCGGCAGGCATTCAGCCCGTGATTGGCACCACCTCCGCACAGCGGATCCGCGCCTGCCGAGAGGCCTTGCACATTGAGCTCAGCCGTGAGCACTGGTATCAGCTTTATGTCAGTGCGCGAGGTCAGGCGCTGCCTTAAGCTTGTACACGGCATTGATCCCTGCGGGGAGTAAAAAAAGCCAGCATCGCTGGCTTTTTCGTTAAAGGGTGACCCGTCGTTATTCCACTGTTTTTTGCAGGGTGTTCAGTGAAATCACTTTGGTTTTACTGATCTTATGCCGGTAAATTTCGCGCAGATAATGAATGGCTTTTTTCACGCTGTCACGGGACAGCCGAATGTCATTAATAGACACAAACTTATTTTTGTCACGGATCAGTTCCCGGTACTTTTTCTCATACATAGGTTTGATTGCATACCAGTTGGTATCGAGAATCTTCGCCGGGTTTTCGTACTCAAACAACATAGAGTCCAGCCGCTCTTCGTCAAACTCGTCGGCGCGGATAAAGTCCAGCATGGCTTTGTCCAGTGAATCATCGAAACGGTAATCGTCTTTGGCAAAACAGCGCTTGATAAAGGACACGATCAGCGTCAGGAAATCATCACTAAGGCACGGACTTTTCACGATCAGCGTTGTTAACGAGATATTGGCGGAAGCGCCTATCACCAGTGCATAACGTTTTAATGTGGTGTTCGGAAACAGCGCATTCAGATGGCTCTTCAAACGGTTCAGGTCCATGTACGACAGTTTGTAGTCCTTGGGCAAGGATATAATCGACACCACAGAGGAGCAGTTTTTAAAGAAATGCAGGTCCTTTAAATCTTTCGGGTCGTAGCCATTTTTCACATAAGACGCAAGCGCTTCGCGGTAACGACCCGATTCAATGGGTAACAAACTGATCCCTTCAATAGCCTGGGTGATTTTATTAAAATGCGGCAGGTCTATAGAGCGGAAGAACAAATCATCAATATTCAGGCCACTGGTGGCTTTGTCAAACAGCTTCAGCTTATCCACAGCAGCAGGTTGAGTCGGCACCACTGATTCAGCGTACGCGACAGCAACAGGGCCGGCCAGACTCATAAAGAGGTCGTTGGCGTCCAGTCGAATGGTTTCACCAATATCAATACCAGCACGGCGGAAATAGTTTTCGTCGTAGTCTGTGGTCACTGCCTGGGCGGTCAGAATATTAAAGATCTGCTGGGAAATATACTGGTTGGCGTATTTCTCCATCGCGTTGACATCAATATGTTGAATTTCACCGTCATCCGTTTCTTCAGCGTAACGCATAATGTCGTTGGAAATCAGCATCATGGCGTTCCACGGCCGGATACGTTGCATCACGCTGGATTCATTACTGTCTTCGTTTTCCAGGTTGTAGGAGAAATCCCACTCTTCAGACAGGTATTTACAAAGCAGGCGACCTGAGTTGATATGCAGCGCTTCAGACATCTCGACACCATGGTCGGTGATATTCGGAAGAATACAAATACCGCTGGTAAAGATAGGTTCGAAAACAAAGGAATGACCAGAGTTCGCTTCATTTTCCAGCTCGGGCCTGGTATCAAAGGTTTTTGCCATATAAGCGTATTGCTGAGCCAGACCAAACTCCGACGCCATACCAGAACCCGTACCACCACCGGCAGAAAAAATATAAAAGTACAACCTGGATTGGTTGGCTTTGATACCACAGGAATCAATCAGGTAAGAGTGGATGAACTTCCAGTCGGCGTTGGAGAACTTGTGGGTGTCTTTGTTCAGGATGATCTTGGCCAGGTACTGGCCCAAAATAGGCGCGTTACCGGCACCACCGGCATGGACTTCAGACAAGTCCATGATTTTCATTTTGTTGTAATCTTGCAGAAATGTGGTTTTTTCGCCGCGGTTAGAAAAACGGATTCGACCCTCGATGTCTTTATCCAGGTCACCCAGCATCACCAAAGGTTCAATCAGAAACACAGGTTTTACCTGGTTGGATTTGTCGAGGTTCAGGCCTTTTTTGATCCAACGCACAGGGCGGTATTCCTGCTCTTTTTGCGCTTTTTCTTCCTGGCTGAATTCGCTCATATAAAAGGTGCGGGCGTTGTACACCAAAGACGCCACTTCCAGCGCAATATTGGAACCACAACGGCCAAGGCCAATTAAACAAACGGAAGGAAACTGTTGTTTACGGCTGACGCCTTCGACTTCCTGATTTTGTACCGGAAACACGCTGTTACGCAGTGCATCCAGATTGGCCAGAATTTTATTGATGTCGCGCTCGGTGAAATACATATAACGGCCAGAACCAAAGTTCAGGTCGGCTTCGGTGTCTGAGGAGACAAAAGGCCGGATTGCGACACTGACATCATCTTTACCTGCGTTGCTTTTTATAACTTTTGTACTCATGCAGAACCTTCCGGGCTTAACTTTTAGTATGAACGCGCACTGACTTAACCATAGTCTTGTGCGGCTATTATTACAATTGGTGAGACAGACAGTACAGAAAAATCTGGAAACAAAGGGAACTTTTTACTGGTCGTTCAGTGAGGTAAAACAGCAGGCAGTGCCTTTGTAAAAATAGCGGGATCAGAAGTGAGTTTTTTGTTAGGCCTTTTGCTTCTGATCCCGTCTCCCTGAACCTGATATTACATATTGGGGTAGTTCGGGCCTCCGGCACCTTCTGGTGTCACCCAGTGGATATTTTGTTTGGGGTCTTTAATATCACAGGTTTTGCAATGGATGCAGTTTTGCGCATTGATCTGCAATTGTGGCTCACCCCGTTCCATGCCGATCATTTCATAAACCCCGGCCGGGCAGTAGCGCTGCGCCGGTTCATCATACAGGGCCAGATTCACCTGCACAGGGATGCTGCTGTCTTTTAGCTTCAAGTGGCAAGGTTGATCTTCTTCATGGTTGGTATTGGACAGATACACTGAAGACAAACGATCAAAACTCAGCACTCCGTCTGGCTTGGCGTAATGGATCGGATCGCATTCACTGGCCAGTTTCAGGCTGCTGTGATCTTTGGTCCAGTCTTTGATGGTCAAAGGTAATTTGCCACCAAAAAGGTTCTGATCCAGGGTATTAAAGGCGCCGCCGAGCAGAGTGCCAAATTTATGCAGCGCGGGGCCGAAATTACGGCTTCGGTACAATTCGTCAAATAACCAGCTTTGTTCAAAAGCGTCGGCAAATTCGGTGAGGTCATCATGGCCACGGCCAGCTTGCATGGCGGCGAACAGCGTTTCCGCGGCCAGCATGCCGGATTTCATCGCGGTATGGTTGCCTTTGATTTTGGCGAAATTTAAGGTGCCGGCGTCACAGCCGATAAGTAAGCCACCAGGAAAACTCATTTTGGGCAAGCTGTTATAGCCGCCTTTCGCAATAGCACGGGCGCCGTAGCTAACCCGCTTGCCGCCTTGTAGATACTGTTTCAGCACAGGGTGCTGTTTGTAACGCTGAAACTCTTCAAAGGGGCTCAGATGTGGGTTGCTGTAGTTCAGATCGACAATCAGTCCGACCACCACTTGCTGGTTTTCGGCATGATACAGGTAGCCACCGCCGCCCGT
Organism: Rheinheimera sp.; assembly: GCF_037442525.1. GTDB lineage: Bacteria > Pseudomonadota > Gammaproteobacteria > Enterobacterales > Alteromonadaceae > Pararheinheimera. The sequence goes on along the minus strand of NZ_JBBIQD010000013.1, from coordinate 91,492 downwards.
TTGCGCATCCAAAGGCCAGCCGGCACTGTGCACGACCAGTCCGGCCTGATGTTGCTCAGCCGGGATATCCCAGATTTCTTTAAAACCCAGCGCATAATGTTGGGGTGTTTTGCCTTCGTCCAACTGAAAGTGTTGGATCAGTTGTTTACCTAAATGGCCGCGGCAGCCTTCGGCAAACACAGTGTAACGGGCCCGCAGCTCCATACCTGGGGTAAAGCTGTCTTTCGGCTGACCGTCTGCTGCTATCCCCATATCACCGGTAATAATGCCTTTGACAACATTCTCTTCGATGATGAGTTCAGCCGCAGGGAAACCAGGGAAAACTTCGACCCCCAGTGTTTCAGCCTGTTGCGCCAGCCAGCGGCACACGTTGCCCATAGACACAATATAATTGCCGTCATTGTGCATGGTGTTCGGCACCAGCCAGTTGGGCATGCGGGTGGCTTTTTCAGCATTGTTCAGCACATAGATATGATCTGCACTGACCGCGGTTGTGACAGGGGCTTGCATCGACTGCCATTCAGGAAACAGCTCGTTCAGCGCCCGGGTTTCCAGCACAGCGCCGGATAAAATATGGGCACCGACTTCGGAGCCTTTTTCAACCACCACCACCTGCAATTCTGTGCCGGCGGCCTGAGCCTGCTGCATCAGGCGAATAGCACAACTCAGTCCGGAAGGGCCTGCGCCCACAATGACGACATCGACGTCCATCGATTCACGTTCAATCACGACCCACCCCTGTATGCGCAGGCCTCTGCACAGGCGCTGCCAAGCACTTTGTTATTGTATTGGAAGATTTAATTGCCTAAGGGTATTTCAGGTTGACGTTAACGTCAACAGTAAGTAGATTGGGCGGCGGGAAAGGGTAGAGCTTTACCTTTACGTCAACTTGACGTTCTGACGCTGCGGCCAATGAGGTTTATATGAAAATTTTAGTTCCGGTGAAACGGGTCATTGATTACAACGTAAAAGTACGGGTAAAGGCCGATCAAAGCGGAGTGGATTTAGCCAATGTGAAAATGGCACTGAATCCGTTTTGTGAAATTGCGGTAGAAGAAGCGGTCCGGTTAAAAGAAGCAGGCATTGCCACTGAAGTTGTAGTGGTATCAATAGGTCCTGCGGCAGTGCAGGAGCAATTGCGCACTGCGTTGGCCTTGGGGGCTGACCGGGCCATTCAGCTGGACACAGAGTTGTCGCTGGATTCGCTGCAGGTTGCCAAGCTGCTGGCCAAAGTGGTGCAAGAGGAGCAGCCATCCCTGGTGATCCTGGGGAAACAGGCGATCGATTCAGACAACAACCAAACGGCTCAGATGCTGGCGGCTCTAACGGGCATGGGCCAGGGCACTTTTGCCTCAAAAGTGCAGGTTCTGGATGGCAAAGTGCAGGTGACCCGTGAAATAGACGGGGGGTTGCAGCAGGTTGAGCTGAAGCTGCCCGCCGTGGTGTCGACGGATTTACGTCTGAATGAACCCCGTTATGCCTCATTGCCCAACATTATGAAAGCGAAGAAAAAACCCTTGGATGTTAAAGCGGCTGACAGTTTAGGCGTGACGCTTGACAGCAAGGTCACCACAGTGAAAGTGACAGCACCACAAAGCCGCAGCGCCGGTATGATGGTCAGCTCTGTCGACGAGTTAGTGGCGAAGTTAAAACAAGAAGCGAAGGTGATCTGATGGCTATTTTAATCATTGCAGAACATAACAATCAGCAGTTAAAAGCCGATACCGCCAAAACCGTCAGTGCAGCACGCCAGATTGGCGGTGACATCCATCTGCTGGTTGCAGGTTTGAACTGCGCTGCTGTCGCCGGACAAGCCGCTGCATTGCAGGGGGTCAGCAAAGTACTGCTGGCTGAGCATAGTTGTTATGAACATCAACTGGCGGAAAACGTCAGTCTGCTGGTGGCCGAGCTGGGTGCTGGTTACAGCCATATTCTGGCCAGCGCCACCACCACAGGGAAAAACTTTCTGCCACGGGTAGCTGCTTTGCTGGATGTGGCGCAAATCTCCGACATTATTGCGGTGCAAAGCGCTGACACCTTTGTCCGGCCTATTTATGCCGGTAATGCCATTGCGACTGTGCAAAGTACCGATGCCATTAAAGTGCTGACGGTGCGCTCTGCGGCTTTTGATGCCGCCCCCGGAGGGAACAATGCCCCTGTTGAATCTGTGGCCATCGCCAAAGATGCCGGTGTGTCATGTTTTATCAGCGAAGAGCTGACCACATCTGAGCGCCCGGAGCTGACCGCGGCTCGGGTGATTATTTCCGGCGGCCGGGGTATGCAAAACGGCGAGAACTTCAAACTGCTCGACGGTATTGCTGACAAGCTCAATGCCGCCATTGGTGCCTCGCGTGCTGCAGTGGATGCTGGTTTTGTGCCGAATGATATGCAGGTGGGGCAGACAGGTAAAATTGTGGCGCCAGAGCTTTATATTGCCGTCGGTATTTCCGGTGCCATTCAGCATCTGGCCGGTATGAAAGACTCCAAAGTTATTGTGGCCATCAACAAAGACCCCGAAGCGCCAATTTTTCAGGTGGCGGATTATGGCCTGGTGGCCGACCTCTTTACCGCGCTTCCTGAGCTGGAAGCCAAACTGTAAAACCCTCAAGGCCGGAAATTTCCGGCCTTTTTTATGAACATGCCGAAATGGCGGGAGGGGGCTGTATGCTGTGTCAGCGATGCGATAACATCTACTGATGAACAATCAGTAAATCATTTATTTACAAAAAATTTCTTTTCAGCCCATGCAACTTTATGTCAGTCTGATGTCACTGATAATAAAGCAAAAAATACTGGCGAAGAAGGATGTTCTTTATGTATAAAGCCGCTTTGGTTGCGATGCTGTTTGGTTTATCTGCATGCAGCACAGTCCCTGAAAACCCGGATGCATTAAAAACCCAACTTGATGGGCCTCTGGCGCAACTGCAGCTGGATACCCGCCAGTTGCAGTTGCGGCTGGATAAACTGACAGAAGATAAAAGTTGCAGCTACGACAATCAATGCAAAGTGATCCCGGTTGGGGCGCGGCCTTGTGGTGGCCCGGAAGCCTATCTGCTGTATTCCTCCGCGCAAACGGATGAAAAGATGCTGCAATATACGGCTGAACGTTATCAGCAGTTAAAACGTAAACAAAATGACAAACTGGGACTGGTGTCGACCTGTCAGATGCTGATGGCGCCTGCTGCCAGTTGCCAGCAGTCACGTTGTGTATTGGATCAGGGGGATGTCCGCTGAGCCCATGGAGTAAGTTGAATGAATGAGTATTGGATAGCAGCGGCCTGTGTGGCCGCCGTTTTTTTTCTGCTAAGCCTGCTTTTGTCATGGCGCCTGCTTATGCAGCGGCAACAGCTGGCGCTGCAAGCACTGCAACTTCAGCAGTTTGCAGCGCTGGAGTCCGATCATCAAAACCTGCGTCAACAACTCCAGCAAAAAGAAACCGACTTCAGCCGGGTGCATAGCCAATACCAGCAACTGCAACAACTGTGGCAGGAGTTGAAACAACAAAGTGCGGTCCAGCAGCAGAACTATCAGCAGTTGTTGCAGGAGCACAGCGCTTTAACAGCCAGTTTGCGGGAAAAACAACAGGCCTTTGCAGAACAACAGGCGTTATTGCAGGCAAACAAACAGCAACTGAGCCTGGAATTCTCCCAACTGGCGCAGCGTATTTTTGACGAAAAACAACAAAGCTTTCAGGGGCAGCAACAGCAACTCTTGGGTCAGTTGCTGACCCCGTTCCAGCAGCAGCTGGATGCCTTTAAAACCAAAGTAGAAGATTTACACCTCAAAGAAAGCCAGCAACAAACCTTGTTGCAGCATGAACTGGGGCAATTAAAGCAGCTGAATCAGCAAATGACGCTGGAAGCCCACCAATTGGCAACAGCACTGAAAGGGCAAAAAAAGGCCCAAGGCAACTGGGGCGAACTGGTGCTGGAAAATGTGCTGGAACGCTCAGGCCTGCGCCCTGGTGTCGATTATCAACGGGAAGTCAGCCGGCAGAACCAGGAAGGGGAGCGGCAACGACCTGACGTGGTGGTATACCTGCCACAGAATAAACACCTGATTATTGATGCCAAGGTATCGCTGAATGCCTATACCCAGTACATTAATTCGGAGGACGAGGCAGAACGCGCTCTGGCGCTCAAACAGCATATCGCAGCGATTTCGGCCCGCATTCAGGAATTGGCCGAGCGCAATTACCAGAAATTGCCGGGCATAAATTCACCGGACCTGGTGTTTATGTTTGTGCCGGTCGAATCGGCTTTTGTCGAAGCCTTAAGGGCGGATGAACGAATTTTTCAGCAGGCGCTGAATCAGAATATTCTGGTGGCCACCCCAACCACTTTACTAACCAGTCTGAATATAGTGCGGCAGTTATGGCGTTTTGAAGAGCAGCATAAACACAGTGCAGAGCTGGCCAAACGAGCCGACAACCTGTTTAACAAGTTGCGGACTTTCCTGCAAAGCTTTATGAGAATTCGCGAAAACCTGCAGCGTGCGCAGGATGCCTATGAAGCGGCCGAAGGGCAATTGGTCAATGGCAAAGCGAATCTGGTCAAGCAGGTCAATGAATTCAAGATGCTGACTCCGGCCATCCAGGCGGAATTACCGGAGTATTTTACTGAAAAGGCTGAGCTGGAGCTGGAGATAGCGCCAAAGCTGGCCGACAGGCTGGAGTAAGGCCGGACAGAGCTTTATACTGACGCGCTTTGAAAGCAGGGGGCAGTTGTGGCGGATTTTCAATTAAACGACTTCACAAACCGGTTACATCAGGCGTTACAGGCGCAACAATGGCAAAAGCTGGTGCTGAGTAAATACCAGGGCGATGACGCCGCATTGCAGCGCGTTGAAGTGCGGCCTGTGCAGTTAAAAAGCCCGGTACTGAGTTTTTTATACCGTTATCAGACCCGCGATATCACCAAAAATTACAGTTATGAAGAAGGCTTGGCATTCATTGCGACTTTATTAAGTACCGATTTCAAAGCGGCGCATTTCACTGGTATTGCTGCAGATTTGCAGTTAGGGATCAGCAAAAAAGGTAAAGTCCTGCTGTCTGAACACAAAAAAGCCGGGCAGGGCAAGACGGCCGAAGTGGCAGGCCACAATAAAGAAAAGCAGCGTTACATCAACCAACAAGCGGCCTTCCTGCAAAAGTTGGGGGTCACAGATGCCAGACATCAGGTGATCCCGGCGATGTCACGTAAATGGAAGCAAATCAATAAATTCATCGAAGTCTTCGCTGCTGCATTAAAGCAGACTGAACTGCTGAAACGTGCTCCTTTGCAAGTGGCTGATTTCGGTTCGGGTAAAGCCTACCTGACCTTCGCATTACATCATTACCTGACGGAAGAATTGCACGCCAATGTCGATGTGATAGGTGTGGAACTGCGCCAGGAGCTGGTGGATTTATGCAATCAGACCGCGCAGCAGTTACAGCTGACGGGGATCCGTTTTGAACAGGGCGATGTGAAACACTACCAGCAAACCGGGCTGGATGTGATGATTGCTTTGCATGCCTGTGATACCGCCACCGACTATGCCATTCATATGGGGATACGTGCTGGGGCTTCGGTGATCCTGTGTTCACCTTGCTGCCACAAACAAATCCGGCCTCAGTTAAAAAGCCCGGCGGTTTTGGCACCTATGCTGAAACATGGTATTCACGCCGGAGAGCAGGCAGAAATGCTGACCGACAGTTTGCGGGCCCTGCTGCTGGAAGCCAATGGCTACGACACGCAGGTGTTTGAATTTATTTCGCTGGAGCATACCAGCAAAAACAAAATGATCCTGGCGGTGAAAAAGCAGGGCGCCAAGCCGGCTGGACAGGTCCTTGAGCAAATTCAGCAAATTAAATCATTTTATGGCATTGAAGAGCACTGTCTGGAAAGCTTGTTACAGCAAAGCTAAAGGGGGCTACCGCCATAATGTGCTGCAAAAACTGGCTGATAGTTTAATTATTCAGCAGTCAGTGCAACTTTGGAAATTAAGCCTTGCACGAATGGAATGAAAGCTCTACTATGCGCCCCGCAAACACGGACGCGGGATGGAGCAGCCTGGTAGCTCGTCGGGCTCATAACCCGAAGGTCGTCGGTTCAAATCCGGCTCCCGCAACCAACAAATCAACCAGCTTTATGCTGGTTTTTTTGTGTCTGAAATTTGCTATTCGGCAGAAATTTTTGGGCTGGTACCGCCTGTCAGCTCGTCGGGCTCCTCATTCTAAACCCGGGCGAAGGAAGTCGGTTTAAATCCGGCTCCCGCAACCAACAAATCAACCAGCTTATGCTGGTTTTTTCTCTTTATTTTGTCCTGTAAGCCAAATTTTGCTGAAAAATTCATAAAGTCTGCATCATTCCCGATCCGACAAATTTGCTTAATATTCCATTTGTGAATATGCTAATTCCATAAATGAATATGAGGTGATGCAAATGATCGACTGGAGCTCCTTTACCCCTTGGACGTCACTCACGGGTGGCGCGCTAATAGGTGGTGCTGTTGCCTTACTTTGGCTTGCGAATGGTCGGATTGCCGGTATTTCCGGCATTTGTGCCGGTTTGATGACGAACCTGTCTCAGTTGCAGTGGTGGCGACTGGCCTTTGTTGCGGGCCTGGTCGCTGCGCCTGTCTGCTGGCAGCTGGTTGCACCTTTGCCAGAAATCCGCTTGCAGGCCTCGCCTGGAGGGCTGGCCGTGGCTGGTTTGGTGGTTGGCATTGGCGTGCAGTTAGGCTCGGGCTGTACCAGCGGACATGGGATCTGCGGTATGGCCCGTCTGTCTAAACGTTCCGTGGTCGCCACGCTGATCTTTATGGGGATGGCCATGCTGACTGTGCTGGTTTTGGGCAATGCAGGAGTGGCGCCATGAAACATTCATTGAAATCTGTTGGCGCCGCTTTTGTTGCTGGCTTAGTGTTCGGCTGCGGATTGATTCTGGCTGGAATGGCGAATCCGGCTAAGGTGCTGGCTTTTTTGGATATCACAGGGGCCTGGGACCCGTCATTGGCATTGGTTATGGCGGCAGCAATTCCACTGGCCATGCTGGCGTTTGCAGTCAGCCGTCGGCGCTCCAAACCGTTAATTGAGACAGGGTTCCAATGGCCACAAGCCAGCCAAATCACACCAGCCTTGCTGATCGGCAGTACCTTGTTTGGTATTGGTTGGGGGTTGGCAGGTATTTGCCCTGGTCCGGCCCTGGTGCTGGTGGGGGCTGGTTATACCGAAGCTGTGGTATTTGTGGCCTGTATGCTGATAGGGATGTACGCAGCCGCACCGCTGAAGAACATGCTGGAACCTAAAACATAGGCCTCAGTTTGAAACTGTTCTGCTATACTGTGCGCCGTTTTTGACACAGGCAGATTTTATGTTGGAATTCTGGGCGTTAACCTCGAAAGGGGTCGAAGAGTTGTTGGCGGACGAAGTCCGTCAATGGGGCGGCGAAATCATTAAGCTGGGGATAGGTGTGGTTCGCTTTAATGCGGAACTGAAGAGCGCCTATCAGTTGTGCTTATGGTCCCGCCTGGCGACCCGGATTTTACGGCACTTGTCTTCTCAGCCTGTGACGGCTGACGCCGATTTGTATCAGGTCGCCAGTCATTTGAACTGGCCCAGCCAAATGCGGCTGAATCAGAGTTTTGCCGTCGAGTGTGTCGGCAAACACCCAACCATCGACAATACACAATATGGCGCACAACGTGTCAAAGACGTGATTGTCGACCAGTTCCGCCAACAGTATGAAAAACGCCCGGACGTGGACCGCGCAGACCCGGACTTACGTTTTCAGGTAAGGCTGGAAAAACAATTTTTCCATTTTCTGCAGGACTTTTCCGGCCCCTCACTGCACCAGCGTGGTTACCGCAAAGAACAGGGCCAGGCACCTCTGAAAGAACACCTGGCGGCGGCACTGATCAAAAGATCCGGCTGGAATTTTGACCAACCCCTGTATGATCCCTTTTGTGGTAGCGGCACCTTATTAATTGAGGCCGTGTTAATGGCCCGTCATATGGCGCCGGGGTTAAAACGCATCGAGTTCGCTTTCGAACGCTGGCCTGGTCATCAGGAAACCTTGTGGCAACAAGTGCGTGCCGAAGCCTTTGGTGCTCGCAAAGCCATTGCCGATGCTTGTCTGTTTATTGGCAGTGACAATGACGAGCGCACCTTGCAAAAAGCCCGCAAAAATGCCGAAACCGCCGGGGTGGCCGATTTTATTGAGTTTCGCCTTGCCGATGCGACCCAACTGACTGAAGCGGTCGCCGGGCAGCCTGGCGTGGTGCTGACCAACCCGCCTTATGGTGAACGGTTAAGTGAAATGCCAGCGCTTATTCCGGTATACGCTGATTTTGCTTTGGGGCTGAAGAAATTTTACCAGAGCTGGCGACTGGCCATTATTACGTCAAGCCCCGATTTATTGCGGGCTTTGAAATTATCCCGTACCAAAACCTATAAATTCAGCAATGGTCCGCTGGATTGTGATTTCACTTTATTTGATCTGACAGAAAAACAAGTGCAAAGCAGCAGTTCTGCACCAGCGCTGTTTTTTGCTGAAAGCGAGTCCTTTGCTAACCGTTTAAAGAAAAACCTGAAGCAGCTGGAAAAGTGGGCCAAACGCGAAGGCCTGAGCTGTTACCGGCTTTATGATGCGGATATTCCGGAATACAACGTGGCGGTTGACTGGTACGACGGCGAAGTGGTGGTGCACGAGTACGCTGCGCCTGCCAATGTCGACGAGCAAATCGCACAAAAACGCCTGTTTGACGTGGTGAACCTGACGCCGCGTATTCTGGAGATCCCAAGCGACAAGCTGATCCTCAAAGTGCGTGAAAAGCAAAAAGGTAAAGACCAGTACCAGGCACTGAACCGCACAGGCCAACACAAAGTGGTCAACGAATACAACGCCAAATTTTATGTCAACCTGCGTGATTATCTGGACACAGGGTTGTTTTTGGACCACCGCACTACAAGGCTGTCGATCCAGCGCCAGTCGGCCGGTAAACGGGTGCTGAACCTGTTTGCGTACACGGGTTCAGCTTCTGTGCACGCCGCTTTAGGCGGTGCCAAAACAGTGACCACAGTGGATATGTCCAATACCTATCTGGACTGGGCAAAACGCAATTTTGAACTGAATGATCTGACTGGCAAACAGTACCAGTTTGTGCAGGACAATGTGCTGGACTGGCTGAAAAGCTGCAAAAACCAGTTTGACCTGGTGTTTGTCGACCCGCCCACCTTTTCCAACTCGAAACGGATGGAAGATACCTGGGATGTGCAGCGTGACCACTTAAAGTTGCTGACGCTGATTGGGCGTGTGCTGGCCCCTGGGGCCAAAGTGATCTTCTCCAACAACAAGCGCCGCTTTAAGTTAGACAGCGAAGCGCTGCAGCAGGCAGGTTGGTCCTGTAAAGACATCAGCGCAGCCAGTTTGCCGGAAGATTTTAAGCGCAACCCCAATATCCATGTCTGTTTTGAACTGACCAGGGCAGATGCCTGATGCAACTGATGAGTACCTGGGGTTGCCATTTGTGTGACGAAGCCCAGGCCTTGTTACAGCAGGCAGGAGTGCTGCAACAGTGCCAGGTGCTGGATATAGTGGACCATCCGGCATTGTTTGAGCGTTATCGGGTGCATATTCCGGTACTGGTGGACGCAGAGCGGGAATTATTTTGGCCTTTTACACTGGCAGAGCTGCAAAGTTTTGTCCGGCAAACGAAGTAGAGTGTTATGGAACTGATACGTTTTCAGCAGGCCTGTCTGGCCTTTGGGACTCACCCCATTCTGGACCATGTGGATTTCAGCCTGTTTACTGAAGAGCGGGTCTGTCTGGTTGGCCGCAATGGTGCCGGTAAATCATCCTTTTTGAAATTGCTGACCGGGCATCAAAATCTGGACGATGGCCAGATAGTGCGGCAAAACAATGTGCTGGTGGCGCGTCTTGAGCAAGACCCACCAGCCCGTATTGACGTCAAAGTGGCGGATTTTATCCGGGAGGGCGCCGGTGATTTACCGGCCAAACTGCAACGTTTTTACCAGTTGGCCGACTGTTTAGCCGATGCCTCAGCCGCTGAACAGCGAGAGTTTGGCAACTTGCAGCATGAGCTGGATGCGCGCAATGCCTGGGCACTGGAAGGCCGTATTCAGGATTTATGCCTGCAGTTTGAACTGGAACCGGACGCGACTTTGGCCAGTTTATCCGGTGGCTGGTTACGTAAAGCCGCACTGGCCAAAGCTTTGGTGGCCGAACCCAATGTGCTGTTATTGGACGAACCTACCAACCACCTGGACGTCGCGGCCATTCAATGGCTGGAACAGTTTTTAAAGCAATTTAAAGGCGCCATTATTTTTATCTCGCATGACCGGGCTTTTATTCGTGCGCTAGCCACCCGCATTATCGATTTAGACCGCGGCATGCTGACCTCCCATCCTGGCAACTATGCCGAGTATCTGGAGCGCAAACAAAAGGCGCTGGACGTAGAACAGCAGCACAACGCGCTGTTTGACAAAAAGCTGGCTGAAGAAGAAGTCTGGATCCGCCAAGGCATTAAAGCCCGTCGGACCCGCAATGAAGGACGGGTCCGCGCGCTGAAAGAGCTGCGTAAGCAACGGGCGGCCCGGGTGGAACAGCAAGGCAAAGTGGATTTCTCCATTGAACAGGCGCAAAAATCCGGCAAGCTGGTGTTTGAAACCAAAGCGCTGAATGTCAGCTTCGACGGTCAGGTGGTGATTAAGGACCTCGACTTACTGGTGATGCGTGGTGACCGTATTGCGTTGATTGGCCCTAATGGTGTTGGCAAGTCGACCCTGATTAAAACCTTGTTAGGTGATTATCAGGCCAGCAGTGGTGACATTAAACGCGGCACCAATCTGGAAGTGGCTTATTTCGACCAGCACCGGATGCAGCTGAACCTGGATGCGACGGTGCAGGACAACGTTGCCGACGGCAAACAGGAAATCAGCCAAAACGGCCAGAGTCGGCATGTGCTGAGTTACCTGCAGGACTTTTTATTTGCGCCTGAGCGAGCCCGCACCCCGGTCAGGGCCTTGTCTGGCGGTGAAAAAAACCGCTTATTGCTGGCGCGTTTATTTGCAAAACCAAGTAATTTGCTGATCCTCGATGAACCGACCAACGATCTGGATGTGGAAACACTGGAACTGCTGGAGGATATTCTGCAGCAATACCAGGGCACTGTGCTGCTGGTCAGTCACGACCGGGAATTTGTCAACAATACAGTGACCAGTTCTTTGTATTTTGCCGGCCAGGGCCGTATTGTCGATATCGCCGGTGATTATGAAGATGTGCTGGCGTACCAACAACGCCAGTCGAACCAACAAAAATTGACGGAAGCGCCACAGAAATTAACAAAACAGCAGGAAGAAAAACCAATTCAGACTTCATCCGCTGGCGCTAAGAAGTTATCATACAAAGAAAAACGTGAACTCGAGCAGTTACCTGCCTTGATTGAAGAGCTGGATGCACAAATTACCAGCTTACAGCAGCAAGTGAACGATCCTGAGTTTTTCCGGCAAGATGCCACCAGTACACAGGCCACATTGAACCAATTGCACGAGGCTGAGTCGAAGCTCGCGCACGCTTATGAGCGTTGGGAACAATTAGAAGCCATGAATTCGTAGTCAGGGGACCCGAATGAGATTATCACCCGTTGTTTTAGCTGTACTTTCGGCCTTTGCCGCTTCAGCCAATGCGGCTGTTTATCAGGTGCAGGAATTGCCTGAAATCACCACAGTCCGCTCTCAGTTTGGTAATGCATTAAACGACAATGGCGACATCGTCGGTTCAGCGAATTACGTGTATAACCAGCCTTTTGATCTGGACGCACTGGATTTGGAATCAGACACTGTCACCAGTTCCTTTACGACCGAAGAAATTGAAAACATCAAGACTGGTAATATCAATGCGGCTTTGCAGTCAAAGTTACTGAACTTCTTTATGTCGCCACCCAATTATGAAGTTCAGCGTGTTGGTGATGTGCAGGCATTTGATTTCACTACAGGGCAACAGGTTAAAATCCGTGATCAGGGCGCAGTGCCGACCAGCCGGGAATACCTGTACGACATTAACAATTTTGGCAATGCGATAGCATTGACGGGGCCTGTGTATCAGAAACAGGACTTCACGCCAACTGCAACAGATGACAATCCGTCTCCTGAAACTGTGACTTTGTGGGTGCCTCAAAACCCTTACCAGCAAGCCTATCTGGTGAACGGCGGCAGCCGGCAGGCGCTGCCTATCCCCTATACTGACCATGGTGGCGGCTTCTCCTTTGCTCAGAAAATCAGTGGAAATAATTACATTGCCGGTTCTGGCAGTGTGGGGATGAGCGAGAGTGTGATTGAGCAGATTGAAGAAAGTTGTACTGGTGCCACCCGCCCTGTCGCTATTTGTCAGGCGAACTATGCTGGCAGTTATACTGAACGGGCGTTGGTCTGGCAACTGAACAGTTCTGGTCAGGTTGGTGCTCCTGTTCAGTACGGCTTCTTAGGGCCAGAAATTAATGAAGAAGGCGTCAGCCTGACGTACCTCAGCCGTGCTTTATCGGTCAATAATAATGGTGTTGCTGTCGGTTATTCCTCTTACACCGACAAATCCCGGGACATTTATAACCAGGTGCATGCGACTGTATTCCATGAGGGCGAAGTGTCACCTGTAGTGGACCCGCTGGAATGGATCAGCAGTTCGGCTGTTGATATTAACAACGAAAATATTGTCGTTGGAACCGCCTATAAAAGCATTAATGGCACCACTCGCAGCAAGATGTTTGTATTTGACTACAACACAAACACGGTCAAGTATCCGGATGGTTTTTTCGTCAGTTCAGGCACTACGCCCACCGCCATTAATGACAATGGTTTGGTTGTAGGAGCTGCTGAAGTATTTTTATCCGATACCGCTACCCGGCGCCAGGTCGGCTTTTTGTATGATACCAACACCGGCAGCTTTACCGATTTAAATACACTGTTGCCTTGTAACCACAGTTACAACGTGGTTGATGCCCGCGACATCAACGAAAACAATGAAATTGTTGTGACAGTGGTAAAATCAGTCGAAGGCCGCGATTCTTTAGGTGAAGTGGTACGTGACAGCGCAGGGAATCCGGTAATGGAGAGTGTAGCCCGTACTGTAGTGCTGAAACCTGTAGCAAACGGCACTGTGGATGACTGTAGCTCCGGCAGCGACGATGGCGAAAGCTATGAGCGTAAGAGCGGCACTTTATCCTGGTTCATGCTGCTGCTGGCGCCTCTGGCCTGGTGGCGACGACGCAAAGCCTGATCACAAGCGGGGCGGGTATGAACCCGCCTCTTTTTTTGCTCTTTCCATAAAAAATATTTAAAAATTTTGCCATCAAATTGCAATGCAGTTCAGGTTGTTATCTTTTGTCAACCCCATCAACCTAATTAATGCGCTGGAACCTTTTTCTTTGCTCGACTATCTATAACTTAGCAACGCCAGTTGCTTGTATCAGATCAGATCGAGGAAGACTCTATTATGAAAAGACAGAAAAGAGATCGTTTAGAAAGAGCCCACGCCCAGGGTTATCGCGCTGCTGTCACTGGTCGTTCTAAAGACATTTGCCCCTACCAGAACCTCGATGCCAGGTGCCAATGGCTCGGAGGTTATCGCGAAGCGATGGAAGACAAATCAATAGGTCTTTTTGCCAAAGGCCAATAATCCACCGAATTAAAGGAAACAAAGGCCCTGCATTGCGGGGCCTTTGTCGTTTCTACCAGCTGTATTGGCATTCGTTATGCAGCAATTTCCGCGATCTGGCGTTCTGAACTACACTCAGAAAGACATAAAGCCAGAGCGGAGGTTGTATGCAACTGGCGACTAAAGTGGTACGTCTTGATCTGAATTACAGTTCAGAGCAAAGCCATTATTACCGCAAAACTACCTGTTATCTGGCCCCGTTCCGGGACGAAAGCGCAGAACATTTTGCCCGCCGCATGCTGGCTTATTTGTCGTTGTTTGAGCTCTCCCCTGAAATTGCACGGCAAGATGGCCGGGGTAAAAGTCCGGATCTGTTTGTTGAAGACCAATACAGCCAACTGCAGCTCTGGTGTGCTGTGGATGCGCTGGATGAAAAGCTGGTGCAGCGCGCCAGCCATCAGGCAAAACATGTATTGCTGATGCTGGACGAACTGGATTACCGAAAAACCAAAGGGGCCTATCGTCAGCATTTTCCGAATCTGAGCTGCACTGTGCTGGCGCATGAATTGTTGCTGGCATTTTGCGATATGCTCAAAGGTCATATGCATTTGGATGTGTGGCGTGAAGGGGAGTTGTTATTGATCACCGATGGCCAGCATAGCCTTGAACTGCAGTTTCCCCCGGAGCTGTTGCACTGACAGCAATACGTCGTCCGGCTTGCGTCTGAAGCCGGCTTGGTTATAATGGCGGCCGCTTTTTTGCCCCGGATTTGCGATCCGGTTTTTGCAGAAGGAAAATCTGATGTTTGTTGTTGCCGCTTTGTATAAATTCGTTCGTTTGCCTGACTATCAGGAGCTGCGTGACTCCTTATACCAACACCTGGTTCTGAATAAGGTGAAAGGCACTTTGTTGTTGGCCGAAGAGGGCATTAATGGCACCATTTGTGGCCCGCGTGAAGGCATAGACGCGATGCGTGACTGGTTTGCCAATGACAGCCGCTTTGCTGGCATGTCGTACAAAGAGTCTTTTGCTGAGACTCAGGCCTTTTACCGCACTAAAGTCAAACTGAAAAAAGAAATAGTCACTATGGGGGTGGAGGGTGTCGACCCGGCTCACATAGTGGGGACCTACGTCAAAGGCGAAGCCTGGAATCAGCTGATTTCCGATCCGGATACCATTTTGGTGGATACCCGCAATGACTATGAAGTGGCCATAGGCACCTTTAAGAATGCCGTTAATCCAAATACCACCAGCTTTCGCGAATTTCCACAGTGGGCGGCGGCCAATCTGGACAAAACCAAACACAAAAAAGTGGCGATGTTCTGCACAGGCGGGATCCGCTGTGAAAAATCAACGGCTTATCTGAAAGAGCAGGGCTTTGAACAGGTGTACCATCTCGACGGTGGCATTCTGAAGTATCTGGAAGAAATGCCGGAAGAGAACAGTTTGTGGCAGGGCGAGTGTTTTGTCTTTGACCAACGCGTTGCGGTAAAACATGGTCTGGAGCAAGGCAGTTATGATCAGTGTTATGCCTGTCGTATGCCATTGTCACCGCAGGATCTGCAATCTCCGCTGTATGTGAAAGGCTTGGGGTGTCCGCATTGCCATGACAAAATTACCGACGAACAACGCGCTTCGTTTACAGAACGTCAGAAGCAGATTGAGCTGGCGAAAGGCCGTGGTGAACAACATATCCGCGATGGCAAAGCTCAATTCTGAGCAGTAACCTCAGCAGACTAAGGAGCCGGTAAGGCTCCTTTTTTTGTTTGTAAAACTAGTCATTGGGTCAAATTTTTCTAAAAAATTAAATTAAATTAGCTATTTTTAGCGATTTTAATTCGAAAAACGAAACGATAAGCTGAGTTCACTGAACTAACGGAAGCTCTGTTATGAAAAGCTATAGCCGGCTGCAAATCAGCCTGCACTGGATAGTGGCCCTGATGGTGATTGGCCTCTTTGCATCCGGTTTCTGGATGGTGGAGCTGACCTATTACAGCCCTTGGTACAAAACTGCGCCATTCTGGCACAAAAGCGTCGGGCTGGTACTGGCACTGCTGGTGCTCTGGCGTTTGTTGCTGCGGTTGAACAATGGGCCTGTAGAGCCAGTCTCCGGTCACAGCAAGGCGGTCAAAACAGCGAGTCATCTTGCTCATGCTGCTTTGTATCTGTTGCTGGTACTGATTGTCTGCAGCGGCTATCTGATTTCAACAGCGGATGGACGCGGCATTGAAGTATTTGGCTGGTTCGAATTGCCCTCATTAGGACAACTGTTTGACCAGCAAGCCGATCGGGCTGGTCTGGTACATCAGTGGGCTGCTTACAGCCTGATTGCACTGGTTGTGCTGCACGCGCTGGCGGCTCTTAAACACCATTTTGTAGATAAAGACCTGACGTTAAAACGTATGCTCAGCTCAAACTTAAATGAGGAAATAAACCAATGAAAAAGTTAATTCTGGCAACTTTGTTGTCTGCCGTGATGATGGCCCCGGCTTTACAGGCCGCAGATTATGAAATTGACACCAGCGGCGCTCATGCCTTTGTGAATTTTAAAGTCAGCCATTTAGGTTACAGTTGGCTTCATGGTCGTTTTAATAGCTTTAAAGGTACCTTCAGTTATGATGCGGCCAAACTGGCTGATGCTAAAATTCAGCTGGAAATCGATACGGCCAGCGTTGACTCCAACCACGCCGAACGTGACAAGCATTTACGCAGCGCTGATTTCCTGCACGTAGACAATTACCCGAAAGCCAGCTTCAGCAGCACCAAAGTGGTGCCCAAAGCAGAGGGTAAGTTTGACCTGGTGGGCAATTTTACCTTTCATGGTGTAACCAAAGAAATCACCATTGCCGCCAGCAAAACAGGGGAAGGCAACGACCCATGGGGTGGTTACCGCGCTGGTTTCCACGGCACCACCGAAATCAAGCTGTCCGACTTTGGCATTAAAAACATTTTAGGCCCGGCATCCGAAACTATTTATCTGGATCTGGTGGTTGAAGGCGTTCGTAAGTAACAGTTAAAAATAACAGAGCCCCGCAAGCGGGGCTCTGCAGTTCACTTCCCATCCGTTAGAAACGGTAACGTGCCCCCACTGAATAGCGCGGTCCGTACTGACGGGCAAACAGGAACTGCTCTTTAAAGCGGCCATAACCCCGTTCGGTTTCGTTATTCAGGTTGATCCCTTCAACAAAGACGGTCAGCTCTGGTGTCAGCTCGTAGTTCACACTTAAATCCCACTGACCATAAGTTTCAGCAAACTGCGGTGGCGCATCTGCTGAACCTTGTGACTGACCTACGCCTATCAGGTACTCATCACGCCAGGCGTACGTAATTTTTACGGACAAGCCATCCTGCTCATAAAATACCTGCAGGTTGGCCGAATCGCTCAGGCCGGTTAAAGGCGCTTGTTGTTGCAGGCTGTACACATCAAACTCCACGTCGCCGTCCACAAAAGTCGCGTTGGCACCCATGCCAAAGCCGGTCTCACCAAGCAGATGCTGAATAGCCAACTCATAACCATCGACCGATTTGGCATCTGTGTTGGCTGGCTGGCTGATTTGCCAGACGATCAACGGGTCTGCTGCGGTAGGTTCAATTTTACCCTCCGCATTGCCGGCACCGTTGGCCAGCATCTGTTCGAAGATGGCGGTACTGGTGGCTTGCTCACCGCGGGCCTCAATATCCCTGACCGCCTGCTGGTAGCGTGGGCCATTCAGAATGTCATGCAAACCCTCTATGGTGGTTTCTGTAATGGTGGTTTGAATAAAATTATCGACGTCTTTGCGAAAGTAGCCTATCGCCGCATAGCTGCCTTCGGCATAGTAGTATTCCAGTGTGAAATCGAGGTTGGTGGATTCAAAAGGCAACAAATTGGTATTGCCCTGACTGCCGCTGCGCGAACCTGGCTTCGGGCTGCCGCTCAGAGTGCGGCCACCGGCCAGCAAACCAAGTGGGGCTCTGGTAATGGTTTTACCCCAGGAAAACCGCGCCACCAGATCATCGGAAAGGTCGGCTTTCAGATCAAACATCGGCAGTAACAAATCATGCCGGCCTTGTTGTTCGAGGAAGTTGTCGGTGCCACCTTGTTGATAGTGAGTGATCCATTCCGATGGACTTTCCCAGTTCACCTGGGTTTCTACACGTTGGCGTACTGTACTTGTCACGTCGGTTTCTTCGTAACGGAGTCCTATATTGAACTGCAGCGGAATGGCGGCAACTTCAGTATCCCATTGGGATTGCAGGTAAATACTGCTAGTGATTTCTTCCACATAGCTTTCGCTGTCGATACCGTCAATATAAGGGTCAATCGAATAGACATCAGCGCCCATGACCTCTTCTGTCAGAAAGGCCAGCTGGCGGGACAGCGCTTCGTCAAAATCGTAGCTGTAGTAGTAATGTGGATTCAGGCTGCCCATAGAAAACTGATCCAGAAAACCGGCTGTGCTGTGCAGCGTGAACATACTGTCAGGAAAAATCTGCGGGTAGGCGGGGTTAAAGCCTGGGCCACCTCGCAAACCGCTCCAGCCCGAATGGCCCCCCATGCTTTGTTCCGTGCGCGCAACACCGAATTTCAGGTTCACCAGCGGAATGTTGAAATCGTTGTTGGTCCACTGACCCTTCAGTTGCAACTGCTCAATAGTGGTTTCGCCGGGGGAATGGGTGAACTGACTGAAGTTGGAATCAATTTCACCCGGGCTTAACTCATTGCTGCCATTTTTCCACAGGATCCAGGCCTGGGGCACCTCGCCGGTGCGGTAATCGTAGTACTTGGTGATCAATTGGTCTGAACCAAGAATGATTTGCCCCTGACTGCCCAGACCTTTATCAGCCCCATTGTCGGCTTTGTTGTCTGAGTCATGGTAATCCAGCGCAAACTGCCAGTCGTCGTTCAGGGTCCAGTCCAGATTCAGGCCAATGGACTTGGCGTCAATTTCCGTTGTGCCCCGGTTGGCGGTGAAGGAACCGTCATTGCCGCCAATATCGGCATAGACGGCTGTGCCATTTGCATCCAGCTCGTACGCATTGATATTGCCACCAAACTCGTTCCAAATGCCCCAGCCTATACTTTCAACCCCAGTGACCGCATTCGTGGCGGTGTAATCCAGAGTGGCGACAAAGTTATCAGTTGGAGCAAACTGCAAGGTCAGCTGACCATTGGTTCGCTCGCGTTCAATATCTTCAATACCGTAGTTCATGTCCTTCGGGAAATAGTAGTGGCCTGTTTTTTCACCATTAGCCCCTGTGGGCCTGTGGTCGACAACAAATTCAGGGTCCAGATCGGGCAAGGCCACATTGGCCTGCCAGCCCTGAATATTGGCCTGTTGTTTCTGAAAATCCCGCTGCTGATGCGAAAATGAAAAGGCTATACCGTAACGTTCATCGTCAAAAGTGTTGCTGTACACGGCGGCCAGTTCGGGGGTGACATCGTCGCCTTTGACATTGGAGCTGTCATAAATACCTTTAGCGGAGACTGAGCCATGCTGACCCGGATTGGCCAGTGGTTTGGTGGTGACTATGTTGACTGTTGCCCCCAGGCCGCCACTGGGGTTTTCAGCCCGGGCTGTTTTTTGGATCTCCAGGGCACTGACGCCTTCAGAGGACAGGTTTTCCAGATTGAATGATCGGGTATAACCTGTGCCGGGCATCTGCCGGCCGTTTAAGGTGATCAGGTTAAAATCCGGCCCGAAACCACGTACAGTGATCTGACTGCCTTCACCATTGGCACGGCTGACCGACACGCCGGTAATGCGCTGCAAAGACTCAGCCAGATTGGTGTCGGGAAATTTGCCCATTTCTTCGGCCGAAATGGCATCGACCACACCATTGGATTCACGTTTGATGTCCATGGAGCGGATCAAGCTGCCACGAATGCCTTTGACCTGAATCACTTCTACTTTTTTGTCCTGAGCCTCGGGGGCGTTTGGCTGCTCCTGTGCATACAACACTGAGCTGGTGCCGGATGCCAGAACTATGGCGACGGCCAGAGCCGTTTGGCTGGGTGTAAATTGTCTGATTTTCATAATTAAACCTGTTGCTTATGCGCAGCACAGGCGCGTCATTTCTGCGCCTGTATGCGGGTCTTATTCATTGTTATTGTTGGCTGATTTTGACGTTATCGAGCCGGTAGACAGCACCATTGCCGGCGCCCCAGGCTGGAAACACCATCAGTACGTCTATTGCACTGACGTCCAGGCCTTTGTCTGCTAAATCTTGCAGCCGGTAGCTGTAGGTCTGCCATTGGCCTGGTGTCGGGTTTTTCCCTTCCAGGCTGTCACTGAGTTTGAGTTCAACAGCGGATGCTGCATCAAAGCCTTCAATTTTGAACAACCACTGAGCAGAAGAGTCATTGGGCATAGAGATGACTTTCATGTCAAAACGGACCATACCGCCGGACAGCAGGGCACTTGCGTCGTAATAAACGTCGTCATCGGCCAGCAGTCCCATCACAGTGGGAGCTGCACCGACGATAAACTGCGCCGTCGCCCCATGGTCCGTGTCGTCTTGTTCCACTGTTGGGGTGGAGCCACCGCAGCAATCCCAGATGCTCCACTGTTCTGCAACCTGGTCAGCAAATAGGGTCAGGCCTGGTTCTGCGTCAGCCGTCGGGTCGTAAATCTGCGCATTATCAATACGGTAGACGGCGCCTTCTCCTGAACCCCAGGCAGGAAAAATCATCACTACATCAATGGCACTGATGTCCAGGCCTTTTTCGGCCAGTTTGGCCACAGGGAAGCTGTAGGTTTGCCACTGGCCTGTGACAGGAGCCTGACCTTCGATACTTTCGGTCAGATTAAAATCAATGGCTTCAGCGGCATTGTTGGATTCCAGTTTGACAAACCATGCCGCGCCTGCCGTTGCCGGTGCGTTGACCACCTTCATCTCAAAACGCAGTACGCCACCGTCCAGCAAGGGGGTTGCGTCAAAAGGTTTATCTGTACCCCCATTGGCGGCTCTGGTGATGAAACCCATCACTGTAGGTGTAGCGCCAATGCGAAACTCCGCAGTCACCCCATGACTGGCGTCGTCCATTTGTTCTGTAGGGTCAGAGCCACCGCAGCAGTCCCACATAGGCCAGTCTGTATTTTCCTGGTCAGCAAACAACACCAATTTGGGTTTGGTACTGGCCGGGCCCATTATGGCCAGATCATCAATCCGGTACACAGCGCCTTCACCATTGCCCCAGGCAGGGAAGATCATCACCACATCAATGGCGGAGAGATCCAACCCGGCTTCTGCCAGCTGTTTTAATGGAAAGGTATAACGTTGCCATACACCTGCCGCAGGGGAGACCCCCTCGGCACTGGCGAATAAATCGAGTTCAACCGCAGTGGCTGCATTGTTGCTTTCGACTTTCAGTTTCCAGGCCGCCGCCGGGTTATTGGGGGCTGACACCATTTGCATCATAAAACTCAAGGTGCCGGTTTCCAGTAAAGGGGATGCATCAAAGGGGGAAGGCACACCGGCAGGGTCGGTAATAAATTCAGCCCTGGTGGTAAAGCCGTTGACAGTGGGAGCAGCGGCAACTTTGAACTCCATCACAGGCCCTTGCTGAGCGTCTGTCACAACAGAGGGTGTCGTGCCACCACAGCAGTCCCAGGCAGCCCAGTTTGGGTTGGGTGTGCCGTCGAAAATGGTCAGGTTTTTCGCCACACCATCTGAGGGCGGGACTGGTACTGGTGCTTTGCCTTCCACCAGGCCATCATCCAACTTATCGTACCCCGGGCGGATGGTTTCACAGCCTTTGCCTGTGTCCGGGTTTGAGGCGCATTGGTAAACGCGGACATAATCGACGATAAAACGTTGGCCGTTGCTAAAAGCGCTGGCGTCAATGCCTTTGTTATTGACGTTTTCCGGCCAGTTACCACCTACCGCCAGGTTCAGGATCAGGAAAAACTCCTGGTCGAACGGCGCGATGCTCCAGAAAGTTTTCAGTGCACCATCGGTTTGACTGAAGTACTCAGTAAACCAGCCTTTGTGCTTCAGGCCGACGGCTTCACCTTTGCTGTTAAAACGGACTTCCGACTGACGTTGGGTGGCAAACAGGTAGTTATCCACATACCAGCGCAGTTCGCCCTGTTGCCATTCAACGGCATAGGTATGGAAGTCATCCGCCGGGTTGGCGCCGCCCGGCAATTGATAGCTTTTGCCGGAGCTTTGGTTGGCCGGCCAGGCTTTGCCATAGTGCAAGGTGCCGTGCACATTGGACTCCACCAGCCCGGCGCTGTCTTTCACTTTCAGGTTGACCGCTTCCATAATGTCAATTTCGCCTGAACGGGGCCAGTCACCATACACAGACTCGGTCGGCATCATCCAGAATGCAGGCCAGGAACCCTGACCAAAAGGCAGTTTGGCCCGCATTTCCATCCGACCATACTTAAAATCAGCCTTATTTTTGGTGGTGAGACGGGCTGAGGTGTAAGGTTTTTCTGCGCCTTCAGCGGCAGGTTTGGCGACAATATGTAGCATCCCATCACTGATGAAAGCGTTTTCTTTATTGGCGGTGTAACATTGCTTTTCATTGTTGCCACCGCCAGCACAGTTCACTTCAAAGTTCCACTTGTTGGCATCTATGGCTGAACCACTGAACTCATCGCTCCAGACTAAAGTCCAGGCTGATACAGGTTCAGAAGGATTTACTTTTTCAGGATTGGTCTGGGTTTCAGCGCCGCCGCCACAGCTGATTAACCCAAAAGATACGAGGCTGATGCAGAACGCATCAACCCAAATAGTCCGTCTTATCATAACTCTTGCCCTGTTGTTATTTAGTTATCAGGTCAGCTCAGAGTGAACACTTTGTGCTGCCTACGCCTTTGTAAGCGCTTTCAAGAGCGTATTTGCAGATCAAGAGTTGGTCAATAAAAAAGCAAAAATTATTTTTTCTGGATTCAGGTGAGCAACTTGAGGTTCAGGGAACTTCGATTTCAATATCGCCGGCAGGGACACTGCAACAGGGCAAGAACTCCCCTTTACGCACAAAAGCTAAAGGTTCATTCAGGTAGGTCACAGTGCCGCTTAACAGCTTGCAGCGGCAGGCACCGCAGTAGCCTTCACGGCACTGGTAATTCACCTGCTGCTGGCCGGCTTCCAGAGCGTCGAGCAGGCTGCCATGCTCCGCGCTGAATTCAACGCAGAGCTGGCCATTGACCAGTACCTTGGGCATATCAGAGGTCGAAATCGCCGAAGTCGGAGCTATCGACTTCGTTGTCGATCTGGCCAACCAGATAAGAGCTGATTTCGGATTCCTGTGGCGCGACCTGAACGTTGTCAGACACCAGCCAGGCATTGATCCAGGGAATAGGGTTTTGGGTGGTTGGGAACACCGGCTTCATACCAATGGCCGCCATACGGATATTGGTAATGTATTCCACATACTGGCACAAAATGTCTTTATTCAGGCCAATCATAGAACCGTCTTTAAACAGAAATTCTGCCCATTGTTTTTCCTGCTCGGCGGCGCGGCGGAAAATGGCGTAGGCTTCTTCTTCGCATTCTTTGGCCACTTCGGCCATTTCCGGGTCGTCTTCACCGGCGGCCATAATATTCAGCATATGCTGAGTACCGGTCAGGTGCAGCGCTTCGTCGCGGGCAATCAGTTTAATGATTTTCGCATTGCCTTCCATCAGCTCACGCTCAGCAAAAGCAAAGCTGCAGGCAAAGCTGACATAAAAACGAATGGCTTCCAGCACATTCACTGACATCACACAGAGGTAGAGTTTACGTTTTAACTCACGCAGGCTGATGTGATGGGTTTTGCCCTCAATCTGGTGGCTACCAATACCGTGCAGGTGGTAGACATTAATGGCTTCGATCAGGTCGTCGTAGTACTTGGTGACTTCGTCCGCGCGCTCAATAATGCGTTCGTTTTCCAGAATGTCGTCAAACACCTTGTGCGGTTCGTTGCTGATGTTACGCACAATATGGGTGTAGCTGCGGCTGTGAATGGTTTCACTGAAGGCCCAGGTTTCAATCCAGGTTTCCAGCTCAGGCAAGGAGACGATAGGTAACAAAGCGACGTTTGGCGAACGGCCTTGCACAGAGTCCAGCAGGGTCTGGTATTTCAGGTTGCTGATAAAAATATGTTTTTCGTGCTCAGGCAAATGCTGAAAGTCGATACGGTCTTTGCTGACATCCACTTCTTCCGGACGCCAGAAAAAACTCAGCTGCTTTTCGATCAGTTTTTCAAAGATGCCGTACTTTTGCTGGTCGTAACGCGACACATTGACAGGGTTACCAAAAAACATCGGTTCTTTTAACTGGTCGTTATTGGTCCGGTTAAAGGTGGTGTAAGTCATTTACGCAATTCTCTTAGTATTCGTGCCACAACAGAAACAACAGCGGGGCCTGTCAGGCCCCGGTTTAATTATTATATTTTGCAGGCGCCACCGGCGCAGCCATCGTCTTCAACTGCCGCAGGTTTTAAATCTTCCTGCACATCGGACGCACCGTCACGGGTGTTGTGGTAGTACATGGTTTTAACACCGAGCTTGTACGCCGTCAGCAAATCTTTCAGTAGCAGCTTCATTGGAACTTTGCCGCCGTCGAACTTACCCGGATCATAGTTGGTGTTGGCAGAAATGGTCTGGTCGATGAATTTCTGCATAATGGCCACCAGGCTCAGGTAACCGTCGTTACCTGGCATATCCCACAGTAGCTCGTAGCTGTCTTTCAGTCGCTCATACTCGGGCACCACTTGCTTCAGGATACCGTCTTTACTGGCCTTGATGCTGATATGGCCACGTGGCGGTTCAATGCCGTTGGTCGCATTGGAAATTTGCGATGAGGTCTCTGACGGCATCAGCGCCGACAGGGTGGAGTTACGCAGACCATACTGTACAACATCTTTACGCAGCTGTTCCCAGTCATACTGCAGTGGTTCAGCACAGACTTTGTCCAGGTCTTTTTTGTAGGTATCAATCGGCAGGATACCTTCGGCGTAAGTGGTTTCGTTAAATTTCGGGCAAGCACCAAATTCACGGGCCAGCTTGTTAGACGCTTTCATCAGGTAATACTGAATGGCTTCAAAGGTACGGTGCGTCAGGCCATTGGCGGACCCGTCTGAGTACTTCACACCATTTTTCGCCAGGTAGTAGGCGTAGTTAATCACACCAATACCCAAAGTACGGCGACCCATGCTGGCATGGTAAGCAGCCGGAATAGGGTAGTCCTGGTAGTCCAGCAGGCTGTCGAGCGCACGCACCGCCAGCTCAGCCAGTTCTTCCAGTTCATCCAGGTTCGAAATGGCGCCCAGGTTAAAGGCTGACAGGGTACAAAGTGCAATTTCACCATTCGGGTCGTTCACATCTTCCAGCGGTTTGGTCGGCAGCGCAATTTCCAGGCAGAGGTTACTCTGACGCACCGGTGCGTATTTTGGATTAAAGGGGCTGTGCGTGTTGCAGTGATCCACATTCTGCAGGTAGATACGGCCTGTGCTGGCACGCTCCTGCATAAAGAGTGTAAACAGCTCCAGCGCTTTAATACGTTTTTTGCGGATGCTGCCATCGTTTTCGTATTTGACATACAGCTCTTCGAATTTTTCCTGATCTTCAAAGAAGGCGTCGTACAGGCCTGGTACATCGGATGGGCTGAACAGGGTGATCATGTCGTCTTTGATCATCCGGGTGTACATCAGGCGGTTAAACTGCACACCGTAGTCCAGGTGACGCACCCGGTTTTCTTCCACACCGCGGTTGTTTTTCAGCACCAGCAGAGATTCAACTTCCAGATGCCACAGCGGGTAGAACAGGGTGGCTGCGCCTCCACGTACTCCGCCTTGCGAGCAGCTTTTCACCGCGGTCTGGAAATGTTTGTAAAACGGAATACAACCTGTGTGGAAGGCTTCGCCGTTACGGATTGGGCTGCCCAAGGCACGGATACGGCCCGCGTTAATCCCAATACCAGCGCGCTGAGACACGTATTTTACAATGGCACTGCTGGTGGCATTAATGGAATCCAGGCTGTCACCGCATTCAATCAGTACACAGGAGCTGAACTGACGGGTTGGAGTACGTACGCCGGACATAATGGGCGTCGGCAGAGATATCTTAAAGGTGGACACCGCATCGTAGAAGCGACGGATAAAGTCCAGACGGGTGGCTTTTGGGTAATTGGCAAATAAACAGGCCGCAACCAGCATGTAGAGGAACTGCGCACTTTCGTAAATTTCGCCGGTGACGCGGTTTTGTACCAGGTATTTGCCTTCCAGCTGCTTTACGGCCGCATAGCTGAAATCCATATCCCGTTCGTGATGGATAAAGCTGTCCAGCTGCGTCAATTCTTCCGGCGTGTAGTCGGCCAGAATGTGAGCGTCGTAGCGTTTGGCTTCGACCATTTTTACCACATGGTCGTACAGTTTTGGCGGTTCAAACTGACCGTAGGCTTTTTTGCGCAAATGGAATATGGCCAGACGGGCGGCCATATACTGGTAATCCGGGGTTTCTTTGGAAATCAGATCGGCAGCGGCCTTAATAATGGTCTCGTGAATGTCTGAGGTTTTGATGCCGTCGTAAAACTGAATATGTGACCTTAACTCAACCTGAGACACTGAAACGTTGGATAAGCCTTCCGCCGCCCAGTCGATGACACGATGTATTTTGTCCAGATCTAACGCTTCGCGCTGACCGTCTCTTTTGGTTACGTATAATGGTTGAGTCATTTGAGCCAAGATTCCTTCTGTATTGTTATCTTTTTTTCTACCGCTTTTTCTGAAGAAAAGAACGATCAATTCAACCCAATTCTATGCCTATGGTGTTAGCGCACGGTGTGACACAACATCTTGGGTTTACAGGTGAACGGATCACAAGATAGAGGGGTTGCACCCCGATTGCAAGCCCTTTGCAGAGGCGAAAAAACAGGCATGTTAGTGGTTGCTAACGCTGAAAATGCGTAACCGAAACCTACCTTCAGGATGCAATAGATCTTAAGAAAAAAACTTCAGCTTTTGTTCGTCGATTTTTTATCTGGACAGAAAAAAGCCAGTGTTTAGTCACTGGCCATTTTGCTGGAAAATTAAACAGTTTTATGAAGGAAATCTGTCAGTTGCAGCAAGCTGTCGATTTGGCAGTCTGCTTGCCATAATTCGGGTTGATCGGTTTCGGCCAGGTAACCAAAGCCAGCCAGTACAGTGTGCATACCCGCCCGTCTACCTGCTTCTATATCGCGTTCAGCATCGCCCAGATACCAGCAATAGGCTGGCGCCATGCCCAACTGATGGGCCGCTACCCAGAGTGGGATGGGGTCAGGTTTACGCACAGGCAGTGAATCACCACCAATCAGAATACGGCAGTCAGTCAACTGCAAAGCGCGGCAAATCTGCGCGGCAAAACGATACGGTTTATTGGTAACTATGCCCCAGGGGATCTGCTCAGTTCGCAAAAAAGCCAATAGCTCAGCGCCGCTTGGAAACAGCACACTGGTGTCGCCATTATGCTCTTGGTAGTAATCAAGAAACTGCTGGCGCAGCAAATCATAGGGGTAATCCGGCAATGATTGACCAAAGCCCAATTCCAGCAAACCGCGCACACCATGGGAGGCGACAGGCCGGTACTGCTCATAATGAGTGACAGGTTTGCCATGTAGTTGAAGCACATGGTTGAGCGCGGCGCCAAGGTCGCGTGCTGTATCCACTAAGGTGCCGTCTAAATCGAACAGCACCGCCTGGTTTGGCTTTAGCATGGCTTGCGTGCCACTACAAAGTAGTTCACATCCAGGCCTGGACCTGTTTTAAAGCTTTGGTTGATTGGGTTGTAATGCAAGCCTGTGGCATCCACCAGTTCCAGCCCGGCGTTTTCGATGGCGCGCATTAAATCTGACGGGCGGATAAATTTGTTAAATTCGTGAGTACCTTGGGGTACCAACTTTAACAGCCGCTCAGCCGCCACTATGGCGAGCGCGTAGGCCTTCCAGGTTTTATTCAGTGTTGAGAACACCAGGGTAGCGCCTGGCTTGGCCAGAGCTGCACAGGCGCGGATCACAGATTCCGGATCAGGCACATGCTCCAGCATTTCCATGCAGGTGACCAGGTCAAATGCTGCAGGGTGCGCTTCGGCAAAAGCTTCCGCTGTGCTTTGCTGATAGCTGATTTGCACCTGAGCTTCTAAAGCATGCAGGCGGGCCACAGTTAAAGCTTCATCGGCCATATCGATACCGGTCACCACAGCACCGGCCCTCGCCATCGACTCGGCCAGAATGCCGCCGCCACAACCCACATCAATGGTGGTTTTGCCAAACAGCCCCTGTACCTGATCGGCAATGTAGCTCAATCGGGTCGGGTTTAACTGATGCAGCGGTTTAAACTCGCCTTGTGGGTCCCACCAGCGGGACGCGATGTCATTGAATTTGGCAATTTCGGTGGAGTCGACGTTAGATGCAGAAGTCATAACCAGTCTCAGAAAAATTTTTTGTCATTATAAGGACTCCTGTTGTTTGAGCAATCGTCAGTCGCGCTGTACAAAAGCGGTTCACCATGGCAAGGTGCTCGTTCCGGTGGTAGAATCCGCCTTTGTCCTGCGACTAATGACAGTAAGAAACGCAGGTTATCTTATTGATTTAAGGGAAAAAAGCTGTTTATGACTAACTTGGCCAAAGAAATTGTTCCCATTAATATTGAAGAGGAATTAAAGAACTCTTACCTCGATTACGCGATGAGCGTCATCGTAGGGCGGGCCTTGCCTGATGTGCGTGATGGCTTAAAGCCGGTACACCGTCGTGTCTTGTTCGCGATGAAGGAACTCGGCAACGACTGGAACAAAGCTTATAAAAAATCCGCCCGTGTGGTCGGTGACGTGATAGGTAAATACCACCCGCATGGCGACAGCGCTGTGTACGACACCATAGTGCGGATGGCTCAGCCTTTTTCTCTGCGTTATATGCTGGTGGACGGTCAGGGCAACTTTGGTTCGGTGGACGGCGACTCTGCCGCAGCCATGCGTTACACCGAAGTGCGGATGGCCAAAATCACCCAGGAATTGCTGGCTGATCTGGACAAAGAAACCGTTGATTTTGTGCCGAACTACGACGGCACCGAACAAATTCCTGCAGTACTGCCAACCAAGATCCCGAATTTATTGATCAATGGTTCCAGTGGTATTGCTGTGGGTATGGCGACCAATATTCCGCCACACAACATTACTGAAGTGATCAATGCCTGTCTGGCCATTATTGCCAACCCGGACATCACTATTCCTGAACTGATGGAATATATTCCAGGCCCGGATTTCCCGACTGCCGCTATTATCAATGGCCGTCGTGGTATTGAAGAGGCGTACCGCACTGGTCGTGGCAAGGTGTATATCCGCGCGAAAACCCATGTGGAGACCGACGATAAAACCGGCCGTGAATCTATTATCGTCACTGAAATTCCTTACCAGGTGAATAAAGCCCGTCTGATTGAAAAAATCGCCGAGCTGGTCAAAGAAAAACGTATTGAAGGCATCAGTGCGCTGCGTGACGAGTCGGACAAAGACGGTATGCGTATCGTCATCGAAGTCAAACGTGGTGAATCCAGTGACGTGCTGCTGAACCATCTGTTCGCCAATACCCAAATGCAGACGGTGTTTGGTATCAATATGGTGGCGCTGGACCAGGGCCAGCCGAAGTTGCTGGGTTTAAAAGAAATTCTGGAATGTTTCGTGCTGCACCGCCGTGAAGTGGTGACCCGCCGCACAGTGTACGACCTGCGTAAAGCCCGTGACCGTGCCCATATTCTGGAAGGTCTGGCCATTGCGCTGTCGAATATCGACGAAATTATCGAGCTGATTAAAACCTCGGCCAGCCCGGCTGACGCCAAAGCAGGTTTAGTGGCGCGTGGTTGGGTGCTGGGCAATGTGCAGGAGATGCTGGAACGTGCCGGTGAAAGCGCAGCCCGCCCTGAATGGCTGGAAGAGCACTTCGGTATCCGTGACGGTTATTACTACCTGACGGAACAACAGGCGCAAGCCATTCTGGATTTACGTCTGCACAAACTGACCGGCCTTGAGCACGAGAAAATCCTCGACGAGTACAAAGAGCTGCTGGCGCTGATTGCTGAATTACTGCACATTCTGGCCAGTTCTGAGCGTCTGATGGAAGTGATCTGCGAAGAGCTGGAGGCGGCCAAAGCCCAATATGGCGATGCCCGCCGCACCGATATTCAGGCCGATGCGCTGGATATCAATATGGAAGACTTAATTGCCGAAGAAGACGTAGTGGTAACCCTGTCGCACTTAGGCTATGCCAAGTACCAGCCGCTGTCCGATTATGAAGCGCAGCGCCGTGGTGGCCGTGGTAAAGCCGCGACGACAGTAAAAGACGAAGACTTCGTTGACCAGCTGCTGATTGCCTCTACCCACGACACTATTCTGTGTTTCTCTGACCGTGGCCGCCTGTACTGGCTGAAAGTGTACCAGCTGCCGCTGGCATCCCGTCAGGCCCGTGGTAAGCCTATTGTGAACCTGCTGCCGCTGGAAGAAAACGAGCGTATTACCGCCATTCTGCCGGTGCGTGAATACGAAGAAGGCAAATACGTCTTTATGGCGACGGCCAATGGGACAGTGAAGAAAACAGCGCTGACCGAATACTCGCGTCCACGTTCAAACGGCATTATCGCGGTGAACCTGAACGAAGGCGACCAGCTGATCGGTGTGGATATCACCGACGGCAACAGCCAGATCATGTTGTTCTCCGACGACGGTAAAGTGGTACGTTTCCACGAAGAGCAGGTACGAGGCATGGGCCGCACCGCAACAGGTGTGCGTGGGATCAGACTGCGTGAAGGTGGTTCGGTCGTCTCCCTGATAGTGCCCAAAGCCGATGGCGCTATTCTGACCGTGACTGAAAATGGCTATGGCAAACGCACGCCGCTGGATCAGTACCCGCAGAAGAGCCGTGCCACTCAGGGTGTGGTCTCTATTAAAGTGTCTGAACGGAACGGCCTGGTGGTGGGGGCTGTGCAGGTCAGTGCGCTGGATGAAATCATGCTGATTTCAGACAAAGGCACGCTGGTCCGTACCCGGGTGAAAGAAGTATCACTGGTGGGTCGTAACACCGCTGGTGTGATTCTGATCCGTACCATCGAAGGTGAAAAAGTTGTGGGCGTACAGCGCATTGACGAGATCCAGGATCAGGAAGAACTGGAAGCCGCCGAAGCTGAAGCGCGGGCGGAAGCCGCTGCCTTAGTGGTGGATGCGGATGATGCTGCTGATGCTGAATCAGACGCAGATGAAGTGCCGGCTGACGACGAATAACATCGACGCAGTTTGATAAAAGAACCGGAGTTTTACTTTAATGCCAGTCAGTGAAGCTGACTGGCATTGTTTTTTATGCTGCAGAGTCGACATTTTCTTTGCCTTGAACATGGTTGTTTCGCCTTTGGCGAGGTCCTTTCTTTTATATCGATAAAAGAAAGGACCACAAAGCAAAAGCAGGCAGGACGCCTGCTTTAACAGCAGAAGGGCGGCCCGAAGGGGAATTGGCAGGAGCCAATTCTAAAACCGACCCCATCCGGCTGCGACAGCGCTTGCGCTGAACAGCTTTAGCTGGCCCGAAGGGAAGGACATAGTCCGTATAAAGCCCGGCCCAAAATCGCGCGTCCAAAGCGCCGGGACAACTCGCTCAGCGCTACCGCGCTTCACTCACACACTTCCCGGCTTAAAACCTTGGCCACCCAATTTTGTCTGGGTTCATTCGGGCTTTCGACAAGCCAAGGGTTTGGCTTGACACCGAATGAACGCACGAAGCTCAGCGAAGTGCCGGGACTGCCGTCTAAGGGGGACATTCACCACGAGTTCGAGGCAGGAAAAGCAAAGGCGGTATCCAAAGCGAGGGAAGGTAAAGAACTAAGCAGACCGTCTTTGGCATGGATGCCAAAGCCGAGCCTACAAGGAGCGTATTCACGGCGTGTCTGCGTGGGCTTTGCCTTTTCCGCGGCATCATATCCATCTAGTGAATAGATAAGCAGTTTTTGCATAAAAACTGCTTATCTGACTGGCATTAGGAGTTTTACTCCGGTTTTTTTGTTGTCTGTGATCTGGGTTTTCTGTGGTTTGGTGTTGACTGCGCGGCTTAGTCAATACAAAGCCGGTAGCCGACACCGGGTTCGGTGCGAATAAATTGCGGGGTGGCCGGTTGGTGCTCCAACTTTTGCCGTAGCTGCGCCATATGCACCCGAACATATTCCGGCCTGTCCTGATAGGTCTCTCCCCAAATCTGCTTCAGGATCTGGTTATGGGTCAGTGCCTGATTGGCGTGACGGCATAACATCAACAACAGTTCATATTCGGTTTTGGTCAGATGCACGGCTTGGCCGCCTTTGCTGACTTGATGCTGCACCGGGTTCAGCACAATATCGCCAAACTGAAACTGCTGACTTTGCCCCCTGGGCACCCGTAAACAAGCGCGAATGCGGGCCAGCAGTTCAGCCGAGCTGAAAGGTTTGGTGACATAGTCATTGGCACCGTAGTCCAGTGCTCTGACTTTGTCCTGCTCTTTGCCGCGTGCCGAAATCACTATGACCGGTAAATCGGACCAGCTGCGCAGTTGCTGCAACAGGCTGATGCCGTCCATATCGGCCAGGCCTAAATCCAGCAACAGCAGATCGCAGTGCTGCTGGCTTAACCAATGCAGACCTGCCTGGCCATGAGCCAGAATGTCTGTTTGATAGCCCTGGCTTTCAAGCAAAGTCTGCAAGAAGCTCTGCAAGGCACTGTCGTCTTCCAGCAACAAAATTCTGGTGTTCATTGCGGCCACTCCAGTACTGCGGTCGCCAGGCCGTCCTGCAGGCGAAATTCGAACTGGCCACGATGCAGCCTGGCAATGCTCTGGCAAATGGCCAGGCCCAGATTGTAACCACTGTCGGCCTGTTGTGGCCGGTCCGCCAGTGCATTGCTCAAGGTCAGTTGGTAACCCTGGGGTTGTTTTAAAAACTGCAGCTGAAAAGGGGCCTGGCCGTACTTCCAGGCATTTTCCAGCAGATTAGCCAGCAGAATCTCCAACAACTCCATATCTCCGGTCAGTTCAATAGCGCCGGACAGCTGAAGCTGATCGGCCAGGGCGGTTAAATCCTCAGCGCGGCGGGCCAGGGCGGCGGCGACCAAATCGTCTGAACTGAATGAACTGGTGCTCAACGGACCCGTCAGCTGGGTTTTTGACAGTTCCAGTACTTTTTCGAAATGCTGGCTTAACAACAGGCTTTGCTGGTAAATATTCTGCGCCTGTTGCTGACGCTGCTGTGGGTTCAGGCGGAGTTCGGTGTCGGCCAGCATACTGGACGCGCCCATAATGGTCGCCAGCGGTGTGCGCAAATCATGTGACAAAGAGCGCAATAACATGGCTTTCTGTTGTTCCAGCCGGGCCTGCACTGCGGATTTTTGTGCCTGACGGCGTAAATGCCGCACCCGTTGCCGTCTGGCTCTGGCCTGGTCGGCCCAATAACTGACCATGACGCCAAAAAAGGCCATCACCAAAAAACTGATGACAAAACTGGCATCATGCACAGCCAGGGTGTAGTAGGGCGGTACAAAACACCAGTTCACCACCAGCACGGCGGTCAGAGTGCTCAGCAGTGCTGGCTTGTAGCCGCTACGCTGGGCCAGGTAAACCAGCCAGAGCAGCTGCAGCATAGCTACATCGGTCGGACTGATCAGGCTGCGAAGCGGCAACAGCACCAGGCCAATCAGCACAGGGCAACACAAAGCCAGAATCCAGAACCCAAAAGTAACACGCATCAATACCGCCAGTACGCCGGAGTGAATAAAATCAGCAAGGTCAGAATTTCCAGCCGCCCCAACAGCATACCAAGGCTCAGCCACCATTTAGCGGCATCCGGCAAGCTGGAAAAATTACCGGCCGGGCCAATGATGCTGCCAAGACCTGGGCCAACATTGGCAACAGCGGTGGCCGCCCCTGTGACGGCTGTGACCAAATCCAGTTCACAAAATGCCAGCATCATAGCGATAAAACCAATAGTGGCGAAATACACAAAACAAAAGGCCAACACATTACCCAGCAGTTGGTCATCAATTTTACGTCCGCCATAACTGGGGTTCCAGACGGCTTTGGGGTGCACCAGCAGTTTCAGCTGTTTGTACAGCAGCAAAGCACAAAGCTGAATACGGAAAATTTTTAACCCACCGGAAGTGGAACCTGAACAAGCGCCGGCAAAGGTCAGGTAAAAAAACAGCATAATGGCCATATTGCCCCACAGTGTGTAGTCTTCCGACGCATAGCCACAAGTGGTGATCACCGACACCACATTAAACAGGCTGTGGGTGGCCGCCTCAAACCAGTCGCGTTGATTGTGCCAGACCTGATAGCAACAGAGTACTGAGGCTGATGTCAGCACAATCAACAAAAAACTGCGTACCTGGGGGTCTCGCCACAGAGCACTGCGATCGCCCTTCACCCAACTGACAAAAAGCACAAAAGGCATGGCAGCCAGCAGCATAAAACCGCTGCTTAGCCACAGCAGTAAAGGTGTGTCTTTGTAAGTGCCAAAGGAAGCGTCATAGTTGGCAAAACCACCAGTGGCGACTGTCGTCATGGCATGGGTAATGGCATCGAAGCCCGTCATCCCCGCGGCAAAATAACTCAGGCAGGTCAGGCCGGTCAGTGACAGGTACACCAGGCCTATGGCCGCTGATAACGAGGAACTGCGGGGCAGAATTTTGTCCGACGTGTCGGAATTTTCGGTTTTAAACAGCCGCATACCGCCAATTTTCAATGCTGGCAAAATGGCAATGGCCATCACAATAATGCCAATACCACCTATCCAGTTCAGTACAGCGCGCCAGAACAACACGGCTTTGGGCATCGTATCCAAACCAGATAATACAGTGGAGCCTGTGGTGGTCACTGCAGAGACGGTTTCAAATACCGCATCGGTCAGGGTGCATCCGGGCACTAACAGGTAAAGAGGTAACGCAGAAAACAGGCAGAGTGACAGCCAGCTTAAGGTGGTGAGTAAAAATAGCTGCCGGTTTTTGATCTGCTCCGCATGGCGGCCTTTGTATTTCAGTAAATAACCGCAGCTGAAGGTAAACAGGCCGCTGCCTAAAAATACCCACAGCGCTGCTTCGGCGTAATACACGGCCACCAGCATGGCCATCAACTGAACCGCAGACAACAGCAGCAACAAATGCCCGAGCACTTTGCAAATCATCCGGTAACCTGAACCTGAAACGGATTGGGCAAACACAAGAGCGGGAACTGACATAAAAAAGCACCGGCAGCAGGAGGACCTCATCTTCTGCTGCCAGTCTATATAACTGGCCGCAGGGCTGTTATAAAGATTGTATAAAGAACATCTGCTTATAGCTGACCTTTCAGGTATTGCACCACAGAACGGGCCAGCGGACTGTGCTCGTAACCGCCTTCGAGCATTGACAGCAGCCGGCCCTGGCTGTGCCGGGCTGCCAGTTGCGCCAGTTGCTGGCCCAGCCAGAAATAATCCTGATCCGTCAGTTTCATCTGGCCCATTTCATCCTCGATATGGGCGTCAAAACCGGCCGACACCAGCACCAGTTCTGGCTGAAACTGGTGCATCAGTGGCAACCATTCATCCAGCCAGCGCTGACGGTACAAAGCGCCACTGGTGCCGGCATCCAGCGGCATTTTGATAATGGACCCGGACCTGCTGATCGGATCGGTATAAGGGTAATAAGGATGCTGGAAAGAAGAAAAAAACCGCACCCTGGCTTCGCGTTGGAAGATATCTTCAGTGCCATTGCCGTGATGCACATCAAAATCAACAATCAGAATACGCTGTACCTTATAGCGCTCAAGCGCATAAGCGGCGGCAATGGCAATATTGTTAAACAGGCAAAAGCCTTTGGCGGCAGCACGCTCGGCATGATGGCCCGGCGGGCGCACCAGACAAAAGGCTTTGCGATCGGCATCTTGCATCAGATAATCGATAGCGCTGATGCCAGAGCCGGCTGAATACAGTGCAGCCCTGAGCATCTTGGCGTTCAGCTGGGTGTCGTCATCCAGCCAGATATGGCCGTGCTCCGGCACAAGTTCAAACAAAGAATCGACATAAGCGCGGTCATGGGCCAGATACAGATCGTCGCGGCTGGCTGCGTTGCCGTCCCGTTGCTCCAGCACATAAGCCAGGCCTGAACTTAGTAACTGGTCCTGCACCGCGTGCAGTCGCGATGCGGATTCAGGGTGGTCATGACCAACATCGTACTGCAGGCAACGGCCATGGCTGAAAATACAAATACTCATTGGGGGTGTTTCTCTGCAGCCTGTAATGGCAGTTCAAGGAAAACTTCGTCCGGGTCACCACTGCGCAGGCGTTTAAATCCGGCTTTTTCAAAGACTTTTTGCATAGGTTTATTGTCTGAACGCACGTAAGCCAGCATCCGGCTCAGCGCACGTTTTCGCGCAATATCAATCATTTCCTGCAGCAGGCGTTTGGCCATGCCTTTGCCCTGGTGTTTTTCCCGGGTGACAAAGGCCACTTCACAGCTTTGGTCGGCATCGTTCAGGTAATAACGGCCGACCGCCTGGATCTCCAGAATGGAGCCTTTTTGTTTAACGATACAAAGCGCCAGGTCGCGGGACTGATCCACGCTGACCAGGGTGCAGGACTTCTCCCGGCTCATTTGTTTCGGGTGATGGTTGTAACGCAGCAGCAGGGTCTCTTTGGTATGCGAATAAAAAAACTCCTGTAAACGACGCTCATCCGCCGGGTTTAGTGGCCGCAGGTCAAACTCTTCACCGGCAATTTTTAAGGTTTTTACCCCCAGATCACCGAGCTCAGGCACGTCTTTTGGGTAGTCCTTCTGATAATGCGGCACCCAATAGTGTTGCCGTACCTGCTCCAGCAAGGCTTTGCGAAATTTCGGGTGCGCCACCCGGATAAGCTCCAGTGCGCGTTCGCGGATGCTTTTTCCCCTTAAGGAAGCCACGCCGAATTCAGTCACCACATAATGCACATGACCGCGGGAGGTCACCACACCGGCACCTTCACTGATCTGTGGCACTATGCGTGACACAGTGCCGTTTTTAGCAGTGGATGGCAGGGCGATAATCGGCTTGCCGCCTTTACTCATGGAGGCTCCGCGGCTGAAATCGACCTGGCCACCAATACCGCTGTAAAACTTATGGCCAATGGAGTCGGACACCACCTGGCCGGTCAGGTCCACTTCAATGGCGCTGTTGATGGCGACCATCTGGTCGTTGCGGGCAATATGGGTTGGCGAGTTGACGTATTCACTGGGGTAAAACTCCACATGTGGATTGTTATGCACAAAGTCATACAGCGCCTGGCTGCCCATACAAAAGCTGGTGACGGTTTTGCCCGGGTGAAAGCTCTTTTTACTGTTATTGATCACACCTTTGAGCACCAGTTCCATCACGCCGTCAGAAATTACTTCGCTGTGAATGCCTAAATCCTTGTGGTTACCCAGGTAACGCAGCACGGCTTCCGGAATTTTTCCAATGCCCAGCTGCAAAGTTGCACCATCTTCCACCAGCATCGACACGTACTGACCAATACGCTCAGTGACGGCATCCAGTTTGGGCGCGTCCAGCTGAGGCAGCGCCTGTTTGGCTTCAATACAGGCATGAATTTGGCTTTGATGAATAAAGGTATACCCGCTGGTGCGTGGCATCAGCGGGTTGATTTGCGCTATGACTTTTTTGGCTGAACGCACTGCGGCAGACACCACATCGACCGATACACCAAGCGAGCAATACCCCAGCTCATCCGGTGGGCTGACCATCACCAGGGCCGCGTCCAAAGGCAATACTTCCTGTTTAAACAAAGACGGAATTTCCGACATAAAACAGGGGGTGTAATCGGCGCGGCCTTCGGCGACGGCCTGACGTACCTGTTCACCGCCGATAAAGAGCGCATTGACCTTAAATAAATCCTGCAGGCCCGGTTCTACCCAGGGGTTGTCACCCAGCACCATCATTTGCACCAGTTCAATGTCATGCAAACCTTTGGCATGGGTCATCAGATCGGCCAGCAACGCCTGCGGCGCTGCCGCATGGGAGCCAATAAAAATCCGGTGGCCTGATTGTAATAAATCCTGCCAGGGCAGGGAGCTGGTTTTTTTCGCCATATATCCTCAGTCTGATCAGACTAACGTGCCACAGGGGTTTTGTCTGTGCGACTATAGTCGGCTTTGTTGCACAGGCGGCTGATCCAGCGCAAGGCTTTGCAGTTCCTTGCCAAGCAACAACCAAAATTCCCGGTTCAGGCACTGGGTGACATTCAGTCGGGTAAACTGGTCGGCGTCTGGCTGACTGCTGAATTGCCGACCCGGTGCCAGCAGCACCTGATGTGCAAAGAGCCGCTCTGACAGCACAGCACTGCTGATCCCATCGGGCAAACGAACCCAGATTAAAAATCCACCTTCAGGTTTTAATGGCAGGCTGCAGCCAAGTGCCTGCAATTCGTGTTGGACTTTCGCGCGGGCTTCGGACAAGCGCCGCCGCAGCTGTTCAAGGTGACGCTTATAGCCGCCGCCTGTCAATGCCAGGTACATCAGCCGCTCAATACTGCCAGAGGTCGACATACCGGTGATCAGTTTGAGGTCCGTCAGGCTGGCGATCAGCGCCGGTGCGGCTGCAATAAAGCCCACCCGTAAATCAGCCGAAAGGGTTTTGGATAAACTGCCCAGGTACACACTATCCACCAGGCCAGTCAGGCTGGCGTAACGTGGCCCAGGTGTGTTTTCAAAGTCGGCGTAAATATCATCTTCAATCAGCAGCACCTGATGCTGCTTCAGCAGTTGCAACACCTGATAGGCCCTGTGACTTTTTACACTGGCCCCGCTTGGATTCGACAACATCGAATTGGTTAAATAAAGCCTGGGCCTGAATTGCTGCAGCTGCTGTTCCAGCGCGGTCAGGTCCGGCCCATCCTGAGTGCGGGGAATGGGCAGCACCACCGCTTGGTGCAGCTTCAGCAACGCAAAGAAGTTGTAAAAGCCGGGGTCGTCCACCAGCACCGCGTCGCCTGGGCGTAGTAACTGGCGTAACAATAAATCCAGTGCATGCGAGGCGCTGTGGGTCAGCAGTAACTGGGCCGGGCTCAGTTCCATGCCAAAGGCTTTTAACCGGTCTGTGAGTTGCTGGCGCAGGGGGAAATAGCCCTGCGCCGGGCCATAGTCAGTTAACGTCTGCCCCTGACGGGCAAGCTCCCGCAGGCCCTGGCGGATCAAGGTATCCGGCAGCCAGTCTGGCCCCAGCCAGCCGGCCGACACTTTCATCCAGTCCGATTCGCGCTGAAGCGTCTGGCGCATCAGCAACACGTCGGAGGCATGTTCGCTTTGCTGGTGTTCGGCCTCCAGTTGCAGCGAGATCAGGCGGGGGGCCCGCACAAAGACGCCGCTGCCAGCTTGCGCCTGCACCAGCCCGGCAGCGCCCAGCCTGTCGTATAAATCGGACACGGTAAATTTACTGACAGCCAATTCAGCCGCCAGGCTGCGGATGGACGGCAGCTTTTCTCCGGCGGCCCAGCGGCCGGTTTCTATGGCGGTCTTGGCCTGCACAAACAGCTGCTCGACAAAGCTTTGCCGTGCGCTTTTGTCCAGCTGCCACTGCAGCAATGAAATTGTCATGGGTTTACCACCTGCACAGTTTGACTGCATCTCTGCATAACTGTCCTGATTGTCATGGTGAAGGATTCACTATAGTGCCAGAGGAAAGCGAAAGTCCAGTCCGCCAGGCGCAAGGAGAGAGTGATGAGTGTGCAAGCCCAACCTCAGGTTGTGTCCAGAGAAAAAATGAAAGGCTGGTGTTATGGTCTGGCCGGTATGCTGATGTTTTCCGGGGGAATTCCTGCCACTAGGGCGGCCGTGCTGAGCCTGAACCCGGTCTTTGTGGGTGCGGCCAGGGCATTGATAGCGGCAGCTCTGGCTCTGGCCCTGTTGTGGCTGACCCGTCAGCCTATTCCAACCCGGCAGAAATGGAAAGGGCTGACCGGGGTGTTGGCTGGTGCTGTGATGGGCTATCCGTTGCTATCAGCACTGGCATTGCAACAAATGGGCGCCAACCATGGCACTTTGGTCAGCAGCGTGATGCCGCTGTTCACTGCTGTCTTTGGCGCCTGGTTAACGCGGCGCTGGCCACGTCTGGGCTTTTGGTGTTGTGCGCTGACCGGGACTGCGCTGGTGACGGGTTATGCGCTCTACAGTGGCGATGGTCGTTTACATCTGGCCGACTTGTATTTGCTGCTGGCCTGCCTGCTCTGCGGTTACAGCTATGCGCAAGGCGCCGTATTGGCCAAAGAACTTGGCAGCTGGCAGGTGATCTGCTGGGCACTGGTGATGGGCATACCGCTGCTGCTGCCTCTGGTCTGGTGGTATTTCCCGCAGGATCTGAGCGCGGTCAGTACCACGGGTTGGCTGGGTCTGGCGTATTTGTCCATTTTCAGTATGTTTCTTGGTTTTTTTGCCTGGTACAAAGGCCTGGCGCTGGCCGGCATTGCCGAGGTTAGTCAGCTGCAGCTGTTAACGCCTTTTGTGGCGCTGTTTTTAGCGGCGGTGGCACTGCATGAAACTGTGTCTGCGGCGCAACTGATGCTGGCTGGGGCTGTGGTCGGCTGTATTGCGCTTGGCCGGCGCTTCGCCTGACAAGTGGCCTGTTGCAGGCCGCTTTTTTACTGGTCTGACGGCGAAAAAACGCGTATAGTAGCGCGCTTTTTGCCGGGCTGAGCCGGCGTTTAACCAGAGTGAGGCCGACCGTGATTTCCACCGCTAATATCACCATGCAATTTGGCGCTAAGCCGCTGTTTGAAAATATTTCTGTGAAGTTTGGTGGTGGCAACCGTTATGGCCTGATTGGTGCCAATGGTTGTGGCAAGTCCACCTTTATGAAAATTCTGAGCCGCGAGCTGGACCCAAGCGCAGGAAATGTGTCGGTGGAGCCGAATTTCCGTGTGGCCAAACTGCATCAGGACCAGTTCGCTTTTGAAGAATTCAGCGTGATTGACACCGTGATTATGGGCCACGCCGAACTCTGGGCGGTGAAGGCTGAACGTGACGCCATTTATGCCAAGCCGGATATGAGCGAAGAGGATGGTCTGCGGGTGGCCGATCTGGAAGTGGCGTACGGCGAAATGGACGGCTACAGCGCCGAGTCCCGTGCCGGCGAATTGCTGCTGGGTGTAGGTATTCCGCTGGAGCAGCATTACGGTCCTATGTCGGCCGTGGCGCCGGGCTGGAAACTGCGGGTGCTGCTGGCGCAGGTACTGTTTGCCGATCCGGACATTATGTTGTTGGACGAACCGACCAACAACCTGGACATTCTGACCATTCGCTGGCTGGAAAACGTGCTGGCGGAACGCAACAGCACCATGATCATTATTTCGCACGACCGTCACTTCTTAAACTCGGTTTGCACTCATATGGCCGATTTAGATTACGGCGAGCTGCGGGTGTATCCGGGCAACTACGACGAATACATGCTGGCGGCCACCCAGGCCCGTGAACGCCTGCTGTCCGACAACGCCAAGAAAAAAGCCCAGATAGCAGAGCTACAAACCTTCGTCGCCCGTTTCTCGGCCAATGCCTCAAAGGCCCGTCAGGCGACGTCGCGCGCCAAGCAGATTGATAAGATCAAACTGGATGAAGTGAAAGCCTCCAGCCGGGTGAACCCATTTATCCGTTTTGAGCAGCAAAAGCAGCTGTACCGTCTGGCACTGGAAGTCACGGATCTGGCGAAAAACTACGGCGAGCATCAGGTGCTGAAGAACCTGAACCTGATGATTGAAGTGGGTGAAAAAGTGGCCATTCTCGGTACCAACGGTATAGGTAAAACCACCTTACTGAAGTGTCTGGTGGGCGAAGAGCCCGTCAGCGGCGGTACAGTGAAATGGTCAGAAAACGTCAATATCGGCTACTACGCCCAGGACCATGCGCATGAGTTTGAAGCCGATATGAGCCTGTTTGACTGGATGAGCCAGTGGAAACAACCATCGGACGACGAACAGGCTATTCGTGGCATTCTGGGCCGTTTGTTGTTTTCGCAGGATGAAATCAAGAAGTCGGTCAAGGTGCTGTCGGGCGGTGAAAAAGGCCGCATGCTGTTTGGTAAGCTGATGCTGCAACGGCCAAATATCCTGATCATGGATGAACCAACCAACCACCTGGATATGGAGTCCATTGAATCGCTGAATATGGCGCTGGATATGTTTAAAGGCACCTTGCTGTTTGTCAGCCATGACCGCGAGTTTGTGTCGTCACTGGCCAGCCGTATAGTGGAGATCACTGACAAAGAGGTGCGTAACTTTGTCGGCAGCTACGACGATTACCTGGCGCAGCAGGACGCATTGCAGCAAGGTCGTTAACAGCACAAAGCGCACTGCAAAGGCCCGGATTCTTCCGGGCTTTTTTGTTATGTACAGGAAGTAGGGTACGCCTGTTATGCAGGAGCAATCACTGGCGATTGCAACAAGGCTTTGGTTTGAGAAGCCAAAGCTCCCTATGGTACTGTAATGCCAGACCTACCAGAAAGGAGTAACAGGATGAATATCAATATCGGTATTGAAGAAAACGATCGCAAAGCCATTGCTCAGGGCCTGGCAACCTTGCTGGCAGATACCTACACCCTGTATCTGAAAACCCACAATTACCACTGGAACGTGACAGGCCCAATGTTCCAGACCCTGCATTTATTGTTTGAAACTCAGTACACCGAGCTGTCAGCGGCGGTCGACCTGATTGCTGAGCGTATCCGCGCTTTAGGTGAGTTTGCACCTGGTTCTTACAAAGAGTTCGCCAAGCTGACCAGTATTCAGGAAGCGGATGGAATTCCAACCGCAGTGGATATGATCAAAGATTTGGTCAAAGGCCAGGAAGCGCTGGCCAGAACGGCACGCTCTATAGTGCCGGTCGCCGATAAAGCCTCAGATGAACCCACGCTGGACTTACTGACCCAACGCATGCAAGTGCATGAAAAAAACGCCTGGATGTTACGCAGCCTGTTAGGTTAAGCCGTACTAAAAAGGCCGGGACTCCGTAGTGCCAGTCAGAGAAGCAGTTTTTATGCAAAAACTGCTTCTCTAATCACGAGTGGGTTCAGATGCAGCGGAAAAGGCAAAGCCCACACTGCCACGCCGTAAACCCATCCCTGGGGGGCAGCGAAGCGTGTTGTTCGACATCCATGTCTCACAGGGGCAGCTTAGTTCTTTGCCTTTCCTCGCTTTGGATACCCCCTTTGCTTTTCCTGCCCCGAACTCCTGGCGAATGCCCCCTTAGACGGCAGTTTCGGCGTCTTGGGCGCGATTTTGGGCCGGGCTTTATCTGACTGGCATTAGCGGAACTCCGACCCTTTTTTTGTCAGTAAAAATGGTAACTGAATGAGACGCCAAAAGTACGGGGAGGACCGGATATCTGGGTACTGAAATTCAGATCCGAGGTGGCTTTGTCGGTCTGATACACCAGGTATTCGCGGTCGAGCAGGTTCTTCGCCCACAGTGCCACTTCAATACGGCCGTCGTCCGACACCAGTCCCAGCTGGCTATTGACCAGCAGGTTGCCGCCCAGCTGAGTGGCGGCCAGGTTGCGTGACTCGGAATACATCGCACTGCGGTAGCTGGAATCAATGGCCCAACAAGGCGCCCAGCTGCCCAATTGCGGCAATTCGAGCTGGGACGCCAGCGTCACAGTCCATTTGGCAGATCCCGGCAGCTGATTGCCCGAACAGTCGTCGGCGGCATGGCAGTTGCTGAACTCGTCAAAGTGGGCGTCGGCGTAACCCAGACTGGATTTCACGCTCCAGTTCGACGCCAGCTTTAGCGTCAGCTCTGCTTCCAATCCCTGACTGGTTGCACTGGGGCCGTTGACGATTTGGTTGACACCATTGTCGTCCACCACCAGGGTCTGAATATCCTGATAATCCAGGTAAAAGGCTGCCAGGTTCAGCCGGGCCCGCCGCTGCCACAAGTCCGTCTTGGCGCCAAATTCATAACTCAGCACCTGTTCACGGCCAAAACCAATCTGCGGATTATGAATATCACCACCGATAGCTGCGGCCGACTGAGGCCGGAAGCTATAGCCACCTTCTTTAAAGCCTTTGGCCACTTTGCCGTAAAAATGCAAATCAGCATTCAGGCTGTAATTCAGCCCTGTGGTCCAGGATAAAAAGTCATCGCTCTGGCTTTGTCGGGTCAGTGGAATATCGACATAGTTCAGCAGATAAAAGCCGGGCAAGCTGGTTTCGTAGCCTCCCTGACTAAACTGCATGTCTTTGTCTAAGGTGGAGTAGCGCAGGCCGGTAAAGGCGGTCAGTTGCTCCGTCAGGTCCTGGGTCAGGTTGGTAAAAAACGCTGAACTCTGGGTTTGCACCTGGCCGTCAATCTCGACACCCGAATTGGCCGGTAACGCGAAACTGGTCGGGTAGGGGGCGGTTAAGCCGGTGGGAATGCCCTGGATGCCCGTCGGGCTGAAAAAACGCTGCAGGTTGACGGCGTCGTTATCCAGGTAATACAGGCCTGCCACATAACGAAAACTGCTGTCTGTCGGTGAAATCAGCTGAAATTCCTGAGTGAACTGCTGGTTATTTTCCGATTCGATGCTGCTGGACAGTCGCAGCGACGTGCCGTCCGCGTCATTGGCCAATAAGGAATCATAAACTTTGCGGGCGCTGATGGATTTAAACTCATGGCCGCTGTCAAAGCGATAATTTAAGGTTGCGTCTGTGCCCCAATTGTCGCGAAGGCCATAGGCGTCTTCTTTATTGGCTTTAACCTGGTCAGCGCCGTCCACCAACTGATCAGCAATTGCCTGCTGCTGGCTCAGCACCCCAATGTAACCAAGTCCTGCGGCATAGTCGGTCAGTTTTCGGGCTGGTGGTGTGCTGGTATCTTTCAGCCAGTCGGCACTGATATCCAACGTCAGCGGGCTTGTCGGGGTGAATCTGAGTTGAACCCTGCCACCGTCACGGTCATCGTCAAAAAAACGGTTATTTTCCGCCTGATTGTACTGGTAGCCGTCACGCGTTACTGTAAAACCGGAAAGGCTGGCCGCCAGTACTCCTTCCACCAGGCCGCCACTGACATACGCATTGGCTTTTTTCAGGCCATAATTGCCGGCATCCAGCTTTAGCTTGGCTTCGGTGTCGCCACTGGGTTTTTTGGTGGTAATGCTGACCACCCCCAGGTTGGTGTTCTGACCAAATAAGGTGCCTTGCGGACCACGCAGCACTTCCACCTGCTCAATATTGCTCAGCTCCTGGTTAAAACCTGTAGG
This sequence comes from Rheinheimera sp., assembly GCF_037442525.1. Taxonomy (GTDB): domain Bacteria; phylum Pseudomonadota; class Gammaproteobacteria; order Enterobacterales; family Alteromonadaceae; genus Pararheinheimera. The sequence continues at coordinate 46,668 of NZ_JBBIQD010000013.1, read as the reverse complement.
CCTGGAATACACCACACCGTCAATATAAATACCAAGACCAGGGCTGGCGCCCGAGTTAAATACGCCGTTAGGGTTGGAAGGAATACCACGCAGATTCACAGTGGTGGTAAAAGCCGACATCACACTCATCGACAGGTTCGGTACTGAGAATTGTAAATCCTGCAGATTCTGCAAGTTACCCCGTTCCAGTTCTTTACCGCTGAGCACAGAGAGTGCCAGGGGCACTTCCTGCATATTTTCACCACGCTTTTGCGCTGTGACCATAATACGTTCGACCTCCAGCTCAGTCTGATTGTCCTGAGCCACCGCCTGGTGGACTGCCAGACTGAGTGGCAGCAGAGCCAGGGACCATCGGCCGGCGTTTAACATCTGATGTTGCATTCTTTCTTCCTCTGGTAGTTTTGTGTTGCCGCTTCGGATGGCGGTTGGAATGACCCGCTATGGGGTGTTTCTGTTTAACCAGACCAGGGGGGAAACCGCATCCGGCTTTGCAAATCCGGAAAAACAGGGCCATTTAGTCGTGGATAAGGCTTGGTTTGCCTATTGCGGCTTTGCAAATAAATACCCTATAGTCGGTGAGGACCGACCAGTTGATGAAACAAGGAATAGGGAGATTTGTATGATCCAATGGCTGTATCAGCCGTTGCAGCTGCATACCGTCAGCCTGATGCTGCTGGCGTTATTGCTGCTTTGTCTGATGTTGTTTGCCGTGCTTTGGTCCTTATGGCGGCATAACAGGGAGGCACTTGCCTGGTTTGGTGCTTTGTCGTCGGTCTGTGCCGTACTGGCATTGTTTTATCTGGTGCAGTATGAAAAGCCGGAGTGGCGTCAGCAGCTTTATACCCTGGTGTCGCTGCAGATGTGGCTTGGGCCTTTGTTGTATTTTTTTACGCTGAAGATGGTCAAACCAGAGCAGGCATTACCTCGGTTTTGGGGCTGGCATTTGCTGCCGGCGCTCGCATTGGCGCTGTTATGGTGGCTGCAGTGGCCTTTGGCGCAAACGGATCCCAGCTTGTGGTCCTGCATGGAAGACAGCAGTTGCAGCCAGAGTTATGCCGACCGCTGGCTGCACCGGCTCAGTGCCTGGTTGTCTATTGGCACCTACAGCGGCCTGTCGCTGCAGCAACTGCACGAACACCACCAGCGTTTGAAGCAGCAGCACTCCGCACTTGAGCATATTCAGCTGCAGTGGTTACGGCTGTTGTGTCAGGTGTTTATCGCGGCCGTGTTGTTGTCCTTTGGCTCCGAGCTGTTGGTGCTGGCCGGTTTTCCTTTGTATATCAGTGGTGCTGGCATTCAGGCGTTTGCGCCGTTGGTGTCTTTATTTATGCTGAGTTACTTCGGCCTGCGCCAGCTGCCATTGCAGCTTGGTACGGCGCAGCAAGCGAACTCGTCGGGCACGGCTCAACGGGCGCCCATGCCACTACAGGGCCAGGATCGTAAATACCAGACCAGCAGCCTGACCAAAGCTGCGGCCGAGCAGTTATGGCAGCAATTGCTGGAGCTGATGCAAAGCCAGAAGCCGTACCTGGAAGCCGGATTAAAAATAGCAGAGCTGGCGCAGCAGCTGGAGCAGACTCCTCACCATGTCTCTGAGACCATCAATGGTCATGCCGGACTGAGCTTCTATGACTTTATTAACAACTATCGGGTGGATGAAGCAGCGCGTCTGTTGCTGAACAGGAAATACGACCACTGGTCGGTGACTGACGTTGGTTTTCAGTCTGGTTTTAATTCCAACTCTACCTTCTTTGCCCAATTTAAAAAGCGTTTAAAGCAGACGCCTAAACAGTTTCGCGAACAACGTCAGCAGGGGACTGCCTCATATGATTTTGCAAAGCCGGAAGATCAGCAGTGGTCACAGAGCTAAAAATCGGCTGTTAATTCTCAATAGACAAGGGTTGTTATGACACTCAAACAAATTTTTACCACAGCACTTTTGGGCCTGAGCCTGCTCGTTGCGGTGTTGTTGTACCGTACTTTAACCTTGACCTTGCCGGATTGGCCTGTGCCAGAGGCCAGCAAGGTTCAGCCAGATCCCGCTCAGTTAGCTGCAAATCTGTCCAAAGCGGTGCAGTTTAAGACCATCTCCTTTGATCATGGCGTGGTGGATAAAGCCGCCTTTGACGGTTTTGTCGCCTTTTTAGCACAGACCTACCCAGAGTTGCATCAACAGGCCAGCCTGACCCGCCTGAATGACTACACGCTGCTGTTTTATCTGAAAGGACGTGACCGCGCCCGTCCCCCGGTGCTCTGGTCAGCCCATTACGACGTTGTGCCTGTGATCCCTGGGACAGAAAAAAACTGGAGCTATGCTCCATTTGCCGGCACCCTTGCGGAAGGCTATATCTGGGGCCGCGGTACTATGGATGACAAAGGTTCTGCCATTGCCATGCTGGAAGCTGTCAGCTGGTTGCTGCGGCAGGAACAGCAGCCAGGACATGATCTGTACCTGGCGCTGACCCATGATGAAGAAATTGGCAGTACCAAAGGCTCGCAAGCGGTGGCGAATTGGTTTAAGCAACAAGGCATTCAGTTGGGTTGGACCCTGGACGAAGGCTCATTTGTGCTCGACGGCATGGTGCCAGGGATCAGTCAGAAAGTCGCCAGTATCAATATTGCCGAAAAAGGCTACATGAATGTCGAGCTGGTGGCGTCCGCTGCCGGTGGCCACAGTTCTATGCCTCCAGGAGAGACGGCAGTGACTATTCTGGCTCAGGCCTTACTGAGGCTGAAGGAGCACCAGTTGCCAGCCAGTCTGGACGGCTTACCGCTGCAGTTTTACCAGCGTCTGGCTCCGGCCATGGGCTTTACCCAGCGTCTGTTGGTTGCTAACAGCTGGTTGTTTGGCCCTTTGATTGAAGCCGAATTAGCAAAGATGCCTGCGGGGAATGCCATGCTGCGCACCACCTATGCACCAACCATGCTGTCGGGCAGCGTCAAATCCAATGTACTGCCGATTGAAGCCAGGGCGACAGTGAATTTGCGTATTCATCCGCGTGACACTGTTGAAGCCGTGATAGCGCATCTGGAGCGGGTGATTGCGGACCCACGTATCCGGCTGGTGGCAGAGCGGGGCATGGAAGCGTCCCCGGTCAGTGCTGCAGATAACAAGGCGTTCAGGTTATTGGAGCAGGTCAGCCGCAAAGTCCATGGGGATGTACTGACAGTACCCGGATTGACTCTGGGCGCAACCGACAGCCGCTTTTACAGTGACATTGCACAGGCCAATTACCGTTACGCGCCTATGGTGGTCACGCCTCAGGATCTGACCGGCTTTCATGGGACAGACGAGCGGATTAGCCAGGACAATCTGGTGAAAGCCGTGCAGTTTTACGCCGAATTGTTACTGGCCACCACTGAATAAACTAAAGCGAAGGGGCGTCGCTGCCCCCGCTGATTTAAACCCGGAAGGTGCGGGTGCTTTCCAGCATTTGCACGGCCAGACGCTCCTGCGAGGTGGCGGTGTGGTACAACTCGTTCATCGAGGCGACCGTATGCTCAGCGGCTTGTTTGACCGCCGTCAGTTTGGCGCGCAGGCGTTGATTGGCCTGGTACTGTGCTTCGCCATTGCTGGCTACCTCTGCACTCTGTTGCCCGACGGAGCCAATCAGGCTGCGAATTTGCGACAGGGCGCCCAGCGCTTTTTCCGACCCTTGCAGGCATTGTTCGGCACTTTCCCGCTCTTTGGCCAAATCCAGTGCGGTTTCATCCACAGTGCTCATCAGGCGGCGTAACATCTGCTGAATTTCCGCTGTTGCATGTTGGGTGCTGCCGGATAAATGCCGCACTTCGTCGGCCACCACCGCAAAACCACGGCCATGTTCACCGGCGCGGGCCGCTTCAATGGCGGCGTTCAGCGCCAGCAGGTTGGTTTGCTCTGAAATGCCTTTGATGGTGTCCAGCACCGACACAATGGCGGTCGCTGCGTCACGCAACGCCGACATACTCTGGCTGGAATTGCTGACCTGACCCGACAGCTGGCGAATGTTCAGTGCCACCTGTTCTATGTCTTCATAGCCTTGTTCAGCCTGTGCTGCGGCGTGGCTGGCTTGCTGAGCGGACAGACGCAGCACATCAGCAGACTGCTGCAGCTGGCGGTCCAGCTGTTCACTTTGTTGCTCCAGCAACTGCATATCTGCACCTTGTCGCTCCGCTGCTTCTTTGCACAGCTGGCTGATTTGCAGGTTCTGGCTGGCGGCTGACGCTGTTTGTTCGGTGGCACTGCTGATCCGGCTGATTAAATCGCGGAACGAGCGGAACAGGCTGGTCATGGCGCTGCTGATGGCGCCAATTTCATCGCCAGAGCGGTGGGCAAACTGCACTGTTAAATCGTGCTGCTGTGCTGCATCGTCAATCTGTTGGTGCAGCCGCTGCAGTGGGCTGGCAAAACGACGGGCCGCCACATACACCAGCCACATCACGACTAACCCCAACACAAGTACCGCCAGGGTGCTGCTGAGGATCAGGGACCAGCGGATATCTGACACAGCCGCATAACTTTCATCACTGTCCTGCTGCACCAACAAGGCATACTGATCTGTGCCAATCTGCAATGGAGTCCAGCTTTTCAGCACCGCTTTGCCACGGTAATCTGTCACCTCTGCAATGCCAGACTGACCTTGCAGTGCCAGTTCAGCTTCGGCCGAATCCAGCTTATTGATGCCGCCCAGACCATAAGGTCCGGCCTGGAATTGCGGATTTTGTTGCAAAAATTCGGTTGGGTTTTCCAGATAGGGCCGCAGCTCGGTGACCAGTTTGCGCTCGTCGTTGATTAAATACAGGTCACCGCTTTGGCCCAAACCCAGTTCAGCCCACTTCTGACCTGCTGTCATCAGTTGGGTAAAACGGCTGACCGGGTACTGCGCCACCAGAAATCCGGACAACTGATCCTGACTGCCCGGCGCCATCACAGGCACCGCCAGCCACAACACCTGCTGCAGCAAAGACCCAGGGTAGGCCGAAATGGCTGAGATCTGCAGGCCTGCTTTGGGTGTTTTTTGCATGCGGCTGAGCAATGATGCCAACTCTGTTTTGGCAAAAGGCCCTTGTTGTAAATTGCTGGCAAACAGCGGCCCTTTCGTGACGTTGTAAATCACATTGAGATTGGCGGCATCCACCAGCATTAAATCCTGGTAGCCGTAGCGTTGCTGAATTTCCAGAAAACTGTGGTGGTACTTGCGGTGCTGCTGGCCGTATACAGAGCCATCACTGCGGTCGTCCAATAAATACTGTTGCCCCAGCGGTTTGTCGTTGGTGACCACGTAATACTGCTGCAGCAACAGGTTTTCCAGCTTGCTCTGTTCCAGGTAGGTGTCCAGTGCAAAAGGCTGCCCCTGAGTTTGCTGCTGGTAATACGGCTGATACTGTTGCCGATACCAGTCGCCAACCTGTTGTTTCAGCACCTCCAATGATGGCGCCTGTACTTCATAACGGTAAGACACAAAGGGGTTTTTAAAGGCGTACAGAGCGTCCTGAGTCAGACGGTTGTTGGCCATGGCACTGAGTAATTGTTTCTGGCTGTCCAATTCCTGCGTCAATAAACTATGGCGGCCTGAAGTTAAGGCAAGAAACTGCTGTTCTGTTGCTTTTTTCAGTGCTGTGGAGCTTTCTGATAAGGCCAGAATCCCACTCAGAGTGGCCGACACCATGACAGCCGACACCACCAGCACCCCAGCCCCAAGGGTTAATTTACGTGCGATATTCATACTACTCCGGCACAGTTTTTGGAAAGGCGACCGCATTTTGGAGTGGTACTGTTAAATTTTTATGACAGCGTGATGGAGTTTCGAAGTCTATAAATAGCCATAGGGTATAACCTTATGCTTTTCAGGTATATTTGATTTTTGCTACTCTGCAGAAAACTCGGTGGAGGACCTTACCTATGTTGATGCTTGAGCATGCGTTTGACCCGGACAGCAATACCTATAGTTACCTGATTTGGGACAGTAGCAGCCGACAGGCCGCTATTATTGACCCTGTGCTGGAGTTTGATTCACCTTCAGGTCGCACTGCACACAAGATGGCGGATCACTGGATTGAACGGGTGCAGGCATTGCAGCTTCAGCTGCAGTTGTTGCTGGAAACTCATGTGCATGCCGATCACTTGTCGGCTTCGCCTTACCTCAAAGCAAAACTGGGTGGCCGTATTGCCATAGGCAAACGCATCAGTGAAGTGCAGCAGATTTTTGTACCGCTGTTTAATGCCACTGATGTGACGCCGGACGGCCGTTGCTTTGATCTGCTGCTGGACGACAACCAGCTGTTGCCTTTGGGGGAGCTGAGAATTCAGGTGTTATTTACCCCAGGCCATACGCCGGCTTGTGTCAGTTATCTGGTGGCCGATGCGGTTTTTGTCGGTGATACGCTTTTTATGCCGGATTATGGTTCGGCCCGTTGTGATTTCCCCGGCGGTGATGCCGCCACTTTGTACCAGTCTGTGCAGAGGCTGTATGCTTTGCCTGACAGCACGCGGATGTTTCTATGCCACGACTACAAAGCGCCGGGCCGCACTGAATTCAGTTATGAAACCACTGTGGCTGCACAAAAAGCGCAGAATATTCATTTAAAACAAGGCACCACCCAGGCACAGTTTGTGGAAATGCGGCAAAACCGCGATAAAACCCTGAGTATGCCCAAGCTGATGTTGCCTTCGGTGCAGGTGAATATGAGAGCAGGGCAGTTTCCACCGCCTGAGGAAGGGAAAGTCTATCTGAAACTGCCGGTCAACTTGGTATGAGCTTGTGGGTGCTGACCGATATTTTCGGCGATCAGCCAGCGCTGCGGCAATCGCTGGACTCGCTGACTGAGGCTTATCAGGTGATTCAGCCTTATGCGTGCCAGATGCCGGCGTTTGCCGATGAACAGGCCGCTTATCAGGCTTTTTTGGCTGCAGGAGGCATGGCCGCTTATCACCACAAACTGCATTTGTTGCTGCAGCAAAGTTCCACCGACGTGACGTTATTGGGGTTTAGTGCTGGTGCCAGCGCGGCCTGGGTTTGTGCGGCAGAAAAACAACTCCCGATCAAAGCTGTTTTAGGCCTGTATGGTGGGCAGATCCGCGATTACGCTGAATTACAGCCTAAGTGCCCGGTGAGCCTGTTATTTTGCCAGCAGGAACCGCATTTCTCCATGCCCCAGCTGCTGGCCCAACTGCAGGGGAAAGCCAATCTCAGCGTCCGCACTGTCGGGCAGCCCCATGGCTTTGTAAACCCATTGTCTGCCAATTATCAGGCTCAGGCGGCTACTGAGTTTTGGTCCTTTGCCAGAAGCTGGTTAGGTGAAGCCGACCAATAAAAAGCCCCGGTACTGGACCAGGGCTGTGTTCAGGCAAGCCAGGATTTAACGCACATTGGTGCTTTCGAAGATCTTATCGGCAGAGGCCGCAACAAAACCGCCATACAGCTGGCCGTTGGCCATAGGGTAACGACGGGCAAATTCGTAGAAGCAGCTCGGAATCTTGCGGCTGCCGTCAGTAAACTGCACTGGTGCTTCGTCGGCCAGGGTAGAGGATTGCTCCAGCAACACCTCTGGCGTGCCTTTGATTTCACCACCTGAGGTGTTCAGCGCAAAGCCGGCGTCCTTCAGCGCCTGATTCACCGACTCCAGAGTTTCGAAGTTGCTCAGCGCATTGACGCTGACGGTGAAATGGTTGGCACGGTAACCCCAGACTGACATCCAGGCTGCGTATTCACTTTCGGCCAGCAGGGTTTCGTAACTGGCCTGGTCGATTTGCCAGTGACGGCCTGAATACAGGAAGTTATCGGCAGTCACAGCCTCTGCCGGGATCTGATCCACCAGCTGACGCACTATGGCCTGCAGCTCTGGTGAGCATTTTTCCAGCAGCAGTTCAGAGATAAACACTTTAGGTAAGCTTGGATCCTGGTGCTCATAGTGTTTGGCATACAGCTTCTTGGCTTCGAAGTGGTATTCACCACCTTCGGTGTAGCCCAGCGCCAACAGGTGAGCCGCCAGTTTGTCCAGGCCCACTTTTTCGATGTTAAAAGTACGCAGTGCAATATGGTCGTTAATCACATCGTCTTGTTGAGTTGAACCCAAAATTTGATGGATTTTCTTCGCCGATGGGGTCACTTCGAGGTAGTTCTGCCACAGGTTGTCAAACAGGTCTTTTACGTTGGTATGCATAGTAGTAGTCCGGGTAACATGGTTGTTTTTTGTCGCCAGCAGTGTTACTTAACTGCCGGCGCGTTTTATTGATCCAAATCCAAAATTACAGCGATAAACCGGGGCTTAAACTGGCCGGTAGTGCGACTGAGTCGGCCTCCACCGAAGCTACTGGGTAAGCGCAATAATCCGCCGCATAATAGGCGCTGGCTCTGTGGTTGCCGCTGGCACCAATACCACCAAAAGGTGCGGCACTGGAGGCACCGGTAATAGGTTTATTCCAATTCACAATACCAGCACGGATACGGCTGAAAAACAGCTGGTAATGCTCAGCCGAGTCGGCCAGCAAGCCAGCCGACAAACCATATCGGGTGGCATTGGCCAGCTCAATGGCCTGTTCAAAACTGTCGTAACGGTACAGTTTCAGCAGGGGGCCGAAATGTTCTTCATCGGCAATACCGTCTACAGCCGTCACATCCACAATGCCAGGGCGGACAAAAGCACCATCGGCGCTCAGTTCCACCAGCACTTTGCCCCCAAGCTCCACCAGTTGCTGTTGAGCTTTGACCATAGCAGCGGCGGCCTTTTCGGAAATCATACTGCCATAAAACGGCTGAGATTCAGCCATTGGGTCGCCCACCACAATGCTGTTGGTCGCGGCAATCAGTTCAGCCAGAATTTGGTCGCCATTGGGCGTCTTGGGTAAAAACAATTTACGGGCACAGGTACAGCGCTGGCCTGAGCTTAAAAAGGCCGACTGAATGATGTCATGCACTGCAGCTTTGGTATTGGCCACTTCATTGACCAGCAGTGGGTTATTACCGCCCATTTCCAGCGCCAGAATTTTACCGGGCTGGCCGGCAAACTGTTGGTGCAGCAGGTGCCCTGTGTTGGAGCTGCCGGTGAAAAACAAACCGTCCAGCTGCGGGTGGCTTGCCAGCGCTTTGCCGGTCGCCACTTCGCCTTGCAGCAACGTAATGACGCCCGCCGGAATGCCGGCCTGTTCCCACAGTTTGACTGTCAGTTCTGCCACCATAGGGGTGAGTTCCGACGGTTTAAATACCACCACGTTACCTGCGATCAGCGCTGGCACTATATGACCATTCGGCAGGTGGCCAGGGAAGTTATAGGGACCAAACACCGCTACCACGCCATGAGGTTTGTGGCGGATAAAAGCTTTGGCGCCTGGCATTGGGTTTTCGACAGTGCCGGTCCGCTCGCTGTGGGCGCGTTTGGAGATGGCAATTTTGCCAATCATGGCGGCCACTTCAGTGCGGCTTTCCCACAGGGCTTTACCGGTTTCTTCGGCAATAGCGCGGGCCATGCGTTCAGTGTTGTCCTGCAGCAACTGAGCAAAACGCTCGACCACAGTGAGGCGTTGCTCCAGCGATTGCGCCGACCAGAGATAAAACGCCTGACGGGCGGCGGTCAGTGCCTGGTCAACCTGCAACTCAGAAGCGGCCTGGCCTTGCCAAATTACCGTATCGGTGGCCGGGTTAACAGAGTGGAAGGCCTGACCTTCGCCACTGAGCCACTGGCCAGCTATGTATTGAATAGGGGCTGTCATCATTCTGTTACCTTATCCAGTGGCAGGAAACGCACGTCATCGCCGGTTTGAACCTGCAGGGCTTCGGCCAGTTCCGGGCTGAGCAGCAGTTCCTGCGCGTCATTAAGTGCCGCATCTTTGCTAAATACAGCACGGAAGTTTTCGGTGGCGCTGTTGCAAATAGCCAGCGTATGTCCGCCTGTGACAGGCTGTACCCGAACTTTTGCTTTTTGGCTTTGTTGCACCGACTGTACCTGACGAAGCTGGCATTCCACGGTCGGGCCGGCGTCAAATAAATCCACATAACCGCGATGGAAAAAACCTTCGTTTTCCAGCAGTTTCAGTGCAGGTTTAGTCTGCTGATGCACTTCACCTATCACCTGTTGCGCCGTTTCCGGCAATAAGCTGACGTAAATAGGATGGCGTGGCATTAAATCGGCAATAAAGCCTTTATTGCCGACACCAATCAGGTAATCGGCGGTTGGAAAATCGATGCTGAAAAAATAGGACTGCAGCCATTTCCAGAACGGCGGCAAGCCTGTTTCATCGGCCACGCCGCGCATCTCGGCGATCACCAGTTTGGAGAACCGCTGCATATGCTCAGCCATAAATAAAAACCGCACTTTCGACAGAAAACGGCCATTCAGGCCCTGCCGGTAATGGTCACGCAGGTACAAAGTGCAAATTTCGCTGACCCCGGTGTAATCGTTACACATGGTCAGAATTTCCACCTGTTTGAACACATTCAGCTCGTTAGAATGGTGCACCACAGTGCTTTTGTGGAAATGGTACAGAGGCGTTTGTAAGCCAACCGAAGCTTCAATGCCGGAGGTGCCGACTATTTCACCCGTGCTGGTGTCTTCCAGCACAAACAGATAGCCCTGATCGCCAGGACTGTCGATGGCGGCCGCAAAGCTTTGCTCTGACCGGGCAATTTTGGCTTTCAGCTTCTGCTCATTGACCGGCAATGAGGTAAAACCCGCGCCAGATTCTTCAGCAATCTGCATCAGCACAGGATAATCCGATTGTCGGATAGGGCGGATCACTAACATAAGCGCGTTTAGTTCCTGCAAAGGCGGGGATAATCCGCCTTGTTATCAATAGTCAACTCAGGCCTTGGCAACCAGTTTGGCAATGGCTTTGTCCAGCAACGCCATGCCCTGGTGAATATCTTCCAACGGGATCACCAGTGACGGAGCCATCCGCACCACATTGGTGCCAGCGACCAGCATCAGCAAGCCTTCATCCGCCGCCGCCAGCATAAAATCACGGGCCTTGCCCTGGTACTGCTCATTCAGCGCAAAACCCAGCAGCAGGCCCTGACCACGGATCTCTGTAAAAATATTGTATTTGGCATTCAGCGCCATAAGATGCTCACGGAAGACCTGCTCACGTTCTTTGACGCCTTGCAGCACTTCCGGGGTGTTTACAGTGTTAAATGCCGCTAAACCTACAGCACAGGCCAGTGGGTTGCCGCCGTAAGTAGAACCATGGGTGCCGACCACCAGGTGTTTGGCAATAGCCGTAGTGGTCAGCATGGCACCAATAGGGAAGCCACCACCCAGCGCTTTGGCTGTGGTCAGAATGTCTGGCGTGACGCCCAGGCCCATGTAGGCATAGAGCTCGCCGGTACGGCCAACACCCGACTGCACTTCATCAAAAATCAGCAGGGCTTTATGCTGATCACAAAGTGCACGCACCCCCTGAATAAACTCAGCTGTTGGCTTGATAATGCCACCTTCACCTTGCAGCGGCTCCAGCATCACAGCACAGGTATTGTCGTTGATCAGCGCTTTGACGCTGTCCAGGTTGTTGTATTCTGCATGCACTATGTCGGCAGGTTTAGGACCAAAGCCGTCGGAGTAGGCGGGTTGCCCGCCCACTGTCACAGTGAAGAAAGTACGGCCATGGAAGCCTTGTTTAAAGGCGATGATTTGGCTTTTATGCTCGCCAAATTCGTTTTTGGCAAAGCGCCGTGCCAGTTTCAGTGCCGCTTCGTTGGCTTCGGCACCTGAGTTGGCGAAATAGACTTTTTCAGCAAAAGTGGCGTCCACCAGCGCTTTGGCCAGCAATAACGCCGGTTCGTTGGTCATGGTGTTGGACAAATGCCACAGCTTGTCCGCCTGTTCTTTTAATGCAGACACCAGCGCCGGATGGCAATGGCCCAGGCAGTTCACCGCAATACCACCGGCAAAGTCGATGTATTCGCGACCACTCTGGTCCCATAAACGTGACCCCAGGCCTTTGACTGGGATCATGGGGGCCGGTGCATAGTTCGGCACCATCACTTCATCAAACAAACTTCTGCTGACTTGCATTTTGTAGTCCTTAAGTACAGGCGGCAGGGGCCGCATTTTGACCAGTTCCTTTCATTATATTGGCCGAACTTACCAGAGTGCAGTATCATTCTTGGCATAATTGCCGGGCAAACTTAGCAAATTAACGGAGTAAATTATCAAAATGATTACTGAAGAAGATGAACGTTTACTTTCTATCCTGCGCAGCAACGCCCGTGCCAGCATCTCGGACCTGGCGCGGGTGCTGAACCTGTCGCGCAGTACAGTGCAAAACCGTATGCAGCGGCTGGAGCAAATCGGCGTGATCCAGGGCTATGTGCTGCAATACGGCAGTGCCTACTTAAGTTCGCTGGTATCGGCCCATGTGTCGATCAAAGTGAAGCAGAAGCTGACCACCAAAACCAACGTGGAACTGAAACAAATACCGCAAATTTCGGAACTTTACGCCATCAGCGGTGAATACGACCTGATTGCAGTATTACAGGCGCAAAACACCGCTCAGCTGAGCCAGCTGCTGGATGACATTGGTAATCTGGAAGGCGTGGAACGCACCGACTCGGCGGTGATTCTGGAAACTAAATTTAAGCGTTAAGCTGAGGCTGGACAGCCCTAACAGCTCTGACCAGAGATAAAAAGTCGTCAAATAACCACAGTTTAGCCGCCATCGGCTTGCTCAGGCTGGCTGAGCTGTTATGATCGCCGCCAATTTCCGTCCGCAGTCTCTACTGCGCCATCACGAGTAGTGAACATGAGCAACAAGCCCTCTTTGTATACTTATTATGCTGGCCCGGCTTTATTAGAAACGCCGTTACTGAACAAAGGCAGTGCCTTCACCAAAGAAGAGCGTATTGCCTTTAACCTGATTGGGTTGTTACCTCCGCGTTATGAAACCATTGAGCAGCAGATGGAACGCGCCTATATGCAGTACTCCAGTTTTGCCGAGCCAATCAACAAGCATATTTACCTGCGTAATATTCAGGATAAAAACGAAACACTGTTTTACCGCCTGGTGCAGCAACACCTGGAAGAGATGCTGCCCATTATTTACACCCCGACAGTGGGGGATGCCTGTGAGAAGTTTTCTGCGATTTACCGAAGCGCCCGCGGCATTTTTGTGTCGTACAACGAACGTGAATACATGGACGATATTCTGCGTAGTGTGACCAAATCCAAAGTGAAAGTGATAGTGGTGACCGACGGTGAGCGGGTGCTGGGCCTGGGCGACCAGGGGGTCGGTGGTATGGGTATTTCCATCGGTAAGCTGTCGCTCTACACCGCCTGTGGTGGCATCAGCCCGGCTTATACCTTGCCAGTGACGCTGGATGTGGGCACCAACAACGAAAAACTGCTGAATGACCCTGTGTATATGGGCTCTAAGCATAAGCGGATCACCGGCGAAGAATACGAGCAGTTTATCGACGCCTTTATGAAAGCAGTGAAACGCCGCTGGCCAGAAGCCATGGTGCAGTTTGAAGACTTCGCTCAGCCAAACGCCATGCCTATTTTAAAACGTTACCGCGACACATACTGTTGCTTTAACGACGATATTCAGGGCACAGCCTCTGTGACTGTGGGCTCGCTGCTGGCCGCCTGTCGCAGCAAAGGCGTGGCCTTGTCCAGCCAAAAAGTGGTGTTTGTTGGCGCAGGCTCCGCCGGTTGCGGTATTGCCGAGCAAGTGATCCAGCAAATGGTGGTCGAAGGCCTGGATGAAGCGACAGCACGTAGCCAGATTTATATGGTGGACCGCTTTGGTCTGCTGACCGAAGGCATGCCGGACCTGCGTGACTTCCAGCAAGCGTTGGTGCAGCACAAATCTGCCGTGGCTGATTGGAGCTACAGTGGCGACTACGCGTCACTGCGTGATGTGATGAACTGTGCCAAACCAGATATTCTGATTGGTGTGTCCGGTGTGCCGGGTTTGTTTACCGAAGCCGTGATCAGCGCAATGAAAAAGCACTGCGAATTGCCGATTATTTTCCCATTAAGTAACCCGTCACGTCAGGTGGAAGCCACACCAGAGCAGGTGATTAAATGGACAGAAGGCAAAGTAATTATTGCCACCGGCAGCCCGTTTAAACCTGTGACCTACAAAGGCAAAACCTACCCAATTGCGCAGTGCAACAACAGCTATATATTCCCTGGTATTGGTTTGGGTGTAATTGCCGTAAAAGCCCGCTTAATCAGTGATGAAATGCTGCGTGCCGCCAGCGAAACACTGGCGGCCGCATCGCCGCTGGCCAATACAGGGCAGGGTGGCTTACTGCCACCATTGTCTGAGCTTTCAGCCTTGTCCAAACAAATTGCCTTTGAAGTGGCCAAAGTGGCCATGGCGCAGGGGCTGGCGCTGGAAATCAGTGATGAAGAGCTGCAACAGCGTATTGAAAAGAACTTCTGGAAGCCAGAGTACCGCAGCTATAAGCGCATCAGTCGTTAATTAATTTTCAATAGAAATCAATAAGAAGCCGGATTATTCCGGCTTTTTTTTGGATGGCTCCCAACTATTTGACCGCTGGCAACGACTTAAAGTTATCTCAGCAGCTAAACCGGAGCGACCCCATGAACAAGTACCCAGTTATCTTCACTTTTGTGCTGACCACAGCCGCAGCACTGACAGGCTGCAGCAGCGCCAACGCCGACAATACAGTAGCCCAAAGCAACCAGCTGGCTTTTATCAAAGATTGCAAAGTCGTGAAGCAACGCGCCATGACCCAGGAAGAGCTGGCCGCGCATCAGCAGTTAGAAGCGATGAGCGACGATATGAAAGACTTCGAACTGCCAATGAAAGATTTTGAGGCAGCCATGAAAAAGCACGAACTTGCGATGAAACAACTGGGTGAACCCGTGGTGGAACACAAAGACGGCAAAATAGTGATCGACCAAAGCAAAATCGCCCAGCAACAACTGATCGCCAGCGACATTGAAAAACTGGTGGCGCAGTACCAGCCAGACATCGATCAATTAAGCGAACAAGGCCAAAAAATTGGCCTGGCCGCCGACCGCTTCACCGGTCTGATCCGCGCCGCCGAACCTGGCCTGGATTACGACAATATTCAGGTACTGGACGACAAAAACAGCCAAATTCATTGCGGCGTTTATACGCTTTAAAGGGCCAATAAACACAGCTCCCCAGGCAAATCCTGCAGAAGGATATGCCTGAGAGATCTGTTATAGCAAGTGCGCTTAATTTACATATTTAGTTAAATATCAATGGCTTAGCGTCAATTGATTTCAAAGTTTGGTGTAAAAAACAAAAGCCCTGTAGAGATACGGGGCTTTGTGCTTTAAAAGCAGTGGTCAAATTTGAGTTCTGTTTCAAATTGAAACAAGAGTGCGCTATTACTATGCGCGCACCCTGCGGGGCTAACTTTTGTGATTTTGAAATTTTCTAATAGAAGAAAAAAATCGTCTCCGCTGGTATGTACGATCAAGTGAGAAGATTGATTGACCATTCTTAGATTTATTGACCATGACCCCTGGGGATTCGGATAAGATTTTTAAGACTTTATCCTCTTTAATTCCGCTCGCAACAGATATGCCTTCAAGTGTCCGATAACGGTAACGAGGATCAGCAAGAACCTCAATAACACGAGATGCATCAGATTTAGGCTTGGCTGGTGATGTAGCGGATGCAACAACAGATTTAGGCTTGGCTGGTGATGCAGGAGGTACAATAACGAACCCTTCATTCTTGCTAAGTCCAGGCGTTAATTTAAGGTCTATTGTTGGGGCAGATGAAGATGAAATCGACGCTTTTGTGTTGGGTACCTTAGATGCTTTTGTGTTGGGTACCTCGGGCGTGCCGCCCGTTGTGTTGGGTTCTTTAGGTTTTGGAGATCTAGCGGCAGGCTTATTAATGTTATCTATGACAAGCAGTGCATTTTTAAGCTGGGACTCAAGAAGATCAAGTCTTTCAGTCATTGGAATGATTTCTTTATCAATGTTGTCTTCCAATTCCCCAATTTTTATTTTTTTATCGCCCCAACTTATTTCAAAGTTTGATCTGTCAAGCAAAGATTTTAAAGGTGCCTGTAAGGAATTATATAAATAAATGCAAAAAATAAAAAAAAGAAATTGCCAATCAAGCATTTTCAAAATTAATTCTTTTAAGAATGGGTAAGATATCGTTTCGGTTGGTAATGAATGGGCTGTGTCAGCACTAAGTAAAATTAATGGTGAATAATTTAAAAGTATTGATAATATTTGGTTCATTTAACTTTGCCTGTTTTTAGTCAATTAAATTATTGAAAACCAAAACTCTTTGAGATTTTGTTGTGAGCTTGAGCTTTTCTTTTAAATCACCTAGCGGCCTTATTGTCGATAAGTATTTATTTCTTTCCAACTCTTTAATGATGTATTCATTTTTTACCTCGCCAAATCCTAATATAACATTGGCTTCACTTTCATAAAGGCCATTTTTCGACTTTGCAATGTTGATAAAAATTTGATAGCTTTATTCTGAAAAACCCTTGGTATTTCAGGCACCAAAAGATTTTTCTTGCTTGCGAAACCTTCTTCATTCCTTACGTCTGCAAGCTGGTCTTTAACTTGATTTTTTGAATCTTCATCATTGATTTCATTTACTGCCTTATCGACTGAAGCCATCTCGAGGATTGCATTCTCTTTTTGCCTTAAAATATCAGCTCTCAACTCTTCTAGTCTTCGCCTACTTTCCAAATTATTGAGCTCGGAATTAATTAATATTTTTTCATTTAACTCAGATGAATAGTTTGTTGCCCATTGAATCAAGAGGAATAGCCAAGGGTATAGGGTAGAGTAGATGATTGAAATCAACAAAGGATATGAAAATGCTGAATGAAAATTTGTGTGCGCATGCATATACTCTATTCGAAGAGGGACGGGCACATCATACATAAACAAATAAAATAACGGGTCCCAATTAATTGCGACAAAAGAAACAAAAAAATAGCCAGAAATAGGGGTTTTAACCCGTTGAGTAACTTGAGTGAATAGCTCGTTCATAAATCGAACTCCCTTTAGAAATTCTTTGCTACATGCTACATGAAAGTTTCCCTTTTCGAAAAGAGCGGTTCGGCAGAGTGAAGGCCCCGCCTTCGGCGGGGCGGTCGCCCCTTGGTAGGTCGCTTCGCTTCCGTGGCCTTGCTGGGCCACAAGAGCTGGTTTGGCTGCATCGGGTCCCTTTTCCCGTTGCAGCCAAACTGCATTTTTATCAGGCGATACTGAGCTTCTGTAACTTGCTCAGGTCCACATTCTGCCTTGCGTGCCACAGGTCATAGGCGTCTTGCATTCCCATCCAGACCCGTTCTGAACTCCCCAGCACCGCAGAAAGGCGGATTGCCATTTCAGGTGACATATCGGACTGACCGTTAATCAGTCGGTTCAGGGTAGAGGGGTTCACGTCCAGCGCTTGTGCCAGTCGGCGAGTGCTAATCCCCAAGGCTTCCCGCGATTCTTCAATCAGCTCCCCAGGGTGCGGTGGATTAAACATAGTTGCCATCAGTGATAATCCTCGTAGTTCACGATATACACATCGCCATCAATCAGTTCGAACTTCCTGCTGCAGTTATCTATAACGGAACCGGTGCGCATGGCGCAACATTTTAGGGTAATCTGCATTAGCAAAGGGTTTGATATGGCCGCACATTCACAAAGCTGTAACTCAGCACTAAATTGTCGCTATATCAATAACATATCGTTGCTGTGGATAGCCATAAAATATGAAGGATAGGGCACATAACAATAAAATTTCTGATATGGTACTTATTGTACCGTTACAGGCCCAACTGATTAATGTTCTGCGCTACAAAGCAATAACAAGGCCGTTACTATGTCACAGTCAAAAGTCACCCATTTGGACAACCTCGCCAGAACTCGTTTATCAAAACATTTTTTCTTACGCGATTTTTTGTATTTGGAAACGGCTGCGATGCATGGCATTAACAATGTTCCTGATGATTTGGAGTTGGCCATCGAGGCTGGTCGGCAGCTCTGTGAACAGGTGCTTGAGCCACTGCAAGCTGCTTGGGGCCGTATTCATATACGCTCGGCTTTTCGTAGCTGCACTGTCAATCAGCTCGGAAACGAGCTTGGCGCAAATTGCGCAACCAATCAAAGCAACTATGCTGCTCATATCTGGGATCGCCGCGATGAGCAAGGTTTTATGGGAGCAACGGCTTGCATTGTGATCCCACGCTATTTGGACTATTTCGAAAAAACTGGTGATTGGACATCATTAGCATGGTGGATACACGCCAATGTACCTGCGTATAACAGCATGTATTTTTTCCCAAACTTATGTGCATTTGATATTTCATGGTACGAAAATAAAGCCAGTCCTCATACCATCAGTTCTTACATTCAAGACCCAAATACAGGTCATAAAAAACGTATCCTGGCTGCAGGTGTTGAAAGTGAATTTTATCAACAGATCCCACTTGAACAGCGATACGCCGCCTGCAAACACATACTTGCAAATTAACCTGGTGTATAAGAGCTAACCGGTAATTGCCTTGATGCGCCTTAAGCATTGCCGGTGCTGAATTGGCTGAACTAGATACTAATACTTGAGTGCGCTTAATTGCATAATTACGTTAAATATCAATAACATAGGCTCATTATTCTGAAAAGATAATGGGCCTTTTTGCTTATTTGGGCAAGCGTTTTGAGCGAAAGGCAAAAAAGAAAAGCGGACGTAGTGAAATCTTATCAAAATGAGAAAAAAGTGCAGTATTACTACACTTTTGCCCTTCGGGCTGACGGGAAAAATAAATTATCTATCAGCGCAGTTCTGGTTTCAGGATAGGAGTTAAATCTTTAAGTGCTTCATAGACTTCGGGGTCTTTTGACATTGGAAATGGACCACTTGATGCAATTGCTTTAATGGCTGAGTTACAAAGTCGCACATCACCATCTAAAACGGACACTGATTGAATATACCCCTGCGGCGATAGTTTCATATTAACCCTGCATTCCTTACCGCGCATAGCATCATCCACGAACCAATGTTGCTGGATTTGGGCAACTATCATTGCCAAATAACGCTGCTTTTCGGTGAGAGCCTGCCCAGGTATGGCTTTGCGCATGACTTCTGTCTCTGCTTGCATTTGCGGGGCCGTGTACGGCTTTGGAGGCGATTTTTTCGGAATTTCCCTTACTGTGACTTTGCCATCTGGGTCAATTTTTTCAATCCGTAAACGTGGTTCTGTGGAGGTAACGGCTGCTGCAAAAAGCAAAGAGGTGAATAACATCAATGTGGCGTCCTGTCCGTAGAATTCAGTCCATTCTGAAGATTACCCAATAAGAAAACAAGGTGATTACGCGGCTCCAATAAACTCAGTGGCAATTGCGCCAAAACACAAAGGGGCCGTAAGCGGCCCCAATGCGTTTCTGTCGCCTTCTGTTTTAAAACTTAGTCTCTATCGGGCTAAATGCTGTCCTCGTGTCTTGTGGCTGGTTTGGGGCACATCTGACGACCAATTCTTTGCCAGACGCCATCTTAACCAAAAAGCTGCATTCAGTAAGCTGAGCCATCACCTTATGCGGTCCAATTTCTACCGGATTATTAGCGGCATCCACCCAATAGTATTCAAACCCTTTACCAGTGACAAAAACAGAAGCTGAGTAATAAAACTCTGGTTCAGGGTCTGGGCCTTTTTTACTGCCCTCAGTCTTAGACGCTTTGCCTGCATCGTTCGGCGGTGCCTCACTGCCGGCAAGCTCAGACTTGGGATAATAATACTCATACGGCGCTATAGGCTCAGCATCACAGCTACCAAAGAGTTTCTTGTAAGCAGCGTTGCAGGTCCAAAGCCCTTTTTTAGGCTCCTGAGCATCAACCAAAACAAGGGCATTCACAGCAAAAGCGGCCACGAATGCCCCAGCTAAAAAAAAGTGACGTTTACCGTAGTTTTGAGTTTTGAGGTCATTTTTAAATTTCTCCCATCGGGTTATATAGCGGCCATGCGTAAAGTAAGCGGGTAGGTAGCGAGTCAATGCCTGTATTTCATCATTGCCGGAAAAACTCTGTTCGGTGTCATAGCAGTTATAAAGGTTCGCGCCGTTGTACCACCAGCGATCTACCGTGGGTGCATAAGCACCGTCACCATATTTCACTACGGCCAAGTGCATCTTTGGCATTTTAATTTTCTGACCAAACCAGCTAAGAACCGGAATGTTGAACCTGTCGAGACGACGGCAGTAAACAACGTGTTCAGCAAACGACTCTCTTGCCTGTGAATCCATTACAGACACATCTTGAATGATGAAATAAATATCCCAGCGCTTTTTGCGGGCATTGCGGCACCACTCAATGAGTGCACCACGGTCTTTATCATTCCAGCTCCGGCTGTTAAACCACGTACCGCATTCATCAAGCACTAAAGCGCCGTTGCGGCTGTCGTTGGGCTTATCTTCATCGTGACCAAGGGGCAGGGCGTTCAGGTCATGCACTGTAGGTTTATTGGGAATGCGGTAAAGCTCTGTGTTTTTCTTCCAATAGTCCATCAGGTTTTCAGGGTATAAATTCAGATTGGTGGCCACCTTGCGGCCCTGAAGCAAATACTCCTGAATTCTGCCTACAGCGGCGAGTGATTTACCTGCGCCAAGCTTTCCGGTGATGACATAAACGGGCATTTTTACGCCTTACTAAAACCAGCTGCTTTTTCAGTCATGCGGAGCTTAAATCTGGCTACCTCTTTGCTGAGATTGTACGCAGCTCCGGCAAGATAAGTTGCAAGACAAATCTGGATGCAGGCACCTGTATTGGACGGTAGTGCGGCCATAATGGGGTGAGCATAATCAGGCACCTGAACGCCGTATAACAAATCACCGAGTGCACCATTAATTTGACTAACAAGCCATGAAATTAAGTTGTAAAACACAGTGCAAGCGGCGACATAAATCAGGAAAATTTTCAGACCGCCAGTGAGATACCAGCGAATCAACTTATTCCAGACAGCCATGAACATGGACGCGAAAAAGCCAGTAATAGCGGAAATCAAGGGCACAAAAGGCATTAAGTTAACCTCTCTCTGGTCAGAATTCTCATGAAGTGGACATAAACAAAAAAGGCCGTAGAGATAGCAAAAAGCCAGTAAAGAATATTTCTGATTTCGGTGATGGTCGTGCAGAGGTTATAAGTATAGGTTTTACCGTGAATATTAAACTCCAAAGGCTCGCAGGCAGCACCTGATAAATCAGCCATCTTGGTTATTTCTGACGGCTTAGTCAGACCTGATTTTTCCAAAAAATCGCCGGGACTGGAATAACCGCCAAAGTCGGTATCGTTAACAGCGTTATTGGCCTCGTCTATCAAATCGTTAAAGACCTTGGTCCAATGGTCATCAGCATCCATTTCATCAAGCTGATCGTTCAAACCGTCTAATGCGCCTTGTCCAGCACCTGCAACGGCGTCAGGATCGCCATTAAGAGCTTCGCCAATACCATCCAGTTTGGTGCCGATGCCATCAATTTTGTCTCCGACACCATTAACAGCAGTTGTAACGCTATCTGTTGCAGTTTTAACGGCATCAACAGCGCTTTTGGTTTCGCTGACAGCTGTTTTTATATCATTCAAGCGGTTCTGCGCTTCTGTGGCGCTGGCCTCGTTACTGGCTTGGAGGTTTTGCAGGGAGTCTGCTAATTCGGTTTTAGTCTCATTGACAGCACTTGCCACAGAGTCGGTGGCTGCCTTGGCGTTATCAACAGCGGTTTTGATGGCATCTAACCTGTCATGAGTACCAGAATCTGACACAGGACCACCCGTACCGCCTGTACCCTGATTTTCAATCGCATCCTGAATGCCTGTCAGATACTGACTTAACTGGTCTGTGGACGCTTCTACAGCAGTTTTTACCGCATCCACAGAGCCCTTTGTTTCATCAACGGAATTTTTTACGGTATCGACCTTGCCATGAAGAACAGTATCCGGCTGCGATGGCTCTGTACCGCCACCAGAGTTCGCCAGAAGCTGATGAGGGTCCAACGGGATTCTGAATTTTTTTCACAAAAAGTGATTTAAGGTATTGATATTATTAAATATATAAATTGATTTAACCCATCTTTTTACTCGGTGTCTTGGCTTCATACTCACTGTGAACTTGCGGTTTCTAAAACAACATCGCAGTAGCCTATGCCTTCGACTGTTATGGATGCTGACTGTTTTTCAAAGGCCATAGTGGCGCTCATGAGCGCCCGTCCTAAACCGTCGATGATTTCCTCCGGCGATAGCTCCATGGTTTCACATTTCTCGATGATGGCGTCCATTAGTTCTTGTGATTGTTCATCCGTCAGGGCCATAAATATAACTCCAAAGTAATAATGATCAGGATGCAGGTGCCGTAGCGCTACGTGACAACTGCTGCCAAAGTTGCTGCTGAGTGGCCAAGGACGCGGTTAATGCAGCTTTTTCCTGCAACCAGGTCGTTTCCTGTGTTTTCACGCTCGAAACATGGGCCTGTAATTGCTGTACATCGTGGCATTTCGCATCAAATGCCTTTTGCAGCTCAGCATACAGTGTATCCCGATGCTCCAGCTGACGCTCCAATTGACGGCGCTCGGTCTGAATACTACCCAGCTGCTCCTTTAACTGCGCGGAGGTAGTCTCTACATGCTGCAGCGTGGCGGTTAATTGTTGTATCTGCGCCTGAAGAGTGCTGGCTTCTTGCTGTTTCACCATCACAGTTTGTTGCGCCAGGCGAAGCTCCGCCTGCACTTGCTGGATCTGGTGTTCATGGCGCTGTACGTCCTGCTCACGTTGCGTTTGGACAGAAGCACGGTAATGCTCCAGTGCTTGTCTGGCATGCTGATGTTTGTCTTCCAGAGAGCTAATGTGCTGATCCTTGGTGGCGAGCAGACTCTTCAGATGGACATTTTCACCAGAAAGTTCCGCCATGGTGAGTGCATCTTGCTGTCTGGCTTCCTGAAGCTTTTTATTGCTATCTTCGGACGATGAGAGCTTTCGCTGCAGGTCTTCGGTTTGCGCCGTCAAATCCTGAATTTGTGTACGCAGGTTGTCAGCCAGCATCTGCCAATTCGCTTGGGCAGTTTTATGCATAGCCTCTGCTTGTTCCACTTTAGCCAAAGCCTCTTCCTGCAGTCGTCTGGCCAATTGCAGCACCGTCGTCTGGATCGTCTCCGTCAGAAGCTGTTCATCCTGCAACAAGGTCGAATCGTCATTCTCCAGTTCTCGGAGCCAGCGCTGTATGGTTGACCGGGAACCTGTATTGCCCAGCTCAATACGCAACGAATCCAACGTAACCGACTGACCTTCGTCTATCAGCCGTTGTCTGGCGTCTTTTACATCGTCTTTGGTGATCCCGGTTCTGGCCATGATTAACTCCATTTCGTACTAATACGTAATATGTATATACATACTAAATCAAAAATAAAAATAGTCAAAATTTCATCATTTATAACAAGTAATAATTATGGATTATTACTTGTTAAGCTGTAAGCCGCGTCAACTGTAGGCCTACGCCATACGTATTTTTTGGACTCCGTACAGAATCCCTTGCGAAGCATCAAAGCGAGCCCGTATAGTGGGCGTACGAAAAACAAGCAACGGCACCGTTATGGGGATCGACTCACGTAGTGAACACCATTGATCAGTATCTGCAGGCCGCGACAAGGGACAACACCCGACGCAGTTATCAAGCGGCGGTTGAACATTTTGAAACCCAGTTCGGGGGGCTACTGCCGACAACCAGCGCGGAGATCTGCCGCTACCTGGCCCACTACGCACCCTCGTTAACCTTCAACACACTCAAGCAGCGACTGTCTGGCTTATCGGCCTGGCACCGTGAGCAAGGCTTTGTCGATCCGACCAAAGCGCCGATGGTGAAAAAGGTGCTCAAAGGGATCCGTGAATTGCATCCCGTCCGTGAAAAACAAGCCAAACCTCTGCAACTGGAGGCGCTGGCTCAGATCGTCCGGAGTCTGGATCAGCGCGAAGCCCTGGCCATTAAAGGGAATGAGCAACCGGAGTTGCTGCGCTGCTGCCGGGACCGGGCCTTTATCTTGGTTGGATTCTGGCGTGGCTTTCGGGGCGATGAGTTGTGCCGGATGGAAGTGGAGCATCTTCTGCTAGTCAAAGGGGAAGGACTGCAGATCTATCTTCGTCGAAGCAAAACAGATCGCACCAACCGAGGAGAAGTCTATCGATTACCGGCCTTAGCCCAGCTGTGTCCTGTACAGGCCCTCGAGCGTTATCTGGCGGTGGCTGGTCTGACCGAGGGGCCGGTATTTCGCAGTATCAACCGCTGGGGCCATCTGGGCAACGCGGCATTGACCGCAAAAAATATTGTGCCACTGCTGCGCAAAAACTTCATCGCGGCCGGAGTCGCCGATGCAGGACTCTACAGCGCCCATTCCTTACGCCGCGGCTTTGCCACATGGGCCGGTCAAAGTGGCTGGTCGCTCAAGGCATTGATGGAATACGTGGGCTGGAAAGATCTGAATTCCGCCATGCGTTACATGGATAGCCCGGTGCCGTTTTTACCTACTACTCCCACAGAGGTGGAGCCAGCACCTGTGCAGACGTTGAGTACACACGAGCTGGAACTTCGCTACAGCTTGCAGCGGTACCACAAAAATAGCCGTGATCCGGTGAAAGTCCGCCAAAAAATAGACCGCTTTTGCCTCAAACCACTCAAAGCGGAGTGCATTGATGAAGTGGATCATCGTTACCGTCTGACATTTCAGGTTGCTCACGATGCGGAACTGGATGAACGTATTGATGACCTCCTGGCGAGCCTCTATCGCATGGCTCAGGATCACCAGTGCATGATTGAGATCACCCTGACGGAGCCAGCGTCAGGACGTTATTGGGATTAATGAAGGAGTTCGCATCGGATGCAAGGTGGTTATCAGGATACGGCGTATCCCATCTTAGATACGCAGTACAGCGCTCGTTTACTCGAAAAGCATTATCGACCGACCGATCTTGAACTGAGCTGGGCCAGCGCGTATCGCAAGCCTTTGCACCGACTCGGCTTTCTCATTCACCTGAAGCTTTTCCAGCGGATGGGTTACTTTGTGGTGCCCAAAGAGTTCCCACTGCCACTGATCCGCTTTTTGATGAAATTTGCCGGGGTCCACAGCCTGCCCACTGAAGCGGAGTGGTCCACGTACAGCACCGCCGCCAGCCGGTATAAGCAACTGGATGACATTCGGGCCAATCGGGGTGTGCGGCGGTACACCGATGAAGATGAACCATGGTTGATGGACGTGGCACGAAAAGCAGCGCAAACCAAAGACAATGTCTCCGACATTATCAACGTGATGCTGGAAGAGCTGGTTCGCTTTTGCTACGAACTGCCTGGTTTTTCTGAGCTGCAACGCATTGCCCGGCTCATGCGCAATCAGGTAAACACCGCTTACTTTAAGACCATTGCCGAAGGTCTCAGCACCGAGGCTCGGTTGCACATCGATACGCTACTGCAAAAAGACACCGAGCAAAGTTACAGTGCCTGGCAGCAGCTCAAGCGGGAGCCAAAGAAACCCGGTGCCAAGGAAATTAACTTTTACCTGCAGCATGTCGCCTGGCTGTTGGATTTGTCCGAAAAAATGCCGGACGTGCATATCCCTGCGGTCAAACTGAAGCAATTTCTGACGGAAGCGCAGGCGTTGGATGTACGGGAGATGCGGGAACTCAAACCCACCAAGCGCTATGCGCTGGCTGTGCTGTTGATCCGAGGCCAAAAAGGCAAAGCTTTAGACGATGTGACCAATATGCTCATCCGGATGTTGCGCCAGATGGAGAGCCTGGCCCAAAAAAATCTGGATGAGTACATCCTGAAGCAACAGAAAAAAGTCACGGATCTGATCCAGACACTCCGGGCCGTGACGGTGGCGTATGAAATGGATAGCTCTGAGACCGAGCGCTTGGATGCGGTCGGGGAAGCACTGAAACCCGGCAGTACGTTGGTGATGTCGCGGTGTGATGAATACCTGGCGTACTCAGGAAACAACTTTTATCCCTTTATGCTGACCTCGTACCGGTTGAAACGAGGATTGATGTACCGCTGCCTGGATGTGCTGCAACTGCAAAGCGCTACCAGTGATGACAGCTCGTTACAATTACTTCGTCTGCTTCTGGCCCTTCGAAACAGTCATAAAGAGTTTATTTCCGCAGAGCAGGTGTTGGAGTACTGCGACGCCGATCCGACACCGCTGTTTCCTGCCCAATGGGCGAAGCTTATTAAAGTCACGCCAACGAACGACAGCGACGATGTGAAATACCACAGAAAGTATCTGGAGCTGGCGATATGGACACTGATCAAGCAGGAATTGGAGTCTGGGGATCTGCATGTGCTTCATGGCCAGGAATATTACGACCACCGTGAAGAATTTGTCAGCGTCGAAGAGTACCTGCAGGAAATTGATCGGTACGCCCAGGAAATAGAACTCCCGGTGAATAAGCCGGATGAATTTATTGAACAGTTAAAAACCTTGCTGACCGAAACTGCTCAACGGGTGGATGCCCGGTTTCCAGCCAACGACAGTGCAACGCTCAAATCCGGACGACTGAGCCTGAAAAAAGGCAAAAAAGAACGGCCGGATAACGAAGTGGAAGCACTGAAGGAGCTGATCACCGGAAAATTAGAGACCACCAGTATCGTCGATATCCTGACAGATACAGAGCACTGGCTGGATCTGCATAAAATTATTTACCCGCACTCCGGCAACAAAAGCCGATTGGATAACCCGCAGTACCGCTTTATTACGACTTTATTTTGCTATGGCTGTAACCTTGGGCCAACCCAGACCGCCCGATCGATTAAAGGACTAAGTCCACGCCAGGTGGCCTGGCTGAATATCAAACAGGTCAGCGAAGTCAAACTGGAAAAGGCCATCACCAAAGTGATCAATGCGTACAATCAGTTTGATTTGCCCAAATTCTGGGGGGACGGCAGTCATGCTTCCGCCGATGGCACCAAATGGGATCTGTACGAACAAAACATGATGTCTCAGTATCACATCCGCTACGGCGGGTATGGCGGGATCGGCTATTACCATGTCTCGGATACGTACATTGCCTTGTTCAGCCACTTTATTCCATGTGGCACCTATGAAGGGGTCTATATCCTTGATGTTCTGCAAAAAAATGAGTCAGACATTCAGCCTGATACACTGCATGGCGACACTCACGCGCAAAGCTACACCGTATTTGGATTGTCGCATCTCCTTGGGATCAAGTTGATGCCCCGCATTCGCAATATTCACGACTTGCGGTTCTTCAGACCTGACAAGAACGCCAAATATCAGCACATTGACTCACTGTTTAGCGGCAGTATTGATTTTGAGCTTATTCGTAAATACTTGCCCGATATGCTCCGGGTGATGGTCTCTATCAAGCTGGGACGGATCACCCCCTCGACACTGCTCAAACGTTTAGGCACGTACAGCCGCAAAAACAAACTGTATTTTGCTTTCAAAGAGCTTGGGAAGGTGATCCGGACTATCTTCTTGCTGAACTACATCGATGACCCCATCATGCGTCAGACTATTCATGCTGAAACCAACAAGACGGAAGAATTTCATCAGTACAAGAAATGGCTGTTCTTTGGCGGTGAGCGGATCATCGCTGAAAACATCCGCTATGAGCAGCAAAAAATAGTGAAATACAACCAACTGGTGGCCAATATGGTGATTTTGTACACCACCGCGAAAATGACACAGATCTTAAAACAGCTCACAGCAGAAGGCCACGAAATCACACAGGAGCAACTTGGGTGCCTCGCGCCTTACTGGACGTCATATATCAATCGGTTTGGTGACTACAATATTGACGTAAATCGACCGATCGAACCGATGGTTTATCAATTAGAGATCCCCAATGAAAAAATAAAACCATGATGGTCATATTTGTTTGTTACTTTGAAGATGTTAGAGGTAGAGCATCGGGCGATGCAGAAATTCGCCTTCAATAAATCCATAGCATCTGAATAAACAAGGGCCAGTTGTCTGACCCTTGAGGTGTTAACGCAGGATCAATAATGAACACTTGGCATGGCTTAACATCGCCGTAGTCGTGCTACCCACGATAAATTGCCGGATGCGGGAGTGACCATATGCGCCCATCACCATCAGATCAATATCATGTTGCAGCTGATACTGATGCAGCACCGTTTCTGGTTCACCTGCAACAATAGCTATGGTGGTGTTGAAGCCTGACTTGCGCAAAATGCTGGCCGCTTGCTCCATCTGTATTCTTGTTGCATCTACATCAGCGCCTGCCATCACCAAATGCACAGGTAAACCTTTGACTAAAGGGCTTCCGGCGAGCATTTCTAAGCCTTTAAGAGCCGTCGCGCTGCCATCATAAGCCAGCATCACCTTCTGAGGCTCCTTGTACTTCTGTTGGGTCAAGAGCACTGGTTTATGAACGTTCCGGATCAAAGGTTCAACCTGTAAACCTAATCGGCCATGAGCGTCAGCGCTGCTGGCTCCGCGTTTTCCCATTACCAGTAAACGGGTTTCTTCTTCCAGTTCTATTGCAGTTTCTACAAAGTCGCCATGGCGTAAGCGCTCTTCAACCTGTTCAACCCCTGCGGCGATAGCTCGGGCGCGAGCTGCATCCAACATAATACGACCACGCTCCAACGCCAGCTTGCCGCGCTCGGCATCCAGTTGAGCCAGCTTTTCCATCAAGGCTTCCTGAGCACCGAGCCCAATACTGCCACTGAAATCGCTGGTGTCCTGTTGTTGTGTTTTGCTCAGCACATGCAGCACTGACATGGTCACGTTAAGGCGTTGTGCTGCCCAGCTTGCATAGTCACATACGGCTTCTGCGTAAGGTGATGAGTCAATACCGGCTATTACTTTTTTAGTCATTTTATGTACTCCCCGTTAGTGTCCCATCAGCCGTTCTATTGCATCAGGCTGATTGTGTACTGCAAACTTGTCCACCAGAGTGGCACTGGCTTCATTGAGGCCAAGCAACTCAACATCTGTACCTTCACGACGGAACTTAATCACGACCTTGTCTAATGAACTGATAGCGGTAATGTCCCAGAAGTGGGCGCGACTCAAATCAATTTGCACCGATTCAATGGCTTCCTTGAAATCAAAGGAGTCAACAAATTGCTCTGCGGAACTGAAAAATACCTGACCCACAACTTTGTAGGTTCTGTGTTTTTCGTTGCTGCTCAGTTCTGACCCCACATAAAGGATTTGTCCGACTTTATTAGCAAAGAATATTGCACTTAAGATCACGCCAACCAACACACCCCACGCCAGGTTATGAGTGGCGACAACAACTATTACTGTCGCAGCCATGACGATGCTTGAACTGACCGGATTCTTTTTCAAATCCTTCACCGAACTCCAACTGAACGTGCCAATGGATACCATGATCATGACGGCAACCAGAGCTGCCATCGGGATCATGCCAACCCATGCATCCAGAAACACCACCATCACCAGCAAGAGGACGCCAGCTAGCAGTGCGGACAGACGAGTGCGGCCACCTGATTTGACGTTGATAATTGACTGGCCAATCATGGCGCAACCAGCCATACCACCAATTAAACCAGAGCCAATGTTGGCTATTCCCTGACCCACACATTCTTTGTTTTTGTTACTTTTGGTATCGGTTAGATCATCCACGATGGTTGCGGTCATCAGCGACTCAAGAATACCCACAACGGCCAATGCCATAGACGTAGGAAAGATAATCTTCAGCGTTTCAAAGTTCAGTGGTACTTCAGGCCATAAGAAAATCGGCAGGCTATCCGGTAATTCGCCCATATCCGAGACGGTACGTACATCCAAACCAAAATAGAGAGCAACCGATGTCACCACCACGATACAAACCAGTGGCGATGGGACTGCTTTCGTCAGATAGGGAAACAAATAGATAATAGCCAGACCTAAAGCGGTTAAGCCATACACAGTGACGGAGCCGTATTCACCGGAGAGTTCAGGTA
Source organism: Rheinheimera sp. (assembly GCF_037442525.1). GTDB lineage: Bacteria > Pseudomonadota > Gammaproteobacteria > Enterobacterales > Alteromonadaceae > Pararheinheimera. Next base: position 16,795 of record NZ_JBBIQD010000013.1, on the reverse strand, counting down.
ACTGAGCGAGGAAGATAAGAATGGCTAGCGCATTCACAAAACCTGTGACCACTGATCTGGACACAAACCGCATAAGATTACCTAACTTCAGGAAACCAAATACAATTTGGATGATACCCGTCAGCAGCGTTGCCGCCAGCAAATACTGCAAGCCATGCTCTTTGACCAGAACAACCATCAACAGCGCCATAGCACCAGTTGCGGCTGAAATCATGCCGGGTCGAGCACCAGTCAAGGAAATAAGAACACAGATAGCGAAGGAGGCATACAAACCCACTTTAGGGTCCACACCTGCAATGATAGAGAAAGCGATAGCCTCAGGAATGAGGGCTAAAGCAACAACGATGGCAGCTAAGACATCTCCTTTGATATTGGAAAGCCAATGCTGCTTAAAAGTATTAAGCATAAAACATCCATTAAGTTTTAGAAATCCGATATGAACCAGCAAAACACCACAGGTATTGCATTTAAAGTTTGCACGCATGGTTCAAACCTAACTTTATTTTGCAAATCTGTTTTGTGTTGTTCGCTAATTACACCGGCTCATCCTCTTGGCTTGTTTTTTGCTTTTGTTCAAAATTCGGGCGGCATTCTAGCGGTTTAGGCAGCTAAAGGCCAGTAAAAGTTTAAAAGTGCGCAGCCAGATCCATGTAGCGAGCAAAGTATGTTCGCTATCTCGAATTACATCTTATCCGATGTTTTTAACAGTAAAGTGATCATAACCGTCAAGCCAAGGAATGCGCTCGATACCCACAAACAGGCTTGTAGGCCTTGCGCCTGATACACCCAGCCCGATAAGACCGTGCCGATTAAACGACCCATCGCGTTGGCCATGTAATAAAAACCGACATCCAGTGAGACGCCATCCCGTCCGGCAGAACTGACTATCAGGTAGCTGTGCAAAGACGAGTTCACCGCAAAAATCGCTCCGAAGAGCATCAAACCGCCGATCAGGCTCCACAGTGGATAAAGGGTGTAGGCCATCCCTATGCTTATCAGTAAAGGGATGCTGCACAGTAAACCCGCCCAGAGCAGCGCCGTGCTTGCATTGGGCACTTTGCCCGATTTTTTTCCTGTGATAGAGGGAGCGAAGGCTTGTACAGCGCCATAGCCAATCACCCACAGCGCTAAAAACGAACCGACCTCTGCATGAGTCCAGCTGAACTGGGAAGACAAATAAAGCGGCAGCGCAATTACAAACCAGACATCACGCGCACCAAATAAGAACAATCGGGCAGCCGAGAGTTGATTAATGGTGGCGCTTTTTGACAGCAGATCTTTGAATTTGGGTTTGAATGAGCTTTTGCCAAGATCTTTTTTAAGTAGCAGCACACTCAGCAGCCAGACCAACGCCAGCATAGCGGCCATTGCGGCAATCGCGCCCTGAAAGCCCAGCCAGGTCAATAAGACACCCCCCAGAAAAAAGCCAACGCCTTTGAGTGCATTTTTAGAGCCGGTCAGGATAGCCACCCACTTGTATAACGCGCCCTGAGCACTGTCCGGAAGAAGCAGTTTCAGTGAGCTTTTTGCACTCATTTTGTTCAGATCTTTGGCAATGCCGGACATCGCCTGTGCCGCCATCACCCAGACAACGGTCAACAGCTCACTGGGCACCAGTAACATGGCCAGCGCAAACACCTGCAAAAATAAACCAATATTCATGGTTTTATTCAGGCCCAGCCGGGCGCCTAACCAACCTCCGACCAAGTTAGTCACCACCCCAAAAAACTCGTAGAACAAAAACAATGAGGCGATGGCCAGTGGCGTATACCCCAACTGATAGAAATGCAGCACGATCAACATTCGCAGTGCACCATCGGTCAGCGTAAAGGCCCAGTAATTGCCCGTGACAACAAAGTATTGCTTTAACTCAGTACTCAGTGTGTTCACAGGTTTTGTCAGAGGTTGATGAGTCACGCCATACTCCTTATGCTTTACCGACCATCCGGGCTAATTCCACAGTACGGTTCGCATACCCCCATTCGTTGTCATACCAGGCATAAATTTTGACCTGAGTACCGTTCACAACCATCGTGGACAAGGCATCAATGATGCTTGAGCGTGGATCGGTTTTGTAATCGACAGACACCAGTGGTCGTTCTTCATAGCCTAAAATGCCGTTCAGTTCGTTTTCTGACGCCGTTTTCAGCAGTTGATTGACTTCCTCTGCGGTGGTGGCGCGTTCTACTTCAAATACGCAGTCAGTCAACGAAGCATTGGCCAGCGGCACACGGACAGCATGGCCATTTAATCGGCCTTTGAGTTCAGGGAATATCTCTGTGATGGCGGTGGCAGAGCCTGTGGTGGTTGGAATTAAACTGCTGCCACAGGCACGGGCACGGCGCAAATCCTTATGTGGCGTATCCAAAATAGATTGTGTGTTGGTCAGATCGTGAATGGTCGTGATCGAACCATGTTTAATACCAAGCTGCTCATGAATGACTTTCACAACCGGCGCTAAACAGTTGGTGGTACAGCTGGCCGCTGTAACTATTGGATGTGCCTTTGCATCAAACAGCTGGTGATTGACACCCATCACGACGTTTAAGACTCCGGCTTCTTTCACAGGAGCACTCACCACAACCCGTTTAACCCCCTGATCCAGATAAGCCTGAAGCTGTGCTTTGGTTTTCATCTTGCCGGAGGCCTCTATCACAAGATCACAACCCGACCAGTCCGTGTCTGCAATGGCTTTGTTGTGTGTCACAGCAATACGTTGTGCGTGGATCACGACTGTGTTGCCATCTGCTGTCGCCTCGTGGTGCCAGCGGCCATGCACAGAGTCAAAGTTCAGCAGATGCGCAAATGTTACCGCATCCCCAGCAGGGTCGTTGATCTGCACAAACTCAAACTCAGGCCAGTCAAATGCCGCACGCAAGGCTAAACGGCCAATACGACCAAACCCGTTAATACCGATCTTAATTTTCATATCCATTCCTTCATCACCGACTGGCGGCTTTTCTCGCCATGGCGGATGTTCATACGTACTATTTATTTTTCTCTGAGCATCATTTAATAGCTCAGAGCGCGTTGAAATACTCTTCATGAGGTTTTAGCGTCAATGCAAAGGGTCGTAGTGCTTGTACTCGCTGTTTGACCCGTTCTTTCTCAACGCCACGCTCTACCATGATTTGAGCCGCCATTAAGCCGGTCCGGCCTGAGCCGCCTTTGCAGTGGATCGCGACTTTTTTACCGTCTTTTAATAACTGATGGACCGCTGGGCCATACTGCTGCCAGGCTGCTGCAAAGTCTGAAAGTGGCGCGTGATCATCTTCAATCGGGCATTGAAACCATGCCAACCCAAGCTCTGCGCAGAGTGCTGGTAAATCTGTAACCGCATTACGTTCCATTTCTTCGGTTGGCATTAAGGTAATGATGGCGGATGCACCGGCCTGTTTTAACGTGTGCAGTGATGCATTGAGCGATTCGCCTTTGGTGCCTGGGCACGGGGTGAAGATCAGGGCTGCTGCGCCTTCAAGCGCTAATTCGTCATAGGGATGTGACATCGTGTTGTCCTTCTTGGATCATAAACAGGGTTAATCAGTTGAGTTGAAACCAGTGGCGAGTCCGGTTCGCAAACCATACCAGTGACAACATCACCGGCACTTCTACTAAGACACCAACCACTGTGGCCAATGCTGCGCCAGAGTTCAGGCCAAACAGTGAAATAGCCACGGCCACTGCCAGCTCGAAAAAGTTACTTGCGCCGACCATTCCAGCAGGCGCTGCGATGTTGTGCGGTAAATGCAGTTTGTAGCCAGCCAGGTACGTCAGTGCAAAGATGCCGTAGGTTTGCAGTAACAACGGGATAGCGATCAGTACAATGGCCAGTGGTTGACTTAAAATGGTTTGCGCCTGAAACCCAAAGAGCAAGACCACGGTCGCCAGTAAGCCGAAGATAGACCAGGGTTTAATTTGCGTAAGTAATGCAGACAAGTCGTCCATGTTTTTTCTGGCAAACAGGCGTCTGGTCCAGACCCCAGCTAACAGGGGTAGCAGCACATACAGTGCGACGGATAACAGCAGCGTAGACCAAGGCACGGTGATGTCGGAGACGCCTAAAAGCAACGCACTGATAGGAGCAAAAGCAAAAATCATGATGATATCGTTCACAGAGACCTGTACCAGGGTGTAGTTCGGATCTCCCTTGGTCAGCTGACTCCAGACAAAGACCATGGCAGTACAAGGTGCCACGCCCAGTAAAATCATGCCTGCGATGTACTCTGTTGCCGTTTGTGGATCGACCCAATCGACAAATAAGTAACGGAAAAATAACCAGCCTAGCAATGCCATGGTGAACGGCTTGATAAGCCAGTTCACCACTAAGGTCAGTACGATACCTTTGGGCTTTTTGCTGACGTCTTTGATGGCGCTAAAATCAATTTGCACCATCATCGGGTAAATCATAACCCAAATAAACAGGGCAATAACGAAGTTCACCTGTGCATATTCAAGTGACGCCACCATCTGAAATACACCGGGGACCAGATTGCCGGCAATCACGCCAACCGCCATCGCGAGGGCAACCCACACCGATAAATAACGTTCAAACAAGCCCATGAATACTCCTCAAATTTAGTCGGTCTGGCTTACAACGGGTAAGAGTCGGCAATAGCAGCGACGGCTGCCTGGTCGAACTGCGGTAATCGCAGCAGTGCCTCACACCGTTTCGTCAGTACGTCCAACAGTAGCTGAAACTCGGTGTCCACTTGTGTTGGCGTCAAACCCGCACGGGTTGGATCGGGCAAGCCCCAATGTCCTTTGACTGCACGGCCAAACCAAACAGGACAGGATTCTCCGGCGGCTTGATCGCATACCGTGATCACTACATCTGGATGAAACTCGGTCAACTCATCCCAACTTTTACTCTGAAGGTCATCCGTGGCGATTGACCACTGTGATAAGTACTGCAACGTCAGCGGATGAATGAAGCCTCGCGGCGAACTGCCTGCACTTGCTACAACAACGGGTGTTTCATGACCGGACTGGCGGGCCAGATGCCGGGTGAGTGCTTCGGCAAGAATGCTACGACAGGAATTGTGGGTACATAAAAACAGAATATTCATAGTGACCTCAGATTGACCAACACGCACCACACCTCGTGGTTGCACATCTATGCAGACAGATCCTAAGGGCAGCAGGCTGCCGCTCGTTCAGGTCTATCGCCCATGGAACACAGGCTTTTCATCAAGGGTTGAATGAGTACCTGGTTTTGTTCAAGTGTCTGCACAATGGCTTGCTTGGCCCAGTGCGGCAGTTCAGGGTTGAGCCGGTAAAACACCCATTGACCTTGCCTGCGGTCCAACAGCACATGAGATTTTCTTAACATGGCCAGATGACGGGACACTTTGGGCTGTGTCTCATTCAGTGCTGTGGTGAGTTCGCAGACACACAACTCGCCCTCTTGAGCAATTAACAACATGGAATGCAAACGGGTTTCATCGGCAAGCAGTTTGAAGAACTCTAGTGGTTCCATCAGGACCTCACACTTCATTACGGTTTATCGGAGCGTTGTTTGTCATACAGCAATACAAACATTTTGATACGTTCACTTAATTCATGCATGGTGGTGTCATAGGCTTTGTCAGAGGCTCCCAGTTTAGGATCGGGAAAATCCCACGCCATGATGTGTTTCGCAGGCAGTCCTTCTGAGCATTCCTGTTTTGCTTTACTGCACAAAATAATGGCGTAGTCCATAGTCAGCCCCGCAAACTCGTCCAGCGATTTTGAGCGAAGTCCTTCCACAGAAAGGCCATGACGTTTGATGGCTTCCATCGCCCGTATATCCGGATGTTGGGGATCAGTACCTGCACTTGCAACTTCAAAGCGATCCCCAAAATTGTGCTTTGCTATCGCTTCAGCCATCAATGACCGTGCGGAGTTCTCCGTACAAATGAAGATTAGGTGTGGTTTAGACATCATGTGCTCCTTAAGATATACGCTGGATCATATATATGTTTTTTCGTATGTCAATAAGTTGTTTGCCGCTGATGGGCTGCCATCGTGATTTGACAATGGATAAAAAGGCGCTTAGCCTCTGTTAATCGTCGATTAACGATATTGAGTGATGAAGATGGAAAACACAGAAACAGTATCGCCATCAGAACTGGCGTCCAACGAAGAACTGGCAACAATAGCGAAGGCCCTTGCACACCCGGCGCGGGTGCAGATTGTTCGGTTGTTGCTCAGCCGAAGCAGCTGTATCGGCGGTGAAATTACGCAGGAGTTGGGTCTGGCTCAATCTACGGTTTCCGAACACCTTCGTATTCTGAAAGAGGCCGGAGTGGTGGTGGGAGAAATTGAACACCCCCGCATTTGTTACTCACTAGGCGTAAAACGTTTAGCGCCCCTGTGTGAGTTTCTAACCGCCATTGGCCTCCAGTACCAAGCGTCTGCTCAAAAAGATGGTCTCTGTTGTCCTTTAGAGCCATCAGGCTGTTGTCGTTAAACCCTCAAGAAAAAGAGAATGTTATGGATCATCTACCGAACATTAAAACAGATGTATTTACCGTACCATCTAATGAGCTCGTTTTTGCTGGTACGCCAGCGACACACAAACCACGTATTTTATTGCTGTATGGATCACTCAGAGAGCGATCATTTAGCCGATTAGCCGCAGAGGAAGCGTCACGAATTTTAGAGGCGATGGGGGCCGAGACAAAGATGTTTAACCCACGGGGGTTGCCTTTGCCTGATGCTGAAGATACATCTCACCCAAAGGTCGTGGAGCTGCGGGAACTGACCCAGTGGTGTGAAGGCATGGTCTGGAGCTCACCGGAGCGCCATGGTGCAATGACTAGCATCATGAAAGCGCAAATTGATTGGATCCCCTTGTCGATGGGAGCGGTCAGGCCTACACAAGGTAAAACGCTGGCGTTAATGCAAGTCTGTGGTGGTTCCCAGTCGTTTAATACCGTCAATCAGATGCGCATACTGGGACGGTGGATGCGTATGCTGACTATCCCTAATCAATCGTCTGTCGCAAAAGCATTTAACGAGTTTGATGACAACGACCGGATGAAACCATCGCCGTATTACGACCGCATTGTGGATGTAATGGAAGAATTGGTGAAGTTCACGCTTCTGACACGAGATCGCAGTGACTACTTAACAGACAGATACTCCGAACGAAAAGAGTCCGCTGAAGAGCTGATGAAAAGAGTCAACCAGGCATCTATCTGATGGCATCTTTGTACAAAGGGAAAACGGGCTGACTATGGCAATTAAAATCTTTGATGTAGTGATTATCGGCGGTGGCCAAGCGGCACTGTCTGCGGGGTACTACCTGCGCCGGGCTGGTCTGGACTTTATCATCCTGGACAACCAAGCGACAGCAGGCGGCGCGTGGAATCATACCTGGCCATCCTTAAGATTGTTCTCACCGGCGCTTTACAGCTCGTTACCTGGTATCCTGTTTTCGACAAGTAAAACAGATGTTTACCCCCACAGAAATGATGTTATCGCCTATCTGGAGCGTTATGAAAAACGCTATCAGTTACCTATCTATAGGCCACATCACGTAAAGACTGTGCTGCGGGATACGCAACACAACTGTCTTAAGGTGAGCGATGGCAAGTACAGTTGGCTGGCAAAAACAGTGATCAGTGCAACAGGCAACTGGAGCCATCCTGTAGTCCCAGAACTACCAGGGGCAAAGGCATTCTTAGGAGAAATGTGCCACTCAGCGTCTTATAAAGGAGTTGAGTATTATCGTGGGAAAAACGTTTTGGTCGTTGGCGGCGGCAACTCTGGAGCCCAGATCTTTGCTGAACTGGACGAGGTAACAACGGCAATATGGGTCACTCGTGAAGCCCCTCAATTTCTGCCTGATGAGGTCGATGGCAGGGTGCTGTTTGAACGTGCGACGGCGAGGATCACAGGCCAAACGACTGATCAGCCAGTGGGAGGAATTGGTGACATCGTCATGGTGCCTCCCGTAGAAGCAGCCCGAGACCGTGGTGTGTTAAAAGCAAAGCCCATGTTTACCCATTTCGCACAGACAGGTGTTGTATGGTCGGACGGCACAGAACAGGCGTTTGATGCCGTGATTTGGTGCACTGGTTTTCAACCTGAGCTAAGCCATTTGGCAGCATTAGGAATTCTGGAAGACGATGGCAAAGTGCTGAACCAAGATGGACAAGCAATAAAAGAACCCAGACTCTGGCTGTTTGGGTATGGAGACTGGGTGAGTCCAGGTTCAGCGACATTGATTGGCGCAGGCCGGAGCGCCAGAGACAATATTCCAAAGCTAGTGGACTATATAAGACAATCTTGTCAGTAAGCTGAAAGACGCTCGGGTAGCCAAAACACCTCAAAATCACAGGTTTTTACTCAGATTTAGTTTATTTATAACAATAACTTAAATCACTTTTTGTGAAAAAAATTCAGAATCCCGTTGGACCCTCCTGATCAACCTTTTCGTGCAACTCTGCATCAGGGCCAACTGCAACATTGGCAATCTGGTCAGATAAAGCCGCATAGGCATCATCAACTTTCTGAATGGTAGGTGTCCAGGTACTGTAAATGCCGCTCATTATCTGGCCGAACTGCTCGCCCATTTGTGAAGTAATATTGTTTTCACTCTGAGACACGTCGAATTTACTGGCGGCATTAGCCTCAATACGTGCAATGCCACCCTCAATACGTCCGAGGTCAGAACGAAGGCCGCCGATTTGCTGGTTAACAGCATTTAAAGAACCGCCAGTCTGTGAAGTTAAATTATTTACTGCGCGCAAGGTGTCCTGTGCAGTGACGTATGTAGAACCAAGCGTTTCATCTTGTAAAGCCAACGAATCAACGACAGATTGCATAGCTGACTGATGCAATTCTAAGGTTTCGTTGCGTGCTTCACGAACTTCAGCAGAAAGGTATTGAATATCTGAGCGCGTGTAACTTAATTCGTTTACAACCTTACTTTTAAGCTGGGAATTGTCATAGGTAATACGCGACAAGAGATTAGACTGCAAATTCGTTAACATCTGATAATTACGGGACTGAGCTTGAACGAACGCATTCTCAACACTGCCTGACGACGCTGGAGACGCTGTACTTCCCACAATATCGTAATTATTTTCCACACCGGAACCGATGGGTTTAATGGAACCATCACCAGAGGAACCACCATTATCACCGGAATACACAGAACCAGTGTAAACGTAAGGACCGCCAAAAGAATCATTGGATTCTGTAATACAGTTAAAGCCAGAACCCTTTGTTAAAGCGCACTGGACGCCAGAAACAGTCATAGCTGTTGTGTTAGGGCATGACTGGGAGCCAAAAAAAGAAATGGAAGAAACTGAATTACCAGCAACAGAAGAACAATCAGCAAGCGAGTAAAAAGAGGCCACCGATAAGACGATGGCTAACTTGGCAGGAAGCGTTGATTTCATGCGGCGGCCTCTGTGCCTTAGCTGGCAGCTTTGCCGATGAATTTCTTAAACAGGCCGATGCCCACGATGGTCAGCGTGATGCTAACAACGATAGGCCAAGCCAAATCGCCCATCGAAGCAGCATCAGAACTGACGGCATCAAACGCATCAGTAATGGCCTGTGACAGAGCGGCATGAGCAGGAGCTGTCACGCCAACAATAGCCACAGCGGCAACACCCAGTTTTGTACGTAATTTCATTGCATTGTTCATATAGAACTCCTTAAAGGTTTAATTAATTGCCTTCCAGACAAAGCGCCTGAAAGCGTAGAAAGTGGCACCTAAGCACCACCCAATTGCACCTGCACCCATAACGAACGCAGACGTTTCGACGGGAGTAATCATTTAGCTGATGCCTCCCATGAATTGAGTCCCAAGAAGAAACACACACACGCCAAAGCGGTTGTGATTGCGAGAGTTGATTGCTCTATTGCCTGAACGACAGGAGCGGACGTATCAGAACCGCCAGTACCGCTGGTGACCTGTTCAGCGGTTGATATCCAGTAACCGCTACAGGTTTCAAGTGGGTCAATGGTAGGAACTAAAGTGCCGGTAAAATCTATCCATGTCCGACCGCCACCAGAACACTGATTTGGATAGCCGCCAGTAGTGCCGGGATCAAATGGGCAATTCAGGATATAAGAGCTTTCCGGAGGAATTGGCACAAAACATTCAGCAAACGCATGACCTGACAGGATGAGTGCTAAAAAAACTAAATATTTCATGGATTAGCCTTATCTTTGCCCTATCCATCTACCCCAAAAGGGGCAGACGGATAGGGGCAAAGGAAACGGGGTTAAGAGGCTTTGGCAGCTGGTTCCTGAAGAACAACAACCTGTGAATGCCAGTCGTTTGAAAGGTAAATGTTCTGGCCAGCCTTTCCGCCCTGGAGCGGATAGGAACGAACCCACACAGGGACCATGATTGATTTGCCAATAAAGGGTTGCAGCTTTGAACTGGTGCCATCAACCATTTGAGCCTTGGAAAGACTGACCATGGTAATTTCTTCAGTTACGCCACCAAAGCCGTTATCCAGCAAAGTAGAAAAACCAGCTTCGGCAATGGTAGAAACCTCACCTGTTGCTCGATTAGTGATTTGGCGCTGTCTGACACCCATGTAAGTACCGATTAACGCTAAGCCAGTGAATTTAATTTGTTGCATGATTGCGACCCTTCTTAATGAACGATATAACGCTGAAAATCAGCAGGAATTGAACAAGGCTGGGCGTCTAAAACGCGCAGCAGTGGAACGACGTTGGAGCTTTTGCTTTCACCGTCATACGGCAGTGAAATATCAATACCGAAGGGTTTTAATTCATCCCTATGGCGGTAAAAGGTAGCGACAGCCATCATTGAGCGAACATCATGGCCCTGTGACCAAAGGCTGTACGTGCCTTGGACTTTGCGAGGCAGTTTTAAAAGCTGCTCATCTTTGAGTTGAATATTTGCGGTCATATCTAGCCTGCCTAAGTAATTTTGATAGATGTTCTGCAAACCAATTTGCAGAAGATGCAGGGCCTTTACGTCATCAGTTCCGGCTAATTTCTTGAGTTCGGCAGCCCTTAACACCAACTCAATACGCACCTTGTTTTCCGTCCATGGAACAAGTGGTGAATTCAGGATTTGGGGCGGTACTCTGTGGCCCTTTTTCCCTTCAATAATTTCTTCAAATTTGCTGTACATCTTTACGGACCAACGGCGTGAATGCTGGCCGAAATAAACCGTTCCTTTCTTGACCGTAGAACGGCCGTGACGGGTTTTGGTCTTTACTGATTGGGCGTCCAGATATGCCCGTACATCAGAAAATGAAGGCAGCTCAAAGGCTGCGTTGAGGTCCAAACGCTTAACTATGTAGTCGCCGGACAAAATGCGTTTTTCGGTAAAAACATCCACTTCAAAACCAACGGTTTTACCAATAGCTTTCACCCATGCAAGGGTTAGCTGGTTGAGGTCTGAGGTGCCTACAATGTTGTGACCCTGTAGAAATTTGGTCGGGTTGCCATGCAGGTACAGAGTGTCTGCGTACTCCGGTTCATGGTTACAGTTCGGCAGCATCACCAAGTCATTGCTTTTAACCTGACAGCTGCTTTCGTAGGAGCCTTGTAGCTGACGAGCCTGTGCAACTTCCCAGCGCAGCTCACCAGCTGCATCGACGTTAAACAAATGACCGTTGTGAATGCGCTTATGGCGTAACGGTATAAGGCAGGTTTGCCAGTCAATCATTAAGCTCATAGCGTCACCAGTGACGGTTGTTCTATGCTGACAAACCGACCAGTTTTGGTGTGCCGTAAAACGGACAAAGACAAATCTGGGTTATCAACTAAAAGACTAACGGCCAGCTTTAAAACAGGCGCTGATGACGCCGGAACCCATAGGGTAACTTTGACGAGGCCGCGCTGTTTTTGGGCGCTTTCATAGGGTTGGTTGCGGCTAGTCATTCAGCCACCAGTGCAGTTGGTTGAAGGGTGCAGGCCCAGTCCTGAGGGCTAACGTAGCTTTTGCAACCTTCAGGTGAATCCCAGTTGTCACACTTCCCGCACAGGTTGCAGTAAGCAAAACCTGACGGAATAGCTTTAAAAATGGCGTTTTGGCGTTGTTCTTCTGAAAGCAAATTCAACCCAATAGCAACGGATTTTGCAGCGGCGGGGTTGTCGCGTTTGGTGATCAGCTTTATTGGCTGATTGGGGCGAATGGCTATGATGTGGTTCATAAATTTTTCTCCACCAATTGAGGGAAAAAGTCAGACTTAAAACGAGCTGAAGCCAGCTCAGTACAATTCAATAAATCGGCCACAGTCATTTCAAGAAAAGGAATATCAGCACGAGAACAGTGCTGTATAACTTCTGTATATACATAGGCTTGAAATGTAGGGGTAGCGTCATGCAAACCAAGAATTGGCCGTAACAATGAAACAAAATGGTTACGACCATCTAAGCAAATGACTTCGGGCAAATCTGGGGCTTTTTGGCGACTCATGACGCCACCTGCAATAAACAATGCCAGTCACCAGCAGCTGTGTAAACGGCTGGATTCATGCAGCTGCGGGAATCATCAAAATCTTGTTTTCCACAAACCCCGCATGGCTTCATGAATGAAACACCAGCACCCCGAGTAGGGCCGCTGTGCTGTTCATCGGGGGTGGTGTTGTTCGGTTGACCCAAAGGAGCTGTCAGGTCAGAAAAGGAGTAGGGCACACCAGCGTTGTCCAACAGTTGGCGGGTCAGCAGTTCCGAAGTAAGTGCCGAGTGTTCCAGCATAAACGTGACCTCACCATAGCTACCAGAAGCTTGCTCGGTAACGAAAGTGACAAAGACCTGATTCACTTTCAGCTGACGGTGATTAAAAGTTCTGTGGAATGCCACCCGACGCAATGCGCCTGATTGGTGAAGTTGCTCTAACTCGTTGATGTTCATGGTTGCGGCCCTTGTGTATACTCAACGGATTCAGGTTTTTGTCTACAGGCAATCACAAAAATGTGATTGGTGGATACATTTTAAAATCACAAATTTGTGATTGTCAATGGCAGGGTGAAAAATGAACTACAGCTACGAGCTTGTTCAGGAATATAAAAAAGTTGCAGGAATCGGCAGCGACACGGTGGCTAGTAAAGCTATACCAAAGTTAAGCCAAGGCAGATTATCGGATATTAAATCTGGCAAGCATTGGCTTACAGAAGAACAAGCGGTATGGATTGCTGAGCAGTGCCAACTGAACATTCAAGAAGTCTTGGTGCGGCTATCTGCTGAAACGGCTAAAACCGAGCAAGGCAAAACCGCATGGGCTGAACTGGCAAAAAAGCTGTTCGGCCACGGACTGGCGTTAGTGTTCGCGGTCGGCCTGAGCATCAGCCCTAATCAAAACACAGGAAAACTAGTGTTTTTGAGGCGTTCACGAAACATCGCATAATTCCCATTATGTTAAATCTGAAATTATGCGGAAGCCTTAGCTTCACTCACCGGTGTCATTATCAGCCCCATGCTCAGACTGATTACTGCCACGGCTCCCGCTATCCGCTTTAAAAGACTAGACAGCGCCTCTTGTACTGCTGGGCTCTTGGCCCGCTCCATATCCAGTTTTACCAACACTTCACCAATGTCCAGTCCGCATTGTTCTGCAATGTACAGACCTTGTTCTGGGGTTAAGTGTCTATTCCCAGCTTTAATGTTGCTGAGGTTTCCCTCATTCATACCGTCCAGTAGCGCAACTACATCACGGTTTTTTGTTATGCCTTTCTTCTGTTTGAACAGTTCAATTAGGGCGTAACTGTAATTCTCTGGCATCTGCATTTTTACCTAGCCTCTTGATTTGACGCTGATTCTAGCACCCTAAAACTTGTCTCGCTTGACAAGCTCTAATCCCCTGATCAAAATACTTGTCAGTAACGACAAGTTAACTCTTTTACCCATTAGGCAGGAAGTACAAGGAAGTTATGGCGAACTACCCCTTACATTCAGCACAGAACCAGGCAGATGCAGCCTTAGACCTGCACCCGCTAAAAGTGTTCTGCACTGACTGCAAGGGGTTTTTCTATGCTGATGAATGCTGCTTTTGCTGCCACCAGGTACGTAACTTTTCACGTACCGAACCAGCCCCTTACGTCAAAAATCACGTAACCACAGGTCCAGGCGCATGAAAAAAACGCCTGGCATCACCGAATTTTGCCCTTGGTTCATTGACCGCCTGGTCATGGAGCAAGTGCATCCCGACATGATTAACATCGGTCAGCGCATGTATCTGGAGTTTGACCAACTCACAGGTGAAACCACCGAAGCCAGACCGAAGAAATTCAAAGAGCAGTTTCAGGCCAGCTACAGCACCAGTATCAGAATCACTGTTGATGGTCAGCGCGTTCGCGTCGAGGGCAATCCCAGCCGCTTTGGCCGCCCAGAAAACTTGTTTGGTTTTACCACCATTGAAGAGTGCGTCCAGGTTTACAACCGGCTGTTAAATCAGCTCGGAATTCCCCCGTTCACTACCGGCCGCTTTGAATTCCTGATGGGTAAAGAAAACCAGAAGCAGAAAAAACATTACACCGGCGCCGTGATTAAACACGTAGATATCACCAAAAATCACGCCGTTGGTTACCAGCAGGAGTATGACTTCTTGCGCGCTGTCGCCACCCTATCCCTGCCCAATGGCAAAAAGCCGTTTTTATACCCCAACGGTGCAACCCTGGAATGGACAGGTTCCCGTTGTGGCCGTGGTTCCAGCTGGGACTACACCAAGATTTATATAAAGGCCGTCGACCTTATCGACAAAGAAAACCGGAACCTTACCGGCGCTAATGAAGACGATTGCGAGTATTACCGTCATATCAAGGAAATGTGTCAGGCCTCTGGTGTAGTGCGTGAAGAGCACTCATGGAAGTGGAAGAAACTGTCCCGATATGACCTGTGTTATTACGGCTTTGTCTCGTTAGAACAGCTGGTGAACCACCACACAATGGTAACGCTGGAAACATTGTGCAAAACGCTGGAGGTATCAACAGTGGACTATCAAACCATTGCCGACCAGCTCATTGACAGGAAAGTGGTGAAGTCGCGTCAGGCCGCGAATGCAACAGAGTGTTATGCGATGAAGTGGCTCCACGGGGGCCAGTCCTTCGACTTAGACACCATGAAAAAAAGCAGCCAGTACTACGTCCACAGAGCCCGTCTTTTGAAGCTGGGTGTAGACATATCTGTCCCGTTCAACCCGTCGCGCAGCATTGTGCCGATGATTAAACGTAACCGCGTTATCACCCTGGACGATTTCTCTGCGCCCAGCTGGTATCGCCATGCCACAACCGCGCCCATTCTGGGCGTCATTAAAGGCGGTAAAGCCGCTTAAGGAAATATCATGCTGATCAAAGCAACTTACGTCCCTATCAACGTTTCAGCAGGCGCTACCAACGATATGGTCTGGGCCAACATGGAAGTCTGCAACCCGTACACCAGAGACACCGGCATCAATGACAATGTTGGCATTGGTTCGCCAGTCGTAAAAGTGAACCTGATAGTCCGTGACACAGGTAAGCCAAACGTCGCACTGGCCAAACGCCTTAAAGAGGCCTTTACCCGCATCTACCTTCAGCCGACTGAGTTTGAAGGTGTCATGGAAATCGTTAAAAAAGGCGGCGTTGAACAAATGACCTTCACGGTCTTTGACGCTGCCATCCCAGAACCTAAAGCGCAGTTGAAGGCAAGTTAACCATGGACTTCAACGTCGCATCTATCGAAATCAACCGTATCGTGTTGCTGTTCGGTGCGTGTTGCTTCGTCTGCGGCCTGGCTTTTGGTTACTCCCTTTTTGCGCCAGTCCCAGGTAAAAAATAATGGCCCAGTACCAGCAGGTGTGCCCTGTCGAACCCATTTCCGGCACCTGCCCTGAGCCCCTGATTTGGGTCGAAGTCGTTCAGCGTGTGTATCTCACCTGGGCTGACTTTTCCCAAATGTTGCCAGCAATCATTTTGGCCCTTCTGACAGCTTGGGGAATTCGATTGCTGGTCCGTTTCTTACTCAATCAAAGGTAAATCTCTATGAAAAAGTTATCTATTTTCAAACAGAAACTGGCTGCGGCTGGTGTTGTTGTGGGTGCCAGTATTGTCACCAGCCCTGTATTTGCGGCTGTTGACAGTCAGGCTGTTAGTGACTGGAAAGATGAAATCATCGGGGATATTTCGCTGGTTGGCGGTGCCCTGATTGCGGCCGCCTTCGCTGCCGTGATTTTCAAGTGGGTTAAAGCTGCGATTTTTAGCTAATCATGACGGCTGACGATGTTTACATCATTGTCAGCCTTATGTGTCTCTGGATTGTTTTTGACTCATAAGGTGACTACTCCATGCAGTTCAAAGCCCTAATTGCCCTTTTATTAGGGCTTTTTTTATCGTTTGATTCAGAGGCTGATAGTGTACAGATGTGCGCTATCTATTGGCCCACTAGTGCTTTGCCTTTGACCTCTGCCCCCTGCGATTCCTCCGTGGCTTATCCGTATGTGTTTGAGGTGCTGAGCGGTATGGATTTGACTGGTGGCTCCATCACTTCGCGCACTTTGCTGTCTTACTCCGGCAATAGGATTAATTATTCCTATTGTCATACGACTGCGGGCTGTAAGTCTGGGTATTCTGTTTGGTCCTTTGTTGTTGGTTCCACTCCTGTATCAAAAGACTGCTCTGAATTTCCTCCGTCGGCGCTCCCGTCGAGTTGCCCCACTCCTCAATGCTCTGACGGTTCCCCGGCTCCCGGTAATGACCCTGCGAACTGCCCACTCAACTGTGACATCCTGACGGGTGGCGGTGGCCCTGAGTGTGATACCCCGCCAGATGATGACGATGATTGCATTGGCTCTATGTGTGGCGGTGATGGCGGTGATGGGGGTGATGGCGGTGAT
>NZ_JBBIQD010000012.1:0-99678 GCF_037442525.1 Rheinheimera sp. | reverse complement strand
TCGCCAAAGCGGCAGAACCATTACCGGAAGACAGCTACAACTGCAGCGAAGAAACTGCCTGTATGGTGCAGTTATCTAAGCGTAACGTGTTGTTTTTCTTGGCTTTAGTTGCTGTTTTGACCTTGTCCGGCTGGGTCAGCTGACCCCCACTTGCTTCTGCTTCACCCAGAAGGCCGATCTCCGATCGGCCTTTTATTTTATGCAGTAAACAGCATTATTGGTCAGACCAATTAATATGGCGCAGAATTGCTCAAGAAATTTTGAGTGATTACTCTAATTATTTGTCGCCGGAAAGTCGCAGAACAGGGCGCTTTAATTTACAGTCCATGCAGTTTCTGTTAAGTTAAGCCGCAATTTATAAAATTGGTCTGACCAATTTACAATAAGCTGATTAAAAGCAGCGCAACCTGACAAGGCAACAGACAGAGTTTCATGTCCAGCTTAAAAATAAAACCGGCCAAGTTATCCGATCAGATAGTAGGTCAACTCGAGCAGATGCTGCTGGAGGGAATTTTTTCGCCCGGACAAAAGCTGCCGCCAGAGCGCGAACTGGCCGAACAGTTTGATGTCTCACGCCCCTCGTTGCGCGAAGCGATTCAAAAGCTGGAAGCCAAAGGGCTGGTCAGCCAGCGTCAGGGCGGCGGTACTTATGTCTGTGACAATCTGGCTGTAGGTTTAACAGACCCCTTATTTGCACTGATTGGCCGTCACCCTGAATCGCAGTTTGACTTGCTGGAGTTCCGTCATGCGCTGGAAGGCATTTGTGCTTATTACGCAGCTTTGCGCGGAACTGCGGCTGATTTTGCCCAAATCACTCAATGTTACGAGCAGATTTGTGCTGCCCAGCAGCAACAGGATTTAGACGCCGAAGCCCGGGCCGTAGGCCAGTTTTATTCGGCAGTCGCAGAGGCATCCCACAATGTGGTGCTTTTGCATTTGGTGCGCGGCTTAACGCCGCTGGTGGAGCAGAACATCAAGTTAAACCTTGAAGTGCTGCGTCCCAAGGAAGGTGTAGTGAGCCAGCTGAACGCGCATCGGCACACCCTGATGCACGCAGTGATCAATGGCGAGCCGGAGCAAGCCCGGCAAGCCAGCAACAGCCACTTGGCCTTTATTGAAGAGGCTTTGCTGGAAGCGGACCGGGAGCGCTCACGCATTGAACGCTCGCTTCGTCGTTCACAACAGAACTGACGGGCTGAGGAATTTTTTAACTGGTTGATGGTCTGCTCTGGCAGTCCATCCAAAAAGGAAACTGACTATGTCTGAAGTCACTACCATTGACGTCGACGCGCTGGAAACCCAAGAGTGGCTGGAAGCGCTGGAATCCGTTGTTCGTACAGAAGGCGTGGAACGCGCCCAGTTCCTGCTGGAACAAGTACTGGAGCAAGCCAGATTAGAAGGCGTGGACATGCCAACTGGCGTGACCACCAACTACATCAATACCATTCCTCCTCAGCAGGAACCTGCGTACCCTGGCGACGTAAACCTGGAGCGTAAAATTCGCTCGGTGATCCGCTGGAACGCTATTATGATCGTTCTGCGTGCTTCGAAAAAAGAGCTGGATTTAGGTGGCCATATGGCATCTTACCAGTCATCCGCTGCCTTTTACGAAACCTGTTTTAACCATTTCTTCCGCGCGCCAAATGAAAAAGACGGTGGCGATTTGGTGTATTACCAGGGCCATATTTCTCCGGGCATTTACGCCCGTGCTTTTGTGGAAGGCCGTTTAACCGCAGATCAGCTCGACAATTTCCGGCAGGAAGTAGGGGGTGAAGGTTTATCCTCTTACCCGCACCCGAAGTTAATGCCGGAATTCTGGCAGTTCCCGACCGTCTCTATGGGCTTAGGTCCTATCACCTCGATTTATCAGGCCCGTTTCCTGAAATACCTCGAAGGCCGCGGTTTAAAAGATACCAGCGATCAACGTGTCTATGCCTTCCTCGGTGATGGTGAAATGGATGAGCCGGAAAGCCGTGGTTCGCTGTCGTTCGCTGCCCGTGAAAAACTGGATAACCTGTGTTTCCTGGTGAACTGTAATCTGCAACGTCTGGACGGCCCTGTGATGGGCAACGGCAAAATCATCCAGGAACTGGAAGGTCTGTTCCGTGGTGCCGGCTGGAACGTGATTAAAGTGGTGTGGGGCAGTGGCTGGGACAAGCTGCTGGCCAAAGACACCACCGGCAAGCTGCTGCAGCTGATGAACGAAACGGTTGACGGTGACTACCAGACCTACAAAGCCAAAGACGGCGCTTATGTACGTCAGCACTTCTTTGGTCGTTATCCGGAAACTGCGGCTCTGGTTGCAGACATGACGGATGAAGAAATTTTCGCCTTAAAGCGTGGTGGTCATGAGCCATCCAAGCTGTATGCTGCCTTTAAAGCCGCGCAGGAATGCAAAGGCCGCCCCACAGTGATCCTGGCCAAAACCATCAAAGGTTATGGTATGGGTGAAGCCGCTGAAGGCAAAAACATCGCGCACCAGGTGAAGAAAATGGATATGACCCATGTGCTGCAAATTCGCAAGCGCCTGGGTCTGGAAGATTACCTCAGTGAAGAAGATGTCGCTTCTCTGCCATATATCCAACTGCCTGAAGGTTCACCTGAGCATCAGTATCTGCATGCCCGCCGCAACGCATTAAATGGCTACACGCCAGTGCGTCTGCCACAGTTCAGCGAAACACTGACGCTGCCAGAGCTGAATGCCTTTGAACCTCTGCTGGAAGAGCAGAAACGTGAAATCTCGACTACGATGGCCTTTGTGCGTGGTCTGAACGTACTGCTGAAAGATGCCAACATTGGCCAACGCATTGTGCCAATTATTGCCGACGAAGCCCGTACTTTTGGTATGGAAGGTTTGTTCCGTCAGATTGGTATCTACAACCCTCGTGGCCAGACCTATACGCCGGAAGACCGTGCCGTGGTGTCTTACTACAAAGAAGAAACCTCAGGTCAGGTACTGCAGGAAGGCATTAACGAGCTCGGTGCTATGGCGTCCTGGGTGGCGGCGGCAACCTCATACAGCACCAACGATCTGCCAATGATCCCGTTCTACATTTATTATTCGATGTTTGGTTTCCAGCGTGTGGGCGATATGGCCTGGCTGGCCGGTGACCAACAAGCCCGTGGTTTCCTGTTAGGCGCCACAGCGGGCCGCACCACACTGAATGGTGAAGGCCTGCAGCACGAAGACGGTCACAGCCATATTCTGGCCGGCACAGTACCGAACTGCATTTCTTATGACCCGACTTATGCCTATGAGCTGGCGGTGATTATGCAGGATGGTATCCGTCGTATGTATGGTGCTTCTCAGGAAAACATCTACTACTACATCACAGTGATGAACGAAAACTACCACCACCCGGCCATGCCTGCTGGTGCTGAAGAAGGCATCCGTCGTGGTATCTATAAACTGGAAAGCCATGCTGGCGACAAAGCCAAAGTGCAGTTAATGGGCAGCGGTACCATTCTGAATGAAGTGCGTAAAGCCGCTGAAATTCTGAGTGAAGACTATGGGGTGGCCTCTGACGTGTTCTCAGTGACCTCGTTCAACGAGCTGGCACGGGACGGTCAGGATTGTGAGCGTTTCAACATGCTGCACCCGCTGGAACAGGAAAAAGTGCCTTACATTGCTCAGGTGCTCGGTAAAGAGCCTGTGATTGCGGCCACTGACTACATTAAAAACTACGCCGACCAGGTGCGTGCTTTTGTACCTTCAGTGTCTTACAAAGTACTGGGTACGGACGGTTACGGCCGTTCTGACAGCCGTGAAAACCTGCGTCGCCATTTTGAAGTAAACGCTGGTTATGTGGTACTGGCGGCGCTGCGTGAACTGGCCAAACAAGGTGCTGTTGACAAGCAACTGGTGCAGGACGCCATCGCCCGTTTTGGTATTGATACCAATAAAACTAACCCGCTGTACGCATAAGAGGATTGGACATGACGATTGAAATTCATGTACCGGACATTGGTGCGGATGAAGTAGAAGTCACCGAAGTACTGGTCAAAGTGGGCGATAAAGTCGCAGTCGACCAGTCGCTGTTATCGGTGGAAGGTGATAAAGCCTCGATGGAAGTACCCGCCATTCAGGCCGGTACTGTCAAAGAAATTAAAGTGAAAGCGGGCGACAAGGTGAAAACCGGTAGCCTGATTATGCTGTTCGACGCTGAAGGTCCTGCTGCCGCAGCACCAGTTGCAGTGCCTGTCGCAGACTCTGTTGCAGCCCCGGTGGCTACGCCTGCGGCTTCAGCCGTGCAAGACGTCGCAGTACCGGATATCGGCGGTGATGCCGTTGAAGTCACCGAAATTATGGTGAAAGTGGGTGACAGCGTTACCGCAGATCAGTCGCTGTTATCGGTGGAAGGTGATAAAGCCTCAATGGAAGTGCCTGCACCTTTTGCTGGTGTAGTGAAAGAAATCATCGTCAATAAAGGCGACAAGGTGCAAACCGGTACGCTGATCATGCGCTTTGAAGTGGCGGGTTCTGCACCTGCTGCAGTAGCCCCGGCGCCAGTGTCCGCTCAGACCCCAGCTGCTCCAATGGCTGCTGCGCCAACACCAGCTGCAGCGCCAGCCGCAACGGCTGCGCCTGCTGCCGCCACCAGCACAGGTTTTGTGGAAAACAGCGCTTATGCCCATGCATCGCCCGTGGTGCGTCGTCTGGCCCGTGAGTTTGGCGTTGATCTGTCGAAAGTGGCAGGTTCGGCCCGCAAAGGCCGCATTGTGCGCGAAGACGTGCAAAACTACGTGAAGAACATTATCAAGCAGGTGACCTCTGGCCAGGGTTCGGTCACTGGTTCTGCTAACAGCGTTGGTTTTGACCTGATCCCCTGGCCAAAAGTCGACTTTGCCAAGTTTGGTCCGGTGGAAGAAAAACCACTGTCACGTATTCAGAAATTATCCGGTGCCAACCTGCACCGGAACTGGGTGCGAATTCCGCATGTCACTCAGTTTGATGAAGCGGACATCACCGAACTGGAAGAGTTCCGTAAAGAGCAGAATGCACTGGCCGACAAGAAAAAGCTGGGCGTGAAATACACCCCGCTGGTGTTTGTGATGAAGGCCGTTGCCAAGGCGCTGGAAGAATTCCCAACCTTCAACAGTTCTTTGTCTGAAGACGGTAGTGCCCTGATCCTGAAGAAATATGTGCACCTGGGTATTGCGGTTGATACGCCCAATGGCCTGGTGGTGCCTGTGGTTCGTGATGTCAACAAAAAAGGCATTATCGAGCTGTCACGTGAACTGCAGGAAATTTCTGGCAAAGCCCGTGAAGGGAAACTGACCTCGGCTGATATGCAGGGCGGGACTTTTACCATCTCCAGCCTGGGTGGCATTGGCGGTACGGCTTTTACACCTATAGTCAATGCGCCAGAAGTGGCCATTCTGGGGGTGTCCAAGTCGGACATCAAACCAAAATGGAACGGCAAGGAGTTTGAACCTCGCCTGATGGTGCCGCTGTCGGTGTCTTATGACCACAGGGTGATTGACGGTGCGCTGGCCGCCCGCTTTACCGCAACCCTGGCGTCCTATTTGAGCGATATTCGTCAGATCATTATGTAAGGCAAAAGATGTCCCGTGGACTGAAAAGTTACGGGACTTCTTACATGGGCGATGTTAAAATTTCGCCCACTTCATTTTTCGCCTGTCTGAGAGAAATCAGGCAGTTATCTGAACAGAGATAAAAGGTAAATCCATGAGCAACGAAATCAAAACGCAAGTCGTCGTTCTGGGCGCAGGCCCTGGTGGTTATTCAGCGGCATTCCGGGCCGCCGACTTAGGGCTGGACGTGACCCTGGTGGAAGCACGCAGCACTTTAGGTGGTGTCTGTTTAAACGTGGGTTGTATCCCATCCAAAGCCCTGCTGCACGTGGCTAAAGTGATTGATGATGCCCGCGAGATGGCGTCACACGGCGTGACTTTCGGCGCTCCACAAATTGATTTAGACAAAATCCGTGCCTGGAAAGACAAAGTGGTCGGTCAGCTGACCAACGGCCTGTCTGGCATGGCCAAAATGCGTAAAGTGAAAGTGGTGAACGGTTACGGCAAATTCACCGGTGCCAACACCCTGCAAGTAGGCGATACCACCATTACCTTCGACAGCGCCATTATCGCTGCCGGTTCTGAGCCTGTTGCGCTGCCATTTATTCCAAAAGATGACCCACGGGTGATCGATTCTACCGGCGCGCTGGAATTAAAAGATATTCCAGGCGAAATGCTGGTGTTGGGTGGCGGTATTATAGGCCTGGAAATGGGCACTGTGTACCGTGCTCTGGGCTCTAAAGTCTCCGTAGTTGAGTTTGCGGACCAACTGGTGCCAGCCGCTGACGCGGATATCGTTAAAGCCTACACCAAATACAACAAAGACAACTTCACCCTGATGCTGTCCACCAAAGTGACGGCTGTGGAAGCCAAAGCGGACGGTCTGTATGTGACGTTCGAAGGCAAAAACGCACCAGCGTCGCCAGTACGTTACGACAAAATTCTGGTTGCTGTAGGCCGTCGTCCAAACGGTTCACTGCTGGACGCAGCCAAAGCCGGTGTGAATGTGGACGAGCGTGGTTTTATCAATGTGGATAAACAACTGCGTACCAATGTGCCGCACATTTTCGCTATCGGTGACGTGATTGGCCAGCCGATGCTGGCACACAAAGCGGTGCACGAAGGCCATGTGGCTGCTGAAGTGATCTCTGGTATGAAACACTTCTTCGACCCACGTTGCATTCCTTCAGTGGCCTACACAGATCCTGAAATGGCCTGGGTTGGTATCACTGAAAAAGAAGCGAAAGAGAAAGGCGTTGCGGTAGAAACTGCGGTATTCCCATGGGCTGCCTCTGGCCGTGCTATCGCTTCAGCCCGCACTGAAGGCTTCACTAAACTGATTTTCGACAAAGAAACGCACCGCATTCTGGGGGGCGCTATTGTCGGTATCAACGCCGGTGAAATGCTGGGTGAAATCTGTTTAGCGGTTGAAATGGGTGCCGATGCTGAAGATATTGCGCTGACCATTCACGCCCACCCAACACTGAACGAATCTATTGGTTTAGCGGCTGAAGTGTACGAAGGTTCAATCACTGACCTGCCAAATCCAAAAGCGAAAAAGAAGTAATTTTTCCCCTGAAAAAAGGCCGCTTAGCGGCCTTTTTGCTTTTTAGTCCAGTTGACGGCAGTCCGCTGAACTAGTGGGGTTATTTATATTCTGTTACAACTTCTGTTCACAGGATGCTTTCAACAGGCGTACCATAGGAAAGCTTTTTCCCATCCGATATTCTGGCAGGACCAACATGAAAAAAATAACTTTGACTGCCGTCAGCGTGGCGCTGGCGTTAGGTCTGGTGGCTTGTGGTAAAGCACCACAAACGACTGATAACTCCACAGCAAAAGCCGAACAATCAGCAGCGCCCGCAGTGGCTTTAGTGTCTGGAGTGGACAAAGAGAACTTCGACAATACAGTGCGTCTGCAGGATGATTTCTTCCTGGCCATTAATGGCGGCTGGCTGAATAAGACCGAGATCCCAGCTGATAAAGCCTCGTACGGTTCTTTCCATGTGCTGGCGGACAACTCTCAGCTGGCGGTGAAAACTATTATTGAAGAAGTATCCAGCCGCACTGATCTGACAGCTGGTTCGGATGAACAAAAGCTGGGTAGTTATTACAACAGCTATATGAACGAAGCCAAACTGGAAGAGCTGGGTTTAACTCCGCTGCAAGCTCAGCTGGAACTGATCCAGTCGCTGCAGGATAAAAAACAGCTGGCGGCTGTGTTTGCGTCGCTGCAACGTGATGGTGTCAGCATTCCACTGAGCTGGTACGTCAATAACGACGCGAAAAACTCCAGCCAGTATGCCGTATACGCCGATCAAAGCGGCCTGGGTTTGCCTGACCGCGATTACTACCTGAAAGAGGACGAACATTCGAAAAAAATTCAGGCGGAGTATCAGAGCTACCTGCAGGATTTAATGACGCTGGCGAAACAGCCAGACCCAGCGAATGCAGCGAAACGTGTGTATGCGCTGGAAAAGCAACTGGCTGAACTGCAATGGACTCGCGTGCAGAACCGTGACGCAGAAAAAACTTACAACAAAGTGACAGCGGCTGAGCTGAGCACTATGTTGGGTGATTTCTCTTGGGCTGATTTTGCCGCCGGTGCCAAGCTGGCTTCCGTGAATGAGCTGATTATTGGCCAGCCCAGTTATTTTGCGGCCTTGCCCAAAGTGATTGCAGAGACAGACCTGGCAAGCTGGCAGGATTACCTGACGTTCCATACGGTCAACAGTTTTGCTGACAAACTGAATAAAGCAGTCTCCGATCGTCAATTCCAGTTTTACGGCACAGTGCTGAGCGGTACCACAGAGCAGAAGCCGCGCTGGAAACGTGCGGTGGCCTCATCGGATTCTGTGTTGGGTGAGCTGACAGGCAAGCTTTATGTTGAGCGTCATTTCAAACCAGAAGCCAAAGCCCGCATGGAACAGTTGGTGGCCAATCTGATTAAAGCCTATGAAGCCTCGATTAAAGAGCTGAGCTGGATGTCAGAAGACACCAAGAAAGCGGCACTGGCGAAACTGGCCACCTTTACGCCAAAAATTGGTTATCCAAATAAATGGAAAGACTACAGTGCTTTAGAGATTAAAGCCGATGATTTGGTGGGCAATACGGTACGCTCCAATCATTGGGGTTATGACCAGATGCTGGCCAAACTGGGCAAGCCTATTGATAAAGACGAATGGTTTATGACACCACAGACAGTCAACGCTTACTACAACCCAGTGAACAATGAAATTGTGTTCCCAGCCGCTATTCTGCAACCGCCGTTTTTCAACATGGCGGCTGAAGATGCCGTGAATTACGGCGGCATTGGCGCTGTAATAGGCCATGAAATCGGTCATGGTTTTGACGATCAGGGTGCCAAGTTTGATGGCGATGGCAACCTGCGTAACTGGTGGACGGCTGAAGACGAAAGCCGCTTCAAGGCACTGACTCAGGCCTTAAGTGCACAGTACAGCAAGTTTGAACCCGTGCCAGGTCATTTTGTAAATGGTGATCTGACCTTGGGTGAAAACATTGGTGATTTAGGTGGCCTGACGGTGGCATTAAAAGCCTATGAGCTGTCCCTGAACGGTCAGCCAGCTCCTGTGCTGGATGGTTATACTGGCGAGCAGCGCGTCCTGCTGAGCTGGGCTCAGGTCTGGCGTTCTAAGTATCGTGATGCCGCTATGCAGCAAATGATTGCAACAGACCCGCATTCACCGCCGCATTACCGTGTGAATGGCATTCTGTCGAACCTGCCGCAGTTTTATACCGCCTTTGATGTCAAACCGACCGACAAGATGTATATAGCGCCGGAAAACCGGGTGAAGATTTGGTAAAGAACCAAAGCTTTTGTTACTACAATGGCCGCTGATGCGGCCATTGTGTTTTTAGCTGGCTCAGCACGTTCATTTGACGAATTGCAGGGGAAAGACAGCGTACTCTATTTCTTTGCTTCCTGGTGTTTGCCTTGTTATAAATCGATGGCCACGGTGCAGCAGTTGTCGGAACAGGGTGCATTCAAAGTGCAGTTTGTCGCTGTCGCTTTGGATGACGACGAACAAGGCATCCGTCGTATGTTGGATAAAACGGGGTTTAAAGAGCAGCTATGGCTGGCTGCGCAGGCTGACGGCTTGCTGCAAAGGCGTTCTTTTGGCAATGAACGGCGCGCTGTGCCTTCTATAGTGCGCTTGGATCGGCAAACCCAAATCATTGAACAGGCGTATTCGTTACAGGCTGAGGCAAGCTGGCGGAGGGACTTTCATTGAGAGAGGCGGGTTTGGTAAGCACTACGCATTCACCGCACCTGGAACCTTCGGAAAACGTAGTTAAGATACTGCACCAGTATTTTTGAGAATAATTCTCAACTGGGGTGGTCATTCATCGTATTTATAGTGACTATAAGCCTGACTGCTTATACTCTGATGTCAATTCAGTGGGTTTTTTCTTATAATCCAGCTGTTTCTATTGCTTCCTTTCCCTCGCTGCAGCAGCGTTGCGGCGACCTAACCAGAGGACATTACTGTGTTACAACAATACCGTGAACATGTCGCCGAGCGCGCGACCCAGGGCATTCCTCCAAAGCCGCTGACTGCACAACAAGTGGCCGATTTAGTTGAATTACTGAAAAATCCACCAGCAGGTGAAGAAGCATTTCTGGTTGATCTGTTAGAAAACCGTATTCCACCTGGTGTTGATGAAGCGGCCTATGTCAAAGCAGGCTTTTTAAGTGCAGTGGCCAAAGGCGAAGTGCAAAGCCCATTGGTGACGCCAGAGCGTGCTACTGAATTGCTGGGAACCATGTTTGGTGGTTATAACATTCAGCCCATGATTGACCTGCTGGATGACAGCAAGCTGGGTGCCATTGCCGGTAAAGGGTTGTCACACACCCTGCTGATGTTTGATTCGTTCCACGATGTAAAAGAAAAAGCGGATAAAGGCAATGCACACGCCAAAGCTGTATTACAAAGCTGGGCTGACGCCGAATGGTTCCTGAGCAAACCCGCCATTCCAGAAAAAATTACTGTGACTGTCTTTAAAGTGACGGGCGAAACCAATACGGATGATTTATCGCCAGCACCAGATGCCTGGTCACGTCCGGACATTCCTCTGCATGCCTTAGCCATGCTGAAAAACAGCCGTGATGGTATTGAACCGGATCAGGCGGGTTCTATTGGCCCGGTCAAACAAATTGAAGCGCTGCAGAAAAAAGGCTTCCCGTTGGCTTATGTGGGTGATGTGGTTGGTACAGGTTCCAGCCGTAAGTCTGCGACCAACTCTGTGTTGTGGTTTATGGGTGATGACATTCCATTTGTGCCAAACAAACGCACTGGTGGTGTCTGTTTAGGTGGCAAAATTGCCCCAATTTTCTTCAACACCATGGAAGACTCTGGTTCTCTGCCAATCGAACTGGATGTAGGTAGTATGAACATGGGTGATGTGATTGATATTTTCCCGCACCAGGGTGTGGTGAAACGTCATGGCACCGACGAAGTGATCTCTACTTTTGAACTGCGTTCCAACGTACTGCTGGACGAAGTGCGCGCCGGTGGCCGTATTCCATTAATCATCGGTCGTGGTTTAACTGACAAAGCGCGTGAAGCTTTAGGTCTGGGCCATTCAGAAGTGTTCCAGCGTCCTGTGGCTGCCGCTGATTCTGGCAAAGGTTACACCCTGGCGCAGAAACTGGTAGGTAAAGCCTGTGGCGTGACCGGTGTCCGCCCTGGTCAGTACTGTGAACCAAAAATGACCACAGTAGGTTCTCAGGACACCACAGGTCCTATGACCCGTGACGAATTAAAAGACCTGGCCTGTTTAGGTTTCTCTGCTGATTTAGTGATGCAGTCTTTCTGCCACACTGCGGCTTATCCGAAGCCAGTGGATGTGAATACGCACCACACGCTGCCTGATTTCATTATGAACCGCGGTGGTATTTCGCTGCGTCCAGGTGACGGTGTGATCCACAGCTGGTTGAACCGCATGTTATTACCAGACACAGTGGGTACTGGTGGTGACTCGCATACCCGTTTCCCGCTGGGTATTTCGTTCCCGGCCGGTTCTGGTCTGGTGGCTTTCGCTGCCGCTACTGGAGTCATGCCACTGGATATGCCAGAGTCTGTACTGGTGCGTTTCAAAGGCGAAATGCAGCCAGGTATCACGCTGCGTGACCTGGTCCATGCTATTCCTTACTACGCCATTCAGCAGGGCCTGCTGACGGTAGAGAAAAAAGGCAAAGTGAATATTTTCTCTGGCCGCGTACTGGAAATTGAAGGTCTGGAACATTTAACAGCTGAACAGGCCTTCGAATTGTCTGACGCCTCTGCTGAGCGTTCTGCGGCTGGCTGTACTATCACCTTGTCTGAAGCTTCGGTACGTGAGTATCTGGAGTCCAACATTGTGATGCTGAAGTGGATGATCAGCGAAGGTTACGGCGATGTCCGTACTATCGAACGTCGTATTCAGGGGATGGAAGCCTGGTTAGCTAATCCTAAACTGGAACGTGCCGACGCTGATGCTGAATACGCCGCCATTATCGAGATTGATCTGGCTGACGTGAAAGAACCTATCCTGTGTGCGCCGAACGATCCGGATGATGCCCGTCTGTTGTCTTCTGTAGCAGGTGACAAGATTGACGAAGTCTTTATCGGTTCGTGCATGACCAACATTGGTCACTTCCGTGCTGCAGGCAAACTGTTGGATAAATTCAAAGGTCAGATCCCAACCCGTCTGTGGATTGCTCCACCGACCAAAATGGATAAAGACCAGCTGACCGAAGAAGGTTACTACGGTATTTATGGCCGTGTTGGTGCCCGTATTGAGATCCCAGGTTGTTCTCTGTGTATGGGTAACCAGGCCCGTGTAGGTGACAACACTACTGTAGTTTCCACCTCGACCCGTAACTTCCCGAACCGTTTAGGTCAAGGCGCAAACGTCTACCTGGCATCTGCTGAGCTGGCTGCTGTGGCTTCGGTGACGGGTCGCCTGCCGACTGTGGCAGAGTATCTGGAATACGCTAAACAGATAGAAACCACGGCAGCAGACACATACCGCTACCTGAACTTCCATCAGATGAGCCAGTACACCAGCAAAGCGAAAGATGTAATCATTCAGCAAGCTGTGTAATGACCATGAAGATGTAACAAGGCCCG
This sequence comes from Rheinheimera sp., assembly GCF_037442525.1. Lineage (GTDB taxonomy): Bacteria > Pseudomonadota > Gammaproteobacteria > Enterobacterales > Alteromonadaceae > Pararheinheimera. Next base: position 87,010 of record NZ_JBBIQD010000012.1, on the reverse strand, counting down.
CCTCGGCGGGCTTTGCTATTTTTGACTGAATCGAAGGTTAAACTCTGGATGGAATACGATTTTCTTGCGCTGGACGAGATACAGGTTGAACAACAGTTTGCACAGTTTGACCGGCGTTATAACAGTCAATCCAGGTGTTACCTGTTGCGGCTGGGTAATGAACACTTAGCGTTGCAACAGTTTCTGTTGGATGAGTTTGCGCAGCGTGCCTCGGCCTATCAGCCCCTTGTCACTGCGTTAGCGGCCTTGGGGCCCTATGATAGTTACTACTGGCAGGGCAGGGAATACAGCCTGACAGTGGAGCGGCAGGAAGTGCAGATCCGCCACCACAGTCTGGGGCTGGAGACTGAGCTGATGGAGGAAGAACTGGGAGAAGACCAGTTGTTGTTGTTTTGCGAATGTGGCCTGGAAGATTTGTTGCACTTGCTGAGCGCATGGCTGAAGTTCTTGCCTCAATGACGCACCTTGCTTGTGAGAAAATGCACCTTATCGGTGCATTTTTTTTTACTTAAAAAAATTTTTTTCTATATGTGTTTGTTTTTTATGTGCTTTTAATCTTGGCACAGCACTTTCTTGTACTGGAAGCAATGCAACAAGACACTCTAAGGATAATAACCATGAAACTCGTAACTGCCATCATCAAGCCATTCAAGCTTGACGATGTCCGTGAAGCCATAGCGGATATCGGCATTGAAGGTTTGACTGTGACTGAAGTGAAAGGCTTTGGCCGGCAAAAAGGCCACACCGAGCTGTACCGCGGTGCCGAATACCAGGTTGATTTTCTGCCAAAAGTAAAACTGGAAATCGCGACATTGGATGAAAATGTAGAGCGGCTGCTGGAGGTGATCCAAAAAGCGGCGCATACAGGCCGTATCGGGGACGGTAAAATTTTCGTCTATGACCTGGAACAGGTAGTGCGTATCCGCACTGGTGAAATGGACTCAGAAGCCATCTAAGGGGATTGTAATGCAAGAACAAATTTTTCACTTACAGTATGCAATGGACACCTTTTACTTTTTGGTATGCGGTGCTCTGGTGATGTGGATGGCAGCCGGTTTCTCTATGCTGGAAGCTGGTCTGGTGAGGGCTAAAAACACCACAGAAATTCTGACAAAAAACGTCGTTTTGTACTCAGTTGCCTGTACCATGTATTTGATCTGTGGTTATCAGCTGATGTACGAAGGTGGTTTCTTCTTAAGTGGTGTGGGCTCAGTCGATGTGACTGCGACCCTGGCAGAGTTTGCTGCCCGTGAAGATGGCTTCGAAGGTGGTGCTATCTATTCCAAAGCCTCAGATTTCTTCTTTCAGGTGGTATTCGTTGCCACTGCGATGTCTATTGTGTCTGGTGCAGTGGCTGAACGTATGAAGTTGTGGGCTTTCCTGGGTTTTGCCGTGGTGATGACAGGTGTTATTTACCCAATGGAAGGGGCCTGGACCTGGGGTGGTCAGTCAGTCTTTGGTCTGTACTCGCTGGGCGATTTAGGTTTCTCTGACTTTGCCGGCTCAGGTATTGTCCACCTGGCAGGCGCCGCTGCTGCTTTAGCTGGTGTATTGTTGCTGGGGGCTCGTAAAGGCAAGTACGGTAAAGATGGTAAAGCCCATGCGTTTCCGGGTTCTAATATGCCTTTAGCTGCATTGGGTACGTTAATTCTGTGGTTAGGTTGGTTCGGTTTTAACGGTGGCTCTGTACTGAAGCTGGGCGACATTTCCAATGCCAACGCTGTGGCTATGGTCTTCCTGAACACCAATGCTGCAGCTGCAGCTGGCACTATCACGGCGATAGTCGTGTCTAAACTGTTGTTCAAGAAAGCGGACTTAACTATGGCGTTAAACGGTGCTTTGGCAGGTCTGGTAGCCATTACTGCTGAACCTTCAACACCAACAGCTTTGCAATCGGCCATCTTTGGCGGTATTGCAGGTGTCTTAGTGGTAGCGTCAATTCTGGCACTGGACAAACTGAAAATTGATGACCCTGTAGGCGCTATTTCTGTGCACGGAACTGTGGGTCTGTTTGGTCTGTTATTGGTACCATTGACAAAAGAAGGCACAAGCTTTGCAGGTCAATTGGCCGGTGCAGCGACCATCTTTGTCTGGGTATTCGTAACGAGTTTTATCGTGTGGTTCGTCCTGAAATTAGTGATGGGTATTCGGGTCAGCGAACAGGAAGAGTATGAAGGTGTGGATCATGCAGAGTGTGGTATCGAAGCCTACCCTGAGTTTGTATCCACAGTAAAGTAAGCAGCCTGGGGAGAGCCGGTGGGGCTTCTCAGGAGCGTGTGACCGAGTCAGCAGCGCCTTTGGTTGCTGCTGAACTCAGTCACTAAACCCTTACCACCAAATCGTCTATCCTTGTCCTTTGTCTTTTATCAGACAGCCCCGGTAGCTTAAGTTACCGGGGTTTTTTATTTTGGTCGGTGCCAATAGCAATGGGCTATTTTGGTGCGCCATTGCCTTATTTTTGTTCAGGACATGGTTAATCTAACAGCTGTCCTGGGGATGGAAAAGCCGGGGAGTGAAATATTTCTGCAATTAATTAGAGTTATTAATCTAATTTAGCTCGGGATAGCTGTAAAAAGCGACATTATTTAGCTGTCTGAGAGCCGGATCTGTCGTTGGGGAGTGTGCGAATTCAAAAGATGTGCTGTTTAAAAATAAGATGGGCCGCGAACTTCGCGGCCCCCAATGCTTTTTATCGGCATCCTACCGATCACCATCCTTGATGGATCATCCCTGGTTTCATCCTGAAACATCCAGCTGCGTCCAGCAGAATCCATTTTCCATTTGTACCCTCTCCAGAGGGTGCTGTTCATCCTTGACCTGTCCCATTCATCCTTGCGGCATCCTGCACAATCCCTGTTTGTCCATTGCATCCTGCATTGACTTCCTGTCGCATTGATCCTTACTGGTCTCCTGACCTTGTTGCCGCATCCAGCGACGAAGTAATTATGGACCTTTCAGGCAAAAAAGGGAGACCCTAAATGAGAATGAGAGCGCTGTTATAAAATTGTAATCTGATTTCGTTGTTAATAAATTCATATAAAACAGTCAGATAAGAATATTTAGGTATGCTTTGGAGTAGAAAATGCCGCTATGGCTCACTAATTTGTGAGATATATCGCACAAAGTCTTCAGAAAAAAAGCGGATATTTCTGTCAGGCGCGAAAATCTGCTGCTTCAACAGGCCGCTTTCGTTATGATCAAGACGTTGACAACTATCCAATCTGGCGGCTATGGCAAGGGAACAAACAGGTATTTGTGCTGAACCCAATTTACATGGGGTTTTTCTGTTATTTAATGGGTTAGAGGGGCGGGAGAAGCAGCTTAAGTTGCAATTAGGCAAGATCAGTCCGCTGATCGATCTGCTGGCCGAGCAATTCTCCGAGGCGATGCTTAACAGTGTGGTTGCGCTTGGCTCTGCTCTTTGGCCCAGACTGGCTATTAACGTAAAGCCTGATTTTCCCTCTTGGTCTGAGTTGGGGCAAACCGAAATCACGGTACCGGCTTTTCATTACGACTTATTGATCCATTTACGGGCGGATCGATTTGATGTCCTTTACATCGCGTTGTCTCAAGTGATGCAGCTGCTTGCCTTTCACGCAGAGTTGGTTGAGCAGTGGTTCTGTTTTCGTTATCTGGATGGTCGGGATTTGACCGGGTTCTATGACAACCCGGACAACCCGCGAGGCCGGGCCAAGCGTACGGCAGCCCTGATTGAACAAGCTGGAAATGCACTGAATGGTGGCAGTTACCTGCTGCTGACAAAACAAAACTATGAAATGCACAGATGGCTTCAGCTCAGTCAGGAACAACAACAAGACTTGGTAGGGCGATACAAAGTCAGTGGGCAGCTTCTTCCCAGTGCGCAGCGTGATGCGGATTCGATGGCAGAACGGGCAAACCTGGAGCCGCAAGGGAAACGGCTCAGACTGCTGTGGCAAAATATGCCTTATGCAGATGCCAAGCAACAGGGACTGGTGGCTTTGGGTTGTAGTGCTGAACCAGCAGATATAGTGCAGTACTTGAGCCATCGCCTCGGAACATCGGATGGTTATGACCGGATGCTGGATTATTGTCCTATTGAGCAAGGCGCATTATTTTTTGCGCCATCGCTCAATATGCTGGAAAAATGGGGATAGGGGAGCTGTCAGACTTTCTCAAACAGCTCAGTCACTTTGGTCAATGTGTAGTTAATGTTCTTGACGCTGGTTGGCGCGATAAAAATCGTATCATCACCCGCTATAGTGCCCAGTACACCTTCCGCTTTGCCAACCGAATCCAGCAGTCTGGCAATCAATTGAGCAGCTCCAGGGCTGGTCCGGATAATGATCATCACATCATTATGTTCTATGTCCAAAACCAGTTGTCGCAGCGGGCTTTTGGTCGTTGGGACTCCGAGCTCTGGCGGCAGGCAGTACACCATTTCCTGCCGTGCATTACGGGTACGTACCGCACCGTATTTACTCAGCATGCGTGAGACTTTGGATTGACTGATATTATCAAAGCCTTCCGCTTTTAATGCCTCCACAATGTCACTTTGTGAGCCAAAACGCTCTTCTTTTAATAAAGATTTAAAGGCCTGGATCAAGGCTTCCTGCTTGGATTGTTTAGTCATCATATTTCTTATTTTCTTGCTCAGCCCGGTTTTATCCAAAGCTTTGCTGTTGACAGCGCATTCATTAGGTAAATTACACTAAATTCCGCAAAAATGCTCAGACTTTAGGCGTAGCTTCATTGTATTTTACGCCGCATTTTAGTAGTGTTGGCGCGTTTCCATTGAACCGTAAATTGGGAGAATAGCATGAAAGTTGCCGTATTAGGTGCTGCCGGTGGTATTGGTCAGGCGTTGTCTTTGTTGTTAAAGCTGAACCTGCCTGCTGGCACCGATTTAGCATTGTACGATCTGGCTCCGGTAACGCCAGGTGTGGCCGTGGATTTGAGCCATATCCCTACAGCGGTTAAAGTGACGGGTTTTGGTAAAGAAGATCTGGATAAAGCTCTGGTGGGTGCTGATGTTGTGATGATCCCGGCCGGTATGCCACGCAAACCAGGTATGGACCGCTCAGATCTGTTCAATATTAATGCCGGCGTAGTAAAAACTCTGGCGGAAGCTATTGTGGCTCAGTGCCCGAAAGCGCTGGTCGGTATTATCACGAACCCTGTAAACACCACTGTTGCTATTGCGGCTGAAGTGTTTAAAAAGGCCGGCACTTATGATCCAAAACGTTTGTTTGGTGTCACAACCCTGGATGTTATCCGTGCTGAAACCTTCATCGCTGAATTAAAAGGCAAAAACCCAGCTGAGTTAATCGTTCCGGTGATCGGTGGTCACAGCGGTACAACTATTCTTCCTCTGTTGTCTCAGGTAGCAGGTGTAAGCTTCACCGAGGAAGAAGTGGCTTCCCTGACATACCGTATCCAGAATGCAGGTACTGAAGTGGTTGAAGCCAAGGCTGGTGGCGGATCCGCCACTCTGTCGATGGGTCAGGCAGCTGCCCGTTTCTGTGTCTCGCTGATCAAAGGCCTGCAGGGTGAAAAAGTCACTGAGTATGCTTATGTGGAAGGCACTGGCGAACATGCCCGTTTCTTTGCTCAGCCACTGGTCCTGGGTAAAAACGGCGTAGAAGAATTACTGCCAATTGGTACTTTGAGTGCCTACGAACAAAAAGCGATGGCGGACATGTTAGGGACTTTAAAAGCTGATATCACTCTTGGCGAAGACTTTGTTGCTAAGGCCTGATTGATTCGGTGATAAAAAAGCCAGCTTGATGCTGGCTTTTTTTACGCCCAAAAAACTGATTGGCATGATTCGGCTGCCATCAGATTTAATGCGAACGTTCGACTGCGATGTCTGCCAAGGTTTCCAACGCTTGTTTGTAAGGCCCTTCAGGTAAAAAGGCGATGGCTGACTTGGCTTTATCGGCTTCCTGTTCAGCTATCTGGCGAGTGTATACAAAGGCATCGGTGCGCTGCAAAATGGCCAGAATGCGATCCAGATGCTGCATGCCATTAGCGTGTTCTATGGCATCCTTCAGCAGCTGGTGTTCCTCACCGGACGTTTGGCGCAATGCATAAATCAAAGGTAATGTGGGCTTGCCTTCGGCTAAATCGTCACCAATATTTTTACCCAGCTCATTGGCATCTGCCTGATAATCCAGTACGTCATCAATCAGTTGGAAGGCTGTACCCAAATGCATGCCGTAAAGCTTCATTGCATTGACTACTGAGTCGGGTTGCTCTGCCAATATGGCCGCTAATTGAGTGGCGGCTTCGAACAACTTCGCCGTTTTGCAGTAAATGACCTGCATATAACTCTGTTCAGTGGTGTTCGGGTCATTTACGTTCATTAACTGCAGCACTTCACCTTCAGCAATCACGTTGGTGGCGTCAGCCAGAATTTGCATAATCTGCATTTTGTCCAATGAGACCATCAGCTGAAATGCGCGGGTGTAGAGGAAATCACCCACCAAAACACTGGCTTGATTTCCAAATACCGCGTTGGCTGTTTCTTTGCCACGACGCAGCATAGATTCATCCACTACATCGTCATGCAGCAAAGTTGCCGTATGGATGAATTCGATGATAGTAGCCAGAGTGATGTGCTGTTGCCCCTGATAGCCCAAGGCGCGGGCGGCTAAAACAGCCAGCAGCGGGCGAAGTCGTTTGCCGCCGCTGTTTACAATATAAATACCCAACTGGTTAATCAGAGCGACTTCTGACGTCAGTTGAGAGAATATATGCTGGTTCACTGCCGTCATGTCTTCGAGACTCAACTGGCGGATTTGTTCAAGCGTCATGAAATAAAAACAACTGCTTAGGCATTGAATTGCGCCAATTCTACACCAGAGCCGCAACGGAGCTAAAGGAAATCTGATCTTTTTGTCCTTCTTGATCTTTTTGATATTTGCTCTTGCGGGGGTAGGGGAAATTGCGTACAATTCGCGCCCTGTGATTTGTAATTAACACGCCCCAAAGAGTTGGCGTGCTTTGTTTGGAGTTAACTATGTACGCGGTTTTCCAAAGTGGTGGTAAACAGCACCGTGTAACTGAAGGTCAAACCCTTCGTCTAGAAAAACTGGACTTAGAAACCGGCGCAACTATCGAATTTGCAGCTCTGATGATCGCTAACGGCGAAGACATCAAAATCGGCACTCCAGTAGTTGCCGGGAGCAAAGTAGTAGCGGAAGTGGTCAATCATGGCCGTGGCGATAAAGTAAAAATCGTTAAGTTCCGCCGTCGTAAGCACTACCGTAAACAAGCTGGTCACCGCCAGTGGTTTACTGAAGTGAAAATTACCAGCATCAGCGCTTAAGAGGAGTAACTACTCATGGCAAGTAAAAAAGGTGTAGGTAGCACTCGCAACGGTCGCGATTCAGAAGCGAAACGCTTAGGCGTTAAGCGTTTTGGTGGTGAGTCAGTATTAGCTGGTAACATCATCGTGCGTCAACGTGGTACTAAATTCCACGCTGGCAGCAACGTAGGTATCGGTAAAGACCACACTTTATTCGCTCTGGCTGACGGTAAAGTTCAGTTCGAAACGAAAGGCGAGTACAACCGCAAATTCGTTAGCATCGTTACCGAGTAACGGTTGCAGGATTGATAAAGCCCCGCCTAGTGCGGGGCTTTTGTTTATATACAGTCAGGCTTCAATTTGCTGCAAGGGTAGTATAATGAAGCCATCTCTTTTTGACGCAGGATAATCCAGATGAAATTCGTAGATGAAGCGGAAATTCGGGTTGAAGCCGGTGACGGTGGCAACGGCATCGTCAGTTTCCGCCGCGAAAAATTTGTTGCCAAAGGTGGCCCAAATGGTGGTGATGGTGGTGATGGCGGTGATGTGTATTTACTGGCTGATACCAATCTGAACACTTTGGTGGATTATCAGTTTGAGAAATACCATCAGGCCGAACGTGGGCAAAATGGTATGAGTACCAACTGCACAGGTAAGCGTGGTGCTGATCTGATCTTACGTGTTCCCGTGGGTACCCGGGCAGTAGATATGGATACCGACGAAGTTATCGGTGATCTGACCAAGGCTGGCCAGAAACTGATGGTAGCCAAAGGGGGCTGGCATGGTTTGGGCAATGCCCGCTTTGCCAGCAGCACCAACAGGGCTCCCCGCAAGAAAACCAACGGGACACCAGGCGAAGTGCGCAATATCCGCCTGGAGCTGCTGCTATTAGCTGATGTCGGCCTGTTGGGATTGCCAAATGCAGGTAAGTCCACATTAATTCGGGCCGTCTCTTCTGCCAAACCTAAAGTGGCTGATTACCCATTCACTACCTTAGTGCCAAACTTGGGTGTAGTGCGGGTAGAAGCGCATAAATCTTATGTCATCGCTGATATTCCTGGTTTGATCGAAGGTGCAGCTGAAGGTGCTGGTTTGGGTATTCAGTTTCTGAAGCACCTGGAGCGCTGCCGCCTGTTATTACATGTAGTGGACGTATTGCCGGCCGATGGCTCTGATCCAGTCGAAAATGCGCTGACTATTATCCGTGAGCTGGAAAAGTACAGTGAAAAACTGGCCGGGAAGCCGCGTTGGCTGGTGTTTAACAAAATTGATTTGCTGTTGGACGATGAACAGGACGAGGTCGTTGCTGCCGTCACCAAAGCGCTGAATTGGGAAGGTCCTGTTCATAAAATCGCCGCGGCCAGCCGCACCAACACCCAGCAAATGGCTGGTGATATTCATGCCTATCTGGAAACTCTGCCACAGGATAAAATTCAGGAGCAGGCTGATGCCGCACCAGTCACCTTCAAGTGGGATGACTATCACTCAGATGTGATGAATCTTGAAGATGATCTGGATGACGATGAAGACTTCGATGACGACGATTATGGCGTCGAAGTGATTTACCGCCGTTAAGGAACCGCCGATGAAAATAGCGCTGATTGCCGCTATGGCGGCTGAACGGGTCATTGGCAAAGACAACCAGATGCCCTGGCATTTACCTGCAGACCTGAAGCATTTTAAAGCTGTGACTTTAGGAAAACCGGTAATTATGGGGCGTAAAACCTATCAGTCGATAGGAAAAGCTTTGCCTGGCCGGCGTAACATAGTGATCAGCCGTGGGGACGCCCTCAGCCAGGATGCGGAGTGGGTGAATAGCTTGGAGGCGGCCTTGGCTTTGGTTTCGAATGAAGCTGAAGTCATGGTCATTGGCGGTGCCGAAGTGTACCGCCAGGCTTTGCCTTTGGCGTCTGTACTTTACCTCACCCATATTGACCTCAAGGTTGAAGGTGATGCTTGTTTCCCTGATTACCTTGCACATGCGAGTTGGCAGGTGCTTTCCACCGAGACATATCAACCCGACGAAAAAAATCCTTATTCTTATCAGTTCCTCACCTTAAACCGCAGATAAATAAGCTGGGTTTGCACCTGCGCAGACATATTGTTAAGATAAATTTGTCTGTTTTTTTGTCAGTGCAGGAGTTGGGTATGAAATTGTTGCCAGCAATGTTGTTTGGAGTTTTGGTAGCAGGAGCTATCGTGGTGTCTCCCGAAGTGAAGGCCGATGATCAGCTGGCTGCTTCTATGTGTGACTACGTCAAGGCTGACGACAAAAATCGGCTGCGTAAGGTACTGAGTGACTATCGCTTACGTTTACGCAATATCTATGATGGAGTGCTCTGCAACGGTGATTCGTTGCTCCGGCTGGCATTCAAAAATAATGCAAACGATGTGGGCGAATTCATCGCCAAGCAGTTGCCTGGTGCGCATATCACAGCGTCGGGTGATATTGCCTGGGCAGAAGCCAATGGGTTCTCCGCATCGCCTCTGCTGGCTGTATTAAAAGCCCGTGCTGGCGGTGGTGATTAAGCCTGAGCCATAAAAAAATCCGCCTATTGGCGGATTTTTTATTTTTCTGCCTTGGGTGGGCAGTTTAAACTTTGAATTGATCCACGGACTGACGTAACTCTTCCGCCAATCGGGCTACTTCATGACTGGATTGAGAGGTTTGTTCAGCGCCCGAAGCAGTCTGTTCAGCGATGGTGACAATGGATTCCAACAAGTGACTGATTTCATTTGAAACCTGGTTTTGCTCGCGGGCAGCATGAGAGATCTGCTCACTCATATCATGAGCCAGATGCACCGCGTTGGTAATGGATTCCAGAGCTTCGGCTGCAACTTCAGTTTGCGTCACACAATTTTCAGCCTGCTTTTTGCCTTTGTTCATGGCTTCAACCGCCGCATGAGCGCCGGTTTGCAGGACCTGGATCATTGCCTGAATTTCCTGAGTCGAGGCTTGTGTCTTACTTGCCAGAGAACGAACTTCATCAGCAACCACAGCAAAACCACGACCCTGCTCGCCGGCCCGCGCGGCTTCAATGGCAGCGTTTAAGGCCAGCAGGTTGGTTTGTTCTGCAATACCACGGATCACATCCAGAATGCTGCCAATCGAGGCACTGTCTTTGTGCAGCTTGTTAATAACGCCTGATGCCTGTTCCACTTCCTGTGACAACTGCAGAATCGTTTGCTTGTTGTTTTCTGAGATGGTTTTCACGCGCTCAGCTTCGCTGTCGGCATTTTTGATCTGGCCCAAGGCATCGTTCGAGCTTTGCATCACCCCCTGCGAGGTGCTGCTCATTTCTGTCGTTGCAGTTGCCGCCTGAGTGACCTGAGACTTCTGTTCACGGATGGCGGTTGTGGTTTCTACGGTAATGGCGGAAGTTTGCTCCGAAGCCGCAGCCAACTGAGTGGAACGTGAAATGATACCCTGGATCAGCTGGCGCAGATTGGTAATCACTTTGTTGCAGTTACGGGCCAGTTCACCAAATTCATCCTGAGAGCTGTCATCCAGACGTCTGGTCAGATCGCCTGAAGCCACTACCCCCAGAATCTCGTTCACCTTGGCTAATGGCTGGGTCACCTTACGCACTGTCAGGGTGGCCACTACGGCAGCACAGGCAATGGATACCAGGGAGAAGATGATAATAATGGAGATAGCTGTGCTGACACTGCTTTGTGCTTCCCCCTGAATTTCCCCTGCGACTGCACGGGCACGGGCTAACAAAGCATTCAGGCTTTCCAGCGCGGTTTTGTTGAGGTCTTCAGCATGTTGTAACAACTTTTCTGATGAAGCAGAGGCGGCCAACATCTGGGACTTTAATGCCAGAATGCCATCAGAGCCAGTCAGCAATTCAGCGATCGCGGTAATTTTTTCATCCAGCTCGGCAACTATCTCCACACTGCTGCCTGCTTCATCCCTAATGGTGCTCATCTGTTGTGTGACACCATCCACACGGGATTTGATTTCGTTGGAAATGGTGTCTGATGTGGCAGGGTTGTTGGTTCTGGTTAAATCAACCACCACACTGACCAGGGTATTCAAACCGGTTTCCAGTTCTGTGGCCGCTTTGGCTGCATTCGGGAAACGCCGGCTGACGTCACGGACGTCGCTGAAATCCAGCAATAAAGACGCTGAATCGTCAGAGTTCATTTCAAGATCAGACAGTTTACTGGCAATGTCATCCCGCAATGTCAGCTTATTCTGCAGTTCAGTAAATAACTTATCGCTGACTGGAATAAAGTCAGTGTAGGCTGCTGATACTTGTTTAAAGGAGTTCGCTAACTCTTCTTCTTCAGCCACCACAGTTTGCAGCGCTGTCGCCGAGGCATCATATTGTGCTTTTTCCTGGTCAAAAGAGCCTTTGAAGGTTTTGACGTCTTTGACTTCGTCCGCATTAAAAGCTTGCAGGCTGATTTTGCTCATTTTGACAAATTCGCTTTGCAAAATGGCACTGTTTTCCAGTGCTGGTATTGAAATGTCGTTTACCTTGGATGTAGAGCTGTTGATACTGCTCAGGCTTTGGTAAGAGGTGATGCCGATAATCAGTAGTAGCAGTGAAATCACACCAAAACCACCGATAATCCGCAAGGCGACCGTTAACTTCATACTTTGACTCCCAAGATCAAAACGCATTTGCGGTTGCTGCCCAGAGGGCAAAACTACTGCTTCTATTGCTGCTTTTCTGTAACCAACCGGCATTATAGCCGCGATACAGCTGATTAAACACTATACCTCTGACCGTTTTCAATACAATAGGCTGTCAGTGAATTTCCCCACACACAGCCTGTGTCCAATGCCTGGATCCCTGGCACGGGACTGAAACCCATCAACGAGGCCCAATGACCAAAAAAAATCTGAGGGTGAGGCTGGTCATGCCAAAACTCATACCAAGGCCTTAAATGGGGCACTTGCGCAGGTGGTCGTTTCTCTTTTAGTTCCAATGCGCCATTGTGCTGGCAATAACGCATACGGGTACAGCTATTGACGGTGAAACGCCAGCGTTCTGCGTTTGTTGTGGCATCTTGCCATAATGCCGGTTCATCGCCATACATCTCCTGCAGCAGTTGCAGTGGCCTGTGTTTTAGCAGCTGTTCAACCTCTGCACAGGCGGCCAGTGCTGCTGCGGGGCTCCAGTGTGGAGCCAGCCCGGCATGCACCAGCAACAGTTGCTCATCCTTGTCGTAATGCATTAACGGCTGTTGCCGTAACCAATTCAGTAACTCGTCGCGATCAGCGGCCTGCAGTATCTGGTCTAGCTGATCGGAAGCTTTCGCCGTGGCGATGCCATAAGCACAGGCCAGCAAATGCAAATCGTGATTACCAAGTACGATTTTGTGTTTTGAGCCAAGAGCTTTAATAAAACGCAAGGTTTCCAGTGACTGCGGACCACGGGCCACCAGGTCGCCACAAAACCACAGCTCATCAAGAACCGGATTAAACTGCAGCAACGCCAGCAGCTGCTTTAGCTGGGGCAGGCAGCCCTGGATATCACCGATAACGTAGCGGGCCATATCAATTCAGAATATTCGGCATGGCCAGCCGGAACAACGGAATAGGGGTTTTAAAACTCAACTGGCTTTGGCTGGTCATTTCATAATGACCTTGCATGGTGCCAACCGGGGTTTCCAGTACAGCACCACTGGTATAGCTGTAGCTGGCCCCCGGAGCCAGCTGAGGCTGCTCTCCAACCACACCATCACCATAGACTTCGGTTTCTTTGCCATTCGCATCCGTGATTAACCAGTAGCGCTTGAGCAACTGAACAGCTTCGCTGCTGTGGTTACGGATAGTGATGGTATAAGCGAATACATAACGGTTCTGTGCCGGGTCGGATTGAGCGGCGATGTAAAAGGTGTCCACGTGCACCGGAATTTCGAAGCTCAGGCTCATGCGGCTGACTCCTGTTGCTGCAACCAGGCGGCCAGTTGAATAAATTGCTCCACCGACAATTGCTCAGGTCGCAATGTTGGGTTTAAACCCAGTTGTTCCAGCTGCTCCGCTGTGGCGAAATTGGCAAAACAGTTACGCAGGGTTTTGCGGCGCTGGTTAAAGGCTTCCAGACAAACCCGGTTTAATACCTGCACTGAGACATTGTGACGTTCCGCCACTGGTTTAGGAATTAACCTGACCACTGCGGAGTCCACTTTGGGGGCTGGTTTGAAAGCTCCCGGGCCCACTTCAACCACAGGAATGGCCTGGCAAAAAAACTGGGTCATCACTGTCAGGCGGCCGTAGGTTTTTGAACCATGGCCAGCTGTCATACGTTCCACTACTTCTTTTTGCAGCATAAAGTGCATGTTTTCAATCGAGTCGGCGTAGTCAAACAGATGAAAAAGCAAAGGGGTAGAAATGTTGTAGGGCAGGTTGCCAAAGATTTTCAGTTTTTTGCCGGGCTGCAATAACTGGCGGAAATCAAACTTCATTGCGTCCGCCTGGTAAATGCTCAGTTTGTCAGACAAGGTTGGGTGTTGCTGCAAACGCTCTGCCAGATCCCGGTCCAGTTCAACTACGGTCAGATGGCCTGCCTGTTCAGCGACGGGTTCAGTCAGGGCACCAAGGCCTGGGCCTATCTCCACCAGAATATCGTCGGGTTTTGGGTTGATGGCCCGCACGATGCGGCCAATCACAGCCGGGTCGTGCAAGAAGTTTTGGCCAAAACGTTTGCGGGCATGGTGGCCCAAATGAACTTTGTCAGACATGATGTACTTGTGCTCGTCTGGCCAAATCGATGGCCTGTTCTACTGCGTGAAATAAACTGCCGGGATCGGCTTTGCCTGTGCCAGCTAAATCCAGGGCTGTCCCATGATCCACTGAAGTGCGGATTAAGGGTAAACCCAGACTGATATTGACGGATTTGCCAAAACCTTTGTGTTTCAGCACAGGCAGGCCCTGATCGTGATACATAGCCAACACGGCGTCAGCATGATCCAGATACTTGGGCTGAAACAGGGTATCGGCGGGTAACGGGCCAACCAGCTGCATGCCTTCTGCACGCAGTTCGTTCAAAGCCGGGATCATCACATCAATTTCTTCCCGGCCAAGGTGGCCATCTTCACCGGCATGAGGGTTCAGACCACAGACATAAATCACCGGATCCGGGATGGCAAATTTATGCTGCAAGTCTGTATGTAATACCCGGACTACCTGTTGCAGCCGTTCCCGGGTGATCGCCTTGGCGACATAAGCCAGCGGAATATGGGTGGTGGTCAGTGCCACCCGCAGGCCTTCGGTGGCCAGCATCATCACCACATAAGGGGTGTTGGACTGCTGGGCAAAAAACTCGGTATGGCCACTGAACGGAATACCGGCTTGATTGATCACCCCTTTATGCACCGGGCCTGTCACTATGGCGGCAAACTCGCCGGACATGGCACCTGCCCCCACGTAAGTGAGCGTCTGCACCACATAATGGCCGTTCGCTTCATTGAGCCGACCGGCTTGTGCGGGGTGCTCCAGCGGAAAATCCAAGACAGTCAGGCTGCCGGCGGCCACCAGTTCTGGCGGCAAATCTTTCTGGTACGGAATAATATGCAGCGGCAGCCCAAGCTGAGCAGCCCTGTCCTGTAACAGCTGCGCGTTTGCACAAACGACCAGCTGCACTGGCCAGCTGCGCTGAGCCAGCATGACGGCCAGATCCGGACCTATGCCTGCTGGTTCACCCGGCGTCAGTGCAATTCGTAATGTCATTCCGCCTGTTCCAGTACTTCGATATAAGCCTGATCGCGTAATTCACGCAGGAAGTTGGCCTGTTCTTCAGCAAAACGGCGGTTAAACAGCATGCGGTACACCTGATCCTGCTTTTTCTCAGCCGTCATATCCACAGTACGGCGGTCCAGCAGCTGCACTATGTGCCAACCATGTTCAGTGCGAAATGGCTCACTGATCTCGTCTTTCTGCAGGCGTTTTAAGGTATCGCGAAAAGCAGGGACGTACATAGCCGGGTCGGCCCAGCCTAAATCACCACCTTTGAGTTTAGAACCCGGATCTTCGGAGTTAGCGGAAGCAAATTCAGCAAAGTCCGCTTTGCCAGCTTTGAAATCAGCCACAAATTTGGCCAGCGTATCGCGGGCTTTTTCTTCGCTCATAATAATGGATGGTTTAATCAGGACGTGACGGGATTTCACTTCCTGCAGCTCGGCCACATTGGCACCACGGATATCAAAAATGGTCAGAATGTGAAAACCTGCGCCAGAGCGCAGCGGACCAATCAGATCTGTCTTTTTCTTACCACGGATCGCATCTGCAAACAGGGTCGGCATTTCGTTGATATTCATCCAGCCCATATCCCCTCCGTCCAGCGCCGTGGTATCTGAGGAAGACGCAATAGCAATTTTGCGGAATTCACTGCCATCACGCAGCAGTTTCATGATTTTGTCCGCGCGATCTTTGGCTTCCGCCAGTTCCTCGGTTGTGGCCTGGCTGGGCACTGCGACCAGAATATGGCCTATGTTGTACTGTTCATTGCTGGCACCCTGTTCGTCCATCACTTTCATCAGGTTATCGATTTCCTGAGGGCTGATATACACCCGGCGCTGCACGTTGGCGCGCAGCACTTCACTGGTAGTCAATTCGTCACGGAAACGCTCACGAAAGGCCTGGTAATCGCCTTCTTCTTCAATGATGCGCTGACGGAATTGTTCCATACTGAGGTTTTCACCACGGGCGACGTTTTCCAGTGACTGATCCAGCTGAGGGTCGGTGATCTGTAAGCCCATGCGCTTGGCCATCTGCAACTGAAGGCTGGTATTGATCAGACGCTCCAGCACCTGGGTCTGCAGAGCACGGTCTGACGGCAGCGTCTGCCCTTGTTCCTGAGCATTGCGTTTGACCATCGCCACCATATTGTTCACTTCGGTCTGCAGCACCACACCATTATTCACAATGGCGGCAACTCCATCCACTTTCTGTTCCGCAGCCAGACTGTTCAGGCTGAACAGCAGTGGCAAGGACGTGAGCAAAACTGATTGTAACTTCATAAATTCCTGCGTTAATTATTTAGTAAATAAGGGCGACGGTAGCCGAATATACCATCACTGAGCATGTCGGCCACACTAAAGCCTGCGGACTGACCAAAACCTTTTAAGACAAACTGGATGGCAACACCGTTGTCGAAACTGGGAGCCAGTTGCGGATCATTGACCGCCTGTTCCAGGTTGGTATTAATCTGGCGTCGGGCCACCAGACGTACAGCCCAGCAGCAGTCTTCATACTGCAAACCAAAGCTGGCTTCCATCATCTGAGCCTGATTCAGGTCACGGTAGTAACTGGCCACCAGTTTCCATTGCTCGTTGATGGGCGTGGTGCCCAGCAGACCGGCCTGTTCAACTTCGTAGTCTGAGACCGCTCTGCTGTAGCGGTGGTTCAATTGCAGCACTGTATTATCATCGGCAATGTAATCGATGGAGGCGCTGCTTTTCACCAGGCGCTCAGTGCTGGCGTCGTATTGCACTGCGGTATTCAGGTACCAGCCCTTGCGCCAGTGCCATAACAATTCAGAGGCCAGCACCGAATCGGCCTGAACCATTTCACCGGCCACCGGATCTATGCTTTTGGCGTCTTCCAGATAGACAATTTGCCCCAGACTGAAGCGAAACAGCTCGGTGTCCTGCTGATCGTAAAAGCGGGTGGTCACACCCAAAGTCAGCTGATTAGTATCGGCAATGCGGTCCAGCCCTGAGTAACGGTTTTCCCGGAACAAGCCATAATAGTCATCCTGCAGCCGGGTGCTGTCATAGCGGCCTATTGCGGACTGATCGCGGTATGGCATATACAGATACTGAATTTGTGGCTCCAGTGTCTGCAGTGCAGCTTTGTTATCCCATTCCAGTTCACGTTCCAGATTAAATTTGGCATTTAACCGGACTTTCGGCAGAGTGCGGCTTGGGTCTTCATCCACCGCAAGCAATTCTTCAGTGGTGTTTTGCTGATACTGAGTGTGCAACAGGCTGGTTTCAGCGACCAGCTCCATGGCCGGCGTCAGCAGAGGCCAGCGTAAAGTCGGTTCCAGGTGTAACCGGTCGGCACTGTGAATGATGGCATCATCATTTTTAAAGTGAACATACTGGCCCGACCATAAAAACTGCAGGCCTGCGCCTAATGGGATCGGGGCTGCGGATTGCAGATCCAGTTGAGGCAAAGCCGCGTAGGAGCTTGCGTAATTCCCCAGAGTTTCGAAGCCCTGCAATTGCAGCTGGGAATCGATAGCATCGCCAAAATAATTCAGGCTGGCCTGACGATAGAGCTGAGTATCACTCTGGTTGGAATAATCTGAGCCCAATTCTGTCAGGTAGGCATCGTCACTGACATCGGTGAAATCAATGCTGGCACGCCAGCGCTCCGACAAGTCACCACTGTGGCTGAGGTGACTTAAATAACGACCACCGAAACCGGCTGGTTTTTCGTTGTCCTCTGGCATCATCTCCAGCTGCAACTGGCCCTGATGATCTGAGGTCAGGTAACGGAATTCAGACTTCAGTTGAGCACCGCGTTTACTCATGTAACGGGGGGTCAGGGTGGCGTCATAGTTGTCGGCCAGATTCAGATAATAGGGCGCTTCCAGGTCCAGTCCCAGCTTCTGCGAGCTGCCAATCTTCGGAAACAACAAGCCACTTTTGCGTTTTTCACTGACCGGGAACGTCATGTAGGGCAGATAAAACACCGGCACATCGCCAATTTTCATCACAGAGTGCCAGGCTTCGCCCCAGCCTGCGTCGTTATTGATTTGGATACTCTGGGCATGCAGGGCCCAGCTCTGGTCTTGCTCCGGACAAGTGGTAAAACTGGCGTGTGACAACTCAATTTGTTTGTCTCTGGCCTGCAAGCGTTCGGCGAAACCACGGCCTGATTGTTCTGTCAGCCGGTAGTTGGCCTGGCCTAAATCCACAGAGTTTTGTTTCAGTGATGCCTGAAAGTCACTGCTGCTGACTTTCAGGCCCGGGCTGTAGTATTCAATACCCCCTGTTGCACTCAGGGTCTGTTTCTGTTGGTCAATACGGGCTTCGCTGGCAGTCATCAGCGTATTGCGGTGGCTGATTTCAATATGGCCTTCCAGCACAGCGGTCTGATTCTGCAGCATCTGGATCCGATCAGACAAAACCCGGAGCCGGGTGTCGTCGCTGCGCAACAGTTCAAAACCCGCAGGCGGGGCCTCTGGGATATAACACAGCCTGGTGGTGGCAACCTGCTCTTCTGCCAGAGCCAGGCATGGCAGACCAAAAGCCAGCAGCATTAATCTGTGTATCAGGGTGGGGGTCATGCAACCTACTTAAATTCTAATCCGCGCAGAGAAAGGCAAAAAACAGGAGCCTTATCATAAATGAATTTTACCGTTCCTGCTAATCCGTTATAGTGCCCGGTAAGACCCTGACAGGAGCAAAAAGTGTCCAGCCGTTCCGACCTTATCGCACTCTTTCTGCAGCAGTATTTTGCCAACCAATCGTATCAGCTGAACGCCATTTCCGGTGATGCCAGTTTCAGGCGTTATTTTCGGGTTTGTACCTCAGAACAGACTTATGTGCTGATGGATGCGCCAGTGCCACAGGAAGATTGTGGTCGTTTTGTGGCGACGGCACAAAGCCTGGCGGCGGTGGGGTTGTCAGTGCCGCAGGTCATCGCGATGGATCTGCAGCAAGGCCTGTTGTTGTTGTCTGACCTGGGGGATCAGCTCTTGCAGCCCTTGCTGACAGTGGCAACAGCGCCAGATTGGTACCGAAAGGCACTGGCTTTATTGCCACAAATCCGCAGTATCAGTTCAACCAGCGCCGGGCCCTTGCCTGTGTTTGATGACGCTTTTGTCGAACGGGAGCTGATGATTTGCCCGGAATGGTTTTTAGCCAGGCATTTGCAGCTTGAACTGACACAACAGGACTGGCAGATCTGGCGCCAGGCATTTTCTGCCCTGATCACCAGCGCAGGACAACAGCCAAAGGCGGGTATGCACCGTGATTTTCACAGCAGGAACCTGATGCCACAGCCGGATGGCAGTCTGGCTGTGATTGATTTTCAGGACATAGTGCTGGGGCCAGTCACCTATGATCTGGTGTCTTTATTAAAAGACTGTTACCTGAAATGGCCACAGTCATTGGTGCAGCAACTGGCGCTGGAAGGCTACCTGCAACTGCAGCAACAGCAGCTGCTTGGCCCAGAGGTCACTGAAGAGCAGTTTTTACGCTGGTTTGATTGGATGGGGCTGCAGCGCCATATTAAAGTGCTGGGTATTTTCAGCCGCCTTTACCACAGAGATCAAAAATCAGGGTATCTGGCGGATTTACCCAGAGTCTTAGGCTATGTGCTGGAGTCTTGTCAAAACTACCCAGAGTTCCAGCCGCTGGCCCACTGGCTGGAACAGCGAGTTGTGCCTGTGCTGACGCCGGAGTTTTAAATGAAAGCAATGATTCTGGCGGCTGGCCGGGGGGAACGGATGCGGCCTTTGACCGACCAGTTGCCTAAGCCCTTGTTGGCGGCTGCAGGCAAACCATTGATCCAATACCATATTGAAGCCCTGGTCAGGGCTGGTTACTCAGAGCTGGTGATTAACCATGCCTGGCTTGGGGATAAATTAACAGCCTATCTGGGGAATGGTTCTCAGTTTGCAGCCCGGATCCTGTACTCGGATGAGGGCGCTGAAGGGCTGGAAACCGCCGGAGGGATCCGTCAGGCATTGCCTTTGCTGGGGCCAGACCCCTTTTTGGTGGTCAATGGGGACATCTGGACCGATCTGGATTTTAAACCTCTGCAGCTGCCGGAATCAAAGCTGGCGCATTTGGTGCTGGTGCCCAATCCGCCCCAACACCCAGCCGGTGATTTCGGTCTGAGTGCAGAGGGGTTGGCGCTGGCCGAGGCGACACTGCAGTATACGTTCAGTGGTATTGCACTTTACCGGCCTGAGTTTTTTGCCGCTGTACCTCATGGTAAACAAAAACTGGCGCCTTTTTTACGAGACGCGATGCGGCAAGGACTGGTCAGTGCGCAGCTGTACCAGGGCCTGTGGTTTGATATTGGCACAGTGGAACGGCTGAACCAGTTGTCAGCCTTACTGGAGAGATCTGATGTGGGGTAAGTTGCTGGGTGCTTTGTTTGGTATGGCGCTGCTGAAATGGCCTGGGCTGGTGCTGGGCTTGTTAATCGGCTACTGGTTTGACAAACGCTATGCCGAAGCTTTTCGCCAGGCAGGAGGTTTTGCCGGTTTTGGTCGGGACCAAAGCGAAGCCCAGGGGATTTTTCGTTACAACACTTTTGCGCTGATGGGGCATATAGCCAAATCAAACGGGGTAGTGACCCAGGCCCATATTCAGCAAGCCAGCGCTTTTATGCAGCAATTGGGCTTGTCCGGCGTGCAGGTGCAAGAAGCGCAAAATGCATTTCGCGATGGCAAACAAGCAGATTTTCCGGTGGAGCAGCAACTGGCAGAGTTTAAGGCCGTGTTTCGTTTCCGGCCGGACCTGCTGCTGCTGTTTGTCGAAATACAAATCAGCATGGCCTATGTTGACCTGGACCTGAGTGCGCCGGAGCAACGTATCTTGCTGAAAGTGGCCAAAGCCCTGGGTTTGTCAGAAGCCCAGCTGCAGCAGATGGTGCGCCGTTACGAAGCGGAAGCCAGGTTTGCCCGCAGTCGGCCGGGGCAGCCGCAGCAGGACGACAGCCAGCAACTGGCTTCGGCATACAAAGTGCTGGGGGTGGAACCTGGCTCAAGTGAGGCTGCACTGAAAAAGGCCTATAAAAAGCTGATGGCGCAACATCATCCGGACAAACTGGTGTCCCAGGGCTTGCCTCCTGAGATGCTGGAGCTGGCTACAAAAAAAGCCCAGGATATTCAGGCTGCTTATGAACTGGTGAAGACTAAGCGCTAATCAGCTGCGGAAAAACATAAAATACACAGCGCCCAACAAACAGAGCCCGGCGTAAACATAATTCCAGTTAAAGGGCTCTTTCATATAAAGCACAGCAAAAGGAATAAATACGCTGAGCGTAATGACCTCCTGCAAGATCTTCAGCTGAGCCAGACTCAGCACCTGGTGGCCAATACGGTTGGCCGGTACCATCAGCATGTACTCAAACAAAGCAATGCCCCAGGAAACCGCGATGGCAATAAACAGTGCCGAGTTTTTCAGGTGTTTCAGATGACCATACCAGGCGAAGGTCATAAAAATATTACTGACTGTCAGCAAGGCAACAGTCGTAAGCAATGGCGACATGGTGAAGTTCCGTGGCTGTGACAACAACGCCAGTGTACCCTGAACATCAGGAGCTGTGTATCAGTATCCCTGATAACTCAGCCAACCATAGACCTCTTTCAGCATCTGTTGTTGCCACAGCGGGCTTTTCATGTCACCTGGTAATTCGCGCTGGCGATACAACAGTTTGTTTTCTTTATTGACCCATTGCTGGCGCAGCCGCCAGTGCCCCTCAAGCACTGTGTTGTCTTTGTAGTGCTTCAGATCCAGGGTGGGTATGGCCAGTTTGGCGATCCACCGGGCCAGTTGCTTATTGCTGCTGTTGACCGGGTGATAGGCACTCAACAATACCAGCGATTCGGGTTCAGGCAGTTTTTTGTCGGCGTAAAGCTGGGCCAAGAAAGCGCCGTTATTGCCTTGCGCCAGCACTATCAGGTAACCATTGTTCTGCCGTGCGGCTGTGCCTGCGGCCACCACCCGTTGCAGCAGTTGCTGTTGGTACAGCTCCAGGGCTTCCGGGCTGTCGTCCGCTGCGGGTTCTGGCGGTAAAATAGCGATGGTGTTCCAGCCGTAGTCAATCAGTTGCTGGCGCAGGGTCTGAATATAGCGTGGGCTGGCCGGGTGTTGTGAGCCATCGGGGAGCAGCAGGGCTGTGCCTTTCACTTCGGCAGTCATGGCCGGCAGTTGCAAGGTCAGAAATTCGGTATCGCCCGCCGTCAGCATTTTGACTTCATCCTGATCCAACTGACGTTCCAGATCGGCACGTTGCCAGAACTCTGTACTGACCGGGCTTTCGGCCCACAAGGTGAAAGGAGAAAGCAACAAAAACAGCAGAACAACACGCATGGCAGGCCCGGATAAACTGGTCGTTCTCCTGTTATCGGGCCTGCGCCGCCAAGCTTTAGATTTTTGTCAGAGCCGGACTGAATTTCAGCTCGTGCAACAACTGATTCTGGTAGCGGGCCGCTTTTACAGTGTCCAGGCCAAACCACTGAGCCGTCAGCTGGCTGGCGGTAAAATTCAGCAACAAGTACCCCCGTTGTTCCAGATTACACCAGTCCAGTTCATCAATCAGTTGCACCAAATCCTGTTCCAGTTGCCGTAAAGCCGTGCTGTCCAGCTTCAGGTAATCCTCGATGCCAGAGGAGGTAACGGAGGCTGTTGCCAGTTCAACGCCCACCTTGTTGCCATTGCCACTATGCAGGCTGGATGCCCACGCATTGTGCGTATCTCCGGCCAGCACCAGCAGAGGTTGCCCTGTTTTCATGGCCGCCTGGTAGATCAGTTCGCGTTCGGCCGGGTAGCCGTCCCAGGCATCCAGGTTATATGGCAGGAGCTTCTGGCCTGCCTTAACTTGTTGCGCCAGTTGATGCAACTGAGCGGCCAGTTCAGGGCCGGGTTTGCCAAGTGCTGCCAGTGCCTGAGCGGGCAGCCACATTTTGGCCATTAAGACTTGCTGTCCCAGTACCTGGTAGCTGGCCTTGCTGCTCAGTAACTGCTGCAATAACCAGCTCTGTTGCTGCGGGCCCAATAAAGTCCGTGTTGGCTCCTGCAAGGCCCGCAGAAAAGAGTCGCTGTCCAGTCCCTGGTCTGCATCACTGAAGCTGGCGTAGTCCAGCTGTTGCATCCGGCCTTCAATGCGGGTATCCAGCATGTAAAGGCTGACCAGATCACCAAAATCGAAGCGGCGGGCCAGCGATTGCTGTTGTCCGCTCACCAGCGGACGAATGGGCATCCATTCGTAATAAGCCTGCAGTGCCGCCAGTTTTCGCCCTTGGTAAGAACCTTCTTCCGGCTGATGATTCTCTGCGCCATCAGTCCAGGCGTCATTGGTAATTTCGTGATCATCCCAGACGCAGATAAAACTGTGCGCCTGATGAGCGGCCTGTAAATCGGTGTCCGCACGATACAAGGCGTACCGCTTACGGTAATCAGCCAGACTGAGCATTTCTTTGCTGTTATCTGCGGCCAGTTCCCTGCCGAGAGCTTTGGCTTGCTCAGTGCCATATTCACCCATGGCATATTCATATAGGTAATCCCCCAGGTGCAGTACTGCATCAAGTGGTTGGCGGGCGACCTCTTTGTAGGCATGAAAATAACCGGCAGGGTAGTTGGAGCAGGACAGCACGGCCATACGGACAGACTCTGGGCGCTGGGTTGCCAGTGTACGGCCATGCCCAATAACGGAGCTGCTGTTCTGGTCGCGGAAGCGATAGTAATAGTCGGTGGCCGGTGTTAACCCGGCCAGGTCTACTTTGACACAATAATCATTGGCTGCTTTCGCCAGGACCAGCTCGCTGTGCACCAGCGGCTGCATATCTGGATTGGTGCTGACTTCCAGCAGCAATGACACATTGTCCGTCAGTGGCTCTGGGCTGACCCGTGTCCACAGGATCAGGCGGTCCTGCTGCGGGTCGCCACTGGCTACCCCGTGTAAAAACTCAAGTTTGGCGGTGTTGGCTGGCAACGACATTTGGCTGGTGCAGCCCAGCAGACTGCTGGTCAGCCAGCCCGCTCCGCTCACCACCGCCAGTTGTTTCAGAAAGGTCCGACGAGATTTCTGTGTCATCCGAATAGCTCCAAAAAATCTGAGCATAAAGCCGCCAGATGACTTTTTGATGGCAGGTTGCACCAAGGGCCGGCTGTCTGCGGCTGTGGATCAGGGGGCTGCAGCACCCCTGGCCTGAGCCGCAGTCTGTTAAATACAGAACAGCAGTGACCTGGGGGGCTGGATGGTGAAAGCCATGCCTGCCGCTGTGCGCTTGAAGAGTATTAACGGCGCGCGGGCCAGTGCTGTACCATCAGAACCAGCAGTACCGCAATCAACAAGGCACTGAACTCGGCACCATTCCGGCCTGGGCCTACCACAAACCAGCCGACTTTGGCATGCAGCAGTGCCACCCCAGTGCTGTAGAGCAGAATAAACAGCAGACAGAACATACTGACATAACGGTTTATCAGCAAAAACAGTGGGCCAATCAGCTCAAGCCCGGTGACAGCCGCTGCCCAAATCAGTCCCAGAGGAAAGCCCTGCTGACTCAGGTACTGACCGAAGGGTTCGATACCTCCGTTCAGCAGGCGGTAACCACCATGCAGAAAAATAATAACCGCGATCATCAGTCGCAGCAGGCTCAGACCAAAAAGTTGGGACAGCATCCGGTTTCCTCATGTAAGTACCGAAGGGGATAAGCGGTCGGTTTTGCTGCGGGCTTTAATCTAACTGCACCGGTAACTGACCTTTCGGCTGAATTTTACCCAGCAGACAGGCAATCACAGCATCATAGGCCGGGCCTGATAAAGGCCGTTGTGCCGTTAATGGCTGCTGGTTATAACTGTAGGTAGCCAGCCGCAGGTCCGCAACATCTGCAAAGTCACTTAAGTCGTACGGTGTTCGCAGTGCCACCAGCAGGTTCTGTTTGCCTTGCTGTTTGGCATAGGTCAGGGCGGTCAGCAGTTTTTGTTTTTGTTCTGCCGGGCTTAACTGAACAGGGGTCAGCGCCAGTAAATCAGCCAGCACGCCCAGTTCAGCCGCGCTTTGGGTTGGGCTTATCAGGGTGGCCAATATCGTATCGGCCTCGTCTATCAGAGTCTGCAGCTCTGCAGCACTCTGGTCCAGTGTTGCACAGTTCAGCTGTTTCAGTTTCACCTGGTGCAGTGTCAGTGCCTGTTGCCAGCCCTGGCATTTGGTCTGTTCGGGCGCAATCAGCAGCAGACGCTGACCTTCCAGTTGCCAACCGGCGGGCAGTTTGTTGGTTCCCACCTGGGTCAGGCTGGCTTCGGCCAGTTGTTGCTCCAGTTGCCGATCGGCGCTTAATCGATGTGGGTCGGTGGCAGGGGCCTTTTGGTGAGCCAGCTTGCGGCGAAGTGACAGGACCCGTTCGGCCGATTGTTGCAGCTCAGTGACTGAAAGTCGGCCCTGAACAACGGCATCCAGCACAGCGTCTATTAACTGTTGCAGACCCGTCAGATCCTGTTCTGAACGGATCTCATACGGCATCAGCGCTATATCGGCGCCAGCGGCAAAGGTCTGGATCACGGCTTCCGCCGGTTCAAAAAACTGACTGATGCCCGCCATATTCAGGGCATCGGTAATGATCACACCCTGATAACCCATGTGCTGCCGCAGTAACTCCGTCAGCATGCGCCGCGACAGCGTTGCGGGCTTCAGCATGTTGTCGCCCTGTTTATTCACTAAGGTGCTGTTGTCCAACGCCGGGTACTGGATATGGGCCGTCATTACCATGGCAGGCTGGCTGTGCTGCAGCACCGCAGCAAAAGGTGCCAGGTCGGTTTGTTGTACGACTTGCAGGGGGTGGTCCACTCTGGGAAGCCCTGTATGACTGTCCACATGAGTATCTCCATGACCCGGAAAGTGTTTAATGGTCGCCAACACCCCTTGTTGCTGCATCGCGTTCACCATGGCGGCTCCTGCGGCTGCCACTTTAGCCGGCTGGTCACCAAAGGAGCGCACATTAATCACCGGGTTGGCTCTGTTATTGTTCACGTCCAGGCTGGGGGCAAAATTCAGGTTAATGCCCAGTTCGTGCAGCTGATGTGCCATAGCGGTTGCTACCTGGTGAGGAAACTGCTCACCGTAGTGCGCCTGAGTCGCGCCCAATGCCATGGCACCGGCAAACGCCGGGTACTCAGTGACCGGTAAGCGGGCCACCCGGCCACCTTCCTGATCGATGCCTATCAGCAATGGCAAACCGTCCCCACTGCTTTGATGCAAGTCTTGGGTCAGTTGCCGGATTTGCGCACTGTGTTTCAGGTTATTGGCAAAGAGGATCACACCGCCTAGCTGCAGTTGCCGGATTTTTGCGGCATAACTGGCCGGTAGCTGCGTCAGGTCTTCGCATCGCTGGGCTGGGCTGCAGGTCTGACGGATATCAATCATCAGCTTCTGGCCTATCCAATAACGCAATTGCTGGTCTGTGGTTCCTTGGTGCATACATCCTCCGGCGAGCAGGCTGCTGGCACAGAGCAACAGGAGTGGTAACTTCAAAGCCAGCCTCAATTTATGGTTCACTTGTCGCTACTATATCAGCCGGTGTCAACGGCAGCAGCCTCAACATCAGAAATTAGCCCCAGATAGCCAGCACAGAAAACTGTCACAGAAAAAGGTCGCGCCGCGGATCGGGGCAGGTATAATCGCTGTTGCCTGTTTGCAGTGGAGTTCAAGATGTACAAGCCGACACCTTTATTGAGTTTTTTCTGGGGTTTATTCAGTGGTCTGATTATTGCTGCTTTTTTATTTAACAGCCTGACCGCCACGGAAAAAGCAGAAACGAAGCCTGCACAGGCGGAACCCGCTGCCGTAGTGCAGGCTGAACCGAGCAAAGCAGAAGAGCTGAGCCTGGCGGCCCGGGCTGAGCTTTTGCAAAAGTACTACACCATTCGTGACGGTGCTGAAGACACCAATCTGGCGCCTGCCTTGCAGCGCAATGGTCATCTGGAGATTTTCCAGCAAATGCTGGCGCAAAGCAGTGCCGATGTCAGTGACTTGATCCAGTCGACCCAATCCTTTACTGCAGCCCAGTTTTACGCGGCTCTGGTACGCATTAAACAAAAAGATGAAGAAACCCAGGCCAAAGCAGCTCTGGAGCTGCTGAAACCTGCCTTAAATGAAGCAAACACTAATCCTGCTGCAACTGGGCAATAAATTTATTGGATTCGTGAATCGCCTGGTTCATCTCCTGTAGCAGGCTTTGCAGGTTGCGCTGCAAGCCGGAAAAATCCTGCTGCACCGCACCAATGGCCTTGGCATTCAGGTTGTGTTTTAAAAACAGCACATTGTCATTCAGCAGCCGCAGCACAGGCTGAGTTTTCGCTTCGGCGGCCCGCATTTTCTTCAGTAACTGCTGAAACTGGCGTTCTGTTTGCTGCAGTTGTAGCTGGCTTTGGCGTTTGAGCTGCTGACTTTGGTACTGTTCCAGTTCATCCCGCCATTCGTCAAACAAAGCTTCAGCAACAGATTGCACTTTATCCACTCTGCTGCTGATGAGCTGTGCCGCCTTTTGACTGTCTTGATACTGCTGGCTGAGCTGCTGATACTGAGTCTGTAGATCGCCACCCTCAAATTGCAACAGCTGACTGAGCTCGTCCAAAGCATCTTTAAATTGCTGTTGGCCGTCCAATTGGGCGTCACGCGCATCTTTAACCCGGTCGACCAGCAGTTCACGTTTTTCCACCCCAAATTTTTCCATAGTGGCGTAATAAGCCTGCTGGCATCCCGTCAGGGTCAGCACGCTGAGCAGTAACAAAGCTTTCATTGAGTTCTCCGTGATCATTTGTTTCACCTTAACATAGTGACGCTTTTTCGTCCCTGTCTTGCTGAAGATTGCTGCGGATAACCGCAGTTTCATGAAAATTTAATGAATAGTTTCTGCCATCGCCTGATAATAGCGGCTGTTGTAATGCCGTGTTTTCAGGCACGGTGGCGGCTGACAGGAGTATCACAGGGTGAACTGGTCGATTCGGCAAAAATTGTTAATAAGTTTAAGTGTGGCCGTGCTGGCTGCCACTTTGTTGATCAGTCTGCTCAGTCAGCTCATGACCGAACAGGTATTGACTGAACGCAGTCTGCAAAAAGACCTGCCGGCCAGTCTGAATCAGATTAAACACAACATTGAGGCAGAAATTCGCAGTCTGGAGCAGATAGCAGAACAACTGGCGAGCTCACCTTTATTGCATCAGCTGACTGTGGATGGCCGTCAGGCAGAACAGGAAGCGCAACTGGTGGCGGAGCTGGAGCAGGTGCGTCAGGTGCATGGTCTGCAGGCAGCCTCCTTTTGCGACAGACACTCGGCTGACTATTGGAATGAACAGGGCTTTTTGCGCCGTCTGACGCCAGAACAGGATGCCTGGTTTTATGCGTTTAAAGACTCTGGCAAAGCCCGGCAGGTGTCTGTGTATAACAGCCCGGAACTGGGCTATCAGATTTTTGTCAATTTCCAGCAATTGGATGGCCGGGGTTTGTCGGGTATTGCCAAACCACTGACGGAAATGGTGAAAATGATCAGTCAGTACAAAATTGAGCAAACAGGTTTTGTGTTTCTGGCCAATCAGCAGGGGCAAATTCAGTTACATCCCTCCCAACGCATCGGCACGGCACTGACCAGCCAGTTTTCGTCGCAGGTGGTCACGCAGCTGTTAAAACCTGACACCGTCAATCTGCTGACCACTGAACTGGACGGGCAAGCCACTGTGCTGGCCTCCACTTACATTGAAGCTCTGGACTGGTACCTGATTGCTCAGGTGCCAGAGCAGGAGATTTTTGCCGTAATGCAACAGATTAAACTGACCAGTTATCTGACCGCTGCTGCAGTCACGGCGCTGATCGGTTTGTTATCCCTGTTTATCAGCCAAAGCATCAGTGCACCTATCCGCCGTTTGGGGCAGATGTTCCAGCGACTGGGGCAAGGTGAAGCCGATTTGTCTGTGCGGCTGGAGCAACAAGGAGGCAAGGAACTGCACGAGCTGACGCAGGGATTTAACCAGTTTGTGGCGAATATCAACCAGTTGGTCAGTGACATTCAGCACAGCAGCCGTGAACTGGCGGCTGAATCCAGGGACCTGAACAGCGCCGCTTATCACAGTCTGCGCCATAACCAACAGCAATTGGAGGCCAGTAGCAAGGTTGAGGCGGCTATTGGCCAAATGGCAGCGACAGTGGCTGAGATTGCCCAAAATGCGTCTTTGTCTGCCGACAGCACCAGCAAAGCCAGCCAGTCTGTGCAGGCTGGCCAGCAACAGGTCGGCCTGAGTCTGCAAGGCATGAAACAGCTGGCTGGCCATGTTGAAACGGCGCAACAGGTGATCCGTCAGCTGGCTGACAAAGCGGGCAGTATAGGGCAGATCCTTGATGTGATTCAGGGCATAGCCGAACAAACCAATCTGCTGGCGCTGAATGCCGCTATTGAGGCAGCCCGGGCCGGTGAACATGGGCGGGGTTTTGCCGTGGTTGCTGACGAGGTGAGGCAATTGGCGGCCAGAACTCAGGGATCGACGAAAGAGATTCAGCAGGTGATCAGCGATTTACTCAGTCAGACGGATCAAGCGGTGCAGGCAACGGCGGCGGCCAGCAGGCAGGCACTGGACAATGTCAGCCGCAGTGATGCAGTTGAAGCCTCATTACAGCAAATTACTTCGCAAATTCAGCAGCTTGAAGGTATGAGTATTCAAATCGCTGCGGCAACTGAGCAGCAGGCAATGGTGGTGCAGGATGTGGGGCAGCAAGTACAGACTATGCATCAGATCAGCGATTCAAATCTGGCAAATGCCGGCGAGTTACAGCAGCTGGCCGCCAGACTGGGCGATTTATCTTCGGCTTTAACCCAGCTGACCGGCCGTTTTTCTGCCTGAGGCCCGCTGCCGGAGCGGCAATTTATTGCCGCCCCAGGCGTGCGGCTGCTGAAGGGAACACAACGAATGACTGCGCACTGGTGGTTTAAATCCTCATTGGCAGTTTTGGCGGCCTTGGGCACTCAGAGTCTGACTCAACTTTACCCTGCCTTTACCTTTCTGAACCCGGACTGGCCGTGACATTGCAGCCATAGCAGGGCGATTAATTCTGATCGCGATTTCAGGAGGAGCCAGTCTATGGCGATTCAATTTTCATCAGTCTCCGGCGGAGGCTATGCAACAATGAGGTCGATGCCGACGGCTGAACAACTGCAACAGAAGAGCCAGCAGTTGTTCAGTCAGCTGGATCAATCGAACAAGGGGTATCTGGAACAGTCCGATTTTGACAGCCTGCTCAGTGGTCTGAATGACAGTGCGGTCAGCGACAGCAGTGCGGATTTATTTGCCGCGCTGGACAGTGACAGTGACGGCAAGCTCACCAGCACAGAGTTTAGTGAGCAGGCCAGTCAGCTGATGTACAACGCCCAGGGCCAAATGCCACCGCCACCTCCGCGGGGTGGCATGCCAAGCCAGCAGGATAGCGGAAAAACCGCCGATGAGCTAAGCGCAATGCTGGAGCAGACCGACAGCAGCGACCCGATGTCGGGCATGTTACAAAGTCTGATTGATAACTTTGATGCGGCGGATGCAGACGGTGACGGCAAAGTGACCATGCAGGAAGCTAAGGCTTATCAGGAGTCTCAGCAATCTGACACTGCAGCCAGCACCAGCAGTGCAACCGCTGAAACGCAAAGTACAGAATCAGATCCTATGGGGCAGCTGTTACAGCGTACCCTGCAGCAACTGATGAAGACTTACGGTTCTGTTGCCCAGCCATCCGGCAATGAGTCGGCGTTGCAGTTAACGGCCTGATTGGCAGCAAAAAAAGCCAGCCGCATGGCTGCGGCTGGCTTTTTCAACAGAGTGAAGAGCAGATTAACGTTCTACTTTCTCTTTGACAGTGGCAGTCACTTTTGCTTCGATACGGCGGTTTGCAGCGTGAGCGGCTGGTGTATTACCTGCTACTTTTGGCTGAGTGATGCCGTAACCACGGGCAGACACGCGGCTGGCAGCAATACCATGCTGGTTCACCAGAATGCTGGCAATGGCGTCAGCACGACGCTGAGACAGCTTCAGGTTGTAAGCCGGAGTACCAACGTTAGAGGCATGACCACCTACTTCCACGTCTGTGCCTGGGAAGCGTTTCAGGAACGCAGCCAGCTCAGCAATTTCAGCATCGTAGGCTGGTTTGACGACCGCAGAATCGTTGTCAAACTGGGCTTTCAGTGCAAAGCTGACTTCTTTTTCCATGAAAATGGAGCAGCCAGTGGCGTCTACTTTGTCAGTGATTGGTGTGCCTGGGCACAGGTCGCTGCTGTCTGGTACACCATCTTTATCGCTGTCAGCTGGTGCCTGTACAGGCGCTACTGGTTCTGGCGCTGATGTCGGCGCAGGTGCGGCCGGTGCATCACCAAACAGCACTGACATACCCAGTTTTACGTTGGCGTCAGCAAAACTTTCGCTGATGCCCTGGAAGCGGTTGGCTTCACCAAAGACTGACACGCGGTCTGTCAGGTAAGCACGGTAACCCACACCCAGGTTTACGGCAGATTCGTCATTGGCACTTTCCACATCCATACGGTTCAGACCGCCGAGAATATAGAAGTTGCTGCCAGCTAATGTATGCACAACGTTCAGACCAATACGATCACCGTCCACTTTGTTGTCTGTAGTGGTTTGAGGTAAACGTTGTTTGGCGAGATCCAGGCGCAAGGCCCAGATTTCGTCCAGGTTGTAGCCCAGCTCCACGCCGTAACCCCAACCTTCATGGATATTGCCAAAAGCGGCAGATTCGCCTTTGTCTTGATCAGGCAGGTAATATTCAGTGAATACAGAACCGAAAACGCGGTCAGACACTAAAGGTTTGTCCGCCGCCACAACGGCTGATGTCGATAAAGCAGCCAAAATGGCTAATGCGCTAGTACTTAGTTTCATCCTTCTCTCCTAAGAGTAAATTGCGGCCGGCATTCTATTTGATTACTACAGATTTAACAAATTTTGACCGACAGTTATGACAAAAATAGTAGCCTTACCATTTTTGTGTTTCTTTCTGCTTTGTCACCCAGTTTACTTTGTAAAACTGAACCTTAAGTTAACAGGGCAGTCTTTTCTCCTGTCATCCCCTTTAAAAAGGACAAGACGCTTCAAAATATAGCTCATTTGCTGTTACCGGATGAACAAAAGCCAAACTAAAGGCATGAAGTAACAGGCGTTCTGCCTTTTGGTACCCCTGCTCTGAAGCATAAAATTTGTCTCCAAGGATCGGATGCCCTAACCATTGCATATGGACTCTTAATTGATGAGAGCGACCAGTGACAGGTTTTAATAAAACCCGACTGGAGTCTGCATTTTTTTCCAGCACCTCAAAATACGTCAGGGCTGGTTTGCCATATTCAAAGCAGACTTTTTGTTTGGGCCGGTTTGGCCAGTCGCAGATTAAAGGTAGTTCAACCGCCCCTTGGCTGGTGCGTATTTGTCCCTCTAAAACCGCCATATATCGTTTTTGAGTCGTGCGCTGCTGAAACTGCCGGTTCAGGTGACGCTGAGCGTCCAGGTGCATGGCCATCACCACCAGACCTGAGGTGGCCATATCCAGCCTGTGCACAATGCGGGCGTGCGGCCAGACCCGGCGGACCCTGTAATCCAGACTGTCAAAGTGTTCCGGCGCTTTGCCTGGCACTGTCAGCAAACCACTGGGTTTATTCAGTACCAGAATAGCGTCGTCCTGGTACAGAATATCCAGGTAAGGTGACAGTGGTGGTTTATAGTCCAGCAACATGGGCACTCTTAATCATGACTGACCACCACGACACGCAGTGCATCCAGCTTTAAACGGGCTTTTTGCATATAGAGCGCCAGTTGCTGCTGCTTGTATTGCAGGTGGCTGATTTCTTCTTCACGCACCAAAGGATTGAGTTGCCGTAATGCGCTTAAACGCTCAATTTGCGCATTCAGCTCAGTGTGCATCTTCTGCTCTGCCGTCTGTACCAGAGCGGGCACCTGGGCCTGGGCTTGTTGTAAACCTTGTTGCAGCAAAGGGTGCACCAGGGTTTGCAAAGCCTTGACCAGTTTGGACGCTGTCTGACGGCCCACTGGTTTTAATTGCTTATTAAACTGCTCAAAAGCGACGTTGGCGGCCAGGTTTTTACCGGTTTTCTCCAGCAGCAAGCGGATGGGGGTGACTGGCAGGTAGCGGCCCAGTTGCAGTTCTGGCGGGGCGCTGGCTTCGAGAATATACAGCAGCTCGACAAAATAGGTGCCGGCCGGCAAAGCTTTGTTGGGCAACAAGGCCACTGAACTGTTGCCCAGTTCGGCATTGGTCAGAATATCCAAAGTGCCCAGCACCATAGGATGGTCCCAGCTTAAGAACTGCAAATCTTCCTGAGCCAGTGCTGTGGCCCGGTCAAAAGTCACGCTGATGCCATCGTCGTCCAGCATGGGGTAGTGGCTGTGCAGTTGTTCAGAAATACTCAGTACTATGCTGTTTTCACCGCGGTCATCCTGGTTAACCCCCAGCACATCCCAGGCTTTGAGCATAAACATCGGCAAGCCGACATGGCTGTCCTGTGCGGCAATCTGGTCTGCAAGCTGTTGCGCCTGCCGGCCACCGGCACTGTTCAGTTCCAGCAGTTTGTCGCGGCCTTGCTCCAGCTTTTCTTTTAACTGCTGATTCAACGTGGCGCTTTGTGCAATCAGGTCAGGCAGGGAGGTGGCGTCGGACTGGCCGGCCAGCAGACTGAGCAGGGTTTCGCTGACGTCGTCATACACAGCCCGGCCGGTCTGGCAGGTCTGGCTGAACGCATTCAGGCCCTGCTGGTACCATTGGTACAGCCAGTCCTGAGGTTCACCGGCAAAGTAGGGCAGGTGAATTTGGATATCTTGCGTCTGACCAATACGGTCCAGACGGCCAATACGTTGTTCCAGCAAGTCCGGGTTTAACGGCAAATCAAACAACACCAGATGGTGGGCAAACTGGAAGTTGCGGCCTTCACTGCCGATTTCAGAACACAATAAAATTTGTGCACTGTTGTCTTCCTGAGCGAAATAAGCGGCCGCCTGGTCCCGCTCCAGAATACTCATGCCTTCATGGAACACGGCTGCACGTATACCTTCACGCACCCTTAAGGCTTCTTCCAGAGCCACAGCGGTGTCGGCATGGGCACAAATCAGCAGGAATTTTTCGCGTTTAAACTGCTTCAGTAACTGGATCAGTGTGTCCACCCTTGGGTCAAACTGCCACCAACTGCTTTTGCTGCCTTCAAATTCCTGAAACACCCGCTCCGGAAACAGGCTGGCTTTGGCACGTTGCTGAACCGTTTGCTGGCCGCTGAAACTGCGCTGGACTTTCAGCGCGTTTTTGTATTGGTCTGGCAGCTGCAGCGCAATAGGATTCGGCTGGCGCTGTGGAAAGCCCTGAATGGTATGACGGCTGTTACGGAACAGCACCCGGCCCGTGCCGTGGCGGTCCAGCAATTTGCGCAGTACGGTTTCGCGGGCAGTATTACAGCCTTGCGCGTCTAGGCCTTGCCGCAATATCGCAAGTTCAACATGAATATCGGTTTCGCCAAGGATGGCTGTCAGCGCTTTGGCGGTGTCTGCACTTAACGGTTGCTCTTGCTGCAAGGAAGCGGCCAGGCTGGCAATCTGTTTGTAGCTTTGCTCTTCAGCTAAAAAGGCCTGGTAATCATAAAAACGGTTGGGGTCCAACAAACGCAGGCGGGCAAAATGGCTTTGGTGGCCCAACTGATCAGGGGTCGCCGTCAGCAGAATTAAGCCTGGCGTGCCCTGCGCCAGCTCTTCAATGCGCTGATACTCAGTGCTGACTTTGTCTTCACTCCACTGCAAGTGATGGGCTTCATCGACGACCAGTAAATCCCAGTCCGCGTCGACCGCGTGCTGATGGGCGTTACGTTTTTTGCAGAAAAACTCCAGGCTGGTCAGCACCAGTTGTTCAGTGTCAAACGGATTCCCACCGTCAATCAGGGCTTCGGTGTAGCGCTCTTCATCAAAAATGGAAAACTTCAGGTTAAAGCGGCGCAGCATTTCCACCAGCCATTGGTGCTGCAAAGACTCTGGCACCACAATCAGCACCCGTTTGGCCAGAGAGGCCAGTAATTGCTGATGAATAATCAGGCCGGCTTCAATGGTTTTCCCCAGGCCCACTTCGTCGGCCAGCAGAACACGAGGCGCGTGGCGGCTGCTCACTTCGTTGGCGATATACAGCTGATGTGGGATCAGGCTCATCCGGGCGCCGGTCAGGCCCCGCAGCGGGCTTTGTTGCAACTGGTGCAGTTGGGTCCAGCTTTGGTAACGCAGTGGGAAAGTTTCAAAGCGGTCAATCTGGCCAGCAAATAAGCGGTCCTGCGGCTGGCTGAAGCTGATAAAGTGATCGAGAAACATCTCGCGTAACTCCACCAGTTCACCGGTATCGGTACGTTGGCCAACATAGACCAGGCAGTCATTTTTTTCCTGCACTGAACTGACCGTCAGCTCAAAGCCCTCGGCGCTTTTGATAGTGTCACCCGGGTTAAATACGACCCGGGTCAGCGGTGCTTCCTGCATCGAGTACAGCCGGGTTTCGCCACTGGCCGGGAACAACAGCGTCAGCATCCGTCCTTCCAGAGCTATTACTGTGCCTAATCCCAAATCGGATTCACTGTCACTGATCCAACGTTGACCTAACGCGAATTTATTCATGCTGACCTCACTGCAAAAAATGGCGCGCCATGGTACAGGGAAACCAGAGCAACTGCATCAGCTGGATTGCTGAAGTTGGCTGACAGATTAAAAAACGTCATGTTATTGTCATACCTCTAGGCCGATTTTTGCTCTAAGCTTAGATTATCAAAACGAAAAACTGGCCCGGCACATGAACTTAGCTCAGTTCTCCGCGGCTGAACCCATCAGGATTGTTGTAACTGCCATGCGCTGCATGGCGTCCCCTGTCGCTAAGGAGCTCTTATGGCGCGAAGACGATCTAAAGATAAAAAAATCTACGTTTTGGACACCAATATTCTGCTGCATGAACCTTTCGCCTTCTTAAACTTTCAGGAACACGATGTGGTCATCCCGATGACGGTTCTTGAAGAACTCGACCATATCAAAGACAAACACAAAGACGTCAGCCGGGAAGCCAGAGTGGCGATTCGGGCTATGGAAGATGCGCTTAAAGACGCAACACCAGAACAGATGCTGCAAGGCGTGGCGATGCCGACTCATGGCGAGCAGAAGAGCACAGGGCATCTGTTTATTGTCAATGACCACCATATCAGTGACCAGATCCCCGGCTTGCCCGGTGGTGAAAACGACCATTTGATTATCAACACTGCGCTTTATCTGCAGCGGGAAAAAGCGCCGACCAAAGTGGTGCTGGTGACCAAAGATATCAATATGCGGCTGAAGGCCAAAGGGGCAGGTCTGAAGCATGTGGAAGACTACCGCACCGACCAGCTGATTGACGATGTGCGTTTTCTCTACAAGGGGTACCACAAATTTCCCGGGGATTTCTGGTCTTTGGTGAAAGACTGCCGCAGCCACAATCAGGGCAGTGACACCTACCACTTTGTACCGCGTTCAGTGCTGCCGAATGCCTATATCAATGAGTACCTGATTGATGAAGCCAAAACCTTTGCTGGCCGGGTGCTGGATATTTTTGACAATGAAATCAAAATTCTTGACCTGGGTTTTGAGCGGCTGATGCACAAACATGCCTGGGGTATCCACCCGAAAAATATTTATCAGGCGATGGCGATGAATGCGTTGCTCGACCCGGATATGGACCTGGTGATCCTGACCGGCCCGGCCGGATGCGGTAAAACCCTGATTGCGCTGGCCGCCGCGCTGGAGCTGGTGATTGAAAAGGGGCTGTACGACAAGGTCATTGTGACCCGCAATACCCCGGAAATTGCCGAGTCTATTGGTTTTTTACCTGGCACCGAAGAAGAGAAGATGGCCCCCTGGCTGGCGGCGATCACCGATTCGCTGGAGGTGCTGCATAAAACCGATGAACACCCGCATGCCAGCGTCAATTACATTATGGAAAAGGCCAATATTCAGTTTAAGTCGGTCAACTTTATGCGCGGGCGCAGCATTCAGAACGCGATAGTGTTGTTGGATGAATGCCAGAACCTGAGTGCGGCTCA
This sequence comes from Rheinheimera sp., assembly GCF_037442525.1. Classification (GTDB taxonomy): domain Bacteria; phylum Pseudomonadota; class Gammaproteobacteria; order Enterobacterales; family Alteromonadaceae; genus Pararheinheimera. The sequence continues at coordinate 49,945 of NZ_JBBIQD010000012.1, read as the reverse complement.
GCTGAAAACCATCATTACCCGTTGTGGTGAAGGCACCAAACTGATTTGTTCAGGCAACCTGTCACAAATTGACAGCAACTACCTGACCGCCGTGACCTCGGGTTTAACTTACATCGTCGAACGTTTTAAAAACTTTGAAGGCAGTACCACCATTAATCTGAATGGCGTGGTGCGCAGTCGGCTGGCTTCTTTTGCTGAAGCCAATCTGTAAGCGGCTGTTCAGGCCCTGTGTAACCGCAGGGCCTGCTTTCTGAACGCTGACAGCAGCAGTAACGCTGCCAGCCCGCCCCAGTGCCAACTGCCACTGTCTTCTTCGACGATCACCACCGGAGCCCGATCATAAGTTAAATCTTCCAGCGCCAAATCGGCCAGAGCGCCACTGTCGTTGCCGCTGATCTCGGCCAGCAAGTCGCCGTAATCAGCGTCATACACCCGCAGCACCAGGTCGTAGTAACCCGTAGGTACCGAATGCACCAACTCGGATTCAATGGCGAACCAGTCGTTGGCGCTGGTGCCATACAAGGTAAAGACCGAACTGGTATGAATGATCACTTCGGGCTGACCGGGGCGACGCAGTGCGTAATGGACAAAAACCGGGACTTCGTTATAGGCAGTGTCTGCATCAAAGCGTATATAGAGATTGTGGAAAAAGGCGTTGTCATTTCTGTCACCGCTCAGCGAAATATCAATACTGTCAAACCAGACATTGTTTTCCACGGCCTGGATCAGGTTGGAACCGCCTTTGAGGGGCTGGGCTTTGGGGGTTGCTGTTCTGGCCACTTCCGACGGCAGTGAAAAAGATTCCTGAGTCTTGGCCACTGGCGTTTCGGCAGCCAGGCTGAACCAGGGCAACAACAGAAAAACGAACGGACTGATTTTACGCATACAGAGCCTCCTGTGCTTTGGTATCATTACAGGCCTGGGGCGCTGAATAGCGGCTGAATTTCTGACAGTGCGGAATTTATTTTGAAGATCAGTAAAAACTTTGTGGTGGCAGCCCCTGGTGTTGCCATTGAGCTGTTGGCCACTGCGGTACCTGCACTGAGTAAAGCGCGGTTGAAAGATGCGATGAGCAAAGGCGCTGTGCTGTGGCGTCGCGCTAAGCAGCACAAGCGTTTACGCCGGGCTCAGGCAGAACTGCTGGCCGGCGACCGGCTGGAGCTGAATTACGACGACGAACTGCTGGCCCGGCATTGCGACGATGCAGTATTGCTTCAGGATGAGCAACACTACAGCCTGTGGTTTAAACCAGCAGGTATGTTGTCGCAAGGCAATGAATGGGGTGACCATTTAAGCCTGCTGCGTTTTGCTGAGCAGCACTGGCAAAACAAAAGACCGGTGTTTTTATTGCACCGGCTGGACAGGGAAGCCAGTGGTCTGGTGTTGCTGGCGCACAGCAAAGCCGCCGCTGCCGCTTTAGGGCAACTGCTGCAGCAGCATCAGATCAATAAAACGTACCGGATAAAGGTCAAAGGTTTGCCGGCCGGGCAAGGTAAAATTGAGCTGCCACTGGACGGCAAAGACTGCCAGACCCGATATCAGCGCATCAGTACGGACGAGCAGGCACAATGCAGTGTGGTGGAGGTAGACTTGATCACTGGCCGGAAACACCAGATCCGCCGCCATTTTGCCGCTATTGGTCACCCGGTGTTGGGCGACCCTGCTTACGGCAGTGGTAATAAAAACCAGCAGGGCCTGATGCTGCAGGCCATTCGGCTCAGTTTTCGTTGCCCCTTGCTGAAAAAGCTACAGGTCTTTGAGTTACCTGCGTCGTTGCGGCAGTGTTAAATCTGCCGCAACTGATGCTGCAGACGGGCCCCCACTGACTCCTGATTGATCACCAGTTCCAGCTGCCCCAGACTGATGGCATTAAATAAATCCTGCTTCAGGCTGTCTTTATGCCAGGACAAACTGATAGGGCTTGGGCAAAACAGGCTGGCATGGTAAGGGCCGGTTAATTGCTGGTGTTTTGCCAGCGCCCAGCATTGCCAGATCAGGTTCCGGATGTCCGCTAAATCGGGTAATGCCTGCGCAGACGCCGTGAACTGACGTAATTGCAACAAGGCGGTATGGCAGGGTAACCCCAGCTGAGTTGCCTGGGTTGCCAGCCGTTCGGTTAAATCCAGCTGGTGGCTGTATAGCCAGAGTTCCTGCTCATGCCAGCAATAAAACAATGCCAAACGACTCAGAGGGGCGTACAGCTGGGGCAGCTGCTGATAAAAGTCTGGTCCCTGCTCCAACAAGTGCTGACTCAGGTCGGCTGGCGTGATCACCAGAACTGAAGCTTCGGTGTGGCCTGGTGCTGACTGAGCCACCAGCTCCTGAAACTGGCGCCAGCCGGACTGTGGCCGCTGAGTTTGTGAGCCGTTGGGCTTGCGGCCTTTCAGCCAGAGCAACGCAGTGCTCAGGCTCAGAATGACACCCAAAATCAGCGCCCACAGGCTGTATTTTTTCTGACTCGCCAATTGGCTTTCTGCGTGCTCAACAGCCCGGTGCAGCTCGAGGCTTTGTTGCAGGCTGTTGGCCTGCAACTGCTGCTGGATTTTCAGGTCATTTTGTTCCTGCTCATTGGCCAGACGTTCAGACAGATAGGCCTGCTGCCAGTTCTGTTGTTGCTCGGCCAGCTGGGCATTGAGTTCATGGTAGCGTTTTTGCAGGAATTTCGGCGCGACGGAAATGTTTTCTCCAACTTCGGTCAGCAGTTGAGCCGCTGCAGCCCAGTCCTGTTGTTTGATATAGAGGCTGACCAGAAACAGGCTGACTTCTTTTAATGAACTCAGGCTATTGTTCTGACTGAACAGCTGATAGGCTTTTTCCAGTAACTCTTTGGCCTGAGTCAGCTGGCCCCGTTCGATGGCCAGTTCAGACTGACTGACATACACCGCACCTATGACGTGAGGATCCTGTGCCTGCAACGCCAGGTCCAGAGCCTGCTGATACTGCAGTTCTGCTGCCTCCTGTTGCTGGTCACTGAGCAGCGAATCTCCCAAATTGGTTAAAGTGTTAATTAAATTAGAAGTCAGCTCCAGTTGCTGGTACAACTCGGCCGCCTGGCTGAACTGGGTTATGGCCGCTTTATGCTGGCCTATTTTTTGATACAACATGCCCAGGCGCACATAAATAGCCGCCAGGGCTTTATCATTTTTCTGGGCTCTGGCCAGTACCAAGGCCCGTTCAAATTCATTCAGCGCAGCGGCCAGCTGATTGTTCTGCAGCTCCAACCGTCCCAACATGACTCTGGCGTCCAGTTCCCGTGTTGGCGCCTGGTGTTCCACCGCCAACGCCAGGCTTTGCCGTGCATAACTCAAGGCTTTGTCTTGTAAGCCTTTTTGGTTATAGGCTTGGGCAAAACTTTCCAGAATATCCATGTGCAGCCGCAACAGATCGGGGTTTTTGCTGGCAGGCAAGGTTTTTTCAGCCTGCTCCAGTAAGGCCAGGGCTTTATTGGTATCGCGTTTGTGCACACCGAAATTCAGCGCCTGCAGCAGATAAAGGCGGCTACGCAGTTCTGCGTTATTGGTTTTATCCAGCGCGGTCTGGCTGTGACTCTGAGTGTTATCGGCATTGCCAAGCCGGTAATAGGCGTATGCCAGATAAAAGTGCTGCTCCGCTGAATCCTGAGATGAATCCAGCAACTTCTGCAGTTGCTGTTGCGGTTGCTGATTAATTAAATCCATTTGTTGTTGCCTGGCTGAATCCGCTTGCACCCAAGCGCTGAATGCCAGCAGGCAGATGATCAGAAAACGCATGCAATTTACCTGTTGTCGGGAGATACTGCAGTGTACTTGAGGTCAACAAGAGCGCCAAGCAGGTTCTAGTGATGTCATCTGTTTCCAGTTCCGGTTTGTCGTTTTGGTTCCGGATTTTAGAGTCTTTTTCGTTAAAACAGCCGCTACCAATGCCAACAGAAGGCAGGCCGGTAATTCTGGCGTTAAGTGCGGCCCAAGGCAGTGGCAAAAGCACCTTATGCCGGAAGTTACAGCAGCAATGGCAGCAACAGGGGCTGACTGTTGCGGTAGTGTCGCTGGACGACTATTACCTGGACCGGGCCGAACGGCAGTTGCTTGCACAGCAGGTGCACCCGCTTTGTCTGCAGCGCGGCGTGCCCGGCACTCACCATATCCGCCAACTGATTGAGGATCTGCACGCCTTTCAGAATGGCCAGGCCGTAGCCTGGCGGCGCTTTGACAAAGGCACAGAACAAAGCTGGCTGGACAGACCGGATCTGGCGGATCTGTTAGTGTTGGAAGGCTGGTGCATGGGGTTGCCTGCTCAGCCTGAGCAGGATTTACTGCAGCCCGTGAATGCACTGGAGCAACTTGAGGATTCAGCGCAGGTTTGGCGGCGTTGGGTCAATCAGCACCTGGCGGGCCCTTATCAGCAGATGAATGCGCTGGCAGACGAATTGCTGTGGCTGCAGGCCCCGGACTGGCCGACTGTGTGTCGCTGGCGTGCCGAGCAGGAGCAGGCATTGTGGCAACAAGGTCTGGGGCAAAGCCCGGCCGGGCTGGCCAGGTTTATGCTGTATTATGAACGGCTGACCCGTTTCAGTCCGGTGCTGGCCAGCCTGGCTGACTGTCAGCTGCAATTGGGGCCACAACGTCAGTGGCTGCAACTAAGCTGCCGCCATCACCCAGTGACCTGAGGGGCCAGCTGATTCGCCACCCAGATGCCTTTAGCGGTACACCACATCCGGGTACATAGGGGCCAACAATGCAAGCAACTCATTTTGGGCACTGATGCTGATGCCTTGCTGTTGCATGGCGTCTATCAGATGGTTCACCAGGGCGTCAAAATGAGCTTTACTGATCTGAAAGCCGGTATGGCTTTCCTGCATACTGGCGCCTGAGTATTTACAGGGGCCCTGGCTCAGTTCACAGAGTTGCTCGATCAGCAAAGTACGGAAGCGGGCAATATCGGTGTCTTCGAAGTGATGCACTATGCTGGGATCCGTGGCAATACTCTGCAGCAAATGATCAACCATCTGCTCCAACCCGGTTTGCCCACCCAGGCGCTGGTAGAGTGTTCCGGCTGGCGTAGGCTGGCAGGCTGCCAGCAGCAGACTGAGCCAAAGCAGATTGATCCATTTCACCAGGTGCCCTCCACTGAAAAATACCAGCCATCTTGTTGTTGCAAACCTGCAATGTCGCCCAAATCGACAAAACCCAGCACCAGCGACAGGTGTTTATTGACAAAATAAGCGGCAAAAACATCGCGCCAGTGCTGTTCATCGGCGAATGCCAGCTGATTGGGTTTTTCTCTGAATTCCGTACCCAGCGCCCACTGATAATTCAGCAACAGCACCGCAGAAGCTTCCAGCAGCCACTGGCGTTTCACGCCGTCACCTCCAAAACCAAGCAAGCCAATCTGATGCGCTTCTGTATTGCGTACCGTGGCATTGAGCAGCAGATTGCGGCCAGCCACAGAGTGAAAGAACAGCTTACTGGCTGCCAGGTAATAATCGATGCCTGAATCCTCAGCGGCGCCGACCGCAGCAGGTAAGGCGAAATCCCGCTGTTTTTTATACTGCAGACCCAGACTCAGTTGCGGCATGCTGCTGTACAGCAGTTCACCGGCCAGCCGGTATTTCAGCCCCCAGACGTCCTGGCGCAGTTCACCGCCAATGCTGTCCAGCTGGAGTTTTTGCCGGGCAAAGGACCATTCCCAGCGGTCATCAAAGCTCAGACCCAGTCCCAGGTTGTGCAGGGTAAAATCATCCACCTGCACTGTGGATGCAAAACTGTTCACTGACCATTGATCGCTGCTGGCGTAACCCTTTATTACGGCCCATGGCACAATACCGCCACCAGCAGCCCCTTCGATACTGGTGGCACCACCAGTGGCGATAACTTTATCTGTGCCTGCCAGGGCTGGCAACGCACTGATCAGACACAGCACACCCAATACTTTTGTGATCACAGGTCCTCCGGAGCAAACCATTGTTTGGGTTGCAGGCTGAAGCTGCCGAGCCAGCTGCTGAATTGTTCTGCTGTCAGTGGTTTGGAGAAAAAGTAACCTTGCACTGTGTCACATTGATGCTGCCGCAGTATGGAAAGCCCAGCTTTATTTTCCAGCCCTTCTGCGGTGACTTTCAAACCAAGACCGTGTGCCAGTTGCGCTGTGGCACTGACGATCAGTTCATCCTGGTAGTTATTTTCAATGTCTTTGACAAAAGCACGGTCAATTTTGACTTCATGCACGGGCAATTGCTTCAGGTAGGCCAGGGACGACTGACCTGTACCGAAGTCATCGATGGCCAGCTCAATGCCCATCTGCCGCAACTGATGCAAAATATGGATCACCTGCTTGGGATCTTTCATTACCGCACCTTCAGTGACTTCCAATGCCAGCGCTTTGGTTGGAAGCTGGTGTTGTTGCAAAATAGCGGCAATATGTTCAGGCAAGGATGGGTTGTTTAAGTCATGGGCTGACAGGTTCACCGCGACTTTCAGCTCGATGCCCTGGCTGCGCCACAGCGCCAGTTGCCGGATCACTGCGCTCAACATCCAGTCGGTGACCTGATTGATTAACCCCGCATGTTCGGCCAACTGAATAAACTCGTCCGGCGGAATGAATCCAAGCTCGGGGTGAGACCAGCGGATCAGCGCCTCTGCAGCATGGCAACGGTACTGTTTCAGGTCCACCTTGGGTTGATAGACCACGAACAGCTGGTTGCTTTGCAGCGCTGTTGGTAAGTCTCGCAGAATGGTCAGGCGGCGCTGGTGGTGTTCATCCTGGCCCTGTTGGTAGAAGCTGTATTGTTCCTGCAACTGCTTGGCCCGGCTCAGGGCAATATCCAGCCGTCGTAACGCGTCGCTGACGGGTTGGCTGTCGGCTTCAATGCAATAAATTCCCAGTACAAAGCTGAGGCTCAGTGCTGAACCATCCAGATGGTAATCCTGTTGCAGCTGCATCTTCAGGATCAGCGCATCCGAATCCTGAAAAGGCCTGGGGTAGGCCATTAAAAATTCGTCACCGCCAAGCCGGGCTAACAAGCTGGCAACAGGTTTCACCAGCTTCAGGCGCTCAGCCACCTGCTGCAATAAGGAATCACCACTGGTAAAACCCAGAGAATCGTTGATATGACGGAAGTTTTTGATATTCAGCAGGATCAGACTGCAATGGTATTGACTTAACAGTTGTTGCAATTCCTGCTCGGCATAAGTGCGGTTTTTTAAGCCTGTTAAGTGGTCATGCCGTGCCTGATGCACTAACTGCTCTTCTCGTTGCTGCACCGCCTGCTGCATTTGGGACAGGGTTTGGCTCAGCACTCCGACTTCACCTGTCGCCTCTGGTAAGCGGACCTTGGATTCACCTTTGGTGATGGCGGTGGCAAATTGAGTCAGGCGATTCAGAGGCTGGGTAATACTGCGGGCTATCACCAGTGCCAGAATAAAAGCCAGTGCCAGGCTGACGCCAAAAATGGTCAGCAATTGCTGGCGGATTTGCTGGTAGCTGCTTTGCCAGCGTTCAGTCGGGTAATGCAGCAATGCCCACAATGCATGATGTTGATCCAATGGCAATGCCAATGACAGATACTGTTCATCCGGGCTGGAAAACGGGCTTTGCTGGCCAGCGTTTAACTCGGGTAAGGCCGTCAGCACGGCAGGTTGCAGGTGGGACGCCAGGGTGGAGTTTCTTGAGGAGTGGTTCCTGCCTTGGGCACTGGTAAAACTGATATCCAGGCCTGTAATGCCTTTAATCTGTTCGGCCAGTTGCTGGTCCAACTGAAACCCCATACCGATCCAGGCGATGACCTGAGGCGCTCTGACCGGCACCAGGACCAGCTGAAAAGACTCATCGCCCAGTCGTTGAATATCACTGAAGGCGGCAGCACTGCGGCTTTGGGTTGGGTCAAAAAACGGGCTGAAATCGGAGCTTTTCAGTGCCGGATTGGTACTGGCCAGCAACTGACCGTCCGGTGCAAATAACACCGCCAGCGCGGCGTCGACCCGGCTGCCGTGATTGTCGAGCACGGATAAAATGGTTTCTTGTTCTGCGGTGGCAATAGCGCGGCGAAAGCCATAATCACTGGCCAGTAAACGGACCGAGTTACTTAGCTGAGTGGCTCTGTTTTCCAAGGCCTGCAACAACACATTGGCGGCCACCTGCAGCGCCTGTTCAGCCTGCTGCTGACTGTCCTGTTTCATGGTGGTTAAGGTGGCCAGCCCGCTGGCAATCGCCAGCACTGTGAGCAGGCTCAGTAACGTCAGGATCAGGCGGCTGCGCAATGAATCAAACATCTGACCTCGTCTTGAGAATGAAAACCTGAACTGTTCAGGAGGGCGCTATGCATCCGGTCGCCCTCTGTCTGATGGCGCCTGTTCCCTTATACGGAAACACTGTTTTCTACCGGCACTGCGTCAAACATTAGCAATAAGCACCGCTGACCTCAACCGTAAAACAAGAAAAGCATTGGAAAAGTGGCTGATTTTACACAGAATAACCAAGATGATTTTGGCAGGGAATTGCAAAATGAAACTGAACTTTGCTCTGGGTATTGCCATTTTTATGGTCAGTTGCTGGTCATGGGAGCTGAAGGCTGAGCAGAAAGTGATTTGCGCCCAGGCCAAAAACCGTCCCTGCACTGCGCTGGTATTGGGGGGCGGTGGCGCCAGAGGGGGAGCTCATCTGGGCGTATTACGACAGCTGGAGCAGCAGGGGATAGCTATTGATCTGGTCGTCGGCAGCAGTATTGGGGCTTTTATTGGTGGTCTGTATGCGACAGGCCACAGTCCGGCACAGATCGAACAGATACTGCAGCGGTTGGAGTGGGGCTCTGGTTTTCGTGACAAGGTGCATCGGGATGAAATGCCGCTGCGTCGTAAAGAGCAGCAGGATGCATTTCCTGTCCGCCTGGGGCTTGGGGTGGATGAGTCTGGTCTGAAAACACCCAAAGGGGTGTTGTTGGGGCAGGCGATGGCAGAACTGATTCTGCAGGCCTATGGCGCTGAACTGAACCATGCAGATTTTGATCAGCTGGCCATTCCATTCAGGGCCATAGCGACGGATCTGAGCAACAGGGACACTGTGGTGCTGGCTCAGGGCAGTCTGTTGCATGCAGTCCAGGCATCCATGTCGATCCCCGGCGTAGTCCGGCCTATGGAGCTGGACGGCCGTATGCTGGTGGACGGTGGGGTGGCCAATAATCTGCCGGTCAGTATTGCCCGTGCTCTGGGGGCTGAACGGGTGATCGCCGTCAGTATTGATGCCCCTTTGCTGAAAAAAGACCAACTGGACTCTGCCTTTGCCGTGACTGACCAGTTGACCAACTTTTTAGTCAGACAAGTGGTGGAACGTGAAATTGCGTCCTTAGGCCCACAGGATCTGCTGATCCAGCCACAACTTGACAGCATAGGCACCCTGGATTTTGAACTTTTGCCCGAGGCGGTGCGCGCCGGTGATTTGGCGGCGCAGCAGGCCCAGTGGGCCGGGTTTCACACGACGGACGCGGACTACCAGCTTTGGCTGGCCCACCACAGGGCTGAGCGCACTGAACGGGTCCGCATTGACAGTATCCGCCTGGACAACCAAAGCCGTTTAGGGGATCAACTAATCCTGGACCGGCTGGCACTGCAGCCAAATCAATTGTATCGCAGTGCTGATTTAAAAGAAGGGTTGCGGCAGGTGTATGGGGTTGACACCTTTGAACGGGTTTCAATGCAACTGGTACCGCAGGACGATAAAACCGAATTGCAGGTGCTGGCTCAGGAGAAATCCTGGGGGCCTGGCTACCTGAATTTCCGCTTGGCGGTGGAAGATGATTTTCGTGCTAACCGCTATTATCAGCTGGCCGCGTCTTACACTTATACCAATTTGTCTCAGCTTGGCGCCGAGTGGCACAGTGCGCTGGCGATAGGGACAGACAAAAAACTGCAGACTGAACTGTATTGGCCTGTGTTGTCTGCCCGCACTTATGTCAGCCTTGGCGCTGTGCTTAAGAATGAAGTGCTGGGGGTGCAAGACCAGGGGTTATTGTCGTTAGGGGAATTGCTGCATCAGGAGAACCTGCTGTATGCCGAAAGCGGCTGGGACTTATCCGACCATGCACGGCTCAGTCTGAAATGGCAGCAAATTCGTGGCCAGTATGAATTTCCCCGCCTGGTGGGGGAACAGCTTGGCACCCATGATTTAGGTTATAACCGGGATGGCCCTGGGCTGGAATTTGTCTGGGACCGGCTGAACAACCCGGCCTTTCCGAGCCGGGGCTGGCGCATCGGAGCCAGCCGGTCCTGGTTTGAGGATGATGTGCTGCACCAACAGACCAGCAGTCAGAGCCAGGATCTGGATCTGATGGCGGCACGCAGCTGGCAGCGTCACACTTTACGTGCCCGCTGGCACTGGCAGAAGTATCAGGGCGCCGAAGGGGCATTGACGCTGGAGCAGCATTCGTTGGGCGGCTTGCTGAATTTGTCCGGCTACCCGAAAAACTATCTGTTTGGCTCTGAGGTCCGTTTTGCCAGCCTGGTGTATTTGTACCGGATGAATGAAAATCGCTTCAGCATCGTCAGTGCGCCTTTTTATCTGGGCACGTCGCTGGAGCGGGGCAAAGTGGCGGGCAATATGCTGAATATCCGGGAGCTGGCCAATCAAACGGACTGGATATGGGCGGGCAGTATTTTTGCTGGCTGGGATAGCCCCATTGGTCCGGTGTATCTGGGTTATGGAATGGCAGAACAAGAGCAGGGGCATCGCACCCAACGATATTACTTAAGTATTGGACAGAATTATTAGGGGTATGAAGTTGACCTCTGAGAGGCGCAAATGAAATTAGTTGTTTTGCTGATCGGCTGCTGCTTTAGCCTTTACCTGTCTGCCAGCCCCGTGCTGGTGGGCATCAGCCAGGACGTTTTACCGGCCAAAAGCGGCAATACCGTCAGTTTCGAACGGGCCTTGTTGCAGTCTTTGTTCACTGAACTGGGTTATCAGCCTGAGTTTGTGCCGGCTCCCCATGCCCGCATGACCCGCATGTTGCAGCTGCGGCAACTGGATATTGCGGCCAGGCAGGGCGGCACACCACAAGCCGGACTGTTTTACACCCGGCCTTATCTGCAATTTGATAACAGAGTTTTTGCCCTGGCATCGTTTCGTGGTGCGCTGAATTCGGTGCAGGATTTAAGCCGGTATCATCTGGCCAGCTTTCAGAATGCCCGTCAGATCCTGGGGCCTGAATTTGCTGCCGTGGTCAGCAAAGCGCCATCTTACCGGGAAGTGATTAGCCATGCCCAACTGGTGGATTTATTAAAAAAACAACGGGTGGAGCTGCTGGTGCTGGACAAGGTCACTTTTGAGCGGCGCTGGCGGGAAACTGGTGGTCAGCTGGCGCAGGTGAAGAGTTTCGGGTTGTTCGCCAAAGCCAGCCACAGTTTTGCCTGCCATCAGGCCGCATTGTGCCAGGCGCTTGACCGGAAACTGCAGCAATGGCAGGACAATGGTGCCCTGGCCAGATTAAGGCAACAGATCCGGCAACAACAAAACTCACAGAATTAACAGCTGACATGGCCCTGTTAATTCTGTTCCCCCGCCAGTTTGGCAGCAGCCTCTTTGATGACGGCTTCTTTTTGTTGTTGTAACAATTCAAGCTGTTGTTGTTCTGCGTCTGTCAGCTCGCCCTCTTTGGCCATCAGTGCATCAATTTTTTGCTGCAGCTCTTCCAGCTTTTTCCGGTCCAGGCCGGTTTTATTGTCCAGCACCTGCTGCAGCATTTGCTCCAGTCGGTCTGAATCAATCTGTCCCTGAGTTTCATCTGTTGCAGTGTTACCGGCATCCGCCTCGTACTGGCGGTTGGCCGCTGCATTGGCCTGATTCAGCAGTCGCTGGTAGGTGTAATCCGGATCCCGCACACCGGACGATAAGGTCACTTTGACTGCTTCTGTATCAGAGTCCGGAGCTGGCTGGGCTGATAAGCCTGTCGGTTGGAGCTGGTAGCCAGCAACGTAGCTCAGGGAGCTCAGGGCTGAACTGATCATCAGGGCTTCTCCTGGGTGGTGATTGCCCTGAGGTAAAGCAAATCTGGTGCCAGTCTGAGCAGGCCCTGGGAACGGTGGCAAATCCTCCTGTTAGCCTGCCTGAGGTGACAACAGTGTGGCAATAAAATGCCGCTTCAGGTCGGGTTGCGGCAAAACTGCTGTTGGTAATGTCGCGGGGTGACGCCATAGTGCTTGCGAAATTGTTGCCGCAGATTCAGCACTGAGCCTAAACCCGTCAGATCGGCAATTTGCTCCAGCGAATACTGCTCCTGTTCCAGGTAATGCCGCACCAGCTGTAAACGTTGTTGGGTCAGCCACTGCAGCGGGCTTAAGCCTGTACTGGCTTTAAACTGACGATCAAAACTGCGCCTGGACATACAGGCCTGCTGCGCCAGTCGATCGACAGTTAAGGGCTCGGCCAGGCGGGTGATCGCCCAATCCAGCGTCTGGCTGAACAGATTGGCTTTTTTCTGCAGTGGCATTTCAACAAACTGAGCCTGTCCTCCCTGGCGGTGAGAGGCAATCACAGCGCGTTTGGCCACCTGATTGGCTTTTTCAAAGCCATAATCGCGGCGAATTAACTCCAGCCCCAGATCCAGTGCCGCCGCGCTGCCGGCTGAGCAGCCCAGCTGGCCATCAAAACAATAGAGTACATTGTCCTGATAGCGGCATTGTGGGTAGCGGCGTTGAAACTCAGCGGCATAGCGCCAGTGGGTGGTGGCCGCTTTGCCGTCCAGCAACCCCAGTTCCGCCAATAAAAAAGCCCCGGAACAAAAGGAGATCAGCCGGCAGCCACGCTGATAGGCCTGCAGCAACTGGTCCCGCAGCAAAGCCGGAGCTTGTGGCGAGCTGACCGACCAGTTGGGAATAATGATGCTGTGGTAGCTGCTTAAATCCTGCACCTGGGGCACCAGCAGTTGCAAGCCCCCTGTGGCCAGCAAAGGGCCGGGGTGGAAACTGACAATATCGGTCTGGTACCAGTCATCGTATTCTGGCCGGCAGAGTGCAAAGAGTTCACTGGCGCAGCCCAGTTCAAAACTGGACACAGTTGGACCCAATAAAATAGCAACCTTGTGCATCGACGCTCCTTTTTGGCCTGAATGTTACTTAATATGGCATTTTAGCCAGAAGCGGGCAAGCCACAAAAGTTCTAGACTGGTCTGGTTTTTGGCACCCTAACTTAAATGACAGGAGAATTCAGATGTCCTCTATGGTATCCAGGCCCCAAGCGGCTGAATCCGCGGTAGCTCAGGCGCATTTTGCCGCCTTATTGCAGTTTGAAACCGATTGTTATGATGTGCAGCATGCCATCAGCAATCAGCGGCAGGATTTTGTGCTGCTCGATGTCCGGGGAGAAAGCGCATATCAGGCCGGCCATTTGCCAAAAGCCTTGTCGCTGCCGCATCTGCGGATTTCAGCTCAGAGCCTGGCGGCCTACCCGGCGGACAGCTTATTTGTGGTGTACTGCGCCGGCCCACATTGCAATGGTGCCGATAAAGCGGCATTCAAGTTGGCCCAGTTAGGGCGGCCGGTGAAAAAAATGCTGGGAGGCGTGACCGGCTGGCTGGATGAAGGTTTTGCCCTGGAGCACTAAAAAAAGGAGGCAAGGTAAACACCAGGCCTCCATAAAAGTATCCAGGACAATCCAGAGAGAAACAACACAACAGGGTGTCTTTTCCGGCCGCTATCATGCCGTTGCCCGGTTACAAATTTATGACCTGAAAATAAAACTTTGGCGACAGCAGCGCCACAGGTCAGAATGGGGCAACAGGAGGGGTCATGCTGAAAAAATACCTGCAACAAATTCGTCAGGGCAAAGCCGTGCATTATGGCCGGATGCTGGAGTTATTGCCGGCAGATTTTGTCAGGCGCAAATCCGAACTCTTTAAAGTAAGGCAGTTAGGCTCTGGCCGCTGGCAGGTGCATATTCTGTCGGAGCCACTTTTTGCCGAACTGGAGCAGTATGCGGCTCACCCGGCGTCCAGGCGTGAAGCGGCGCTGCTGGGCGATTCGCATCAGTCAGGCACTGGTGTCCTGTTTCAGCTGGTGTACCACCAGCAGTGTCAGAACCAGCAACCTGAGGCTGTGGTGCTGACCAGCAGACAGCTTTGGCAAAGTTACCAGCCCAAAAGCAATTTAGTGTTGATTGAAAATGAACACTGCTTTTTCCGCTACCCGGAGTTTTTGCTGGTGCTGAGCCAGATGCTGGCGATGCCAGTGGATTTGTGCAACTGCGATCTGGCTTTTGCCAGTGGCAGCAAAGCCAGTTCAGCGCTGCTGACTGCATTTTATCAGCAGTACTCAGGTATTTTCTGTGCCTTTGACTTTGATGCGGCGGCTTTGGAGCTGTTCGACTTATTACGCCAGCGGCTGGGCGACAAAGTGCGCTTTGTTGCACCGGCCGACTGCAGCCCCTGGTTGCCTTTGTTTGTGCACAAAGCCAAACAACCCACCGCCATGGTGAAAGCGCTGGCTCTGGCGGAAAAACACCAGTTGTATGGCTTGCTCGCTGCATTGCAACAAAAGGACTGCTTTCTGGAGCAGGAAGCTCTGCTGAGTCAGTCAATCAATCCGGCTGGATGAGAACACAGACCAGGCCGCTGGTTCGGGCCTGGTCTGCGAGGGGGGTTATGGTTCTGCCTGCTGGGGGGCGGCAGTCTCGATCTCTGCCTGAGCAGGCTTGGATTGGGCCACCAGCTGATCCGGCCTGAGCTGGACCAGATGGTCAAAGTCGGCCTTGGCAATTGGGTACCAGTGTGGTCGGTCTGAGCGTTGGATCAGGTACTGATCACCGCCGCTTTTCAGCCGGAACTGCCACTGCCCTGTGGCACTTCGGACACTGAAGTTTTTCACAGGATCCTGGGCTGGTATCGCCGGTGCCGGCAGCGCCGGACCTGTCACCTGCAGGCTGGCAAAGCGGCGTTGCAGTTGTTCAGCCGCTGCCTGATCCGCCAACTCTGGCTGGCCCTGGGGTTGACTCAGTTGCCATTTGCCGTCCTGTTGGCTCAGTTCCAGCCCGTCTGTGTTCAGCTGCTGCAGCGCTGGCACCTGCAATAAGCCGGTATCAAACCAGCGGGAGGCGTCAGTGGACCAGTCTGTACTGTTCAGCGCCACCTGATACACCTGATCCTGTCCGGCCTGGCGCAGATACAGCTGCTTAAAAGCCGGGCTGTTCCCAATCAGCCATTCTTGTTGCTGTTGTCCGGCTTTGAGGCTGAGTTTCCACTGGTAATTGTCATCCGCCACCGAAAAACGCTGATGGCTGGCCACACTCTGGCTGACCGGAAAACCCAGGCGCTGCCCGGCCAGCTGCGACAGCAACAAGGCAATTTTGCCGCTGTTGGCTGGCTGATCCTGCAGCGCAGGTAAGCGCCATTGACCGTCCTGCCTGTGCAGTACGAGCTGCTGCTCGCCTTGCTGCAGACGGATTTCATTCAGCTGTTGCCGGTCCAGTTGCAACAGTGTTGTGGTCTGAGGGGCCGGTGCTGGCCACCAGAGCCAGGCGGTCAGCCCCAGCTGTATGGCCAGCCCCAGACTGAGGATCAGAGTCCAGTGTTTCATTGTGCCTCCTTATTGCAACGCAAGTTGTAATTTCTGCAGCCGGCGTCTGGCCATTAGCCGCTGAACAAGAGCAACCAGACCGATCAGGCCCAGCACCAAACCATAGTTCAGGTATTCCAGCCATTGCTGAGTGCTGCTGTCCAGTGGCGGCAGGGTGCGGTTAAACTGACCCCGGCCACGGATGTCCAGCAATGCAGGATCCGACAGCGCATAATCCAGGCTATTGAGCAGCAACTGCAGATTGTTCAGGAAACTGGTGCCCTGGGCGCCTCCGACCAGCTGCACTACGGCATCGCTGAACAGGTCGTTGGAGCTCAGCAGCAACAAGCGGGCGCTCTGTGCTGAGTGCGTCAGCAGCGTCGCCGCTTTGCTGCTGGTATTGTCTTTGTCGGCTGTTTCGGTTTCAGTGGAGCTGTTTTGCAGTAAGGGGTGAGCTTTGTCTGCAAAATAGGAATCAAAACGACCTTGCAGCATCAACCCCAGCGTACGCTGGCCTGGTTCGGATCCGGACGGGTAACTGCTGTTGCCTTCAGCATCCACCACAGGCATTACATTCAGCTCTTTGCTCTGCCAGGCGCTGTTGCTGCTGTACAGCAGCGGTGTGACAGTGCGGCCCTGCTGTTTGCTGCTGTCCACCTCAATGGCGCTGGCCCAGGGCATCACCAGTTGTGGCAACCCAGCCAGCAGCGGTGTGTCGGCGTTCATACCCTGTTCGCGGATATCGACAAACCAGGGGTAAGGCAACAGGCGCATTTCCCGGAAGCTGAACCCGCCTACCTGACGGTTGACCGGTATTGGCAGGGCGGCATGCTGACTGTCCAGGACCAGGCTGTCCTGCTGACTGACCCCATAGTGCGCCAGCCAGTCTTTCAGACCGGAATCATAAGCCCGTACAGATAACTGACGTGACGACAGGCTGGCTTTGTAGGGGGAGGTGGCCGCAATTACAGTACCGCCCTGCATCAAAAACTGGTCTATCGCAAAGAGTTGCTTTTCTGACAGGTTTTCCGGGGCAACCAGCACCAGCACATCCGCGTCACCACTGACCTGACCGTCGGTAATATCCTCATTCTGCAGGTTGAAGTTGTCGCCCAGTGTGGCCTGCAACTGTGAAAACTCGCTGTTGCCGTACGGGGTCACGGCATTGGTCGGGCTGACCAGCGCCACAGTTTTACGAAAGCCGGTAGAGAAGCGTTTCAGTGCCGCCGCCAGGTTACGTTCAAAGGCGGCTTTGCTTAAATCGTCCAGGGGGATCAGCAGCAGTTGCTCGCCCTGCTGCAGCACCAGGCTGAACCAGAAAGATTCTGCAGATAACAGATTGAATTTCAGTGGCTGCAAGCCCAGCTGTTCCGTCAGCCGTTTTGCTTCGGCGCCATCTTTGGCTTCCGGGTCGACCCAGCTGAAGCTAAACCTGTCCCCGGCTTGCTGTTGGTAGTCCGCCAGCACCTGATGGATCCCGGTTTTCAGTTGTTTCAGCTCCGCCGGCAGCCTGGTGTCAGCAGAGACGTAAGCCGTCAGTTGGACGTCCTGCCGCAGGTTGTCAAACAGCTTGCCGCCGGCCTGATACTGCTGCTGCACCTGTTTGATCCCTTTGGTGATGTCCAGCTCCGGGTTGCGCAGTTGGACGTCCAACGAGGCTTCGCCGCGGCTTTTGACTTCAATCAGCTCGCGGAAGCCGAGCACCAGGTGCTCAGTGCCATACTGCACCAGCAGATGAAAATAGGAGCTGACAATGGCCGCCTGGTAGCGGTCTGCCACCTGGAAGGGCACAGGTTCAATACCGTAC
The DNA here is from genome assembly GCF_037442525.1 of Rheinheimera sp. Taxonomy (GTDB): domain Bacteria; phylum Pseudomonadota; class Gammaproteobacteria; order Enterobacterales; family Alteromonadaceae; genus Pararheinheimera. The sequence goes on along the minus strand of NZ_JBBIQD010000012.1, from coordinate 32,629 downwards.
TTTTGGTTGGCTTCCTGTTCCAGTTCCGGCTCGCTGGCGGGATCGACCACTTCTACCCGGATCTTGTCACCCCCTGCGACCTGGTATTCTTTCAGCAAATCCTGCAGTTGAGGGACCAGTGGTGCCAGCAGTGGGTGAGTCTGGGCAGAGAAATAAGCGCGGATCAACAAGGGCTCCTGCAAGCCAGCCAACTGCTGCCTTGTGGCGTCTGACAGACTGAACTGTTTGCCAGCCGTGCTGTCGTAGCGCAGCTGATGCAGCGGGCTGAGCCACAGATTGGCGGTCAGCAGGTTCAGTACGGCCAGAGCGGTCAGCCAGCCAAGCCGGCGGGCGCGGGCGGACGTGCTGACAGCAAAACGTTGTTTTTCCAGCACCCAGCAGTTCAGGAGCAGGAACACCAGCGTCAGGGCCAGATAATAATACAGATCCCTCAGGTCCAGCATACCGCGGGTAATGGCATCAAAACGGGCGCCGGTGCCCAGTTGGCTGAACAGTGCCGCCAGGTCGCGTGGCAGCAGAGCCGTGATGCTGCTGTGGCCGACCAGGTAAAAGCTGCCACACAGCGCCAGGCTCAGCAATAAGCTGACAATCTGGTTGTCGCTGCGTGCTGAAACAAAAAGGCCCATTGCAAGGTAGGCGCTGCCGAGCAGCAAGGTTGCCAGATAGCCGGCCCATACAGGGCCCCAGTCCAGGCTGGCGATACTGGCCACAGTCAGCGGCAGTGGCAGGGTGACCAGCAGTGCCAGCAGCAACAGCACCAGGCAGCCAACAAATTTACCCAGGACAAAAACCCAGAGTCCGATGCCCTGAGTCATGACGGCTTCCAGGGTACCCAGCCGGCGTTCTTCACTCCAGACTTTCATGGTCAGGGTGCTGGTCAGAAACATCAGCAGCAATGGCATCCAACTGAATAAAGGCCGTACATCGGCAATATTACGGGCAAAAAAAGCTTCGCCCCAGAAGAACACAAAGAGCTCTACTGCGGCAAAGCAGGCCAGAAACAACCAGGCCACAGGGGATGAAAAAAACAACGTCAGCTCTTTACGGGCAATTTGCCAGCTTAAATACAGAGGACGGATTTCAGGCTGCATGGGCTACCTCCTGTGAACGGCGGAACAGACTGTCTAAGTCGCGTTGTTCAGGTTGCAACTGATACAATTCAATGTCATGCCGGATCAGGGCTTTGGATAAAGCGGCGGCCAGTGCTTTCCAGTCCACAGAGTCTGCAGCGGTCAGGCGGTACAGTTGGGGGGACAGCTCGCTGGCACTGAGCTCAAGCGGGCTCAGCAGAGGCTGCAGTGTTGACAGCGAAGCAGAGCAGCCCAGTACCAAGGCTTTGCTGCTGGTCAGCTCTGCGATCCGCTGGTCCAGCACCAGTTGTCCGCGTTCAATCAGCAGTACCCGATCACAAAGCGCCTGCACTTCCTGCATGATATGGGTCGACAGAATCACAGTCGCTTCGGTGGCGATCTGTTGGATCAGGGCCCGCATCTGCAGGGTCTGAGCCGGGTCCAGACCGTTGGTCGGTTCGTCCAGGATCAGCAAACGCGGTTTGCCCAGCAGCGCCTGAGCGACCCCCACCCGCTGTTTGTAACCCCGTGACAGGGTGCCAATAGGGGCACTGAGTTTGTCGGCAATGGCCGTGGCCTGCACAACCCGTTTAATTTCAGGGAGATGCTCGGCAGGCGCAATTCCTTTCAGCCGCGCTGCATAGTCCAGGTAATCGGCCACTGTCATGTCGGCATAGAGTGGCAGATGCTCGGGCAGGTAACCCAGCTGGCGCTGAATTTGCGCCCTGTGCTGAACTATATTCAAACCGTCCAGTTCGATGGTGCCGCTGTCGGCGTCCAGATAACCGCTCAGCATTTTCATAATGGTGGTTTTACCGGCGCCGTTATGGCCCAGCAGACCAATAATTTCGCCTTTTTTGATGGTGAAGCTGACGTTATTTACCGCCAGTAACTGGCCATAACGCCTGCTGATCCCTGTCACATGCAACATAGGTCCTCCCCAGATGAATCATAAATTTCATCAGCAGCGGCACGGCAGGTGGCAGTCATAAGGCGCTTGGTTTTTGAGGGAAAGCCTATGCCTGCCGGCACAAACCGGACAGCTGCAAAAACAAAGTGTCGGATGATTGACTTGGCCGATATAAGGGCGCTTTGGCTTGTTTCAAGAGTTTTGACCGGGAAAGCAGCGTCAAAATTTTGCTGGCCCGGATTTTGTCCTGTTGTGTGATGGACAGCAACAAAGGCTGGTGACTTTTTGCCGCCCTGGCAGTCTGTGTTTATGACCAGGGCCAACCCCCACCGTCAGAGTGAAAACACAGCAGTTGTGCGGCTTGCTGGCGGCATGGCAACAAAAACTGTGTTCTGGAGCTGGACCTGTTGTCACGGCAAGAACAGGGAAAACCCAGCTAACAGTGCGCTCTGCAGGCTGGGTTATCCAGCAGCGGCGGTTCAGACCAGACGCAACCGGCGCACCAGGTTCTGCAGGTCGATTTTACTGCCATCGATTTTGCTGATCCGGATCACTATTTTGTTATCTTCGGTGTGCAGCTGATATCTGTGCCTGGTTTGGCTCAGCATCCGGCTGCCATGTTTTAAATCCAGACGGCGGCCCCCTTCAGCCAGATAGCTATAGTGCTGCAGTAAGGCCGCTGGCAGCTCCAGTTGCAAACCATGATAGCTGTAGCGCTCTTGCTCACTGGCGTCCAGCAGAGGTTTTGCTGCTTTCAGTTGCTGCAAAGGGAGAGGTTCAGCCTGGCTTAAGCCGGATACACTCAGGCAGAGCATCAACGTAAAAAGCGTCTTTCCTATCGTAGTTCTTCGTAGCGTTTTCATGATTCATCCTTAGTGGCAGCCCGACCAAGCGGGGACTGTTGCAGGTTAAAACCGGTTTTGCAGGTCAGCCAAGTGCCCTGGGATAAAACGCCGCTCTGGGGGATGAATGTGCCAAAGCTGAATCGGACGTCAAATTTTCGCTGGCCCGGATTTTGCCTGTACCCACAAATGACTTTCGGTTAAATAGGGGGCAAAAGGATGAATGTTGGAACTTCTCTGTTTGATACGCTGATCCAAATACGGCAACAGGCGCAGGTCCAGGGAGAAACGCTGAGTCAGAAATACAGGGCAATCTACCAGGACAAGCTGAAAGAAGGTCAGGGGAGTACGGCTGCCAACCCCTCAGTTCCGGCAGAAGACAACGCGGCTTCGAAAAAACTCGATTTCAGTCAAATCCAGCGCGGCCAGGCGCAGCAATGGCTGGATAAACAGGTACAGGCCGGAACTTTGACTCAAAGTGAAATCACCGCGATGCGAACCTTGCTCTTTACCGGCAGCACCGACAGCAGTGACCGCGAAGCGGCGGGCAAAGAACAGCTGGACCTGCTGGAGAAAGCCAAAACCGGTTTACGGGCCGCTATTTTGCGCAAAGACAGCAGTGGTATGGCATTTTGGGCTCAGGCACTTGGCGCTATGAAAAAGTTTCAGGGGGAAGTGGCCTGAGGCTCAGGCCGCCTGCTGACTTTGTTGCAGCCATTCTTTTGGTGAAAGCCCCAGTTTTTGCTTAAAAGCCCGGTGGAATGAGGTCAGGCTCTGATAACCCACAGCCGGAGCTATTTGTTTTAACCCGTCACCTTGCAGCAGTTTTTTGCGTGCCAGGCTTAATCGCCAGCCCAGCAGGTAGTCGGCCGGAGTCTGGCCCACCACAGTACGGAAATGTTCGGCAAAACGGGCTCTGGACATGCCGGTTTCCAGTGCCATCCCTTCCAGAGTCCAGGGGAGCTGCGGCTGCTGATGCAGCAGGTTAAATAAGGGAGCCAGCTTTCGATCGGCCAGGCCGGCCAATACGCCTTGCTCTGGCGGGTTTTTCTCCATAATCCAGCGCAATAACAACACCAGCAGGTATTCGGTCAGCCGCTGCACTGCGGTGGTATAGCCGCAATGTTGCAGCTGATTCTCTTGCCAAATCATGCACATCACTGTTTTCAGATCCGGGCACTGTTCCAAAGGGATCAGGCTGCATGCTGGCAGGGCGCTGAGTAAGGGGTTACCCGCCTGCGCGCCGCAATCCAGAGTTGCGCAATACAAAGCCAGGCTGGAGTCTGAAGGCACCACAAACTGATGTGCCAGTCCCTGAGGAATAAATAACAGGCTGGGTTCGTTCACGCTCCACTGTTGCTGTCCAACCCGGACAAGCCCCTGGCCGGATTCAATCAGGTGCAGGTAGGCACGCTGTTGCTGCGGGCAAAAATCCGTTTTCTGGCAACTGGAGCCATGAAAATACAGCGTGGCCTGAGGGGCAAACTGGGTTAATAACGGGCTGAGTCTGTCCATTTGATACTTTTTGATAATTAAATGATACTTTTTGTCTCCAATCGTTCTGGATAATAGCAGCCTGAATTAAACCTGGCCAGAGTCAGAGTGAATGAGGTTGCTATGAGTATCGGTGGTCAAACAGGGCGCAGTGTGCTGCTGGCAGCAATGCTGTTGTGTGGTTTCGGATCTGGTGAGGCCCATGCAGGAAACCAGCGGGCTGTCACGGTCGATTATCTGCAAGGAGAAGGGGATGTCCAGGGGATCAAACTGGCGTACCAGTACAGGGTCACCAATCCGGATTGGTTGCCGGATCAGGTGGCATTGTGGCTGGAAAGCAGCGCCAACTTCTGGCGTTATGGCCCGCAAAACAGTTCGGATCGCAATCTGGTTGTGGCGGCGTCTCCGGTAGTACGATGGTCCTTGGGGCAGGCTTGGGGGTTGGACTGGCAGGGGGAGTTTGGTATAGGGGTATCTTTTCTGGATGACACCTATTTTGCCGGGAAAAATGTCAGTACCCACTACCAGTTTGAGGACAGACTGGGTCTGCTGGCCTGGATCTCCGGCCATGAAAGCCTGAGTGTGCGTTACCTGCATTATTCGAATGCCGGTCTGAAACACCCGAATCCGGGGCTGGACTTTGTCAGCCTGTCGTACAGTTATTATTTCTGAAGTGCTGAACGGCCCTGTTGCCAGGCCATTGAGTCAGTTCAGCCCGGCGTTGCAGGCGCCGTGCGTCGGGCTGTGCCACATTTAAGGGGTCAATAAGGTCTTGATCAGTGGCTTGAGTGCCTGCTGCACCGTGTTTTTTTCCAGTGCCGGGTGCAGCACCCGGCGCAACATCAGACCGGTGATCATGGCAAACATCACGGCAATTCGGCCCTCCAGCTCATGTTCCGGCAGATGCCGGATTTGGCTGCGTTCACTTTGCATCAGCTGTTTCATCAGAGCCCGTGCGGCGGCGTCACCTTGTTGCAGCAATGTGGCCACCTTGGCATTGCGGGCCGCTTCAGACAGCATCTCCAGCTCCAAAGCGGCGCGTTCCACATCCAGATGTTTTTCCACACCAGCCTCTGCCCCATCCAGCATAATGTTCAGCAAATCGCCCTGTTGCTCCAAAAAGCCATTAAATACCGAAAACATCTCTTCTTTATCACGTTCGACTATAGCTTCAATAATGGCTTCTTTGCTGTCGAAGTAATTGTAAATATGGCCCGCGCTCATGCCCGCTGTTTTGGAAATCTCGGCCATACCGGCACCGTGATACCCTTTGCGCCTGAAGCAGTCGGAGGCGGCGTTAATCACCTGCGCACGACGGGTTCTGGCCAGCTCCGGGTCCAGGTGACGTTTAGGTTTTTCAGACATAGGACTACTCCACAGGGCTGCAGCCTTACTGCAGCCCCGAATGACCGGTTAGGGAGCCGGGGTCGGCTGCCAGCCGCCACCCAACACTTTATACAGGGTCAGCTGGCCCTGTAACCTGGCCTGCTGTCCGCTGATCAACTGTTGCTGCGCACTATACCAGCTCCGCTGCGCATCCAGTACCTCCAGATAACTGTCGGTCCCTTGCTGATAACGGGCATTGGCCAGCGTAAAGGCACGTTCACTGCTTTGAGACAGCTGCTGCAATGCCTCCAACTGGCGGCGGTAGCCCACCTGGTCGGCCAGCGCATCGGCCACTTCCCGGAACGCCTGCTGCACTCTTTGCTGGTAAGTTTCAAGCGCAATTTTTCCGTCCGTTTCCGCAATCCCGACATTGGCCTGAGTTCGCCCCCAGTTAAAAATGGGCATGGACAGTTGCGGTACAAAGCTCCAGGCACCTGAGCCGCTTTCAAACAAGCCGCCCAGTTCAGCAGATGCGGTGCCGGCCGTTGCTGTCAGGCTGATGCTGGGGAAATAAGCCGCTTTGGCGACACCAATATTGGCATTGGCGGCTTTCAGCTGATGCTCCGCTGCTTTCAGATCCGGCCTTTGCGCCAGCAAATCGGAGGGAGCACCGGCTGGTAAATCGGGCAGTGTCAGCAGTTTTGACAAGGGCTGCTTTGGCAGCAGTTCTGGGGCGACCGGACCGCCCGCTAACACATCCAGCGCGTTCTTCGTTTGCTGCAGCAAACGTTGGTAACGGCTTTGTTCTACCGCTGCGTTTGCCACTGTGCCACGCACCTGCTGCAGCGTCAGCTCCGAGGCAGCCCCCAGCTCAAAGCGTTTTTCGGTCAGCTCCAGGGTTTTTTGCTGACTGTGCAGCGTATGGGTGGCCAACTCCAACAGTTGCTGATTGGCGGCATAACTGTACCAGTTGGCCGCTAACTCACTGAGCAGGCTGATCTGTGCTGAATTCCGGTTTTGCTCTGACGCATAAAACTGCTGCAGGGCCTGTTCGGACTGGTTCCGCACCTTGCCAAATAAGTCCAGCTCATAGGCCGTCACGCCCACATTCAGGCCATACTGCGACGAAACAGCCGCCTGCCCTGTGCCGGTTAAATCCCCCGGCAGCCGCTGCCGGGTGCCGGAACCTGACAGATCCAGGCCTGGGTAGCGGGCGGAATCGGCAATCTGGTACTGGGCACGTACCTTTTCCACATTGAGTGCGGCCAGGCGCAGGTCTTTATTCTGCTCCAGCGCCTGCTTCATCAATTGCTGCAGCTGCGGCTGGTTAAAAAATTCAGCCCAATGCAAAGTGCTGGCCTTCTGATCCACGGATGCGGTGGCGTCCTGTGGGTAACTCGCAGGCGTTTCAGCCAGCTGTGCCGGGGTGTCCGGGGCCAGAGAACAGGCCGACAACACCAGCAGGCTCAGGGCCGATAACAGAAAACTTGGGTTATTCATGCGGAACTCCTTCGTCTGCTTTGGCGTTGAGAGGGAACAGGCGGCGTACCAGCACAAAGAACAGCGGTACGAAGACCACAGCCAGAATACTGGACGCCAGGGTGCCACCAATCACCGAGATCCCCAGTGCGTTTTGCGCACCAGAACCTGCACTGGATGCAATGGCCAGCGGCAACACCCCACAGATAAAGGCCATGGACGTCATCAGGATAGGCCGCAAGCGCAGGCGCACCGCTTCAATGGCCGCATCGACCAGTCCCAGGCCCTGTTCCATCCGGTGAATAGCAAACTCCACAATCAGAATGGCGTTCTTCGAGGCCAGACCAATAGTGGTCAGCAAACCCACCTGCAGATAAATGTCGTTGGACAGACTGCCCAGCAAGGCGGCGGTGGCGGCACCAAAGACCCCCAGCGGCACTATCATCATCACGGCGGCAGGCACAGACCAGCTTTCATACAAGGCAGCCAGACAGAGGAACACCACCAGCAATGACAAGGCATACAAGAGCGGAGCCTGGCCGCCACTGGCGCGCTCTTCATACGAAATACCTGTCCATTCAAAACCAATACCTGCAGGTAACTGTTTGATCAGGCGTTCCATTTCCTCCATCGCCTGGCCTGTACTGTAACCCGGGGCAGCAGCGCCCTGTATTTCCATCGACGAGAAGCCGTTATACCGCTCCAGCCGTGGTGAACCATAGGCCCAGTGTGAACTGGCGAAGGCAGAGAACGGCACCATGTCGCCCTGCTGATTGCGCACATACCATTTGTTCAGATCTTCTGGCGCCATCCGGCTGTCGGCATCCCCTTGCAGGAAGACTTTTTTCACCCGGCCACGGTCAATGAAATCGTTGACGTAGCTACTACCCCAGGCGGTAGCCAGGGTGTTGTTGATATCGGACTGACTGACTCCGAGGGCTGTGGCCTTGGCTAAATCAATATCCAGTTTCAGTTCTGGCATATCTTCCTGGCCGTTTGGCCGCACGCCCGCCAGCACAGGGCTTTGCGCTGCCATACCCAGCAGCATATTCCGGGCTTGCAGCAGCTGTTCATGGCCCATGCCAGTTCTGTCCTGCAGGAAGACGTTAAAGCCATTGGCGGTGCCAAGTTCCACGACGGCCGGTGGTGGGAAGGCGAACACAAAGGCTTCTTTAATGGTGGCGAAATAGGCCATGGCTTTACCGGCAACGGCACCGACGGATAAATCCGGCCGCTGGCGTTCGTCCCAGTGCTTCAGGTTGACAAAACCCAGGGCAGCATTCTGACCTGAACCGGCGAAGCTGAAACCCACCACAGCAAAGACGGATTTCACCGCTTCCCCCTGATCATTCAGGAAGTGGTCTTCCATTTTTTTCACCACGTTCAGCGTCTGCTCTGTGGTGGAGCCAGCGGGTAGCACCACCTGATTAAACAGAATGCCCTGGTCTTCGTCTGGCAGGAAGGCAGAAGGTAACTGACTGAATATGTACACCATACCGCCAACAATCAGCGCATAAATGACCAGGTAGCGTTTGGCCTGGCGGATCATGCGGCCGACAAAACTCTGCGTACCTTTATTGGTGCGATCAAAGCCGCGGTTAAAGCCGGTAAAGAAACGACCCAGCAGCGATTTTTCGTTATGCACATGACTGGGTTTGAGCAAGGTGGCACAAAGCGCCGGTGTCAGAATAAGGGCAACCAGCACAGACAGCGCCATCGCAGAGACCAGGGTAATAGAGAACTGGCGGTAAATCACGCCGGTGGAGCCGCCGAAAAACGCCATAGGTACAAAGACAGCGGACAGCACCATGGCGATACCGACCAGCGCCCCTTTAATTTCGTCCATCGACTTACGGGTGGCTTCCAGTGGTGACAGCTTCTCTTCGGTCATCACCCGCTCTACGTTTTCCACTACCACTATGGCGTCGTCTACCAGCAGGCCGATCGCCAGTACCATCGCAAACATCGTCAGGGTGTTAATGGAATAACCAAAGGCATACAGAATGGCAAAAGTTCCCAGCAATACGACGGGCACCGCAATGGTTGGAATTAAGGTAGCGCGGAAGTTCTGCAGGAACAGATACATCACCAGGAATACCAGCACCACGGCTTCAATCAGGGTGTGCACTACTTTTTCAATCGACAGCGACACAAAAGGTGTGGTGTCATAAGGCACCACCGCGCTCAGGCCAGCGGGGAAGTAAGGCTCCAGATCGGCCAGGGCTTTTTTCACCCCGGCAGCAGTGGCCAGTGCATTGGCGCCACTGGCCAGCTTGACACCAATACCTGAGGCTGGTTTGCCGTTGTAACGTGCCACGACGCCATAACTTTCACCGCCCAGCTCCACTGTCGCCACATCGCTCAGCCGCACCACTGACCCATCGCTGTTGGTTTTCACCAGAATGGCGCGGAACTGCTCTGGGGTTTGCAGCCGGCTTTGCGCTGTCACAGTCGCATTCAGTTGCTGGCCTGCAGTGGCTGGCATGCCACCGAGCTGACCAGCGGAAACCTGGGCGTTTTGTGCCGTAATGGCGCTGCTGATATCCGCAGGTGTCAGTTTATAGTTTTGCAATTTAGCCGGGTCCAGCCAAATCCGCATCGCATATTGCGAACCGAACAACTGCACTTCGCCCACGCCTTCCACCCGCGACACCACGTCCTGTACGTTGGACGCAATATAGTCGCCGATATCGACATTGCTCATGCTGCCGTCTTCGGAAACAAAGCCGGCGACCAGCAGGAAGTTACGCGCAGATTTGGCCACAGACACCCCCTGGCGCTGCACTTCCTGAGGCAGCAGTGGGGTGGCTAATGCCAGTTTATTCTGCACCTGAACCTGGGCTATATCGGGATCGGTGTCGGCACTGAAGGTCAAGGTCAGGGTCACGGAGCCATTGGACTCTGACGTGGATGACATATACATCAACCCATCCAGACCTTTCATTTTCTGCTCAATAACCTGAGTGACTGTGTCTTCCAGAGTCCGGGCCGATGCACCAGGGTAGCTGGCCTGAATGGCAATGGCTGGCGGCGCAATGGACGGATACTGGGCAATGGGCAGGGATTGAATGGCCAGCACACCGGCCAGCATCACCACTATGGCCAGCACCCAGGCAAAAATGGGGCGGTCAATAAAAAAACGGGACATCCGGTTTCTCCCTTAGTGTTGAGTAGCAGCATTGCTGCTTGGGGTGGATTCAGCGGCTGTTGCTGTGGCCGGAGCTCCGGGACGGATCTTTTGCAAACCTTCCACTATTAAGCGATCGCCGGCATTCAGGCCTGAGGTCACCAGCCATTCATGGCCTATGCTGCGTTCTGTGCTCAACACACGTGGCTCCACAATACCTTCCTGATTCAGCACCATGGCCGTTGCCTGGCCTTTGGCATTGCGGCTGACACCCCGTTGTGGGGCCAGAATGACATTGTTTTTTACGCCCTCAGGCACAGTGGCCCGCACATACATACCAGGCAACAGCAGTTTCTCCGGATTGGGGAACAGGGCTCTTAAGGTGACAGAGCCGGTGTCCGGGTTCACAGTGACTTCCGAGAACTGCAGGCTGCCTTTATGGGCGTAGGTGGTACCATCTTCCAGCGTCAGTTCGACCACGGCTTCCGCAGTGCCCAGCTCGCCTGATGCCAGTGCTTTTTTCAGTTGCAGCAGCTCAGTGCTGGACTGGGTTAAATCGACATAAATCGGGTCCAGGCTGGTCACTGTGGCTAAGGCTTCTTCCTGATTGGCGCTGACCAGAGCACCGGCTGTCACGCTGGATTTACTGATCTGACCGGCAATAGGGGCCTTCACCTGGCTGTAATTCAGATTGATTTGTGCCGTTTTAATTTGCGCCTGAGCCGTCAGCAGGTCTGCTCGCGCCTGTTTGTAGGCGGCTTCGGCTTCATCCAGTTCCTGCTGGCTGATGGCTTTGATTTTAATCAGCTCACGGTAACGTCTGGCTTTGGCTTCAGTGCTGGCTATCGCAGCCACAGCGCGCGCTTCTGCGGCTTTGGCGCTGGCCAGTGCAGCTTCAAAAGGCGCAGGGTCAATCTGGTACAACGCCTGGCCTGCCTTCACTTCGGCGCCTTCAGTGAATTGGCGGCTTTCAATAATACCGCTGACCTGAGGACGGATTTGCGCCATCTGATAAGCGCTGGTGCGGCCCGGCAGTTCACGGCTCAGTGTCAGGGTCTGGGCTTTCAGTTCAATCACACCTACAGCGGGTGCTTGTTGGCCTGCTGCTGCGCTTTGGTCAGCCTGACCACAGCCGGCCAGTAACAGAGTGCCCGCCAGGGCTGAACATAAATACAAAGTGATGCGGTTAGGCTGCATGAGTAAATCTCCATTTAGAGTGAACGTTCATTCTAAACTTTTTGATCGGTCATTTCCAGCTCATTTTGTCGCCAAAAATCTGGGTTTGGTCTGATGGGTGCAAACCGAATCAACGTTTTGTTGTGCTGGATCAAAACTAAATACAGATGCTGTTTGTACACTTGCGACCAGATTTCATCTGGAGTACGAACGTGACTGAGCTGCTGTGGTCGCCTGATTTAGTGCAGAAATACAATGTGCATGGGCCTCGTTATACCTCTTATCCAACGGCTTTATCTTTGCAGCCGGGTTTTCCGGTGTCTGCGGTTCAGGCTGCTTTGGCACAAGGGCCCGAAGCACTGAGCCTGTACCTGCATATCCCATTTTGTCAGCAGCTTTGTTATTACTGTGGCTGCACCAAAGAGGTGACCCGGCATTCGTTGAAAGCAGACCGCTACCTGGATGCACTGGAACAGGAGGTGGCGCTTTATCAGCCTCTGTTGCGTGACAAGCGCTTCAATGCGGTGCATTTAGGGGGCGGTACACCAACCTTTTTAACAGAAGACCAGCTGAGCCGGCTGGTTGGCTTATTACGCGGCTCCTTGCCAGTACAGCAGGACGCCGACTGGTCGGTCGAAATTGACCCGCGCAGCTGTGACAGGGTCAAGCTGGCGCATTTACACCAGTTGGGCTTTCGCCGGGTCAGCTTTGGTGTGCAGGACTTTAACGCTGAGGTACAGCAGGCCATTAACAGGGTTCAGCCTTATGACATGGTCGAAGCGCTGGTGCGTCAGGCGCAGCAGCTGGGGGTTGAGTCGGTCAACCTGGACCTGGTGTATGGCTTGCCGCTGCAGCAGGCTGAAAGCTTTGCCAGCACCCTGCAGCAGGTCATTGCACTGAACCCGGATCGGGTGTCACTGTTCAGTTATGCCCATCTGCCTACCCGCTTTGCAGCCCAGCGCAAAATCCCGACACAGAGTCTGCCTCAGGCTGACGAAAAACTCGCCTTGTTAGAGCTGGCCATTGAGCGCCTGACTCAGGCCGGTTATCAGGCCATTGGGATGGATCATTTTGCCAAAGCTTCGGACCCACTGGCACAGGCGCAGCAACAGGGCCGCCTGCAGCGTAACTTTCAGGGCTATACCACGCAGGGACAGGATGCCTTGCTGGGACTTGGCATGTCATCCATCAGCCAGGTCGGCGGTGTCATGTGGCAAAACCATAAAGAACTGCAAGCCTACCAGACGTTGCTGGCACAGGGGGCCTGGCCAGTGGAACGTGGGTACAGCTCCACCGGCGACGACAAAATCCGCGCCGCTTTAATCAGCCAGCTGATGTGCCACTTCCAGCTGGATATTCCGGCATTTTCAGCCAGGTGGCAGCTCAGCGATTTCTGGGACTATTTTGCACAAAGCCGCAGCCAGCTGCAGCCGTTGATTGCGGATGGCCTGGTCAGAGTAACGCCGGAGCGGATTGAAGTGACAGCGCTGGGCCGGTTGCTGGTGCGGCTGGTCTGCGCCTGTTTTGACCGCTACCTGCAATTGGCGGTGCAAACCAGCTACTCCAAAGTGGTGTAAGCATTCGTGAGTCTGGCGGGGGCTTTCGGGTCCGCCGCCTTTTTATTTTTGAGGTCCTTGTGAACACTGAATTATTGGCGCCAGCTGGCAGTTTAAAAGCCATGCGGCTGGCTTTTGCTTATGGTGCTGATGCGGTTTACGCCGGTCAGCCGCGTTTCAGTCTGCGTGTGCGCAATAACGAATTTGACTTACCCCGCTTAAAGCAAGGCATAGACGAAGCGCATCAGCAGGGGAAAAAGTTTTATCTGGTGGTCAATATAGCGCCGCATAACAGCAAACTGAGCCGTTTTGTTGAGGAGATGGCTCCGGCCGTGGCGCTGGGGCCTGACGCGCTTATTGTTTCCGACCCCGGCGTGTTGTATTTGCTGCGTGAGCATTTTCCTCAGGTGCCACTGCATTTGTCAGTACAGGCCAATACAGTGAATTGGGCGGCGGTGAAATTCTGGCAGCAGCTGGGCATTGAACGCGTCATTTTGTCGCGTGAGCTGGCGCTGGACGAAATTGCCGAAATCCGCCGCCAGGTACCGGCAATGGAGCTGGAAGTCTTTGTGCATGGTGCCTTGTGTATGGCCTACTCTGGCCGTTGCCTGCTGTCAGGGTATTTCAATAAACGTGACCCAAACCAGGGCGCCTGCACCAACGCCTGTCGCTGGAGTTATCAGCTGCATCAGGCCACCGAAGATGCAGTCGGCCAGTTTGTGCCTGTCTCTGCGCCAGTGTTGCTGGAAGAGCAGGGCCGCCCCGGCGAACTGATGAGCATGGAAGAAGACGAGCATGGCAGTTATATCCTGAACTCCAAAGATTTAAGAGCGGTGGAGTTTGTACCTGACTTGCTGACCATGGGCGTGCACTCGCTGAAAATTGAAGGCCGGACTAAATCGCCTTATTACGTGGCAAGAACCACTCAGGTGTATCGACGCGCCATTGACGATGCTGCAGCGGGCAAAGGCTTTGACCCGGCGTTGCTGCAGGAACTTGAAGGCATGGCCAATCGCGGTTTTACCGCCGGTTTTCTGCAGCGCCATCAGCCACAACAGCTGCAAAATTACCAGACCAGCCACAGCGAGGGGCAACAGGTGCTGGTGGGCGAATTTACGGGCGGTATTGACCGCATGGGCCGGGCAGAGCTGGAGGTGAAAAACCGCTTTGCGGTAACAGACGCCTTACTGCTGATGCATCCCTCAGGTAACCAATGGCTGACGGCAGTGGATCTGCGGGATGCCCAAGGCCAGGCTGTGCTGGTGGCCCCGGGTTCTGGTTACACCCTGTATCTCGCGTTGCCTGACGGCCTGGAGCCTCAGCATGCCATGTTAATCCGCCAGAGCCGGAATGTACCGCACTGTGAGGAGGCCTCATGTCGTTGCGGATAGACGCCAGCTGCATCAACTGTGATATGTGTGCCCCTGAATGCCCGAATCAGGCGATTGCCTATGATGGCAGGCAGTACCAGATAGACGGCAACCTTTGCACTGAATGTGCTGGTTTTTACGACCAGCCTGCCTGTGTGGAGGTCTGTCCGCTGGACTGCATTGAGACGTTGCCATCTGTCTGAAAATACTGACTATCTTTTGCAATCTTCACTGACTATAGTTTGAAACAAATGGCGTAAACAACAAGGAGTCAGGCATGCAGGATCCCTTTATGCAGGCAGCAATAGCGCAGGCCAGAAAAAGTCTGGCAGAAGGAGGCATCCCTATTGGATCTGTGCTGGTGATCGACGGTCAGATCGTCGGGCAAGGGCACAATCAAAGGGTGCAGAAGGGGAGTTGCGTCTTGCATGCCGAAATGGACTGCCTGGAAAATGCCGGCCGGCTGAAAGCCAGCGATTATCGTAAAGCCACGCTGTATTCCACCTTGTCCCCCTGTGATATGTGCAGTGGCACTGTGCTGCTCTATGGCATTGGTAAAGTGGTGGTGGGGGAAAACCAGACGTTCCAGGGCCCTGAGGCCTACCTGCAGAGCCGCGGTGTGCAGTTGGTGGTGCAGCAGGATCAACAATGCATCGGGCTGATGCAGGATTTTATCCGACAACAGCCAGAGCTGTGGAATGAGGATATTGGTGAATAGTTCAGGCTGGTTTTACGGGGGAGTGCTGGCGGCTGCTGGCGTTGCTCTGGCGGTGTTGCTGCTCTGGTATATCGGCAGGATCAACAGCAGGTTGCAGGCGGCTCTGCGTCAGGAGCGTCAGGCCAGCCTGTTGCAGCAGCACCGCAGCCGGGTACTCAGCCTGCTGGTTGAGCAAGTCCCTCTGCAGCAGCTGCTGGATGCGTTGGTGGAAGGCGCTGAGCAGCTGGATCCGACAGCGACCTGCACCGTATTGCTGCTGGATGAGCAGGGCAAACTGCATGTGGCTTCGGCGCATGGAATGCCGGAGTCTTACAATCAGGCGATCGAAGGTATTCAGGCCGGATATGGCGTGGGTTCCTGCGGCACTGCAGCGGCGACAGGGCAACGGATCATTGTGACTGATGTCAGCACGGATCCACTCTGGGCACCTTACCAGGCCCTGGTTGAGTTGGCAGGGATAGGGGCCTGCTGGTCTGAGCCTATCAAAGATAAGTCCGGCAAAGTACTGGGTACTTTCGCGATTTACCACAAGAGCATCTCCACGCCTTCGGCGCAGGATATTCAGCTGATTGAAGAAAGTGCTGCGCTGGCCGAGATTGCGATTGAACACAGTAAATCATTACAGCTGTTAAAACGCAGTGAAGAGCGTCACCGCTTGCTGGCCGACAACGCCACAGACCTGATTTGGACCATGGATAAAAAAGGCTTGCTGACCTACATCAGCCCATCGGCCAGCAAGCTGACCGGCTTTAGCCGTGCAGAGCTCAAAGCAGCGGGTCTGAGACAGCTGTTAAGCCCGGCCTCTTATCGCAAAGTGTTGCTCCAGTGGCGTCACGCAACAAAAGAAATGGATGGGCAGTCTGCATATCCTGAGTTCGTCGCCGAACTGGAGCTCATCTGCAAAGGCAAAAAAACGCTCTGGCTGGAAGTAAAAACCAGTGGTATGTATGACGAGAGCGGTCGCTTTATCGGTATTCTGGGCGTAGGCCGGGATTTAACCGAACGGCACAAAATTGAACAACAAATGCGTTATATGGCTCAACACGACAGCCTGACCGGTTTACCAAACCGGGCCTTGTTTGCGGACCGTTTTGCGACTGCACTGCATTACGCTCATCGTCACCAGAAAGGTCTGGCTTTGTTGCTGTTGGATCTGAACCGTTTTAAACCTGTGAACGACAGCTACGGTCATGCGGTCGGGGATTTGTTACTGCAGCAGGTGGCACAGCGGTTATTGCAGTCCGTTCGCAGTTCAGACACTGTGGCCCGGATTGGTGGTGATGAATTTGTTGTTCTGCTTCATCAGGTGGAGACGGACATCGAGGTGCAGGCGGTTGCAGAGAAAATCCGCCAGCAGCTGCAGTTGGATTTTGTGCTGAATGAAGTTCGGGTGCAGATCAGCTGTTCTGTGGGGACGGCACACTATCCACATGACGGCCTGACCGATCTGGAACTGATGAAAGTGGCTGACCAACGGATGTACGAGCACAAATACCAAAGCTGTTCACTCTGACTCTGGCTGATGTTCACCCCGTAGTTCCTTCAGCCAGCCTGGTGCCTGCTGTGCCTTGTCAAAGTTAAAACGGCCAGTGTTCAGCACTTTATCCAGTGGCACTTCGCCCATGCGCGCACAAAGTTGCTCCGCGTCAGGGTTCAGGCTGCGCAAAATGGCCTGCAGTTCAGCCAGTTCGTCGGCGCTGACTAAATCGGTTTTGCTCAGCACCAGCAGATCACAGAACTCCACCTGTTCTACCAGCAGGTCCGCTACGCTGCGTTCGTCTTCGTCACCCAGGTGCTGCTGTGTGTCCTGCAGCGCTTTGGCCTCACGGTAATCACGCAGAAAGTTCACCGCATCGACCACTGTGACCATGCTGTCAAGCCTGGCAATCTGCTGCAATGATGAGCCATCTTCCAGTTCAAAGGTAAAGGTTTCGGCAATAGGCAAAGGCTCCGAGATCCCTGTGGTTTCGATC
Source organism: Rheinheimera sp. (assembly GCF_037442525.1). Lineage (GTDB taxonomy): Bacteria > Pseudomonadota > Gammaproteobacteria > Enterobacterales > Alteromonadaceae > Pararheinheimera. The sequence goes on along the minus strand of NZ_JBBIQD010000012.1, from coordinate 15,588 downwards.
ACCGGATAATCAAAAGGCTGTGCTGCGGCCAGTTGGCTGGTTTACTGCAACCAATCTTCTCTGAGGGTACAGCAAATTCAGCCACTACTGAGTTCGACCCGCTTTTCTTCTGCACGGCGCAGGTTCGCTTCGTTTTCTACTATGGCGGCATCAATAGTGAGTCCGCTTCTATCAGTGACAATCACGACCAGGTTCAGGCCCTGACGGTTTTGCAGAATATGCCGTAATAAGGTGGTTTTACCGGCGCCAAGAAAACCGGATAACACTGTGACAGGCAAAAGACGTGGCATTCGAATGCTCCTTTGAATAATGAGGCAACAGCTGTTGTTGCGTTCAATCCGAGTGATTGAGCTCCTGACCCAACATCTGCAATAAGGTGCCGGCGACAGGACACCAGACGGCCAGCTCTTCAGGGCTAAACCAAGCAGCAAGGCGTCATCTGACAAAGCCGGAACATCAGGTTGCAACTAAGTCGTTCGTTCCGACCATCCTCCAGCGTAAAGCGATGAATTGTTATAGTATAACGTGAGAAAATGTTATAGTATCACGGCATTGTTTTTGTGACACTATCACAGAATCTGATTTCACTTTAAAGGTCAAACTGCGGGATTAAAAAGCGTGATGAGAAAACAACATAAGCTGGCTCTGGCTGTTGCCGCTCTGTGCTGCAATGTGGCTGCGGCGCAGCAGGTGACGGGTAAAATTGTTGATGAACAGGGCCAGCCTGTGGCCAATGCGCAGGTCAGTCTGGCGGGTTCCAACACTGACTTCAAAACAGCGGCAGACGGCAGTTTTTCACTGCAGCTGAATCGCTTTGGTGTGATTGAGCTGCATGCGGAAGCAGAGCAGTTTGTGCATAAAAACTGGCGTTTGGATGTACCAGCCGAAGGATTGAATGGCCTGGTGCTGACCCTGCCTGCGACAGCGCTGGAAGTGATTGATATCAAAGCCAGTCCTTTCCACGCATCGGTGGTTGAATCCGCCATGCCGGTCACTGTGTTATCCGGTGAAAAACTGAAAATGAACCAGGCGGCGACGTTGGGCGACACCCTGAAAAATGAAGTGGGTGTGCACAGCAATTTTTATGGTTCTGTCGCCAGCAGCCCTATTATCCGTGGCCTGGACGGCCCTCGTGTGCTGATCACCCAGAATGGCCTGGATGCCGGTGATGCGTCCCGCGTTGGCCCCGATCACAGTGTGTCGGCCGAAGCCAGTACCGCTGAACAAATTGAAGTGCTGCGTGGCCCAGCCACCTTGTTTTATGGCAGTGGCGCTATAGGCGGAGTGGTGAATGTGGTGGACCAGCGTATCCCAACCACGGATGAAACCAAAGCCAGTTATCTGCTGCAACGCGAATCGGTCAATAACGAAAAACTGGTCTCTGCCGCCGGTCAGTCGGCTGTCGGTGCTGTAGCCTTTTATGCAGACGCCTTCTGGCGCGAAAATGACAGTTACAAAATTCCGGGCACAGCAGAAGTGAGCCCGGAAGCAGGGGAAGAGCAGACAGGCCGGGTGGAAAACACGCAGGGCGAAGCGCAAGGGTACACGCTTGGCAGCAGCTACCTGCTGGACAATGGCTATGTCGGCTTGTCTTTTGGCCGCTTAGAGCGTCAGTACGGTATCCCAGGCCATCACCACGGGGAAGAAGGTGATGAGGCGGAAGAGGACGAATCAGCGGAAGCGGTTTACGCCGATATGACACAGAACCGGGTACAGCTGCTCAGTGAACTGCATTTTGACCACAGCTGGATCAGCGGCTTGAACAGCCGTATTGGCTACACCGACTACCAGCACGCTGAAATTGAGGGCGACACAGTTGGCACCACCTTCAAAAACCAAAGTGAAGAAGCCCGCTTTGAACTGCTGCACCGCGAATGGCTGAACTGGAAAGGTGGCCTCAGCCTGCATTACAAACACAGTGATTTCGAAGCTGTAGGTGAAGAAGCTTTTACCCCGCCTTCAGAGTCACAAAGCCTGGCGCTGGGCTGGATTGAAGAGCGGCATTTTGGCGCTGTATTACTGCAGTTGGGGGCCCGGGTTGAACAGGTGAAAATTTCAGCCTCAGATGTACTGTTGCCGCCTTTATCGGCCCACAGCCATGAGGGCGACGACCACGGGTATGGTGGCAATGCCATTCGGGTGTTTGACGCTGAACACAAATTTGAACCTTCCAGTTTGTCTGCCGGTTTAGTCTGGGATTTTACCGACGGCTATAACCTGGGGGTTTCGTTGTCACATTCAGAGCGGGCGCCTTCGGCGGCTGAGTTGTTATCTTTTGGTCCGCATATTGGGACTCAATCCTATGAAGTGGGGGCGCTTTTTATCCGTAACCCGGATGCAGAAGGTGAAGCCGCCTTTGTGCTGAACCCCAACCCCATTGAAGTGGAAACGGCCAATAACCTGGATTTGACCTTGCGTAAGATCAGTGGTGACTTTGGTTTTGTGCTCAATGCTTTCTACAACCAGGTGGACAACTACTACTACCAGGCCAATACAGGTCTGTTTGCTGAAAGTGGCCATTCACATGAGCATGAAGGCGAAGAGCACGAAGAACATAACGATGAGCTGCCGGTTTATCTGTTTCAGCCAGCCGATGCGCTTTTGCATGGTTTCGAAGCCCAGCTGGTCTGGAAGCTGGCTCCACAGTGGACCTGGACCAACCAGGCTGACTATATCCGTGCCCGCTTAAAAGAGGGGGGGGATTTACCCCGCACGCCACCACTGCGTTTCAGCACAGAACTGGCGTATCAGGGCCAATGGTTCTCGTCTGATGTCCGTCTGACCCATTACGGTAAACAAGACAAGCTGGAAGCGCTGGAAACTGCCAGCGCCAGTTACACAGTGCTGGACGCCAACCTGAATTATTACTTCGACTGGGCTGGCCAGGACATGGCCTTTTATGTCAAAGGCAGCAACCTGACCGACCGCGAAGCGCGGGTGCACAGCTCGTTCCTGAAAGACCTGGCGCCTTTACCAGGCCGTTCCATTGGTGTCGGTATTCGCGGCGAATTTTAACTTTTCTGGCTGCAGTGCCTTGTGCACTTGTTCCTGGCGGTGCTGCAGCTTTTTTTACACGGAGTTTTTTTATGTTGAAAACCAAACCTCACTTACTGGCTGTGCTGATGTCTGCGGCTTTGTTGGCTGCCTGTGGCGACAGCACCACCCAGATTGTGGAAAAAGAGCCGATCCCGGTCGAAGACGACCATGATCATGACGAAGAAAGCGGTGTTGGCCGTCTGGCTATTTCTGATAAAGACAGTCCGGTGCTGCGGCTTTATGGCCTGGAAGACAAAGAACTGGTGGAGCAGTTTGATCTGCTGGCCAGCCCGGAGTATCTGTATGCGTCGCCGACCTTCCGCTATGCGCTGGCGGTACACCGCACTTCAGACAAGGTGCAGTTTATTGATGGTGGCGTTTATGCCGAAGATCACGGCGACCATCAGCATGGCTACGAAGAAGAGCCCAGCTTACTGAGTTTTCAATTGAGTGGTGTGCGGCCGACTCATGTGCAAACCAACAGCAGCCAGGTAGCTATTTTTAACGACGGGCTGGCAGCCAGCAACTTACCAGCTTCAGCTGTGGTACTGACTGACGAGCAAATTGGTCAAGCGGCAACCGATTACCCTGTACTGCAGCTAAGTACTTATCAGCATGGCGCAGCACAGGCCCGTGGTGATTACTTGCTGGCCACGCTGCGTGATGCCGGAGCCACCGGCACCCTGCCAGATAAAGTGGGCTTGTTCCATGCACATGGCGACCATTACCATGATGAAGAGGTGTTTGCCGACAGCTGCCCTTCGTTGCATGGCAGCGCGCAGACAGAAGACTGGATAGCTTTTGGTTGCAGTGATGGTGTGCTGCTGATAGAGCAGGACGGTGACAGCTTCAGCAGTAAAAAACTGGCCAATACCGCCGATTTTACCGGCACCATGCGGATCGGCACTCTGGAAGCTCACCCGGCGGTGGAACACTTTGTCGGTATTGCCGGTACCAGCCTGTTTGCGGTGGATGCTGAACATGAACAGCTGGATAAAATTGACTGGCCTATCACCACAGGAGCCACTATTGCAGGTTATGGTTTTTCTGCCTCAGGTGACCACTTTGTGCTGCTCGATTCTGCCGGTTACCTGAGTATTCTGCACTACAAGGGCCACGAGGCTGAACCGGCTTTTAGCCTGGCCAGTAAAATTCAGGTGGCCACTAACCTGAGCGCGATGCCCACAGGTTCTGCATTGCAGTTGAGTTTATCAGCCGGTGCTGAGCAGGCTTTTGTGCTGAACCCGGCCAGCAAAACCCTGCAAACTGTCGAACTGGAAAGTGCGCAAATCAGCACCACACTGGAGTTGGATTACACCCCACATAAACTGGTGTGGTTAGGTGTGGCGGGGGAAACCGAAGAACACAGCCACTAAGGCTGTGCTGAAACGAACAAAAAGCGGCTGTCAGGCCGCTTTTTGTTGTTGGATAAACCAAGCGATCAACCCAAAGTGCAGCGCCAGTGCCAAGTGGAATAAGCCCATAGCGAGATCGGCGTCATTCAGCAAAGCACACAGCGGCACCAGGCCCAGTGCCAGCAAGGCAGCTATTATGCTGGCTTTAGGGGCGCAACATTGGATCAGCCGCAGCAGCGCCAGTACTAACGCCAGATCCGTCAGCATGGCCGGTGCGCCCAGCACAGGGCTGCAACCCAACAGGCCAAACAATAAGGCCAACCAGCGGCCTGACGGGCTCCACAGCCATAGCACTGCACAGAGATACAGCGGCATCGCTACTGTTTTAGACCAGTAAGAGGCCCAGTCATGCCAGGCAATTACAGCGTTGTCCCCCAGATAACGGCCGGCCCCCATACTGGCGGTCACGGCAATAAAACCTAAGGCCACACCGAATACCAAGACTGCGGCTTTGGGGGCTGTCGCGTGCCGGTTTAAGCTGTAAATAGCCCAAAATAACGCGGCGATCAGGCAGAGCTCGCCGGCAAAAGCCAGAATCATCATTGCTTTGCTCCAGAAAAGGACCAAACAAAAACCCCGGCGCAGCCAGGCTGATCACCGGGGTTGGTTCGGTCAGGCTTAGAAGGTCATACCAAACTCAAAGCCGTACATCCGTGGCAGGCCCGGAGTGGCGATAGGCGAACCTACCGCCATGGCCTGACCGCCGGTCTGGATAATGTATTCTTTATCCAGCGCGTTATGCACATAAAACGACAGAGAGAAGGGGTGGTTGTCGCTGTGCCAGCTTAAACGCCCGTCCAGCAGGCCATAGCCTTTAATGGAGTTCAATTCATCGTCGTTCAGACCAGTGACACTGCCTTGTTCAAAAGGCAATACCGCCAGTTCAGGCCCGTCGACGCCCTGGGTGCGGTCGCCTGTGTAGGCGTAACTTAAGTGCAGGTTAAACTGACCACTCAGGCCGCTGAAATAATAATCCAGCCAGACACTGGCCTGATCTTCCGGCATACCTGAAATAGCCTGGCCCACTTTGCTGCCTGAGTTTTCCCAGGCAAAGTACTGCCATTTGGTGTATTCAGTTTCCACATGACCATAGTTGGCGGTCAGGCGCAGATCCGGCGTGGCCTGCCAAATCACTTCGGCTTCATAGCCATTGCCTTCCGCATCGACGTTACGCAGGTTGTAAGTCGGGACGCCGCCCGGTGGGCCCACCAGTTCCAGTTGCTGCAGGTTGGTGTAGTCGTATTGGTACAACGACAGGTTGACCCGCAGACGGTTGTCCAGCCAGCTGGATTTCATACCAATTTCGGTGTTTTCAACCGTTTCTTCTTTGACCGCAGGGGCTTCACCCAGGGTATTAAAGCCGCCAGCTTTAAAGCCTTCCGCATACGAAATGTAGGTCATCAGCTCTGGTGTCCACTGGTAATCCAGCACGGCACGTGGCGTGAACTTAGACCAATCCGCTTCCTGAGTGGCGCTTTGTGGAATAAAAGCCACTGCCAGCGGCACTTCGCCTACCCCACCAAAAGGCACGGTAAAGAAGTTTTGTGGCTCGCTGTGCAGGTAAAAATCTTTTACGTCATAGGTCAGACGGCCACCCAGCGTCAGGTCCAGTTTGTCGGTCAGCGCATAAGTGCCGTCGAAATAGATGGCCACACTTTCGGTCACGCCATTGTTGTCAAACTGTTCCATATGCTGACCCAAGACTTTGGTCAGGTTGGCGTTGATCAGGGTGTTGGCCACCGAGGCCTGGGCCTGGGCAAAGGTCAGGCCCTGCATCATCAGACGGCCAATTTCGCTGGCAACGGCCTGCTGAGCTTTGGCGGTGCCCATGGTCATATAAGCACCGGCCACCCCAGTGCCCATCGGCAGCACAATACGTGGGTCCAGCCCCATCTGCACCACGGCTAAACTGTCGAAGGTCAGGGTATTAAAGGTGGCCTGAGTGGTCTGGTCTATGTCTTCTTTGTACCAGTTGGTGCCAAAGGTCCATTTAAAGTTTTCCGTGTTCTGGCTTAAACGGAATTCCTGGCTGTACTGGCTCTGGTCTTCAATCAGGTTACTGACAAAATAAGCGCTGGCGTAGGCTGAACCGTCATCTTCCATCGCATTACCGCGGTCAAACTGACGGTAAGCCGTGATGGAGGTGAAGCTCATCTCATCCCCCAGATCGTAATTCAGTTCAGCTGACAGGCCACCTGCTTCACGGGTTTCTTTGCCTTCGAAGTCGTATTCAATAGGGCCAAAGGGGTCACCGCTGCCAAAGGTGGTGTTTAAGGTCACGGCAGGGCGTGCCTGCTGATCGATATCGGAATAATCGGCACGCAGTACCAGTTCAGCCCGCTCCCAGGCCCATTCCAACGACCCACGCACCGCCCAGTCATTCTGATTGCCGTATTTTTCGTCGCTGTCTTTCACATCCAGATAACCGTCGCGTTTATTGCGGTTCAGGCTGATGCGGCCGTTCAGATTGTCGCCAAGCGCCGCAGTGCCAGAGAACTCCATTTTATTTTTACCATGGCTGCCCAAGGTGGCTTTAAACTGGCCTTCCGGGTCAGCACTGGCGGCTTTGGTGATGATATGAATGGCGCCGGCGGCCGAGTTACGGCCAAACAGGGTGCCTTGAGGGCCTTTTAATACTTCCACCCGCTCCACATCGTTGAAGTTCAGGTTGGAGGTACCACGACGGCCGACATAAACGCCGTCAATATAGACAGCCACGGCGGCGTCCAGGCCTATGCCAAAATCGTTGGTGGAAATGCCGCGGATATTAAAACTGGTTTGGGTGGCTGTGGCGTTGTTGGTTTCCAGGCCCGGTGTGATCAGGCCCAGATCGTTGATATTTTTCAGGCCCATTTTATCAATGGTGTCGGCGCTGAACGCCGTGATGGCAATCGGCACTTCCTGCATATTCTCAGCACGTTTTTGTGCTGTCACTTCAATCACTTCAATACCTTCATCGGTCTGTTGTGCCTGCACCAGGCCGCTGGCGAGCGCCAGGCTGACGGCCAGGCATACTGGCGTCCGTGCTTTACTGCTGTTGTGACTCATAGTCTCCCCTGTCGTGTTGTTGTTTTAATGTTGCGACCTTTTGGCCTCTGGCCGTCACCAGCAGCAGGCTGGCAAGCAGCAGCCATAACAGCAGGTAAGGCGCAGACGCCGGGCCTAAATACTGGTAATACAAAGCGGCCAGGAGCAGGTTTTTCGCTGCTTCCAGCCAGAGCCAATAGGGCCGCTGCTGCTGGTAATAGCCCTGGCAGAATAAGGTAAATACCAAAAGCGCCGCCCCCTGCAAAATGCCGCTGTGCGCCATATTGGCTGAGGCCAGAATAAACTGCAGCACCAAGGCTATCAGCGTCAGGTGCTGAAAGGCGACGTACAGCTTTTGTAAGCTGGTTAGCGGGCTGTCAAATTTCACTTGCTGGTAAGGGTCGAATCTTTTGTTCGGGTAAGCTTTACGCACATCGGCCGGACGCCAGCCGGTTTTTTTAAACCAGACTTTGACTTTGTCGGACCATTTTTCGGTGCGCCAGCTGTCTTTGGCCAAGGCCCAATACACATCCAGATTGGCCCAGACCGGGTTCCAGCTGGCCAGCGGTTTGGTGACGCCAAAGATCACCGGTTCTTCGCTCAGTTCAGGTTGAAAGGTGCCAAAGAGCCGGTCCCAGACAATAAAAACGCCACCATGGTTTTTATTCATATAAATAGGGTTTTGTGCATGATGCACGCGGTGGTTACTGGGGGTTACAAAAATGGCCTCATACCAGGCCGGCATTTGGTTGATATGACGGGTATGCACCCAGAACTGGTAAATCAGGTTCAGCGAACCCACAGTCACCAGCACATAAGGTTCAATGCCAATCAGTGCCAGCGGCAGATAAAACAAAAAGCCCAAAAAGGTGCCGCTGCTTTGCCGCAAGGCGGTACTCAGGTTGTATTCTTCGCTTTGGTGATGCACCACATGACCGGCCCAGAACAGATTAATTTCATGGCTGATCCGGTGAAACCAGTAGTAGCAGAAGTCGTAAGCGACAAAAGCAAAAGGCCAAATCCACCAGCTGTCACGGCCCAGGTTCCATAAGGCAATATGCTCAAACACCAGCAGGTAAGCACTGAACTGCACTGTTTTTTGGGCAATGCCAGTCACCTGGCTCATCATGCCGAGGTTCAGTGAATTAATGGCGTCGTTAAATCGATAGGTGTGCCGTTGATAGCGCCAGTCCAGATAAATCTCCAGCATTATCAACAACAAAAAAGCGGGTATAGCGTAAATGACAAAATTCATAGGCGTTATTGTTATCAGAATTCAGCCAACTGTTCAGACCAGACTAGCAGAGCTGTTGCTATTGTCTATAGCTTTTTTTGTTGGCGAAGAGTTGTTGCCTGTTCAGTGCTTTTTCCTGTCAAATGACCCCAGATTGACCGAAAAAAAGCTATCAAACTATGAAATTTGTAACATTTATTTTAGTGGCTTTACTAGTTGTGTTTACATTTTGTATGGCCGCTGTGCCGGTGCTGCTGGGCTTTGCCCCCTGGCATCTGGGCCACGCGCTGCAGGTATCCACTCATATGAGTGCCAAGCTGGCCTGTTCGGCCCGTTACATTTCCGGCTATTCGCCTGAACGTATTGTGGAGGATTTAGCCTCTTATTCACCGGTGAACCGGCAGGTGAATTTGCAGTATCGGGAGGCTGAGCGCACTGTGCAGGCCGATTTATTTGGCCTGGCTGGCGTGACCGCGAAATACTACCCAGCCACCGGCTGTGCTTTGCAGTTGCTTGATGCCGAACCTTTGGCCGGGCTGACGGCGCCTGTGTTGCCTGCACAAGCTGAGCTGGACTGGCCGGCTGGTGAGAGGCTGAGTTCTGTTCAGCCACAATTGCAGCAACAACTGGATCAGATGCTGGCACAAGACAACCAACAAGGCCTGGAAACCCGGGCATTGCTGGTGGTTAAAAATGGTCAACTGCTGGCCGAAAGTTATGCTGATGGGGTGACTGCCCAAACGCCATTATTGGGCTGGTCTATGGCGAAAAGTGTCACCGCTATGTTGCTGGGGCGTCTGATACAACAAGGGCAGCTGCAGCTTGACGACCAGGCGTTATTTGCGGCCTGGGCCCAGGACCAGCGCTTTGGCATCCGGCTTCAGCAACTGCTGCAAATGAGTTCAGGCCTGGGTTTTGATGAAACCTATGCGCCGGGCAGTGACGCCACCCATATGCTATTTACCGCTGCCAGCGCTGCCGATGTAGCACTGCAGAGCCCTTTGTTGTTGCCGCCAGGTCAGCAGTTTTCGTATTCGTCCGGCACCACCAACCTGCTGAGCCGCTTATTGTCAGACCGCATTCCCGGTGGTCCGCAGGCCACAGTGGATTTTGCCAACCAGCAACTTTTTGCGCCTTTGGGTATGCAGCATTTTCTGTTTGAAATGGACCCCTCCGGTGATTTTGTTGGCAGCTCTTACCTCTATGCCTCGGCGCGTGACTGGGCCCGGCTGGGTCTGTTAATGCTGCAACAAGGGCAGTTTAATGGCCAGCAACTGCTGGATGCAAAGTGGGTGCAGCAGGCGACGGCGCCCAATTCCAGTGACAACGAAAAAGCCTATGGCTTCCAGTTCTGGCTGAACAGTGGCGACGCCGCGTTGCGCTGGCCTGAGCTGCCTGCTGATGCTTATGCCATGATGGGCAACCGCCATCAGACGGTGATGATGATCCCGTCGCAAAACACAGTGCTGGTGCGGCTTGGCTGGAGTAAAACCGACTACCCTATGGCCAGCAATTTCCACCTGCTGCTCAGCCACTGAGTGCTTTTTTCCGTGCAGATGTAAAAAAAATTACGCCTGCCGGGAATAAAAACCTCTGCTGACCGTTATCGCTATGACACTAACGTCACAGGAGCAACGGTTATGAAAACTTTATCTGTTTTATCCTTCACCACAGCGGGTCTGCTGTGCAGCAGCCTGGTGCTGGCCAATCAGTTTGACGCTGCCACTTCGGCCAGCCCGTCTGGCAACAGCACCATCAGCACGACGGCCACTCCTGCTGCCAGCATGGCGCCCGGCGCTCAGGCTGGTGTAGCTGGCTCAGCACAAGGCCACCACAACACAGAACTGCAACTGAGCCCTGCTGGGGTTTCAGCCAACAGCAACTCCACAGCTGCAGCTTCTGTCAGCGTACAGAGCTCCAATCCAGCCAGCAGCGGTCAGGGCGTGACGGCGTCCAGCCAAAGCGCAACAGAAGGGCAAGTTGCAGGCTCTGGCCAGGCCTCTGTGACGACTGGCTCACCACAAAGCGGCACCGGCAGTGCAGGCGCGACTCCCAGCCAGGCACTGCAGCTGCCTGCAGTGGATGCATTGGGTGCGGCCGAAAGTACAACCTCTGCAGTGGCGCAGTCGCAGCTGGTCACAGCAAGCAACACCTTAGCTGCAGGCTTGACGGCAACGACGGCCTCCGCTGGCAACACTGCCCTCAGCAGTGCAAGTGCGGCAGCTCTGGCCACCAGCCAGGATCTGGCGTTACCACAAGCCCCGGCAGTGCCACAAACACCGACGCTGCAACCTGCAGTGACCGGTGCTGTGGCGGGCGCTGTGCAACAACAAAGCCAAACCTCAGTGCAGCAGCAACTGAACCAACAAGTCAGTCAGCAGCTGTCCTCCGCTGTGCAGCAGAGCGTGAATCAGCAGGTGATGCAGTCAGTGCAAACGAACCTGAACACCGTATTAGGTATTGGCCTGTAGTTAACATCCCCTGGTGCTGCCTAGAGCACCGATTAGTTTAAGAAGTGAGCAGCAGAGCAGCCTGAAAAAGGCTCAATCAAGGCGTAACAGCGAAGGAATAGTGGGGCTCTTTCGAGCTGTTACAACGCGGAGTGAGGGTTTTTCAGGCGCTCCCGTACGGGCGAAATCAGAATGGCCGCATGCGGTGTTAGATTTTCTCGATTTAGGCCCACTAAACCTTCAAAAATCTGCCTTGCCTGCGGCCATTCTGACTTTCGCTGCTGTCGCTTTTTTAAACTATTCGGTGCTCTAGCACCGGGGGGGAGGATCTGAGAATGAACAGCACACTGAGCGTCACCCTGCTGGCCCTTACCCTGGCCACAACGCCTGCCCTGGCGGCACAAACGAACTGGCAGGCTGAACTGAAAACGGCCCGCATTTATTCCGACAACCTGAAAGTGAAAGAGCTGGAACAAGCCTCTGGTCAGTCTGATCAAGGCTGGCAGCACAGCGCTTCGGTGTCAGCCCAGTGGCAATCGGGTGACCACCAGCTGAACTGGAACAGCCTGTTGCAGCTGCAGCGTTGGCAGCACAACCCGGAGTTTGACACCAGGTTGTGGATCCACAGCCTGGACTGGTCAACAGCATTGGCCGACTGGCGCGGCGGACTGACGCTGAATTACGCTGATGCCGATGTTGCAGCGCAGGATTTTTTACAGCTCTACCAGCCAGGGCTTTATCTGGCACGGCTCTGGCCTTCGGGCTGGTACCAGCGTGCCAGCTGGCAATGGAGCGGGAAACAGTTTGCTGCACTGGCCGACAGGGATGCCCGTCAGCATCAGCTGCGCTGGGACCAATTCTGGTTCAGCACAGATGGCCGGCAGCGAGTGCAAATGGCCGGTGCTTATCAGTGGGAGCGGGCGCACCTGGCCAATTTCAGTTATCAGGGGCCAGCGCTGGAACTGAGCTGGGCTTATACACAGGCCGAAAGCCAGCGGCAGTGGAAGGTCAAAGCCGGTTACCAGTGGCGCGATTATCAGGCTCCCTGGTCTGAGCAAGAACCGCAAGCGCGGCAGGACAGGCAAAGCTACCTGGGGCTGGGGTTGGACTGGACGCTCTGGCGCAGCCTGGCGCTGCAAAGCTCGCTGGAACAACAGTGGGTGCACTCCAGCACCGACAGCCTGAATTACCGGCAGTTGCAGCTGCAGTTAGGGCTGAGTTACAAGTTTTCCGGGTTCTAACAGCCCTGCACCAAACTGAGGGTCCGGCCCGGGTTCGCCTAAATCTGAGGCTTGCTGGCGTAAAAAGTCAGGCAGTTGTGGCTGCGGCACCCCCTGCTGCAAAGCGCAGGCGGCAAAAGCCGCCACCACAGGGCTTGCCAGCGAGGTGCCACTTTGTTGGCTTAAAGCACCGCCAGCTTTGGCTGTCCATACCTTCACACCGGGCGCAGCAAAATCTATGTAGTCGCCCTGATTGGCCCATCGATACAAGGTTCTGTGCTGATCCACTGCGGTGACCGCCAGCACCTGCGGGTAAGCTGCCGGGTACAAAGGGGCGGCGGCCGGGCCTGCATTGCCTGCTGCGGCCACCAACACCAATTTCTGACTCAGTTGTTCGACCACCTGCTGCAGTGCCGGATGGGCCGGTCCGGTCAGGCTCAGATTAATCACACTCACCTGCTGACCAGCCAGCCAGTCCAGCGCCTGCAATAAAGAATCCAAAGTGGCGCCATGCTGATAGGGGTTCTGCTGGTAAAAGGCTTCCGCCACCAGCAACTGTGCCTGCGGCAGCAACGGCTGCAGCTGCTGATAACGCCCCACCAGCACTGACACAACGGCGCTGCCATGCGCTGCGGATCCAGCCATTGTGGCCGGCAAAAAACGGCGGCTTTGAATGCGGGCAGAACTCAGGGCCGGGTGGGAGGGCTCGACCGCACTGTCGACCAGGCCCAGGCTGACCGGTGCATTGCAAACTGGCAGCCAGCTCGCGGTGCTGGTTTGGGGGCTGGGCACCGCCTCATTCGCCGCTCCCTGCTGCAACTGATAAATATAATGACGGTCCAGCTGCAGATGCAGCTCCGCGGGCAACAGCAGCCGAAGCTGCTCTGCCTGGTCTTGCTCCGTGCTCACCTGTAATGTCAACTGGTACAAATCCAAAGCAGCCAGATGCCGGACCCGGTGGGGCAAAGACAATACAGGTTTTAACGCCTGCCACTGAGTGCTGCTGAGCAGCATCAGCCACTCCCGCTCCACCGCGCGTTGACCGGGGCTTATCTGCACTTCAGTCAGGCTTTGCCGGCCAGGTATGCCCAAAGTCAGCCGCTCTGGCAGGCGGGTTAAAGGGTCCAGCTGTTGCTGCAGTTGCTGCCGTAACTGGCGCAGCTCTCTGAGTTCGGCCTGAGGCAAAGCAGCTGATTTCAATGGCTTTAGTTCAGGCCGTACTTCGGGCAGTGTCACAGGCAACTGCACTGGTAACTGGTTCAGTATAGGGCTAAGCTGGGCATGCGCTGTCACTGTGCTCAGCAGCAGTATCAGACTCAGGTAACGCATACAAGCTCCTTGGTTCTGCTTGATCATTCACAGTGTTAACGTCAGGCACAGAAAAAAATTCCGCCAGGGCTGGAATAAAATTCTGAGTGGCTCGTTTAGTTAAAAAAGGAGCCGGATATGACCAACAACCAAATAAAAGTATTATTGCCACAGTTGCGCCGTTTTGCCTACGCGCTCTGTGCCAATACGGCCGACGCCGATGATCTGGTACAGCAGTGCATCGAAAAACTCTGGCTGTCGCCGCCTGCTGCCGAAGTGCCGGTACTGGCCTGGTGTTTTCGGGTGATCCGCAATCAGTGGATCGATCAGTACAGAGCCCGTCAGCAGCAGGGGATCCAGCTGGCAGAACCTGAGCAGCTGGAACAAGTACCGGGCCAGAGCAGCGACCCGCAGCAGCAGATTGAACTGCAGCAGGTTGGCCGGGCTTTGCAGCAATTACCGCAGGAACAGCGGGAGGTGCTGGCTTTAGTGGCTGTGCAGGGCTTCAGTTATGCCGAAGCCGCCGAGATGCTGCAGGTGCCTGGTGGTACTGTGATGAGCCGGCTGGCACGGGCACGACAACAACTGGCACGCTGGTTTGCCCAGCCTTCGGAGGTGACAGAATGAGCCCCAGTAACGAACAACTCAGCGCATTTCTGGATGCAGAGCTTAGTCCGGCCGAGATGGCGCAGGTGCGTCAGGCCATTGTGGCTCAGCCGGAGCTGGCCGACCGCCTGGCTGAACTGGCGGCTGTGGACAGCAAAGTGCAGCAGTTTGCGGCCAGCATCGATGACAGCCCATTAAGTGCAGGTTTAGCTCAAAGCCTGCACAGACTTGAACAGCCTGACGTGGTGCCGCTACGGCGCAGGCCCTTACCTTGGCTGGCGGCTGCAGCCTCAGTGACTGCTGTAGCCCTGTTATTGCAATTGGGTTCCGGCGGTACTGCTTCCGATCCCTGGTCTCTGGTGCAGCAGCGCCTGGAACAGCAAGCCTCAGGCCTGCGAGTGGTGCTGGCGGACGGCAGATCGCTGGAAGTGCAGTTCAGTTTTGTTGCACAAAACGGCCAGTACTGCCGGGTTTATCGGCTGGGCAGCAACAATGAAGTACAACAACAGCTGGCCTGCCGCAGCGCTGAATGGACTTTAATGCACAGCGAAACCAGTGCAGCCGGGCAGGGCTATCAGACGGCGACTCACAGTGAAGCCCTGGATGCCCTGTTGGATCAGCAGATGGCATCTGGTGCTATGACGCTGCTGCAGGAGCAACAGCTGCTGCAAAACGGCTGGCGCCCGCAACCATGATCAGGGTGCTGTTGCTGCTGTTGGCGGTATTGCTGCAAAGCTGCAGCAGTACCAGGCCCGCGCTGCCCGCCTGGGTGCACAGCGAAGCTCTGGCTTCCAACTACCACCGACTCTATATTCACCGCCAGCTGAATGCCGGTGCCTGGACCCAAAGCAGCCTGCTGGCGGCTGCGTTGCTGACTGAACAGCAAGGTTATGACTGGTTTGTGATTGAAGCAGAGCAAAGCCAAATCAACCAGAAAGCAGCGTTATGGCAACCAGGGCCTGCCGCCGGTTGCAGCACAGCTTATTGCCTGCTCAGCGACAGCCAGGTTCAAGGCACGACTGTTCAAGCAGCCAGGCTGATCCGCCTGGACATCCGCCTCGGCACCGGCATTCAACCCGCACTGCCTCTGGCGTTTAGCGCGGCAGATCTGTTGTTTGCACAGGAAAAAGCGCAGAAAAAAATAACCACAGAGGACTAAAGGGTAGCCCCAGCTGGGTGAAACGAGCGCAGTTATAAGCATTGCTTTATGCGAGTTGAACGTGCAGCCGCTTTAGCCGCAAGTGGGGTTAGTCCGGTGAGGGTCAGCATGAAAACCTGGTTTGAAATGGTGG
>NZ_JBBIQD010000011.1:31091-110750 GCF_037442525.1 Rheinheimera sp. | reverse complement strand
TTCAGTACCCCATAAATAAAAAGACCTGCAAGCAGGCAGGTCATTCAGAAAAAACACCGGTGATGTTCTGCAAGCAGACCATCACTGCAGTATCAGATAATTTTGTTTTGCTGCCACTCTTGTTCTTTACGTAAACGCTCTTTGCGTCGTTCGCACGGCGTATCGCAGTCGCAGGCTTTTTCAATCCCTAAAGCACCTAAGCCACCACAGCTACCCGCTATGGTTTTTTGTTGCAGTATATAACCCACCGCCATGGCAAGGATCACCACCAGCAGCACCACAAAGGTCAGAATATAAATTTCCATACCACACCTGAAGGGAGATAAAACTGGCGCGCAGTGTAACACAATTCTGTCCGCTGATCTGCCGCCTTTGTTTGCGCTGCCAGCACCAGCCGCCGTCAAACAGATAAACAAAAGCCAGCATCACGCTGGCTTTTGCAGAGGTCGCTGTGGCTTAGCCGCCGAAGTCGTCCAACAGAATGTTGTCGTCTTCCACACCTAAATCTTTCAGCATATTGATCACCGCTTTGTTCATCATTGGAGGACCACACATGTAGAACTCACAATCTTCTGGCGCTTTGTGGTTCTTCAGGTAATTCTCATAAATAACGTTGTGAATAAAGCCGGTGTAACCCGTCCAGTTGTCCTCTGGCTGAGGATCAGACAAGGCTACATGCCACTGGAAGTTATCGTTTTCCGCCTGCAGCATGTCGAAATCTTCCACGTAGAACATTTCACGTTTGGAACGGGCACCGTACCAGAAGGTGATCTTACGTTTGGATTTCAGGCGACGCAGCTGGTCGAAAATATGCGAACGCATCGGTGCCATACCTGCACCACCACCGATAAATACCATTTCTGCGTCGGTGTCTTTGGCGAAGAACTCACCAAATGGACCAGAAATAGTTACTTTATCACCGGCTTTCAGACTCCAGATGTACGACGACATCTTACCGCATGGCAACGTCAGGTTGTTTGGTGGCGGCGTCGCGATACGCACGTTCAGCATGATAATGCCTTCTTCTTCCGGATAGTTCGCCATGGAGTAAGCACGAATGGTCGGCTCATCCACTTTTGATTCCAGTGTGAAGAACTTAAAGCGTTCCCAGTCACCGCGGTATTGTTCAGGAATATCGAAGTCCGCATATTTTACATGGTGAGCAGGAGCTTCGATTTGAATATAACCACCGGCACGGAACGGCACAGACTCACCGTCCGGAATAGCCAGCTTCAGTTCTTTAATAAAAGTGGCTTTGTTATCGTTAGAAATAACAGTACAGGCCCACTTTTTAATACCGAAAATTTCCGGCTCCACTTCAATGTCCATGTCAGTTTTTACACTGACCTGACAAGCCAGACGGCAACCTTCACGGCGTTCTGTTTTGTTCAGGTGGCCCATTTCAACAGGCAATACGTCACCACCACCGGCGTGAACGTGCACGCGGCATTGACCGCATGAACCACCACCACCACAGGCTGATGACAGGAAAATTCCTCTGTCGGCCAGAGCGCCAAGTAATTTGCCGCCGGCTTTGGTTTTGAGCGCCAGACTCGGATCACCATTAATGTTGATGGTAATGTCACCTGAAGATACCAGTTTGGCTTTGGCAGCCAGGATCATAACGACCAGGGCTACAACCAACAGGGTGAACATTCCAACGCCAAGATATATCTCTTGCATTGATCTTTCCTTTTACAGCAATTACTTACAGCGATACGCCAGAGAAGGACATAAAGCCCAGTCCCATCAGGCCTACCATGATAAAACGTGAACCCAAACCACGCAGACCCGCAGGGATATCCGCGTACTTCAGTTTTTCACTCACAGCCGCCATCAGGGTAATAGCCAGAGTCCAGCCAATACCACTACCTAAACCAAACACCACACTTTCACCGAAGGCATAATCACGCTCAACCATAAAGGCCACAGCACCGAAAATTGCACAGTTTACTGTGATCAGAGGCAAGAAAATCCCTAAGGCGTTGTAAAGCGCAGGTACGTATTTGTCGAGGAACATCTCAACAATCTGCACCAATGCAGCTATTACACCGATATAAGTAATGAAACCAAGGAAGCTTAAATCGGCTTCTGGCAAACCAGCCCAGGCCAAAGCACCAGGAGCCAGCAGGTTGTGGTACACCAACTGGTTTACAGGTACAGATAAGCCCAGAACGAAAGTGACCGCAATACCTAAGCTGAAAGCCGTTTTAATCTGTTTGGATACGGCGATAAAGGTGCACATACCCAAAAAGAAGGCCAACGCCAGGTTGTCAATAAAGACAGCGCGAACGAATAAACTTAAATAATGTTCCATGTCAGCCCCTCTTACTTCTCTTGCTGTTCAGGGCGGAAGGTCCGCAGAACCCAAATAAACAGGCCAATGATGAAGAATGCACTTGGCGGCATTAACAACAGACCCATTGGCTGATACCAGCCACCAGCACTGATGAGTGGCAGAATTTCTACGCCGAACACAGTGCCTGAACCAAAGAGTTCGCGGATAAAAGCAACGATCAGCAACAGCACACTGTAGCCCAGACCATTACCAATGCCGTCCAGGAAACTCATGCCAGGACCTGTTTTCATCGCATAGGCTTCAGCACGCCCCATCACGATACAGTTGGTGATGATCAGACCGACGAATACCGACAGCTCTTTGGCCACATTATAGGCGAAGGCTTTCAGGATCTGGTCCACCACAATCACCAAAGACGCGATGATGGTCATTTGCACGATAATACGCACACTTGAAGGTATGTGATTACGGATCAATGAGATAAACAGGTTAGAGAATGCAGTTACCAAAGTAAGCGCAATCCCCATTACCAAAGCTTTATCCATTTTGGTTGTTACAGCCAGAGCTGAACAAATACCTAACACCTGCAATGCAATTGGGTTATTCGCAAAAACAGGCCCAAACAGGACGGTTTTAATTTCTTTTGCACTAGCCATTGTTTAATGCTCCATCACGAACTTTCGCCAGGAACGGGGCAAAGCCCTTGGCACCAGTCCAGAAATCAAAGGTATGTTGCACACCATTACTGGTCAGAGTGGCGCCAGACAGACCATCCACTTCAGAGGCTGAAGCTGGGTTGGCATTGCCTGGTTTCAGTACTTTGATTGCTGGCTGACCTGCGTCATCCAACAGTTTTTTGCCAACAAATTGAGCCACCCATTTCGGGTTCTGAACTTCACCACCCAAACCTGGCGTTTCACCATGTTCGTAGTAATTCAACCCTTTAATGGTATTGCCGTCTTTGTCCAACGCCAGAAAGGCGTGCATGGTTGACCATAAACCGTACCCATGAATAGGTAGAACGATGGCAGACAATTCACCTGAATCCACACCGTTGTTATAGGCAAAATACACAGGCGCTATATTGGCGCGGGATTTGATAGACGCCAAGTCTTCAGCCCCCTCCAGCTTAACGCTGCTAGCCGGGTCTTTCATTGCTTTGCGGTATTCAAAACCTGCTGGCTTTTCCACAAATTCACCGGTATTCAGGTCTACATAACGTTCCTGAATATGCTTGCTGTATAGATCTTTGATATCGGTGCCAGACAACAGGCCGGTCGTAATCAGAATATTCTTCTGGGAATCCAGCAACTTGTTTTCAGCTTGCTTTGGACGCAGCTGGACAGCCGCCGTCGCTACAAAAATAGCGCAAACCAGACACAGGGCAATCACCACAAAAAAGGTTTTGCCGATAGAATCGTTATTGCTAGACATTACGAGCAAGCCTCCGTTTGATGTTCGCCTGAGCAACCATGTAATCGAATAAAGGAGCAAACAGGTTGGCGAACAGAATCGCCAGCATCATGCCCTCTGGATAGGCAGGGTTCACCACACGGATCATCACAACCATAAAACCAATCAGAATGCCATATGCCCACTTCCCTTTGTCAGTAAATGAGGCTGATACAGGGTCGGTGGCCATAAAGAACATACCAATGGCAAAACCACCCAACACGATATGCCAGTACCAGGGCATGGCAAACATGGGGTTAGTTTCAGAACCAATCAGGTTGAACAGGGTAGAGAACAAAATGGTACCGATCATGACACCGGCCACAATGCGCCAGGACGCAATACGGAAGTAAATCAGCGCCAGACCACCGATCATCAGCGCCAGGAATGAGGTTTCACCGACTGAACCCGGAATAAAACCGTAGAAGGCGTCCCACCACTGGGCATTGATAGACCAGTCAGACACCTGACCATTGGCCGCATTAGACAACCAGGTAGCGCCTGCATAACCGTCTGCCACAGTCCATACTTTGTCGCCTGAAATTTCAGCCGGGTAAGCGAAGAACAGGAAAGCACGGCCAGCCAGAGCCGGATTTAAGAAGTTGCGGCCAGTACCGCCAAAGACTTCTTTCGCCACAACCACACCGAAGGTGATACCTAAAGCAGCTTGCCACAACGGAATAGAAGCAGGCAGAATTAGCGCAAACAGAATAGAAGTGACGAAGAACCCTTCATTGACTTCATGTTTACGGATAGAAGCAAACAGAACTTCCCAGAAACCACCGACAATAAACACAGTCGCGTAAATCGGCAGGAACCAGCAGGCCCCGTACCACATTTTGCTGCCCCAACCAGATTCAGCAGTTAATTCACCACCAAAGGCCTGGAACAATGCAACCTGCCAGGTATCTGGCGTGCCAAAACCAGCCTGCAGCGCCAGAACGGACTGGTGGCCAATATTAAACATGCCAAAGAACAAAGCCGGGAATAACATCAACCAGACGAAAATCATGATCCGTTTCAGGTCAATACTGTCACGCACATGAGTACCGGTTTTGTTCACCAGTCCAGGGGTATACAGAATAGTAGCCACAGCTTCATACAGGGCATACCACTTCTCGTGTTTGCCGCCTTTTTCGAACTGCGGCTCAATCTTTTCTAAGAAATGCTTCAGACTCATTATATGCCTTCCTTCTGGATGCTGGTCAGGCAACTACGCAGTGCTGAGGCATAGTCGTATTTGCCTGGGCAGACAAAGCTGCACAACGCCAGATCTTCTTCATCCAGTTCCAAACAACCCAAGGCGACCGCCTCATCCACATCGCCAACCAACAGGTCACGTAACAGCAGCGTCGGCAGAATATCCAGTGGCATGACACGCTCGTAGTTACCGATAGGTACCATGGCGCGATCTGAACCGTTGGTCGAGGTCGTCATATTAAACAAACGTTTTGGATTCAAATGAGATAAATAAGCACGGGTGATGGAGAACTTGTCAGAACCAGGCATAGCCCAACCGATAAACTCTTTCTCATAACCTTCAGCCAGCACTGACACCTGAACATGGTAACGGCCGACATAGCCATGCACGCCCACCGCAGTTTTACCAGACAGCACTGACCCTGAAATAACCCGGTTTTGGCCTTCAGTCAGTTCACCTTGAGTCAGCTCAGCCAAAGATGCGCCAAGTAACGTGCTGATTAAGCGAGGATTTTTTACAACTGGCCCGCCTAAAGCAATCACACGGCTGCTATCCAGTTGGCCAGTGGCAAACAAATGGCCAATGGCGATCACGTCCTGATAACCGATATGCCACACCACTTTGGTGTAACTGGCCGCATCAAGGAAGTGAATATGAGTACCAGGTAAACCAGCCGGGTGCGGGCCATCAAACTCAGCCACCTGTACAGAAGGCACAGCAGGCACTGAACTGCCCGCTTTTTTGCACAGATAAACTTTGCTGTTCAGGCGGGACAACACTGCCAGACCGCGGCTAAAGTCATCGGCACGGCGGGCAATGATCAGCGCCGGATCGGCTGCCAATGGATTGGTATCCATCGCAGTGACGAAAATAGCACGAGCGTCACTGTCTACCGCAGGAATGGCACTGAAAGGACGGGTGCGCAAAGCAGCCCATAAACCTGACTGCTGTAAGTTCTTGCGAACCTGTTCACCGGTCAGGCTGGCCAACTGAGCCGCATCGTAATGGTCAAAACTGATGGCATCATCACCATCGGCCTCAATCACCACAGATTGCAGAACACGTTTGGCACCGCGGTTGATCTCTTTGACTGTACCGGCAACAGCAGCGGTAAATAAAACGCCAGGGTTTTTCTTGTCTTCGAAAAGCGCCTGACCTTTTTTAACACGATCCCCAACCTCAACCAGCATTGTGGGACGCATACCGACATACTCTTCGCCAAGTACAGCGACATGTTTGATGGACGGACCATCATGGATTTCTTGTTTAGGACTGCCCGCGAGGGGAATGTCCAATCCTTTTTTGATTTTTATCATACGTACTTGCACTACTTTAACGGAAAGAAACTGGGCCTGGTTTTTCGGCTACTTGCCTTCGCAGCGCATCCTGAAACAATGATGACTGAGCGACAATCCCACCATTAGGACACACGTACCAAAGTCGCGGATTCTAGCACTATTGCCGCGGTCTATCTATGTTAATCAACAAATTATTCAGGCATTTCGGCCGACCGAAACCTAGTGTAGTCAACTTTGTCGGCTTTGCCTCTGAAGCGACCAAACAAGCAATCCAACTTTAGTTTTAGACGAATTCAGCTCCTGAAAACAGGCGAGATGAGTCGACAGATGATCCGATCACCGGCAAAAAAAAGCCGCATCACTGCGGCTTCTTCATTACACCAGATTTTTCAATGGCAATAAGGCCTCAACATCTGCTTCGTAGTTCACATGGCTGTAGCCAAAACCAAACAGCCGTAAAAACTCATTATGGTAGCCTTTGTAGTCCGTCAGGCTATCAATAGTGTCAGTCGTCACCTGACCCCACAATTCTTTCACAGCGCCCTGAATCTCATCCGCCAGCTCTTTGCCATCCATGCGCAGACGGCCAGCTTCGTCGAGCTGACGCTGACTGTTATACAGGCACTGAGTAAATAAACCGTAGATCTGTTCGATACAACCTTCGTGGCTGCCCTGCTCTTTCATCACCCTGTACAGCAACGAAATATAGAGCGGCATAATTGGGATGGCAGAACTGGCCTGAGTCACCAATGCTTTCAGTGATGCTACATAAGCATGGCCTTTTAAGTTGGCTAATTTGTCGGTAATAGCGGTGGCCGCTCTGTCCAGATCCTCCTTCGCTTTCCCTATGGTGGCTTTGCCATAAATAGGCCAGGTCAGTTCTTTCCCTATGTAGGTGTAAGCCACAGTCTGACAACCATCAGCCAACACACCAGCCGCCTGCAATTGGTCCAGCCAGCGCTCCCAGTCTTCGCCCCCCATCACTTTGACGGTATTGAAAATTTCCTGCTCATTGGCCGGCTCCACTGAAACTTCTTCAATTTCACCTTTGCTGGTATTCAGGTTCTTAGCCGTGTAAGACTGACCAATAGGTTTCAATACTGAGCTGTACACTTCACCTGAGACCGGGTCTTTCCTGCGTGGAGCGGCCAGGCTGTACACCACTAAATCAATTTTGCCCATCTCACGACGGATCAGATCAATAGCCTGAGATTTCAGCTCATCGGTAAAGGCATCACCGTTGATATGTTTATTCCATAAACCAGCGGCAGAAGCTGCCTGTTCAAAAGCCACAGTGTTGTACCAACCTGCTGATGCGGTCTTACCTTCGGTTGGCTCTTTTTCAAAGAAAATGCCCAAGGTAGCAGCACCAGAACCAAAAGCGGCACTGATACGGGACGCAAGGCCGTACCCTGTAGAAGCGCCAATAACCAACACATTCTTCGGCCCCTGAGCAATAGCGCCTTGTTGTTTTACGTAATCGATTTGCTCTTTGACGTGTTCAGCGCAACCTACAGGATGAGCATTGGTGCAGATAAAGCCGCGGATCTTAGGTTGAATAACCATAACTAAACCTATTCGTGGTTGAAAATTGCCAGCTAGTTTAAGCCGTTAACCTGAAAAACAGGTCTGATCAGAGAAGATACCTGCAGCTTTACTGCAAATAAAGTACCAGACGCCCCTTCGACCGAAAAAACCACGGGCAGAAAAAAGGCGCCCAAGGCGCCCTACTCCGTGACTGGCAGTTTATCGCGTTTGCTGCCGCCAAGGCATTTAGGTGATGCCGGTGGTTTTTCAGCGTAATACTCGTACCACTCGCTGGGTGTATAGGTATGCAAGGCCAAAGCATGGATTTTTTCAGCCAGCTCCTCTGCGACCACTGCATTCACGGAACGGTGCCGTTGTAACAACCGCTGTCCTTCAAAAGCAGAGGTCACAATCACTACTTTAAAATGCGATTCTGCCCCTGGGCCAACACTGTGCATATGGCTTTCGTTCACCACATCCAGGAACACAGGATCAAAAGCGTGCAGCAACTTCTGTTCTATTAACGTATGAACCAACATAGCTTGTCTCCTTGATTGCTCCTCTTCTTCACTCTAGTTAAGGGCATCTGTGTTGTCAGCCCAGCATTGATGCAAATGCTGCTAAGCCTATGCTGTGGCTGAAAAAATATATTTACTTTGCAGTTTTTATCAGTTTCCGAAAAGTCAGATTGATACGTCCCTGCTGTGCTTTGGCCATTTTGGCCACCCGATGCCGCCAAAAGCGCTGACAGTCTCCGCCCATCAGCAACAGGGAACCATGCTGCAACATCAATTTGAACTGCATTCCCTGAGTCTTATGACTCAGTTCAAACCAACGCTCTTCTCCGAGACTAAGTGATGCAATTTGTGGTGCTCTGCCAAGTTCGGGTTCATCGTCCGAATGCCAGCCCATATGCTCTTGTCCATTTGCATACCAGTTCAACAGCACGGCGTTGAACCCCAGCCCGGTTTGCTGATTAAGTTGATTGGTCAATTGCAGCACCAGCGGATGCCATGGCACAGGCTCAAACAACAGGCCGGAATAACGGTAGCTGCAATGAGCGTCTCCCATCCAGACCTGGCGTCGTGGAATTGGCACTGATCGGCCATAGAGCCGCAGTTCAGGTTGTTGCCAGTCCAGATCAGATTGCAATAGCTCAAAACAGCGTTCAGCGTCTTTTGCCTGCAGCCACTCCGGCCAGTACTGCAGCCTTGCTCCGGGTAAAGCCAGCTCCTGACAAGACTGACCGTTGTCGCCACCTGGGCCTTCTGTCAAAATAGCGCTCCTTTTGTTATGAATGATTCAGCATGACCATCAAATTTTCCTGTGCCGGCCTTGAACTGCAGTTGCACCGTTGGCCCCTGGAACAGAAAAACCGCAGTTTACAGGCCTGGGATGCAGCTGACGAGCTGTTGATTGAACAGAGTCTGCAGGCTCTGCAGCACAAAGCCGACAGTTCGGTGTTACTGCTCAATGACAGCTTTGGCGCTTTATCCTGTGCCATCGGCGAGCATCCGCACTGTAGCATTGGGGATTCCTACATCAGCCAACAGGCCGCGTTGTTTAACAGAGCGCAGAATCAATTGTCTGCATCCGCTTTGTGCTGGCAGGACAGCCTGCAGGCCTGGCCGGATAAAGTAGACCTGGTGCTGTTGAAAGTTCCCCAGCAACACAGTTACCTGCGTTTTCTGTTACAGAAACTGAGCCAGGTGATTCATCCCCATACTGTGATTCTGGCGGCAGGCAAAGCCAAAGATTTGCATCAGAATCTTCTGGATATCTTCCGGCAGGAATTAGGTCCGGTGGAAGCCTCATTGCAACACAAAAAATGCCGTTACCTGCGTTGTCACTGGCATGGCCAGGTTCGTGACTTGTCACCAGTTGCCAGCTGGGCTCTTGAGGAATACAACCTTAGCCTGAGCAATTACCCGGCGGTATTTTCGCGCGAACAGCTGGATATCGGAGCCCGCTTCCTGCTGGAACACCTGCCAGTGACAGAAAATTCATTAGTGGCAGATCTGGGTTGCGGCAATGGCGTACTGGGGTTGGCATTAATGCAACAACAGCCTCAGACCCAGCTGCTGTTTTTTGACGACTCCTACCAGGCCATTGCGTCGGCGCAAGCCAGCTTGCAGGCGAATCCAGAACTATCAGCGGCTCAGGCAGAATTCAGGGTTGACGACTGTATGAGCCAGCAGCCGGATAAAAGTCTGGATTGGGTGATTTGCAATCCACCTTTTCATCAACAACAGGCGGTCACTGAACATATAGCCATGCAAATGTTCAAAGATGCCAAACGTTGCCTGAAAGCAGGTGGCCGGTTGCGGGTAGTGGCCAACCGACATTTGCCGTACTATGTCCATCTGAAACAAAGCTTTGGTCATTGCAGGCTGGTGGCCGGCAACCCAAAATTTGTCATTTTAGAAGCTATGAAGAGGAACTGATTATGCGTTATCTGCTTGTCGCTTTGTGTCTGGGCTTAACAGCCTGCAGCAACACCACTTCATCCTTTATCGTGTCACCTCAGGTGTTCTGGCATCAGAGCAATGAGTTAAAAGGCGCGGAGTTTAGCCTGCAGGTAATTGATCAACGAAATAGCGATCAGACGTTATTTTTGCGCGACGGTGCCAAAGTGAATTCCCGCCCAACCAGTAACAATCTGGCTGAAACCCTGGAGATCTCATTAACCAATGCATTTCAGGCGCAGGGTGCTCAGGTGGTATCCAGCAGCCCCACCAGCATTACAGTGCAAATTCTCCGCCTGAATGCCGATGCGGATCAACGTACCGTCGAGCATCTGGTGAAAAATGACGTCGAACTGAAACTGATCATTGAAAACAGTGCAGGTTCTTTTGACAAAGCTTATGCCGGTAAAAGCAGTTATTCAGGTCCCTTTAAACTGGATACAGCGGTCGCTGAAGGCAAACTGCGGGTACTGACAGAGCAGGTTCTGGCTGAGCTGTTAAAAGATCAGAGCTGGCACAGCTACGCCAAGGGGTAACAGAGCATGCGTCAGTTTTTGTATTTGTGTGCTGCATTATTGGGGTTCTCTGTCGCTCAGGCTGCAGAAGCCCCAAAAGGCCAGTATATGCAACCAAACAATCTGTTCCCCAAAGTACGGTTTATAACCTCGGCCGGTATGATCACCGTTGAGTTGGATCGGATCCGGGCTCCTATAGCGGTCAACAACTTTTTAAGTTATGTCAGTTTAAAAGCCTATGACAACACCATTTTTCACCGGCTGGAGCCCGATTTTGTGGTGCAGGGAGGCGGCTATAAACAAAACATGGCACAAGTTGAGGAATTTAAACCCATTTTCAATGAATCCGGCAACGGGCTGAAAAATCAGTTTGGCAGCATTGCGATGGCCCGGCAGAATGACCCGCACTCCGCGACCAGCCAGTTTTATTTTAACCTGAATGACAACAGCAGCCTGGACCCGGGCCGTGGCTGGGGTTACACCGTATTTGGTCAAATTCAGGAAGGCTTTGAAGTGCTCGAAGCCATCAAAACCATGGAGACTCATACCGACCCCGTGACTGGCTGGCAGAATGTGCCTAAACAACCCATTCTGCTGAAACAGGTGGTGTTACTGCCAGAGGCTTAAAGCCGTCTATACTTGCTTTCAGGCAATGGAGTTGGCAGGGGCCGGCTCCTCTGAGGGTCTCTGTTATGCTCAGTCGCTTTATCGATGTAAAATCCCGCCAGTTGGTGTTTTATCTCTCTCGCTTTTTACGTGGTCACCTGCCTTACCGTGAACTGCATTTATTTGTCTGGGATACTCTGGAGGAATGGTCGCAACTGAGGGTGCACGATCTGAGGCCTGAAAGTTTTAAAGAGCAGGTGTTCTGGCATCTGCTGTATCAGATTGAATACTGGTCTGAACCAGAACTTCGTCATAACAAACTGTTGCGCCGCGAATTGCAGTATTGCCTGGGTTTTTTATATGGTCACGGCGATTTACCTCTGAGTTGTGTCGGGGTCCGCCCCTGACTTGACCTTCTGCACCGAACAGGTAAGCTAATCGGCAACATCCTTCTGCTGGTATCTGTTTTTGTCTCTGCTGTCTTCTGTCCGTTCCGCCATCCAGCTTTATGCCCGTCGTTCGGTCCTGACTGTGTTTATTCTGGGCTTCAGTGGCGGCTTGCCTTTGATGCTGGTCTTTGGCGTTTTATCCTTCTGGTTACGCGAAGCTGGCGTATCACGTGAGCAAATAGGCTATTTCAGCTGGGTGGTGATGGCCTATGCCATTAAATTGTTCTGGTCACCTTTGGTGGACCATTGTGCCCTGCCCTTTTTAAAGAAACTCGGCAGGCGCCGAAGCTGGTTAGCCGCCTCGCAGTTGTTGATCATCCTGGCCATTGTCGCGATGGCAGGAACTGATCCACAACAACAACTGCATTTGATGGCGGCTTATGCCGTAGTGCTGGCCGTGGCTTCAGCGACGCAGGACATTGCGATTGATGCGTACCGCATTGAAAGCGCTCCGGATAAACAACAGGCCGCCTTAGCTGCATCCTATCTGGCGGGTTACCGGCTGGCGATGATCTTTTCGTCCGCCGGTACTTTATGGCTGGCCGCCTGGTTTGGTCAGCACCAGCCTCAGTACCAGCTGGGTGCCTGGCAGTCCACTTATCTGGTGATGGCGGCCTGTATGGGGCTGGCTCTGGTGAATACGCTGTTATCTCCTGAACCTGAACAGCAGCTGCCACCTCAACATCAGACCTCTCAGGCTTCAGCGTTCAACCGTCTGAAACATTGGCTCAATACGGCTATTTTGGGACCCTTTATCGACTTTTTCCGCCGCAATGGCTGGAATGCCTTGCTGATCCTGAGCCTGATAGCCTGCTACCGCATTACCGACGTGGTGATGGGAGTGATGGCCAACGTGTTTTACGTTGATATGGGATTTAGCAAAGAAGAAGTGGCCAGTGTGTCCAAAGTCTTTGGTGTCATTATGACCTTAGTGGGTGCTGCATTAGGCGGCGTGTTGATCAACAGCTTTGGTATTTTGCGTATCCTATTGCTTGGGGCTGTACTCAGTGCCCTGACCAACTTACTGTTCAGTTATTTGAGTACTCAGGGACATCAGCTGAATTTGCTGATCGCGGTAATTTCGATGGATAACCTGAGTGCAGGCATTGCCACCAGTGCCTTTATTGCCTATCTCTCTTCGTTGGTGAATTTGCAATACACAGCCACCCAGTACGCGTTGTTCAGCTCACTGATGTTGTTACTGCCCAAGTTCCTTGGTGGTTTTTCCGGTGGCTGGGTTGAAGTACTGGATTATGACCGCTTCTTTATCATGACAGCGTTGATGGGCTTACCTGCCATTTTGCTTTGTCTCTGGCTGATAAAAAAAACGCCGCAGTAAGCGGCATTTTTTCAGCTGAAAGAAGACAAGCTTCAGGCGTCTGCCAGCACTTGCCGTAAACCTTCCATAGGATCAATTTCCAATGCGTGGCAATAGCGCACGTATTCAATCACGTCCAGGCGACGCTCCTGATTTTCAACCTTGCCAATAAAAGAGTGGGGAGTTCCTAGAATTTCCGACAGGCTGCGCATCGTATGTCCTTTCTCCTGGCGCTGCCTTTTTAACCATACACAAAGCTTTTTGTTCTCGTCAGAGATTACACTTTTCGTGCCTTTCATTTAATTGTTCTCCTGGCGCATAAACACGCCCTGTTTTACTACTTAAACTTCCTGCCAAATAAAAATCCAAAAGCTTATGGGATGTCCCAATAAGCAAAAAAATAAAGCTCTTTCATTAAATCATAGCTTCAGGAGAGCGTACAGCTCAGTGCTGAAAAAACACGGCATTTGTCGCTGATTTTTGTTGATTAACCGATGAAAAAATTTGTCTGGTCAGGGGAACAAAGCAAAGAAAAGATTAAGGAACTAGCTGGGAGTGTGCAGCACGTCATCAGTTGACATGCTGCCTCAAGAGATCAGACTGAAAAGCTGGAACCACAACCACAAGTGGTGGTCGCATTCGGGTTTTGCACAATAAAGCGGCTGCCGGAAAGACCTTCGGTGTAATCGACAGTGCCGCCCATCAGATACTGCAGACTCATCGGGTCAACCACCATCACAACGCCGTTTTTTTCAACAACCAGGTCACCATCATTGACCTTTTCGTCAAAGGTAAAACCATACTGGAAACCAGAACAGCCACCCCCTGTAATATAAACCCGCAGTTTTAACTCCGGATTTTCCTCTTCTGTGACCAACGCCAGCACTTTGTTTGCAGCAGCATCTGTAAACTGAATAGGAACCTGTAATTCAGACATAAAACCTCCGGTCAAACTGGGCGCGGATTATCTAATACCTGACTAATTTATTCAAGTATTTCGCCAGACTGGCCATTTGGCCAAAAGAAGCTCTTTTCGATGCGGCTGCTGCGATTGCCCGCCACCTTCAGCTGCACTTCTATTTTTTCAGCGGCAAAGCCTTCGGGCAGACTGAACTCCCCTTCAATAATCTGAAAGTATTTAAAACTAAAGGCTTTATCACTTTTGCTGAAACCCGCGAGTTTCAACAGATCCTGGTTGGCTTTTTGGTCTTGCTGCCAGCCGCTGAGCGTCAGCTCCAACGTGCCTTTGGCGAATTTGCGTTGCTGGTCCTGTTGGATCAGCACCAGATTAAAGCGATAGTTTCCTGGGGCCGCACCTTTACTGATACTGAAACTGTCAATCAACACCCCTGATGCCTGAGGTTCTGACGACATAATGCGTTGGTAAAACGCCAGTTCTTTGCGGGTGTCGAACAACTTTTGCTGCTGAGCCTTCAGATCTTTCTGCAGCAGTTGTGAAGCACTTTTTTCCACTGCCAGTTCAGCCGTCAGGTAATCATTTTGTTTCAGCTGCTCATTCAGTTCAGCCGTCACTTTATTGCTGCGTTGCTGGCTCTCTTCCAGCCGGGACGACAACAGATTCACCTGCTCCAGATAATAATAATTACCAAAGATCTGGCCTGCCCACCAGGCCAACCCAATTAAGCCCAAAGTCAACAGCAACTGACGCCAACGGCTGCGTAACCAAAATAACAACTGCACTTGATTCATCAAACTACTCAATAAGTTATGTTACACTTGCCACAGGTTCGAACAGCCGATCATAGCATGTTATTACCCAGAGACTGGCAAGCAAAATTACGCCTCAGACTGGCATTTCCTCTGACCTCAGTGCAATTGTGTCTGTTGGCTGTGGTGGCCGGGGCTGCAGCGGCATTGCTGATCCTGTTGTTCCGTCTGACCATTATTGGTATTCAAAGTTTCTATCTGGACAGAACGGATGATTTTTCCGGCATTGCTGCAGAGTACCGCTGGATTCTGCCCTTTGTCGCAGCGCTGCTGATCAGCCTGATGGTGATGCTGATTGGTCTGGCTCATTACCGGCTCGGCATTGCCTATGTGATCCACCGAGTAAAAACCCGCTACGGTGTGCTGCCTTTTCGAAATACCTGTTATCAGTTTTTTGGCGGCATCATTGCTTTATCCAGCGGATTTTCGGTCGGACGCGAAGGTCCTTCTGTGCATCTGGGGGCTTATGCCGCAGGTCAGCTTGGACACTATCTGCAACTGCCTTACAACAGTATCCGTATTCTGGCTGGCTGTGGTATTGCCGCAGCCATTTCTGCATCATTCAACACACCTCTGGCGGCAGTCATTTTTGTCATGGAAGTGGTACTGCGTGAGTACCGTATTCACGTGTTTATCCCTGTGATGTTGTCAGCCGTGGTTGGGGCACTGCTCAGCCGCGGCGTCTTTGGCATGGGAAACGATTTGGCCGCGCTGCAAATTATCAGCATCAGCGGCTGGCACCTGCCCTATCTGGTACTCTGTGGTATCGGCATTGGCGCTGCTGCTTATGGCTTTAACCAGAGTATTTATTGGTTGCTAAAACTCAGCAGAGGCTGGCACCTGGCAGTGAAACTGCTGGTGGCTGCAGCACTGACTGCAGCAGTCGGTCATCTGATCCCACAAGCGCTTGGTGCAGAAACCGGCGCTATTTTCTATTCTGTGACCGCCGCCGACCAATTCTGGTTATTGTTGGGGATTCTGCTGGCAAAGTTTCTACTGACGGTTGTCGCTGTCGGTCTGGCCGTGCCTGGAGGCGCTGTGGGTCCGGTGTTTGGTATTGGTGTGCTGATGGGCACCATTTTGTCGATGCTGCCATCCTGGCTGGCGGATGCGCCTGAATTTGCCGGCACTTACGGGGCTTTGGGCATGGCCGGATTTATGGCCGCTACGTTGCATGCACCATTGGCAGCTTTGGTTGCCGTGATGGAGCTGTCGTACAACCCCGACGTTATAGTGCCTGCCATGCTGGTGATTATTTGTGCTTATGTCACCACAGTGCAGTTGTTTAAAAACAAATCCATTTTTGTGTTGCAGCTGGAACTGCAACAATTGCCGTACAAGCTGGCACCTGCTGACGACGTGCTGCAGAAAGTTGGAGTGCTGGCCATGCTGGATAAAAACTACCTGTTGCTGCACAACGCCAGCGACCAGGATATTCAGGCCGTGCTGGACCAGAAGGAACCGCAGCAGTTGTTACTGGTACAAAGCCAGCAAGGTCTGGACTGGCTGGATTATGACCTGACTACCGCGATGACTGAGCAAACGGCGCTGAAAAGAGACACAGTACAGAAGCTGGATCATCAGGCCACCATGGCCGATGTGCATGCGGTACTGGATGAACAAAAAGGTGGCCTGGTCGCTATTTACGATCCGGCTCAGGCTGAATCCCTGCTGGGTATTATCCGCTGGGAACAGGTGCGGGTTTTATTGACCAAAGAGAACAATCTGATATGACCTTGTTATGGCTGAAAGCTTTTCACATTATTTTTATGGTGTGCTGGTTTGCCGGTATCTTTTACCTGCCGCGGCTTTTTGTTTACCACGCCCAAAGTCAGAGCGCCGATGTCGACGCCCAGCTGAAAATTATGGAGCGGCGCCTGCTGTATTTCGTCACTCCTTTTGCCGTGCTGACCGCTGTTTTTGGTCTGGCGCTTATTCATCTTTATGGCAAAACCTGGTTTGCCGCCAGTCATTGGTTACATCTCAAACTGGTTCTGGTCGGCCTGCTGTATCTGTACCATGGCTACTGCTTTAAGTTGCTGGCCGACTTCCGTCACGGCCGCAACAAACGCAGCGCCAGGTTTTACCGCATTTTTAATGAGCTACCGGTACTGATCCTGTTTGCCGTAGTGATTCTGGCTGTGATTAAACCCTGACATCACAGCTTCTGCAGCACAGCAGACAATCGTTTTGTGCCAGCTTTTTTGCTATGATCACGGCCGATTTCTTGCCGCCCCGGCACAGCACAACCCTCAGCAGAAGAGCAACTGATATGAGCTTCAAAGGCGAACACATTCTCTCCGTTAAACAGTTTGACCGTGACAAAATTCAACAGGTGTTTGACATTGCCCGTAGCATGGAACCTTATGCAAGACGGCAGAAACGCACCAAAGTGCTGGATGGTGCTATTTTAGGCAATCTTTTTTTTGAACCCAGCACCAGAACCCGCGTCAGTTTTGGCTGTGCTTTTAATCTGCTTGGCGGCGAAGTGCGCGAAACCACCGGCATGCAGTCGTCAGCGCTGTCCAAAGGTGAATCCTTATTTGACACCGCCCGGGTGATCAGCAGCTACAGCGATGTGATTGCCATGCGCCACCCGCAGGCCGGTTCAGTCGCCGAGTTTGCGGAAGGCAGCCGGGTGCCTGTGCTCAATGGCGGCGATGGTGCCAACGAACACCCGACCCAGGCTCTGCTGGATTTATTCACCATCGAAAAAGAGCTGGCCGCCAGTCAGCAGCAGATGGACGGTATGCATATTGCCATGATTGGCGATTTAAAATTTGGCCGTACTGTGCACTCGCTGTCCAAACTGCTGGCGCTGTATAAAAATATTCAGTTCACCCTGATTGCCCCCAAT
The DNA here is from genome assembly GCF_037442525.1 of Rheinheimera sp. Classification (GTDB taxonomy): domain Bacteria; phylum Pseudomonadota; class Gammaproteobacteria; order Enterobacterales; family Alteromonadaceae; genus Pararheinheimera. Next base: position 93,035 of record NZ_JBBIQD010000011.1, on the reverse strand, counting down.
GAGCTGGCGATGCCGGATGAAATTGTCAGTCTGATTGAAAATGCCGGTCATCAAGTCCGGATCACTGACGTGCTGGAAGGCAACCTGAACGCCGATATTGTCTACCAGACCCGCATTCAGGAAGAGCGTTTCCCGTCGCAGGAAGAAGCCAACAAATACCGCGGAAAATTCCGGTTGAATCAGGAAATTTATACCCGCCACTGCAAATCCAACACTGTGATTATGCATCCGCTGCCGCGGGATTCCCGGCTGGAAGCCAATGAGCTGGATAACGACTTAAACCTGAATCCGAACCTGGCGATCTTCCGTCAGGCCGATAACGGCGTCCTGGTGCGAATGGCACTGTTTGCATTGACCTTAGGGGTAGAACAGCTGGTCAGCAAATACGAGTGTGAAGTGCCTTGGTACAGCAATAAAGGCCAAAGCTAAGCAAGGCTATTTTTAAGGAAATTTTATGTCCCGTTCCGAACAATTATTTCAACAAGCGCAGCAAACCATTCCTGGTGGGGTGAATTCCCCAGTGCGCGCTTTTAAAAGCGTCGGTGGCACCCCGGTGTTTATTGACCGGGCCGATGGCGCCTACCTGTTTGATGTCGATGGCAATAAATACATTGATTACATCGGTTCCTGGGGCCCAATGTTGCTGGGCCACAACCACCCGGCTATCCGCGAAGCTGTGATAAAAGCCGCCGAAAAGGGCCTGAGTTTTGGCGCACCTTGTCCCGCCGAAATTACTATGGCCGAAACTGTGTCTGAGCTGGTACCCAGCATGGAAATGGTACGGATGGTCAGCTCCGGCACTGAAGCGACTATGAGTGCGATTCGGCTGGCCCGGGGCTTTACCGGCCGCAACAGCATTCTCAAGTTTGAGGGCTGCTACCATGGCCATGCCGACTCATTGCTGGTGAAAGCTGGCTCAGGGGCTTTAACTTTAGGTGTCCCCAACAGTCCGGGCGTACCGGCCGATTTCGCTAAATACACCTTAACGGCTGAGTTTAACAATATCCCCCAGCTGGAACAGATATTCGCTGAACAAGGACAGGAGCTGGCCTGTGTGATCGTAGAGCCTGTGGCAGGCAATATGAATTGCATCGCACCAATCCCAGGTTTTTTACAAGCCCTGCGCCGCTTGTGTGACCAGCATGGCACTGTGCTGATTTTTGACGAAGTGATGACCGGCTTCCGGGTGGCCTTGGGTGGCGCTCAGGCACATTACGGTATCAAACCAGACCTGACCACTTTGGGTAAAATTATCGGCGGTGGCATGCCTGTCGGTGCCTTTGGCGGTCGTCGCGACATTATGCAGCAGATAGCTCCTTTGGGTGGTGTGTATCAGGCCGGCACGTTATCCGGTAATCCTATCGCGATGGCGGCAGGTCTGGCGGCGCTTACAGAGATCCGCAAAGCCGGTGTCTATGAAACCCTGGCCGCCAAAACAACTCAGCTCGTCAGCGGCATTAAACAGGCCGCGGACAAGACGGGCGTCCCACTGGCGACTGCACAGGTGGGGGGCATGTTCGGCTTGTTCTTTACTGCAGAGACTCAAGTGACCAATTACCATCAGGCCACCCGGTGTGACATTGACGCCTTTAAACGCTTTTTTCACCTGATGCTCAAACAAGGCGTGTATCTGGCCCCTTCGGCTTATGAGGCCGGTTTCCTGTCACTGGCCCATAGTGATGCGGATCTGGCTCAAACTATTTTCGCCGCAGAACAAAGCTTTAAAGCACTTTAACTGTTACTTCTCAGGATGCAGCCAGACCACATCCACATCCGTGGTTCTGGCCTGCTCCACAAATAACGCCCCTTGTGACAGATACAAAGCCTGCACCGGCTGCGGCAGTCGCCATTGGGTGATGTTTTTACTGTGCCAGTCATAGCGGTTCAGTACCCGGTTCAGGTTGGAGACCCAGAATAATGCCTGTGGGTCACTGACCATATGTGCGCTGTCGATGCTACGCCAGTCCAGTTGAAGGCCCAGATCCCTTAATTTGCCCTGTTCCAGCAGCTGTAACTGATGGTGTGTATCAAACTGCACCAATAGTTGCTGCTCTGGTCCGCACAGGACCTGAACTGCATGTTCCAGCAGCTTTTTTGGCTGACGCTGATGCCACTCAAACAAAGACCAGCCCACACTGTCACGCTCAGTCCAATAGAGTCTGTCGTTGCAGATTTCAAAGTGTTCTGCACCCGCACGGGCTTCAAACAAAGGAAGCAGCTGCCCTGTCTTGTCATCCCAGCGCCAGAGACGCTGCTCCATCACCAGCCAGAGTTGTTGTTGCCACCATAACAGCTGTTCTACCCGTACCTTCTGCACAAACTGGGTCAGTTGCCTGAGTTTGCCTTCATCCAGCAACCAGAGCTGCGGCAGACCAGAACGCTCCGACATAAAATAATACTGACCAGGACGGCGCAGCATCAGAGTCTCGCTTCGGTTACTGGGAGAAAAACTACGTAATTCAGGGACGTCCCCGTCAGCCCATTGCAGTTGAAACAAATCTGTGACAGGGTGTTTAGGGCTGACAGCCAACAGCGAATCTCCCACCCGGCTGACATCTGCCAGATTGGTGGTCAGCTCGCCAAAAACACGTTCATTACCAGTACGTAAGGACAATGCGGCAAAACGATCAGGCCCATGGTTGATCAACAGCTCCTGATCATCCCACCAGGTCAGTTGATCCGCACGGAAGTTAAATAATTTCAGCTCCCGCCAGATCAGCGACTCCAAATCCAGTTCAATCAGCATGGACTGACTGAACCCGAGCTGCACCAACATATAGGCCTTATTCAGACGGTACAGCAGATGACTGACCTCACGCCAGTCGGCCGGAAAATTCAATACCAACTGCTGACGCTGATTTCTCCAGTGCCAGAGCTGCATCTGCCCCGTCTCTTGGTCTTTATCCAGCCACAACAAACCATCCGCCAGCCGGACCTGACCTTTTTCGACAAAAAAGTGGCAGGAAAACAAGGTACTGGCCGGTTGAAATTCAGGTTGAACCTGTTGCCGCCAGAACACACATTTGTCGTCCTGTACGGCACGGAAAATAATCTCTTGTGCATTCAGCCAGCTGGCCTCAGATAACTGCTGATAGGCCGCATTGTCATGCCGCACCTGCATCGAATTCAGCTGCTGTGCGGCCCAGCGCCATTCTCTGCCATCACCAGGCACCTTGTGCTGATACAACAACATCGATTGCAGGTTATCCAGCAATGGCATACGTTCAATACCATCCTGCGCGCTGAGCGGCGTCATCTGCAGGTAACGTGGCAGGCTGGCTTTTTGGTTCATCTGATTAAACAAAAACACAAAACCAAAGCTAAAAAGCAGCAGCACTACGCAGCTGACCCAGATATGGCGCGCCTTTTTCAGCCTTAATTTACGCTGCCATTGCCAGTGCAGCACTGCTGACTCGTCACGGGTAACAGGCTGAGATGCCAGTTGCTGCCCATCTCCAACCGGAATAGCCGGTGCAACCGGCGCCTGCTCCACTTTGACAGGGGCCATCCAGCAGTAGCCTTTTTTCGACAAGGTTGCGATATAGGTGGGCTGAGTGCGGCTGTCCTGTAAAATCTTGCGCAATGCGGCAATAGCGCGGGTCAAAGCTTCATCTGAACCAGCCCCATCTCCCCAGACATCAGACAGCAGGGTATCGCGGCTTAATACCAGCTCAGAATGATCAATAAAATAGTTCAGCAGTTTATGCAGACGGGGTTCCAGCGTCAGACTTTCCTGCGCCTCAAAATGCTGCAGTTTGCCGACAGAACGCAGATACCGCCATGGTCCGAAGCTCAGGTACTCTGCTGTTTCCTGCATAAAAAATAAACCCGCCTGTTGCATATGCCCAGGCGGATTATAACGAATTCAGCGGTAATGTTGAGACTCTTAAAAAATGATACAAAAAACAAGTCTCAAGCAGTGATAGAAATTATTTATGCAAGTTCAGATGCAAACTCCTGCTTGCAAGTTGGGTAAATAGGGCAGGTATTAGCCATCAATGGCATCTGTTTTTCTTCGGTTTTTACCGTATCTGCAACTTCAGATTGAAATTCTTGCTTACAAATTGGATAGATTGGACAGGTGTTAACCAACCGTTGCTGATATTGAACTTCTAACGCAGATTCAACATTTAAAGTTGGATAGCCCTGAACAGAAGCAAACATAAATAAGGAAACAGCTACTAATTTTACTAAGCTTTTCATCGAATTGACCTCAAGTGGTGATTAGACGCCACTGAGTTTGCTCGACAACCTGAAAATTGAGCTGATGAATTACATATAATTTTTTAATTAATTTATGGTGTAACGTTCAGTACCGCTATATCAATATCTCTGGTATCACCAATAACAAGATAAATAAAACGCTCGTCTGGACTAAGGCTGAAGCGGCTTGTATACAGCTCTGACCCTTCTCCGGTGGCCACTATATTCCGTTCCTTAAAAGAATAAAACAGCACATTGTTGTTATTCTTTTCATCCTGACCACTAAAATAAATTCCTTGTTCAGAAACTTCGATTCGAGGATCGAATACCAGTCTGTTAAGCAATTCAGCAGACAATTCCATTTCTTTATTCTGATACAACAAGCTATATTTTCTGGTTTCCGCATCTCTTGTTAACAAATAATTTCCTTTTCCACTGTGTTCATATAGGTCATCTCCAACAGAAATAAGCTCCGAGCTGTCATTGTCAGGATTGTATTTCATCACCCGCCAACGCCCTAACTGATTGCTTACATAAAAGAAGCTATCGCTGAATGGGTCAACACTAATGTTTTTCATAGGGGAGTTGTCTTCAGCCAAAGCTTTTTTTCCGCCATTTTCAGTAAAGATCCAAAGCTCTTGATCAACCAGCGCCAACAAATAGCGCCCAGATTGGGAAAACTTCAATTGGGAAATAATCACCTGTTTATCAAAATTACTGATCATCTTCTGCTCGCCATTTTTAGAAGATAACCAAATTTGTGGAAGGCCAGTTCTCCTGGATACAACTGCCAAAGGCTTATCAGCTTTTGGATGGACATCAACTAATGTCTCATCGCGATTCGATTTAAACACCGGCTCATTAAATTGTTCTGAGTTAAATACCTTATTGTTGTATTTCTTCACATGATAGGCACCAAAGCGCCCTATACTGCCAATATACTTGCCATCCGGAGCCATCAGGAGTTCATAGATCCTGTTGTCCGTTACTATCGCAGTTTTCTGGACTGGTTCTGCCAGATCAACTTTCTCTATACTGTTGGCAAAGCCCGGAAATAAGATCGTTTGATCATCTTTCGACCAGACAATATCCCCTGGGTAAGCATTTTCTAATTGCAGCAGCATTGCAGTTTCCTGGCTTTTCAAATCCATCAGCCATAACTGCACCGCCTCACTGGCAATATCCCGTAAAAAAGCGATCTGATCGCCTTTATTGGAGTAACGAGCAACAAAATCACCAAAGCCCAAAGGTGATGGTAACAACAGCTGCCTGACGTTCTTGGTTTGAAAATCATAATTGAATATGGCCATCCGTGCTTCTTCAGACTCGGAACTCGAATACAACAAAGAATTCCCATCCGGTGACCAGCTAATTCGGGCTGAAACGCTGTTTTTGCCGCAGTCTGTCAGCTTTTCGTCTTTCAATACGGAGCGGTATTCATCGTCAGCCAGGGTTAATAAGCGGATTTCGCAGCTTTCTCTGAAATGCAGACGTTGGTAAGCAATCTGACGCCCATCCGGGCTGAAACCCGCCCCGAAATTGTCTGTGCCATTGTCCACCAGGGCGTATTTTTGCTGGGTGGTTAAATCCTGCAGCATCAGTGCATGTTTCAACTGGCCGGCTTTGGCATAGCTGTACACCAGATAGCGGCCATCTTTGGACAAGCTTGGGTAGTACTCAAAACCATCCATAGAGGACACCGGAGCCCAATGACCAAACAGGACTTTATCTTCAGTTTTTTCGGGGCCTGGTTGCAGATAAAACCAGCCGAACACCCCGATGATTAGAGCACTGGCAACCCCAACAGCCCACAACCAATGTTTAGCTGTTTTCACTGGTTCAGAGTCAGTAGGCGCAGGGGCTTTGATTTCGACGATTTCCACCGTTGCGATAAAGCGATAACCCCTTTTATTGATCGTTTCGATATAAGTGGGGGATTTCACATCGTCAGACAACACATCACGCAGAATGCTGATCACCCGGGCTATCCGGCCGTCTGTGACCGAACTCAAATGCCAGACTTCTTTTAACAGCTCTTCTTTACTGATCAGACGGCCTGGGTTCAGTAGAAAATAATTCAGCACACTCTGGCACAAATTATCCAGCTCCAGCTTCTGCTGAACCTTTGCCTGTTCATCCAGCTTCACCAGTTTGTCGAGCTGGGGTAAATACCACCAATCCCCAACTTTTAATTGTGCCGAAGGTCTGTTCAATGTGTCTCCGTGTTCAGTCGCAGTCCGATAATGGAAGCCGGGTTATAATCTTAGGCAAAATCAATGCATTATCACAGTAGTCTTCCACTTCCTGACCAGAAAAAACAGAAAAGCGGCCTAATGTTACATCCACAGGTACAGCCCTGAACAAGGAATTCGGAGGTGTCTGGCGGAAGTATTGCGCAAAGAGCGTCAGTGCACCTGAACCACCAGTTAAACCTATCGCTTTGTTGTCATCCCGTCCCAGCCAGATGGTCACCGATGTTTCATGATCAAAACCGGTAAACCAGCTGTCCCGATGATCGCTGGAAGTGCCGGTTTTTCCAGCAAAACGGATTCCGGGGAACTGAGTGGCCAGTGATTTTGCGGTACCACTGCGGGCAGCCTGCTGCATAGCATACTGCAGCAGATAATCGGCTTCTTCTGTAATTCTTTGTTGCACAATGTTTCTGCGCTGATAGATGGTCTGGCTTTGTGGCCCGGTAATGGCCTCAATGGCAGCCAACTGCTGGTATTTTCCTTTATTCGCTATGGTCTGATACAGCTGAGCCACTTCGGCCGGAGTCAGCTCTATCGCGCCTAAAAAGGCCGAAGGTTGCAAGGTTAAATCGCGCTGCAATCCCAGCTGTTGCATACCACTTTTTAATGCAGGTAATCCCAGCATCAATCCCAGCCGCACCGTCGGCACATTCAGTGACTCCGACAATGACTGCAACAGGGTCACATTGCCTCTGAATTTTTTATCGAAATTTTTTGGGACCCAGGGCCCCTGGCTGGTTCGCAACGAAATGGGGCTGTCATCCAGCACAGTCGCCAGACTGAACTCGGCTGGCCTGCTTAAAGCCTGCAAATACAGTACTGGTTTGACAATACTGCCAATTTGCCGCCTCGCATCGAGCGCTCTGTTGTAACCGGCAAAATGCACATCCCGCCCGCCGACTATGGCTTTGTAAGAACCGGCCTGATAGTCCGTCACCACCATGGCTGCTTCAAGCTTATCTGACAACGCACTCAAACGTTGCCGCACCGCTTCCTCCGCCGCCAGCTGAGCCTGTGGGTCCATATAAGTGTAAATTTTTAAACCAGATTGCAGTCTATCCTGCTCAGGAATAATGCTTTTAAGCTCGCGTTTGACCGCATCCAGATAAGCGGGCGCTTTGGCTTTTAAATGTTGCCCCATGGGTATCACTGCCAGAGGCTGCTCAACAGCGGCCTGGTAGTCTGCAGCACTGAGCAGCTGTTCGTCGCGCAGCACTCTGAGTACCAAATCACGCCGATCTTTTGCCCGGGCACCAAAACGGCGCGGATCATAATAGGAGGGGCCTTTGACCAGAGCTATCAGCAGTGCGTATTCGGCAGGTCGCAGTTCATTCAGTGGTTTACCAAAATAAAACTTACTGCCCAGACCAAAACCATGCACTGCATTGTTGTGAAACTGGCCGACAAAAATTTCATTCAGATAAGCTTCCAGAATTTCGTCTTTGCTGTATCTGTAATCCAGTATCAGGGCAATCAGTGCTTCATTCACCTTCCGGATCAGCGTTTTATCTTCCGTCAGGTACATATTTTTTGCCAGTTGCTGGGTCAGGGTTGACCCCCCCTGAACAGTACGGCCAGCCTGCAAATTGACCCAAAATGCCCGTAACACCGACCAGAGCGACACACCGTGGTGCTGATAAAAATCCCGATCCTCGACCGTCAGCAGTGCATCTTTGATCTTTTCAGGTACATCCTGCAGGCTCACCAGTTCACGGTCTTCCTGCTGTTTGGATACCAGATGATGAATCAGCTGAGGCTCAAGCCGCGCCTTGTTGACTGTTTTTTTCAATTGATGATCATAAATGGATGCCACCCGGCCAGCACCAAAACTGACAGTAAAGACCTCCTGCTCATCAAAACCATCGGCAAACTGGGCACTGCGCCGGTAAATAATCACCTGCCCCCCTTTTGTCTGGTACTGGCCTGGACCTGTCAGCTTGTCTACCTTGCGGTACTGCAATAGTTCCAGCTCCTTCAGTAACTGGCCCTGAGTCAGGTTTTTGCCAGGTTTTAACTCCAGACTGCGGGCATAGACCTGTGCAGGAACTTCATACTGATGATTGGAAAACAGCTGGGTAATTTTACTGTCGAGGTAAATCAGGTAAATGCCAAGTGCCAGCATGACCGCCAGGCTCAGTTTAATGCTGAGCCACAGCAGGTAGCGGCCAAAACCTGAGGTCTTTGCTGTGGCTTTCTTTTTTGTCCGGCTGGTTGTTTTGGTTTTGTCTGTCATTGGTGCATAGCTTTTTTGGTTTTATTGGTTGGCATCGCCTGGGCCGGGTCGTCAGGCCAATAATGTTTCGGATACCGTCCCTTCATTTCCTTTTTCACGTCCTGATAGCTGTTGCGCCAGAAACTGGCCAGGTCCTGCGTCAGTTGCAAGGGGCGACGGGCAGGCGATAACAGTTCAATACGTACCGATTTTTTCCCATGAACAACGGTAGGAGTGTCAAGCTGTCCGAACATTTCCTGAATACGGATGGAGAGCAACACTTCACCATCGTCCTGATAATGCAAGGGGATCATAGAGCCTGTAGCTGAACGCCAACTGTCTGGACAGAGTTGCTGCAGTTGCTGCTGGCTCTGGTAGTCCAGCCGTTGCCAAAGCAGCCTGTACAGATCCAGTTTGGTTAAATCGGCCAGCTTATAAGTTCGCCCCAAATAAGGTAACAGCCAATCAGCGGCTTCTTGCAATAAGCTTTGTTCATCCATGGCTGGCAGGCTGCTTGCCGACAGGCGTCGTGCCAGTTCAACCCTGTGTTGCAGCTGTCTGGCCTGCTCAGTCCAGGGTAAGGGAGCCAGTCCCTGTTCCGTCAGATAGGCTAACCAGCCTTGTTGGATATCCTGCTCCGACAATGCCTGCGTCAGAGTTTTGCGTTCCAGCACCAGTTTACCCAGACACAGCTGCTGCTCAGCGATGAAACGCCCGGCTTTGTCATCAAAGCCGACAAAATGCAGCTGTTGTAACTGCGGCTTCCAGTTGATCTTCAGTTCATCCAAAGACCAGGGCACCGCCAGACTGGCAATGGCCGTTTCACGAAACACCACATCGGCCACGACCAGCAGTTCTGCACCCTGCAGGCTGCTGTCCGGAAACAGCTGAACCCCGGCACCATTGGCAAGCAAGTACCCCTTACCGCGTTTTTGCGCAATACGGTCCGGAAAGGCCCGGCTCAGTAATAAAGCGGTCAGATGCAAAGGAAACTGAAATGCGCTGTTGATATTCAACTGGCGGGCCTGCAGCCTGGCCTGTTGTAACAAGGCCGCAGGCAATGGCCGGCTTAGCAGCTGATCCAGGTTCTCCTCGCCACCGGGCCGACGTTGTTCCAATAAGGTCATCAAGACCACGGCTAACCAGGCTGCGCCTTGCTCACCTTGCAGTTCCAGCTCCTGGCCATAGTGCAGCATAGCCGCCAGCCGGGGGTCACTACCTCGTTGCAGTAGTTGGCGGCCAAGCGCAGTAATTTGCTGCTTAGAATCCAAAGCCCCCAGTTGCTGCAACACCCAACGTGCCTGCGACAGATTGGCCGCAGGCGGAGCATCGAGCCAGAACAGCTGTTCAGCAGGACAGCCCCAGGCGGCAGACTCCAGCACCAGACCTGTCAGTTCGGATTGAAGAATGGCAGCTTTGGTATACGCCTGTCGGCGTTGCCACAGTTCGGGGCTGTCAAGCCGGTAACAGAGCCCAGGCCCTAGACGACCAGCCCGACCAGCCCGCTGTGTGGCCGACGCCTGACTGATAGCTACGGTTTCCAGCCGGGTTAAGCCATGCCGCGGATGAAAGACCGCCTCACGCGCAAGGCCGGAATCAATGACCAGGCTGATGCCTTCTATGGTCAGGCTGGTTTCAGCAATATTGGTACAAAGCACTATTTTACGCCGCCCGGCCGGGCTTGGGGCTATCGCTAACTGTTGTTGTTCCAGTGTGAGCGCACCGAGCAAGGCGTAACAATCCAGCCTTGGGTCTTGATGGTGTTCCAGCAAAAATTGCTGAGCTTGTTCGATTTCACGCTGGCCGGGCAAAAACACCAGCAGACTGCCTTGCTGCAGCTGGCTTTCCCGCAGCGCCAACCTGGCACATTGCAGCCAGACAGGCTCGGAGGAAGGAGCCTGATAGCGGATCTCCACCGGGTAACTGCGGCCCTCACTTTGCAACACCGGAGCCTCCAGCTGCTTCGCCATCGCATCCAAATCCAGAGTGGCCGACATAATCAGCAGCTTTAGCTGTTCATTCAACTGCTGTACTTCCAGACACAATGCCAGCGCTAAATCGGCCTGCAATGAGCGTTCATGAAATTCATCGAAAATGATCAGATCGATGCCGGACAGTTCAGGGTCTGACTGAATTTTTCGCAGCAGAATCCCTTCAGTAACAATCAGCAAACGAGTGTGGGCAGAAAACTTCTGTTCATGACGGATCTGATAACCAATACGCTGTCCCAAAGGTTCATTCAGCTGAGAAGCCAGATAAGCCGCAATGCTTTTCGCCGACAGACGCCGGGGTTCCAGCATCAAAATAGTTTTGTGCTGCCATTGTGGCTGTTGCAGCAAAAACAGCGGCAAATAAGTGGACTTGCCTGCCCCTGGTGGCGCAGACAACAGGACTTTGCTGTGACGTTGTAGATGGTCCAGCAGAGCAGGACAAATGTCAGCGACAGGTAAGGTCATCGGGTTCTGCAGTTCAGTTTAGATATACCCATGGTAACGGCTTTTTCCGCTGAACCGAAGCTTGAAAACCCTGACTGCTGAATTGTACAGCAGCCAGCGCTTTAGGAATTGAACTATTCTGCTTGCAGAGTATGGGCGATTAAACGAATGCCCTGGCCTGTGGCACCAGCGCCCCAGAAACCATTGGCACTGCTGTTGAAGGCCGCAGCCAGATCCAGATGCAGCCAGCCTTTGCCGTCATTTGGTACAAAACGGCTTAAGAAACCTGCAGCGTTGCTGGCACCGCCGGTACCCCCGCCTTTAATAGAACGACTGTTGGCCGTATCGGCATAAGGCGAAGGGCACTGCCCCTGATGCCATTTTTCCAGCGGTAATTGCCAGGCCGGTTCTGACACCTGCTCAGCATAGCCCAGTACCCGGCCAGCCAAGGCTTTATCCAACGCAAAAACCGCGTTGTATTCAGTGCCCAACGCCATCATGGCAGCCCCTGTTAAGGTGGCGGCATCAATAATCAACGGCGCTTTGGATTCAGCAGCACACATCAGGCCATCAGCCAGCACCAGACGGCCTTCAGCGTCCGTGTTGACGATTTCGACACTGACGCCATTTTTATAGGTCAGAATGTCGCCCAGCTTGTAAGCACGGCCGGAGATCAGGTTTTCTGCACAGCACAGCACCAGTCGAACCCGTTTGGTTAAACCTTGCAGAATGGCCAAAGCCAATGCAGCCGTGACTGTGGCGGCACCGCCCATATCGCATTTCATGGTGACCATGCCTTCACTGGCTTTGATTGAATAACCACCGCTATCGAAGGTGATGCCTTTACCTACCAAAGCAGCAGCCACTGGCGCATCGGCCTGGCCTGTCGGGTTGTAATCCAGCACCAGCATCGCCGGATCACGGTCGCTGCCTCGCCCTACGGCGTGCAACCCGACCCAACCAGCATCCAGCAAGGCGGTACCCGCAATCACCTGCGAGCTGACACTGCCTTGGGGTGCCACAGAGGTGATAAAAGCAGCGGCCTGCTCGGCCAGCACCTGCGGTGCTAACTGGTCCGGCGTCTGGTTAATAATGGCTTTGGCCCAGCTGAAACACTGGTGCAGCTGCTGCAGTTGTTGCTGTTCGGCTGCAGAGCCGGTCCAGCCGACAGCGCCAAGCTTTTTCGCATTACAAAAGCCCTGATACAAAGCCCACTGCGCATCGACAGTCCAGCCTTCACCCACCAGTTGCAATTGCTGTATACCCAAGCCGTCCAGCTGACGACCGGCTTTTTGCACTGAGCGCAGTAAATCATTGGCGTTGGCATGCAGCTGATAACCGGCAGCAGCAGGCGTGAGTAACACATTTTTACCCCAACGGCTTTCCGCCGCCTGGGTGCCAAAATAAAGTTGAATGGATTCAGACATCACAAAATTCCTATAACTGCAGGCCATGGCCTGCCAGACGGGCCAAGTTTATCACTTTTTAGAGGGCCACTAATACGCTATGCAACATCTTGGCGCTCAGCAGCACCAGTAATGCGGCAAAAATTTTCTTTAAGGTACTGACCGGCAGCCGATGCGCCAGCTTCACCCCCAAGGGGGCTGTGAAGAAGCTGACCACTGAGATACAGACCACGGCAGGCCAGTACACATAACCACTACTGTACTGTGGTGTGTTCTCTACCGCCCAGCCTGACCACAAATAGCCAACAGTTCCCGACAACGCTATTGGCAAACCCACTGCAGCCGAAGTGGCAATGGCATTCTGCAGCCGCACATTGCACCAGGTTAAAAAAGGCACCGTCAGCGAACCACCGCCTATGGCAACTAAGGCAGAAATACCGCCTATGCTCAGCCCGGCCAGGCTGAGCCCACCCCAGCCCGGCAGCTGACGGCTGGCTTTGGGTTTCACATTCAACAACATTTGCAAAGCGATATAACTCATAAAACAGCAGAAAAACACCGCCAGCGCGACCGAAGGTAAAGCACCGGCTATCAGCGCTGCGCCTATAGTACCAGCCACTATAGCCGGGCTTAAACGCCAGACTACAGGCCATAAAATGGCCCCATGCTGGTGATGACTGCGGATACTGGAAACAGAGGTCAGCACTATAGAGGCCATGGATGTCGCCAATGCCAGATGGACAGACTGGTCGCCCAAGCCCTGGGCTAAAAACATGGAGGTCAGGACCGGCACCATAATACCGCCGCCGCCCACCCCAAGCAGACCGGCAAAAAAACCTACCACAGCCCCCAAGGCTAAATAGGCCAGCCACCATTCCCACAGCATCGCCATCTCCATCATGATAAAAATCAATATTTTAATCAAAGATACCACGAAATAACCTGTTGAATTCCGGCGCCAGACAGAGAAAAAGTGTTCAAAATTTCGAAAAGCGGATGACGCTGCCCCTTTGCCTCTGTATACTTCGGCCGCTTTTTTAATAGTGATTGCGGCTGACATAAATTTCTGCTATCACTAGCCGCCAACTTTTTGCTTGGCACTGTTTTACAGGAGATGATCATGCCAGAAGGCAAAACCATAACAACTCTGGGTCTGTTGGCCCTGGCCGGTGTTGAGCCCTACCAGGCAGCACCAGGCGAAGAGTATATGAACTCAAAACAGCTGGAGCATTTCCGTAAAATTCTGGATGCATGGCGTCAGCAGTTACGTGAAGAAGTCGACCGCACCAAAAACCATATGGCGGACGAAGCAGCCAACTTCCCGGATCCGGTCGACCGTGCCGCTCAGGAAGAAGAATTCAGTCTGGAATTACGCGCCCGGGATCGTGAGCGTAAATTATTGAAAAAGATTGAAAAGACACTGCAAAAAATTGAAGACGAAGATTTCGGTTATTGCGATACCTGTGGTATCGAAATTGGTATCAAACGTCTGGAAGCCCGTCCAACAGCCGATATGTGTATCGACTGTAAAACACTGGCGGAAATCAAGGAAAAACAACTGGGCGGCTAACGATGCCTGAGTTGAACTCCCGCTACAGGGGCCGGTTTGCGCCATCGCCATCCGGCCCTTTGCATTTTGGCTCCTTAGTCGCGGCAGTCGGCAGCTATCTGCAGGCCAAATCCCAACAAGGCGACTGGCTGGTCCGGCTGGAAGATATTGACCAGCCCAGGATGGTCAAAGGGGCTGCCGATGCCATTTTGCGCAGCCTCGAACTTTATGGGTTGCACTGGGATGGTGATGTCTGGGTGCAAAGCCAGCGCTTAGAGCGTTACCAACAGGTACTGAACCAATTAAGCCAGCAGCAGTTGGTCTATGGCTGCGACTGCCCCAGAGCCAGAACGTCCCAACTCGCGCAAGGCTACGATGGCCATTGCCGGCAACGTCTGTTGAGCCAGGGGTCTTTGGCGTACCGGCTGAAAGTTCCGCCGACCGCCACTGAATTTACCGACCTGCTACAAGGTCAAACTTTGGTCCCTGCAGCTCTGGCGCAGGAGGATTATATCCTTAAACGTCGCGACGGCCTCTTTGCTTATCAGCTCGTGGTGGTGGTGGATGATATCGACCAGGGCATCACCCAAGTGGTACGGGGCGCCGATCTGATTGACGTCACCACCCGCCAGCAGGCGCTGTTTACCCTGTTGGGCGCTCAGGCACCTTCTTACCTGCACCTGCCTCTGGCGGTGAAAGAGCCAGGCTTTAAACTGAGCAAACAAAACCATGCGCCCGCTATTTCGGACTGGCCCATCAGCCAAACACTGAGCACGGCGTTAAGTTTTCTGGGCCACCCTCCCCCATCAGAGCTGAAAGGCGCCCCCGTTCATACATTATTACACTGGGCGGTCTGTCACTGGGATCTGGCTGCTGTACCTGCAGTCAGAGAATTGCCACTCACCATGACGCTTCCTGCGCTTTAACCTTTCATTTTCTCCTTACGCTGCGGTATCATAAGCCGCTTTTTTCAGCGCTTGTTCAGGAGCATTATCATCATTTCGCGTGTTTTGGAATTCTGCCGCCGCACTTTCGGCCAGAGAGCATCAGAGGCAGCCGTCAAGGTAAAAGACGGTGAAAAACGCAGCACAGTGTTGCCTGCGATGAAAAAAATCCCCCGTGACGCCCATGCAGTGTCTCGCAAAGATATCAGCCCTAATGCGTTAAAAGTCTTGTACCGGCTGAAAGACGCAGGTTATGAAGCTTATCTGGTCGGTGGCTGCATCCGCGACTTGCTGCTGGGACTGAAACCGAAAGACTTCGATGTGGTCACCAATGCGCACCCGGAGCAAATCCGCCAGGTATTTAAAAACTGTCGGCTGATTGGCCGGCGTTTCCGTCTGGCGCACGTGGTGTTTGGCCGTGAAATCATCGAAGTAGCGACCTTCCGTGGTCACCACAGCGGCGATGAAAGCACCCCGAAATCCAGCCAGAGCGATGCCGGCATGATCCTGCGTGACAACGTCTATGGCAGTATCGAAGAAGATGCAGAACGCCGCGACTTCTCGATCAATGCACTGTATTATTCGGTCAATGATTTCTGCATTTATGATTTTGCCAACGGCATTGAAGCCATAGCCGAGCGCAAAATTGAACTCATTGGTGACCCCGAAACCCGTTACCGCGAAGACCCGGTACGGATGCTGCGTGCCGTTCGTTTTGCCACCAAACTGAATATGCAAATCGCCCCGGACACACTGGCTCCCATTCAGGAGCTGTCGGTGCTGCTGAAAAACATCCCTGCTGCACGGATGTTTGAAGAAGCTCTTAAGCTGTTCCTGGCTGGCAAAGGCTTTGACAACTTTATGCTGTTGAACGAGCTTGGCATCATCAAGCAAATTCTGCCTGGGGTAGCAAAAAGCCTGAAACAGGACAGTGAAGGCAAAATGCTGCAGCTGATCACCAGCGCCATGCAGGACACCGACGAGCGGGTTGCTATCGACAAACCTGTGACACCGGCTTTTACCTTTGCGGCTTTGTTATGGTACCCGGTGGAAGTGCGGGCTCAGACCTTACTGATTGAAAGCGGCCTGAACGAGCTGGACGCCTTTAATATTGCCATGATGGAAGTGCTGGACGACGTGCAGCGCAGCATCGCAATCCCGAAACGCTTTACCCTGACCATCCGCGATATCTGGTCTTTGCAGTCCCGTTTAAGTAAAAGAGCTGGCCGCCGTGCTTTTAAGCTGCTGGAGCAGACAAAATTCCGCGGCGCTTACGATTTCCTCTGCCTGCGGGCTAAAGCCGAAGGCGGTGATTTACTGGAGCTGGCCCAATGGTGGCAACGCTTCCAGCAGGAAGATGAAGCCGGCCGGGAACAACTGGTGCAGCAGTTGGGTAAAGAAGGCATTGAACGTCGGCCAAAACGCCGCCGTTCTTACAACAAAACCCGGCGCCCCCGCACCGATCAGAGCGGGTCATGATCCGCTGTTATATCGGCCTTGGTGCCAATCTGGACCAACCAGTGCTGCAGCTGGAACAGGCGGTGCTGGCGCTCAGGCAGCTGCCTGACACTGAGCTGGTTGCCGTTTCGGATTTCTATGGCTCCAAGCCTATGGGACCGCAGGACCAGCCGGATTATGTCAATGCAGTGGCAGCGCTGAATACCGAACTGGCCCCGGAAGCCTTGCTGGACCAATTGCAACAGATTGAACAGCAACAAGGCCGGCAACGCAAAGCCGAACGCTGGGGCCCCCGCACACTGGATTTAGACCTATTACTTTACGGCAACCAGTGCATCAACACAGAACGCCTGACCGTGCCGCACTACGGCATGAAACAACGTGAATTTGTGCTTTACCCTTTGCACCAGTTGGCTCCCGCTCTGGTCTTGCCGTGCGGAACCGCACTTGCCAGCCTGCTGGAGCTGGTCCCTGAAAAGGGCCTGACGATACTTTAACCCTTGCTGGCAGCGTAAAATTATGCGAAGGTTCGCGCCGAAAACTCCCTTCGTGGTCGGATGAGAACAAGATGGCCAAAATTACCACTTCAGCTCTGCTGAAAATGAAACAGAAGGGCGAAAAAATTACCGCCCTCACCGCTTATGACGCCAGTTTTGCCAAGCTGTTTGCTGACGCTGGTGTAGAAGTACTGCTGATTGGCGACTCGCTGGGCATGGTGTTGCAAGGGCACAGCGACACCCTGCCGGTCACCACCTCCGATATCGCCTACCATACCCGCAGCGTCCGTGCCGGTGCGCCTTTGGCTTTTGTGATTGCCGATATGCCTTTTATGAGTTACGCCTCGGTCGACCAGGCACTGCACAACGCCACTCCGCTAATGCAGGCGGGCGCCAATATGCTGAAACTCGAAGGCGGCGACTTCTTATTACCCACCATCAAAGCCATGACAGAACGCGGCATTCCGGTCTGCGGCCACCTGGGTTTAACGCCTCAATCTGTGCATGTGTTTGGCGGTTTTAAAGTGCAGGGGCGGGACGAACAGGCGGCAGAATCCATGTTGCAACAAGCCCTGGCTTTGCAGGACGCCGGTGCTCAGTTGTTGGTGCTGGAATGTATACCCTCCACCCTGGCGAAACGGATCAGCCAGGCCCTGACCATTCCGGTGATCGGCATAGGCGCCGGTGCCGACACCGATGGCCAGATTTTAGTGATGCACGACTTACTCGGCATCAGCTCTGGTTATATTCCGAAGTTCTCGAAAAACTTTCTGCAGGAAACCGGTGATATTAAGCAGGCGATTGGCAAGTATATTCAGGACGTCAAATCCGCTGCTTTTCCTGGCGCAGAGCACAGTTTCAGCTGAGGTCGGTATGAAGATTATTCAGGATATCCACGAGTTACGTGCCACAGTTCGCGCCTGGCGTCAGGCCGGTGAGCGCATTGCTTTTGTGCCCACCATGGGCAACCTGCATCAGGGCCATTTCAGCCTGATTGATGTTGCCCGCCAGCAGGCTGATCGGGTCATTGCCAGTATTTTTGTCAATCCGATGCAGTTTGGCCCAACCGAAGATTTGGATAATTACCCAAGAACCCTGCAACAGGATTGCGAAGGTTTAACTGCCCACCAGGCCGATGCAGTTTTTACCCCGACACCACAACTGATGTACCCGCGTGGCCTGGATGTGCAAAGTTATGTCGAAGTGCCCCAACTTGGTGATCACCACTGTGGTGGCAGTCGTGCCGGCCATTTCCGTGGTGTATCCACCATAGTGACCAAGCTGTTTAATCTGGTGCAGCCCGATGTCGCCTGTTTTGGTCAGAAGGACTACCAACAGCTGGCGATTATCCGCCAGATGGTGACCGACCTGTCGATGCCTATTGAGATTATTGGCGTGCCGACCTGTCGTGCAGAGGATGGCCTGGCGCTGAGCTCACGTAATGGCTACCTGAGCGCAGAACAACGGGCCGTTGCACCAGCGCTTTACCAAAGTCTGCAATGGTTAAAAGCCCAGTTGGTTTCGGGCGCAACAGATTTGCGCGCTTTGGAGCAGCAAACCAAACAACGTTTGCAGCAAGCAGGCTTCAGACCGGATTACCTGAATATCAGCAACCAACTGACGCTGGAACCGGCCAAGTTGGCCTCTGAGCCGCTGGTGGTACTGGCTGCCGCTTACTTAGGCACCACTCGCCTTATCGACAATATTGAAATTTAAATCTGGCCCCAGGGAACACCAGTCTTGGTCCCTGGGAGTTCCCCCCTGAGTCAATACTCTGCTTGCCTGAAAATCTGTTCAGCCACAATTCATTAACAAATGTTTATAACACGACAGCTCACTCCACACAGGCAGTTCATTGACTCAGTGCGGAACAAGAGGTTGAAACTCCCCCTATTGACGATCACAAGGAATCTTAAGTGAATAAACATCTGTTATTTTCTCTGGCGTTATTATCGTTTTCTTCTCTGGCTGACGACCAAATCGGCCTTTCCATCGGTACCCCGGCGGCAATAAACTTTGTCTACAAAGGCGAAATTGCCGACTTACCGCTGCAATTGTCCGGCGGTTATTGGGGAGATGCGGCCCGGGGCATCGAACTGGGTTATCGATTTATGGAGCAAGACTCAGCATTCTCCAGCGCTCAGTTTTTAGTCGGTTACTCCAGAACTGAAGATAGGCATGATGAAGTCGACGAATGGTCTTATGTTGGGGTATCCGCCACATTTACGTACAAAGGATTTTATCTGGAGCCTGGTTTGTCCATCGGTACGGGTGACTACTCCAACCCTCAGCTGCTGTTGCAAGCTGGTTATATGTGGAGTTTCTGATCCGCCCGTACGGAACAAGGATGTCAGTCACTGACACCTTGTTCCAGTCAGTTAATCCGATTTTGGCATCAATAACCACAACACCAGATACACCAGAATACCCGGGAAGGCCGCAGACAATACGCTGACCAACACATACAGCAGCCGCACCGCGCCCGCAGACCAGCCAAAATAATCGGCAATGCCACCACAAACCCCAAAAATCCATTTGTCGTTGGACAGTTTCAGTACTTTTTCGCTCATCAGCAATCCCCTTTGGCCTTTTGCTCTACCCTAAAGGGCCTGGTGCTGAACTGCAAGCGGCAAAACGCAACAAAATTTGTCTGAAAAAAAACAGCGGCAAGCCACTGTTTTAGATTCTGTTCGCTGCCTTTATTCAAGCTGCACTGTCACGCACCAGCTGCAACAACTTGGGTAAATACTCAGTGTCCTGTGCCGCGATCTGTTGTTGCTCAACCAACACATCCTGCAGGATCTGATCAGTCGTCAGCGGGTTGGCCAGTACCACCCGGAATACCACTGTGCCTTGCCTGTGGTATTGTGCTGGCTGAATACGGGTACGGGACACAAAAGACAGACCCTCTTCGCGCTGACGTTTCTGAATAAAACGGGTCAGGCCGTTGAGCAGCTCATTAAATTTTTGCAGTCGCTCAGCAGTAGCCCCTTGCATAGCGGCCTGAACTTCGGCCGGTACATAACGGTAAGTCAGCAGGCAGAGTTCAGGTTCTGTGATCAGTTCAAATTCGCTGTGCTGCTGAATTAATCCGGCAAAATAACGCGCTTTGTCCAAAGAGCGGTTAATCAGAATTTCATAACCTTTGCGGCCAATCACCTGCAGACAGGCATGCACCAGCATCGCCATGCCGGGACGGGACCCCTCCAGCGTCTGGCTGCCTAAGTCTTTGGAGCCTTTACGCAGAATATATTCGGCATGATGTTCAATCACATGGGCGGATGACGGGTGTTTAAACACCACCATACCAGCGCCCATTGGCACATACATTTGTTTATGAGCGTCGATAGTGACCGAATCAGCCCGCTCAATACCAGAGAGCAAGTGGCGGTATTTCTCAGAAAGTAAGGTCGCGCCCCCCCAGGCGGCATCCACATGGAAATGACAGCCCAGTTCGTGCGCTAAATCAGCCAGTTGATGCAAAGGGTCGACATTACCGGTTTCAGTGGTGCCGGCCACGCCAACAATCGCCATCACCTTAATCTGCTTGCTTTGCAGCTCTGCTGCTACCCGGCGCATTTCATCAAGCCGGACTTTATTGTTCTCGTCAGTCTGCACCGGCACCAGGTACTCACGGCCTATGCCTAACAAGTCGGCTGCTTTGCCCAGTGAATAATGACCACGCTCCGACACCAGAATGGCCAAACCTTCATAGCCATAATGCTTCATGGCGCGGAACAGCCCTTCTTTGGCGACACCTTTAAAGTCGCCGTCGGCTTTTAACAAACGGTTACGGGCTATCCAGAGTGCCGTGATATTGGCAATGGTGCCGCCAGAACAGAAAGCGCCCAGTGAGTGGTTGGCGCTGTGCATCCATTTTTTATAAAAACCGTCCGTTTCGCCGTAGACCAGATGGTGCATCATGCCCAGTACCTGACGCTCCAGCGGGGTAAAGGCTTTGGAGGTTTCAATCTTCACCAGATTCTGGTTCAGCCCCACCATCATTTTCGACAGTGGCAACACAAAATAAGGCAAAGCCGAGGTCATATGCCCAATAAAACTGGGCGCGGCCGTGTGGACTGAATGCGCCACCAGTTGCTGCATAATCTGTTCAGCATAGTCAGAAACAAAACGCGGATCGGCCGGGATTTGATGCGCCTGAAAATCACGTTCAATTTGCCACAGGGGTTTTTCAACTGCGACAATACTTTCACGCAGAAAACCCGCCAGATTCTGCGAGATGTTCTGTTCAATAATGCTTAGCGTAGAATCTGGTGCCTCAGGCACAGTAAAAATCCGCCACAGTGCCTCTTCTGAAGCCGTGGCCAGACGTTTGCTCTGTTCTGTCATTCTATCCTGTCTCGCCGGGTCGGAACTGGCCTGTAATTTTTATTCAGGTGGCCAGATTTTCAGGTCGTTCTAAAAGTCGCCACTGTAATCAATTGCCCGGAAAATGTCTTTAAAAAAATTCATCTGGCAGTCATATTGCGGTGACTGGCAGAAATTGTGCAAAGTCAGTGCAGAGCCAGAAATCAGCTAAAAGGCTGTCAGGCCGAACGAAATCGGCTAAGCTATCAAAGCTTTGTTTTTAATTCAGTTTTTTTGGGAACATTCATGCTGCGGATCCGTTCAGTGCCTTTTGTGTTGTTTAGCCTGGTGGTCTACCTGGCTGCAGTCAGTGTGTACTGTTACCAGCATTACCAGCACAACTTCCAGAGCCGTCTGGCTCAGGTGGATCAGAAATTGCTCGACGCTGCTCAGGCAGTTCCTTATTTGCTTGGCGAAAACTACCACAACGGCATCCAGGGTGCGCAGCATATCTCACGCAGCCGTTATCTGGAGCTGGCGAAAAACCTGAGTGATTACGCCAAAAAAATCAATATTCAATACCTGTATTCGATGGTGCTGGTGGATGGCAAGGTGCATTTCACTTCGTCCAGTTATACAGAAGAAGATTTACTCAAAGGCCAGTTAAGTTACTTCTACGACTACTACCCTGAAGCCACCGAAGCGAACAAAGCCGCTTTCGCCTCCACCACACCAGTGTTTGAACAATCCGAAGACCTGTTTGGTGAATTCCGTTCCGTGTTGGTCCCCATGACGAGTTCAGATGGCACCGTCTACCTGGTCGGAGCGGATATAGCGCTGGCCGACATTGAGCAGTGGCTGGTGCAAAGTTTAACGGAAGCCATTTCCTCCAGCGCCGTCTTCTTCGCCCTGGCATTATTATTGGCGCTTTGTTATGCCACTTTGCTGCGGTACAACCTGACGACAGATCCCTTATCCGGCTGCCGCAATGGCCTGGCGCTGGAAGATCATTTACGCAGTGGCAGGCCGTCAAACAGCCAGCTGGCCATAGTGCAGGTCAACAATCTGGAAGAAATCAGTCACCTCTATGGCACAGCAGTAGCAGAACAGGCCATGCAGCTGTTTATCCTCAAGCTGCAAAACCATACCGGTGACGCCTTCAGTATTTACCGGCTGGCCTTTGAAAAACTGGCTATCCGACGCACCCGTGCCGTGCCTGATCAGGAATTGCATGAGCTGCTGACCCACTTTGATTTCAATGAAGCGGTGTCAGACGACCCTTACCTGATATTCACTGTAACTTTGGGCATTGCACAGGGGGACGCTCAGTCAGTGCTGGAGAATGCGACTCTGGCAGTCAACTCAGCCCGACTGCAACAGCAACCGCTGCTGGTCTATTCCGATTCGTTATTAGCATTAAAACAGCACCTGCACACCAATATCAAAATGGCCCGCGAAGTGCGTGAAGCCATAGGCCATGAGCAAGTGGTGCCTTATTTTCAGCCAGTGGTTCATATCAGTACCGGCGAGATTTATCAGTATGAATGCCTGGCGCGGATTTTACGCAGTGACGGCAGCATTCTGACACCGGATCAATTCTTAAGTATTATCAACCGCAGCTACCTTGATGCCGAACTGACCAAAATGATGTTTATCAAAAGTGCCAGTCAGTTTGCCCAGTCTCAGGTCAGCTGGTCGATGAATATTAACTGCCGGGATTTGCTGGATGATGACTTGCAGCAGTTTTTCCTCGACTATCTGTCGCATTATCCGCAGCCACAACGGGTCTGTTTTGAACTGGCCGAGGCTGGCGTATTGCCACAGCTTGATCGCTGTAAAACTGCGGTGAAAGCCTTGCAACAGGCGGGAGCCAAAGTAGTGCTGGACGATTTTGGCAGCGCCAGCGGCATTGGCCTGGCCGATTTACTGCAACTGCATGTGGATGGTCTGAAACTGGATGGCAGCCTGACAGAGCTAATCAGCCACGACCCGGACGTGCAGCTCTTTATTGAACATATCAGCTCCTTCGCCCGGCAAACCAATTTACTGCTGATTGCTGAAATGGTCGAAAGTAAACAGGCGCTGGATATGCTGGAGCGCAGCGGTATCCGCTATGCTCAGGGCTATTATTTTGGCCCGGCCGCGCCGGTGCCGCTGCGTTACCACGAACAAGGTCTGTAATTAGACCAAACCAGTGGTCAGCGCCGCTAACTGCTCGGGGTCCAGCGGGATCTCAAGCAGCAGCGCCATAACATAGAGCAGCAGCGATTCCTGCGCATTGAGCAATTGGTCGGCCTTGACGGCCGCCTGCAGCATCTGCCAGAGCTGCTGTTTGACAGCCGGCGCTGAATGGATCAGCACAGGCAAGGCCTGGCTAAGCTGTTCCAGACTGGCTTCAGACACCGCAGTGTCGGGTGCCAGCCTCAAAGCCTGCAAGCCTGCAACCCGGCTTTGCTGCTGTAACTGTTCAGACTCCGCCAGCCCGGCACAGGCCGCCAGCAATACAAGAGCCTGAGGCTGGATTTGGCTGAGCTGCCGGCAACTGTCGCTGCGGTGCAACAACTGGGCATCAAACTGCGCCCCCACCGTATGCTGCAGCCAGCTGATCACACACCACTCATACAAATCTGTCTGCTGGTCATGTCGCACCAGCTGCTCACAAAGCACTGACAACTGGCGAAACTGCGCCGCACTGAGTTGCTTTAAACCAGGCACAGCCACTTGCAACAACTGCAATTTGTGCAGCGCACTCAGTGGCATCACATCAGGCAACAAGCGCTCAACACTGCGGGCAAACTCCTGCCCCAGCTGCCTGGCTATCAAGGCCAGCTGGTTATCTTTCTGGGGTTGTTGCAGCAAACAGGCACAACAGAGTACCGGCGCCTGCGCTGTCTGCCGAAGCTGACTTAGCAGCACCAGCGGCAAAGCGGCAAATGCGCTGGCTGCCTTCGGCTGTGGCGTTTTAGCCACTGCGGGTGTCGCACTGGCAGTTGGGTTGATGGACGAACCATCCCACTGTGGGTCCAGCCGTAAAATACGTTCTTTCAGTGGCGGATGGGTGGCCAGCAACCGGGTAAAACGCGGCAAGGCATCGGCGAAAAACAAATGACTCATTTCAGCGGCATTCGGATGACGGAGCCGGCCATGCTCAGCCAACAGACCAATCCGCTTCAGCGCACCGGCAATACCGGCCGGGTTGCGGGTAAACTGCACCGCACTGGCGTCGGCCAGAAACTCACGCTGCCGGCTGACCGCGGCTTTAATCAGGCTGCCAAAAAACACCCCCAAGTAGCCCAGCAGCATAAGGCCAAGGCCTAACAGCAGCAGTGCGTTGCCATTATCTTTGGAATTTGAGCTGCGGCGGCCGCCGCCATGACGCAGCAAAAAGTAACCACTATGGCCAATAAATTCGATACCGTGCAGCAGTGAAATCAGCCGGATATTCAGCCGCATATCGCCGTTGAGGATATGGCTGAACTCATGGGCTATGACCCCCTGCAGTTCATCCCGGTTCAACTGGTCCAGACAGCCTTGTGTCACCCCCACCACGGCATCTGCAGGTGAATAACCAGCCGCAAAAGCATTGAGGCCCTGCTCAGGCAGCAGATAAACAGGAGGCACAGGCACACCTGAAGCAATCGCCATTTCTTCCACCACATTGAGCAGTTGGCTCTGCGACGCATCAGCCAAAGCCCGGTCCAGCCGTTGGCCACCTAATGCCTGAGCCACGGCTGGTCCACCCTGCCCCAAGGCCGCCTGTTTAAACAAAATGGCAAGAAGCACAGCGCCACAGACAGCTGCGCTCAGCACACCCATAATGCCCCAGGGCAGGCTATGCAGCCAACGGCCATCAGCCCACTGGTGCAGATCCTGGTACTGTGCCGGTTCCAGCAGCCCCAAGGTCACCAGTAGCAACAGATTGGTCACCAGCAGCAATAACAACAAGGCCACCCCAAACAACAACACCAGAAGACGGGTATTGCTGCGGGCCTTGTCCTGCTCGGCAAAAAAATTACGCATCGCAGTACTTAGAAGCTGACTTTAGGTGCGGCCTGAATAGCGGCACTGTCGGCAAACTCCAGCAATCGGGCGTCCTGTTGATGACCAAACAGGGTGGCAAAAATCAGCGGAGGGAAACTTTGTTTGTAGCTGTTGTATTCGGTGACTGCATCGTTAAAGGCCTGCCGGGCGAACGCCACTTTATTTTCGGTGCTGGTCAGCTCTTCCGACAGCTGCATCATGGTCTGATTGGCTTTTAAATCAGGGTAGGCTTCCATCACCATGCTGAAACGGCTCAGTGCGCCTTGCAATGCCGACTCAGCACCAGCCAGCTGACCAATAGCCGCCGCATCCGCAGGCTGAGCAGCCGCTGCCTGCAATGAATTGCTGGCACTGTTACGGGCGGCAATCACGGCTTCAAGGGTGTCGCGCTCATGCGACATATACCCCTTGGCGGTTTCAACCAGATTGGGGATCAGGTCATAACGGCGCTTCAACTGCACTTCTATCTGGGCAAAGGCATTCTGGAAACGGTTTTTCAGCAGCACCAGCCTGTTGAAGATACCCACCGCATAAAACACCAGTATCAGTGCTACCACTGCGGCAACAATCGCAACCCACATAGCCACTCCTTGTTTATCTTTTAACCGATAAGTTCAGCTTTTGTCTGATAAAGCAGCAATGTAGCACCGATACTCTGGAATAAACAGTCTAAGGTCTGCGGCGCAAGGTGCAGCCATGCACAGCGTAATACAGGATCATCGCATAACAAGGCAGCATGATGCTGTAACCGGCAATGGCGCCAAACTGCTCAGACAAAGCGCCGTAGCCCAACGGTAACAAAGCCCCCCCAGCAATGCCCATAATCAATAAAGCCGATGCCTTTGGGGTTAAGGACGCCAGACCAGACAGCGCCAGTGGCCAGACCGCGGGCCACACCAGCGCATTGGCCAGCCCCAGCAAGGCCACCCAGGCCACAGGGTCTGGCAAAGTGCCGATGCCTGCCCAGCCCCACAGCAGCTCAGACACCCCATCACTCTGCGGGCTTGAGCCTAAAATGCCAAAGGTGCAGACCAAACCCAAGAGGGCAGAAGCCGCCAGCGCCTGGCGTTGTGACAGGAAACGAGGGACCAGTAGCAAGCCAAGGCTATACCCCAACACCATAAAGGCCAGGGTGTAGGACGTCAGAGTGGTGACATTGGGCAGCTGCAATGCTGCACCCAGCATGCCGATGGTGTCACCGGCAATCACCTCCACACCAACGTAACAGAACAGGGTCAGCACACCCAGCAGCAAATGCGGGTACTGCCAGACCGACAAGGTCTCCCCGTCGGCTGAGGCCGCGGGTTCCTCCGGCAAATCGGGTAATGCAGAAAAACGCAGCGCCACCGCCAGCAGCAGCATGGCGAGCGCTATACCGGCATAAGGCCATATCAGCTGATGCGCCAGCTGCTGCAACGCCTGCTGTTGTTCAACCGGCGCCATCGCAGCCAGACTGCTTGCGTTCAGATGGCCCAAATCCGCCAGCACCAGCCAGGTAAAGACGATAGGCGCCAGCACCCCGGCACTTTTATTCAGAATGCCCATCAATGAAATACGGGCCGCCGCCGACTGCTCTGGCCCCACCCGCACCAGATAAGGGTTGGACGCGGTTTGCAGCAAGGTTAAGCCTGAGCCCACCACAAACTGGGCCAGCAAAAATACCGAAAACTGTTGGCTCAGTGCCGCCGGAATAAACAAAGCGCAGCCCAGAGCAATCAGGCCCAAGCCAATGGACATCGCGTTTTTATAGCCAGACCAGGCCAGTACTTTGGCCATTGGCAGTGCCATCACGACATAGGCAATATAAAAGCTGAAGGCAATCAGCAAAGCTTCAAACTCACCCAGCTGACAGACCAGCTGCAAAAAGGGGATCAAAGCGCCGTTCAGCCAGGTAATAAAACCAAACATAAAAAACAGCACGCCAATAATGGCGATAGGTTGCAGGCTCTGCTGCGGAGTCACGGGATGGGTCATTCTGCCTTCCTCTGAGTTAGCTGTTGGGGTTCGCCATGCAACCAGCACTGGCTGAGGTTCAGTTGCGGGTCCAGCAGCAGCATGGAGGCTGAGCTGCCAGCCGCTAATACGCCAAGCTGCGACAAGCCCAGCATACGGGCCGGATTGGTACTCAGGGCTTTTAATGCAAAGGACAATGGCAGTACCAGGTCGGTGCAAAAATGCTGCAGCGCCGTCATCATGTCCAGCGCCGAGCCAGCCAGGGTGCCATCCGGCAGGGTTAACTTCAGGCCGTCACGGCGGATCTCAGTGTCCAGATAGGCCAGGGTCTGCAAGGGGCTGCCGGTATGAGCCATCGCATCTGTCACCAAAATCAGCTTGTCTTCGCCTTTGCAGCGCGCCGCCAGCAGCGCTGACAACGGATGCACATGCAAATGGTCCAGGATCAGCCCACAATAGGCCGGGCTGGTCAGCGCCGCGCCGACCATGCCTGGCTCCCGGCTGGTCAGTGGCGACATGGCATTAAACAAATGGGTAAAGCAGCAGGCTCCGGCATCCAGTGCTGCCAGGGCCTGCTCGGCGGTGCAGGCCGAATGCCCCAGACTGACCAGCACGTCTTCGGCGCACAGCTCACGGATTTGGCTGACCGGCACCGTTTCCGGTGCCACAGTCAGCAGCACTTTGCCGAGATCTCGCCGGCACACCAGCCGCATTTCAGCGTCCGTCAGAGGCCGGATCTGCGCGGCAGGGTGAATACCGCGGCGCGCCACCGACAAATGCGGACCCTCAAAATGAATACCCAGCACCGTATGACCGGTTTGCGGCAACAGCTCGGCGACCGCATCGGCGCCTTGTTGCATCACCTCAAGGCGGTCGGTGATCAGCGTTGGCAGCAGACCCGTCGAGCCAAACTGCAGGTGGGCATCACTGATCTGTTTAAGCGCCGCCACAGTCGGCTGCTGGTTAAACAACAGCCCACCGCCACCATTGACCTGAATATCAATAAAACCAGGGCACAAGGTGCCTTGCAACTGGATCTGCTCCGGCGGCGGCCGGACTCCGGCCTGCACAGCCAGGATCCTGTCCTGCTGCCAGTCGACCCGGACGTCGCGCAGCAACTGCTGGCCATCAAAGCAATGGGACACGTACAGGCTGTTCATCGGGTTATGGTTACCTTATTCAATCCCACAGGGGCATCCGGGTTTTTCCCCATGGCCAGCGCCACAGCTTCAATATCCAGATAAAAACGCTGCATCAGCAGCAAGGGCTGCAAGCGTGAATGCACAGCAGACAGACCCGGTATTAAATGCAGTACCTTGCCACCACGGCGCTGTACTTCAGCAACCTGCGCCTGATGGGCTTGCAGCGTCTCGTCACTCAGGTCCACGTCCAGCAGGGTCAGTGGCTGATTGAGCAACGAAATAGGCCCGTGCAAAAACTCAGCGCTGCTGAAGGCTTCGGCCTGAATGCCACAGACTTCTTTAATCTTTAACGCAATTTCCCGTGCTATCGCATACCCAAAAGCCCGGCCAAGCACTACAGAATGGCGCAGTTCCTGTACCTGCTCCGCCTGCAGCTGAGCTGGCTGGCTTAACACCTGTTGCAACTGAGCTGGCAGTTGCTGCAGCGCGCCCAGCAATTGCTCGTCTTGCTTCCAGTGCGCCACCAGCGACAACAAGGCCGACAAGGTGCACAGGTAACTTTTGGTTGCGGCGACCGCTTTTTCCGGGCCAGCCAGCAACGGGATGGCATAGTCCGCCAGTGCAGCCAGTGGCGAGCTGATGTCATTGACCAGTGCCACCACCAGAGCACCACTTTGTCTGGCGGCTCTGGCCTGCGCCAATAAATCTTCACTGCGGCCAGATTGTGAAATCAGCAGCACCAAAGCGCGCTGCAACCGCAACTGCTGGCCAAACAGGCTGGCGACAGAGGGCGCAGCAGCTGCCACCACCACGCCCAGCTCCACTTCAATCAAATACCGGGCAAACACGCCGGCATGGTCAGAGGTTCCGCGCCCGACAATGTACACAAAGGCCGGGTCAAACTGGCGGATCTGCTGCGCTATGGTCTGATACAAGGCCGCGTTGTCTCTGATTTGCTGTTCAATCCGCTGCCAGCTTTCGCTGGCTTCCTGACGCATTAAGGTCATACCGAAGTCTCCATAAAAAGTTGTCGTGCCAGCGTGACTGCACCGGCTTCAGCTGAGCTCAGCACCGGGCTGAGTTGTTGCGAAAATGAGTCGGGCAACAGCTGGCTCCAGGCTGGTGCCAGGCCGCCCAGCATGGCAATCCGGTTGGCGCCGGTTTGCGCTAGCCGCTGCAGCAGTGCCTGGATATAAGCCCGCCCCTGCTCCACTATGGCCATAGCCTTGGCGTCGTGCTGCTGGTGCCACTGCAGTACTAAAGGGGCTAAGGCGGCAAAGTCGGCCGCTTTGTAAGGCAGGCAGCAGGCAATCAAATCCATATTGCTCTGCACCGCTAAAGTACGGCACAACGCCTGGGTCAGACCGCTGGGCGGCTGCAAGCCATCCAGTACGTCCAGGGTGGCACCTACAGCCTGCCAGCCCAGCCAGGCCCCACTGGCGCGGTCGCCAAGCGGAAACCCCTGGGCACTGAATATGTGCTGCTCACCAGCAATGCTCGAAAAGGCTGAAGTGCCGGTACCGGTGATCAGAATGCCGCCGTCCTGGCCACCATGGGCACCGACGCAGGCAATATGTAAATCAGTGGTCACCCGCATCCGGCCAAAGGGATGCCCCCATTGCTCCATCTGTCGCAACGCCGTGGGCACATTGACACCAGCCAGACCCAACACCACCTGGCAGTTGCCAAGCGCCGATTCAGTAAAACCTGCGCCCGCCAGCGCCTGGCGACTGGCATCCAGCACTGAGGCAATCGCCTGCTCCGCATCAGTTGCCGGATTGGCAGGCCCGGATAATGCCTCCGCCAGCAGATAACCTGATGCACTTTCCAGTCGGGCCCTGCATTTGGTGCCACCACCATCGATCCCGATAAAAAGTTGTTGTTTGCGCAGCACAGTTCCCCCTGTGGTTGAAGCCGCTGATTTTGGGCAAGCCGAGGCCATTCCCCCCTTCGTCAGGGAGAAGTCCTGCAACACTGCGTTAAATTTTTACGAATATCTTGCGCTTGTAGAGCCACCAGACCGGCAGGTAACACAGCAGCAAAAAGGCCACTATCCAGAGCGCTGCACTAAAGAACTTATCCAGTCCCAGCTGCTGGGCAAACTGCAGATAAGCCTCATGCACAGAACTGCCGCCGAGCGGCACTTCCAGCAGTTTTTCCAGCGCCACATGCAGCACATAAGCCACAATGGCATTGGCGCCGAAGATCAGCGGCACCCTGGTGCCGTACTGGTAACCGCGCACGTCGGTGTACCAAATCAGCAGCCCCAGTACCATACTGGCCATGCCGCTGGTCACCAGTACAAAGGAGCTGCTCCAGATTTGTTTGATCAGCGGGAAGGACAAACTCCAGAGCAGGCCCAGCAAAAAGCTGGCAAAGCCCAACACAAAAAGCGCCATCACCAATTGAGGCAAGTCCTGCTTATAACGCAGCACCAGCCGGCCCATTAACACGCCGAACAAACCACTGGCGATGGCAGGCCAGGTGCTGAGAATACCTTCAGGATCCCAGCTGCCACGCCACAACATGCCCGGCAGATAAGCACTGTCAAACCAGTTAATCAGGTTCGCCCCCCGTTCCAGCTGACCGGCAGCCAAGCCAGGCGCCGGTACCCATAAAATCAGCAGCCAGTAACTTAACAAAATGCCTGCCATCACCTGCACCAGCCGTTTGCTGCTGCAATGCAGTGCCAAAAAGGAACAGGCCATATAAACAAGCGCAATACGCTGCAGTACCCCCAGCAGCCGGATGTCACTGAACTTCAGGTACATCAGGTTCACCACCAGCCCAAGAACAAACATGATCAGGGTGCGGCGCAACACCTTGAGCCGCAAGGCCGATAACTCAGCACTGCTGCGCTCTGCTGGCCGGAAGCCAATCGCAATGGCTACACCGACGATAATCAGGAAAAACGGGAAGATAAAATCTGCAAAGGTGACGCCGTCCCAATAGGCATGGGAAAACTCACCATAAGTGTTGGGGCTGTTGACCATAATCATCAGAATAATGGTCAGGCCGCGGAATAAATCTAACGCCAATAAACGCTGGTTCTGCATAGTTCTGTCCTGGCCGCACCTGAGCTGCGGCCGAAAAAAGGTTTACAAGTTAGACGGTGGCGCTTTGCTGTCGCTGATCAACTGCTGAATTTGCTGCACGGCGGTATAAGGGTCAGCCGGTGCCACCAAAGGCGCAGCCAGCGGCTGCTCAAGCCAGGCCTGTTCAAAGGCCAGTAGTTTCTGCTCTATCAGGGCTTCGTCCAGCTTTTTGCCTTGTGTGGCAGCCTGCTTCAGTTCGTCCAGCATCAGCTCCCAGCGCGGCAGGTAATACTGGGCGTACAGGCCATGCCAGGCTTTGGAGGCATAGTCTTTCAGCTTATTACCGCCCCAGCGGCTGACCTGTAACCTGGCGTTGCGTTCGTACAAAGCCGCATCGGCGTCATTGTCCGCATAAGCTCTGGCATCAGCCACCCAACTGAACAGGCTTTCCTGTTGACCTGCCATCAGGGCATCGGTCGCCAGCATCAGTTGCCTGGCCTGCTGGCGCCGCAAGTCGCCCTCTGCCACTTTGTGCTGCTGATAAGCCAGCATGCTGTGCTGCAACAGCATATCGATATGCTGTGACGCGGCATGACGGGCAAAATCTACCAGGTCGTAACTCAATAAGGTTGAACGTTCAGCGGCAGGCAGCGCCGCCAGTTCCCGCACCGCCTGATCCAACAGCGCCAGATTGCCCGGTGCACCTGTGTAGCGCAGGTATTCCAAAGACGGCCGTTTTGCCAGCAGATAAGCACCGGCTGAACCTTCCCACCAGCGTGGTTCCCAGTATTTGGTGCTGAGCACCGCTTTGTAGACTTTATTCCAGGCCGACAATAAGGCCGGGCTGGTCTGGCCGTAGCGGGCTTTCAGGTACTGTTCCAGCCAGCTCAGCGTCACTTCAGCCTGCCCTTGCCAGGCCAGGTCAAACATAAACTCGTAAGCGACCGAATTGCTGTGAATGCCTTCAGGGAACACACCATAACCGGTCAGTTTGCCATTGTCCGGATGCTGCATGGCGACGGCCACTTTATCCCGGTAATAATCCAGATCGGCATACACAGGGTTACTGCCGCCATAATTGTGGATAAATCCAAACACCCACTGCTTGTTGTAAAAACCTTTGGCTTTTTGCCAGACATCAAAGCGGTCATTGCCAATGTCGTGGATCATCAGTTTTTGATCCGGCACCCGGCTTAAAAAGGCTTCAATTGAGGGCAAGTCCCAGAAATGCTGATCAGAACCAAACATCCAGCCCTGC
This sequence comes from Rheinheimera sp., assembly GCF_037442525.1. GTDB lineage: Bacteria > Pseudomonadota > Gammaproteobacteria > Enterobacterales > Alteromonadaceae > Pararheinheimera. The sequence continues at coordinate 60,342 of NZ_JBBIQD010000011.1, read as the reverse complement.
ATCACCCACACCGCATTTGGCGCCGCCTGCGCCAAAGACTGATACAAGGCCTCACCGTAACCGGCCAGATCCTGATAGCGGTGCTGCTCGGATACCGGCGGCAGCATCTCGTTGAAGGCATCCATCAGGTAGTACTGCTGGGCACCGTATTCGGCGTTGTAGAGCTCAATAAAACGTTTGGCGACTTTGGCAAACAAGGGGTCCGCCGGGTCCAGCCAGTAGGTTTCATGGGCAAAGCCAGACCATTTCGGCATAGCGGAAATTTTTGCCTGTGGAAACAGCGTTTTAAACTCTTTTGGCACATAACCGGAAAATGCTGGCACCACAGGTTTCATACCGTAGTCGCTCATGCGGCTGAGAATTTGTTTTTGCAGCGCGCGTTTTTTTTGAATGTACTGCGCAGGCAACGGCCCTTCATGGCCTTCAATATTGCCCATACGCTGCCAGGGCGTAAAAGCCGGGCCTGAGAAATAACTGGCCAGTTCGCTGTCGGCCACACCAAATTCGTGCCACAACTGTTGCCAGATATATTCCTGGCCTTCCATAGCAACCGGGTTGTTGACGCCGTGCAGCGCCATCCAGTCCAGTTCCTGTTGCCAACGGTCCCAACCCCACCAGGGGCTGGAATAACCATAAGCACAGACATTCAGATAAGCGCGCTGGGCAAATAAAGACGTCACCCGCTCGGCCGGATAATCGGCAAACTGTGCCGGTAATGCCACCCGGCTGCCTTCCCAGCTGACCGATAAAGCGCCGGTTTGGCGCAGGTATTCGTAAGTGCCGTAACTCAGCGCCGTCAGCGCATTGGCACTGACATAAAGCTGACCGTCTTTGGCTTCCAGCTGATACCAGTCAGGCTGATTGTCCTGCACCAGTGCCAAATGCAGGTTGGTTGGCTGTAAGCCGGTCACGCGCTCAAATAAATCCAGGACTGGTTGTACCCCGCTCTGCTGCTCTGCAGCGCCGATTTGGGGTTCGCTGCTTTTTACCTCTGGGGCTGGCTGACAGGCACTCAACAGCCCGGACACCACACAAGCAGCCACCAGAGTCAGGGAAAACTTTGGTAAATACATCGGGAAAATCCTGTTACGTCGGTTAAACAGAGCAGCCCGGCATTGCTGCGGGCTGCTCTTGCTGGTTACAGATTAAAGTTCACACCCAGGTAATAGCTGCGACCAATCACACTGGTGGTTTGCCAGGCGCGGGTCAAATCGTCCCGGTAGGCTTCTTCATCTTTACCATTGAGGTTCAGGGCGCCGAAATTCACTGCCCACTGCTCGTCAATGTTCCAGCCTAACAGCAGATCCACCTGGTTACGACCGGCCACAGTGCGGCCTTCACGGGCAAAGAAGGCATCACTGCTTTCCTGCACATAAGGGCTGCGGTGGTTCAGAGCCACCCGGGCGCTGAAGCTGTCGTTTTCCCAATAGGCGGTGATGTTCCAGGTTTGCTCGGATGAGTTGGTCAGGGTAAAACCTTCACTTTCATCCACCAGAATGCGGGTGTAGTTCGAGCTTAAACCAAAACCCGGCACTGGCAACCAGGCGCTCAGGCTCTGGTTCCAACCCACCTCGTAGCCTTTTACGGTCAGCTCAGAGCTGTCGTTATAAATGGCTGTGATGTCGTAGATATTGCCTGTGCTGTCGACACACTCTGAGCCGGACATCGACAACGCGGTGCCGTTGTAGGACTCCGGGCAGACCAACTCACTGACCGTGCCATTTTTGATGTCTTTCTGGAACAGGTTGACCGTCAGTGAATCCCCTTCGCTGTAATACCATTCCCAACCAAAATCCAGCTGGTTGGCGGTCAGCGCTTTCAGCTCTGGTTGACCCAGGTTCACTGTGTAAGTGCGGCTGCCAACAGAATTGGATGCTGAAGTTTCAGACGGTGCCAGTTGCGTATTGGAAGTCAGTATAGGGCGTACCAGTACTTTGGCCGCAGCCAGACGTAACTGCATCTCATCATTTAATTCCAGCACCAGGTTGGCGCTTGGTAAGAAGTTGCTGTAGTCATAGCTTTGGGTCAGCTCACCAATGGCCAGCTTAATTTCTTCGTTGTCCGGGTGCGTATCACCGGTCAGGTAGGTGTTGACGTCACGGTCAGTTTGCTCATAACGACCACCAAAATTACCACGCAGCGGCATGCCGGCAAGTTCAGTTTCAAAGTCAGCCATCAGATAAGCTGCCATAATTTCGCGGTCCATTGAGTAACTGGACTGAGCAGCAAACAAGGTAGGTACTGTCACCCCCTCAGCGGCCAGCGCGTCACGGTAGGCCTGAATATTGGGTGCAATCCAGCTGTGCTGAATGCCCATTTTGTTGTCGAGGAAATCTGTCACCAGATAACCTGTTGCCGCCATCGAAGGCAAGTCAGCCGGGTCCGCATCGCCAATAGTGGCACGGTCGGTACGGAACACTTCACGGGCCAGTGTTTCTTTACGGTACTTCACCCCTGTGGTCAGGCGGGTAAACCAGCCCCAGTCCAGACCACGGGTGGCGTCAAACTGCGCCGCCGTTTCATCCGATTCCATCAGACGGGTGGCGCCATTCGGGTATTCATTGCGGGGCATCACAGCCGGGTACAGCGCCGGATCGGCCAGGTTATCTGCAATGTCAAACAGCACGTTGGACGGATTGGAAATATCCAGAGTGGCCTGTGAAATCACAGTGGCCAGAATAGCCGCTTCTTCATTGTGGGTGGCATCGCCTGAGGTGTAATGCAGCACCGAACTGAAAGTCCAGTCTTCCCAGTCATAGTCCATCTCCAGAGTGTAAGCGTCAGAAGTCGCGTCTTTCTCCTCAAGTTGGCGGTTATTTTCTGTGGTGAAGTTATTAATTTGAATTTGGTTGTACACGCCATTCTCAGCCGCCCCCAACTGGGTGATCTGGTTGGCGTTAAACAGGAACACCTGTTGATTCAGATCCTGCCTGGTGTCGTCCCCCGCATAGACAGCAGTCAGCTTGGCTTCAAACGCACTGCTCGGACGCCACTGCACAGTCCCGTTAAACAACTCACGATCCGTCTCGCGATCAATACGGCGGTAACGCGGACGGCGCGGAGTGACATCCCCGGTGGCTGAATCGACAAACCAACGATCCATCCAGAAGTTGTCCACTCTGTCATCCAGTTCCTGGTAGCCCACATTCAGCAGCACGCCGACAGTGCCGTCGGCAAACTGGTCAATGTAAGTCGCATTGGCTTTGGGGGTAACATCCTCGGTCGGAGAAAACTCGGAGTACTGACCTTTGGCAGACAACAGCACTTTGCGGTCAGAAAAAGACAAAGGCGAAGCGGTATCAATATTGATGGTGCCGGATAAACCACCCGCATCCATATTGGCCGATGGCGACTTGATCACTTCGATGGTGGACGCCAGTTCAGTCTGAATAATGTCAAAGCGGAAACCGCTGGTAAAATCAGCGCTGGCCATACTCTGGCCATTTAAGGTGGTGCGCGCATACTGCGAACCCAGACCGCGGACACTGATGGTTGAACCGCGGCCATTGACGTTAGAAATCTGCACACCAGGAATACGCTGGATGGCTTCGGCGATATTTTCACTGGGGAACTTACCAATATCTTCTGTGGTGATGGCGTCTGTGACTTTGGTGTCCTGACGTTTGATATCGGCTGCCGCAGCCAGACTGCCGCGGAAACTCACCTGTATCACTTCAATATCTTCATCCTCAGTGGCTTTCGCCTGTTGCGCCTGAGCCAAAGCCGGCACCAGTAACGTTGCCATCAGTGATGCGAGAATAGTCTTTTTACCTAACTTGTATTGATTCAACCTGCTCATAACCTGTGCTCTCTCGTTGCCAATCGTTGTTTTTGTGATCGCCTCTCCTTCGATCCGGAGCGTTTTGATCGGTGATTTATTCATCACTCTGAGTTCAAGTTAGCAGCAACCTGTCAACGTTATCAATAAAAATACTGACAACGTTGACAGTTATTTTAATTTGATAATTTTCAATTACTTAGCCAACTTTTCCACAGAATCACGGATGACAAGTTGCAAATGAAAGCCACAATGCGGGGGTTGTTCGTCAGGCTCCAGCATCAGCGCAATCAGCATAGCAGCTGCTTTTGCGGCCATGTCCGCATTCGGCTGATGTACTGTGGTGAGCTTGGGCCAGGTTTGGCGGGAGAAGGGGCTGTTTTCAAAGCCAACGATGGAAAGGTCGGCCGGTACCGCCAGTTGTTTCATCCGGGCTGCAAATAATGCACCGGCAGCAATTTCGTCGTTACAACCAAACAAAGCAGTGGCAGGTTCAGGTAATGCCAGCAACTGTTCCGTCATAGCGACACCAGAATCAAAGGTAAAATCACCACTGATCACCAGCTCTGAGCTCGTTGCAATACCAGCATCTTCTAAGGCGGCGCAGTAGCCACGATAACGGCCAACCGAAGAGCGGTGATCGGCGCGATAGCCCAGAAAGGCGATACGGCGATGGCCTTGGGCCAACAAGTACTCGGTCATAGCGCGGCCAGCCGCCTCGTCATCCACATAAATGGTCGGGCAAAGTTCATCCGGCGGCGCAGCCCCTGATACAATGCGAACGACTTTAGCCTGCTGGGCCAGCAGCTGTTGCACCAGTTCGCTGTTTTCCGACAGTGGAGGCGTCAGGATCACCCCCCCTACCTGATTACTGCCAATCATGGTACTGAGTTCCTGCCGCACCAAATCAGACCCGGAGTCCGTCGGGTGGATCACCAGTTCAAATCCTTTGCGACGGCATTCAGATAAAATGCCGTTTTGCATTTCAATCACATAGTGACTGTTCGGGTTGTCATAAACAAAAGCGAGCGAAAAAGGCGCAGTACGCATCAGGCGGGCTGTGCGGTTAGGCTGATAGTTCAGCGTCTCGATCACGGCCTGAACCTTGGCTTTGATTTCATCACTGACCCAGGCTTCGTTATTCACCACCCTGGACACAGTTTTGAATGACACGCCAGCCAGGCGTGCCACATCTTTGATGGTAGGTTTTTTAGCGGTCATAGCTTCCATTCTGCTGTGCAGATGTCACTGAACGCCAATCGATCAGGATACTGCCGGGACAATCTTAACAGTAAGAGACCTTCCGACTTTATACCCTCAACGCCTGACTGTCCAAGCCTGTTTGCAGCCCTTAGCTTGTAAGAGCTGCATTTCACCGGGCTAGCTGCGCAAGCCTCTGCCTGTGCTGATCAGGTACATAGCAAAACCAAAAAAGGCGGCAATAAACAGCAAAATCACGCCAAACGCCAGGCCCAGATGCACATCACTGACCCCCAGAAAACCATAACGGAAGGCATTCACCATATACACAATAGGGTTGATTTGTGACACCCCTTGCCAGAATGGTGGCAGCAGACTTAAGGAATAAAACACCCCCCCCAGATAAGTCAGCGGTGTCAGCACAAAGGTCGGAATAATACTGATGTCATCAAAGGTTTTGGCATAGACCGCATTAATCAGCCCGGCCAGCGAAAACAGCATGGCCGTCAGCACCACAGTGGATACCAGCACCAGCGCATGATGCACCTGAATATCGACAAAAAACAGCGACAGCAGGGTGACAATCAGCCCCACCAACAAACCACGCGCCACACCGCCACCCATATAGCCCAGAACTATAATGTAATTAGGCACTGGCGCCACCAACAGCTCTTCGACATTGCGCTGAAACTTGGCGCTGAAAAAGGACGACGCAACGTTGGAATAGGAGTTGGTGATTACCGCCATCATAATCAGGCCTGGCACAATAAATTCCATATAACTGAAGCCACCCATATCACCAATTCTGGAGCCGACCAGCGCACCAAAAATCACAAAATACAAGGTCATGGTGATGGCTGGCGGCACCAGGGTCTGCACCCAGATCCGCATAAATCTGTTGGTTTCTTTATACAGAATACTTTGTAAGGCGATACGGTACTTCATGGTTTGGCTCCCCGCCCTTGTTCCACCAGACTGACAAATAACTCTTCCAGCCGGTTGGCTTTATTGCGCATGGACAGCACAGTAATGCCCTGTGCTGTTAAAGCACTGAACACTGCGTTCAGGCCTTGCGACTTTTCCACATCCACTTCAATACTGTGGTCATCCAACTGACGCCATTGGTACTGTTCCAGCTGAGGTGTCGGGCCACCAACGGCCATATCCAGTACAAAAGTCTCTTTGGTCAGTTTGCCCAACAAGGCTTTAATGCTGGTGTTTTCCACAATTTCGCCTTTGTCGATAATGGCAATATTGCGGCACAAAGATTCGGCTTCTTCCAGGTAGTGGGTGGTCAGGATAATAGTCACCCCCTGCTGGTTAATCTCTTTGAGAAATTCCCACATGGAGCGGCGCAGCTCGATATCCACGCCAGCGGTCGGTTCATCGAGGATCAGCAGTTTGGGTTCATGCATCAGCGCACGGGCTATCATCAAGCGACGTTTCATACCACCCGACAGTTCACGGGAACGGGCATGGCGCTTTTCCCATAAACCGAGTTGCCCCAGATATTTCTCAGCCCGAACCAGCGCCAAATCGCGTGGCACCCCATAATAACCAGCCTGGTTCAGCACAATTTGCAGCACAGTTTCAAACTGATTAAAGTTAAATTCCTGCGGCACCAGGCCCAATTGGCTTTTGGCATCTTCCAGTGCGCTATCCAGGTCGTAGTCAAACACCTGCACTGAGCCACTGCTTTTGTTCACCAGGGAACTGATAATGCCAATGGTGGTACTTTTGCCGGCCCCATTGGGGCCAAGTAATGCAAAAAAGTCACCCTGTTTGACATCCAGATCAATGCCTTTGAGCGCGACAGTGCCGCTTTTGTACTGTTTTTTCAGACCACGAATACGTAACGCCAACGTCATTTATTCTCTCCATAACCCCAGCGTGGGATTAACTGTTGGGCCAGCCCCAGATGATCCAGAATGCGGGCGACCATAAAATCTTCGATATGCTGCAGCGTTTTTGGCTGATGGTAAAACCCAGGCGATGCTGGCATCACCACAGCACCGGCTTTACTTAAATTGAGCAAATTTTCCAGATGAATGGTACTGAGCGGCGTTTCGCGTGGCACCAGAATCAGCTGTCCCCGTTCTTTCAGCACCACATCGGCGGCACGTTCAATCAGGTTGTCACTTAAGCCATGGGCAATAGCTGCCGCAGTGCCGGTAGAGCAAGGGCAGATCACCATCTGTTTGGGTGCAGCCGAGCCAGATGCGCAAGGCGAAAACCAGTCATCTTTGCCATACACCGCCAGCAATTCTGCTGGCGCGCCAAACTGTTGCAAAATAAAGTCGCGACAGGCTTGCGGCCCCCCCGGCAACTTAATGTCGTGTTCTGTGGCAAACACCACCCGGGCGGCGCTGGAGATCAGCAGATGCACTTTCACGCCTTGCGCCAGCAGGTTTTGTAGCAGGCTCCAGCCATAACCGGCACCAGAAGCGCCGGTAAAAGCCAGAGTAATTTCTTTGGTCATTGTGAATTTTCCAGTGCATCCAGCAGCTTCTGATGAATGCCACCAAAGCCGCCGTTACTCATCACCAGGATATGGTCGCCAGCAGAGGCTTTTTCAACCAAAGCAGCCACTAATAATTCAATGGATTGAAATACATAAGCACGGCCCGGCATCTGCGCGGCCACATCGACCATCGACCAGCCGGAATTGGCCGGTTCAAATAAATACACCTCGTCCGCCAATTGCAGTGATTCTGGCAAGGCAGCTTTATGCACCCCCAACCTCATGGTGTTCGAGCGGGGCTCCAGTACAGCCAGGATACGCGCCTTGCCTACATTGGCACGCAGGCCTTGCAGAGTGGTGGCTATGGCCGTTGGATGGTGGGCAAAATCGTCATACACCGCCACCTGCCGTTTCACGCCTTTCAGTTCCAGCCTGCGTTTAGGCGCGACAAATTTATGCATAGCTTCCAGCGCCACCGCCACAGGCACACCGGCATGACGGGCTGCCGCAATCGCCATCACCGCATTTTCCACATTATGCTGACCTAACAAAGACCAGTGCAGTTCGCCCTGCAGTACCCCCTGATAACAAAGGGTAAAGGCCGACCCATCGGCTTTCAGCAACTGTACAGTCCAGTCCTGGCCATAACGCTGCTGCTCACTCCAGCAGCCCAGCGCCAGGGTTTGATCCACAGCCTTAACATAAGCCGGGCTTAATACCAGACCAGTCGAAGGCACCATCCGCAATAAGTGGTGGAACTGGCGCTGAATAGCGGCCAGATCCGGGAAAATATCGGCATGGTCATATTCAAGGTTATTAATCACCAGAGTACGGGGCCGGTAATGCACAAACTTGGATCGTTTATCAAAAAATGCGGTGTCATATTCGTCAGCTTCAATGACAAAAAACGGCGAGTCCCCCAAGCGGGCAGACACCTCAAAATTTTGCGGAATACCGCCAATCAGAAAGCCTGGGGTCAGGCCGGCGTAGTCCAAGATCCAAGCCAACATGCTGCTGGTGGTGGTTTTACCATGAGTGCCGGACACAGCCAGCACCCAGCGTTGATGCAGCACTTCTTCAGCCAGCCACTGTGGGCCAGAGCTGTAGGGAATGTTCTGGTCCAGTACATACTCTACCGCAGGATTACCGCGTGACATCGCATTGCCGATAATGACTAAATCCGGCGCGGGCTCCAGCTGAGCCGGGTCATAGCCCTGTGTCAGTTCAATGCCCAGTTGCTCCAGCTGGGTGCTCATTGGCGGGTACACATTAGCGTCGGCCCCCGTCACTTTGTGACCCAGACTTTTGGCAATAGCGGCTATTCCGCCCATAAAAGTGCCACAAATCCCCAAAATATGAATATGCATACGATCCATCCTCACTACAGCGTTACGGCATTCTATACCCAAACGAAGCGAAGATGCAGATAGCAGCTCGCTGAACTATGACTGACATAAATAAAACCATGGCTTCACTGCAAATTGCGCTGAACTTGATTAAACTAGCAACCGTCAGTCCCACACCTACCCTACACAAAAACGGGGCTACTTATCTAACCTCTGACTAAATAAAGGATTTTTTATGCGTCGTTTGGCTCCGGTACTGCGTCAGGATGGCGCTGATGCAGACCTTATCAGCTTAATCAAAACCATTCTGGCTGCCTGTAAAGAAATTTCATTCCGGGTGGGACAGGGCGCCCTGTCCGGTGTTTTAGGCTCGACACTGGATGAAAATATTCAGGGAGAAACTCAGAAGAAACTCGATGTGCTGGCCAATGAACTGCTCAAAGACATGATTCTGGAAACCGGTCTGGTGATGGCGATTTCCTCTGAAGAAGAAGAAAGCACAGTCGCAGGCAACCCAAATGGCCAGTTTCTGGTCACCTTTGACCCGCTGGATGGTTCGTCCAATACCGACATCAACAGCCTGATTGGCACCATTTTTTCTATTTTGCCAGCGCCCAAAAACGCTGACCCGGCCGACCCGGCCATTTTCCTGCAACCGGGCACAGCGCAAATTGCAGCCGGTTATGTGCTGTATGGCCCTTCCACCATGCTGGCACTGACCACAGGTAAAGGCACCCGTCTTTATACGCTGGATAAAACTTATGGCGGATTTTTGCTGACGCAGGAAGAAGTGGCTATTCCGGGTGTGACGGCCGAGTTTGCCGTCAATATGTCGAACCAGCGTCACTGGGAAGCACCAATGCAAGCCTATATCCATGATTTGTTGTTGGGTAAAGCTGGGCCTCGCGGCAAAAACTACAATATGCGCTGGATTGCCGCCATGGTTGGTGATGTGCACCGTATTTTATGCCGCGGTGGTATTTTCGCCTATCCACGTGATTTAAAAGACCCGAATAAACCCGACAAACTGCGCCTGATGTACGAAGCCAACCCGATGAGTATGCTGGTGGAACAGGCCGGTGGCGCCAGCAGCACAGGCTATCAGCGCATTATGGAAATTCAGCCGGTGGACATTCATCAGCGGGTTGCGGTGATTCTGGGCTCGCGCCATGAAGTGGACAGTTGTCTGAATTACCACAAAGCAGACAGCAGCAAACCATAGCCATTTTTACGGCCGCCGTTATAATAGGCGGCAAAATTCAGTAAAGAGGATGAATCCATGAGCTTAAGCCAGGTGGCTGCAGGTAAAAACCTGCCAGATGAAATCAACGTTATTATCGAAATTCCGGCCAATGCCGACCCGATCAAATACGAAGTGGATAAAGACACCGGCACAGTTTGGGTAGACCGTTTTATGGCGACCCCCATGTTTTACCCATGCAACTACGGTTTCGTTAACCAGACGCTGTCGTTAGACGGAGACCCGGTCGACGTGCTGGTGCCGACGCCGTACCCATTGGTGCCAGGTGCTGTGATCAAATGCCGTCCTGTGGCCGTGCTGAAAATGGCCGATGAATCGGGTGAAGACGCCAAAGTACTGGCGGTGCCAGTCAGCAAACTGACCAAAATTTATGACCACATTCAGGACATTGGCGATGTGCCAGAACTGCTGAAAAACCAAATCCAGCACTTCTTCGAACGTTACAAAGAACTGGAACCAGGCAAGTGGGTAAAAGTGATTGGCTGGGGCGACAAAGCCGAAGCCAAAGCGGAAATTGTCAGTTCTTTTGAACGGGCTCAGCAGAAGTAACAAACTGCTTCATTTAAAAAACGGCGCCTGCAGGTGCCGTTTTTTATTGGCGGAAAAAAAAATTCCGCCTAAAGGGCAAAACGGATAAAAAAGCGGTGACAGATCTGTTATGTTCACCACTCGCCTGAAGCTCGGTGAACCAGCCAAAGGCACAGAGACAATAACAACAACAGATACTGCCAATGCAGTCAGGGTAGCATTTTATGGGTTTGTTCAGTTCTGCGCTTACGCGTTGCCTTCTCCTTCCTTTTTTTGTCGGTCTCGCTGCTGTGTTGACTTTAGTGCTGACAGGCACTGAGTTATCCGCCTGGTGGACTCTGGGTCTGGTCCTGCTGCTCTGTGCTCAGTGGCTGTGGCAACTGCTGTTGCTAAGCCCCTTTGCCACAGCCCAACAACAACAGCAGGACTGGTTAGTGGCTGCACTGCGCCAGGACAGCAGTACACTTCAATCGCTGACTGAAACCGGACCACTGGGCCGGCAACAGGCTTTACTGAACCAATGGTGGCAGCAGCATCAGGCTACGCAACAGCGGGTTCAGCTGCAGCAACAGCAATTGCACCAGTTATGCCACGAGCTGCAACAATTGTCCCATCAAGACAAGCAACAACATCAGCACCAGCAGCAAGCCGTGCAACAAACCCGTCAGATGATTGAGTCGATGAACCAAAGTGTGCTGGATGAGGTGCAAAGTGCCAATCTGGCAGCGGAAGCAGCCAATCATTCCAACCAGGTCGCGCATCAGGGACAGAAAATTGTCGAAGCCACGGTAGCCAATATTGGCCAGTTGGCCGACTACCTGACTCAGGCGTCCTCCACTATTAGCCAGCTGGAACAGGACACCCATCAGGTCGGTGCTGTGCTGGAAGTGATCCGCGGCATTGCCGAGCAAACCAATTTGCTGGCACTGAACGCCGCGATAGAAGCCGCCCGTGCTGGCGAGCAAGGCCGTGGTTTTGCCGTGGTGGCCGACGAAGTCAGAACCCTGGCGTCCCGTACTCAACAATCCACCCAACAAATTCAGCAGACGATAGAACAGTTACAAAATGCCGCGAAAGGGGCTGTGCAGAAGATGCAGCTGAGCAGTGAGCAGGCCAATGCCAGTGTACAAAGCGCCCATCAGGCCGGTGATGCACTGAAAGACATCACCGACAGCATAAGCCAGATTTGTGCGATGAATCAGGAAATTGCTACCGCCACTGACGAGCAGCAGCATTTAACCAAAGCGATGGTGGGGTATATTCGCACCATAGATGACGCCATGCTGCAATCTGCAGAGCGTCAGCAGCAATTGCAAAAAACACTGCAGACTCTGGTGGGTTAAACGGAAAGTCGGTCAGGTTGGCGCTTGTCCGCCATACAAAGAATCCAGCAGGCCTATAAGGGCCTGCGCTTCATGGCTATGCAAGCGGTAGTAGACGGTTTGAGCGTCCCGGCGGGTTTTCACCAGTTTCTGCCGACGCAGCACAGCCAGATGCTGCGACAAAGCCGACTGACTCAACCCCAACTTTTCATTCATCTCTGTGACCGATAATTCGTTTTCCAACAAATAACACAGGATCACTAAACGCCTTTCGTTAGCCACGGCTTTTAACAGACGCGCAGCCTGCGCGGAGTGGGTCAGCATCTGTTCTAAATTCATCTGTGCCATAACACCTCAAAAACAGAGACAGCATTATGCCGCGAAGCCAAATAACCAAACAATATGAGGTGTTCTCGTTTGTCGCGTATTCAGGCCCTTTGGGCTTAGCCTGGCAAAGAGAGGCGGCTTGCTTTCAATACAGGCTGGACCACCTGGTGAATTCGCTCTGAGGCAAAAGGTTTGACAATAAAGGCACCGGCACCACCTGCGACGGCATCTTTGAGGTTTTCCACTGAGGAATACGCAGAACAGATAAACACCTGGCAATCTGGCTGTTGTTGCTTCAGCTGACGTAACAACTGACGGCCATTCACGTCAGGCAGTTGAATATCCAGAAACACCATATGAGGCTTGTGCTGGTTAAACAGCAGGTTGCCCTGGTAACCATCGGCCGCTTCATAGACAGGACCAACGCCCAGATGCTTCAGAATTTGACATAAGTAACTGCGAACTGCCGCAGTGTCATCGATGATCAGGGCCGAACACCAAGAGGAAGTCATTGTTTGTCCTTAAATCTTTTGGCCGCATCACCTTGCTGTTAGTCGAAACAGCACTGCAGCGATTGAACATCCCGTGTTAGAGTCCGGTTAATTTAACAACTACACCATGGAATGAAAAGATGAAAATTCGCTCACTGCTGTTCGGCCTGAGCCTTAGCGCAATTTTTCCCCTGTTTGCAGCCACAACAGTTTTAAATCAGGATCTGGCGTATCAGTTAGTCGAATCGCTGACCACTGAAATCGGTCCACGTATCGCAGGCAGCGAAGCCGACCGCCGGGCCGCGGACTGGGCTGTGCGTCATTTTAAAGCCCTGGGTTATGACAAGGTCTGGACAGAGGCATTTGAGATGCCGGGCTGGACCCGTGGCCAGGCCAGCCTGGAAGTCGTCAGCCCTTTTCCTCAGCCTTTAGTACTGACCTCGTTGGGCGGCTCCATTGGCACTCCGGCACATGGCATTAGCGCAGAAGTTGTGATGTTTGACAGTATCGAAGCGTTGCAGCAAGCAAACAAAAGCCAGGTGCAAGGTAAAATTGTCTTTATTAACAAACCGATGCAGAAAGATAAATCCGGCTCTTTTTATGGCCAGGTGGTCGCAGCACGGGCACGTGGTGCGGTTGAAGCCGCCAAACTGGGCGCCCAGGCTATCCTTATCCGCTCCGTGGGCACCAGCAACAACAGATTCGCCCATACAGGCACCATGAAATATGATCCGGCTGTGCCAGCTATTCCTGCCGTGGCGGTGTCCGTTCCGGATGCACAAAATCTGGCCCGAATGCTGACCAAGACAGACAAACTGGTGCTGAAACTGCAGATGAACAATCAGCTGGAACCCGCCAAAAGTCAGAATGTAATTGCTGAAATCACTGGCTCTGAACGGCCAGAGGAAATAGTGCTGATTGGTGCTCACCTGGATTCCTGGGACCAGGGTACCGGCGCCCTGGATGACGGAGCTGGCGTTGGTCTGGTGATGGCGACGGCTGCGTTGCTGAAGCAACAGCAACGACCCAAACGCACGGTCCGGGTTGTGCTGTATGGCAATGAAGAAGGTGGTTTGTTGGGTGCCCGTGCTTATGCAGAGCAACATCAGCAGGAACTGGCGAAGCATGTAGTGGCTGCAGAATCAGACTTCGGCGCAGGGAGGATCTGGCAGCTGCAAAGCCGCTTTGGTGAGAAGGCCCTGCCTTTTGCCAAGAGCCTGCAGCAAAAAATGGCCCATCTGGGAATTGAGCCAGGAGGCAATGACACCCATGGCGGGCCCGACGTATCAGTGCTGGTTCCGGCTGGTGTGCCTGTGATTGGCCTGATGCAGGACGGCACCGACTATTTCGATTATCACCATACACCAAACGACACGCTGGACAAAATTGACCCGCAGGCACTGAAACAAAACTTGCAAGCCTGGTTGCTGATGACCGACACTGTCGCTAATAGTACTGTTGATTTACGCAAATAATGGCAAAAGAACTGAAAAAAACCTCCTTACTTTCGGAGGCTGAAAAGCAGAAATTACTGAAAAAAGGCCAGGCAAAAAAACCTGTTGCCGCAGCATCGGCGGCACCAGCACGCAGTGGCTATGTGGGCTCAGCGTCGGCCCCTGCCCGTGCTGAAGCCGTCACAGAACCTGAAGTCAAACCCAGTAAAGCCAAATACTGGCTGGGTCTGGCCGTTCTGCTGCTGGTCGCTGTGGTGATTTGTCCAAAACCTCAGCTGGTGCATTACCAAACGGCTGGCATGACCACCTCCAGTGTCTACATGCCAGGCTGGTTTGGTGGCGAAGGACGTATTCTGGACACCAAGCAAAGGGCTGTATTATCAGAACAGGAACAAAGTCTGTATTTGTGTTTTTCCGAACAAAAAACCGAGCAATGCATCAAATATCAGGTGAAACAACAACAGGGTCCGGTGGAAGCGCTGCTCTACCTGAGTCGTCAGTAAATGCCTTTGGTGCGGCAGCTCAGCCTGCTGCACCAAAACTGCAAACCAAATACCAGAGCAACCACTGCCGGCAGGGACCAGAATCCATTCGGCCCCTGCCCTAACAGCACCAGACCACTCAGCATTAACACAAAAGGGTAAAATTCATACCACCAGAAAGGCCAGCCTGCTTTGGTCTGAAAACGCAATGCATATGAATTCCGGCGTTTTTCTGTGCGGATGACCCAGGTCCAGGCACCTGTGGTAAACAGCAGCATGGCTGGCAACAAAGTAAAAAATGACTGGCTGCATAAGGTTGTCACACCTCCGCAGGCCAGATACAAATAAGGCAAAGCCTCATACAATTTATCGGGTAACATAAGCGCCTCCTTGCGACAGTTACCTGTTAAGCGTAGTTCATATTAACAATTTATTATCTTTTAACTGCCTGACCGCAGTACCAGAGCAGGTGGAGAGTGCAGCAATGCAAGACGAAGATCTGGAATTATTCCTACAGGAAATGGCTGGCGTCAAACGGCTGAAAGCCGATGCTTTAGCCGACCCCAATGGGGAACATCAGCCCAGTCTGGCACAATTGGCCAGGCGGCAGGCGGCCGAACAGGAAATGGAATACGATCCCAATTACCTGAGTATGGAATACGTCGATTTGGTCAAACCTGATGAAGTGCTGGCTTATAAAAAAGATGGTGTACAGGAAGGGGTTTACCGTAATCTCCGGCTGGGTAAATACCAGCTGGACGCCACTCAGATGTTATTGGGCAAAGGTTTGGTTGAAGCCAGGGCGGCACTTTTTCAGTTTGTGCATGAATGCCATCAGCGCGGAATTCGGACCCTGTTGGTGCACCACGGTATGGGTAAAGAAAGCAAACCGCACCCAGCGATACTAAAAAGCTATTGTTTCAAATGGTTACAGCAAATACCTGAAGTTTTGGCCTGCCATACTGCACAAAAACAGCACGGAGGTTATGCCGCCACTTATATCCTGCTGCAGAAAAACGCCGATCAGAAGCGGGAAAACCGCGAACGTCACCAAAAACGTTAATTTATTCAGATTGCTGCACCTGAACCTGGTCAGCAGGTGTAGCTTCTGCTTTGGTTAAAAACGCTGACAATGCCATTAACCCCACCAAAATGGCGATTGCAGTAAAGCCAAAACCCCGACTGGACGCTTTACGCATACTGAAAACCTCAGTTAAAAATATGTAATTCTTCTTGATTTTTCGGAATTGTGAACAATCCGAAGTCCAGTGTAGACAAGTTATTGTTTAGTTACAAGATTTACATTGAATTACATCATTTTTCTGTGGTTCGGCTGTTTCCCTTCGTCAAAGGCCGGTATTTTTCTCTGATAAACGCTGTTGAAGAGCTGCAATAGCTTCACGGGCAGCTGGTTGCTGAATACTGTAAAACTGCTGCTGAAACTCAAATTCCACCGCTTGGGCATGCTGATGGCAATGTTGCAGTTCACGCATCGATTGTTTGGTCTGGCGAAGCAGCTCAGCGGGGACTATCGCCAGCTCAGCAGTCATTTCCAGCGCCCGTGGCCATAACTGCTCGGCGGCCATCACTTCTTTAACCAAACCATATTGCCAGGCTCGCTCAGCACTCAGGCGTTCGTTGCAAAACAACATCGCCATCGCCTGTTGCCAGCCAATCAGTTGTGGCAATAACCAGCCATGGCCTCCGCCCGGATGCAACGCCAGCTGGAAAAACCGGCTTTCAAACCAGGCATCTTTGCTGGCGAGCCGAATGTCGCACACCATCGCCAGATTCATACCGGCCCCAACCGCAGGGCCATTGACCAGAGCTATAGTCAGTAGCGGCGAATCGGCCACAGCGGTAAAGGCCAGATACAACTGTTTCAGTTCAGAGCCATCGCCGTCTGCGGCATGTTGCAGCACAGACAGATCGGCCCCGGCGCAAAAAGCTTGTTCAGAACCCTGCACACACAACACTTTAATTTCTGGTTCAAAAGCCAGTTGTTTCACTGCGGCCGCTATTTCCATTGCAGATGGAGGTGTCAGCAAATTACGTTTCTGACCGGATGTCAGACTTAACAGCGCCACATGCTGGTGGCGGGACAGTTCAAAAGCAGCCATCAGTAGCCCCTGATTTTATCCACAAGATGCACTAAAGGTAGCCCATTTAAGGTCCGGTGATAGTTTTCAGCAATTTGTGCCACAGCTGTATCCACATTTGTCACCGCCGAACAATGCGGAGTGACCAGCACAGCAGGATGAGACCAATATGGATCTGTCGCTGGTAAAGGTTCCTGCCGAAATACGTCCAGGCAGGCTGCTTCCAGCTGACCAGTCTCCAGTGCCCGGAGTAAAGCTTCATCATCCAGCACGGCACCTCGGGCCACATTGACCAGAATAGCGCCAGCTTTGCACAGCGCCAGTCGGTCAGCGTTCAGAAAGTTCTCTGTGTCTGCTGTCAAAGGTAACAGGCAAATCACCAGATCAGCGTCAGCCACAGCCTTTGCATACCCTTGCTCAGTGGCGTAGCAAGTCACTCCCGTCAACCGCTTTTGTGAACGGGCCCAGCCGGACACCTGATAGCCCAGAGAAGCGAAATGGCATGCAGCGGCAGCGCCGAGCTCGCCCAGCCCCAGCACCGCAATGTGCCTGATCGGCCGCGGGCTTTTCGGCTTCCACTGCTGTTGCTGCTGTTGACGCCCAAACAGGTCCAGCCGGTTCTGATAATACCCCAGCACCGACTGCAGATACCCCAGCATCGATTGAGTCAGATGCGGGTCCACAATACGACTCAGTGGCAGGTCCGGCAGAGTCGGGTCCGACAGAATGTTATCCACACCGGCCCCAAAAGACTGCAGGCTTTTCAGTTGAGTCAATGCCGCCAGCGACCCTGCAGGCTGCTTCCATACCACGGCCATCTGCACCTGCTGCGGCGCGCTGTAATCCGGCCACTGCTGAATCAGTACCCCTGGCAACAAAACCTGCAGTTTATCGACCAGGGTTCCCAGTTTACGGTCGGGGATCACCAAAGCTAACGACATCTCATCACCAAAAGTTCAACGACCTGTCACACAGATGACATCAGAAAAAACCATTCTAGCTCAGGCACCTCGCCCCAAACCAGCACTGAAAGGGAGACGTCGCATGTTGCTCTGCAGAACCATCTTTTTATCCGACATTCATTTAGGAAACAAAGACTGTCAGGCACGCTATCTGCTGCATTTTCTGGAAAACAGCAAAGCACAAACCATTTATTTGCTTGGCGACATCATCGACTTATGGGCGATGCGCCGTCAGGTCTGCTGGACACCGGAACAGAATCTGGTGATTAAAACCTTGCTGGCGAAGGCTGAACAAGGCTGTGAGCTGATTTATATTCCGGGCAACCATGACGAAGAATTCCGCCACTGGGCTGGCCGCGAATTTGGCGAAATGAAAATTCAGCTGCGTGGCTGTCACACCACTGCCCTGGGTAAAAAACTGCTGCTGCTCCACGGCGACGAATTTGATAAAGAAGTGAACTTTGGTCGCTTTCATGCCTGGCTGGGGGATCACCTCTATGATTTTCTGCTGTTTTTAAACCGCTGGAGCAACAGAGCCCGCCGCGCAATGGGTGGCCGTTATTTCAGCCTGGCTGCCTTTATCAAAAGCAAAGTGCCTGGTGCCCGCGACGCCATTGCCCGTTACCGCAATGCCGCTGTCAATAAGGCCAAACGCAGTGGTTTTGACGGTGTGGTTTGTGGCCATATCCATCACCCTGAAATCTCCTTGCAGGACGGCCTGATCTATTGCAATGACGGCGACTGGATTGACAGCTGCACAGCCTTGGTGGAAGAGCTGGATGGCAGTCTGGCGATTTACCACTGGACGGAGCAGAGCCATACCATAGCGGCTTTGCCACTGGCGGAAATCAAAGCCGAAACTGCCGCTCAGCAAGCAGCCTGACCAGGTTAAAATTTCCTCAAATTGCCATACTGCTGACGCTTTTTTGTCATACAAACCCTCTAGCTTGTCTGGAAAGAACAGAGAGTCTGGTTGAGGAAAACCTATGATTAGCGTTGAGCAAATGATCCAACAACATATGCCGGGGTTGCAGCAAAAACCCTGGCTGCAAACCCCGGTCAGAGGTGCATTACGGCACTTGTTGCATGAGCAGGAGTTTGTCGAATTTGCCCGGCGTTATCCACACCTGCAAGGCATAGAGTTCGTCGAGCAGGTGCTGGATTATTTCCAGTTTGCTTATCAGGTGCGTGACAATGAAGTGGAACGCATTCCCAGTACCGGCAAAGTGGTGATTATCGCCAACCACCCTATAGGTTCTCTTGATGGCCTGGCCTTAATTAAGCTGGTCAGCGACATCCGCCCGGACGTCAAAGTCATTGCCAACCAATTGCTGATGGCGATAGACCCGCTGCATTCGTTATTACTGCCGGTCAACAATATGTCTGGTGGCACCGAACGTAGCCGCATTGACCGCATCAGCGACCATCTGCAGCAGGAAGGTGCTTTAATTCTGTTCCCTGCCGGTGAGGTCTCCCGCCTCAAGCCAAACGGCATTCGTGATAACAAATGGCATGGGGGTTTCTTGCGTTTTGCAATGGCCGCCAAAGCGCCTATTCTGCCGATTTACATCGACGGTCGTAATTCAGCACTGTTTTATGGCGCGTCCATGCTGTACAAGCCGTTGGCCACCATGCTGCTGGTGCAGGAAATGTTTAAGCAAAAACGCAAAAACATCGGTATGCGTATTGGTGAACTGATCCCTTACGACAGTTTTGCCCAGTTACCACTGGAAACCGCCGCCAAGGTCAAACTCTTTAAAAAACACTTGTACCGGCTGGCCAAGGACAAAGAGCCTTTATTTAAAACACAAAAAGCCATCGCCCATCCGGAAGACCGGATCCTGCTGAAAAAAGCCGTGGAAGCCTGCCCTTTGTTAGGTGAAACCAGCGACGGCAAACAAATTTATCTGTATCAATACCAGCAAAGCTCGCCAGTATTACGCGAGATTGGCCGACTGCGGGAAGTGGCGTTCCGCGCTGTTGGCGAAGGCACAGGGCAACGCCGCGATATTGACCTGTACGACAGTTACTATGAGCAACTGATCCTGTGGGACAAAGATGATCTGGAAATTGTTGGCGCTTACCGCTTTGCCAATACCGCCAAGGTGATGGCAGAAAAAGGCTTAGCTGGGTTATACACAGCGTCGCTGTTTCGTTTCAGCGAGCGTATGACCCCTTATCTGGCCCAAGGGCTGGAACTTGGCCGCAGCTTTGTGCAGCCGCGTTACTGGGGCAAACGCAGTCTGGAATACCTGTGGTACGGCATCGGGGCTTACCTGAAACAAAACCCGGACATTCGTTATCTGTTTGGCGGTGTCAGCTTGTCCAACAGCTACCCCAAGGCGGCACGGGATTTGATGGTGTACTTTTACAGCCTGTATTTCCGCTGTACCGAACAAAGCGCCGCCCCGAACCTGCCTTATGAGCTGCCGCCTGAAACTCTGACCCAGTTGCAGCAGCACTTTACTGGTGACAACTACACTCAGGATTTTGTTCAGTTGAAACACCTGTTGGCCAATATGGGCGTGAGTATTCCGACTTTGTACAAACAATACAGTGAGCTGACCGAACCTGGTGGGGTGAAGTTTCTGGCTTTTGGTGTGGACCCGGACTTTGCCGATTGTGTCGATGGACTGGTTCTGGTGGATATGAACCAATTAAAGGCCACCAAAAAAGCCCGCTATATGCCCGTTTAAGTCACGGGTTGCAAAGGAGTTTGTCAGGAATAAAGCCACCCATCAGGTTAATGCCAGTCAGTTAAGCTGACTGGCATTTTCTTTTGTTAGCTATTTCAACTGATTCTCTAACCACGACATGTACGCACGTAACTATGCGAAATACGGAGACTGCCACCTAAGGGGATTATGCACCCAGAGTCAGAATTGAAAAAAGCAAAGGAGGTATCCAGAGCGAGGAAAGGCAGAGAACTAAGCTGCCCCTGTGAGGCATGGAGCCGAACAGGAGCCTACAGGGACGTATCCACGGCGTGGCAGCGTGGGCTTTGCCTTTCCCGCTGCAGCTGAACCAACTAGTGAATAGATAAGCTGTTTTTAATAAAAACTGCTTATCTGACTGGCTTTAACCCATCAGGTGGCTTTTTTGTTTTAAATCAAACTCTGCCGCTGATGGTGCACTGTCAACCCTGCTTTATTGATCCAGCCCAAAGTTTTTCTCCGCACAAAGCGCACACTGGCGCCAGCTAAACGCAATGAGGAAAATAGGATGAAAAGGTTTAAATACGCGGTTCTGGTTTCAGCTCTGCTCGCCGCTCCGGCCTTCGCCAACTGGTCAGTGAATGTAGGTGCCATTGGTGTCAGCCCGGATGACAGCAGCAGCCATCTGAACGTGGTAGAGGCAGTGGCGGGTTTGCCTGCCAACTCCACCGCCGTCGGTGTCAACAGCAATACGCAACTGGGCCTGACCATTGATTACAAGCTGAGCCCAAACTGGACCTTCGAACTGGTAGCCGCCACCCCGTTCAGTCACGATATAGCAGTTGAGGGCTCAGCCATTGATGGCCTGCCCATTGGCAAAACCAAACATTTGCCCCCTACCCTGCTGGCGCAATACCATTTTGTGCTGCAAGACAGCCGCTTTGATCCCTTTGTTGGTCTGGGGCTGAATTACACCAAATTTTTTAATGAGAAAGTGTCGCCGGAGCTGACAAGCACATTGCAGGCACTGAATGTCACCACAGCATCAGACGATGTCGAGTTGACACTGAAAGACTCGGTGGGTCTGGCCATACAGGCCGGTCTGAATATTCAGCTCGACAGCCACTGGGGTATGCATCTGATGTTAAGCCGGATGGACATTGATACCACTGGCAAAGTAAAAGTGAATGGCAGCACCATCCAAAGTGTGGATGTAGCTATCGATCCTTACGTCTGGATGCTGGGTGTACGTTACAGCCTGTAACTGTTCTCTGCCGGTTCAGCAAGCTCTAGCTGGCTTGCTGAACCAGTTGTTCCAGCCTGTATTGCGGTTCATTGAACTGAATGCCAATCGACAAGCCCCGTTCGTCGACTTTTGAGTTGCGAACTTCACCTGAAATAGCAATAGGGTCGCCCAGTTTCGGGTTTTCCACTCTGAGCAAAACTGGCGCAAGCTGCACCTTATTGCCTTTGTATTCAGCATCAAATAAAAAGCGGCAACCGCTGCTGGACACGTCCACCAGATGGCCGTTAAAACTGCGGGCATTTTGCAGCACTTCAATATTCAGCCGCACTGTGGCAGGTAAAAACAGACTACTGCGTTTTTCCAACCTTAAACCTCGGCGCTGTACGGCGTTTGGAAAGCTGATCGCAATCAGGCGGTCAGGTAACCTGAGCAGCTGCAATAATTCCGATTTAAATGCCAGGCATTCACCAACAGTGTCTTCCAGCAGGAAGCGGCATACCAGAATCAACCCATTCTGAAAAAAACGTTCCGGCACTGAATCATCGGGTTTGAAAAACAGATAACGGCCCGGTTTGTAACCAATCAACTCAGCGCTACAGCGGGTCTTTAAGTGATCAAGCAACTGAATATCAAAGCGTTGTCCAACTTTGACGTGACTTAACCAGTGTTGTTGTGTGTCAAATTCAACAGAACTATCAAGTGACTGCATACCTATTCCATGGACGCGCGAGATTAACCACTCAGGTATTCTGAAAAAGAACCGCAGGAATATCAAGCATAAAATGATAAAAAACGAAACTTTGATAAATACATTACAAGCATTAACAATTCAGACAAAGCGTTTTGCCTGCCGCACTGAAAAAAAGCCCCGGCTTTTGCCGGGGCTCCATGGTTTTAGCTCTGACTTAACCTAACCAGACCCGTGCATTGCGGAACATCCGCATCCAGGGGCTGTCTTCCTGCCAGTCATCCGGATGCCAGGAGTTCGCCACAGTACGGAACACCCGTTCCGGGTGCGGCATCATAATAGTGACACGGCCATCACGGCTGGTCAGTGAGGTAATGCCGTTGGGTGAACCATTTGGGTTCGACGGGTACTGGGTGGTGACATCCCCGTAGTTATTGACAAAACGCAGTGCCACAGTGCCGCTTTGTTCTGCGGCCTGCAATGCTTCAGCCGACGCAAACTCAGTATGACCTTCACCGTGTGATACGGCGATTGGCATTTGAGAACCGGCCATGCCTTTGAAAAATAACGATGGACTGTCCTGCACCTGCACCAGGCTGAAGCGGGCTTCGAAACGCTCTGATTTGTTGCGGACAAAACGTGGCCATAAATCAGCCCCTGGGATCAGGCTCTTCAGATTCGACATCATCTGACAACCGTTACAGACCCCTAAGCTGAAGGTGCTGTCACGTTCAAAGAATTGCGCAAACTGCGCACGGGCCTGCTCATTAAACAGAATCGATTTGGCCCAGCCTTCACCGGCCCCTAATACGTCCCCGTAAGAGAAGCCACCACAAGCCACCAGGCCATTGAATTCCTCCAGCGTACGACGGCCAGACAGAATGTCACTCATATGCACGTCAATGGCGCTGAAACCAGCCCGGTTAAAGGCAGCCGCCATTTCCACATGCGAGTTCACGCCTTGCTCACGCAGTACGGCAATCTTCGGCTGCACGCCTTTGATGATATAGGGCGCGGCGATGTCCTGGTTCAGATCGAAGCTCAGTTTCACATTCAGACCCGGATCTTCCGCATCCGATTTCGCCACAAACTCTTGTTTCGCCCCTTCCGGGTTATCACGGCGCAGCTGCATCTGGTAGGTGGTTTCAGCCCAGATCGAACGCAGCACAGTACGGCTGTTGCTGTAGACCAGCTGGCCTGCGCGTTTGATCTCAATCTGGTCGTCCGTGGTGACATGGCCAATCAGGTGCGACACGGCCGTCAGCTGGTGTTTCGCCAGCAGCGCCTGCACTGCAGGTAAATCGCTGTTACGAACCTGCAGCACCGCGCCCAGCTCTTCGCTGAATAAGGCGGCCAGGTCGTCTGCACCTAAAGCGGCGATATCAACACTCACACCGGCTTTACCGGCAAAGGCCATTTCCGCCAGAGTGACAAACAAACCACCGTCCGAACGGTCGTGATACGCCAGCAGTTTGTCGTCGGCCACCAAAGCCTGCATCGCCTGGTAGAAATTCATCAGCAGTTGTGGGCTTTCCAGATCCGGCGCTGTCTGACCTAATTGCTTGTACACCTGAGCCAGACAAGACGCGCCTAAGCGGTTTTCACCCTGGCCTAAATCAATCAGCAGCAGACTGCTGGCGCCTTTGTCGGTGCGCAGTTGTGGTGTCACGGTACGACGTACATCTTCCACCCGGGCGAATGCAGAGATAATCAATGACATCGGCGAGGTGACAGTGTGTTTTTCACCGGCTTTGTCCCAGCTGGTTTTCATCGACATTGAATCTTTACCAACCGGAATGGTCAGGCCCAGCGCCGGGCATAATTCTTCACCGACCGCTTTCACCGCCTGATACAGACCGGCATCTTCCCCAGGGTGGCCCGCAGCAGACATCCAGTTGGCCGAGAGTTTGATGTGTTTGATATCACCAATTTGCGTCGCGGCAATATTGGTAATGGCTTCAGCCACCGCCAGGCGGGCAGATGCGGCGAAATCCAGCAGCGCCACAGGCGTACGCTCACCCATCGACATAGCTTCACCATGGTAGGTGTCGTAAGAGGCTGCAGTGACGGCACAGTTGGCCACTGGGACCTGCCATGGGCCTACCATCTGGTCACGGGCCACTAAGCCGGTAACAGAGCGGTCACCAATGGTGATCAGGAAGGTTTTTTCCGCAATAGTCGGCAGACGTAATAAACGCTCTGCGGCCTCAGCCACTGTGACGCCAGTCAGTTCCAGTGCTTTGCCTTCAGTGACGGCAGTTTTTACATCGCGGTGCATCTTTGGCGCTTTGCCCAGCAGCACACTCAGAGGTAAATCAATAGGGGTATTGCCGAAGTGCTTGTCGGACAAACTCAGGTGCAGCTCTTCGGTCGCTTCACCAATCACCGCATAAGGCGCACGCTCACGTTGACAGATGGCTTCAAACACGGCCAGTTTGTCGGCCGGAATGGCCATCACATAACGTTCCTGCGACTCATTACACCAAATTTCCAGTGGCGACATGCCCGGTTCATCGTTTGGCACGTTACGCAGTTCAAACTTACCACCGACACCGCCGTCATTCACCAGCTCAGGGAACGCATTCGACAAACCACCGGCACCCACGTCGTGGATAAAACAGATTGGGTTGTTTTCACCCAGCTGCCAGCAGCGGTCAATCACTTCCTGGCAGCGGCGTTCAATTTCCGGGTTTTCCCGCTGCACTGAAGCAAAATCCAGATCTTCAGCTGACTGCCCTGATGCCATGGAAGAGGCGGCACCGCCACCCAAACCTATATTCATGGCCGGACCGCCCAAAACCACCAGCTTGGCGCCCACCGGCATCTGGCCTTTTTGCACGTGTTCAGCGCGGATATTGCCGAGACCACCAGCAATCATAATAGGCTTGTGGTAACCACGGACTTCTTCGCCATTGTGGCTAGGCACTTTTTCTTCAAAAGTCCGGAAGTAACCTAAGATATTGGGCCGGCCGAATTCGTTGTTAAAAGCAGCACCACCCAGGGGGCCCTCGGTCATAATATCCAGCGCCGTGACAATACGGTCTGGTTTGCCGAAATCCGTTTCCCAGGGCTGTTCAAAACCAGGAATGCGTAAGTTCGATACTGAGAAACCGACCAGACCCGCTTTTGGCTTAGCTCCAACACCGGTCGCACCTTCGTCACGAATCTCACCACCAGAACCTGTCGCCGCACCTGGATACGGTGAAATAGCAGTTGGGTGGTTGTGCGTCTCAACTTTCATCAACACATGAATGTCTTCATGGTGGTAGTTGTATTCGCCTGTGGTGCTGTCCGGGAAAAAACGGCCAGCCTTAGAGCCGGTCATCACAGCGGCGTTATCTTTGTAGGCAGACAATACGTGCTCTGGTGTTTTTTCGAAGGTGTTTTTGATCATCTTAAACAGCGATTTTGGCTGTTGCTCACCATCGATGGTCCAGTCGGCGTTAAAAATTTTATGGCGGCAGTGCTCCGAGTTAGCCTGCGCAAACATATAGAGTTCGATGTCATTCGGGTTGCGGCCCAACTGTTTGAAGTTGGTCAGCAGGTAGTCGATTTCGTCATCGGCCAGTGCCAGCCCCATCTCGATATTGGCTTTAACCAGTGCCTCGCGGCCACCCGCCAGCACATCAACGCTGGCCAGTGGCGCAGGTTGAGCTTTCTGGAATAAAGCCTGGGCTTGCTGCAGTTCGGCAAACACAGTTTCCATCATGCGGTCATGCAATAAGCCTTTCAGGCTTTGCAGCTGGTCAGCCTGCAATGGGGCAGAGGTTTCCACATAATAAGCCAGACCACGCTCCAGCCGTTTTACCTGCTGTAAACCACAGTTTTTGGCAATGTCCGTCGCTTTGGAAGACCAGGGCGAAATGGTACCTGGCCGTGGTGTCACCAATAACAACAAACCGCTGGCCTCATGGCTGCTGATGGTTGGGCCGTAAGTCAGGAGTTTTTCCAGCGTGGTCAGTTGGGCAGCGTCGAGTTCTGAACTCAGGTCAGCGAAATGCATGTATTCCGCATAAATTCCTGTTACAGGCAGGGCCGCTTTGGCACAGTGATCTAAAAGTTTCTGAACTCTAAATTCGGACAGTGCAGGTGCACCACGCAGGATCAACATAAATTTGTTTCCGTTAGTTGAACGTCGATGGGAGCCAAAATCAGGCGCTGTATTATAAAGAAAAAAGCCGGGTCATGGTATGACGGCACGACCGAATTTTGATATAAATGGCGCTGAAACTGAACAAGAACAGGATTTGCATGAGGCGACTTGGGGTACCTTTTCTGCTGGCGTTTTTACTCTGTGGCTGTGCCCCGGAGCCTCAACCTTTGCAATTACATCAAATTTATCAACGAGATACTCTTCGTGTTGGCATTTTAAACAGCCCAACCAGTTATTACATTGCCGCTGACGGTCCGGCCGGGTACGACTACGAACTGGTGCAAAGCCTGGCCGACAAACTTGGGGTGGAACTGGAGCTTTTTCCCAGTTATCAGCGGGAAGATTTGCTGCAAAAACTCGACTCAGGCCAGGTTGATCTGATCGCGGGCGGTCTGGCAGTGACCGAAAGCCGCAAGCAAAAATACCGGATAGCGCCAGCTTATCTGTATCGCAGTGAAGTGGTGGTGTACCGCAAAGGCGGAACTCAACCGAAAAATTTTGCCGATCTGACCGAACCTTTACTGGTCCCCAAAGACAGCTCTTTGGCCGAAACGCTGCAGGAAGCGACCCAGCAGCATCCAAACCTGAACTGGCAGGAAAGTGAACTGCTGGATACCGAAGAGTTATTGCAGCAGGTTGAAGATGGCAAAATTCCTTATACCCTGGTCGATTCCAACCTGCTGGCGGTCAATCAGCGTTTTTATCCGAACCTGACGGTGGCGTTTCAGGTGAAACGGCAACAACCAGTGGCCTGGTTACTGAACAAACAGGCCGACGACTCTTTTTGGGCTGTGTTGATAGAATTTTTTGGCCAGAATTATCAATCTGGTGATTTGCTGAGCCTGGAAGACAAATACTTTGGTCATATCCGCCGCTTCGATTACATCGCCACTGTGGATTACATCAAAGCCATTGAAAAAGATTTGCCGCGTTACCAGCCACTCTTTGAAAAATATGCCGGATCCTTTGACTGGCGCCTGCTGGCCGCCATTGGTTATCAGGAATCCAACTGGCGTCCTTCCGCCCGCAGCTCGACCGGCGTCGTCGGCTTAATGATGCTGACAGTTTCCACGGCACAGGCCATGGGCGTCAGCAGCCGCCTGGACCCGGCGCAAAGTATTAAAGGGGGCGCCAGGTATCTGGAACGTATGCTGGAACGTATTCCTGAACGTATTCCGATGCCAGACCGGCTTTGGTTTGCCATCGCGGCTTACAACATTGGCTGGGGCCATGTCGAAAGTGCCAGGGTACTGACCGAGCGGGACGGTGGTAACCCGGATCAGTGGCATGAAGTGAAACAACGCCTGCCCTGGTTGCAGCAAAAAAGGTATTATCAGAACACCAAGCTGGGTTATGCCCGGGGTGCTCAGGCCGTGTATTATGTCGAAAACGTACGCCGTTTCTATGACACCCTGTTATGGGTCGATGAAAAGAAAAAGACCGAACAACGGCTCGATCAGCAAAAACAAATGCTGAATCAACAATTTGGTGATATGCCGCCAACAGACCCTAAAACTGAAGGGAACAGCAAAGGCAAAACCGGGTCGAAATAAGACAATGTCAGTAGTTGATTAGAGTGGGAACATAGATGCTGAAACGCAAAAAACCTAAAATGTTGCGAAAACGCCGTCTGATTGACGTGGCGTCCGGCCGTCGTCGTATTGCCCGTAATATGGCGATACTGAAACTACACAGAAGACGTCGTGATTACCAGGCATTGTCTACTGAACCACAAAGTAACGAAGCCATCGCCTAAGGTTCGTTTTTTCGTGCCGCCTTTTGTTCCGCCCTTCTGCGCTTAAAAAAATCTGACAATTTAGCTGCACAACGGTCCGCCATCAACTCCGCCGTCACTTCCAGCTGATGGTTCAACACCGGGTGGCGGACTATGTCGATTACTGAGCCCGCAGCGCCGGTTTTCGCATCTCTTGCACCAAACACCAGACGTTTGATCCGGCTGTGAACCAATAAACCGGCGCACATGGCACAAGGCTCCAGTGTGACATACAAGGTACAGTCCAGCAGACGGTAGTTCCCAATACGCTTGGCCGCCTGACGAATGGCCTGCATTTCGGCATGAGCCGAAGGATCATTCAACTGAATCGACTGGTTCCAGCCTTCGCCCATCACTTTGCCATCTTTGACCAGCACGGCTCCAACCGGAATTTCACCACTTTGTTCTGCTTTATCCGCCAATTGCAGCGCGTACTGCATCCAGTACAAATCCTGCTCTGAATTCACCCGTTCGTCCTCTTGCCCTGCATATAGCCAATTTTACCAGCTTGGCTGGTGAAATTAACCAGTCATTAGTGATTTTCACTAACCCGCCAGCTGAAATATTTTGTTAACTTATTGATTTAAATAAGTTGTTATAACTGGTATCCCACTTGCTATAGTAACAGCGTCACACCACATCAACAGAGGGATCATCATGGGAGTTTTCGACGTAGGTTTTGTCGCAGTCATTGGCGCTTTTGCATACGCCTTTTATGAAAACCGCAATAAAACCAAAATTAAACTGGCGCAAAGTCAGGGAGCAGGCAGTTCGGATGAAGTCAAAGCTGAGCTGGAAAAGCTGAAACAGCGTGTGGCCACGCTGGAAACCATTGTCACTGACAAGTCCTATCAGTTAAAAGACCAAATCAGCAAACTGTAAAAAAACGCTGCGACCGCAGCGTTTTTGTGTTTACGCATCAACACTCTGGCAAAGCTGTCCAGCGGTTCAGTGCCGGGAGCCTACATCAGTAGGTGACCGGTCTGAGCTGCGCAGACAATGCCGCCAGCGTGGCGAGGATGACG
>NZ_JBBIQD010000011.1:0-30991 GCF_037442525.1 Rheinheimera sp. | reverse complement strand
GTAGGTGACCGGTCTGAGCTGCGCAGACAATGCCGCCAGCGTGGCGAGGATGACGACCAGTTATCCAACTCGCCTAAAGCATCGTCAGGCTGGCAAAGCTGTCCAGCGGTTCAGTGCCGGGAGCCTACATCAGTAGGTGACCGGCCTGAGCGGCGCAGACAATGCCGCCAGCGTGGCGAGGATGACCGCCAGCTCGCCTAAAGCATCGTCAGGCTGGCAAAGCCGTCCAGCGGATCAGTGCCGGGAGCATACATCACAGTATGTGACCGGCCTGAAACGCGCAGACAATGCCGCCAGCGTGGCGAGGATGACGGCGAGCTTATTCCCACTCAATAGTGGCTGGAGGCTTGCCCGACACATCATAAACCACACGGGAAATACCGTTGATTTCGTTGATAATGCGGTTTGACACCTGACCCAGCAACTCGTAGGGCAGATGCGCCCAATGTGCCGTCATAAAGTCGATGGTTTGGACGGCACGCAGGGATACCACCCAATCGTACTTACGGCCATCGCCCATTACACCGACAGATTTCACCGGCAGGAAGACCACAAAGGCCTGACTGACCTGATCGTACCAACCGGCTTTACGCAGCTCTTCGATAAAAATGGCGTCGGCACGGCGCAGTAAGTCGCAGTACTCTTTTTTCACTTCGCCCAGCACCCGCACCCCTAAACCAGGGCCTGGGAAAGGGTGGCGGTACAGCATGTCGTATGGCAGACCCAAGGCAAGACCCACTTTGCGCACTTCGTCTTTAAAAAGTTCACGCAATGGCTCAACCAGGCCCATTTTCATGTCGGCTGGTAAACCACCCACATTGTGGTGTGATTTAATCACATGGGCTTTACCGGTTTTCGAGGCGGCCGATTCAATCACGTCCGGGTAAATAGTGCCTTGTGCCAACCACCGGGCATTTTGCAGTTTCTTCGATTCTTCATCGAATACTTCCACGAACACCCGGCCGATAATTTTGCGTTTGGCTTCCGGCTCATTTTCACCTTTCAAAGCATCCAGGAAACGTTGCTCGGCATTGACATGCACAATGTTCAGACCAAAGTGGTCACCAAACATTTCCATTACCTGTTCGGCTTCGTTTAAGCGCAACAAACCATTGTCAACAAATACGCAAGTCAGCTTTTTCCCAATAGCACGGTGCAGCAGCATGGCGGTGACGGACGAATCCACCCCACCAGATAAGCCAAGGATCACTTCATCATCGCCCACCTGCTGCTTAATCGAGGCGACAGCATCTTCAATGATGGAGGCAGGAGTCCACAACTTTTCACAGCCACAAATTTCGACCACAAACTGTTCCAGCATGCGCAGGCCCTGTTTGGTATGGGTCACTTCAGGGTGGAACTGCACGCCGTAGAATTGTTTGTCTTCATTGGCCATAGCGGCATGTGGGCAGGTGCCAGTGCGGGCCGTGGTGACAAAACCTTCAGGAATAGCCACCACTTTATCGCCATGACTCATCCAGACATCCAGCTCAGCAATACCAGCAGCATTGATATGATCTTCAATGCCGTTAAACAAGGCACCAGGAGTGACCAGCTCCACCTGAGCATAACCAAATTCACGGTGCTCTGAGCTCGCCACTTTCCCACCCAACTGCTCCGCCATGGTCTGCATGCCGTAACAGACGCCCAATACAGGCACTCCAGCGTCAAACACATACTGAGGAGCGCGCGGA
The DNA here is from genome assembly GCF_037442525.1 of Rheinheimera sp. Lineage (GTDB taxonomy): Bacteria > Pseudomonadota > Gammaproteobacteria > Enterobacterales > Alteromonadaceae > Pararheinheimera. The sequence goes on along the minus strand of NZ_JBBIQD010000011.1, from coordinate 29,297 downwards.
GAACCAGCTTCGGTCACGCTTTCCGGCCCACCGGACAGGATAATACCTGTAGGGGCAAACTCTTTAATTTGCTCAGCGGTCACGTCCCAGGCCCACAGTTCACAGTAGACGCCAATTTCGCGCACGCGGCGGGCGATCAGCTGGGTGTACTGCGAACCGAAGTCGAGGATCAGAATGCGGTGGAAGTGAATGTTTTTGCTCATACTTGCTTTGTCATCCGTATAAAAAGTAACAGGGCCGACAGACGCCGGCCCCGGAGAAAGGCTTAACCCAGACGGTAGTTCGGGGCTTCTTTGGTGATTTGCACGTCATGCACGTGCGATTCACCCATGCCAGCGGACGTCACTTTGACAAACTGTGTCTTGGTGCGCACATCCGTAATAGTCGGACAGCCGGTCAGTCCCATGGATGAGCGCAGGCCGCCCATTTGCTGGTGAATAATGTTCTCGATTGGGCCTTTGTAAGCTACCCGGCCTTCAATGCCTTCTGGTACCAGTTTTTCGGCATTGTTGCTGCCCTGGAAGTAACGGTCTGACGAACCGTTGCGTTGCGCCATTGCGCCCAGGGAGCCCATACCACGGTAAGATTTGTAGTAACGGCCCTGATACAGCTCCACTTCGCCCGGCGCTTCTTCAGTACCGGCAAACATAGAACCCACCATCACGCAATGTGCACCGGCCGCCAAGGCTTTGGCCACGTCCCCAGAAAAGCGGATACCACCGTCAGCAATAATACACACTTCAGTGCCTTTGACCCCTTCAACAGCGTCAGAAATCGCCGTCAGCTGGGGCACACCACAACCTGTGACGATACGGGTGGTACAGATAGAACCTGGACCAATGCCCACTTTGACGGCGTTCGCACCGGCTTCAGCCAGAGCACGGGCGCCTTCAGTGGTCGCCACATTGCCCGCCACAATTTGCAGCTCAGGGTACATAGCACGGGTTTGTTTCACCCGGTCGATCACGCCTTGCGAATGGCCGTGCGAGGTGTCAATCAACAGAATATCCACACCAGCTTCGACCAGAGCAGCAATACGCTCGTCTGTGCCAGGGCCTACACCGACGGCGGCACCGACACGTAAGCGGCCAAATTCATCTTTACAGGCGTTCGGTTTGCTGGCGGCTTTGTTGTAATCACGTACTGTGATCAAGCCTTTCAGTTTGAAGCCGTTATCCACCACCAGTACTTTTTCAATGCGGTGTTTGTGCATCAGTTGCAGAGCGTCTTCACGTGGTGCCGATTCATTGACAGTCACCAGCCGCTCTTTTGGTGTCATCACGGTGGAAATCAGCGCCTGTGGGTTGTTTTCCACGTTTAAGTCACGACCAGTGACGATACCCACCAGATTCTGTTGCGCGTCCACTACAGGAAAACCAGAGAAACCATGTTGTGCCGCCAACTGCTGCACCTCACGGATGCTTTGCTCCGGCCGCACAGTCACAGGGTCAGACACCACACCGCTTTCGTATTTTTTTACTTTGCGGACATTGGCAGCCTGTTCTTCAATGGTCATGTTTTTGTGGATAAAACCCAGGCCACCTTCCTGTGCCAGAGCAATAGCCAAACGTGCCTCGGTGACAGTGTCCATCGACGCTGAGACCATAGGAATGTTCAGAGTAATTTTGCTGGTTAACTGAGTCCGCAGGTCTGCGGTATGGGGAAGTACGGTGGAGTGTGCCGGTACAAGTAACACATCGTCAAATGTAATGGCTTCTTTCACGATCCTGAGCATTGCAACAATCTCGCTGTTTAAAGATAAGGGGGAATGTTGCGGCGCAATTTTATCCGCTTTTCAGCCTGCGAACAATCAGTTTTTCGCTTTTGTGGTAAAGTGACGACAAATCCGCAGCTTATCGAAACAGAAGCACCCATGTCTCAGGCCGATATTTACACAGTGTCCCGCCTTAACTCTGAAGTCCGCCTTACATTGGAACTGCAGTTTAAACAGCTGTGGCTGGTGGGCGAAGTGTCCAACTTTGTCGCGGCTTCTTCTGGCCATTGGTATTTTTCTTTAAAAGATCAGGCAGCACAGGTCAAAGTCGCCATGTTTAAGCAGGCCAACCGTTACGCCAGCCTGCAACCACGTAATGGCCAGCAGGTACTGATCCGGGCCCGGATCAGCCTTTACGAACCCCGTGGCGAATACCAGTTGCTGGCCGATATGGTGGAACCGGCTGGTGATGGACTGCTGAAACAGCAGTATGAACAGCTCAAAGCCCAACTGGCCGCTGAAGGCTTATTGGCGCCAGAGCGTAAAAAGCCGCTACCAGCTTTGGTCCGTACAGTAGGGATTATCACATCCCCGACAGGCGCCGCTATCCGCGATATTCTGACCGTGTTGCAACGCCGTGCTCCGGCCCTTGAGATCATCATTTATCCAAGCCAGGTGCAAGGCGCAACCGCAGCTCAGCAGTTAGTGCAGGCACTGCAAAACGCGATACGCCGCAACGAGGTGGACGTGCTGATTATTGGCCGGGGCGGTGGTTCTTTGGAAGATTTGTGGTGCTTTAATGATGAAACCCTGGCCCGGCAAATCGCTTTTTGTCCCATTCCGACGGTCAGTGCCGTCGGCCACGAAGTTGATTTTACTATTGCCGATTTTGTTGCCGATATACGGGCCGCTACGCCTTCGGCGGCAGCCGAACTGGTGTCTCCTGATCAGCAACAACAAATTCAGTTGCTGGCAAAAAATGCCGCCCGCTTGGTGCAAGTGATGCACACTTACCTGCGAAATAAAGCGCCAGCCGTTCAGCATTTACAGCATCGCCTTCAGTTACTGGACCCGGCTCGCCGGCTACAGCAACAACAGCAACGGCTGGACGAGTTGCAGCTGGCACTGACCCGGACGCTGCAGCGTCAGCTCCAGCAGTTAAAACAACGGGCAACTCAGCTGGAACAGCGGGTCTACCAGCAAAACCCGGCCTTGCAGTTATCCCGTCAGGCGCAGCAATTAAACCAGCTGCAACAGCGACTGAAACAAGCACTACAAACTCAGCTGCAACAAAAGCAGCAGCATTGGCTGCTGTTTAGTAGCCGCCTCAATACCGTCAGCCCTTTGGCGACCTTGCAACGGGGGTACAGCATTAGTTTGACTGCGGAAGGCAAGGTCGTGACCAGTGCCACGCAACTGCAGCCAGGAGATCAGCTAGAGAGCCGGCTGGCTCAGGGCAGCGTCATCTCGGTGGTCAGCCAGACCCGGCAGGAATAACACAATGTCCGAGCAACTCGACACACTGGCTCAGCAAGTTGCGCTGCGGCTCGGACCGGCGGATTGGGGCATAGGCGGCAGCTACCTGTTGTATTGCCATGGTTTGGTTCAGCGGGCGCAGGATCTGGATTTGGTCTGCAGCCCGCACTTCTACCCGCATGCCCGCAAGTTGTTACTTGAACTGGGTCAGGAGCTGGCGGTGGTTGCGCATCCGGAGTACTGCAGCCAGCATTTCTGCCGCATTCAGACCGCCTCAGGCGTCATCGAGTTAATGGCCGGCATTCAGGTGCTGCGGCAGCAGCACTTGCATCAGTTTGTATTCGACCCACTCAGCCTGCAATTCCGGCATGGCTTGCCTTTGATGCAACTGCAGGACTGGCTCCAGCTTTATCAGCTATTCGACAGGCCTCAACGCGTCGCCTTACTTGAACTGCATTTAAAGCAAAACAGCTGCGACTGAACTTTTTTAACTTCGCCGAAAAAAACTGTTGATTTATTCATCAACCAAAAATATGATAACCATCATATTACTCAGGCGGGATTAGCAATGAGCACCTTGACTAAAAAAGAGCAGACCCATTTGCGCATTCTTGACACCGCAGCCAGACTGATCCGGCAACAAGGCTTTGAAGCCTTATCAGTTGGTGTGCTGATGAAAGAATCGGGCCTGACTCATGGTGGTTTTTACGCTCATTTTGCCAACCGTGATGCCTTGTTAGCCGAAGCACTGGCGCATGCCCGCTACCAGAGCGCTGAGCGGATCCAAACGGAGCTGTCCGCTCTTGTCCTTCAGGGTCAGGCGCCATTACAGGCCTTTATTGAGCTTTATTTGTCAGAAGCACATCTGGATGCTGCCAAACAGGGTGAAGGGTGTCCATTGTCGGCACTGGGGTCAGAGTTATTCCGCCTGACCAATGAAGGCCGGGTCATTGCTCAGGGCTGTATAGATGGTTTTGTCAGCCTGTTGCAGCAGTTGCAACCCAGTCTGACCAAGGAGCAAGGCTTCGCACTATTCGCCAGCCTGATAGGCGTAGTGCAACTGACACGCAGTATGCCGGACCCGCAGCAAGCGCATAGCTACCTGGCTGCCAGCCGGAACCAGTTACAACAGCAGTACCTTTAGTCCTTAAACCATGCAGAGGTAACTCTGCTTTATTCCAACTTAAAATATGATAAATATCATATACTGGAGCAAGCGATGAATTTTGAAAATGCAGTGGTACTGATCACCGGCGCAAACCGTGGCCTGGGCCTGGCTTTTGCCAAAGAAGCATTAAAACGTGGAGCTAAAAAAGTCTATGCCGCAGCACGCAACCCGGCCAGCATCACCTTAGAAGGCGTAACGCCGGTGCAACTGGATGTCACCAATGTGGCAGAAGTGCAACGGGTTGCGCAGGAGCTGAGGGACGTCACGCTGTTGGTCAATAATGCAGGGGTGGCTGAACTAGGCCCCATTTTGGCCGACGATGCGGTAACCATGATGCAGCGCCAGCTGGAGGTGAACCTCTATGGGCCACTGCGCTTAAGTCAGGCCTTTGCGTCAACACTAAAAGCCAATGGCGGCGGCGCTATTGTCAATGTGCTGTCGATCGCCAGTTGGATCACGGGCCCGTTGCTGGCGACTTATTCAGTCACCAAGTCTGCCGCCTGGTCCATGACCAACGCCTTACGCCAGGAGTTACTGAGCCAGAATACTCAGGTACTGGCCCTGCATGTTGGCTTTATCGACACCGATCTGACCAAAGGTCTTGAAGTGCCTAAAGTGACGCCAGAGTTTGTCGTTGAACGCACCTATGACGCTCTGGAACAAGGTCTGTCTCAGGTACTGGCCGACGAGGGAACCCAGCAAGTGCATGCCGCGCTGTCAGGCTACCCGGATATTTACCTCAAAGCCCTGCCACAACACGGCTAAACGTCAGAGCGAAAGCAAAGGGCCGCAAATGCGGCCCTTTTTATTACTTCTTGTTTGCCAGATTCGCCCTGGCTTTTAAGATGCGGTCCCGCTTATAACGCTGGTTCGGCGTCAGATTCTCGCGACGTTGGGCAAAGGGGTTGTCCCCTTCACGGAATTCAACCCGCACTGGCGTCCCCATCATCTGCAAGGACTTGCGGTAATAGTTCATCAGGTAACGCTTGTACGAATCCGGTAAATCCTGCACCTGATTACCATGGATCACGATCATCGGTGGGTTGTAACCACCGGCGTGGGCGTATTTCAGTTTCACCCTGCGGCCATTGACCAGCGGCGGCTGGTGGTCTTCCTGCGCCATTTTCATAATACGGGTTAACAGGGCTGTGCTGACTCGGCGGGTCGCAGAATCAAAGGCTTCTTCCACCGATTCAAACAGGTTACCGACCCCTGAGCCATGCAAGGCCGAAATAAAATGCAGGCGGGCAAAGTCGATAAAACCTAAACGACGGTCCAGTTCGCGTTTCACTTCGTCTTTCACGCCATCATCCAGACCGTCCCATTTGTTGACCGCAATCACTAACGAGCGGCCCGCATTGAGTACATAGCCCAGAATGCTGAGGTCCTGATCGGAAATACCCTGACGGGCATCCAGCACCAAAATCACCACATTGGCATCTTCAATCGCCTGCAGGGTTTTGATCACGGAAAACTTTTCGACCATATCATCGATTTTGCCACGACGACGCACACCTGCGGTGTCGATCAGCGTGTACTCGCGTTCACCCCTGGTCATTGGAATATAAATCGCATCCCGTGTGGTCCCGGGCATGTCAAACACCACCACCCGCTCTTCACCCAGAATACGGTTGGTCAGCGTCGATTTACCTACATTGGGGCGGCCGACAATGGCCAGCTTAATGTGCTGGTCGCGTGCCGCCTTGCTGTCTTCGCCTTCGGCAAAGTTTTCGTCTTCATCCAGCTCGTCTGGGTTTTCACCTTGCTCAATAGCGTGAATACGTTCCTGCTGTTGTTCAGATAACAATGGCAATAATGCGGTTTGCAGCAAGGACACTACACCGCGGCCATGCGCTGCAGCAATAGGGTAAACTTCCCCCAAACCCAGGCTGTAGAAGTCGGCCACTGCGGTGTCTGCATCCAGGCCGTCGGTTTTGTTAGCGACCAGAAAGACTTTTTTATTGATACGGCGAATGTGCGTGGCGATGGCTTCGTCGGCCACCATAGCACCAGCACGGGCGTCCACCATAAATAACACCACATCGGCTTCGTCAATGGCTTTGAGCGATTGCTCTGCCATCTCCACTTCAATACCTTGTTCATTGCCGTCGATACCCCCGGTATCCACCACAATAAATTCGTAACCTTCATATTTGACCGTGCCGTACTTACGGTCACGCGTCAGGCCCGGAAAGTCAGCCACCAGCGCATCGCGGGTCCGGGTCAAACGGTTAAATAAGGTTGATTTGCCAACATTGGCACGGCCGACTAACGCCACTACAGGTAACATGTTTTACCTCAAATCCAATCAAAGGTTGTGCAAAAAGCACAACAAGGGGCCTTCACAGGCCATGAAACAACAGGGTCGGGATGTGAAACTCACAGCCCGACCCTGTATTTTAACTGCTCAGTGCGGTTAAGGTAAACGAATTAAACTCAGCTCACCGTCACGGGTCTGGATCACCAGGTCGTCCCCATTGCTAACGCCCTGAGTATAGAAGCCTGAACCATAACTAAACTGGCCAACAAATTCACCGCTGTTTTTATCCAGCCAGAACAGGTTGCCTTCCACATCGCCAATAGCCAGATAATCTTTGTACATCACAGGGCCAGTCAACAAGTGCTTGTTCAACCCCATTTGCGACCATTGTTCCAGGCCATTACGGCGGTCAATGGCAAAAATCTTCCCTGTGCTGTCGACGATATAAATGGAGCTGCCTTCAATCGCCATATCCCGGAAGGTGGAGTACTCCCGTTTCCAGACCGGGCGACCGGTACGCAGGTCCAACGCCGTCAGTTCACCATTATAGGCGATAGCGTAAATCATGCCGTCAATGATGATGGGGGTGGCGTCCACGTCGTTCATACGCGACAAATCGGTTGCACCTTTTGGCACTGCAATGCTTTGTTCCCAAGCCAACACGCCTTTGTCTGCAATCAGTACTGCGACTTTACCTGCGCCGGAACCAAAAATAACACCACCGCTGGCGATCACCGGCTCACTGGTGCCGCGCAAACTCAGCAATGCGGTTTCCTGCTCATGTTTCCAGCGCTGCTCACCCGTATCCGGATGCAATGCAAAGACAGAACCTGCAGAGGTATTCACCACCACAAACCCATCACCTGCGGCCGGGCTGGCAATGACTTCCCCGCCCACTTTCACCCGCCAGACCAATTCACCTGTTTCCGGGTTCAGCGCAATGACGTCGCCGTTTTCACTGCCCACATAAATTTTGTCATAACCAGCGCTGACGCCACCGGACAAGCGGGCGGTTTCGTCATTCCAGAAATTCAGGGAATCCAAAAAACCGGCAGACTCGTCCGTGCGGGCATCGAAAGTCCAGAGTTTACGACCTGTCTCCCGTTCGAAAGCCATGACATAACCAGCACGACTGGCGGCAAAGACTTTATCGCCGAGGATCAGCGGCTTCAGCGCAGAGTCATAATGCTCTACCCCATCGCCCACTGAAGCACTCCAGATTTCATCCGGTTTAATTTTGTTGCTGATCTCTGGGTACACCAGTTCGTCTTTGGACGAACAGGCACTCAGTACCGTCAGCAGCGCCAGAACCAGACCGGCGCGGTTTAAGCATAACTTCACAAAACCACCTTATGCTGCAGTTACATGCGCCAGTTCGTCTAACTTCACTTTCAGTATCGGGCTCTGGCCTTCTTTGGCAGCAGCTTGAGCTGCCAGATAAGCCGTTTTAGCTTTGGCCGCATCACCGGCCACCAATAAAGCGTCACCTTTTAATTCTTCCTGCTGGGCTTTAAAGGCTTCAGGCATTGATGCTGCAAGAGTGCTCAGCGCAGCAGCATGATCTTTTTGCTCCAGCTGTACGCGCGCCAAACGCAATTGTGCCATCGCCTTCATTTCTGGTTGTTTGGCAGAGGTCACTACAAAATTCAGCGACTTTACAGCAGCCGCATAATCTTTTTTCTCAACCGCTTCTTTGGCTGCGACAAAAGCGGCCAGCATAGCGTACGAAGAATCGGCATTCGCCTCGACAAAACTCTGAAACTGCTGTGCCAGTTCCGCGTTATCTTCACCCTGGGCTTTTTCCAGAAGCTCGCTGTAAGACTGAGATTGCGCCATGGTTTTCTCCAGCTGGCTGCTTTGGTAATAACGCCAGCCATACAGACCGCCTAAGCCCAGTACGACACCTGCCGCAATAGCCAGACCGTTTTCTTTCCAGAAGCGTTTAATCGCTTCAACCTGTTGTTCTTCGGTATTGTAAATTTCCATTCAAATTCCCTTAAATCAGCTCGCTCAGCACGCCGCTTAATTCATTCAGTTTGATATTGTGTTGCGGCTTGTCTTCACGCAGCCATTTTAATGTCACTTCACCCTGAGCCAGCTCAGTTTCACCCAGCAATAAGCCCAGCGAGGCACCGGATTTATCCGCTTTTTTCAGTTGTTTCTTCAGATTACCACCACCGCAGTGCAGCATCAGCCGCAGGCCAGGCAGAGCGTCGCGCAGCTGTTCGGCAATGGAAACAGCAGCAAGTTCCGCCGCTTCGCCTAATGGCATCAGATAAAGGTCTGTTTGCGAAGGTAATACCGGCATCAGCTCCAGCGTTTGCAGCAATAATACCAGCCGCTCCAGCCCCAAGGCAAAACCCACTGCCGGCGTTGATTTTCCACCCAACTGTTCGACCAGGCCATCGTAACGGCCACCGGCACAGACGGTGCCTTGTGATCCCAGGTTAGTCGTCACCCACTCGAACACGGTTTTGTTGTAATAATCGAGACCACGCACTAAACGCGGGTTGATTTCAAAAGTGACGCTAGCCGCCGTCAGACGCTGCTTTAAAGCTTCGAAATCCGCTTTGGACTCGTCATCCAGATGGTCCAGCAGTTGCGGCGCTTTACCCAACATCTCTTGCATCGCCGGGTTCTTGCTGTCCAGTACCCGCAGCGGGTTGCTGTACAGGCGGCGCAGGCTGTCTTCATCCAGCAGCTCTTTATGCTGCTCCAAATAAGCCACCAGTGCAGCACGGTAATCGGCCCTGGCCTGGTTAGAGCCCAACGAGTTCAGCTCCAATTTGACATAAGATGACAGCCCCAGTTGCTTCAGCATACGGGCACTGAGCAAAATCACTTCCGCATCGATATCCGGCCCGGCCATACCAAAAGCTTCCAGACCAAACTGATGAAACTGGCGGTAGCGGCCTTTTTGCGGCCGCTCGTGACGGAACATCGGGCCCATATACCAGAGGCGTTGTTCCTGGTTGTACAGCAAGCCATGCTGATTGGCAGCCCGCACACAGCAGGCGGTACCTTCCGGGCGCAAGGTCAGGCTGTCGCCGTTGCGATCAGCAAAGGTGTACATCTCTTTTTCAACGATGTCAGTGACTTCACCGATAGAGCGCTTAAACAGCTCGGTCATCTCAACGATAGGAAAACGGATTTCCTGGTAACCAGCATTTTGCACTGTACTGCGCAGCACCTGTTCAATATGTTGCCACTGCGCTGTTTCTGCCGGTAAGCAGTCATTCATGCCACGAATGGCCTGGATATCTTTTGACACTACACACTCTCTTTTGGCAAAAAGCTGGCCTTAATCCAGCTGTTTGATTTCAATCTGACGCTTCTTTTCTTCCAGATACGCCCGCACTTGAGCTTCCAGTTGTTCGGCCACCTGACTATTGTCAATGCGCAGCTTCTGGCGCTGACCATTGACATAAAAACCACTCATCCGGTTTGCCCCCGCCACACCGAGATCGGAGATCAACGCTTCGCCCGGCCCGTTGACCACACAACCAATCACCGATACCGTCAGCGGGTCCACCACGTCTTCCAGCCGTTGTTCCAGCTCGTTCATGGTTTTGATCACATCAAATTCCTGCCGCGAGCAGCTGGGGCAGGCGATAAAATTAATACCACGGGAACGAATACGCAGCGATTTGAGAATGTCAAAACCCACTTTGACTTCTTCAACCGGGTCTGCTGCCAACGAAATCCGCAAGGTATCACCAATGCCTTCAGACAATAACATACCAAGGCCTATGGCGGATTTGACTGCACCGGAGCGGGCGCCGCCAGCTTCCGTAATACCTAAATGCAACGGCTGTTTAATTTGTTTGGCCAGTAAACGGTAAGCCCCCACAGCCAGAAAGACGTCGGAGGCTTTGACTGAAACCTTAAACTGATCAAAGTTCAGCCGGTCTAAAATGTCGACATGACGCATTGCCGACTCGACCAGTGCTTCCGGCGTAGGTTCACCGTATTTTTCCTGCAGGTCTTGCTCCAGCGAGCCGCCATTCACACCAATGCGAATAGGAATATTGCGATCACGGGCTGCTTCAACCACAGCACGGATACGATCTTCCCGGCCTATATTGCCCGGGTTAATACGCAAACAATCGGCGCCATAGTCAGCCACCTGCAGCGCAATACGGTAATCAAAATGGATATCGGCCACCAACGGGATCGGAGCGCGTTGTTTAATCAGCCTGAAGGCTTCAGCCGCATCCATAGTCGGCACCGACACCCGCACCATATCGGCTCCGGCTTTGGCAATGGCGTCAATTTGCGCCAGCGTGGCTTCCACATCTGTGGTTTTGGTATTGGTCATCGACTGCACTGAAATAGGGGCATCACCACCTACTAACACAGTGCCTACTTTGATTTGCGTTGACTGACGTCTTTTAATCGGGTTTTCAGCGTAACTCATACTCACTGTCCCAAAGTTAAACGGGCCACCCGGCCTTGTGCATAGCCGGATAAATCTATTGGCTGACCATCAAAGCTGAGCTGTGCTGCAGACGCGTTTCCTAGCAAGACTTTCACCGGAGCTACGCCGCTCAGCTCCAGGCTGTCACCTGCGCTGCGCGCACCAAAAGCCAGCCGCTTTCCACTGGCATCCGTAATTTCCACCCAGCAGTCGCCACTGAAACTGAGCACCAGGCTACTGGCCGCTGCGCTGTTTAGCCCAGTGTTTTCAGTCTGCTGTGCCTGCTGTTGCTCAGGCACTGGGCTGTTCAGCGCTGCCGGCGTATTGGCGCTGCCGCTGTCCGTATCAGTTGGTACTGAAACGGCTGGTTGCACCAACTGAGTCACAGGCGCCTGAGGTTCTTCGTTCACTTGTGGCACAGTAGTGCCAGCGTCTGCCTGAGGCTCAGAATTCTGTTGCGGTACAGTCGCAGCAGAAACAGGATCGGTTTGCTGTGGCTGACGCTCTGCCTCTGTATTGAGAGGTTCAGCCGTAACATGTTGTCTGGCCGCATCCTCTGCCACAGGCTGGTTTGTGTCAGCAACAGCATCTGTCAAAACAGGAACTGCATGTTGCGCTGTCGTGTCTGCCACTACGGCGTTTTGTTCTGGGTTCGTCCAATTGGCAGCACTGGCTTGTTCTTCCTGCTGCTGAGCCGTCTGCTCAGTGTCAACCACAGGCAAAGGCGCAGACACAGGCTGCCCATCCAGCCGGTTTTGCCAGAAATACATCACCAGCAATACGATAAAGCTCAGCACCACGAGCCAGGTCAGCCAGATATACCGGCTGTCGGTCGCTTCTTTGGCGGTGCGTTTGGAGAAACTGCGGGTCAGGCTTGGTGTCTGTTGCAGGCCTTTGGTTTCTTTGCTGTATTGCTCCAGCAAGGCATTCTCAGGCAACTTCAGTAATTTGGCATAAGAGCGCAGGTAGCCCCGGTAAAAAGTAGGAGATAATTTAGGATCGAAACGATCTGCTTCCAGATCGTCAATCAGACTGGTTTTTAAATTCAGTTGCAAAGCGACTTGTTGTGCAGTGAGTTGCTGCTGCTCACGTGCCTGCTTCAGGCATTGTCCTACCGTAAGCACAGTCTGCTCAAGTTCAGTTGTCATAGTCCAAATGTGCCGGATCTTTTAAGTAGATAAATTGGCCAGCCCGTACCGGGCTTTGCTCTGTTAAGTTGTTCCATTGCAGCAGGCGTGCGAGTTTTATGTTGTAACGCAGCGAAATCTGCGACAGGGTTTCCCCGTCCTTCACCTGATAGCGCTGAGGTAATGTTACTTGGTCTGCGCGGTCAGCTCCGGTCAGGTACAGCCATTGGCCTTCCTGCAGAGCCTGATCAGGCCGCAACGCGTTCCAGCTGATTAGGTCGCTCATAGTAACACCGTATTGCTGCGCTATGCCAGCCAAGCTTTCATTGGCTTGCACCTGATGCCGCCGCTGACTTTTGTTGCTTTCTGCAGTTGCACTTTTTTTAAGAACTATCTTGATACGCGGTTGCTGAGCCGGGCTCACAGCTGCGGAGGCCGTGCTGGCCAGATAGCGTTGTCTTAGCACACTGAATTCCGATTTTGATAATTGCTGCTGACTCAGCAGCAAAGCCTCCCGGCTTTGCGGGTACAGGCTGAATAATTGCTGTTCTGCGTCCTGCATGGTTTTCCACTGCCGTTGTTCCTGGGCCACCTGATAACTCAGTAGCAAGACCGGGGCAGACAATTGGGAAGCGCGTTGCATCAGCTCCAGCGTTTGCGCCGCCTGTTCCAGCTGTTTGGTGGCGTAATACAAAGCGGCAGAATTGAACTGGGCACTGGGCCTTGTCGCATTATGAGTAAGGGATAAGCTCAGATAATGTCTGGCATGGGTGAAATCGTTTTGTTCCAACGCGCACAGCGCCAGATTTTCATAACTGTCAGCCACACGGAAATAACCAGGCCGCTTTATCGCTGCCAGTAACAGCTGCTCTGCCTGCTGATACTGGCCCTGCTGACACAGGTAGGCACCAAAATTATTGTAGGAATCGGCATTATCCGGCTCCAGCGCCATCGCCTGTTGATAGGCCTTGACCACCGCTTCATGGTCTTGCACCTGCTGGTAGTAGTAAGCCAGCGCATTCTGTACTTCTGCCAGCTGCGGTGCCATCTGCAAGGCTTTATCGAGATTGTATTTGGCCTGAGATTTGTCGCCGACCTGCAGGTAATTAATACCCAAAGCGACCCTGGTGCGGGCCGCTTCCGTCATATCCAGGTTAGGTTGATGCTGACGGTCGGCCGCAGTCACAGTGGTTTGGGTGACGCAGGCCGTCAGAGGGATACAGAGTACAACGCAGGTAAGCCAAGGCCTTAGTTGCATAATCTGTCCTTGCTGCCGGTGGTTACACCATTTTTACTGAAATTGACTCACCTTTCATCTGTTTTTTCACCAGACGTTTGGTACGGTCAATCACATCCCCCACCAGCTGACCACAGGCCGCGTCAATGTCATCACCACGGGTTTTCCGTACTATGACCGTGAAGCCATATTCCTGCAGCACTTTATTAAAGCGGTCAATGCGTGAATTGCTGGAGCGCTTATAAGGCGAGCCAGGGTAAGGGTTAAACGGAATTAAATTAATTTTGGACGGTGTGTCTTTCAATGCTTTGGCCAGCTCATGCGCCTGATCTGTGCTGTCGTTGATGCCATCCAGCATCACATACTCCACTGTGACTTTGTCATTGGCACGTGAATTGGCCACATAGCGCCTGGACGCCGCCAGGAATTCTTCCATCGGGTACTTTTTATTGACAGGCACCAGTTCATTGCGCAGTTCATTGTTTGGCGCATGCAGCGAAATGGCGAGCGCGACATCAATTTTGTCTTTCAGCAGATCCAGTGCCGGCACTACACCTGAGGTACTTAAAGTGACACGGCGTTTGGACAGACCAAACCCATAGTCTTCCATCATCAGTTCCATGGCCGGAACCACGTTGTTCAGATTCAGCAGCGGTTCGCCCATGCCCATCATCACCACGTTGGTGACTGGTTTTTCACCCGTGTCGCCATAGCTGCCGATGATCTGCGCCACCCGCCAGACCTGACCAATAATTTCAGAGACTGTCAGGTTACGGTTAAAGCCCTGCTGCGCTGTCGAGCAGAAGGAGCAGTCCAGTGCACAACCGACCTGAGAGGACACACACAAGGTACGGCGGTCTTTTTCCGGGATCCAGACAGTTTCCACTTCCTGGCCACCGGCCAACCCCATCACAAATTTAATAGTGCCATCAGCACTGTCCTGACGGGTCACCACATGGGGTGCTTTAATTTCAGCGGTGGCTTTGAGCTTGTCGCGTAGCTTCTTGTTGATGTTGGTCATCTTGTCGAAATCATCAATGCAGAAGTGATAAATCCACTTCATCACCTGATCCGCCCGAAAGCCTTGCTCCCCAATGGACACAAAAAACTCCTTCATCTGAGTCCGGGTCAGGTCCAGCAAATTGACTTTAGTTTCGACAGCGCTCATCACAGCGTTCCTCACAACAAGATCTAACAATAGGTATAGGTCATCTCAAACAGATGAAAAGGGGGCCAAGCCCCCTTTTCATCTGTTTGAGATGACCTTTCGGAGTCTCTTTAAACCGGGTTAAAGAGGTATCCAGCGCCCTGAATTAACGGGTACGGCCACAGAGTTCAGCGTCAGTGAAGAAAAACGCGATTTCACGGGCAGCAGAAGCAGCAGCATCTGAACCGTGAACAGCGTTTTCGTCGATGCTGGCAGCGTAGTCAGCACGTAAAGTACCGGCCAGAGCGTCTTTTGGGTTGGTTGCACCCATGATTTCACGGTTTTTACGCACGGCGTCTTCACCTTCCAGCACCTGAATCATCACAGGGCCTGACGTCATGAAAGACACCAGAGCGTTGAAGAATGGACGCTCTTTGTGCTCGCCGTAGAAACCTTCGGCCTGTTCACGGCTTAAGTGCAGCATTTTGGCTGCAACGATACGTAAACCAGCTGATTCAAAACGGTTGTAGATAGCGCCGATAACGTTCTTGGCTACTGCATCTGGTTTGATGATTGAAAAGGTACGTTCCAAAGCCATGACAGACTCCTAAAAAATTAACTAAGTGAAAAAATTGTGGCCGCGAATTATACGCGAACAAATAAAAAAAACCTACATTTCACCCCAAAAAGCACAAAAGCCGCGTCAAGGCGGCATTTGTACAGCTTTGCTGAGTTTTGTGACAGCTTAGTGACCTTCACTGGCCAGGTTAATGGTGTATTTCGGAATTTCCACAACCAGGTCTTCATCCGCCACCAGTGCCTGACAACCCAACCGCGATTCCGGCTCCAGGCCCCAGGCTTTATCCAGCATGTCGTCTTCCAGTTCGTCACTGGGTTCCAGCGAATAAAAACCTTCACGCACTATCACATGGCAGGTCGTGCAGGCGCAGGATTTCTCACAGGCGTGTTCAATGGAAATGCCAGAGCGCAGCGCAACATCCAGCACAGACTCGCCGGTTTGGGCTTCAACCGCCGCGCCTTCAGGGCACAACTCAGCATGAGGTAAAAAAACGATTTGTGGCATATCAGACCTCGTCCACTTTATGGCCGCGCAGCGCCTGACGGATCGACTGATCCATACGCCGTGCAGCAAATTCATCCGTACTATGGTTGGCGTGCTCAATGGCCGCTTTGATACCAGCTGTATCTGCCTGTTCACGGGCCCGCTCAAGCGCTTCGAGCGCCTGCTCAATAGCCGCAAGCTCGTTTGGATCCAGCAAATGCGCATCCTGCTGCAGCGCGGCGCGCACGGCTTCCAGTACCCGCAGCGCTTCCACCTGTTGCTCTTTGTGCAAGCGTTGCTGCATATCCTGTTTGGCATAGAGCATGGAACTTTGCAGCATAGAGGCCACCTGATCGTCGGTCAGGCCATAAGAAGGTTTGACCTGAATGCTGGCGCTGACACCGCTGGATTTTTCCTGGGCAGTGACATTCAATAAACCGTCAGCATCCACCTGGAAGGTGACACGGATATGGGCGCCGCCGGCCGCCATAGGCGGAATACCTGTGAGGGTAAAACGGGCTAAAGAGCGGCAATCGCTGACCAGCTCACGCTCACCTTGCAGTACATGGATGGCCATGGCCGTCTGACCATCTTTAAAGGTGGTGAATTCCTGCGCACGCGCCACTGGGATCACGGTATTACGCGGAATAATTTTCTCCACCAGGCCACCCATGGTTTCAATCCCCAGCGACAAGGGTGTGACGTCCAATAACAAGGTGTCGGTACCGGATTTATTGCCCACCAGTACATTGGCCTGAATGGCTGCACCTATAGCCACCACTTTATCCGGGTCAATCGAAGTTAGGGGCTCAGCCGCAAAAAACTCAGCCACTGCAGTACGCACCAGAGGCACCCGGGTAGAACCACCGACCATCACCACCTGTTGCACCTGCTCGGTATCCAGTCCGGCATCACGCAGCACCTGTTTGCAGGCGCGGATGGTTTTACGCACCAAAGGCTGTACCAGCGCATCAAATTGCTCGCGGCTGATCTCACCTGCGAATTGAGCACCAGCCACAGGCAGAGTGAACTGCACCTTCGGCTGGCTGGACAATTGTTCTTTCACAGCGCGTGCCGTCACTAAGTACTGACGCAGTTCACTGTGGCTCAGTTCCAGTACACCACTTTGTTGCTGTAACCATTCGACCAGCGCCTGGTCAAAATCATCCCCACCCAACTGAGAATCGCCACCGGTCGCCAGCACTTCAAACACACCTTTTTGCAGGCGTAAAATAGAAATATCAAAAGTGCCGCCACCTAAATCATAGACCGCAATCACGCCTTCCTGACCTGAATCCAGGCCATAAGCCAGTGCGGCCGCTGTGGGTTCATTCAGTAAACGTAATACGTTCAGGCCAGCCAGTTTGGCCGCGTCTTTGGTCGCCTGACGCTGCGCGTCGTCAAAATAAGCCGGTACGGTAATCACCACCCCGGTCAGCTCACCGCCCAAGGTCTGACTGGCCGTATCGGCCAGAGTCGCCAGAATTTCTGCCGACACCTCGACCGGGTTTTTCACGCCCTGCACTGTGTCAATCGCAACCAGCCCCCCCTGATCGACCAGTTGATAAGGTAAATGCGAAGCTTCAGCCTGCATTTCTGCATAACCACGGCCCATCAGGCGTTTGACCGAAATAATGGTGTTGTGCGGATCCAGCACAGCCTGGGCCATGGCGTCGTGGCCAACAATCACACTGGATTCGGTGTAGCGTACAACAGAAGGCAGCATGTCATGGCCTGCTGAATTGGGCAGAGTCCTGGCTTCGCCACTACGAACAGTGGCCACCAACGAATTGGTCGTGCCTAAATCAATGCCTGCAGCCAATTTGTGCTGATGCGGAGCGGCGCTTTGGCCTGGTTCTGCGATTTGTAATAACGCCATGTTGCTTCTTAATCGTGAAGTTGTTGTTCAATCAGCTCGAGCTCCTGCTCCAGCTTATAGAAGAATTTCAGCTTGCGGACCAGATCGGCCGATCGTTGATCCTGCTCCGGCTGCTGCTTGTCCAGCGACTCTCGCAGCTGTTTGAGTAAGGCTTTGCGTTGCTGGCCGATCTGCTGTTCTGCATCCTCAATCAGCTCATCCGGATTTGGGCTATGCGGGATCTCCGCCAGCAGCTCACGCAGCTCCATCTGCTGCATCAAAAACGCCGGGTCGGTAAAACTGCGTTGTTCCTGGCTGATTTTCAAGCCACGCAAGGCCAACAAATGTTCAGCCCTGAGCAACGGGTGCTTCAGGCTATGGTAAGCATCATTAATATTGGCAGCCTGCTGCACCGCCATCAGCCGGTCTCGCTCTGAAGCGGCGGCAAATTTATCCGGGTGGAAATTACGCTGTAATTCCAGATAACGGGTACCGAGTTCGGCCAAATCCAGCTCAAACTGAGCTGGCAGATGAAACAGCTGAAAATAGTTCATCTGCGTCCTTAATCAGACGGTAAAGCTTTCGCCACAACCACATTCGCCGTTGACGTTTGGGTTATTAAACTGGAAGCCTTCGTTTAAACCTTCT
Organism: Rheinheimera sp.; assembly: GCF_037442525.1. Taxonomy (GTDB): domain Bacteria; phylum Pseudomonadota; class Gammaproteobacteria; order Enterobacterales; family Alteromonadaceae; genus Pararheinheimera. The sequence continues at coordinate 11,182 of NZ_JBBIQD010000011.1, read as the reverse complement.
TTGACAAAATCCAGCTGAGTGCCGTCGATATAGACCAGGCTTTTGCCATCCACAATCAGCTTCAGACCAAACTCTTCAAACACCTGATCATCGGCATTCAGCTCGTCAACAAACTCCAGTACATAAGCCAAACCAGAACAACCCGTGGTTTTCACCCCAACACGCAGGCCAATACCTTTACCGCGATTGGTCAGAAAACTGCGCACCCGGTCTGCAGCTGCCGGCGTCATGCTGATGGCCATAACTTAGTTCCCGTGCCGAGATTTGTAATCGTCGATCGCTGCTTTAATGGCATCTTCTGCCAGAATAGAGCAGTGAATTTTCACTGGAGGCAACGCCAGTTCCTGTGCAATGTCGGTGTTTTTGATTTGTGCCGCTTCGTCCAGCGTTTTGCCTTTCACCCACTCCGTGACTAAGGAGCTGGAGGCAATAGCGCTGCCGCAACCGTAGGTTTTAAACTTGGCGTCTTCAATCACGCCTTGCTCGTTTACCTTGATTTGCAGCTTCATCACGTCACCGCACGCCGGTGCGCCAACCATGCCGGTAGCCACAGTCGGGTCATCTTTGGCAAAAGAGCCAACATTGCGAGGGTTTTCGTAGTGATCAATTACTTTGTTGCTGTAAGCCATTTTTCGTACCTCTTAATCCTGCACTGATTAGTGGGCCACCCAGGCCACAGAGTTTAAGTCCACGCCGTCTTTAAACATTTCCCACAGCGGTGACATATCGCGTAACTTGCCGATCGCTTCGTTGACTATCTTAATGGTATGGTCGATATCGGCTTCCGTGGTATAACGGCCAATACTGAAACGGATGGAGCTATGAGCCAGCTCGTCGGTCAGGCCTAAAGCCCTTAATACATAAGACGGCTCTAAGCTGGCTGAGGTACAGGCTGAACCTGAAGAGACGGCAATGTCTTTCAGCGCCATAATCAACGATTCACCTTCCACGTAGTTAAAACTGACATTGGTGATACCAGGAATACGTTGTTCGGTATCCCCATTGAGGAAGGTCTGTTCAATGCCTTTGATGCCATTCCACAACCGGTCACGCAACATCGCAATGCGCTCGCGCTCTGCATGCATTTCTTCTTTGGCAATACGGAAGGCTTCGCCCATACCAACAATCTGATGGGTCGGCAGCGTGCCTGAACGCATACCACGCTCATGCCCACCACCGTGCATCTGGGCTTCCAGACGGATACGGGGTTTACGGCGCACATACAAAGCACCTATACCTTTAGGACCGTAGGCCTTGTGGCCAGAAAAAGACATCAGGTCCACTTTCAAGGTTTGCAGGTCGATATCGACTTTGCCGGCGGCCTGAGCAGAATCCACATGGAAGATTATGCCTTTCTCACGACAGATCTCACCAATGGCCGCAATATCCTGTACCACCCCAATTTCGTTATTGACGAACATCACACTGATTAAGATGGTATCCGGGCGAATGGCGGCAGTCAGTTGTTCCATGGTCAGTAAACCATTGGCCTGAGGCTGCAAATAGGTCACTTCGTACCCTTCACGCTCCAGATCACGCATGGTGTCCAGCACGGCTTTGTGTTCGGTTTTGACCGTGATCAGGTGCTTGCCTTTTTTATGGTAAAAATGTGCAGCACCTTTGATGGCCAGGTTGTTTGATTCAGTTGCACCTGAGGTGAACACGATTTCACGTGGGTCCGCATTGACCAGTTCGGCCACCTGAGCACGGGCGACTTCTACCGCTTCTTCTGCCTGCCAGCCAAATTTATGCGAACGTGACGCCGGGTTCCCAAAGGTCCCGTCCATCGTCATGTATTGCATCATTTTTTCAGCAACGCGCTGATCCACTGGCGTAGTGGCGGCATAATCCAAATAAATAGGTAGCTTCATGATCTGCTCCGGCTCTGGCCTTACAACTGGCAACTGATCTCAATATCAGTTGCTGGATTCTTGTTCACGCGGCTGTCCTGACGTTTGGCCACGTTTTGAATTTCGTTTTTCCTGACCAGTTCACCCAAGGTGACATTGGTCAGAAAATCCTCAATACGATCACTTAAGTCGGTCCAAAGACTGTGGGTCAGGCATTTGGCACCGCTCTGACAATCAGATTTGCCCTGACAACGGGTGGCGTCCACTGACTCATCCACCGCACTGATCACCGCCGACACAGAAATTTGTGCAGCTTCCCGGCCTAACTGGTAACCACCACCAGGACCACGCACACTTTGCACTAAACCTTGTTTACGCAGTCGGGCGAATAACTGTTCCAGATAAGACAAGGAAATGCCCTGGCGCAGGGAAATATCTGCCAATGGAACCGGGCCTGTTTTCGCATGCAAAGCGACATCCAGCATAGCGGTCACGGCGTAACGGCCTTTAGAGGTTAAACGCATAACTGACTCCCCGGTTCGAATGGCGCAAATTGTACATTTCCGACTAAATTAGTCAAGTATAAATCCTACTAAGTTAGTCAGGTATTATCTGCTCAGGTTCATCCGTTTTTTTAATTAAATCGTCGGATCGAATTCGTCGATTTCTTTTTTGCGCTGCAGCGCAGCCAAACGCTCCGCTTCGCGCACGGCTTCATCTTCAATCTTGATTTCCGGCATCTGACTGCAGACATTGCCGCCCAGGGTATTGATGCTCTGGCACAGTTCTGACACTTTGCCATCCAGGAAATGAATATGATCCAGCATCCGGCCCATCGCCTGCGCCACAGGGTCCGGGTTGTCGCTGGACACCGCATAGGCATCAAAACCAAATTTTTTTGCCAGCTCCTGGCGCTGCTCTGTAATGGCCGAATCCTGCTTGGCAACGATACGGCCAGGAATACCAACCACAGTGGCGCCGGCAGGTACATCTTTCACCACCACCGCATTAGAACCTATACGGGCATTTTCGCCGACATACAAAGGGCCAAGTATTTTGGCACCAGCACCAATCACCACGTGATTGCCTAAAGTCGGGTGGCGTTTGCCTGGATTCCAGCTGGTTCCACCTAAAGTTACCCCATGGTACAGCGTCACATCGTCCCCAATTTCTGCCGTTTCCCCAATGACCACTCCCATGCCATGGTCGATAAAAAAACGGCGGCCAATGCGGGCACCCGGGTGAATTTCGACGCCCGTTAACCAGCGGGCTATGGTGCTCAAAAAGCGCGCCAGCCATTTAAAACCGGCATTCCAGACTTTGTGATTCAGCCGGTGCCACCAAATCGCATGCAAGCCCGGGTAGTTGGTCAGTACTTCGAAAAAGCTGCGTGCTGCCGGATCACGCTCAAATACACTTTTAATGTCTTCTTTGATGCCTGCAAACATGACTGGGTCCTTGTGCTTACTGCTGCTCTGGGGTTGCAACGCTTTTATTTACGCCGCCAAAACGCTGAACTGAGGTTAAAATGCCACGCAATATATTCAGTTCAATTTCATCCGGCCGCGCCCGGGTAAACAGGCGCCGCAATTTAATCATAATGTGACCGGGATGAGCCCGGATAATAAAACCGGTTTGATCCAAAGTGGTCTGCAAATGCTGATAAAAGCCTTCCAGCTGTTCTGAGGTGGGGTAGCTGGTTTTCTCTTCTGAAGCCTGATCCTGCGCAGGTTGCTGCGCAAGCAGCGCCATACGCATCTCATAACTGACCACCTGCACCGCCATCGCCAGGTTCAGCGAGGTGTATTCAGCACTGGTTGGAATACACAAATGGTAATGACAGAGCCTCAATTCATCATTGGACAAACCGTTGCTTTCCCGGCCAAATACAATAGCGACAGGTCCGTTGGTCAATTCCGGCACTGTCAGCTCTGCGGCCTGCCGCGGGTTCAGCACCTGATGATCCTGGCTTTTCGGCTTGTGGCTGGTGCCAATCACCAGCCGGCAGTCGGCAATCGCCTGCGCTAAGCTGTCCACCACCCGTGCATTGGCCAGCACATCACTGGCACCGGCTGACAACGCATAGGCCTGACCATCCGGTAGCTCTTTTGGGCTGACCAGCACCAGTTGGCTCAGGCCCATGGTTTTCATGGCACGGGCCACTGACCCTATATTGCCGGTATGGGAAGTTTCCACCAGGACGATTCGGATCTGCTCCAGCATGCGTTCTCCAGCCAGTTTCGATGTGAATAACAATGGCGTCTGCAAATTTAAGGGGCGGCATTTTAGCACGCAGTGAATCAATTGTTGACTGAATTTTAGCAGTCCAGCCATCTACTTTGGACGAAACCAGATTTCCCTCCACTGGTGATTTCTGACTGCAAATCCAGCACTGCTTTGGTACACTAGCGCCGGTTTATAACAATGAAGAGGGATACCCTGATGACTCTGTTACCCAAGTTGATCGTTGTTTCCGCTTTAGTTTTAACGCCTTTTATTCAGGCTGCTGACAGCTCTGCACTCCAGCAGGCGCTGAATAACCCTGTGCGCAGCGATGCGAATAAAGCACGCGACATCTACCGCCACCCGCTAGAAACACTGAGTTTCTTTGAAGTGACACCGAAAAGCACAGTGGTTGAAATTTCCCCGGGCTCAGGCTGGTACACCGAAATCCTGGCGCCCTTATTAAGCGCCGAAGGTAAGTATTATGCCGCCCACCATCCGGCCAACAGCACCTCGGATTACAGCAAACGCACTCTGGCGGCCTTTAAAGAAAAACTGGCCAGCAATGATGTGTATAAAAATGTGGTACTGACAGAATTCTCGCCTGTACCAGGCCAACAGGTGGCACCAGCCGGCAGTGCCGATGTAGTGCTGACTTTTCGTAACCTGCACAACTGGTATATGCAAAAAGGTGAACAAGGCATGGTCGACGCCTTTAAATCCTTTTATGACGCCTTAAAACCAGGGGGCGTGCTGGGCGTGGTGGAGCACCGTTTACCAGAAGCGAAAAAAGGCAACGACTGGTTAAAATCCGGTTATTTCCCACAAAGTTTAGCGATAGAACTGGCCGAAAAAGCCGGTTTCAAGCTGGAAGCCAGCAGCGAAATCAACGCCAATCCAAAAGATACAGCGGACCATCCTGGCGGTGTCTGGACCTTACCTCCGACGCTGTCACAAAAAGAACAGGATAAAGACAAGTATCTGGCCATTGGCGAAAGCGATCGCATGACGCTGAAGTTCCGCAAACCTGATACCCATTAATTTACTAGCAGTCACACCGGAAGAAACCATGAAAGTATTAGTGATAGGCGGCGGTGGCCGCGAACATGCTCTGGCCTGGAAAGCGGCGCAATCGCCGGATGTACAGCAGGTGTTTGTCGCGCCAGGCAATGCCGGTACAGCGCTGGAGCCAAACCTGACCAATCTGGCCATTGCCGCCGATGACGTGGTGGCACTGACCGCTTTTGCCAAAGCTGAAGGCATCGATCTGACCATAGTCGGCCCTGAAGCACCGCTGGCCAAAGGGGTGGTCGACCAATTCCGCGCTGAAGGTCTGGCTATTTTTGGCCCGACTCAGGCCAGCGCCCAACTGGAAAGCTCCAAAGCCTTCGCCAAAGATTTTCTGGCCCGCCACGCTATTCCCACCGCTGCTTATGGCAACTTTACCGAGATCGCAGCAGCTAAAGCTTATGTTGAACAACAAGGGACGCCTATTGTCATCAAAGCCGACGGCCTGGCCGCCGGTAAAGGGGTCATTATTGCTCAAAACAAAGACGAAGCTTTTGCCGCTATTGACGACATGCTGGCCGGCAATAAGTTTGGTTCAGCCGGCAGCCGGGTGGTGATTGAAGAGTTTCTGGTCGGTGAAGAAGCGTCCTTTATCGTGATGGTCGACGGTAAAAACGTACTGGCTTTTGCCTCATCTCAGGACCACAAAGCCCGAGACGACGGCGACAAAGGCCCGAATACCGGTGGCATGGGTGCCTACTCACCGGCGCCAGTGGTGACTCCTGCCGTGCATGACTGGGTGATGCAGAACGTCATTTACCCAACTGTAAATGGTATGGCCGCGGAAGGCAATGTCTACACTGGTTTCCTCTATGCAGGCCTGATGGTGGCACCGGATGGGACCGCCAAGGTACTGGAGTTTAACTGCCGTTTCGGTGACCCAGAAACTCAGCCTATTATGATGCGCCTGAAATCCGATCTGGTCGCATTATGCAAAGCGGCGACTGAAGGCAAACTCGATCAGACCCAAATTGAGTTTGACCCGCGCGCTGCAGTGGGCGTGGTATTGGCAGCCGGTGGCTACCCGGATGAGTACCGCAAAGGGGATGTGATTTCGGGTTTACCGACCGCAGACAGCCGCGAAGCCAAAGTCTTTCATGCCGGTACCGTACTCAAAGACGGTCAGGTACTGACTGCGGGCGGCCGGGTCCTGTGCGCCACCGCCTTAGGCACCTCAGTGACTGCTGCACAGCAAGCGGCCTACCAGCTGGTGGATCAGATTAAGTGGGAGGGCGTCTTCAGCCGCCGCGATATTGGCTACCGTGCCATAGCCCGCGAACGCAGCTAAGCCAAAATTTTTCGCCTCTAAGCCGCCCATTCAGGCGGCTTTTTCTTTGGGCTGCTGGTTAATTCGGCCAACAGAACAAAAATTCTGTTGATTGCCCTGCCATCCTCTTGTCATTCTTTGCCACTACTTTAGGCTGTCAGCTCATTTATTCTCTCAGGACATTCGGATGAAACTCAGTGTAATCAGTATTCTGCTGGCCTCGACCTGCAGTCTGGCTGTCCATGCCAGCTGTCAGCTGACGCAAAGCATCAGCCAAATCCAAGGTACAGGCAAGCAGAGCCCGTTACTGGGCCAGCCAGTACAAACAGCAGGTGTAGTCAGCGCCGTGCTTTACCCAAACAGCAAAGACGCCGCTGTGCTGGTGCATAGCCTGACGCCAGACACTAACCCAGGCAGCAGCGAAGCCTTGCTGCTTGCCGACAGCAAACTGGCCGCCACAGTCAAAGCCGGTCAACAATTGCAATTAACTGCTGTGGTGGCGGAGCGACATGGCATGACCGCACTGGAACGGGTGCAGGCGACTGTTTGTGGTGAACAGAGGTTACCGGCGGCGCAAAGTTTTCAGTTGCCAGTCAACTCCAAAGCAGACTGGGAAGCCGTGGAAGGCATGTTACTGAGTTTCCCCCAAGCGCTGATTGTGAACGACAGCTACCCGCTGGCCCGTTATGGTGAAATTTTACTGGCCGACAAGCGGTTATGGGTGGCCACTGAACTGATGCCTGCCGGCAAAGATGCCAAAGCCTTTGAACAGCAACAGCGCTTCAGTGAAATCTGGCTGGATGACGGCCTGAGCCAACAGAACCCGGATCCTATCCGCTACCCAACCGGCGGTTTAAGCGCCAAACACACGGTACGGGTTGGTGATACAGTCCACAACCTGCAGGCCTACCTGATTGAAACCAAACAAGGTTATCGCCTGATCCCAGCCACAGCGCCACAATTTAAAGCCACCAACCCGCGCCAGCCCGCGCCGTTACCCAAAAGTGCTGGCAGCATCCGGGTGGCCAGCTTTAATGTGCTGAACTTCTTTACCGGCGAATCTGCTGCAGCTCCCTTCCCAACCCGTCGTGGCGCCAGTACAGCCGAAGAACTCAGCAGGCAACAAGCGAAAATGCTGGCGGCGCTGTCGGTGATGGATGCCGATGTGATTGGACTGCTGGAAGTAGAAAATAATGGTGTTGATGCGCGCAGTGCCATTGCCACCCTGGTGCGGGAACTGAACAAGAAGCTCGGCGCTGACCGCTATGCCTTTGTGCAACCTGCAGCCGCACAAGGCACAGACGCCATTAAAGTGGCACTGATTTACGACCAGACCCGCCTGAAACAAAGCGGCCAGGCGGCCGTCATCAATACAGGGCCCTTTGCCTATGGCTCTAGGGCGCCTTTGGCGCAGACCTTTGTGCCACTCCAGGGCGGTGAACACTTTACCGTCAGCATTAACCATTTTAAATCCAAAGGCAGCTGCCCTGAAGATAAGAACTCAGTCGATGCCGATCATGGCCAGGGCTGCTGGAACCAAAGCCGGGTCGAAGCCGCCACAGCCGTGCATCAATGGCTGCAGAGCCAGCCAACGGGTGTGAACACAACGAATCAGCTGCTGATGGGTGATTTGAATGCCTACCGTCAAGAAGACCCGCTGCGGCAACTGGCCAAAGACGGCTGGTTGCATCTGGCGCCGGAGCAGGACGGCAAAGCGCATTATTCTTATGTCTACCGTGGCCGCACCGGCTCGTTGGATCATGCGCTGGCCAGTAAAGAGCTGGCAGGCAAGTTACAGCAGTTCCAGCACTGGGCTATCAACGCTGATGAACCGGCTATTCTGGATTACAACATGGAATTTAAATCGAACCGTCAGTTAGAGCAGTTGTATGCACCGGATGCATTCCGCTCGTCCGACCACGACCCTGTGTTGCTGGATTTTAAATTCTGATGCGATGGTGAGATAGATAAGATTGGGGTCAGAGTCAGACTCTGACCCCAAAGTAGTCGCTTTACCGCAATTCAGCCGGCACCGCAAAAATCACGTTTTCTTCACGGCCAGGGTGTTCAATCACTTGTTTCCCCCCCCAGGCGGTTAATTGTTCCACTACCTGTTTTACCAGCACTTCAGGCGCCGAAGCACCAGCTGTTACACCCACTGCAGTGACGCCTTCCAGCCAGTCTTGCTGAATATCTGCCGCCGTATCAATCAGGTACGCCTGACAGCCCATTTTCTCAGCCAGTTCACGTAAACGGTTGGAGTTACTGCTGTTTTTGGCACCGACGACCAGCAGCAGTTGCACCTTGGCGGACAGCTCACGCACCGCATCCTGTCGGTTTTGCGTGGCGTAACAAATGTCATCTTTGCGTGGGCCTTCAATGTCAGGAAAGCGGGCGCGCAGCGCATCAATCACATCAGCCGTATCATCGACCGATAAAGTGGTCTGGCTGGAGTAACAGAGTTCGGCCGGATTTTTGACCGCTAATCGGGCAACATCCTCCACCGACTCGACCAGATAAATGCCCCCTTCCGGATTGTCGTACTGGCCCATAGTGCCTTCCACTTCCGGATGGCCGGCATGACCGATCAGAATACACTCCACCCCTTTACGGCTGGCGCGGGTGACTTCCATATGCACTTTAGTGACCAGTGGGCAGGTGGCGTCGAACACTTTCAGGCCACGCTGTTTGGCCGTTTCACGCACCGCTTGTGACACGCCGTGCGCAGAGAAAATCACAATGGCACCGTCCGGCACTTCATCCAGTTCGTCCACAAAGACTGCACCGGCACGGCGCAGGCCGTCCACCACAAACTTGTTGTGCACTACTTCATGCCGCACATAAATAGGTGGCTCGTAAATTTCCAGCGCCCGTGACACTATGCTTATTGCACGGTCGACACCGGCACAAAAGCCACGTGGGTTAGCCAGCAAAATATCCATCAGCTTTGCACCTCCACAATTTCCACGTTAAAGGTCAGGGTTTGGCCGGCCAACGGGTGGTTAAAATCCACAGTGACTGAATCGCCCACCACCTCACGAATAAGTCCCGGCAGTTCCGAACCATCTGGCATCGCAAAACCAACAATCATACCGACCTGGGCTGGTGCATCGGCGGAAAACTTGCTGCGGTCCACATAATAAATATTGTCCGGGTTCGGCATGCCGTAGGCATCTTCAGGCGCTAAAGTGAAAGTGCGCTTATCGCCTTTGGCCATGCCCATCAGCTGCGCTTCAAAGGCCGGTGACAAACTGCCATCCCCCATTTGCAACCTGGCGGGTTTGTTATGCACCCGGGTTGATTCGGCGGCACTGCCGTCGGCCAGTTTAATATCAAAGTGGAAAATCACTGTACTGCCAGCACCAATGATCATGACGTCACCTCAGAAGTCTTTTTGTCACTGCTGAAACTGTCCCAAATCAGCAGTGCAGCACCGACGCTAATAGCGCAATCGGCAATATTAAAAATAGGGTAATGCCAGTCCTGATAAAACACATGCAGAAAATCCACTACATAGCCATACAGGCTGCGATCAATCAAATTGCCGACCGCGCCACTGATAATCAGCGCCAGCGCCAGGCTCAGTTTCCACTGGCCCTTCTTCAGCCGGGACAACCAGACTGCCAGCACTGTGCTTACCACCACAGCAATGGCAGTAAAGAACCAGCGCTGCCAGCCCGAGGCATCCCCCAGGAATGAAAAAGCGGCCCCGTAGTTACGGGCATAAGTAAAATTAAACACCGGCAGCAAGGCGATGGATTCGCCCAGACTGAAATTCTGGATCACCCAGACTTTGCTCAGCTGGTCAGCAACCAGCACCAGCACCATCAGCCACCACCAGTGCCAGCCGGTTTCTCTAAATAATTTCATCAGGCAAACTTCCTGCTTTCACCAGCGCCTTCGACATTGTCGACACAACGCAGACAAATCAGCGGATGCGCCGGGTTGGCGCCCACATCATGACGATGGTGCCAGCAGCGGTCGCATTTGGCAGCAGTGGATGGGCGAATCAGCACAGACAATCCCGCCAGCTCAGTGGCAGCAGCGTCTGCCGGAGCAGCCTCTGTTGACACCACAGCGGTGGAGGTGATCAACGCAAAACGCAGCTCATCGCCAATAGCGGTTAAATCTGCGGCTAACTGACCTTGGGCATATAAAGTCACTTCAGCCTGCAAGGAGGCGCCAATTTTGCCGTCGCGACGCGCCGCTTCCAGCACTTTGTTCACTTCATCCCGCACCTGCAGCAGTTGTTGCCAGAAGGCATCGTTAAACTGACCTGCTGGCACTGCATTCAGGCCTTGATACCAAACGTCAGTAAAGACAAATTCTGTCGCCTGACCAGGAATGGCTTCCCAGATTTCCTGTGCGGTAAAGCTCATGATAGGTGCCATCCAGCGCACCATGGCCTGGATCACATGGTACAAGGCGGTCTGGCACGAGCGGCGGGCCTGCGAGTCCGTTTTGGCGGTGTACTGGCGGTCTTTAATCACGTCCAGATAGAAACTGCCCAGCTCTACAGTACAGAAGTTCATCAGCTTCTGACTGACCTGGTGGAACTGGTAATTGTCGTAAGCATCGACCATTTCCTGCTGCAATTTCGCTGCGCGTTGTACCAGCCATAAATCCAGCTGTACCAGCTGCTCCAACGGCAGCGCGTCAGTCGCCGGGTTAAAGCCTTTTAAGTTCGCCAGCAGGAAACGGGCTGTGTTACGGATACGGCGGTATTTGTCGGCAGCACGATTCAGAATTTCATCCGACACTGTCATTTCTGAGG
>NZ_JBBIQD010000010.1:0-153860 GCF_037442525.1 Rheinheimera sp. | reverse complement strand
CCGACACCCACACAGTTTTCACCAGCATTGGATAAAAAGCTGACCCTCAGCCGCAGGTAGTATTTGCTGGAGGGTTCCAGCCCGGTCAGGCGCTGTTTCAGAAACATAAACAGATCATCGCTGCGGTTCATGCCCGACAGCAAATAACCAGTGCCACTGAACCCCGCAGGCAGAGTCCGGATACCGGACTCCAGCTGATAACTGGCTGAATTGTCTGCCGGGTAGTCGGAAAAACCGGCAGTCCAGCCAGAGGCCCCCTGGCGGAAATCGTAGTTATAGCCTTTGCCGTCGCCGCTGAGCAGCTCAACCTCGCAGGCACTTAACAGCGCGGCGGCTGCGGTAAGACTTAATACGTTGAATCGATTCATGGCTGCTTTTTACTCCAAAGAGTCTGATAACAGAGAGTCTCTATTGTAAAAAGCAGCAGGCCCAGTCCTGTGACCATTTGTAATGCTTCAGTATGAATACGTCACTGACCTGTGACTACACTCAATCGCCAAATGGCTGCTCAATGCTGTGGGCCGGTTCAGTAAACCAGCGTGGGCCCTGCGCCGTCATATAGAAATGGTCCTCCAGACGCACGCCAAAATGGCCCGGCAGACAAATCATCGGCTCATTGCTGAAACACATGCCTTCAGCCAGCAACGTCTGTTCACCCCGCACCAGGTAGGGCCCTTCATGAATATCGCGGCCAATGCCATGACCTGTCCGGTGTGGCAAGCCGGGTAACTGGTAGTCCGGCCCCAGACCATGCGCCATCAGCACCTCACGGGCCGCGTAGTCGGGCTGTTCACAGGGAGCGCCCAGCTCTGCAGCCGCAAAAGCGGCGGCCTGCGCCTCTTTCTCAATAGCCCAGATACGGCGCTGTTCTGCAGACGGCTCGCCAAACACATAACTGCGGGTAATGTCCGACACATACCCCAATAAACGACAGCCTGTATCTATCAGTACCATGTCGCCCTGTTCGAGGTTTTTGGGTGTTTTGACACCGTGCGGATAGGCTGAATCCGCGCCGAATAACACAATGCAGAAATAGGAACCGCTGGCACCCACTGCCTGGTGCGCCCTGTCGATAAAGGCTTCGACCTCAGCCGTGCTGATCCCCTCATATAAAATGCTGGCAACGGCCTTGTGCACTTCCAGCGTCATGTCCATCGCCCGTTGCATAATGGCCAGTTCAGCCGCCGATTTCTGCGCGCGGCAGCCTTGTGTCACGGCTTTACCACTCTGGATCTGCCAGTCCGGCACCTGCTGACGTAAACCTTCAAAAATGAAAAAGCTGCTGCTGTCATCCAGTGCCAGTACCGGTTGCTCCAGGCCGGTTAAAGCGCGGGCCTGCTGCACCAGCAACTGGTATGGATTTTCATGTTCATGCCAGCCCACAATAGCCGCTTTCACCTGCTGATAGCCTTCCAAGGTCGGCACTTCAAACACCGGGCTGATATAGACCAGTTGCCCCGTTGCCGACAATAAAGCACCAACCAGGCGCTCACTGGCATACCAGTCGGTGCCGGTAAAATAACTTAAATTCGTCCCTGCATTCAGATACAGCAGGTCGATACGTTGCTGCTGCATCAACTGACAGGCTTTGCCGATACGCTGTTGGTACTCAGCCACAGCTATTGGCTCCACTCCCTGAGTCATGACCCTTAAACGGGCTAACGCGTCCGTCTGGCTGACGCCTCCTATGCCTTTTATCATTGGTTACTCCGCTATTGTCGGCAGACAGGGCCTGTTCCCGTTGATCCGGTCTGCCATGAAAGAGTTAAACTTTGGTTTTGTTGTTGGCGTGAAGGTCACAGCGACCAATCAGCGGTAACTGTCGCAGGATCAACATCTGCGGATCCAGCTGCAACTGGCTGTCACCTGGGAGCCAGACATCCCCTTGACTGAAATCCAGCCACTGCAGCTCCCCATTAACCAGCGCAGGCACCGGCATTGGGAACGGCAGATTGCCCGGCACCTTCCAGTGCAGACGAATTTGGCCGTCTTGCTGGTGCTGCATCAGCTCAGGCAATTCAGCCTGATACAGATACACATCAAACAACCACTGGTAATTTTTGCCGGTCAGGCGGTTCACAATGGCAATAAAGTCTTCTGTGGTTTTGTAGGACGGTGCAATAGGGTAAGCCAGTTTGGCCGTGTCGGCTGTCCCATAGAGCAGCTCACGGCTGGCTTGCCAGAACAGCTCGTCGCCAATCAAAGCCCGCAGCGTATGCAGTACCCAGCCGCCTTTGCCATAAATATCCGAATTAAACGCCTGCTCCGAGGTGACGACACCTGTGCGCACCACAGGATCGCAGTTTTTCAATCCAAGATAAGCTTTGTACATCTGGTAGCGGTAAGCCGCTTCGCCCAGTTTATCCAGCGCATAAGCCGGCTGCATATACAACCCAAAACCTTCATGCAACCAGGCATGGTTCAGGGTTTTATGCGTCAGCAAATTACCAAACCATTCGTGCGCCAGTTCATGTTGCGCCAGCCAGTCATAACCATTCGGGTCCAGGCTGTAGCCTTTGCCATAGGCATTGATGGTCTGGTGTTCCATGCCCAGATGTGGCGTTTCGACAAAACCAATTTTTTCGCGGCCCCAGGGGTAAGGCCCAAGTGTTTTTTCATACCACTGGATCTGGCCTTGTAAATCGTCCAGCCAAAGCTTGCGGGCCGCATCTTTGTGTTGTGGCAAAGCCCAGAACTCCACCGGAATAGTGCTGCCGTTAATGCCCTGATAACTGAAACGCTCCAGCACATAGGGGCCAATATTCAGCGCAATATTGTAATCGCTGGCCGGAACAGACAATAACCAGTCAAATTCGGTGCGGCCATCGTCCAATGTGCGCTGATGTTGCAATACCCCATTGGTGGCCGCAGCCAAACCATGTGGCACTCGTAAGGTGATCCGCATCGAATCGGCTTTATCGCCAAAGTGGTCTTTACAGGGCCAGAATAAATCACAACCTTCGCCTTGCACTGCGGTCGCTATCCAGGGGTCACCTGAAGGGGTTTTCGCCCAGACAAAACCACCAGACCAGGGGGCTTTCAGCGCACTATGAGGTTGTCCCTGATAAAACACCTGCACCTTGACCTGCTGACCTGCTTTGTAAAGTCCGGGCAATGCAATAGTCAGCAGTCCACCATCACGCTGGTAGCTGGCTTTTTGGCCTGCCACCTCAATACGGTTGATCTGAAACCTGCTGTCAAGTTTCAGCTCCACACTCTGGCTGTCGGCCAGCAGTTCAAACCAGGTGGTGCCACTGCCGCTGATGAATTTGTTTTGTGGGTCAATGTCCAAATCCAACTCGTAACGGCGCACATCCGTGGCCTGAGCAACAACAGACAGAGGCTGACCTGTATCGCCAACTTTTGGGTCCAAAGGGGCGGGGCTCTGGCAGCCAGCCAATAAAGCGACTGCCGCAGACATCATCAGACTGATGCGACACCAAGGAAAGTATTTCACGGTAAACCTGCATTTTTATTTTCTGTGGGCCGCCGATCATGACAAGAGCCCGTCGCAAGTGCCAGAGCGCCACACTGTGTTCTGTCCGACCTCAGCCCCCGTTAATCGCGTTTGTTTTATAACGGAAAAAGGCGCTGAGGTCAGCGCCTTTTGGCATCACATCCATTGCAGCTTCGGACTATCCCTGCAGACGTGACTCCCGTTTCTGTTCCCGCTCAGCCAGTTTGGCTTTTTGCTCTGCCGTCAGCAGCTGATAAATGTCATGCTGCAGACGGGCACGGCTGATCTCCGCTTCCAACCGTTGCTTTTGCTGACTTTCCAGCTCAGCCCGCACTGCCGCTTCATCGAAGTTTTCTGCCTGGATCAGCGTTTTTAATTGCTGATGCTGAGCTTTCATACCGGCTTTGGCTGGCAGGCTGGCCCGATGTTGTTCCATCAGGGTTTTCACCTGGGCTTTTTGAGCCTCGGTCAGGTCCAGCCCTTTCAGTTGCATCACAGGTCCAGGCAGAGGGCCATGATGACCACGGTCTTGCCCTGCGGTGGCAGTCAGGCTGGTTGCAGCAACTAAGGTACTGAATAATAATGCGGTCAGGGTTTTAGCTTTCATCGTCAATCTCCTGTGTTGGGACCATTACAGCTTACCCAACCCAATGCAAAGCAGCGCAAAGCCAAAGTAAAGATTGAGTAAAGCCCTGCAAGCAATTCTGTCTGGCTTTTACAATGGCGAAAAACAGGAGGCGCAATGACCGCAATATTAATGATTGATGATGATCAGGCACTGACTCAGCTGGTCGCCGAATACCTGCAACCTGAAGGTTACCAGTTTACCGCTGTGCATGAAGGTATCACAGGCCTGGAGCGGGCCAGAAGCAATGAGTTTCAGTTGATCCTGCTTGATATTATGTTGCCGGGTCTCGATGGCCTCAGCCTGCTGCGCCAGTTGCGCCAGCACAGCTATTGCCCGGTATTGATGCTGACTGCCCGTGGAGATGAAATTGACAGGGTACTGGGGCTGGAACTGGGCGCCGATGATTACCTGGCCAAGCCCTTCAGCCCAAGGGAGCTGGTCGCCCGTATCAAAGCCATTTTGCGTCGGGTCGAGCTGCTGCAACAACAGCAGCAAAGCCAGCCAGCCACTCTGACCGTTAACCAGCTTACGCTGGACAGTGCGCGCCGGCAAATCAGCGTCGCCCAACAGGCGCTGACCCTGACCGCTACCGAATACCAGATCCTGGAAATACTGATGCGTCATGCCGGCGAAGTGGTCAGCAAAGAAGACTTAAGTCAGCTGGCGTTAGGCAAACGTCTGCAAATCTACGACCGCAGCCTGGATATGCATATCAGCAATATCCGTAAAAAAATTGCCCAGTACGACCCCGGCGAAAAGATTCAGACCTTACGTGGCCTGGGCTATTTATTGCTGCAGGAAAGCCCGGCATGAACTGGCAGCGTTTTCATCCGTTTAATTACCTGGCAGGCCGGATTTTCCTCTGGTTCTGGCTGGTCCTGTCGGTAGCGGTCGCCGGCACCATGCTGCTGACCGAAAACTGGTTGTCCCAGACTGAGCTGCACAGACCGCCACCACATCTGGCCGAGCCGATGCGTCAGATCAGCCGTCAGCAACCGGCCTTTGCCAGTGAGGCCGAGCTGCAACGTTTTCTGAAGCGCCAGTTTGATGGGGTCTGGTTGCTGGTCCGGCTCAGTGACACTCAGGTGCTGAACCGGGGCGCGATACCACCCAAACTGGATCCCAGCTGGATCACTGAACTTGCTCAGTTGCAGCGCCCCCGTTTATTGACGCACAGAAACTACCTGCTGCTGGGGCCGGCGCTGGTGCGGTTGGGAGACGAGCCTGTCGCAGCCTTTCAGTTGCGACAAAAGCCAGAGCGCCCCTGGTGGCATCTGGCCGCCTTACCCGAAGAACTACTGGTGCCCTTTTTACTGGCGGTCTCGGCGATCGCCAGTCTGATCCTGGCATTCTCCATTACCCGGCCTTTACGTGAGCTGAGCCAAAGCCATCTGGACTTTGCCCGGGGCCAGCTGCAAAGCAGGGTCTCCCACCTGGCCGCCCGGCAGGACGAGCTGGGTGCTGTAGGCCGCGGTTTTAATACCATGGCGCAGCAGATTGAAGCACTGATTGAAAACCAGCAGCGCCTGTTGCGGGACGTGTCCCATGAACTGCGTTCGCCATTAACCCGCTCTCAACTGGCGCTGGCCTTGCAACAACGGCAACAGGACAGCCCTGCGCTGCAGCGCATCGAACAAGAACTGCAGCTGCTGGATCAGTTACTGGATGAATTACTGACCTTCAGCCGGCTGGACACAGGCCAGTACCCGCTGGATAAGCAGCCACTGGATTTGGTCGAACTGCTGCAGGCGATCCTGGAGTTGAACCAGCTGGAAGCCGACAACAAACAGCAGCAACTGCTGTTGGAGGCACCACAGCAGGCCCTGTACAGTGCCGACCAGCGCCTGATTGGCCGCGCCATTGAAAACGTGGTGCGTAATGCGATCAAATACAGTCCGCCCGACAGCACAATCCGTCTGCAACTGCAGCAGGCTCCACAGGGCTGGACACTAAGCATTTGTGATCAGGGCCCAGGCGTGCCCGCCGACCAGCTGCAGCAGATATTTGCGCCTTTCTTTCGGGTATCACAGGTACGGGAACATCATCAGGGCACAGGGCTGGGGTTGGCTATAGCTGCTCAGGCCATGCGTCAGCATCAGGGGGCGATCAGTGCCAGCCTGACCGACCAGGGTGGTTTGTGTGTCCGCTTTGAATTCAGGTAACACAGATGCACTGGCTATTGAACGCACATTTTTCTGAACAGGACTTGCTGCAGCGTCAGCCAGAGCTTTTGCAGTTCTGGCAGCAGGGCAAGCACCAGCAGTTTGCCGCCCAGGACGGCGTGATGCTGGCCTGCAGTCAGTTTATTCAGCCTGCTGCCCGTGCTGACCTGCTGATTTGCCCTGGCCGGATTGAAGCCGCAGAAAAGTACATGGAAAGCTGTTTTGATCTGTACCAGGCCGGTTTTAACCTGCATCTGCTGGACCACAGGGGCCAGGGTCGTTCGATGCGGCTTTGTGCCGACAGCCAGCTAGGTTATGTCAGTCACTTTACTGACTATGTGCAGGATTTACGGCTTTTTATCGACAGCAAAGTCCGGTCTGTGGCACAAGGCCCGTTATTGGCGCTGGGGCATTCCATGGGCTCTGCCATTCTCTGCCGTTATCTGCAAAGCACGGCAGCACATGGCATTAGCGCCGTGGTGTTTTGTTCGCCTATGTTTGGCCTGGTGACCAAGCCGCTGCCTGAACCTCTGGCCCTGACATTGGCCCGGCTGATCCGCTGGTGGCAACAGACCCCTGATTATTTCCCCGGTCAGAAACCGTACCGCATCATTCCCTTTCACGAAAATCATCTGTGCCAAAGCCAGGGCCGTTATCAGTGGTTTCGCGAATTGTATGAACAGGATCCGCCACTGAAACTGGGCGGGGTCTCCAGCCACTGGCTGGTGCAGGCATTGCTGGCTTGCCGGCAAATCCAGCAGGCTCCGCCGCTGGACATACCTGCGCTGCTGTTGCAGGCGGGTGCGGATGATGTGGTGGATAACAGGGCGCAGCTGCGTTTCGCTTCGGCTCAGCCAGCCCTGCAGCTGCACCGGATTGACCATGCCAGGCATGAGCTTTTTTTGGAAACTGATGCCATCCGGCTGCAGCTGTATCAGCAGTTGCAGCTATTCTGGCAGCAGCTGGGCATCTGAGCGCGGTTCCGGATGGATCATCACTTCCGCACCGGCATACCGTGCTTTCAGCTGCAGTTCCACAGCATCCACAATTTGATGCGCCTGTTTTAAGGTCCAGTGATCGTCCAGCACCAGCACACATTGAATAAACACTTTGGGGCCTGCTCTGCGGGTACGTAACTGCTGACAGGCCAGCACATCGGGTTGCGCCAGTACCAACTGTTCAATTTGCCGCAATTCGTCTGCCGGTAACTGTTCATCCAGCAAATGCTGCAGGCTTTCCCTGGCAAGCTGCGCCGCACTGTACAGCAGATAACAGGCAATCAGGGCGGCTATCAGCCAATCTGCCCAGAACCAGCCCCGCCAGACCAGCGCCAGAGCCAGAAACACAGCGGCATTCATCAGCAAATCACTGCGGTAGTGCAGCGAGTCAGACTTCACCGCCAGTGAGCCAGTGCGGCGAATAATCCAGTGCTGCGCCAGCACTAACAACAAGGTCAGCGCCATGCAACACAGGGTAATCACCATGCCAAAGCCTGGCGCCTGTGGAGTCACCTGCCCTTTGGCACCGTCCAGTGCCTGTAATAACACCAACAGCGCAGCCCCGGCTAAAAAGGCAGCCTGCAACAGCGCCATCACCGCCTCTGCTTTGCCATGGCCAAAGCCGTGATTGTCGTCAGCTGGTCGCAGTGCATAACGCAACACGGCAAAATTAAGCGCCGAGATCAGTAAATCCAGTGCGGCATCGGTAAAAGAAGCCAGCATAGCGCTGGAATCCGTCAGCAATACAGCCCAGAGTTTCAGCACTAAAATCAGCACCGCCACGCAAAGTGTCAGGTAAGCTGAGCGTTTAACCCACAACTGATAATCAGCCTGCATAAGTTCCTCTTGATGGCCGATAGGCACCTGAAACGAAAATTGCTACACTCAGCGGCCTTTCGATGGCCATCTGGAGTCTTTGATGCTTGATATTGTGTTGTACGAGCCTGAAATTCCCCCTAACACCGGCAACATTATCCGGCTTTGTGCCAATACAGGCTACAGGCTGCATCTGATCGAACCTTTGGGTTTTGCCTGGGACGATAAACGGATCCGCCGGGCTGGTCTGGACTACCACGAATTTGCCACTGTGCAACGTCATGCCCACTATCAGGCCTTTCTGGATAAAGTGCAACCCAAACGCCTGTTTGCCTGCACCACCAAAGGCCAGCGCCATCATTCAGACGTCCTTTATCAGCAAGGGGATGTGCTGATGTTTGGTCCTGAAAGCCGGGGCTTGCCAGCCGAAGTCCGGCAGAGCCTGCCGCAGGAACACTGGTTAAGAATACCTATGGCTCCGGACAGCCGTTCGATGAACCTGTCCAACGCGGTCTCGGTTTTTGTCTACGAATCCTGGCGACAGCTTGGGTACGCGGGCTCCGTCTGAGCAAAAGGCAGTGGTTTGCCAGCCCGGACCACTTATAGCTATAGTGTGCGCTCAGCATTCTGATTTTTAGTTGTTTTTTTGAGCCTGGGAAGAAGAAGCCTATGTCAGTCTGGATGAAAGTCTGCCTCTGCTGTGTATGGATGCTGAGCCTGCAGGTTCAGGCTTACATCACGATACAACCGATGGTGCAGGCCAGAGACAACCAGCACTTGCGTGCCCAATTGTTCAGTCAGGACAAAGAGGGTTATTTATGGTGGACCACCAGCAGCCATCTGCACCAGTTTGACGGCCATCTGCAGCACAGCGTGGCACTGCCCGCCACATTGCAGCAACCATTCAGCGCCTTTAGCCAGGCCGGTACCGACTTACTCTGGCTGGCGAGCAAAGAAAGCCTGTGGCAGTTCCGCCCTTCAGACAGCAGTTTTCAGCAGATTTGGCAGGCAGATCACGCCATTTTGCAGATCTGGGCCACCAGCAAATCCCGGTTGATCCTGACCAGCCACAGTCTGTGGTCCTGGCCAGACGGACAGGCAGAACCCAGCCTGCTGTGGCAGAATCCACCCGATGCGTCTCCCTGGCAGCAGGCAAGTTTCGCCCAGGAGTCCGTTTGGCTCTGGAATCAGGAAGGTTTGCAGCAGTTTTCACTGTCGAGCCAAAGCTGGCAACGAGTTGCTTTGCCTTTTCAGGGTATGCCTTTGCTGCAGGCAGGAACGGATCAACAGCTCTGGCTACTCAGTCCGCAGAAATCATTGTATCTGTGGCAGCAGGGTCAGTTACAGCCCATTGCCGTCAATGACAGCTTTCCTGCCAGCCAGTTGCAGTTGGACAGTCTGGGGCAACTCTGGTTATTGCAACCGAACCGGCTCAGCCTGTACCAGCCTCATCAGCGGCAATGGCAACATCAGGCCCTGCAAAAAAACTGGTCGGGGCTTTTTGCCGACCGGCACCAGAATTTATGGTTAAGTGACCCGGCGGGTACTATTGCACTGGTCAGCCAAAGCACATTGCAGGTCACAGCCGACCCAGAACTGCAGCTCCCTGCGGCGGCACCGCTCTCCTGGCAGCAGGGTCAGCTGCATGGTGCCGGGCACAGCTGGCCCGCTCCGGCACAAGCCGGGCAGGCTGAGCAAGCGGGCATCCTGCAGCACAAGCCTTGGTTTTTCGTCAATCAGCAGCTGTGGCTGAATACAGCCGGGCAGGAGCATTGGCTGACTCTGCCACAGCGCATTCGCGCCTTACAGCCCGGTTCTGACACCTTGTGGTTTGTCGACGATAAAGGACTCTGGTCCTTACACCGCAGCGATCAACCGCCTGAACTGCTGCATCAGAATGCCGGCTGGCAATTGCTGAGCCTGGATCAGAACCGGCTATGGCTGGCAGGTCAGGAGCAGCTCTACCTTTATGATGTATCGGACGGCCAGCTCAGCCGCTGGTCGGTGGATTGTGGCATGCAAACCTGCCCTTCTCTGACACCATTGCTGGCAATGCGCACAGAGGGGCAGCACGTCGAGCTGCTGCTCCCCGGCAAAGTGCTGCGATTCACCCCTGACGCGACAGAACAGCTGTTGCGACTGCAGCACACACTGGCTGTTCCGCTGCAAAGCAATCAATTTTGGTCTGAACAAGGCCAGCTATGGCTGCTCAGCCAGAACAGACTGCACTTGTTTTCTGCCGATGGACAGTACAACCTGGGCTGGCTGCTGAATGAAGGGGAGTATTTTACCTCGGCTCCCTGGCGGGATCCGCTTGGTGGGCTGAAACTGCGCACCAATCTTGCCAGCTACCGTATTGAAGCGAGCACCACCGATCACCAGTTGCCAATAAACCCGCTGCGACTGCAACTGATGGCCGATGCAGGGCAACGATTGCAGCACAGTGCCGACGAACTGCGGCTGGACAGCAAAGGCAGCAGCAGCCGCTGGCAGCTCAGCCATTACCCAACAGCTGGCAGACAATGGCAATACTTTCGCTATCAGTTGGACCACCAGGCCAGCCAGCTGCTCGATTACCCGACACAACAATTTGTACTCGAGATGCCGGCTTCAGGCCTGTACCAACTGAATCTGCAAGCCAGCGCCGACGGCATCCACTGGCAACAGGCCGCTCACTATCAGCTGCGACTGCAGCGGTATCTGAACCTGCCGACCCTCTGGCTGGGACTGCTGTTGTTGTGCTCTGCACTCACCCTGGGGTTTGTGTTATGGCGGGTGCGGCGTTATCAGCAGCATCTGGCCAGCACCAATGAGCAGCAATTGCTGATTGGTTCCTTGTTTAACAATACGCAAGATGCTGTTTGGCTGGCCAATACGGACCTGCAAATCCAAAAAGTAAATCAGGCATTCAGCCAAATCACCGGGTATTCACAAGCCGCTATTGAAGGCCAGGTGATGCCGCTGTATACGGCGCAGGGCCATCAGACTGAACTGGTGAAAACCATCCGGGAGCAGTTGCAGCAGTTTCAGTTCTGGCGGGGCGAAGTCTGGAGTCAAAAAGCCAGTGGCGACCGCATCGCCGTTTCTTTGGCTGTGACACTGCTCTCCCCTGCAGGCCCGGACAGCAGTGAGTTGTATCTGGGGATTTTTTCCGATGTAACCAACCGCAAACTGAATGAAAAAGAACTGCGTAAACTCAGCACCCGAGACCCGTTAACTCAATTGCCAAACCGCTCCCTGTTTCTGGAGCATCTGGAGCGGGCCATTGTCAGCTGCAGCAGCCGTTTTCCGCAATTTGCCGTGCTGCTGCTGGATTTGGACAGATTTGCCAAAATCAATGACTCCCTCGGTCATCAGCAGGGCAATCAGTTGTTGCAGCTGGTGGCGGCACGGCTGCAACAACAGCTGCCAGCCGGTTATATTCTGGCCAAAACCGGTATTGATGAGTTTGCCATTCTGGTACCTTCACACTTTTACACTGAGCAGTTTGATGTGCTGCTGAACCGGCTGGCCAACCAGTTACTGCTGCAGGTGCGGGAACCGTTTCAGCTGGCTGACCTGCAGGTAACGCTGACTGCCAGCCTGGGTATTGCCGCCTACCCGGCCGATGGTGAGGCCAGCGACGCCTTGCTGCGCAGCGCCGACACCGCTCTGCACCATGCCAAACATATGGGACGGAACAACGCTCAGTTTTTTAACGATAAAATGCTGCAACGCACACCAGAGTACCTGGCGTTGGAAAGTGATTTGTGGCGAGGGCTGAATCAGCAGGAATTTCATGTGTTGTACCAGCCGAAGTACAACATCAGTCAAAACCAGATTGTGGGTTTCGAAGCCTTGTGTCGCTGGCAAAATGCGCAGCGTGGTCCGGTCTCCCCTGCCGTTTTTATCCCTATAGCCGAAGAAAATGGGGTGATTATTCAGCTGGATCGCCTGGTGTTCAGTCAGGTCTGTGCCCAGATCCGTGTCTGGCAACAGCAAGGCCTGATGCGGGGGCGGGTGGCGGTGAACCTGTCGGTGCAACAGCTGCAACAAAAAGATTTACCTGACTTTTTGCGTCAGCAATTGCGGCTGCATGGTGTGGATGCACAGTACATTGAACTGGAGATCACTGAAACGGCCATGATGCGTGACGCCGAACATTGTTTGCAGATGATGCATCAGTTGAAAGCTCTGGGTTTCACCCTGGCGCTGGACGACTTTGGTACTGGCTACTCCTCTTTGGGCTACCTGAAACGCTTCCCAATCGACACCCTGAAAATAGACAGGGCCTTTGTCAAAGATATGGACAGTTGTGAACAGGACAGAAACATCACCTCTACCATTATCCGGCTGGCTGGGTACCTGAATATTGCGGTGGTCGCCGAGGGGGTCGAAACTGAGATGCAAGCCTACCTGCTGCATGTGATGGGTTGTGAAGTGGCACAAGGCTACTTGTTCAGTGCCCCGGCCAGTGCGGAACACATCAGCCAGTTGCTGCAAAAAGAAACAGAAAAGGCGTAGTTCACTACGCCTTTTCTGCAGCTGTAACCCGCATTACTCGTCGCGTTTTTCGCGGCCAAGTAAATCCAGAGCCGCCAGCTTGGCATCTTTGCCCTGATACAACACCTGAAAGATTTGTTCAGTAATCGGCATTTCGACGCCTACCCGTGCTGCCAGGTTAAAGACTTCTTTCGCATTACGGTAGCCTTCCACGACCTGGCCTATCTGACTCATGGCCTGCTCAACCGATTTGCCTTCGCCCAGCAACAGACCAAAACGGCGGTTACGTGACTGATTGTCGGTGCAGGTCAGCACCAGATCACCCAAACCGGCCATGCCCATAAAGGTTTCTTTTTTGGCACCCAAAGCGCAGCCCAAACGGCACATTTCGGTCAGCCCTCTGGTGATCAAGGCTGTACGGGCATTGGCACCAAAGCCAATGCCGTCGGCCATACCGGCCCCTATGGCGATCACATTTTTGACCGCACCACCGAGCTGAACCCCGATAAAATCCGGGTTGGTATAGACCCTGAAGGTTTTGGTGCAGTGCAGCAGGTCAGACAGGGTTTTAATAAACTCAGGGTCAGTCGACGACAATGAAATGGCCGTCGGCAAACCTTTGGCCAGTTCTTTGGCAAAAGTCGGGCCTGATAACACAGCCAACGACACCTGCTCACCGAGAATTTCTTTCGCCACGTCCTGCAATAAACGACCGGTTTCTGGTTCCAGGCCTTTGGTGGCCCAGGCCACGCGGGCATCGGCTTGCAAATAAGGTTTAATCAGACGCAAGGTTTGCGCGAAAGCGTGGCTGGGTACCACCACTAAAATATCGCGGCACGCACGGACAGTTTCAGCCAAATCAGCACTGACCTGCAGCGCTTCCGGCAATTGAATATCCGGCAGGTAACGCTGGTTGGTTCTGTCTTTGGCCATCTGCGCAATATCATCGGCATTGCGACCCCACAACAGGGTTGGATTGCCATTACGGGCCAGAGAAATAGCAAGGGCGGTCCCATACGAGCCCGCCCCCAATACAGCAATTGCCGCTTTCATTTACGAATGCGTCACTGCGCCCTGGTGGGCCTGTGCGTCTGCCTGACGTTTTTGCAGATACTGGGCAAACAACGCGTCGAAGTTCACCGGCGACAGGTTCAGCTGAGGGAAAGTACCACGGTTCACCAGGCTGGCCACGGCTTCACGGGCATAAGGGAACAGAATGTTCGGGCAGAAGGACGCCAGCATGTGCGCCACCTGCACTTCTTCTTCCAGCGCTGGCAGGCTGAAAATACCGGCTTGCTGCACTTCGCAGAGAAACGCCACTTCGTCACCTAAACGGGCAGTCACTGTTAAGGACAACACCACTTCAAAGCTGCCATCGTCCAGCTTCTCACTGCGGGTATCCAGGTCCAGTTGCACAGCAGGTTGCCATTCTTTACGGAAAATGGCCGGAGCCAGAGGCGCTTCAAACGAAACATCTTTGACATAAATACGCTGAATGGCAAATTGTTCAGCGGCGGCGCCATTGGCTTGTTGTTCTGACATGATAAATCCTTATTTATTCTTAAATTTTTCAGGCGCTTAACAGCGCATCCAGACCACCAGCAGCGTCCAGCGCTACCAGGTCGTCACAACCACCAACGTGGCGGTCACCAATAAAAATTTGTGGCACTGTGGTTCGGCCTTTGGCCCGTTCAATCATTTCAGGCCGCCGCTCAGGCTGGCGGTCAATCTGAATCTCTTCAAACTGCACAGCTTTGCTGCTTAACAGCGACTTTGCGCGGACACAATAAGGACAATAGTCCTTAGTGTAAATAGTGACATGAGCCATCAGTACCTCGTTATTTCTTCACCAGCGGCAGGTTTGCCCCTGTCCAGCTATTCATGCCGCCCTGCAACACAAAGACCTGACTAAACCCCTGTTTATTCAGGCTGGCAGCCACGCTTTGCGCCGACATACCGGCCTGACATACCACAATAATGGGGTTGTCTTTCTGGTTTTCAAGACCAGGTAAACCAGCGGCCTGCAGTTGGCTGGCCTGGATATTCCGGGCCCCTGTGATATGGCCTTTGCGAAAATCAGCTTCAGCACGAATATCCAGTACAGTGGCGTCCTGCCGGTTCACCAGCATGGTCAGTTCAGTCGGGCTGATTTGTTTGATTTTAGAGGTTAAAGATTTCATCCAGCTGACAACCAGTGCCAGAAACAGCACGACCCAGGCCGCGGTCAGGTAGGGATGATTGGATAAAAAGTCGATGTATTGCTGCATAAGAAGCCATCTGATTAGCTGAAAATGGGCCCGAGTATACCCAGTTTCAGGCCGGATTACAGCCCCGGTAGCCCTTGTGTACTATTCCAGCACTGTTTTCAGCAGGAAAACAGGGTAAGATAGCCGCATTAGCGTAAGCAGAACAGTTGGTTGCGGAGAGCAGGTATGACGCCAAAAAAACCTTTAGTCTTAGTGATTCTGGATGGTTGGGGTTACCGTGAAGAGCGGGAATATAACGCCATTTTACAGGCCCGCACCCCTGTGATGGACAAACTCTGGGCCAGCTATCCACACACACTGATTTCAGGCTCAGGTATGGATGTGGGTTTGCCTGATGGCCAAATGGGTAACTCTGAAGTTGGTCACGTCAACCTGGGTTCAGGTCGGGTGGTGTACCAGGACTTTACCCGTATTACCAAATCCATCAACGATGGCGACTTCTTTGAAAATCCGGTATTGACCGATGCCTGTCAGGCCGCAGTCCAGGCCGGTAAAGCAGTGCATATTATGGGTTTGTTGTCGCCAGGGGGCGTGCACAGCCATGAAGATCATTTAATTGCGATGATTGATCTGGCCAGGCAACAAGGTGCGGAACAGATTTACCTGCACGCCTTTCTGGATGGCCGTGACACGCCGCCACGCAGTGCAGAAGCTTCGCTGGCGCGGGTCGAAGCACACTTTAATGCCATTGGCAGAGGCCAGATTGCCTCCATTATCGGCCGTTATTATGCAATGGACCGCGACAAGCGCTGGGATCGTGTACAAGCCGCCTACGACTTGCTGACTCAAGGCAAAGCTGAGTTTCAGGCCGACACTGCCGTCGCCGCTCTGCACGCCGCTTACAGTCGCGATGAAAACGATGAATTCGTCAAAGCTACAGCCATACGGACTCCATCAGGCCAGGTGGTCAGTATGAACGATGGCGACAGCCTGATTTTTATGAACTTCCGTGCCGATCGGGCCCGTCAGTTCAGCCGCGCCTTTACTGACGCTGGTTTTAGTGGTTTTGTCCGGGAAAAAACACCGGCGCTGAGCCGTTTTGTGATGCTGACCGAATACGCCGCCGACATCAAAGCGCCCTGCGCTTACCCGCCAGAAAGTCTGAACAATGTGTTGGGCGAATGGCTGGCCAAACACCAGAAAACCCAGCTGCGTATTTCCGAGACCGAAAAATACGCCCACGTCACCTTCTTCTTCAGTGGCGGCCGTGAAGACTTATTCGAGGGAGAACAACGTATTCTGGTGGAGTCGCCAAAAGTGGCAACCTACGATTTACAGCCAGAAATGAGCTCAACAGAACTGACTGACAAATTGGTCGGTGCCATCCACAGTGGCGACTTTGATGTGATTATCTGCAACTACCCGAATGGCGATATGGTGGGTCACACCGGTGTGATGAGTGCAGCCATTGCGGCAGTGGAAGCCGTGGATCATTGTATTGGCCGGGTGGTCGAAGCGCTGCAGCAAGTGGGGGGCGAATGTCTGATTACCGCCGACCATGGCAATGCCGAACAAATGATGGACCCGGAATCTGGCCAGGCCCATACCGCCCACACCAGCGATCCGGTGCCTCTGATTTATGTTGGCCGGCCGGCCGAAGTGATTCAGGGCGGCATTTTAAGTGACATAGCCCCGACTATGTTACATCTGATGGGTATGCCTGTGCCTGCAGAAATGACCGGCAAAGTGCTGATGAAAACCCACTGATGCGAGTAGCCGTTGTCCATAGATTGACACAGCAGGGCCTGGCTCTGCTGTGTTGCTTTGGTTTGCTTGCCCCCGTGGCCGCCCAGCAACAACAGGAAGTGCAGCAGGAGCTGAACCAGCTTAAAGACCAAATCCAGCAAACCGAAAAAGAACTGAAGCAGCAGCAACAGGCCTTTGCCAAAGCACAGGAGTTGCTGAAATCGGCCGATCAGTCTCTGGCGAAACTGGCAGCGCAGCTTCGCAGCAGTCAACAACGACTGACTGAACTGACGCAGCAGCAACAACAGTTAACGGTGCAGCAGCAACAACTGCAGCAAGAGTTTGAACGACAAAAGTCCTTGCTGAGCCAGCAAATCCGTGGCGCCTTTGTCGCTGGTCAGCATGATTACAGCAAGTTGTTGCTGAACCTGGATGACCAGCAAAAACTGGAGCGGGTGTTAACTTATTATCAGTACCTGAATAAAGCCCGCACCAGCGCCCTGACCACCCTGAACCAGACTGCGACTGAATTGCAGCAGGTGCAGCAGCAACTGCAGTCCCGGACTGAGGAGCAACAGCTGGCGCAGCAACAGCTGGAACAGCAACAGGCGGAACTGAAAGAGGCCCGCGTCAGCCAACAGGCGTCAGTGAAAAAAATTCAGGCTTTTCTTGCCAGCAACCAACAGCAACTGGAGTACCTGAAGCAAAACGAACAAAGCCTGCAAAGCACCCTGAGCAAACTGAAAGCGGCAGCACTGGCCGCCAAACAGCGGCTGGATATACCGAAAACCATAGGCAACCTGCCCTGGCCTGTTCGGGGCGACATACTGCAAAGTTATGGCGAGCAGCGCCTTGCTGGTGTCAGCTCCCGCGGCATTCTGATCGCTGCCGCTGAAGGCACTCAGGTGAAAGCGGTCGCGGCCGGACAAGTGCTGTACGCTGACTGGCTGAAGGGGTATGGCTGGGTCATTATTGTCGACCATGGCAGTGGGGTCATGAGCCTGTATGGTCATAATCAGGCGCTGCTGAAAAAACCAGGGGAAGCCGTGGCGTCCGGTGAAGCTGTGGCTTTGGTGGGCGCCAGTGGTGGCCAGGCGCAAAGTGGCCTGTATTTCGAGATCCGGCAAAAAGGCAGCGCCATTAACCCGGTCAGCTGGTTGCAGAAAAGGGCAGGTTAACAGATGAAATGGCTGTTGGCATGTACTGCCCTCTGTTGGTCAACACTGGCGCTGGCCCAAGCCAAACTGGTGATCGTGATTGACGATATTGGGTACCACCAGACCGATTACCGCCTGCTGGAGCTGGATTACCCTCTGACTTATGCCGTGATCCCCCATACCCGTCACAGCACCGCCATGGCTCAGGCCGCGATGCAAAAAGGCCGGGACGTGATTCTGCATATGCCGATGGAGTCGGCCCGCCGTGCCGACTTAAGCAAAAATGCGCTGAAAGTGACGATGGACCGACAGCAAATAGAGCAGATGCTGGATGCAGCTTTTGCCGACGTGCCCCAGGCCATTGGCATGAATAACCATATGGGCAGCTATTTTACCGAACAGCATCAGGTGATGGACTGGACTCTGGCTTACCTGGCCCGGCGAAAACTGTTTTTCCTCGACAGTAAAACCACCGCCAAAAGCACAGCCGCCCGTTACGCCACTATGCATCAGGTGCCTTTGTTAACGCGTCAGGTGTTTCTGGACAATGACCGCAGCTATGCTGCACTGGACAAACAATTTAAGCAGGCCCTGCAGCTGGCAAAGCAGCATCAGCAAGCCATTGCCATAGGCCATCCTTACCCGGAAACTTACCAATACCTGCAAAAAAACCTTTCCAGCATTACCAAGGCTGGCGTGGAACTGGTGCCTTTGTCAGCGCTGTTACCTGAAGATTACCCACTGGTACGGGCCAATCAAAGCCTGCCCGTGCATCAGGCACTGGCACGGCAGGCAACAACAGAACAACACCCGACGACAGAATCCAGGGCGACCAATCAACCCCTGATGCCTGAGACCATGGCCGCTCAGGTGATCCTGCAGCAGGAGCAGGCTTTGACAACAGACTACGCGATCCCGGAGTTACTCAACCCTCTCAGCTTACCAGCCCAACAAGAACCCAGAATACCTCTTTACCAGCATTTCCAGCCCAAAACTCAAGCCGCTCAGGCACCGTCGCTGCCCTTTTATCAGTTAGGTCGGGCGAACTAAAGTGTGGTCTGAATCGCTCAAAGTAAAGAATCCACCTGCTGAAACAGCTGATTTAGGGACTGAAAATAAAAAAGCCGGAGCAGTGCTCCGGCTTTTTTCACCCTTTAACGGATCAGGCGGCCATAGCGGCCTGCAGTTTTTTCATCGCATTTTTTTCCAGCTGACGCACCCGCTCAGCAGACACCTGATACCGGTCAGCCAGCTCTTGCAGTGTCATTTTGTTCTGGTCCAGCCAGCGGGCGCGGATAATATCCTGACTACGCTCGTCCAGAGTGCGGACCGCGGCCTGCAGACGGTCGACTGCAGCATTGTCCCACTGGTCTTCTTCAATCCGGTTGGCTAAATCAGAGCCTTTGTCTTCCAGGTAATACACCGGCGCTGTATAGCTTTCGTCGTCATCGTCCGGTGCATCAAACGGCATATCATGGTTGCTCATGCGGGCTTCCATTTCCAGCACTTCGTGCTCCGGCACCCCTAAGGACTCGGCTACGTTTTTCACTTCTTCCTTGCTGAACCAGCCTAAGTGTTTTTTCGCCTTACGCAGGTTAAAAAACAGTTTCCGTTGCGCCTTGGTCGTTGCCACTTTGACAATACGCCAGTTTTTCAGCACAAACTCATGAATTTCTGCTTTGATCCAGTGCACTGCAAAAGAAACCAGCCGCACACCTACCGAAGGGTCAAAGCGCTTGACGGCTTTCATCAGGCCAATATTACCTTCCTGGATCAAGTCGCTGATTGGCAATCCATAACCTGAATAACTGCGCGCAATATGCACCACAAAGCGTAAATGCGACATAATCAGCTGGCGGGCCGCTTCCAGATCGCCATCCTGATGTAAACGTTCGGCTAAAGCGCGTTCTTCTTCGGCGCTGAGCATAGGGATGGAACTGACTGCATGAGTATAAGCTTCCAGGCTGCCGCTGCCGGCCACTGTCAGCGTCATCAACTGAGCTGTTTGCGTCATTTAAAACCCCTTTCATTTCTGAATTGCGACCGATATTAGCACTCTTTAGCGGAGAGTGCTAAATATTTTTTGCCGGCTTTTAAGATCCAAATTTTCTAATACTGCTGTTTTAATAATATCTGCTCATATAGAGTGTAGCTGTCCGGAAATACGATAAATTTAGAGTTCTTCTCAGCATATCAACTCAACCAATAAACATAACTGAGGCGGTACGATGTATTGTTATGTGGCCAGACAGCCCATTTTTGATCAGAATAAAGAAGTAACAGGTTATGAGCTGTTGTTCAGAGACGGAATCGAGAATAGCTTTCCAAATATCAATGCCGACGAAGCCACCTCCAAGCTGATTACGCAACACCACCTGATGTTGGGGGTTGAAAAAATCACCGGTGGTAAACAGGCTTTTATTAACTTCTCTGCCGATACCCTGATCCACCATTTCCCTACATCTATTGATCCAAACGCCATCGTCATTGAAATTCTGGAAACTGTCGAGATCAGTGATGAACTGCTGACCGCCTGCAAAGAGCTGCATAAAATGGGCTATCGGCTGGCACTGGACGACCATGATTTTGATCCCAAGTGGGATCTGTTCTTACCTTATGTGCATATTCTGAAAATTGATGTCCGGCAATTTAATGTGCTGGAAATCAGTCGTTACTTGCGACGGGTCCGGCCCTATGCCTTGACCTTACTGGCCGAAAAAGTCGAAACCGCTGAAGAATTTGCTCAGTTGCAAACCTTGGGGTTCGACCTGTACCAAGGCTATTTCTTTGCCCGCCCTGAAATGCTGAAACACAAACAGCTGGGGTCAAATAAGCTCAATCTGCTGACCCTGATCAGTGAATCCAGCAAAGTGCAGCTGGATTTTGACAAGCTGGCCGGCATTATGCAGCGCGACCTGGATATGTCCTATAAGCTGCTACGTTTTATCAACAGCGCCAACTTCGCCCGTAAGCAAAGCATTGGTTCACTGAAACATGCCATGGTCTATATGGGTGAAGCGGAGCTGAAAAAATTTATTTCGTTGCTGGCTTTGGCGAACCTGGCCGAAGGCCAGTCTGATGAGCTGCTGGTGATGTCGTTGATCCGGGCTCGCTTCTGCGACCAGCTGGCGGCCATTCGTGGCGATCAGGAAAACCCACCTGCTGCTTTTCTGACTGGCCTGTTTTCGCTGGTCGATGCCCTGCTGGAACAACCATTGGCCGAATTACTCTCCCAATTACCTTTATTGGATGAGATCAAAGCTGCGTTGCTGCAAGGCGAAGGCACGCTGGCGCGTTATCTGGAATTGCAAAGCACCTTTGAACAAGGCCTGTGGCAACAGCAAACTAAATTATCGGCCGCGTTGGTGCCAGCCGGCGTGGATTTAAACCGGGTGTATCTGGAAGCGGTGGAATGGGGCCAGAGCCTGCTGAAAGTGCGTTAAAAAATGTGTCCGCAAAAGCGGCCGGGGTCAAACCCCTGCCGCATCTATCTGCATAATAGTGCGGCGCACCGCCAGGTAAGACCCCAGCAGGCCGAGCAGTATGGCTCCCAGCAGCAGGTAACCCAATTCAGCCAGACTCATAGGTTGTAACTGAAAGCTGCCATCATACAACTGAGTTACCCTGGCAATGCCTTGCTCCAGCCACCACATCAGCACTTCTTCAATCAGAAAGGTCAGCACGCCGCCAAATAAGCCCAGCCAGATCCCTGTGTACAGAAAGGGCCGCTGAATGTAAGAATCCGTGGCACCAACCAGCTTCATCACTTCAATTTCGTCTTTTTTACTTAAAACCATCAGACGAATGGTATTACCAACCACCAGCAATAAGGCCAACACCAGCAACAGGGCCACGGCCACAGCCGCCTGACGCACCAGCGATACTATGGCATCCAGCCGCTCCAGCCAGCCAATATCCAGCTTGGCTATTTCAATATAGCGTTCCTGTTGCAGCTGTTTTAACAACGCGGATGCAGCAGCTGCTGAGGTATCAGCCGGAGTTACCAGCACCACATGAGGCAAGGGGTTGTCGTTTAGATAATCCAGTGAATCACCAAAACCTGAGCTTTGTTTGAACTCGGTCAGCGCCTGACCTTTATCGATAAACGCCACTGCCGCAATCTGCGGGTCAGCCTGCAGCAGCGCCAGCAACTCCGCAATTTGGGTTTCATTGGTGTCCTGCTGCAAAAACAGACTGATTTGTGCCGCTTTGTCGACCCCCTGCCCCACCTGCTGCAGGTTTTTCACCACCAGATGCAATGTCACAGGCAGAGTCAGGCTGACGCCAATCACGGCCACAGTCAGCAAAGAGGAGGCAGGTGTCAGCCAGATTTCGCCAAGGCTGGTGACCGCCTGACGTAAATGTGCCACCCAAAACATCACAAACTTACGCCACAGGCTGACTTTCGCTGCAGTGGCCCCTGTGGCCCGGCCCTGGAACAGAATACTCATTCGTCCGCTCCCCAGCTCAGACCGTCGTTAATCATGCGGCCACTGCGTAACGTCAGGGTGCGATAACGCATACGCGCCAGCAGGCTTAAATCATGGCTGGCGATAAGCACCGACACCCCTACCTGATTAAAGGCTTCAAACACACCCATAATTTCTTTGGATAACTCCGGATCCAGGTTGCCGGTCGGTTCGTCGGCCAGTAACAGAGGCGGACGGTTCACCACGGCACGGGCAATGCCAACCCGTTGCTGCTCTCCACCAGACAAGGTGTGAGGCAGGCAACGGACTTTATCCAGCAGCCCCACTTTATCCAACGCGGCATGCACCCGCTTGGCCATATCTTTACCACTGAAGCCTTCAATGACCAAAGGCAAAGCCACGTTGTCAAACACTGTATGGTTCATCAACAGCTTATGATTCTGAAAAATCATGCCAATATCGCGACGTATATAAGGCACCTGACGCTGACGGATTTTGCTCAGGTCCACACCATTGATAAACACCTTACCGGCGCTCGGTCTTTCGATCAGGCTGATTAAACGCAACAGGGTACTTTTACCAGCACCGGAGTGGCCGGTTAAAAACGCCATTTCGCCTTTTTCCAGCTCAAAGCTGACCCGGTCCAAGGCCACAAAACCACCACTGTATCCTTTGGTCACCTGTTCAAAACGCAACATGCTCAGAGATCCCGGTTAAACAAGGCTTGAATAAAGTCCTGGCTGTGAAACACCCGTAAATCGTCAATGCCCTCACCAACACCAATGTAACGGATAGGCAGACTGAACTGGTCGGCAATCGCAAAAATCACCCCGCCTTTGGCGGTACCATCCAGTTTGGTCAGGCTGATGCCGGTAATATCCACCGCTTCTTTAAATAACCGGGCCTGGCTCAGCGCATTCTGGCCTGTGCCAGCATCCAGCGTCAGCATCACTTCGTGCGGCGCTGCATCGTCGATTTTTTTCATCACCCGGACAATCTTTTTCAGCTCTTCCATTAAGTGCGCTTTGTTTTGCAGACGACCGGCGGTGTCGGCAATCAACAAATCCACATTCCGTGCTTTGGCCGCCTGATAAGCGTCAAAAATTACCGAAGCACTGTCGGCACCGGAGTGCTGGGCAATCACCGGAATTTGGTTGCGTTCGCCCCAGACCTGCAGTTGTTCGACGGCTGCAGCCCTGAACGTATCACCAGCCGCCAGCATCACCGTTTTGCCCTGTTGCTTAAACTGTTGGGCCAGTTTGCCGATAGTGGTGGTTTTCCCGACCCCATTAACCCCAACCATCAGAATCACATAAGGGCCATTGGCGCCATCCAGCTGCAGCGGCTGTTCCACTTTTTGCAGCATCTCGGTCATTTCCTGCTGCAGTTTGTCGTACAGAGCTTCTGCATCACGCAGTTGTCGGCGATCCGCATGTTGCACCAGTTGCCTGATCAGTTTCTGGCTGGTCTCCACACCCACATCAGCCAGAAGCAACTGAGTTTCCAGCTCTTCGTACAGCTCATCGTCAATTTTTTTACCTCTGAACAGGCTGGCCAGGCCCAAACCAAGGTTCTGACTGGTTTTACTCAAGCCCTGCCGCAAGCGGGCAAAAAAACCGGTTTTGGCGGCGGCGGTGCTGGCTGCGGCTTCGGGCTGGTTTGCGACAGCGGGCAGCGCTGCGACCGATTCAGTGTCAATGGAAGGTGAAATTTCTTTTTCTGCAACCAACTCTGGTTGCACGGCCTGTTCCACCTGAGGTTCTGCCACAGGCACTGTGGCGTCACTGCTGGGCTCGGGCTGAGTGGCTTTGTCTTGTTCAGCGTCAACAGTTTTGGGCTGCTCATTCTGTGGCTTTTTGCCAAACCCCAGCCAGGAAAACAGTTTATTTTGCGTAGTCATAAAGCTCGATGCCAGAAGATTGGAAACTAAGGTAAAATCGGGGCTTATAGTACCATCTTTAAGATGCAGGGCAAAAACTCAATGAAAACAACCCGCCAGAAAAACAGCTCCCCCCACCAGGGGCCTGGTTATGTCCGGCTGATCAGCGGCCGCTGGAAAGGACGGCGTTTGCCGGTGCTGGATGCCCAAGGGCTCAGACCCACCTCAGACCGGGTCAAAGAAACCCTGTTTAACTGGCTGATGCAGGATGTGGCCGGTGCGGTCGTGCTGGACTGCTTTGCTGGTTCCGGTAGTCTGGGGCTGGAAGCCTTGTCCCGTTACGCGGCTTCGGTCCTGCTGCTGGAAAAAGACGCCCAAACCGCCGCTTTGCTGAAAAAACACCTGCAAAGCCTGAACAGCTCCGAAGGCGCAGTGCACCACACAGATACGCTGCAGTGGCTGCAAAAACCTGCCACTACTCAATTTGACCTGGTGTTTATTGACCCGCCATTCCGGCAACAGCTGGCATTGCCCACCTGCCAGGCACTGGCCAGCCAGGGCTGGTTAAAACCCGGCGCTTTGGTGTATCTGGAAACCGAAAAAGAACTGACATTACAGGACATACCTGCAGGCTGGACTTTGCTGAAGGAAAAAATAGCAGGGCAGCTGGCTTATCGTTTATGGCAAGCCGCAGAGTAAAAAACAAAAAGCCATGCAATCGCATGGCTTTTTTGTCACACCGGGCTGAATTAGCTGGCGCTGCGTGATTTGATTACTTCCAGGATAGGCGACGCAGCAAAACCGTTGCTGTTTGCCCATTCAATGTCACCTGATTGAGCAACCTGGCTGCTCGGTAACTGCTTGATGATGAATTCTGCAGTATCCGCAGCGTTGTTTTTAATGGCAAAACGTACCAGTGGTAAACCATCACAGCTGATGCCGTCATACACAGCTTTTAAACGCATGCGGTTGTCAGACAGTGTCTTACGCAGGTTGTTTTTGTTGTTGTCTGCCACATAAGCACAGATAGACTGAGCTAACTGGTCGTTGGCAGAAGCCACTGGGGCAACAAACTGGGCAGCAACAGCAGCAGCGATTAAAGCAACAAATTTGAATTTCATGTCAAAAGCTCCGGATTAAGCTAAGCCTGATGTCAGGCAGATTCATGGTTGTTCAGGCTGACTACTGCTACAGCAACAAAGCCGCTGCTGTGATATCAGCAAACACGAAAGGAGGAGCTTGGGACATCAGTAATCTGATGGATGCGCGTCCTACGTAACCTCCTGGTTACGGCAGCCCAGCCATCATAGGTTTCCCCTTAGACCTGAAGCTTTGCGTGTACTCCCTTTCAGGAGACTTGCCTTTCGAGCGGTGCGCATTCTAAATAGCGAATAAAATTCGCGCAACAAAATTTTTTAAGGTTTTTTAATTAGTTAAACTAATAGTACCGAAAAGTTACTGATCGGATTGATTATTTTCTGTACTAAACTCCATCCCCAGATTGGTCAGACCTTGTTCCTTTACCCAGGCTTTCAGCAGCTGCACATCGGTTTTCTCAAAGCTTTGTATAGGACGCACCAGCTCAATCAGTTCAGCGAGACAGTCCATTTCGTACTGCATCAGCTCGTGGTCACGTACATACTTTTTCAGCTCAGATTCTGAGCTGATGTCCAGGTCCCCAGCCTCCCATTCAATCAGCCGCGCTACTGTAGCCTGAGAAATCTTGGCGACATTAATAAACTCAGCGGCATCCTGCTGAGAAATCCCATTGAGCATAGTGTCCAGTGCCGTCGCAGTGTCGATGGCCGGGTAGACTCCGAAGAGATCAAAATTGGCCTGGTCCGGGGTGGCCAGTTCCAGCTCTTCCGCCAGCCGTTCAAAGTTAATTTTTACCCGACGGACAAACAGCCATTCCCACACCATATTCAGAATATCACGGCATAACTTGGCATCCCCAAACTCAGTGACTTCAGCAAACAGCTGGTAATTCGGCAACATACGCTCCAGCAAAGCCGCCGCAATGGCCGCCTGCTGGTAATACCCAAGTTCACGCATCATCTGGAAATTATTGGCTTTTTGTTTCATGCTGGAGACTCCGTGCCGCTATCGGCTGGCATCATACACAACAGCTGAAGTTTATGCCAAACCCAAGGGACAGCCAGTGATGGCTGCTTTGTTTGCTGAACTGGAGTTTTTTATGGATTTATCGCTGATGACGATCACCACCCCGGCTTTATTATTTCCGGCCATTTCGCTGTTACTGCTGGCGTACACCAACAGGTTTCTGGTGCTGGCCCAGCTGATCCGGCAGCTCAATACCCGCGAAGGCAACCAGGTGCGGGAGCTGGCCAAACGCCAGATTGAAAACCTGCGCAAACGGGTATTTCTGATCCGTTCCATGCAGCGCTGGGGCGTGATCAGTTTTGTGCTCTGTACCCTGTCGATGTTTTGCCTTTTTATGCAATGGCAGCTCGCTGGCCAATGGAGTTTTGCCGCCAGTCTGGCCGCATTGATGTTGAGTTTATTGGTGTCTTTGTACGAAATTCAGATTTCCTGTAACGCCATTCAGATTGAACTGGAATCACTGGAGCACCCGGCTTCGCAGCAGCAGAACAGTATCAATCTGCCGTAACACTGGCACCGGCCTGCGGAAAGCTGCACCAGAAGGTGGCCCCCTGGCCGGGTTCAGATGAAAAACCAATCTGGCCCCCCATGCTTTCTACCAGCTCTTTGGAAATCGCCAGGCCAAGGCCTGTGCCACTGCTGTGGCGGCTGTCGGACGAATCTGCCTGGGAAAATCGTTTAAACAAACGCTGATGAAACTCCGGCGCAATGCCTGGGCCCTGATCTGTCACCGAAATCCTGGCCTGCTCACCCGCTGCGTCCAGCTGCACTGTCACCAGCGCGCCAACAGGTGAAAACTTGATGGCATTGCTGAGAAAATTCGACAGCACCTGAATAAAACGTTTGGCATCCAGTACTGAGCGTAATTCGCTGTTGCCAGCAGAAAAATCCAGGCGGATTTGTTTATCCTGTGCCAGCATCCGGTTTAGTTCCAGCGCTTGGTGCACCAGCGGCAACAACAACTCGGCTTTATGCTCAAATTGCATTTTACCGGCCGCTATTTTTTCGATATCCAGCAAATCATTGATCAGACTGGTCAGGCGCTGACTGTTTTTATGCGCTATACGCACCAGTTCAGCCGCCTGAGGTTCAAGACTGCCAACAATGCCGTTATCCAGCAGGCTCAAAGCACCGGCAATGGAGGTCAGTGGGGTACGGAGTTCATGGCTGACAGTTGAAACAAATTCGTTTTTCAGCTTCTCAACCCTTTTACGGTCTGAGATATCCCGCACAGTACAGATATACAGCAAACGTCCCTGGCGGCGGATTTGTGAGACCGCCAGCTCCATGGCAAACACCTGACCATGGGCATTCTGCCCTTCCAGCTCGCGATTCTGACCCAGCACCGGAACCTGGCCTGGCAGCGGAAAGTACGCAGCCTGTTTTTGCTGTTGCCGGGCACTGGCCGACAGCAATTCGGTGGCATAACGGCCTGTCATTTGGTCTGCGCTGCTGTCAAACATCTGCTGGGCGGCCGGGTTGACGCTGGCAATACGGCCACTTTCATCAATGGTGATAATGCCATCCACCACGTTATTCAGCACAGTCTGGGTATGCTGGGCATATTCTTTACTGATTTGTTCGGCATCTTTGCGCTGTGCTACTGTCAGGGTTTGTGCCATCACCGCCGCCACGGCACTGACAAAAGCTTCTTCATCACTGTGCCATTGCCGGGCCGGACCAATGTGTTCCAGACACACCACCCCAACCACTTTGCCCGCCAGCAGAATGCCACCGTCCAGCATCGAGGTAATACCAAGGGGTTTTAAATAGACTGAACTGAATTCACTGGTCGCCGGATCGGTCTGGGCATAGTCTGCGCAAATCCAGCCTTTGGCCGCTATGGTGTCAAAATACACCGGGAAATCACTTTTTCGCAGCACCATCTGGTCCTGATGCACAGGCCCGCCTTGTTGGTACAGTGCCAGACAAAACATCTCATCACCGGCATCGGACAACATCCAGACGCTGACTCTGTTGCACAACACAGCAGCAGAGGTGGTTTTAGCCAGCACTTGGGCAAATGCCAGGCGATCCCCTAAAGACACAGCTTCGTTCAGCACCAGCTGAGTCAAAGCACTGCGTTGCCGCTCTGTGCGTTGCTGTGCTTCCTGCGCTGCGGCTTCGGCCTCTTTCCGGCTCTGGATATCCTGACACAGGATCACAAAACCCCCGGCTTCGCCCTGCTCATTCTGCACTGCGTCACACTCCAGACTGAGCCAGCGGGCTTTGCTGTGGCCAAGCTGACAACGGCATTCCAGCGTAAAACTTTTACTTTGAGCCAAGGCCTGCTCCATTTGCAGCAGCTTGCCATCAGGGTCGGCCTCCGCAAACGTCTGGCTGAAAGCCCGTCCTTGCAATTGCCCCAGGCTCAGGCTGGCCAGCCGTTCAAAGGCCTGATTGACCCATTCAATCTGCCCCGTGCTATTGAGTACCACCACCCCATTACTGGTGCGACTGACTGCCAGCGACAAGCGCTGCAAGGACAAAGAATCGACTTCAATCCGCTGTTCCAGCTGTAAAAATGACTGGTCCAGCCGCAGTGCCATTTGTGCCAGCGCCTGGCTTAATACATTGACTTCCCGTACTGCACTTTCAGGCACAGGCAAATGGGTGGCAGAGCCCTGCTCCAATTGTTGCGCCCATTCTTTTAAGGCCATCACAGGCTGCGACAATTGCCGGCTCAATAACCAGCCGAGCAACGCAAAGACCAGTACAGCCCCCATCATCAGCAAGCCACTTTGGCGCTGGCTGGCATAGGCCTGCTGCATCAGTTGCTGGTTGTTGACCAGAACCAGAATGGATAACTGCAACCCAGCGGGGTCCTGGAAAGACTGGAAAAAAGTCTGGAAGTCCTGCTGCTGCCAGCGCAGTTGCTGCTGGGCTGGTCCTCCCTGCGCAAAGGCATCCAGCAAAGGGGCGACTGAGGTTTGGGGAGGCGGAACCTGGCTGCTGGCCAGCAGTTGCCGGTCCTCGCTGACGATAAAGATAGTTGCCCCGACCTGCTGACCCAATTCGCTGACAAACTGTTGCAACCAGTCCAGACTGATATCTGCGGCAACGACCGCCTGCAATTTGCCGTCGTTGCCATACCAGGGCGTCGCCAGCCCTATACCCTGACCTTTAAAATGCCGATAGGAATACAACGGATACCAGCTGGTCCTGCCTTGCCGTACGGCTTGCTGAAACCACTCGCGCTGCCGGACATCGTACAGGGCGGGAGACTGCAATCTGGCCTGGGCTTTGCCTGCACTGTCCAGTTCATACTGACTGCGCATCAGTTGCTGATTATCCCAGGACGAAAGCAGGGTCATGGAGCCCTGCACCGGATTGCGTTGAATTCCCAGGTAACGGCCATCGGCCGCCCCCACAGATAAGTAGGTCAGTTGCGGGTAGTGCTGCATTTGCCAGTTGAAAAAACCGGACAACAACTCCGTCTGCCCGGCTGAAATTAAACCGGACTGCAGCATTTGCCGGCTCGATTCCGCCGCCAGCCTGGGCACAGACAACAGCTGTTCCAGCTGGTGTTTGACCTGAGCCGTGGTTTGTCTGGCTAATTGGGACGCATAACTGTTGGCCGCCTGATGGGCGTTGTAATACGAAATCAGGATCAGCAAGGCGCCAAACAACACAAACAGCCCCAGGACGGGCCAGGAGAAAAACGCCCGCAGTGGAACTCCAGAAGATGATTTGAACTCAGAACTCAACCGCTATGCCCTCGTTTCCCTGGCTGCCTTTCATCACGTACAGAACAGTTGGTTTCCAGTATAGCGGCTAAAAAAGGAAAGACGACAAAATCCAGACAAATGAGCGGCTTAGCGTTGCTGTATTAAACCAAGTTCCAGCCCAAGTAACACAGCTCTGGTTCTGTCCCTGACCCCAAGTTTAATCAGAATACTGGAGATTTGGTTTTTAATGGTGCCTTCCGACTTGTACAAGGCGGCGGCAATTTCTTTGTTGGAGTAGCCCCCGGCCATCAACTGCAGGATCTGCTGTTCTTTTTCGGATAAAGCGTCTATTTGATGGCGTCCGGCAGGTAAGGCAGCGGGTTTGATACCGGCCAGCAGCCGCTCTGTCACACTGCTTTGAAAACAAGTGCCGCCTTGGGTCAGGGTGACGATAGCCTGAGTCAATGTCTGCAGTGACACATCCTTCAGCAAATAACCCTTGGCCCCCAGCTGAATGCTTTGTAACACCAGGTCATGTTCTTCAAAGGTGGTCAGGATCAGCACAGGCAGGCTCAGACCGGCTTGCTGTAACAACCGCAGTACACCTATGCCATCACAGACCGGCATCGACAAATCCAGCAGGATCAGGTCCGGCTGATGTTGCCGGACTGCGGCAACCACTTCAGAACCGTCTTTGCATTCAGCGACCACACTGACCTGACCGGACAAGGCCAGCAGACTTTTAATACCTTCGCGGATCAGCATTTGATCATCCACCAGCAACACCCGGATCATAACGCCTCCTTCTGCAACCGCAGCGACAGCTGCATTTGCCCCTGTGCGTCACTGCACTGTAATTCAGCACCCAGCAAAGCAGCCCGCTCCTGCATGCCCCGCATGCCATTCCCTGCCAGCCAGCCCGGCTGCACCCGGCCGTTATCGTGGATCAGCAACTGCACGGCCTCTTCATCTTCGCTCGAACTCAATGTAACTTCAGTGGCTCCGCTGTGTTTCAGGCTGTTGGTCAGGGCTTCCTGAATAATCAGCAGTACCTGTTCGGCCTGTTGCACTGAGGTCAGTGGCAATTCGGCCTGCCAGTCGGTTTTCAGTTGCAGACGCGGCAACGCCGCTGCCAGCTCACTGACGGCCTGCTGCAGGTCCAGCACCCGGTGCTGGCGCAGTTCAGACACAGCTTCCCGCACATCGGCCAACAGCAGGCGGGCCAGTTGCTGACAGGTCGCCACTGTGGCTTTGACTTGTTCGTTGGCCTGGTGCTCTGCAATTTGCAAATGAATACTCAATCCGGTCAGGTGATGCCCCAGCACATCGTGCAAATCCCGGGCTATCCGGCTGCGCTCCTGCTGCTGGGCACTGGCTTTGAGCAATTGTTGCGCCAGCACCAATTGTTGGTGTTGTTGCTCCAGCTGCTGCCGGGCCTGCTGTTCCGACAAGGTCTGTTTCATCATCAGTAAGGCAAAGCCATGGAAAGAACCGTATAACAAAGCGGAAATCCACAAAGACCGCTGTTCCAGCCAGGCATCCACGCCAAACCACAGGCACAGCAGCCCAAAGGTGAGCAAGAGCGCCAGACGGAACGACACAAAATAAGGCAGTACCGACACCCAGATAATGCTCAGAATGGCCAGATAATCCAGCGGCAACAACCAGTTCAGTGCCAGCGCAGAGCCCAGCTGCAGCAGATACAGCAGCCATCCGGGCCGGCTGCCGGGTGCACAGCGGCTACCATGCCAGGTCATCAGCACAAAACAACCGCAGTACAGCAAAAATAACGGGATCACCAAAGGCCAAAGCGCCCGGAGCTCAGGTGACGAGGCCGTTAAATACAGGCTCAGCAGAAAGACCAGCAACCAGGTCAGCACCCCTGCCAGCACATCCAAACCTAAAGTTTTTATCCATTGCATAAGATCAGTATGCCTGATTCCCGTTGACGCTCAATAGGCCGGAAGTCACAACACAAAGTACTGACTTCCGGCACCTGTGCCAGCTTTGTGTTGCCTGTAGCCTGAACAGAACCAATTAACAGGGGAGTTTTGACTATGCTGACCATGCTTTATCAGGCCATCAGCCTGACACATATCATTCTGGGTTCTGCCGCTTTGTTCTTGTTCTGGTGGCCTGTGCTCAGCAAAAAAGGCAGCGCCGTGCATCGCAAAACCGGCCACTACTACAGCCTCTGTATGCACAGTGTGGCCGCATCAGGCATTGCGATGACCTTGTTTGTCTGGGGCTTTCCACTGGCGGCCAAACCCGAACTGATGGCCAGAGCCCTGACAGAACCCGCGCTGTATCGCCGGCTGATGGACCAGAACAGCTTTTTGTTTCTGCTCAGCCTGCTGACCTGGGTCACGATCCGGCATGCTCAGCTTGCCCTGAAAACCCGGCAGGACCGCCGCTTGTTACGTCACTGGACAGTGCTGGGCCCTGTGCTGCTGTTGGTGGCGGTCAGCGCTGCTGTGGTGCTGCAACAGGGCGCTTATCAGCCTTTGGCGCTGGTGTTTTCGCTGATCAGTCTCGGCACAGCGGCAGGCATTCTGCGTTACACTTTTGCCCGCAGTACCACAGCCAAGGCCTGGCTGGTGGAACACGCGGTGGCGATGCTGGCCTCAGGTATTGCTGCTTACACAGCGTTCAGTGCCTTTGGTGGCCGGGCACTGTTTAGCTCTGTGTTGCAGGGATACTGGCAGATGTTGCCCTGGTTACTGCCCAACCTGATAGGTCTGCCTGCCATTTTTTGGTACAGGCGCAAACTCAGCCAGTAACGCAGGATGAACCTCTGCACCGGCCCGGTACACTGCCTGGCCGGTTTCTGTGTTTATGCATTTATTTCCCTTTACCTCTCAGTGTGTTAGAAAATATTCTCTGATTATTCTGAAATTTTTTCACCCGACGCCAAACTATTTACCACACCAGTCCGACTTACTAACAACTTCAGCGGATCCGAAAAACAACGTGTTTAAACGCAGCGACGAAACATTAATAGAAAAGGCCATAGCGGGAGACGCCAAAGCCTGGCAGCAGCTGGTGTCCAGATACCAGGCGCCTTTGTACTACTACGGCCTGCGTTTGTTAGGCTCGCCGGACGACGCCCGTGATTTGTTGCAGGACGTACTGATGGTGCTGTGCCGCAATCTGGCGCAGTACCGCGGTGACAGCAGTTTTAAAAGCTGGTTGTTTGGCATTGCCAACTACAGAGCCATGGATATGCTGCGCAAACGC
Organism: Rheinheimera sp.; assembly: GCF_037442525.1. GTDB lineage: Bacteria > Pseudomonadota > Gammaproteobacteria > Enterobacterales > Alteromonadaceae > Pararheinheimera. The sequence continues at coordinate 120,869 of NZ_JBBIQD010000010.1, read as the reverse complement.
AAGAATCACCAGGAACTGGCGGAAGATTACGATTGCCCTGACGAGGACACGCCCAGTTATGAGCTGCAACTGTACGGTCAGCAGACTCAGCGGCTGGTGCAGCAACAATTAAGGTTATTACCGCCGGAACAACGGCTGGTGGTTGAATTGAGGTTTTATCAGCACTTTACCTTTGATGAAATTGCTGAGCAGCTGGCTTTGTCCAGCAATACCATTAAATCCAGGTTTTATGCGGCCTTAGATAAACTGCGTACGCAGTTGGAGTTAGCAGATGTCGAACAGTCAGCAAATTTTTGAAGCCTATCTGGCGGGGAAAATCACCGCCGACGAATGTGAGCAACAGCTGCAGCAGGAGCCTCAGTGGCTGGCACGGCTACAGATGAGCCGGATGCTGGAGCGTCAGGCCAAAGCCCCCTTTTATGCGCCAGTGCCTGAAGTGGACACCCTGAGCATGTTCCAGCAGCAGTGGCAACGCAACAGCCCGGCGAAAAAGGACTGGTGGCCGCGTTTGAGCGTGGCGTTTTCCAGCCTGGCTCTGGTGGTGAGTTTATCGCCGCTGCAATTTCAACTGGGAGAAACTGGCCTGACGCTGAGCTGGAACAACCAGCAACAACTTCAGCAACAACAGCTGGAAACCCTGCTGGCCAGCTACCGTAAAGAACAACACGACTATCTGCAGCAGCAGCTGAACTCCACGACGCAACAACAGGCCTCGCAGCTGATTCTGCTGAAAGATTATTTAACTGAGCAACAAAACAAAGATCGCCGTACCGACATGCTGGAACTGGTGGAATACCTGAACCAGCAACGTCAGGCCGACTGGAACTACTGGCAGGAAAACTACCAGCCGAGCCAGGCACGGCTGGATGTCAATGCGATCTACCCGAATCAACAGCGTAACGGAGCGGTAAACCGATGAGAACTTTGCGCACTATCAGCCTGATGGCTGCTGCAGCTCTGGCAGTTCCTGCCATGGCTGCCACTGAAGTGAACCCCAAACTGGGGCAAAACCTGAGTATTATGCAGGACATTCTGAAAAAGTCCTTAGGGGGCGAAGAGCACAGCGTCGGCCGGGTCAGCCACAGCTACCTTCTGGGTCAGGGGGTGGCTTTTAAAATTGACAGCAGTGGTGGCTGGTTCCGCCATATGCTGCTGGCACCCACTGCGCCTCTGGCCCCGCTGCCACCACCAGCCCCAGGGGCTGCTATCAGTGCTCAGGCCGCCAAGGCGGTGACTGTGGTCAGCACAGGTGATGGGTTCAGTTTTAATATCGACGAAGAAGCCATTGAAGAGATGGCCGAAGCGGCCGAAGCACTGGCTGAACAGCAAAGAGACCAGAGCGACAAACTGCGCGACTTGCGTGATCAGCGCCGCGACCTGGAACGTGAGCTGCGCGATTACGAACGCACCAAACGCGATTACGAATTCCAGAGCAAAGTGGGCAAACTGGACAGCGGGCAACAAAAAGAGCTGAACGAAGCCAACCAGAAAGCACAACAAGTGCAAAGCAAACTGGCCGAACTGCAAAAAAGCCTGACAGCACAGGAGCAGGAGTACCAGCGAAAACAGGCAGAGCAACAAAAACTGGCTGCCCAGCGTCAGGCCGAACTGGTGGCCAAAATGGGAGGGGTCTTTACGACTACCCTCTGTGACTACGGAGCCAGCCTGCGAGAGCTGAAAGACGATGAATTTGTCTCACTGCAGCTGAGTTTATCCAGCCGCAGCAACAGCAAAGACCACTACTGGCTGGTGCGTAAAGCGGATATTAACCAATGTGTAACGGGCCGGATCAACGCCGCCGATTTACTGAAAAAAGCCAGTTACTACCAGTACTAGTTGACAGCACTGCGCAGACTGAGTAAAAAGCCGCCACTTGCCCTGGCGGCTTTTTTTGGCTCTGCACTTATGACAATCCCTTACCAATGGCCAGAACCGGAACTTTGGCTGAACCAGTTAAGTGACCCCTTTTATCAGCAAGGTTATGTGGTCCTGCCCCAGGCCCTGCCAGCTGATTTGTGCTGGGCTTTGTATCAGGACATACAGCAGCAGCCACTGACGCCGGCCGGGGTGGGCCGCAGCGGCCAGCATCAGCTCAACACTGAAGTACGGCGTGACCAAACCTTGTGGCTGTCAGAGCAACACCCTGTGCAGCAGGCGTACCTGGCTCGCATGGCCGAACTGCAGCAGTGGATGAACCGCCGGTTTTTTCTCGGATTAGTTGATTTTGAAGCCCATTATGCCCGTTATCAGCAGGGGGACTTTTACCTGACCCATCTGGATGCTTTTGCCGGCCGTTCGAACCGGGTGCTGTCCAGCGTCTGTTACCTGAATGACTGCGACAGTGGCGGTGAGTTACTGATTTACGATGAGCAGCAGCAGTTGCTGCAGAGGGTGCAGCCCAAAGCTGGCACGCTGGTGCTGTTTGAAAGCTGCCGTTTTCCGCATGAAGTCAAACCCGCAGCGACTCTTCGTTACAGCATTGCCGGCTGGTTTCGTCACAACACCAGCATTCAGGGTCAGATTGACCCGGCACGTTAGCGGCAAAACAGGGCATCAAGCCAGCAGCGCGTCTGCCGCTATGCCCAAAAACAACAGCAGGCCACTGTAGTGGTTGTTGAGAAAGGCCTGAAAGCAGCCCGCCCTGCCCTGGGTGTGGGCCAACCAGTGCTGATGGACAAAACTCAGTGCCATCAGTACAAGACCCAGATAATACCAAGCCCCCGCCATGGTCACCGTGCCCACCCAAAGCATCAGCAACAGAAAACCCAGTTGCAGCAGTGCAATACTCAGATGGCAATAACGGCCAAACAACAAAGCAGTTGATTTGACGCCGATGCGGATATCGTCATCCCGATCCACCATGGCATAAAAGGTATCATAGGCCACAGTCCACAACAGGTTGGCCAGATACAGCCCCCAAATCCAGCCTGGTACGGTTTCAAGGCTGGCCATAGCGGCCATCGGAATGCCCCAGCTGTAAGCCGCACCCAGCACAAACTGAGGTAAATAGGTAAAGCGCTTCATAAAAGGGTACAAAATAGCCAGCGCCACGGCCACCAGCGCCAGCAAACGGGTCTGCCAGTTCAGCCACAACAATAGACTGGCCGAAGCCAGCAGCAATAATAAAAACAACTGCAGCGCTTCAGGCGCATTGATCCGCCCGGCCGCCAGCGGTCGCAACCGGGTGCGCTCCACATGACCATCAAAGTTGCGGTCTGCATAATCGTTAATGACACAACCAGCGGAGCGCATCAATACGACGCCCAGACTGAACACCAGCAGCAGGCTCCAGTCGGGATGACCAGAGGAAGCCAACCAGAGTGCCCACCAGGTTGGCCATAGCAGCAGATAACTGCCAATGGGCCTGTCCAATCGCATCAACAGCTTGTATTCAGGCCAATGCGCCAGCTGCAATTGCCATTTCATAAGTCTTGGACTCCGGGTAAAAATACTTCCTGCACCAACAAGGGCTGCTGCAACAGGCTGAATACGGAACGCCGCCCCCACAGCTGCTGCTGTACACCAAGTTGTGGCAGGGCTAATTCAGGCCAGAATGCCACTTCAATAGGGCCACGTTGCAACGAAGGGTGCTGAAAAATCACGTCGCCCAATGGCTGATCACCCAGCCGGGCCAGATACTGCAATTCATGCAATGTCGCCAGTGGCAGCCAGCTTTGGGCATAGACCACTGGTGTGCCATCACACACCAGAATCACCTCACGGCATAAGGCGGCCTCTTGTTGCCAGTGCTGTTGCCATTCGTGTGGCAAGGAGGTGCTACGCTCGGAGACCAGCTGCAGTGAGAAATGCTGGCAGTGTTTACGCAGCAACGCTGTCAGCGAACCAGCCTCCAGCAGCCAGCGCTGATACTGGGCTGGCACTGAATCGGCGCTGGCAGGATGCCAAAGCCCCTGCAATACAAAATGTGGCTGCATGTCCAATTCATCATTCCGCTGCAGTCATAATGGCGCGCATCATAACAAGGCACAGCGGCTGAACTCAAAAAAACTCTGTAAAATCCCCTGCTTTGTGCACCAGGATCAGCAGATCTCGCCGGGATCTTCTCTGCAGACAGAAGATGCTCTGGTCATCAGTGTGGCGGACAGGTTTTCCCTGACTGGAAAAATGCGACACAGCAGCTTAGATTAGCAAAAGAATTGCCGCCGCTGATAGCCTAACGCAGAGCCATCAGGTAAGATCACCCCAGTTATTTGATAAAAATGAAAGAGAAACCGGAATGAAACGAGCGCTGATTTTTGCGGTTTTAATGGCAGTGCAAGGCCCGTTATTCGCTCAGGATGCAGCCAACGCCAAACCCAAAGCTGAAATTGCCTATTACCCCTTTGACCCGGACATTGTGACCAACTACGTCACCCCCAGCACCGAAGAACTGGGTTATGTCCGTGTCTCGATGCAACTGATGCTGAACGACAAAAAATACATTGAAGTCATTGAACACCACGAGCCTCTGCTGCTTGACATTATTGTGGATATTCTGAGCAAGGAAACAGCAGACAAGCACAAATCGCTGACCGGCCGGGAAGAAATTCGTTTAAAGCTGCTCAGTGAGCTCAAAGAAGTCATGCGTAAAGAAACCGGGCAGGATGTGATCCGGGATGTACTGTACAGCAAGTACCTGTATCACGGTCCGTCTTAACTCCGCCTTGACCTTTTTGCCAGGGCGGAGTCAGCGCCGCCCTGGGATGGCCAGCAGTGCCGCCAGCAGCATTCCCCCCATCAATCCACCTAAATGTGCCCAGTTGGCCATCGGGATCCACAACAAATCTGCAAATCCGACTACCAGCCACAGCAGCATAAAACCTATTAACCCCGGACTGAGCTGGTAACCCCAGGCTGGCTTTAACCAGCCGCAAATCCAATAAAAGCCAAACAGGCCGTAGACCAAGCCAGATAACCCCCCAAAATTTGGGCCCGCCAGCATAAACTGCAGCAGATGGGACGGTAACAACGCAGCCAGCACCAGAGCACCCGCCAGTACTTTACCGGAACCTTTTTCCACTGGCCCCAGCAAATACCAGACCCAGATCAGGTTAAACACCAGGTGGGCCCCGGAAAAATGCAGCCAGGCCGGAGTCAGCCAGCGCCAGCCCTGAGCCAGTGAGATCCCTGCCCCGGCTTGCAACTGCAACGCTGAAATCGCCTGCCAGGGGGCCAGTTGCTGCCAGACAAACACCAGCACAGCCGCCAGCCAGATCAGATGGGTCAACACTCCCCCCTGGGCCCATAACTGCTGCCAGTACCCAGCAAGCCCGGAGTGCCCGGCAGTAAACGCAGGCTCCGCCTGTTGCCAGGCCGCCGCCTGATAACGTGGATGGTCCGGCTGCCGGATAAACTCCTGCCACAACTGCTCCACCTGTGCCTGCTCAGATTCATCACACCACAGCTCAGCCTGCAAAGACGATTGCACCACCACACTGACGCGCAAACCCTGGGCCAGGCAATAGCTGGCAAACAGTTGGGCCGCCTGAGGTGAATTCAGCTCCAGCAGTTTAATCATTGTGGCCGGTGACATAAGGTTGAGTCTGACGCCAGGCTTCAAAACCACCGTCCATGCTGTACACAGTGTCAAAGCCCAGCTGAGCCAGGTACTGAGCCGCCCCCTGGCTGGAGTTACCGTGGTAGCAAACCACCACCACAGGCGTGCTGAATTCAGTTTTTTGCATAAACTGGCCAAGGCTGCCATTGGTCAGATGAAAAGCGTCCTGCATATGGCCGGCGGCAAAACTCTGTTCATCCCGGATATCCACCACAACCGCCTGGTCCTGCTGGATTTTTTCGATGGCCTGCGCCACAGAAATACGCTGAAACTCGGTCATAACTTACCTTCAAAGCAAAGAAATTGGCTTTATAGTAACCCAGACCCGGCAAAAACCAGAAAGGTTCATTTGCGCTCTGACCGCCAGATTGCTCAAATTTTACCTTTAGCTCAGCCTCACTCTCGTATAGAATAGCGGGCCGTTTTTGCCCGAGGACAGCGCCCATGTCAGACAGCCCTTTAATTCTTCTCTACGATCCTGCTTTTGATGATATGGACGCGGAAGGCTGCCCTGGTTTTGGTTATGTACTGCTGTTCAATGAAGAACATGTAGAGCAATACCAGAGCGGGGAGAACCCGCCATTCCCGGCTGTGTCCATGTTGTTTACCGACCATGCCGATGGCAGTATCAGCGGTGATCTATTAGGTTGGGCTCACCTGGATGCGCCTATTTTTCAGAGTTTTCCGTTAGGCCAGTTTTTCCAGCTGATGGAACAGGCCGCCCAGGTCGCCATCAATGCCTACCGCCAGGTCGGCCAGGTGCCAGACCGGCTGATAGCCGAACTGATGCCGGATGAAGATTTGATTCAGTTTGATGTGCAGTTTGGACAGCTGGAGCTGTCCGACGCAGACGCCGAACAGCAACTGGCTAAACAAATGATGGCCGGCCGGCCTTATCTGGACTCCTGATCCAACCCAGAGTTGTGACTTCCGGCCTATTGCTGTTCACCTTTCGTTCACATCTAATACGCTTCCATAGCCTGTCTTCAACCCAATGGAAACTACGATGCGAACTCTTGTTTTGTTATGTGCCCTGCTGATTGGCAGTACAAAGGCCTCCACCTTAACCCCTTACCAACTGGCGTTTGAGCAGGATAAATGGCAGTGGTTAGCCGAACAGCTGGCCTCAGACACCGAACTGAGCAACACCGAAAAACTGCAATGGCAGGCCAGAATCCAGCTGGCCAACAACAGCGCCGGGCAGGTGGTTGAACTGCTCGAGCCCAGCCTGGATGCCAACAGCCCCGATGCAGAACTCTGGTATCTGGCAGCGATGGCGAAACTGCAGCTGGCACAAAGCAGCAGTATCTTCAGTAAAGCCAGCCATGCCAAACAAGGTCTGGCCTGGTTGCAACAAGCCAATCTGCGCGCACCGGATCGTCTGGATATACTGACCACCCTGATTGGCTTTTACCGACAGGCACCGGCCATTGTCGGCGGTGACGACGAAAAAGCCGACGCATTCATGCATGAGCTGGAAAGAAAATCCCCGGTACACGCTGTAGTGCTGCGAGCCGGGTTACTGCTGCCGGATCACGCCCAACAGGCGCTGGCGCTGTTGGAGCAACAGCCTCAGCCGCAGCAAGCCCGCTGGCAGGGCGCTATGGCGCAGGTCCGACTGGCTCTGAAACAACCCGAAGCGGCATTCAGCCATTACCAGCAGGCTGCCGCTCTGGAAACGGATTTATCCGACCAGCAGGGCTATCTGTATCAATTGGGCCGCCTTGCGGCTACAGAGCAACAAGATCTGCAGATCGGTGCCGAAGCCCTGCAACGTTATCTGCAGTTTTATCAGGACAGCCAACACCCAAGGCTGGACTGGGCCAAACTGCGCCTGGCCGAAGTTCTGCTGCGCCAGCAACGGCCTCAGGCCAGCGAGCTGTTGGGGTCGCTGAAAGCTGGGGAGGATAAAAAGTTCAATACCGAACTGAAACGGGTCAAAAAGCTGCTGAACAGTTGAAAGAAACAGCCCCTTGAGCTGCTGGCTTTTGCTTTTTCAAGGCGGCCCTTTTACTATAAGCGCTTTGTTTCATTCAATCGTCAGAACAGGTTTGTGGTATGGCCAAAGCAATCAATATGGCAGTGGTAGAACAGGCGCTGAGTGGTTTTACTATTCCGCCTCAGCCAGGCGTGTTACTGGCGATTAAAGCAGAAATAGAAAGCGACGATCCGAATATCCACCGCATTGCCGAACTGATTAATCAGGACGTCGGCATCGCCGGATTTACGCTGAAAGTGGTGAACTCGGTGTACTTTGGCCTGCGCCGTAAAGTCAGTTCTGTTGAGCATGCCTGCAAGTACCTGGGCCTGAACCGGGTGATCAAGCTGGTCAGCTCGGTAGTGCTGCGTTTTACCCTGAGCCAGGGCAAAACCGACAGATTCACCACAGCCCTGTGGCACAGTGCCACTCAGGTGGCCAATGCCGCCATGTTGATTGCCCAGCAATTGCGACTGGGTTCAGACACAGTGGACGATGCCTACAGCCTGGGGTTATTCCACAATGCCGGTATGGCACTGATTGCCGGTCAGTTCCCAGATTACGCCAAAGTACTGAAGCAAGGCTTGCAGCAAGGCGTCAGCCTGCCAGAAAGCGAACAACAGCATTTTGAAACCAGCCATGAACTGTTGGGTTATATGATTGCCCAGTCCTGGGGCCTGGCGCCCGAGCTGGCCAATGTCATTGCTTATCACCACAGCCCGGCCCTGATGCTGGTATCGGACGACCTGTATGAAAAACGCCTGTTTGCCTTACTGAAACTGGCGGAACATATGACGGAAGAAAACCGTGTTCTGCTGGACTCAGAGCAGGATCCGGAATGGCAACAGTACAAAACCACCCTGCTGGACCTGCTGGAACTGGATGAGCTGAGCCTGCACGATTTAGGCGATTACCTGGCCCAACATGAAGTGCCAAACTCTTACCACCACTGAGTGTCCCTCAGCCATCGAGCCCTTATGCGAATAGTCTTAGCCCCCATGGAGGGCGTGGTCGACCACCTGATGCGGGATATGCTGACCCGTATCGGTGGCTTCGATTTATGTGTCACTGAATTTGTCCGGGTGGTGGATATGAAACTGCCACGCCGGGTGTTTTACCGGCTTTGCCCAGAGCTGGGCCAGGGCGGAAAAACGCCGTCCGGGGTGCCGGTGAAAATCCAGCTGTTAGGGCAAGATCCGAACTGGCTGGCAGAAAATGCGCTGAAGGCGGTAGAACTGGGGTCACCCGGCGTGGACTTAAACTTCGGCTGCCCGGCCAAGATGGTCAATAAAAACAAGGGTGGCGCCGTACTGCTGAAAGAAACCGACACCCTGTACCAAATTATCAAAACAGTGCGAGCCGCTGTCCCCGCCGCTTTTCCGGTCACCGCCAAAATCCGCTTGGGCTTTGATGACACCAGCCTGACACTGGACAATGCGCGCGCTTTGTATGAAGCCGGAGCCACTGAGCTGACTGTGCATGCCCGTACCAAAGCCGACGGCTACCGGCCACCGGCTTATTGGCCCTGGATTGAAAAAATCCGTGCCGTGGTGCCCATTAATGTGATTGCCAACGGTGAGATCTGGACACCGGCCGATGCCGCTTTGTGCCAGCAACAATCTGGTGCTGCCGATATTATGCTGGGCCGTGGTGCGCTCGCCAGGCCAAGTTTAGCCAAAGAGATAGTGGCTGCACGCTCAGGCACAGCGGAACAGGCGATGCCCTGGCCTGAAGTGCTTGAATTGTTGTTGCAGTACTCCGACTACGAAATTGCCGGCGACAAAGGCCTGTATTATTCCAACCGGATCAAACAGTGGTTCAGTTACCTGAAACTGCAGTACCCCGAAGCCGACTTGCTGTTCAGCGAGTTGCGGCTGCAGCGCAAAGCGGAAGAAATAGTCCGGACACTGCAGCAGGCGCTGCGCCAGTTAAAGTGAAAAGAACCAGCCTAGGCTGGTTCTGCTTTAGTGAGCGGCGGTACCGGTTCACGGACCACCTCGGCCTCAGCGTCAAGGCTGGTCAATACCAAAGCAGACGTTGGCTGAATGCAGCACGCCAGCACTTCATCATCGCCACAATGCACAGCAGCATCCAGCACCTGTTTATACTCACCACTGACCACCCGCACTTTACACAAACCACAGGAGCCGCCTTTGCAGTCGTAACTCAGTGGCACAGACGCGGCAATCAGCGCATCCAGCACAGACCTTTGCCCCATGCTGTCAGCCTGGTGGCCATCCATCTCAATACTGAAACTCTGGATACTGGCTGCGGCACTGAAGGGTTCGTTAAAGCACTGATGCGCCCCCAGAATGGACAAATCGCAAATCAGCTTCTCTGTCATCAGGGCTTTGCAGCAAAAATAATACTGGGCGAAAGCCCCACCCAATTTAAACAATAAACCAGCATCAATACGACCAGCTCTCCCTGCCCAGCCCGCCTCAGGCTGGCTCAGACAAGGCACCAGTGTGAATGCCGGTAAACGCCGCAGCATTGGATAAAACAGCAAATCGGCCTGATTGCGCGCCTGGTACACCAGCGTCACCTGCCGGCGTTGCCGGATAGCCTGCAGCGCCATCGCCAGCAAGGGCGTAATACCCACCCCAGCGGCCACCAGCACCACAGGAGCGCGGCCCGGTTTCAGGCTGAAATGGCCACGGGGGTACGAACAGAGCACCGTATCCAGTGCCTCCGCCTTTTGAAACAGCGCCTGGCTTAACCGGCCATCGGGTTCGGCTTTCACCACCAGTTGGTAATAACGTCTTTGGCTGCAGTCGCTGGCAATCGAATAAGCGCGCGATACAGCTTTCCCTGCTAAATCAGTGCCATATAACAACAAATGCTGGCCAGCCCTGGCTTTGGGTAACAAAGCGCCCTCCGGATGCCGTAACCAGAGCTTCAGATAAGCCCCCTGCCGTTTCACCCGGTACAGCTGCAAATTCAGACGCCGCGCTTCGGCATAAGGCTCATACCAATGCCACCAAAGCCCACGACCCAACCAGAATAACGCCAGCAGCGACAAGGCAAATACCAGATCCCACATGCCCGGGACTCCAAATACGAATAATTCTCAAATAATAACTGATCTCAACGTCAGCGCCAAGTTGTTCTGTCTTATCTGATATTTCATTCGTCAAAAACTGATTTCATTTAACTTTTATTCGGATAAACTTTCGTTCAGTAACTCAAAAAGGGGTTGATGATGAAACGTATCTTCTTGTTCTTAATTACAAACCTGGCAGTGATGCTGGTGTTGAGTGTGGTGCTGAGCATTGTGTTCAGTGTCTTTGGTCTGGACCGCAGCAGCATGAGTGGCCTGTTGGTGATGGCAGCTGTATTTGGCTTTGGTGGTTCTTTTATCTCTCTGGCAATGTCCAAGTGGATGGCCAAACGCTCCACTGGGGCCGTAGTGATTGAGCAACCACAAAACTCCACTGAACACTGGCTGGTCGACACAGTGCGCCGTCAGGCACAGCAAGCCGGTATTGGGATGCCGGAAGTGGCGATTTACGACTCACCGGAAATGAATGCTTTTGCTACCGGCATGAACCGCAATAATGCGCTGGTGGCGGTCAGCACGGGCCTGCTGCACAACATGAGTCAGCAGGAAGTGGAAGCCGTACTGGCGCATGAAGTGTCGCACGTGGCCAACGGCGACATGGTGACACTGACCTTAATTCAGGGCGTAGTGAACACCTTTGTGATCTTCTTTGCCCGTCTGGTGGCCGGTGTGATTGATAACTTCTTCCGTTCCAGCGACGACGAAGAGAGCGCCAGCGAAGGTGGTTTCAGCTTCAGCTACATGATCACCGTATTTATTCTGGAAATGATTTTTGGCGTACTGGCCAGCATTATAGTGATGTGGTTCTCACGCCAGCGTGAATACCGTGCCGACGCCGGTGCTGCCCGCCTGGTGGGTGCACCCGCCATGGTGGCCGCACTGGAACGTTTGCGTCACAACCACGAAAGCCAGCTGCAAGGGTCGATGATGGCCTTTGGTATCGCCAGCAAAACGGCCAGCAGCGAGTTGTTCTTAAGCCACCCGCCACTGGAAAAACGTATTGCGGCACTGCAGAACAACGCAGTGGTCTAAAGCACTCCAGGTCGAAAAGGGAGCCAATAGGCTCCCTTTTTATCTGATTTAACAGGGAATTATCCGCCGAACCTTCAGTCCAAGCTGCATTCGTTGAACGGAGTTGTGGCATGAAAGGATGGTTGGTTTCGGTCGGGGTGCACCTGCTGCTGGTGCTGGTGCTGTGGTGGTCTGCCTCCCCAACCGCACCAAAAACAATCCCAAAAAAACCCATTCAGGCCTTTACCTATACGCCGCCAAAAGCAGTTGTGGCCGAGCCGCTTCCTGCGCCTGTGACTGCAGCTACACCAGCACCAGCACCAGCACCAGCACCAGCACCAGCACCAGCACCAGCAAAGCCAGTAAAAGCCAAAACCGACGCGCCGTCTCCAGCACAAGCCGCACCGGCTAAGCCAGCCACAACAGAGGCAGAGCCAAAGACGGATACGGTGCAACCGATGCAGAGCATGCCCACAGCGCCACCAGCCAAACGAGGTTCGCTGGCAAGCAGAGCATTGTCCTCAGCCTTAAGAGCTGCACCGGCACCTGCGGCCAGCTTCAGCGCACAGCAAGCTAAACAGAACGCCCAGCTGACCGAGCCATCCAAAGCGCAAGCAACCAGAGCACCGGCCAAGACCATTAAAAAACTGAGCAATGGTGCAGAGCTGGTGAAAACTGCTGACGGCAGTTGCTGGCAGTTACCCTCGGCTGAACAGCGCAAATCCGGGATCTGGACCCGCAGCAGCATTCCTTGCGAGCCAGACCGCACCGTAGAGCAGCTAAATGAGATTTTCAAAAAACGCCGCGAGATGCGGCGGGATTAGTGCCAATTACCCCTGAACCGCCGTCGGGTCCATCCAGAAAAACTCCCAAATATGGCCGTCCAAATCCAGCGCACTGCGGCCATACATAAAGCCCAAATCCTGTTTTGGGTTCACGTCTGCCGTTCCACCGGCGCCGCTGGCTGCCACACAAAGTTGGTCAACTGCGGCTTTGTCTTCGCAGTTCAGCGCCAGCATCACTTCGCTGCTGCTGTTGGCAGGAACAGGCCGCTGGGTAAAGGTTTGCCATTTGGCATGGGTCAGCAGCATCACGAAGATGCTGTCACTCCACACCATGCAAGCGGCAGTGTCGTCACTGAATTGTGGGTTTTTCACAAAACCCAGTGCCTGATAAAAGTGAATTGACGCCGCTAAGTTCACGACTGGTAAATTAACAAAAATCATTTTTGACATCCGTATTCTCCGTTTGATGGATCACTGAGCTTTATCAGAATGATGCAGCCGTCTTCGATAGTCGACAGCACAGACACATTTTCGACAACGGACTGAAAATTTTTTTGCCGCCAAAACACAAAGGGGTCAGGTCTTGAATTTTGAATATGCATTCAAAATTCAAGACCTGACCCCCAACCTTAGCTAAAAAGCTTAGCTCCAGTTCAGCACCACTTTGCCGGATTGGCCGGAACACATGATTTCAAAGCCTTTCTGGAATTCTTCCATCGGCAGTTCATGGGTGATGATCGGGCTTAAATCCAATCCGGATTGGATCAGGCTGGCCATTTTGTACCAGGTTTCAAACATCTCACGGCCATAAATGCCTTTGATCACCAGGCCTTTGAAAATGACTTTATTCCAGTCCACCGCCATATCGGACGGCGGAATACCCAACATGGCAATTTTGCCGCCATGGTTAATGGTCTCCAGCATATTGCGGAAGGCCGAAGGCACACCGGACATTTCCAGACCCACGTCAAAACCTTCCGTCATACCCAGTTCTTTCATCACGTCCTGCAGGTTTTCCTGGCTGACATCCACAGCGCGGGTCGCGCCCATTTTACGCGCCAGTTCCAGCCGGTACGGGTTCACATCGGTAATGACAATATGACGGGCACCGACATGACGGGCCACCGCCACCGCCATAATGCCGATAGGGCCAGCGCCGGTGATCAGCACGTCTTCACCCACTAAGTCGAATGACAGCGCCGTATGCACTGCATTGCCGAAGGGGTCAAAAATAGCGGCGATATTGTCCGGAATATTGTCCGGAATTTTAAACACGTTAAAGGCCGGAATGGACAGGTATTCGGCAAAAGAGCCTTCGCGGTTTACACCAACACCAATGGTATTACGGCATAAATGCACCCGGCCGGCCCGACAGTTACGGCAGTAACCACAGACCAGATGGCCCTCGCCTGAGACGCGGTCGCCTTTGGCAAAGCCGCGCACTTCTGAGCCCATATCCACCACTTCACCGACATACTCATGGCCCACTACCATGCCATGCGGAATGGTTTTTTGTGCCCATTCGTCCCATTTGTAAATGTGCACGTCCGTGCCGCAAATAGCGGTTTTTTTAATTTTAATCAGCACGTCGTTGGGGCCAACGTTTGGCATCTCAACTTCGGTTTGCCAGATCCCAGGTTCGGCTTTTAATTTGGCTAATGCTTTCATCATCATTCCTCAGGCAATAATGCCCATGTCTTTGCCAATACGGATAAATGCATCAATGGCTTTGTCTAAGTCGGCTCTGCTGTGCGCAGCAGAAATCTGAGTACGAATGCGGGCCTGACCTTTAGGCACCACAGGGAAGGAGAAACCCACCACATAAATGCCTTCAGCCAGCATACGCTGTGCCATTTCAGCCGCCACTTTGGCATCGCCTAACATCACAGGAATAATAGCGTGGTCTTTCCCGGCCAGCGTAAAACCAGCCGCACTCATGCGCTCACGGAAGTAATTGGCGTTTTCCCACAGCTTGGCACGCAGCGCGTCGCCATCCTCCAGCAGTTCCAGCACTTTAATTGACGCCGTGACGATGGAAGGAGCTAAGGAGTTGGAGAACAGATAAGGCCGCGAACGCTGACGCAGCCATTCGATAATTTCTTTTTTACCCGAAGTGTACCCCCCTGAAGCGCCGCCCAAAGCTTTGCCCAAAGTACCGGTAATAATGTCTACTCTGTCCAGTACACCACAGTATTCATGGGTACCGCGACCTTTCTGGCCGACAAAACCCACAGCGTGGCTGTCGTCCACCATCACTAAGGCGTTGTACTTGTCGGCCAAATCGCAGACAGATTTTAAGTCGGCAATAACGCCGTCCATTGAAAACACACCGTCGGTGGCAATCAGCTTAAAGCGGGCACCTTCGGCATCGGCCTGTTGCAGCTGCGCTTCCAGCTCTGCCATATCGTTATTGGCGTAGCGGTACCGTTTGGCTTTGCATAAACGCACACCATCAATAATAGAGGCGTGGTTGAGCGCATCTGAAATCACCGCATCTTCCGGGCCTAAAATGGTTTCGAACAAACCACCGTTGGCGTCAAAACAGGAGGAATACAAAATGGTGTCTTCAGTGCCTAAGAAGGCGCTGATTTTGGCTTCCAGCGTTTTGTGGATGTCCTGGGTACCGCAGATAAAGCGTACAGAGGCCACGCCAAAACCATGCGAATCCAGACCTTGTTGCGCCGCTTTAATCAGTTCAGGGCTGTTGGCCAGACCTAAATAGTTATTGGCGCAGAAGTTGAGAACCTGCTCACCGGCTACTGTTACCGCAGCCTGTTGTTGCGAGCTGATAATACGCTCGCCTTTGTATAAACCCTGGGCTTTCACGTCGTCGATTTGTTGTTGTAAGTGCGCCAGGAATGGGGTGGTAGACATGCGACCCTCCGCTTGGGTAATAGGACTTTGGTAAAAAGCGGGCCTATTGTAATCAGCTTTGTATCGCGGTGCAGCCCTTTTGCGTTGTGGCTTGCGGCAGATCGGACTAGTCAAACATAAAAGGCTGCGGGCGCAGCCTTTCGAAACGAAACCGGCTTAAAGCGGCGCTTCCCCCGCCAGTTCAGTAAAATGGCGCTGCAGACGCTCAAAACGTGGCAAAGACTGTTCAGTGGCATAAGGTTTCACTAACAGCAAAACTTTCAGCACCCCCCAGTAGGCATGTTGCTTGTCCAGCTGATGCCCGGGGCACTGGGTTTTCAGGTAACTGACCCAAAAGGACACCACCATCTTAATGGTATGGGCTAAATCCGGAATGTCTGCCTCCTCAATAGCCACCACCTGGGCCTGATTCAACGCCTGCAACACCGACACCACCCGGCTTTGCACTACTTTTTGCACATTCAGATAATCCTGCTGCAATGCGGCGTCGCGCGACAAAATATCCGGCAGGTTGGCGTAAAAAAAGTGAAAACGCCACACCAGCTCAAATACCACATCCAGGTACTGCGCCAATGAATCCAGCGCTTCGGCCTGACCTTTGGGCGGCTGCACCCGGCTTTCCAGCAACTTAGCGTATTCCTTGAAGATATTCCGCACTATGTCTTCTTTATTGCGGAAGTGGTAATACAGATTGCCCGGGCTGATGCCGAGGTGGGCTGCAATATGATTGGTGGTGACTGCGCGTTCACCCTGTTGATTAAAGAGTTCAATACTGGCCTGCAGTATTTTGTCTTTGGTTCGAAGTTTCTTGTCCATCCGCGTTGTTCTGTTTTGTTTTATGTTATTTTTTTCAGTCTGGTATAGTAACGCCAATTGGATTAAAAACTCTAGTCGTTCGGCTACAGGCAAAGGATTCTTACTAACTCAATGAAAACTAAAGCCATTTACCCAGGAACCTTTGACCCCATCACCAATGGCCACAGTGATTTAGTGGTCAGGGCGGCACGGTTGTTCGATGAAGTCATTCTGGCCATTGCCGCCAACCCCAGTAAAAAACCCTTGTTCAGCCTGGATGAGCGGGTGGCCTTGGCCACTGAATGTTTCGCAGACCTGCCGAATGTGAAAGTGGTAGGCTTTTCCGGTTTATTGGCGGATTTTGCCAAACAGCAAAAAGCCCAGGTGTTATTGCGTGGCGTGCGGGCTGTGGCTGATTTTGAGTATGAATTTCAGCTGGCCAGTATGAACCGGCAGTTGAACCCGGATCTGGACAGCCTGTTTATGACGCCGTCAGAAAAAAATACCTTTATCTCCTCAACCTTAGTCAAAGAAGTGGCCCGGCATGGCGGGGATGTCAGCAATTTCGTGTCGGACCATGTCCGCCAGGCGCTGATCGCCCGTTTTACCGCCCCGTCTGAATAACCAAGGATTTGTTGTGATTCGATTTTGTAAACCAGCCGCCTTAGCTCTGGCGTTATCTGCAGCCTGTGCACAAGGCACGCCCTGGGTCGATACGCAGGACAACTATCTGCGCCAGTCCTTACAAACCTTGTCCCATGCCGGCTTGTTGTCCGGCCCGGTCAATACCTACCCGCTGATGTGGAAAAACATCGCCGCCGATTTACAGGCAGTTAAAGGGGATGACTACAACAGCGAAGTGCGTTTTGCCCTGGCTCATGTGCGCCATGTGCTGCAAACCAATAAAAGCAATAAGACATCCGGTGTCAAACTGAAAGCCAACTCGGAAGTGGCCGGTATTCAGAGTTTTGGCGAAACTTACCCTGACCAGGCTGGGGTGACTGTGTTTAATGAGTTTCAGGGCACTGTCTTCGCTGGCCGGATGGAAGTCAGTTACCGCGATCTCAATGACACCAGCAACGAGCAGGATCTGGTGTATGACAACAGCTATCTGGCCGCGCTGTTGGGGAATTGGGTGGTTTCGGTGGACCAAATCTCCAACTGGTGGGGGCCTGGCCAGCAAAGCAATTTATTGCTCAGCAATAACGCCCGGCCCATTCCGTCGCTGCGGGTGAGCCGCCACGGCTGGAATGCCATCGACGCACCTGTGCTGAACTGGCTGGGCCCCTGGAGTTTCAGCTCTTTTGTCGGCATTGGTGAACACAGCAGTGCCGTACCGCAAACCCGGTTTTGGGGAGCCCGCTTTAACTTTCGCCCTTCTGCCGCTTTGGAAGTGGGTGTATCCCGTATCAGTCAATGGGGTGGCCAGGGCCGTGGCAACGATTTTTCCGACTGGTGGGACATGGTGCTGAATAATGACGACCAGCAGCCCAACAGTGACCAGCGTGCTGCGCTGGATTTCAGCTATCACCTGCATCAGTTGCCACTGCCTGTCACGGCTTATGCTGAAATTGCCGATGACGACAATGCCGACGGCTGGCCGGAGAACCCCTTATTACTGTTGGGTGCGCGCAGTTATTGGGGCGATGAAAACGCCATTCATACGGTGAACCTGGAATACTCCGACACCTACATTGATTGCGATGGGTCAACCATCAAAGGGGAATGTGCTTATCAGGGTGAGTTGTATCCGCAAGGCTATAGCCGTTATGGCCGGGTGATTGGCAGCGGTTATGGTCAGGACGCCCGCGTCATCAGTGCCGGTTACCATTACCAGACCTTTGACGGCATCAGCTGGTCTGCGCATTTGTACCGCGCCACTTATTACGATGAAGGCGCTGGCAGCCACAGCTGGCAACTCAAAACCGAACACCGCCGCCCGCTGCTAAACGGCTTGCTCAGCCTGCAACTGCGGTACCTGCAAGATTCGCCGTTATTGGTGGCAGGTGGCGACAACCTGGCTGCCGCCGGCACCTGGGAATACCGCTTTTAAGCCAGATTCTGTAACCATTCTCTTGAACGGATTGGGTAGGGGCGCGGGTTTACCCCGCCCTGGATTGCCAGCCTTGAGATCTGAATTTGGCTCAGGTGGCTGGTTTGCTTGCCTCCTCAGCCGAATTCAGCTGTTCACTATCACAGCTCCACCCCATATCAGGCCTTGGCTCTCTTTTTCACTGTCAGCTGGATTATTTAATAAGCGCAAATACGCCGGACTGTGGCCGCCGCAGGACAGAAATTGTCAGCACTGCGTGGCGCCATGCTAAGGTGATGGCTACGAACTTCACCTTAGCTTCCGGAGCCTTTTGTGTTTTATCTGCGCACCTATTTTTGCATTTTAGCCATCGCCCTCTGTGGCTGGTCCGCCTCGCTGCAGGCCGCCACCGCCACAGAACAGCTGCAACAAGTGATTGACGACCACTGGCAATACAGCCTGCAGGAAGACCCAATCACCGCCGGCCGGATGGGACTGAGCGGCTACAATAACCGCTTACCCGGCGTAACGGCCCAAGACCGCAGCCGTCGCCTGAAAGCGGAACAACAGCTGCTAAGCCGGTTGAACACCATTGACAGCAGTGCGCTGAGCGATGCCGACCGGGTAAACCAGCAATTACTGGCCTGGGTACTGAAAAACTCCATCGAAGCCAACCAGCTGTTTCTGGATCGTATTCCGGCCAATACCTTTTACAGTTTCTGGAGTGCGGCGCTGGACGCCAGCAGCGGCCTGCGGATGAGTAAAGTGGCCGACTACCAGGACTACATTGCCCGTATTCAGGACTTTGGCCGCTACTTTGACGAGAATATCACCAATATGCGTGCCGGTATCAAAGACGGTTTTGTGCTGCCAAAAATCGTGGTGCAAGGTATAGCGCCGACGGTTCGGGCTCAGGTGTACGCCGATCCAACCCAAAGCAGCCTGTATGAGCCCTTTAAAAAGTTGCCAGCCAACTTTAGTGCGGCTCAGCAACAACAGCTGCAACAAGCTGGCCGTGACGCCATCGCGACCCATGCCATTCCGGCCTTTGCCCAACTGGCTGATTTTCTGGAAGGCGACTACCTGAAAGCCGCCAGCAACAGCCTGGGTGCGGAGCAGCTGCCCGATGGTAAAGCCTATTACCGCCATGCGATCCGAACTTATGTGACGCAGGACTTAGACCCGGCCAGCATTCACCAGACCGGCCTGGCTGAGGTCAAACGTATTCGGGCCGAAATGGATGCCCTGATTCAGCAAACCGGTTTTAAAGGCAGCTTTGCCGACTTTACCCAGTTCCTGCGTACCGACCCGCAGTTTTATGCCAAAACCCCAGTGGAACTGCTCAAAGAGGCCTCGTACATTGCCAAACGTATTGATTACCGCCTGCCTGAGTTTTTTGGCAAACTGCCCCGCCTGCCTTATGGCGTGGTGCCAGTGCCGGCTGAAATAGCCCCCAACTACACCACCGCTTCCTACAATGGGGCGGCTATTGGGGGCATTCGTGGTGGTGCCTATTGGGTTAATACCCATGCGCTGGACCAACGCCCGCTTTATGAGCTGGTGGCGCTGACGCTGCATGAATCTGTGCCTGGTCACCATCTGCAAAACGCCATTTCGCAAGAGCTGGACAATGTGCCACAGTTTCGTCGCAACCTGTATTTAAGTGCTTATGGCGAAGGCTGGGGCTTGTATGCCGAGCGTCTGGGCGTGGAAATGGGTGTGTACGACACACCTTACCAGCAGTTTGGCCGCCTGAGTTACGAGATGTGGCGCGCCTGCCGGCTGGTGATCGACACCGGCATTCACTCGCAAGGCTGGAGCCGTCAGCAGGCACTGGATTTCCTTGCCTCCAACACCTCCTTGTCGCAGGCCAATGTGCGGGCCGAAGTGGACAGGTATATTTCCTGGCCAGGGCAGGCGCTGTCCTACAAAATGGGTGAAATTAAAATCCGCCAGCTGCGCGCCAAAGCCGAAAAAGAACTGGGTGAGCAGTTTAACCTGCGCGATTTTCACGACGCCCTGCTGGCAAACGGCGCTTTACCGCTGGAAGTACTCGAAGCGGAAATGGACAGATATATCCGCAAAGCGAAACAACCCTGAACTCCATACCATGGAAACACCAGGGCCAGCATCAGCTGGCCCTGGTGTTATTTACAACTTAATAATGATATTGCGCTTATACAGCCACAAGGACAGCGCCCAAAACCCCACCACATGCGCCAGTGCAAACAGCAAAGACGCCAGTTTCTCCGGCATCAAACTGGCCAGTTGCAAAAAGGTCCACTGATAAGCACTGATAGTGCCATCCGCACCCTGCACAGTGATCAGGCCAAACACCACAGCCCAGACCCAGGACAACACATAGATAAACAAAGGGTTAGTACCATAGACCGTCAAAGGCGATGCCAGTTGCTGCTGGCCTTTGATATCCACCAGCCAGACCAAGGCCGCCAGCAGGCATAAAATCAGCCCTGTACTGAGCGCCAGATAAGAACCAGACCAGAGTGCTTTATTGATAGGCCAGAGCCAATGCCAGCACAGCGCCAGCACAATCAGCGCCACACCTGCCAGAGTTAAACCTCTGACCGCCTGCTGCTGCGACTGCTTTTTCAGCCAGAGCACTGTGGCATAACCCAAAATCACCGCCGTCACACAAGGCAAGGTGCTCAATAAGCCTTCAGGGTCAAACGCCATACCAAAGCCCTGATACAGATGAGCGGCACCAAAGACGGCTAAATCCAGCTGACGCACCAGGTTATGTTCCAGGCTGTAAGGCTCAGCCGAGCCCAGCAGCAACAGCGCCCAGTAGCCAAAAACCAGCAGCGCAGCACTGGGCCACAATGCCCGCTTAGGCAAATAAAGCACCAGCAAAGCCCCGGCCCAATAGGCCAGACCAATACGCTGTAACACGCCGGGTAAACGCAGTTCAGCCAACGGCTCAGTAAAAGGCAGGTAATTCAGCAGAATACCCAACGCAATCAGCTTCAGTGCCCTTTCGCTGATCCGCCAGACGGCTGCGGCACCTGGCTGCAGTTTGCTCAGTGAAAAATACATCGAGGCGCCAACCACAAATAAAAAGGTTGGAAACACCAGATCGGCAAAGGTAAAACCGTCCCAGGCCGCATGCAATAACGGGCTGTACACATAAGCCCAGGACCCCGGGGTATTGACCAGGATCATCAAAGCGATGGCCAGACCACGTAAAGCGTCGAGTGCATAAAAACGGGAAGCAGACATAGCACCTCAAAAGAAGGGGTCAGAGTCGGGGTCAGAGTGGTACTCTGACCCCATTGGTTAGTTCCAGCTTTGTAATTGATGGCCTTTGACAGCGTAAAACAGAATAAGCGCATAACAGGGCAACATCACCAGGTAAGCGCCCTGCTGGCCCAGGCCAGTACCACTCAGCAAGCCCCAGAACAGCGGGCCAAATGCACCACCGGCAATACCCATAATCAGCAGCGCCGAGCCAATGCTGGTTAAGGACCCCAAGCCCGACAAAGCCAAAGGCCAGACTGCAGGCCAGACAATGGCATTGGCCAGACCCAGCACCGCAATAAACAGCAGGGTGTCCGGCAAAGCGGTTCCGCCAAAAGGCACCAGCAACGCATTGGAAATGGCATAAGAGCTGCTGTCCCCCAAGGCCACCACCAGCGTCAGCACCAGGCCCAGTACCGCAGAACTGGCCAGCGCCTGCTGCTGCGATAACAGACGCGGAATAAGCACTATGCCCAGCACATAACCCAGCACCATACACACCATGGTGTAGGAGGTCATCACTGTGTAACGCTCCACCCCCAGCGACAAGGCAAAGAGGCCAATGGTGTCACCGGCTATCACTTCCACCGCCACATAAACAAAGAGCGACAGCACACCCAACACTAACGAAGGTTTGGCCAAAGCGGCTTTCAGCTGCGCCATACCGCGGGCACCGTCCTGCTCTTTCGGCAACTCAGGCAAAGGTGAATACTTCACTGCCAGCGCCAGTAAGGCCAGAAACACCGCCAGCCCCAGGTAAGGGCCAACTAAACTGGCGGCCATTTCATCAATTTGTTCTGGCGTTAACACCGCGTCTGCCGGTGCCGAAAAACCACTGACAATCAGTGCAGTAAAGACCAAAGGCGCCACCACACCGGCTGTTTTATTCAAAATACCCATAATACTGATGCGCACCGCCGCCGTGTCTTCAGGGCCAATTTTCACCACATAAGGATTCACCGCGGTTTGCAGCAAGGTCTGGCCTGTGCCGATGACCAGCTGGGCCAATAAAAATAAAGCGAAGGTCTGGGTTTGGGCGGCGGGAATATACAAAAGCCCGGCCAGCATCATGATCGCCATGCCCAGCGCCATGCCATTTTTGTAACCTACTTTGCGGATCACCCAGGCCGAGGGCAAAGCGGTAAAGGTGACAGCAATATAAAAAGAAAACAGCACCAGGGAGGCCTGAAACGGCGACAATTGCAGCATTTGTTTTAAATAAGGCATCAGCGAGCCGTTCAGCCAGGTGGCAAACCCCAGCACAAAAAACAGCAATGCCACTATGGCCATTGGCAGCACACTGCTGCGCGCCTTGGATGCGTCGACTGTCATTTCCATAATTCCTTCCTGTTGTTTGTATTTTTATTATTTACTTGCGCTGGCAGTGCGCAGCGCAGGGACCGTTCTAAAGAATCAGCTGTGTTGCTCTCCCGCCAGATAACAAGCCTGTACCTGACCTTGTGTATCCAGCACCACAAAATCGGCCAGGTAACCTGGTTGTAACCGCCCGCGCTCTGTGGCAATACCTAAAAATTCAGCCGGGTACAATGACGCCATCCGCAGCGCTTCGCCCTGCTCCAGCCCCAGCTCACGCACCGCGTACCGTACCGCATCAGCCATATCCAGCACAGAACCGGCCAGGCTGCCTTCGAGGTTGGTCAGCTTATTGCCCTGGCGGATCACTTTGCCTTCAAAAAAGTCGAATTCGCTTTGACTGGTTCCAACAGGGGACATGGCATCTGTCACCAGCAGCAGTTTGCCTTTGGGTTTGGCGGCCAGCGCAACTTTCACTGCCAGCGGGTGAATATGGTGGCCATCCAGGATCAGGCCACACCAGCTGTGTGGGTCCGCCAAAGCGACACCGACCACTCCAGGCTCGCGTGAGGTTAATGGCGACATCGCATTGTATAAATGGGTAAAACCTGTGGCACCGGCATCCAGCGCCGCTTGTGTGGTCGCCGCATCCGCATTGCTGTGGCCCAGGCAAACAATCACATTGGCAGCCACCAATTGGCGAATTTGCTCAGGGCTGACATTCTCCGGTGCCACTGTCACCAGCTTGATACCTAAATCGGTGCGGCGGTAAATGGCCATTTCAGCATCGGACAGCGCCCGGATATGAGCGGTCGGGTGCACACCGCGTTTTGGCACCGACAAATGTGGCCCTTCAAAGTGCACTCCGGCCACACCAGGTTCGCCGGCCGCTATAGCCTGAGCTATCACGTCGGCTGCTGCCTGCATGGTTTCAACCGAATCGGTGATCACTGTAGGCAGCAATAAGGTGCTGCCAAACTGGCTGTGCGCTTTCACCATAGTGCGCAGCGCGTCCAGGCTGGTATCGGTGTTAAATAAAGCACCACCACCACCATTCACCTGCACATCAATAAAACCGGGCGCCAGGGTCAGTGACAACACGTCCCCCTCTGCCGGTTCAATCCGGACAATACGGCCGTTTTGCCAGCTCAGGCATTGGTTGTCCAGCCACTTTTCACCGTCAAATAAACGCGCGACTGCAAGCTGCTGCATAAAGGCTCCTAAACAGTTTTAGTCACTTTGTTCAGGCCCGGAGGCGCATCCGGGTTGACGCCACGGGCACGGGCCACAGCTTCCACATCCAGATAAAAACGTTGCAACAACAACAGTGGCAGAACACGGGGGTTGGCACTGAGTTCACCGTGATGCAGGTGCACAATACGGGCGCCACGGCTGCGCACTTCGGCAATTTGTGCCTGATGTGCCGCATTGGCTTCATCGGCAATGCTGACATCAATAATGGCGAACTGATCTTTCACCAGCGTCACAGGGCCATGCAAAAATTCGGCACTGGAAAAGGCTTCGGCATGAATACCGCAGACTTCTTTCAGCTTCAGCGCAATTTCACGGCTGATGGCATAACCTGGGCCACGACCCAACACCACGCAGTGCTTCACCCCATCCAGGGCAGCGGCAGTCAGCTGAGCAGGTAAGACTTTGGCTTGCTCTAACAATGCTGGCAATGCCACTACCGCATTTTGCAATTCTTTGCGGCCAGACCAGGCGGCCACCAGTTGCAACAAGGCACTTAAAGTGGCCAGATAGCTTTTGGTCGCGGCCACAGCCTTTTCTTCCCCAACATTGAGCGGCAGCACCTGATCGGCCTGCTCTGCCAGAGGCGATGTGGTGTCATTCACCAATGCGACCACCAAGGCGCCAGCCGCTTTGGCCATGGCCACCTGCGCCAGAATATCCGGGCTGCGGCCCGACTGCGAAATGACCAATACCAAGGCACCTGTTAAATCCAGCTGTTTGCCATACACACTGGCAATAGAAGGTGCAGCAGCCGCAACCGGCAAGCCAATTTCAATTTCAATCAGGTACTTGGCAAAGACGCCCGCGTGGTCAGAAGAACCCCGGCCGACCATATAGACATAACGCGGCTGACGCTGACGAATAAGCTCTACCACGGCCTGGATGGCACTGGCATTGCTTTGAAGTTGCTGCTGGATACGTTGTGGGGCTTCGGCCGCTTCACGCGCCATGATGGTACTGGTCATACAAAATTCTCTTTCACTGCTGGTTAAATTCAGACTGGATGCCGCTGGCGGGCAAACCAGATGGCACCAAATTCCGGAGCCTGCAACGCCGAGGTGACCCGACTTTGTACCTCAGGTACCAGATAAGGCAATAATTTCTGCGCCAGTCCGCCAATTAACGACAGACGGGGCGGGTTAATACTCAATAAACGCAGTGCTATGGCGTCAATGTGAGCCGCCGCCTGGCGGATAATCTCAGCCGCTATGGCGTCTCCCCGCTCGGCGGCGGTAAATACCAGCGGTGCGTATTTCGCGTACGTAGTGGGGGTGGCGTGCATAAAGAAATCCACCAGGGCCAGGGTGTCACTGAGTTTCAGCTCATCGCATAACAAATCGGTCAATAAGGTGGCTGGGCCCAATAAATCTTTCGCCAGCAATACATGATGCACCAGCTGCAATCCCATCCAGGCACCACTACCATTGTCACCATAAGGAAAGCCATGGCCGCCGACTTCAATAATTTCGCCTTTGACATCAGCCAGACCACAGGAACCAGTTCCGGCAATAATGACGGCGCCATCACCGCCCTGGTGCGCCCCAATACAGGCCACATGCAAGTCACTGGTCAGGTACATGGCCTTAAACGGGTGTTGCCAGTCTGAGAAAATACGAAAATATTCCGGCATATTGACGCCGGCAAGGCCCGCACCAACAATCAGCTGGTTGATGTCTTTGTGTGCCAGACCGGCGCAGGTCAGCGCCTGATGGGTGGCCGATAAAATAGAATCTGTGGCGACTTTCATACCACGTAAAGGATTGGCCGGGCCAGACAAGCCCTCGCCTACCACCTGATTGTCTGCTGTGGTCAGAATGACGCGGCACTTGCTGCCACCGCCATCAATCCCCAAAAACAATGGGCCTTCATAGCCTACTGCTGTCGTCATCCCATCAACCTCGTTGCATCGTCATACCTGCCCTCCAGCACAGCTTAAGGCTGTCAGGCGTTGCTGTCTGTTATTTCAGCAAAAAGCCGAATTGACAGCGTTGTCATTTTTCCAATTCAGCATATAATAATTTTGACAAATAACAAGACCCTTGTTTAAAAATCGAACTTTAATTTTTGTTAAGCTCCGACAGATGCAAAAATTATTAAATTGAATCAAATAATTATACACTCCAGCCACTGAAGATAGCAGTGTCATGACGAGTGGTCTGCGTTGTCTGTCCCCTGTCTGCGCTGACAGGGAAATCCAGCGAGCCGCCGATGGCTCACTGAACAACAGTTGAGGGAGAGACGAATGCGTTACCTGTTACTACTGCTGAGTTTAACGGCCCAGCCAGTGTTGGCGTTTCAAAGCCAACAGCAACTCGACCAGTTTGCCGAAAAAACCCGCCTGATGTTTGCGGTGAAATCGAACTTTGGCCCGGATCAAAACAAATTTAGCGGTGAAGTGGTGCTGCAAAACAATTCCAGCCAGAGCCTGAGTAAAGGTACTGCACCCTGGCGGATTTATTTTCACTCGATTCGAAAAATCAATACCACTGTCAGTGCCGGTCTGGAACTGAGCCATGTCCAGGGCGACTTGCACCAGATTACCGCCACTAAAGAGTTTGCAGGCCTGGCTCCCGGACAGACATTGCGGCTGGAATTTAACTCGGCCCCCTGGATTGTCAGTTACAGCGACTGGATGCCCCGGGCATTTATCAGCAGCGGCAAACTGAAACCAGCCATTTTTGCCAATACCAACACCGAGGACTTCAGCGCCTTTGTCGAAGCCTCCACCCGGCCTGAACAGTTGCTGCGTTTTAATCAGCCGACACAGGATTTATACCCTGTGGCCACGCCTGAGTTGCGTTTTGCACAACACCAGCAGCAACAAAGCGCCTCCCGCCAAACGGCCCAATGGTCCGTGATCCCGACAGTGCAACAACGCGAAGATGAAGACGAGCTGACCACTGTTGGTGCCGGCTGGCAACTCTATCATCAGGGCCGGTTAAAACAGGAAGCCAGTTATTTACAGCAGCAACTGAAACTGCAATTTGGCCTGGACCTGCCACTGACCAGCCAGCCAGGCCCACGTCAAATTCAGCTGATCACGGCCGATGATCTGCCGCAGGCTGAAAGTTACCGCTTAACAGTACAGTCAAATCAGATCCAGCTCAGTGGTGCCGACAACGCCGGTGGTTTTTATGCAGTGCAAAGCCTGCTGGCACTGCTGGAAAAACAGGGTGACAGCCTCCAGCTGCCGCAGACCAAAATCAGTGACTGGCCCCGCTACCGCTGGCGTGGCATGCATTACGACATGGCACGCAATTTCCACGGCAAAGAGGTGACCTTGCGGCTGATCGAACAAATGGCCCGTTACAAGCTGAATAAGCTGCACCTGCACCTGACCGAAGATGAAGGCTGGCGTCTGGAAATTCCTGGCTTGCCCGAGCTGACGGAGATAGGCGCCAACCGCTGTTTTGACCTGACCGAGCAGCAGTGTCTGTTGACCCAGCTGGGTACAGGGCCGGACAAATCCGGTTCGGGCAATGGCTATTACAGCACAGCCGAATTTATTGAGATCTTAAAATACGCCGCCGAGCGCCATATTGAAGTGATACCGGAAATTGATATGCCAGGTCATGCCCGGGCAGCGGTAAAAGCCATGCAGGCCCGCTACAACAGACTCAAAGCTCAGGGTAAAGAAGAGGCGGCCCGCCAGTTTTTATTGTCCGACCCGGACGACAAGTCAGTGTACCTGACAGTGCAGAATTACAACGACAATTCAGTCAATGTCTGCCTGCCCTCCAGTTATGCCTTTGTCGATAAAGTGATGTACGAGCTGCAGCAAATGTACCGCCAGGCCGGATTACGGCTGAACACCTTTCATATGGGCGGTGACGAAGTGGGCGCCGGTTCCTGGACCGCCTCGCCAGCCTGTGCCTCATTAATCGCAGAGCCGGAAAATGGCGTGTCCGGCGTGGCTGATTTAAAACCTTATTTTGTCAGCAAAGTGGCGATGCTGGCCGCCAACCGCCAGATGGCGCTGGGTGGCTGGGAAGACGGCCTGATGTACGACGCCAAAACCCCTTTTAACCGGGCTCAGTTTGCCAATCCGGCCGTGATAGCCAATGTCTGGGACAATATCTGGGAATGGGGTGTGGCCGACCGAGCTTACCGGCTGGCCAACGCCGGCTATCAGGTGGTGTTGTCGCACGGTACCCACCTGTATTTTGACCACCCTTATGAAGCCCATCCGGAAGAACGGGGCTATTACTGGGCGGCCCGCTTTACTGACCTGGCCAAAGTGTTTGGTTATATGCCGGATCACCTGTATGCCAATGCCGACAAAACCCGCGAAGGCCAGCCAATTTATGACTTGGAAGCCCTGCTCGGCCGCGAGCTGCCGAAACTGGAGCAACCGGACAATATTCTGGGTATTCAGGGCCAGGTCTGGAGTGAAACCATCCGCACGGCTGAGCAGCTGGAACAGCTGGTCTACCCGCGTTTACTGGCGCTGGCAGAACGGGCCTGGTACCAGGCGGAATGGGAATCGGATGAGCCGGACCCACAGGCACGGAACGCCGATTATCAGCGTTTCAGCCTGGCACTGGTGCAACAGGAATTGCCACGCCTGGATGCAGCCGGAATTGCTTTGTACCTGCCGCCACCTGGCGCGGTACGACAAAATGGCCTGTTGCTTGCGAACAGTGCCTGGGATGGTTTAACCATTGAATACAGCACCGACAAGGGCCAAAGCTGGCAGCCGTATACCGAAGCGGTGAAGGTTCCGTCAGGACCTGTGTTGCTGCGAAGCACAGCGCAGGGCCGCCAGAGCAGGGTCACTCAACTCGACTGAGCAGGTTGGGCTGCAAAAGTTGAACTCAGGCCGGTACTGCACCGGCCTTTTTGTTGTGCCATCAGGCCTGAGCAAGGATCTGATCCATCACCCAGTTGGTACGCAGTGCCGTTGCGCCGGTGGACGGATGGCCGCTGCCCTGCAGAATGTCCTGCACCATAGTGGCAATATGCGGCTGCTGAATATGCTCAGGGTGCGCCATATGCAGCTCTTGTGTGCCCTCTGCAGTGGTCAGTTTCAGCGGCACCTCATCAAACACGGCACAGTCAATCCGCCCCTGGCTGCCGATAAAACTCAGATGATCCTGCCGCGCTGCCGACACAAAGTTCCAGAAACCGCTGCCAAGTACGCCGGACCGGAAACGCCAGATAGCCGTCACCGCATCCTCCGCCTGATACAGGCCTTGCTGACGCGCGGTAAAGCCTTTCACCTCAGCCATATCACCCAGCAGGTACATCAGCAAATCCAGACCATGGCTGGCCAAATCGACAAAATAACCACCACCCGCTACTGCAGGGTCGACCCGCCAGTGCGCCTGGCCGCTTAAATCCTGCGCTGAGGCCATACGGCTGAAATTCCAGTGCACCTGCCGTACCTCGCCGATCCTGCCCTGCTCCAGCCAGCTTTTCAGTTGTAAAAAACGCGGCAAAGAACGGCGGTAATAAGCCACATAAAGTGGTAAACCACGTGTTTCAAAGGCCTGCACCATCTCGGCACACTCGGCGGCATTCAGCGCCATCGGCTTTTCAACACAACATAGTTTACCGGCGGCCGCCACTTTTAACGCCAACTCTTTATGGCTGGCAGGTGGTGTCGCTATATACACCGCATCCACGTCGGCGTCCGCAATCAATGCATCCGCATCGCTGTACCAGCGGGGTACCTGATGACGGCGGGCGTAGTCGGCCGCTTTCGCTGCATCGCGGCGCATCACAGCCATCAATGCAGAGCCTGGCACTTTGGCAAAAGCCGGGCCGCTTTTTAATTCAGTAACATTACCGCACCCCAAAATGCCCCAGCGCACCAGGCCAGGTACAGGCAAGTTTTTCAAAGGCTTCAACGGAGTTCTCCACTGCAGTGGCAAATAAAAAAGCAGGATACCTCAAAGAGCTATCCTGCAAAAACCCGGGGACCAAAGTGCAGCAGCGAAACAGCAAATTCTTGCCTTACACACCACCACCCTTTGCAGATTGGGCACAGATTGGCAAACAAAAAACACATCCCTGTCATGAAGTCTCTGTGGCGCAACTACCCACACCACAAAGATACGACCTCTTAACCAGTTCCAATGCCAGCACATTGAAGCTGCATGTTCACAACAACAGATTGCCGCATTGGACTGCTTAAAACACAAATGACAACGCTGTCATGACTACTATGGCGCGGATAAAGGCTGAGATCAAGCACTATTTTGATTTATTTTTAAGCAATGCCATTTATGGGATCGACACAGTCGTGAGGGCATAAAAAAACCCGGCACAAGCCGGGTTTGCGTCATTGATGTTGATTCGCGCTATTAAGCCGCCGCAGTTTTATTCAGCTGGCGCTGACGCTCACCTAAACGCTGCACCTGTTGCAGTGACATCAGGTGTGCATAAATTGGAGGTAACATGCCTTTACTGCGCAGCAAAGCAAACTTGTCGGCGTCCAGCTGGTTCAGTTTGGCTTCGTCAATCACGTAGAAACCCGTCAGTTCACGTTTGTTGCCATCCAGTTCAATGGTCAGGCTTTGTGGGCTCAGCAGGTCCAACTCGGCCAGAGTGCGGTTGAATTCTTTCGTCTGTTCCATCTGACGTAAAAAATCCGCCATCGCTTCTGAACGTTTTTGCAAAAACTCAGACTGAGAGCCGTCTTCATTAAACAGCGCATAGCCTTTTTCTGTGTTGACCATTGGGCTGCCTTCAGCCACACAGATATACAGGTTGTCTTTATCAGCCGGGTCATTCGGGTTGGCCATCAGCGCCAGCGGGAAATTGCGAAACGCACGTGGTACATACATGCCCAGCCATTTGCCGTCTTCCACCATCATGTTGGAGCCCTGCTGCAGAGACAACATAGCCACAGCTTCAAAAGCACCGGCTTTTTCGTTTTTCAGGAAGACCACAGGCAGCTCAGCACCTACACGAACAAACTCATGAGCCGACACTGGCACAATATGTTCTTCTTTAATATGAAGAAAGGCTTGCTCCACATCGATTTTGGTAGTGGCGTGTTTTTCTTTGTTTAATGGAGCGATTTGCAACGACATAACTAACCTCTGTACAACTCAATTTCAGCGAAAATGGACTGTTTTAGCTGGTGTTGCCAGCCCTACAGGCCAGAATTTGCGAACCAACTTACCCCAGATTGTGCCAATTCTCTAGAAAAATTTAGCCTGACGGCAGATTCTGTCAGCGCTTTAGCTAAAACAACTTTAAAAATAAGATGTTAGGTTTTTCTGTTGTGACAAAGTCATCCATGTCACTATAAGAGCTCAGGTATTTTTATCCACTCACCAGTTATGGATCACGATTCGACACTGCAACAGCAACTCAGTCTGTTATTGCAGACACAGCAACAGGATTTGCCCTGGCTACAACGGATCTGCCGTCAGTTGGCACAGCAGGGCCGTTGGTCTTTGCTACTGGCACTGGTGCAAAGCAAAAACTGGGCAGAGCCGCAACGAAGCTTTGCGGCTACAGTGCAGGTCAGTGCATTGCGCCGGTTAGGCCAACATGACGCCGCTATACAATTGCTACAGCAGATGATTCAGCAAGGACAAAGCCAGGACTGGCATTTGCTCGGGCTACTGCAAAAGGAAGCGGGTGCCAGTGACGCCGCCCGCAACAGCCTGCGACAGACCATTGCGCAAAACCCGGCATCGG
The DNA here is from genome assembly GCF_037442525.1 of Rheinheimera sp. GTDB lineage: Bacteria > Pseudomonadota > Gammaproteobacteria > Enterobacterales > Alteromonadaceae > Pararheinheimera. Next base: position 89,300 of record NZ_JBBIQD010000010.1, on the reverse strand, counting down.
GCGCCAGTTGGTGGTTATTGTCGGATTTAAATCCAAACTGGACTGCAGCTGAACTCGCCACATTGCGACAACAGGCGGCATCGGCGACAACTGCAGAGCAACAAGCATTTTTTTACTATAGTCTGCACAGAGCCCTGCACATGCAGCAGGATTATGCTGGCGCCTTTTCGGCGCTCAGCCAGGGGGCTGCGGCCAAAAAACGTGCACTGAATTACCGATTGCAACCTGAACTCGCCGAGTTCAGCCGTATTCCACAGCAGTTTTCGGCCGATCTTCTCCAGCGACAACCGCCACAGCCAGAACTTGGCCGCGAATGTATTTTTATTTGTGGTTTGCCCCGCTCAGGCACCACGCTGACAGAACAGATCTTATCTGCACACTCTCAGGTTACAGCTGGCGACGAATTGTATGAGCTGGCCAGAGCCAGTGAAATGGTGCTGAATCAACGCCAGCTGCAGCTGCCATTTCCGGATTGGGCCAACAGGCTGCAAGATCCCGATTGGCAACAACTGGGGCAACACTACCTGAACCTGACCAAACCATTGCAACTCAAGGGCCTGTTCACTGACAAAATGCCACTTAATTTCAAAGCGCTGGGATTAATTCACAAGGCATTACCGGGCGCGAAACTGATCTGGTGCAGGCGCGATCCGCTTGACACCATCTGGGGCTGTTACCGCCAGCTGTTTGATCAAGGTATTGGTTTTAGTTACGACCTGGATGAGTTGTATCAGTATCAGCAAGCCAGCGATGCGTTGATGCGCTACTGGCAACAGCAGCTTGGCGATAAGTTATTGACGCTGGACTATGAGCAGCTGGTGCAAGACCCGCATGCACAAATCCACCGGCTCCTGGCATTTTGTGGTCTGGAAGCGGAAGCCGGCTGTTTTGAGTTTCACCTGAACGCCAGAGCTGTACATACCCTGAGCAACCAGCAGGTCCGCCAGCCGCTGCATCAAGAGGGCATCAAGAGCTGGCAGCCTTATGCCCCTTATCTTCAGCAGTTACTGGCAAAGTTTAACCCCTAACTCCCCGGCTTACAGCTGCTGGCAAAATTTAATCCGTAACTCCCCGGCTTACAGCTGCTGGCAATACTGTCGCAGGTAGTCGCCATGAGGCATGGTCATTTGCAGTGCTTTTTCTGACATGCGCCTTAATTCCTCAAAGGGCTGATTCAATTCGTCGCAACCGGCAAAGTTCAACTCAGGGTAATGCTGCATACCGTACAAGATATAGCGGTAATTTTCATCAACAAAGGTGGTTGCATAGCCGCCCGCTAAATCATGGTATTCGCAGATTTTCTGCTTCCACAACGCCAGCATCTCTGGCAAGCCTTCGCAGTAGTCAGCTGAGGCTGCAGCTTTTCGCCAGAACCCGGTGTCGGTTCGGTTCGTCAGGCAATAATGCAGCACAATAAAACGCTTTAAATCCTGGTAAAAACCATTCATCGCTTTGTTATAGGCATCCCGCACTACCTGGCCAGGTTTATCCTGCATCAGGTGTGTGCCCAACAAACGCGCCCCCAGGTTAATCAAATGCAAGCCGGTCGATTCCAACGGCTCAATAAAACCACCTGCCAGTCCCACGGCAATGCAGTTACCTTTCCAGAACTCACGACGACACCCCACCTTCATCTTCAGGTGGGTGCATTTAATAAACCCCGAATCCCAGCCCAGAAATTCCCGCAATTCCTGTTCGGCCTGTTCTGGTGTCAGCGCGTTGCCATCATAGACATAACCTGTGCCTTGCCGACTGGTCAGGTCAATTTGCCAGGCCCAGCCATGGCTCAAGGCTGTCGCCACAGTGTAAGGGTGAGGCTGTTGGTCTTTTGGCAATTCGCGCTGAATAGCCACAGCCCTGTTGCAGGGCAGCGCATCTTCAAACGACTGCCAGTTATCCTGCCCCAAGGCCTCCATCAACAACCCACGAAAACCGGTAGAGTCGATAAACCAGTCGCTGTGATAGCTGGCTTGGGCCGAGTGCACCGCCAGAATGTTGCCATCCTGCACTGTCACGTCGGTAACCGTATCCTGAATATGTTCTACGCCAGCTTCCACCGCTTTACGGCGTAAAAACCGTGCCAGCAGGCTGGCATCCAGATGATAACCATAAGGCACGACGCCCTGATAGGGTCTGGACTGCGGCGATTTGGGGCCATGGCCGGCGGCCATCAATGCAGCACTGAGCGACACCCCCTGATCATAACGTTCCTGCGCCTCACGCTTTTGCACAAACCAGCAGCTGGAGATATCCAACTGCCGGCCCAATTGCTGCTGTTCAAAAGGGTGAAAATATTCATGCATCACGCCATTCACCGGCGCCATCCAGTTGCGAAATAAAATGCCGGTTTTAAAACTGGCATTGGTCTCGCGCAGCAGTTCCTGCTCATCCAGACCCATAGCGGCAAAGAAAAAACGGATACTGTGCACAGTCGCTTCACCGACGCCGATAATGCCAATATCCGGGCTCTCCACCAGACGGATCTGCAAGCGTTGTTCGCTCTGATTAAATAGCCGGTTCAGATAAATAGCCGTCATCCAGCCTGACGAGCCCCCGCCCACTATGGTTAAGGTTTTTTGCATCATCAGCCCCCGTTAGACACGCTGCAAACCATATTTTTTAATGTTATTCAACAATGCTCTGTGGCCAGGTAAGGTCGCCAGCGCCTGCTGTTGCCGCTGCTGCATCCAGTGCAGCGCTGCAGCGGCCTGCTCATGCTGTTGATGACGCTCCGTCAATGCAGCCATTTCTGGCTTAAACTCCATGCCATACAGAACGTACTGGTAGTTATCCAGGTTGAAAATTTCAAAACGACTGGAAAAATCGTAATGACTGGGCAGTTGATGCTGCCAGTAGGCCAGATTGTCGGCCAAGCTGGCCGGTATCGACTCGGCCATCCGATTGTCGAGCCAAAAAGCCGAATCTGTGCGCTGCGACAGCAGATAATGCAACTTAATAAAGTCGATCACCTTGTCCCAGGATTGCCGTACTTTCTGGTTAAAACGCCTGGCCGCGCCAGCAACCGCGCTTTGCGTCAGAGGAAACTGCTCAGCCAGCATGCGTGCTGTGGCATCAAACACCAGTAAGCCTGTGGCTTCCAGTGGTTCGACAAAGCCTTGCGATAAGCCAATCGCCACACAGTTTTTATGCCAGACTTCAGCACGGTATCCAACCTGCATCGGAATACGCCGCAACGGCAGCTCCTCCGTTCCCTTGCCGAGATAACGGCGAAACGCCTGCTCCGCCTCGTCATGACTGCAATGCTGGCTGGAGTAGACATAACCGGTGCCGCGCCGCGTCGTCAGGCCAATATCCCAAATCCAGCCCGCCGGCTGCGCGGTTGCAATGGTATAAGGTGGAATTTCCTGCTCTGGCGTCTGGTAGGGTACCTGTACAGCTAAAGCTGAATCCGCAAAAAGAATCTCTGACTTAGGGATAAAGGGTACCTGTAACGCCTGTCCCAGCAACAACGAGGCAAAACCGGTACAGTCCACGTATAAATCGGCGTCAAGCACACCCAGCAGATCCGTTTGCACACCGGCAATAGCACCATCGCTGCGCAGCGGCACCGCTGTTACTGTGGCACGCTGATGCTGCACACCCAGCTTTTGAGTGGCGTGTTCTGTCAGCAGAGCAGCAAATTTAGCCGCATCCAGGTGATACGCATAATTGGCCAAGCCATCGTACTCCGCATGCGTCATCGTTTTCGGTGCTTTGAAGGCGTCACAAAGATGCCCCTGTACCGATACCCAATCGGTAAAACGGCTTTGGTCACTGCGCTGCAACCAGTAAGGTGTTAAGTCCAGCCCTGGTTGCTCAGGGTAATCAAAAATGTGGTGGTAATAATCAGCCACAGGCCCGGGGTTATGGGTCCAGTCGACAAATTTAATGCTCTGTTTAAAGGTTGCATCACAGCGGCGAATAAATTCAGTTTCGCTGATCCCCAGATACTGCAAACTACGGCGGATTGCAGGCACAGTGCCTTCGCCTACTCCAATGGTCGGAATATCGGGAGATTCGAGCAATGTGATCTGAACCCCACCAGCAGATCGTGGCTGCAAGTGTTTCGCCAGATGGCAGGCGGTCAACCAACCCGCCGTGCCTCCGCCAACGATCAGCACCTTCCGTATCACTTCAGTCTGATGCATAGGCTTAACCGGCGCTGGCATGCAATAGCGACAAACGCTGCAACTGCTGTAACGACATCAGATGTGCATAAATTGCCGGTAAGGCATGGCTGTCTTTGAGCGCGTTAAACTCACTGTCACTTAGCTGGTTCAGACGCTGCTCATCAATACAATACAGCCCCTGAATCTCCTGAGGTTGCCCGGCCATCATGACTTTCAGCGTTTGCGGCTGTAATAAGTTAAGCTCTGCCAACTGCTGGCAAAAGGCTTTGGTGAGCTGCATGCCATGAAACACCTGAGTAAGCGCCTCGCTTTTCTGCTTTAAGTAGTCGGAATCTGAACCATCACTATTAAACAGGGCATTTCCCTGCACTGCATTCAGTGCCGGACTGGATTCAATCAGCGCAATCAGCAGCTGCTCTGAATTATTGGCATCTTCCATCAGAGCCAAAGGGTGATTTCGCACAGTCCGCGGCAGATACATGCCCTGCCACTGCCCGTCTTTGAGCAGCAGGTTTTTTCCCGCCTCAAGGGAAGTCAGTGCCACCAACTCAAACTGGCCGGTTGCGCTATGTTTAACAAACAACACCGGCAGGTCACCAGCGACACGAATTATTTCGCCCACAAGTACCGGCAGCAAATGCTGAGCCGCAATCGACTGCAGTACTTTGCTGCTATCTACTTTTAAGTGGGCATGTTTTTCCCTGTAAAGGGGCGAAACCTGAAAAGACATAAGGGCTCCCTGAACTTCTATCTGAGACAGCCTGTTGTAAGCGACAGGAAACAAAAAGGGAAGTCTCCTTCCCTTTTTAAGTTTCGGTTTGGGTTAGAAGCGGAAGCTTGCACCCAAAGTTAAACGACGCGCCATTTCATATTCATACAGCGGGAAGCCATCGGCAAAGCCACTGTAGAAGGTAGCGCCCTGGTTGTTACCAAACTGCTTCGAACTTTCTTCCAGCAGGTTGATAGCATCCAGTTTGATATCAATATTGTCTGTCACATGCCATACCGCACTTAGGTCTAAGCTGCCGTAGTCGTCATGCAGACGGTTACCGTAAGAACCCGCTTCACGGATCATGTACTCACTACGCCAGTTGTACGACAGACGGATCTGGCCCAGCTCGTTCTCGAAATACCCTGTCAGGTTGTAAGAATGACGTGAACTGTCACTCAACACGCTGTTCAGGTCAGTGAAAGTGTTCGCATCCGTTTCGCTGTCAGTGTAGGTGTAGTTGATGATGCTACCAAAACCGTTACCAAAGTACTGCTGGTACTGGAATTCCATACCCTGAATTGTTGCGTCTTTGCCATTCACTTTCTGCTCAACAATCCAGCCGTTCGCGGCTTCTTCTGGTCGGGTTAACGGGAACGGAATTTCGTCTGCGGCCGCTGTTGAGCTGGTCACGTTGACAAAGTTTTTCACGTCTTTGGTAAACAGGCCGACAGACACCAGGGAGTTAGCATTGAAATACCACTCCACACCCACATCGAACTGGTCAGCGATAAATGGTTTCAGGCCGACGTTACCAACAATCCAACGCTGGTTGTTTGGTAAATCGTCGTTAGTTCCCATTACGTTCGGGTTTACATACATATCAACATACTGTGGACGTGCCAGGGTGCGGGCTGCACTGCTACGCAGAATGACGTCATCAGCCAGATCCATCACAATGTTAAAGCTTGGCAGAAACTCTGCGTAATCAGCATCCGTTTCACGCTGCTGACCGTCCAGAAAGTAAGTTGAAGTAGCGTCGGTAGTGACATAACGCACACCGAAATTACCGCGAATCGATTCAACACCGTAATTAGCCATGACATAAGCAGCAGCGTTTTTCTCGTCGATTTCGCTGTACGCACCCAAGTCTTCGTTTTCACCAATAATGGACGACTTAGCCCATGCTTTCAGCGCTTCAGGGTCAAACTTCATAATGCTGTAGTCACCGGCGCCTACATCAATAGTACCGGCACCAATATTGGCAGTAGAAATAACCGGGTTAAAGCCTTCGGCCTGAATGTATTCAAAACGACGGCTTTTTGTGTTGTGGTCAGAGAACTTCACGCCCGTTTTAATGGCGTTGATAGCGCCCAGGCTGACATCAAATTTGATATCTGACTGAAGATAAGTTTCACCGTCTTCTTTCGGAGTACGGTTAAAGTTTGGACCTGTGCCCATTGCCAATGAGCCTGGATTATAAGTACTCAGGTTAAAGCCATTGGTATTCCAGGTTTGACCGCCACCAGTAAAATCATAAGTACCGCCAGGAATTGGTGTACCACCGGTGCCATCGTCCACCACCATCTCAAAGTCAGTACCACCTGTGGATGATGTGTCACCAATTTGGGTTGTCCATTCGTAGTTATCACGCTTGAACTCAAATTTCAGATCGAACACTTCAGATTTCATGGTGGCTTCACGCGGACGGGCCTGCCAGTAAGCAACGTTTAACGGGCCTTTTACCGGAGTACCTTCGTCTTTGCTCGGGTCACCTAACCATTCTTCAGTGGTACCACCACCCCAAGTGGTATCTGCCTGTGTCAACCACAACGCATAGTTGGTGTTGTTGGCTTCCATTTCCATATCCATCGCGTTAAATACGATGTTCAGTTCGTCTGACGGTTGATACTGCAACGTCATAGTAGCGGCGGTACGTTTACGGTCTTGTTCAAAAGCGACTGGACCTGCACCCCATTGCCAGAACGCTTCATTGCCCTGACGCTGCAGACTGCGGTTTTGCACAACACCAGCAACCAAAATACCGAAGTTTTCCGCGTCGTTTTTCCAGCTACCCATGCCAGAGAATAAAGGATCGGTTTCACCTGAATCAGTCTGATACTGACCTTCGATTGAACCGTATAAAGTCATCGCATCCAGGTCTAACGGGCGACGGGTGTTGACCACCACAGTACCACCCACACCACCTTCAGCTAAGTCAGCCTGAGACGATTTATACACTTCTAAATCGCCAACCAGTTCAGAAGGCAGCAATTCATAGTTAAAGCTACGACGGGCAGGCTCTAAAACGAACCAACCGGTAGACGCCACATTCTGACCATTCAGAGTAGTCAGCGTCAGATCCTGGCCTGCACCACGAATAGAAACGGCTGCACCTTCGCCAAACTGACGTTGAATAGTGACACCAGGCACACGCTGCAAGGATTCTGCGACGTTTTTGTCTGGAAACTTACCAATATCTTCTGCAGTGATCACGTCGATAATGGTGTCGCTGAAACGTTTGGCGTTCAGGTTGGCTTCCTGCGATGCACGGATACCTTTGACCTGAATCACTTCGACCTGTTGTTCTTTTGCAGCTGGCTCTGCGGCCTGATCGGCCCAGACAGCGCTGGACAGCGTGCCTGCACCAATCAGCAGACCCATTTTGACCGCTAAAGTGCACTTATTCATTTTATTGTGCAGCATAAGCTTCTCTCCCATTCCTGATGTTGTGCGATGTTTATTTTTCTACGTCCTGAAACAACTGTTGTTTTGACCTTTGCCATGACAACGCTGTCATTGAAAATTAACATACACAAAAAAATTAGCCTTTGCAAACTCCTTTCGTTGAAAATTTAGACGAATTATTGAAATCAAAAATGAGTTGTTTAAAAGTGGCTGGTCGGTAAATTTTGTGCATTGGTCGTGTAAACAGCCAAACCAAAAATGACTAAATCAATGATTTATAAAGACAAAAATAAATCCAGTTTAAACCATTGGTAATCCGAAGCATTTTTTGAACAAAAAGCTGTAAATTTAGATTTGCTGTTTGGCGTAAAAACAGTTATCCCTAGACTTAATCTTTGTTACAAATTGACCAGCGCTGTCATCTTAGGCGTCAGGGTCTGCTGAATTGCCTGAAAACACGTTGTTTTTCTGTACGCGAATTTGCCGGGATAACCATGAAAGTAACAATCCACGATGTGGCAGCGAGGGCCGCCGTCTCGATAAAAACTGTGTCGAGAGTGATGAACAATGAGCCTTCGGTGAAACAGGCCACTATAGATAAAGTGCATGCCGCCATGCGCGAGCTGAACTATCAGCCCAATGCGGCCGCCCGCAACCTGGCCAGTACCCGCTCGTACAGCATTGGTTATATTTACGATAACCCTAACGCTTATTATGTAATTGATATGCAACGGGGCTTGCTGGATGCCTGCCGTAAACATGGCTACGAACTCTTGATCCACCCAACCAATGCCAAGTCACCCGGCATAGTGCAGGAAGTGGTGGATTTAGTGCAGCATGCGCGACTGGCTGGCCTGGTGTTAACCCCACCTTTTTCTGAGATGCCGGAAATTGCTGAAGCATTAACCCGCATTGGCGTAGATTTTGTGCGGATTATTTCGGGCTCCACCCCATCGCCCAAACTGACCAACTGCGTGCTGGTCGACGACTTTACCGCCGCCTATAAAATCACCAACCATTTGCTGGAATTAGGCCATACCGAGATTGCGTTTTTATGTGGCGATGAAGAACACAGCTCCAGTGGCGAGCGCCTGGCTGGCTTTAAAGCCGCACTGAACCGGCGCGGCCTGACGGCCAATCCGAAGTTTATTGTGCCCGGCAGTTATTCGTTTGAATCCGGTGTAAAAGGGGCCAACCAGTTATTGGCGATGGCGCATAAACCCAGCGCCATTTTCGCCTGTAACGACGAAATAGCCGCTGGCGCCTTGTTTGGTGCCCGCTTGCAGCATATTGAGATCCCGCAACAGCTGTCGATCGTCGGTTTTGAAAACAGCCCCTTTTCGCGCCAGACCTGGCCACCACTGACCACGGCGCACCAGCCTAACCCAACCATAGCGCAGCGCGCCGCCGAACTGTTGTTTAAACACACCAGACCCGGCAGCCAGGTAACGGCCGATGACCAGCCGGTGTTTATTCCGGAATTATTAGTGCGTGAATCCAGCGGTTCAGCCCCTGCATAAGTACAGGGCAAAGCCGTCAAGCGGGTCAGAGCCGACAGCATACACCCAGTATGTAACAGGCCCACTCAGAACAGCAGGCGGCGATGACAATGCCGCCAGCCTGGCGAGATAAACGGCCCGTTCGCCTAAAGCATCGGCAGGCTGGCAAAGCCGTCAAGCTGGTCAGGGCCAGGAGCATACATACAGTATGTGACTGGCCTGAACAGCGATGACAATGCCGCCAGCCTGGCGAGGATGACGGCGAAAATTAGGGAGCAACCTGCTGCAACAGCAACCCTGCAATATAGCCCCCATAAGTCCCCAGCGCATACCCAAGCACCGCCAGCAACACACCGACAGGTGCCAGTGACGGATGGAAAGCAGCTGCCACCACAGGCGCCGAGGCTGCACCACCGACATTGGCCTGGCTGCCCACCGCCATATAAAACATCGGCGCTTTGATCAGGCGGGCAACAAAAATCAACAAGCCTGCATGCACCGACATCCAGATAATGCCAACCAGGAACATCAGCGGGTGGTCCATAATGGCGGTCACATCCATATGCATACCAATGGTCGCCACCAGAATATAAATAAATACAGACCCCAGCTTGGATGCACCAACTGCTTCTAAATTACGGGCTTTGGTAAAAGACAAGGCCAGACCCAAAGTGGTGGCAATCAGCACTATCCAGAAGAATTTACTGGTCAGGCTGTACATGGCCAGTTGCGGCGCATGCAATTCAATCCAGGGGGCCAGAAAATCAGCCAATAAATGCGAGACACCCGTCACCCCAAAAGACACAGCCACCAGCACCATCAGGTTATTCAGCGTCGGGTTGCGCGAGTTCTCCGCCTGGTACTTTTCCACTTTGGCACGCAGCGCTTCAATGCCGCGGACATCGGCACCATTGGCTTGGTCAAAACGGCTGGTATTGGCCGCTATCCACAGCAGCACCGCCATCCAGATATTGGCCACTATCACGTCCACCGTAATCATCACCGAGAAAATAGGCCCGCCAACACCAAAGACCTCTTTCATGGCTGCCTGATTGGCTCCGCCACCAATCCAGCTACCGGCTATAGTGGTCATGCCGCGCCAGATGGCATTTTCGCCTTCACCACCCAAAGATTCAGGCGCAAAGCTGCCCACCAGCGCCAAAGCGACAGGGCCTCCAATAATGATACCGGCGGTGCCGGTCAGAAACATAATCAATGCTTTCGGGCCCAGGCCCAAAATGGCTTTAAAATCGATACTCAGTGTCAGTAACACCAGACTGGCCGGCAACAGGTACTGCGACGCCATTTTGTACAGGCCGGACGCATGGCCATCAATCACGCCAAAACTGTTAAACAGCGACGGAATAAAATAACAGAGCAATAATGCCGGTACATATTTGTAAAATGCCTGGCAGGCTTTGTTGGTGCTGTGGCTGGTGTGAAACACCAGGCCCAGAATGAGAGCTAATAAACCCAGCACCACCGCGTCATTGGTGATCAGGGCGGAAGAATGTTCCATAAAAACCTCGGTTGTCTGCGCTGCAACGATTTCTTTGAATCGCTTCATTTACCTGGTTGATGGCAAAACCTCAGTGAAGTTTGCAAAACATCAGGTTTTTACCGGTAAAACTGCAGCTTTATTAAAAATTATTTTTTACGTTTCGCCGCTAATTTATCACAGCCAACAAGGCTGGCAAAGCAAGGCTGTCCTGTCAGACCAGCTTCAGGCCGAATTCAGTTCAAACCTCACGCGGCCCATGCATAGCACTAAAGCACTGTTGTCCGGCTGTCGGAACGCTTCTAGCATCGCAGTACAGCTATTTTGAGGGCAACAGCATGAAGGTATTGATCACAGGTGGGACAGGCGGCATTGGTTTTGCGGTGGCCCAGCAATTGGGCAGCGAAGGCCACCAGGTTATTCTGGCCGACTTAAACCCGGCCCTGCTGCACAGCAAACAGCAGCAACTGCAGCAACAAGGCATTGACGCTCAGGTACAGCAGCTGGATTTAACCAGTCAAGACTCCATAGACGCCTGCGCTGCGCTGCAGGTGGATGTGCTGGTTAACAATGCCGGCATTCAGCATGTGGCGCGGCTGGATGATTTTCCGCCAGAAAAATGGGCGCAATTACTCCAGGTGATGCTGACAGGCCCCGCCATGCTCAGCAAAGCCCTGCTGCCAGGGATGCGCCAGCGCGGTTTTGGTCGCATTATCAATGTCGGTTCCATTCATGCTTTAGTCGCCTCGCCTTTTAAATCCGCCTATGTGGCGGCCAAACACGGTTTGCTGGGCTTTAGTAAAGTGGTGGCTTTGGAAAACGCCGATTTTGACTTCACCATCAACACCATTTGCCCGGCTTATGTGCGCACCCCTTTGGTGGAAGCACAAATCGCCGACCAGTGCCGCGAGCACGGTCTGACCGAACAGCAGGTGATAGAACAGATCATGCTGGCTCCTATGCCACAAAAAGCCTTTATTGGTGTGGATGAAATTGCCGGTACCGCCAGCTTTTTATGCCAGAGTGCGGCGCGCCATATCACAGCCCAGACGCTGGTACTGGATGGTGGCTGGACAGCACGTTAAGGCCACAGGCAGAATAAGCCAAACGCCCTGATGGAACATGTGCCTCTGATGAATATAGCCAGCAGCAGTATCGGACTGGGGACCATTGCGGCCATTTCCCTGCTGTATTTGTTGGTGCTGCTGGGGGTTGGCAGCCTGGGACGGCGTATCAGCCGCCACCATAAACTGTCGCCCTGGATCTTCAGTTTTGCCTTGTCCATTTACTGCACCTCCTGGGCTTTTTATGGTGTGACGGCCCAGGCGGCCAATAATGGCTGGTGGATCCCACCGACCTATATAGGGTCTTTGCTGCTGTTCTGGTTTGGTTTTGGCCTGATAGCCCGCATCGCCATTGCCTGCCGCCGCTACAAAATTACCTCGGTGGCCGACTTTATCTCTACCCGTTACGGCCATTCCCGCTTGTTGGCCATTCTGACCACCCTGATCGTCCTGGTGGCCATCATTCCTTATATCTCGCTGCAACTGCAGGCCATCAGCACCAGTATTCAGGCGCTGGTGGTCATTCAGCCGTCCAGCGACTGGTACCGCGACACCGGCCTCTATGTCACGCTCTGGCTGGCGGTATTTGCGCTGCTGTTTTCCGGCAAAAGCGCAAAAGCACATCAGCCCAACCCAGGCCTGATGGCGGCTATTGCCTTTGAATCTCTGGTGAAACTGCTGGCGCTGCTGAGCATTGGTTTTTTTGTCTGTTTTGGTTTGTTCGACGGCTTCGGCGATATTTTCAGCCAGGCGGCGCAACACCAGGCTGTGCAAGAGTTTCAGCAGCAGGCACAACCTGCCTATGTCTATTGGCTGCATGTGTTGCTGGGCTTTTTGGCCACCTTGTGCCTGCCGCGCCAGTTTCACGTCAGCTTTGTCGAGAACCAGCAACTGAGCCAGCTGCACCATGCCCGCTGGGTGTTCCCGGGCTATTTGCTGCTGATGAGCCTGTTTACCCTGCCGCTGGCGCTGGCCGGCATTATGCTGCTCGGCCCGCAAAGCAATATTGATTTGGTGGTGCTGCAGCTGCCGCTGGCGGCCAACCGCACCGACATGGCGCTGCTGGCTTATCTGGGTGGCTTCAGCGCAGGCACCAGCATGGTGATAGTGGCCACTGTGGTGCTGGGCATTATGATCACCAACGACTTACTGACACCGCTGATCTACCGCGCGCAAAGCGCAGAACTAAAAGGCAAGCAGCGCATTAAAGTGGTGACCTTGCGCCGCTGGTCCATGCTGGCGGTCTTGCTGCTGGGTTATCTGTATTACCGCTGGATTGGTTCAGGCGCCGGTTTAGCCGGTCTGGGACTGATGGCTTTTGCACTGATAGCCCAGCTGGCACCGGCTCTGATTATCGGCCTGTTCAGCCAGCGGGTGAATAAACAAGGGGCGGTGGCAGGCCTGGTCAGCGGTTTTGTCATTTGGGCCTATTTGCTGCTGTGGCCTGAACTGGCGCGGGCTGGTTTTATCTCCAGCAGCTGGCTGAACAGCGGGCCTTTTGGCATCAGTGCGCTGGCACCCAATTCACTCTCTGGCCATCAGCTCGACCCCTTAAGTTTAGGGGTGGTGCTGAGCCTGTCCATCAACACCCTGATCCTGTTGTTGGTCAGCCATTTCAGCAGCACCCGTTTGGGCGAGTGGCTGGAAAGCCAACGTTTTTTACGCCGGACGCCTGATAAAAGCACCGACCCCCAGCCCCACAATTTGTCGGTGCAGGATGCCTTTTTGCTGGTGCGCCGCTTTGCCGGCGAAAAAGAAAGCCGGCGACTGCTGCAGCGTTACCACCTGAGCGAACAGAATTTTGACCAAAGCGCCAACCCGGCCCTGATGCAGGCCGTGGAACGCAGCCTGGCGGCCGTGGTCGGTGGCGCGTCCATGCGTTTGTTGCTGCAGGCCAGCAGCAAACATGCACAGCTGCCCATCGACACCGTCGCGCGTTTTGTCGACGAAGCCAGCCAGGTGTTTCAGTTTAACCAGACGCTGCTGCATGCCACCATCGACAATATCAGCATGGGCATCAGTGTGGTGGACGCCGACCTGCGTATTATTGCCTGGAACCAGCGTTACCTGCAGCTGTTCGACTACCCGGCAGGTCTGGTGGAAGTGGGCCGCCCTGTGGAAGACTTGTTGCGTTTTAACCTGCAGCAGGGCCGCGCTGGCCAAAGCCTGACCGAAAAGGAAATTTGCACCGAAGTGCAAAAACGGTTGGCTTATCTGCGCCAGGGCTCCAGCTACAAATTCCAGCGCCAGCAGCAGGACGGCCGGGTCTTTGAAATGCAGGGCAACCCCTTGCCCGGCGGTGGTTTTGTCACCACTTACAGCGACGTCAGCTCCTTTATTGAAGCCCAGCGCGCACTGGAGCTGTCCAACGACACCCTGGAGCAGCGGGTACAGTTGCGTACCGCCGAGCTGGAACTACTGAACCAGCAACTGCAGCAGGCCAAACAGCAGATCGAAGCCAGCACAGCCGCCAAAACCCGTTTCTTTGCCGCGGCCAGTCATGACCTGATGCAACCCTTTAATGCCGCCGCACTGTTTTGCGGTCTGATCCGCGAACGCAGCCAGCAGCATGAGGTAAAACAGTTAGCGCAGGATTTAAACCTGTCGCTCAACAGTGCCGAAGAGCTGCTGTCCGGTATTCTGGAACTGACTAAACTGGACGCCGGAGTGATCCATGCACAAACCGAACCCTTTGCGCTGGCCGAGCTGTTGGAACACAGCGCCCGTGAAGCGGCTTTACTGGCGCAGGCCAAAGGCCTGAGCTTCCATTACCAGGCCACGAAACTCGGCACCTGCAGCGACAAAAAATTGCTGAAACGCCTGGTGCAGAACCTGCTCAGTAACGCCATCCGTTATACCCACAACGGCAAAGTAGTGTTGGGCGTGAAGCGCCATCAGGGCCAGTTACGGCTGCTGGTGGCCGACACAGGGGTGGGCATAGCCGCCGACGAACAGCAACGTATTTTTGAAGAATTCCGCCAGGGGAAACAGGCCGATCAAAAAGGTTTAGGTATTGGCCTGGCCATCAGTCAGAAAATCAGTCAGTTGCTGGGACATTCCCTGGGTTTTTATTCGGTTGAAGGCCGCGGTACCGTATTTTATCTGGACCTGCCTTTGTGCCGGGTACAGCAGAAAAAGCAGCTGCAAACAGCCGTCAGCGCCAAAGCCTTTTTCCATCAGAAAAAAGTACTGCTGCTCGACAACGAGCCGGTGTTATTACAAGCAGTCAAAGAGTTGTTACTCAGCTGGCAAATTGAGGTGCAGGCCGTGTCTGGCCCGGCTCAGGCGCTGGCGGCCGTACAAGCGGGTTTTACGCCCGATTTATTGCTGTTTGACTACCACTTAGACCAGGGCGCCACCGGCGTGGATGTGGCCACCCAGCTGCAACAACACTTGGGAATCCAGGCCCATGTGGTGGTCAATTCCGCCGACCCAAACCCGGACATTCGTGCTGCAGTGTTGAACGCCGGGTTTCACTTTATGCTGAAACCCTTAAAAGAAGCGGCGCTGAAGCGGCTGTTTCAGCGCTTATTAACCTGATTTCTGTTACATCGCTCTGACAGCAGATAACTCAGGATTTAACTGATGCAATAAATACTGGATCACCACCTTTAAACCGGCTTTCATATGCTGACGGTGTGGGTACACCAGGTGAAAGGGCACAGGTTTGGGCATAAAGTCAGGCAACAATTCCACCAAAGCGCCACAGGCCAGCTCCTGCTCCACCTGATAACGGCTGACAAATAAAATGCCTAAATCCGCCAGTGCTGCATGCAACATCGCCCTGTTGCTGTTGCAGCGCAAAGGCCCATCCACCAGCACATCAATGGCACAGCCTTGCTGCTCAAAACGCCAGGTCCGCTCCGCCACAGAGCCAAAGGTCAGGCAACTGTGTTGCACCAGCTCATTCGGGTGCGCTGGGGTTCCATGCTGCTGCAGATAACCAGGGGACGCCACCAGCACTATCGGCAGGCCTGGCAAGGCACGGGCAATCAGGCTGGAGTCGGCCAGTTTGCCAAAGCGCACGGCCAAATCGAACTGTTCACCAATTAAATCCACCAGGTTGTCATCCAGATCCAGTTCAATCTGCAACATAGGGTACTGGCGGTGTAAACCAGCAAATAAGGGGGCCAGCACCATAGTGCCAAAGGTGACAGGGGCCGACAGCCGGATCAACCCCGAAGGTTCGTCGCGCAGCTCCGACAAATGATGCTCCGCCTGATCGGCCTGTTGCACCACCTGCTGGCAATAGGCAAAAAAGGCCTGCCCTTCGGCGGTCAGGCTGAGCTGCCGGGTGGAACGCTGCAACAGCCGTACTTTCAGGTGTTGCTCCAGCCGGCTGATGGCTTTACTGACCGCGCCTTTGGACATATCCAGCGCCAGCCCGGCCTGAGTAAAACTGCGACATTCCACCACCCGGGCAAACACCGCCATATCACTTAAACGTTGTAATAAAGACACTGCGTCCTCCTGCCATAAAGACCGCATTTTACCTGTTTTAGTGCAGCATAATTGTTTCTTTAAGGAAACAATTTGTCGCAATTAAACTGGCTAATCATTCACCAGCCGCCTGACTAGACTGTGCTCAGCAATGAAGCAAACGGAGGTTACTATGAAGTGGCAGTACTTATTTAAAGTTTTTGCACAACTGGCTGAATTTCATGGTTATAGCGACCGACGACCTTCTTTTTACCTGGCAGAATCCAAGCAGGATGCGGTGAAGGACACCGATTCAGAGCCAGAGTGCTGCAGCAAACTACCCAGGCAGCAACTGTGCTGTTAACAGGCGGACTGTTTCCCGAAATGCAGAAGCAGAGTGAAAATTTTTAGTTCCTAGCGTGGTGTGCTACACCGCTTTGGCCCAGCCGTCTGGCTGGGCCCTTTTCCAGATGCGCTTCAGAAATACCACTTCAGCAATGCGCTGACGTTGGACTCGTTGGTGCGGAATGCCGGGCTGTCTGCAATACCAAACTTATTGCGCCACAGCGCATATTCAAGCCCCAGATACAAACGGGATTCCAGCCCCAATGCCGGGCTCGCCAGCCATTTGACCTGCGAAGTCCAGTTACAACTGGCACGCTGATCGTCGGTACTGTTAAACCAATCAAGAAAACCATCCCAGACAAAACTCTGACCCGCAATTTCAAAAGGAAAACCCCAGACGACCGTGGTTTGCCAGTTGTCCTCTAGCTGCTCATTGTTGCGGCGGTACATATTCAGTTGAACATAATTAAAACCCGGCACATTCAGGTCCAGTCCAACGCCATACAGGTAATGCGTACTCAACTCAGACATTTCGATGGTCGTCGCCACCAACACATCTTTGACCAGGCCGTCCGCAGACTGATACCAGCCATTTTTAGCTAAGCTGAAACGCGGAGACCATTCGCCGTAGTTCTCTCTGTCGCCATTGGCTGAACGCAAATGGTCCATAAACAAAAAACTGTCACCCCAGCTGGTCCCGGCGACATGTTCCAGGGTGTATACCTGCCGCTGTCGATCACCTACCCGGTAATTGCCACCATTTAAATAACTGACACTAAAGTCCTGCCACAGCACCTCGGCTTGCGCAGCGCCGGCTGGCAGACTGAGTAAACTGGTCAAAAACACGACAGAGTTCTTCATGACTAGTCTCCAGTTTTAAACTGTTGCACTAAGGTGCCCAACTGCTGAGCAAGTTGCTGCAGTCTGCGAATTTCAGTCTGCTGCTGTTCAGCATTGTGATAAATGTCTGTTGCACTGTCGGCTATCAGATGTGCAGACTGGTTAATATGATCCACCACGGCGCCTTGCTCTTCGGTGGCGGCGGCCACCTGATGATTACTGCCGGTGATCTGATCAAATTTCTGCAGTATTGCCTGCAACGCCAGTACCGCAGCGTCGGTATTCCTCATCACCTCGCTACTGCTTTGGGTACCTTGCCGGATAGCCTGCTGCGAACGTTCAGCGGTTTGCTGCAGGGCGGAAATCTGCTCACGGATCTCCGAAGTCGAGGTTTGTGTGCGCCGTGCCAGGTTACGCACTTCGTCAGCAACAACAGCAAAGCCCCGTCCTTGTTCGCCTGCCCTGGCCGCTTCAATGGCCGCATTTAATGCCAACAAGTTGGTCTGCTCAGAGATAGCGTTAATGACTTCGACTATGGAATTGATGGCAGATGCCTGTTCAGCAAAATCGGTAATGGTTTGATTAATCTGCTGCATAACCTCATTCAACTGCAACATTGCCTTGGATGTTTGCTGCATATTGTTGTTGGTCTGATGAGTATCCTGCACAGCCAACTCAGTGTCTGAAGCTGTGCTATGCGCGACAGAGGACACATCTGAAATGGTCTGCCCCATTTCAGTGATAGCGGTAGCCACCTGGTCAGTTTGTGCGCGCTGAGCTTCAGTTGCGGCAAAGGTTGCAGTAGCCAGTGAGGCTACCTGGCTGATCCCCTGCTGCAGCTGATGCTCAGTTTGTTTAATCTGGCGAACTAATTCAGCCGTTTTATGCAAAATAGCATTGAAGCCTTTCGCCAGATGGCCAAGCTCATTGGCCGTGCTGTCATCCAGGCGTTTGGTTAAATCCCCCCCATCGGCGGCCATCAGCAACAGCTCATCACCCACCTGGTTTAACTGCTGGCTGACTCTGCGGGCGAACCATACACTGATTAGTGCAGCCACCAGGATAAGCAGCAAGCTCAGCGCGACGGTAATCATGGTGACCTGATTAATATCCGCCGACACTTCTGAAGTCGGTAATATCGCCACCAACTGCATACCTGTGTCGCGTACTTCCTGAATACCGAGGTAAATTTCCTCTCCATTTAACTGCACTGTACTGACCGAAAAGCCGCCCTTGTGCGCCAGAATGGTCGCACTCACGTCTTTGTATTGACTGAGTTCTGCCAGTTTTTGGTTGGTCATTTTCAACTCCGGATGCGCCGTAACCAACCCGGCTTGATTCACCAGAAACACATAACCATCGCGACCAATCTTGCGGCTGCTGACCAGCCTGGAGATAGCCGAAACGTTATAGCCCAAGCCCGCCACAGCAGCCGCTTTGCCATCCAGCTGCACCAGCACATTCACAAACATGGTCAGCTCTCCGGTTTTTTCATCCGGGTCAATGGCAAGTTCCAGTGGAGTTTCGTTGTCCAGCGCCTGATAAAACCAGCTGTCTCTGGTGTTATCCCTGGACACATTTTTAAAAAAGCCCTGATGGGTGTAATAGGAATTGCTTGCTGCTGATACCCAAAACAACGCCGCCGCGCCGGACTGTTGCTGAGTCTGTTTGAAGTACTCCATCACATGCTGGTGGTTCGCTGCCGAGGTTTCACCATCCCGCATCCATTGCTGCACCAGCGTATTTTGTGCCAACGCTTTGGACAAGGTGATAGGCAGCATCAGTTCAGCGCGGATTTGCTCACTGATCCGTCCCAGACTATTGGGTAGGGTGACCTTTTCTGTATTGCGGTAATACAGCCCTGAGTACTGACCAACCGATACCAGAGTGGATATGAGAAGTAGCAAAAACATTGCAAGCAAGTTAAAGCCGGTAAACAGTGCTTTAAGACTAAGTTTATTCATCGGTGAACAGCCTTATTTAGGTAAATTTTGCCTGATTAACAATAACTTACCATAAGACTAGCCGACACAATTCGAACCACAAGGGAAAATTTAAGCCATTCAGAACTGCTCGGGCAGCTTTAACTTCTCAAATAAAATACCGGCCAGAGTGCGGTTATTCACATTCAGTTTGCGCAAAATAGCCGACACATGCTGTTTCACTGTGGTTTCCTGCACCTGCATTTCAAAGGCGATCTGTTTATTCAGCAGGCCGTCGGCAATCATTTTTAACACCCGGAATTGCTGCGGCGTCAGTTGCTCCAGCCGGCGGGCGAATTCCTGATCGATCAGATCCTGCGCCTGGTTCACCTCATCAATCAGCTCCTGCGGCACCCAACTGTCACCGGCCAGCACAGCGCTGACGGCTTCGCCCAGAATATCCAGCGGCGCCGATTTAGGGATGTATGCCAAAGCCCCCAACTGCAGCGACTGTTTGATCACGGCCGGATCTTCAATGGCCGACACCATCAACACATTAATGTCGGGGTATTCGGTGCGCAGCGCCGTTAAACCGGCAAAGCCTTCGGCGTCCGGCAGCTTTAAATCCAGAAACACCAGCGCTGTGGTTGGGTGCTGCGCCAGCAATTGCCACAGCTGCGCCATGCTATTGGCCTGCACCAACTGCACATCAGGCCCGAGAATTTGCTGAAGCGCCTGCACCAGCGCCACCCGGAACAACGGATGATCATCCGCAATAATGGCAATTTGACTCATGGTTTTATTTCCCGCCCCCAGACAACAGCAACACAGCCACCATACACCAGCCGCTACAAAACCGCACCCCGCAACAGGCTGTACCAAAGTAGTAGAAATAGCTTTCTTTTTCTGTAGTTGGCACACTAGCCGTGAACCAGCGTGACCTTTTCAGTTTCAGCAAAATCAGATCAGTCCTGAGGTATTGAGCAGCTATTGACTACTCGCTATTGGAAAAGAATAGAGAACGATGATGGGCAAGATAATCCTGTTGCGCTGTCAGGCTCTGCTGAAGCCGCAGCGTTGGGCTAATACCCAGCACTTCAGGTCGTTCAAGCTTAGAGGAGATTAAAATGGCTCCCTGTTCATCAAAAGAAATAAAACCTTTATCAAAGGCTTTATCCAGGTTAGGTACCAACATCAAGCCATTATTTGGATCAAGCCTTTCAACATCGTTAGCGTGCCGCCAGGGTTTGATATGGGACGCAACCAGCACTGCCGGAGTCTGATAACCAGTTACCGCACAACCATTCCAACGTGACAGCACTTGTTGTCTGAACACCCCTTGCCCCATTCTGGCTTTGATAAGCGCTAACTTTTCCGTTTGAATAAGACCTGGCCTGTGCAAAATGTCATCAATGTCCTGAGTCATATCAACCTGAGCCAGCTCAGCCAGAAAATCGCTGTAGGAGTCCAGAGCACGACTTAAGAACTGGCTGTGTTGGTAGTCTGCGACTTTAAACTCCTTTAGCTCACGCAGTGGCGTTACCATTTTGTGGTAATGGTGCCAGGAACCAAGTTCAGTCAAAGATCTGCTTGCCAAACCAGCCTGCTGTGCCATAGCGCTGAGACTGTGCTGAATCAGTTGTAAGTACTGATGAGCAGTCTGTTCAGTCAGGCCCCAGGCTTTAGCCCAACGCAGATACAGCTCAGGCAGATTGGTCAGGTTCTGTGTCAGCGCGTAGCGCAGATCTGGGCTTACAATAGGACTTTTCATATAACTAAACAGGTCGCTGTCGAGGTATGCATAAGCAACTTTACTTTTGCTGTACCTGTCCAATTTGACCTGTTCGTATCCAGGCCTGGCCTGCAAAAACCAAAAGCCTTCTGAGGTTAAGTAAAAAAACGGATTTTCCGGACTGTCCTGATCGTCACCGGCCCGAAGGCGTTCAAAGTGTTTGCTGAAGCTTTGGCGCAGTTGATCGGTAAATTCAATTTTGTTTTCTGTGATGACGCCTGAACCAATCAAATCCATCACAGCCAGCAACATACAAACCTTATGCGGTTTGTTATGGCCCGCCAGACGCATGGTGTTTAGATTCTGAAATTTACCGACGTAATACTCCAGCGGTGCATCATTCATGGGTCATCATCCTTGCAAGCACTATTGTTTCCCATTTCACATGACTTCGATCCAACAGATCAGCTTGAGACTCCTCAGGGGCTGTTCTCAGCACCAACTGCAAGCCAGTATGCATTGACAGTGTCCTGATCTCATCGGCTGAAACTGCATAACCAATCCGGCCATCGGTAAATTCACCATGGCGCAACGTGATCACTAGATGCCCACCTGGGTTCAGCAGTTGGCTGAGTTTGCGAAAAGCCCGCTCCCTCAAGCCTGGCGCAATATGCATCCAGACGGCACTTAATAAAATAAGGTCAAACTTTATCTGTAAAGCAAACACCTGTTTCAGTTCGGGTAAGCTGTCGTCTACCCAGTGAATGCAGTGCTGCTTATGCAGTTCACACGCCAGATCCCGCATTGGTTTCGCTGGCTCGACAGCAACGACACTCAGGCCTCGTTGAGCAAAAAAAGCTGCATCGCGGCCAGATCCAGCACCCACATCGAGCAGCCCCCCTTTTTGGGGCAACAAATGTAACCATTGCTGATGCAGTTTCTCAGGGTTCAGGCTTTCATACTGATGAACAAAATGTTCCGCCACCTGATAGTAGGGGTTGTGCTCATGCTCCGACAACGCAAATCCTTGGCAAAGTGGGCCAACAAAAGAGCTTCAGCCTAAAAGAACGTGCTGTGAATGGCAATGCGGTAAGGCTTTTTTTAGGAACTATAGATTTCTAACTTCGATTCCCCACCGCCATTTGGCCTGCTGATTGTTTTGCTAACCTCAGGCAGGCTGAAAATGGTATGAAATTATTGCTACAGGCTTTGAAAAAAATGTATTTGGTGCTGCAGACATAAGCGGGGAAGCGCTGAATAAAGCATTCGGACGCTGTGCTTCACCAACACTTGCCCCACAGATAAAAAAACCCGGCGCTGGGCCGGGTTTAAACCAGGGAAGGCAGAGGTTTAGAAGCGGTAGCCGACGTTCAGGGTGACGGTGCGGGGTGCGCCATAGTAACCAATCAGCGTGTTGTCACCACCCAGGCCAGGGCGGTAGCCGCTTGGCTGCGTGGCATCCGGCGTCACAAAGGCGTAGTTGCCCACCAGGTATTCTTCATCGGTCAGGTTTTTGCCATGCAGGCCCACAGTCCAGTGGCCGTCCTGGCTGTACCAGGTGACGCCCATATTCAGCATGCCGTAGCCGTCCTGCACCAGCAGGTTGTCCAGCTCAGTCAGTGAATACTTGCTGCGGTAGCCATAACTGCCGGTCCAGACCATGTCGCCAAAGCTGGTTTCATTGGTGTAAGTAAAACCTATGTTGGCGGTGGTTTCTGGTGTGTTGGTCACCGAGAACCGGTCTGAAATATCTATTGGGTCGCCTGCTGGTGTGTAGCTGATGGCCTCTTCAAAGCTGGCGTCAATCAGGCCCAGGTTGGCATAAATATCCAGCCCTCTGGCGGCGGCCCAGGTCAGTTCCAGCTCGGCGCCTGTGGCTTCAGAACGGCCGACGTTGCCTAAACGCTGGTTCAGCACAGAGGCATCCGTTGGGTCTGGGATCACCGAAATGTACTGGCGGTCCTTATGGTCCAGCATAAATAAAGTGGCATTCACGCGCAGGGTGCGGCTCCAGTCGGTCTTCACACCCAGTTCAAATGAATCCACATCTTCCGGGTCTGCCGCAGGTTCAGCTGTGGTGGCCCGAGGGTTAAAGGTACCGGACTTAAAGCCCTGGCTGTAACTGGCGAAGAACATGGTGTCGTCACTGTGCTGGTATTCCACGCCCAGTTTGGGCGTCACTTTAGACCAGCTTTCTTCGTCGTCCAGCACTACAGGTGTGGTGAGGCCGTCAGGCCGCACATAACCTGGCACCCAGCCCGACTCCGGGTACACATTGGCGAAAATCAGGCCATTACGCACCAGTGCTTCTTTGTCGTCTTTGGTGTACCGCAAGCCTGCGGTCACAGACCATTGCTCATTCAGTTTGTACGAGCCCTGGCTGTAAGCGGCAATGCTGTCGCTGTTGCTGCAACCGCCTACTTCACGGGTTAACCCCGGAGCGCCCAACGACTGGCCCAATACGCCCAGAATAGCGTCAAACACACCACAGGAATCGGCCGTGTAGTAGTACAGGCCAGACACCAACGTCAGGTTGTCGCTGTTGTAATTCAGCTGGAATTCCTGAGTGAACTGCTCGTCGTCATAAATGGCGGGCACGTCAAAAATAATCACCGAGGTGTTGTCAAAATCAATATTGGTCGGTGAATAGTTTTCACGCTGGGACGTCACTGATTTAAAGGTAAACTCGTCATTGATGTTCCAATCCAGGGTCAGGCTGAGGCCTTCAGTTTCTACTTTGTTCCAGGTGGGCAGGCTGGTGTAAGAATCGTACACACTGTCCGGCACAGGTGCGTCTGTCAGTAAACTTGGCAGCAAACGGTAGCCGCCCTTGGAGTTGGACTTGTCATTGGTTTTGTCATAATTCAGCCGCATAAACCAATCGTCAGAGGGGCGGAATTCCAGCGTGGCACGAAAGGCCTGCAAGTCTTTGTTGTAGTTTTCGTTGTCCTGCCCTGGCAATGCAGACGTCAGGTACTCCCCATAACCGTCACGTTGTAAGTTGGCATAACCAAAACCCAGGTACAGTTTGTTGTCCACCAGCGGGATCTGGCCAGTCAGTTTACCGTCCCGTTGGTTGTAGCTGCCCACCGCTAAGTTAGCATCAAATTCAGTGTCTCCCGACATGGGTTTGGTCACATATTTGACCGCACCACCTATGGTGTTTTTGCCGTACAGGGTGCCCTGCGGGCCACGCAGTACTTCAATACGTTCAATATTCAGAATGTCCAGTACAGCCCCCTGAGGCCGAGCTACATACACATCATCAATATAAATACCCACACCTGGCTCGTACCCCCAAAGCGGATCTTCCTGGCCCACACCACGAATAAAAGCAGTCAGAGTGGAGTTGGTACCACGGCTCTGCTGCAGTGTGGTATTGGGCGAATACTGCGCCACTTCTATCACGCTGCTCAGGCCACGTTCTGCAATGTCAGTCGCGCCAATAGAGGTCACAGCCACTGGCACATTTTGCAGGTTTTCTGCGGTTTTACGGGCAGTCACCTGAATCACTTCCAGTGCCACTTCATCCTCTTTTACCTGTTCCGCCGCTTGCTCTTCCGCCCACACCGGAGCTGTCATGAATGCTGAGCCTACCAGCAATGCCAGTGTGCTGAGCTGAAACCTTGTCATGCTATTTTTGTAGTTATTGGCCATATGCCTTCTCCTGCTGATTTTCCACTCCACTCTAGGCGCTGTTGGCGGAAAGTTAAGCTGTACCTTAGTACTATGCCGGGCAAAGACTACATATAAACCAATGAATATTAAAGGTTTATAGCAAAAAACCTGCACCTGTCTGTACCTTAGTACTATGGTGGGGCCTGCAGCCTTGCCCCAGACTAAAGCAAAACACAACAAGGGCCGTTTTATGTTGAGTCTGTTCGGTTTAGTACTGGGGTTACTGCTGCTGA
This sequence comes from Rheinheimera sp., assembly GCF_037442525.1. Lineage (GTDB taxonomy): Bacteria > Pseudomonadota > Gammaproteobacteria > Enterobacterales > Alteromonadaceae > Pararheinheimera. The sequence continues at coordinate 64,543 of NZ_JBBIQD010000010.1, read as the reverse complement.
TCTGGTTAACCATGCGTGGGGTCAACCTGTTTATTCTGGCGCCTTTGTGCGCCTTGCTGGTGGCGGTGCTGAACGGTGTGCCCTTCTGGCTGGCCGACAACCCGGCTAATTTTGTGCAGGGCTACATGGCCGGTTTCTCCGGCTTTGTCTCCAGCTGGTTTTTAATGTTTTTACTGGGGGCCTTGTTTGGCAAACTGATGGAGCACACAGGTGCAGCCGACGCGGTGGCGCTGGCCATTGTGCGCAAACTTGGCAAGCAACGGGCTGTATTGGCCGTGGTGCTGGCCTGTGCAGTACTGACTTACGGCGGTGTCAGTATTTTTGTGGTGGCCTTTTCTGCTTACCCTATGGCGGTCAGCTTATTTAAAGATGCCAACCTGCCCCGGCGTTTTATTCCGGCCGCGCTGGGCCTGGGTTCGGTCACCTTTACCATGACGTCAGCCGGTTCGCCGGAAATTCAAAACTGGATCCCTATTCAGTACTTAAAAACCAGCCCCTATGCCGGCTGGGAAGTCAGTCTGGTGGTGGCGCTTTTTATGGGCGTGCTGGGCTACAGCTGGCTGATGAAGATGATCCGCAGCGCTCAGGCCAAAGGCGAAGTCTTTGAAAGCCGCGCTGCCGACCCGCTGGCAGGCGACAAAGCGCTGCCCCACCCCGTGATGGGTATAGTGCCGCTGCTGGTGGTGTTGGTGCTGTCCTACCTGCTGCACGACAGCATGCAACAGGCCGCATTGATTGTGGCGCTGACCGGCGGTGTGCTGAGCTTGTATCTACTGAACCGGAAGTTTCTGAAAAACCTGGGGGCGGCCTTAGATCAGGGAGCCACAGGTGCTTTACTGGCCATTGGCAATACCGCTGCAGTAGTGGGTTTTGGTTCTGTCGCCAAGTTAACACCTGCCTTTGCCGCCGTGGTGCAAACCATGACACACCTGCCCGGGCCTGAGCTGGTGGGTGCCGCCGTGGCGGTCAGCGCCATTGCCGGTTTAACCGGCTCCGCTTCCGGCGGCCAGGCCATTGCCCTGCCGGAAATTGCCCCTGTCTATCTGGAACGCGGCGTGGACGCCGAACAATTGCACCGGGTGGTGGCCATTTCGTCCGGAGCCCTCGATTCCTTACCCCACAACGGCTATGTAGTCACCACCATTCGTGCCATTTGTGGTGAATCGCACCAAAATGCCTATTGGCCTGTGGCGGCGGTGACTGTTGTGGTGCCGCTGCTGGGCACTATACTGGCCATTCTGTTATTCCAGTGGGGGTTCTGATGAAGTGGTTGCTTGGGTTGTTTGGTGGGGCTCTGAGCTTGATGGTGGCCGCTGCAGAGCTGCCGCTGGTGCAAAAACAACAGTTTGATTTGGCCGAATTCAGCACCCAGAGTGGGGTGCAGCTCAAACAGGTAAAAGTGGGCTGGGAAGCCTATGGCACACTGAATGCCGATAAATCCAATGCCATTCTGATCACCCATTATTTTTCCGGCAGCTCACACGCCGCCGGTAAATACCGCAGCACAGACGCGGCACCAGGTTATTGGGACGCCATTATAGGGCCGGGCAAAGCCATTGATACCAATAAATTTTACGTGCTGAGTGTCGACTCTTTGGCCAATATCAATGCCTTTTCGCCCGACGTGATCACCACGGGCCCGGCCAGCATCAACCCGGCCACAGGCCAGCCCTATGGCCTGAGTTTTCCGGTAGTGACCATTACCGATTTTGTTGAGGTGCAACGAGCCTTGCTGGACAAGCTTGGGATCCGCAAGTTGCATGCGGTGATAGGCCCGTCTATGGGCTCCTTCCAGGCCATTGAATGGGCGGTGCGATACCCGGAGCGGGTGCAGCGTTTGGTGCCTGTGATAGGCAGTGCCTATATCGACAGCTACAGCGCAGTGCGGCTGGAACGCTGGGCGCAACCGATAAAACAGGACCCATCCTGGCAGCAGGGCAATTACCCACTGAACCAACAACCGGCAGGACTGGCGCAGGCGCTGGCTTATGTGATTCAGGACGCTTTGCACCCACAAGGTTTTAACCAAAGCTACCCGGCGCCGGCACTGGACAGCGCTATCCACCAGAGTATTCAGGCCGAATTGCCCGCCTTTGCGCAGTTAATGGCAAACGCCAAAGCCCGCTCTGCGCAGATGGATGCCAATTCGCTGCTCTATCTGGTACGGGCCTCCCAACTCTGGCGCGCCGGTATGGGCGACCACTGGCCACAGGCATTAACACAGGTGAAAGCCAAAACCTTGTGGTTACCGGCCACTGGCGATTTACTGCTGACCCCGGCCATGGCCCAGGCCAGTCAACAACAACTGCCCGGCAGCCGCTATCAGGAAATTGGCGCGAAAGATGGCATCAGCAATGGCCATTACGACGGCTTAAGCAATATCCAGTCGGTCAGCCAATTGTTGAGTGATTTTCTCAGTCACTAGCGCTCCGCCCGACCAAAAAGCACTTTCATATACGGTTAAACATATATAAGATACATATATGCTTAGCCGTATATAAAGTTGCAATGACCATTCACACCGCCAATCTGGACCCTTTGCTGTTTTTTAAAGCCTTGTCCGACCCGACCCGCTTGCAGTCTTTGTTGCTGATCCAGCAGGAGCAAGAGCTTTGCGTTTGCGAGCTGGTGGCGGCTTTAGGCGAAATACAACCAAAAATTTCCCGGCATTTGGCGCAGTTGCGGCGTGATGGCATTCTGCTCGACCGCAAACAAGGGTTATGGGTGTATTACCGCATCAACCCAGACTTGCCCGACTGGGCCAGGCAATGCCTGCAACAAACCGCAACTGCCAATCCGCAGCTGCTGGCCCCTTTGACCGACAATTTATGCGCTATGGGCGACCGCCCGGCCCGCCAACAACGCTGCTGTTAACTGCGAGGATATCGGATGAACACTATTAAAATTGGTATCAATGGCTTTGGTCGTATCGGCCGGCTGGCCTTGCGGGCCGCCTTTGACTGGCCAGAATTTGAGTTTGTGCAAATCAATGACCCGGCCGGTGACGCCGCCACCTTTGCCCATTTGCTGAATTTCGATTCAGTGCATGGCCGCTGGCTGCATGAAGCCAGCGCAGAGGGCCAGAGTATCAGTGTGGGTTCGCAGCGTATCGCTTTCAGCCAGAACAAGCAGATTGCCGACACCGACTGGTCAGGCTGTGATCTGGTGATAGACGCCAGTGGCAAAATGAAAACCACAGCCCTGCTGCAGGCCTACCTGGACCAGGGCGTGAAACGGGTAGTGGTCAGTGCGCCAGTCAAAGAACCTGGCGTGTTGAACGTGGTAATGGGTGTCAACCATCAGCTGTATAACAAAGCGCAGCACCGCATTGTCACGGCCGCCAGCTGCACCACCAACTGCCTGGCGCCTGTGGTGAAAGTGATCCACCAACAGCTGGGCATTCAACACGGCTCCATCACCACTATTCACGATTTAACCAATACCCAGTCGATTCTGGATACACCCCATAAAGACTTACGCCGCGCCCGCGCGTCGGGTTCCAGCCTGATCCCCACCACCACGGGCTCAGCCACCGCCATTACTGAAATATTCCCGGAACTGAAAGGCCGCTTAAATGGCCATGCGGTACGGGTGCCGCTGGCCAATGCGTCGCTGACGGACTGCGTGTTTGAGCTGCAACGAGCCACCACAGTGGACGAAGTGAATGCCCTGCTTAAAGCCGCCGCTGAAGGCGAGCTCAAGGGCATTTTGGGTTATGAAGAGCGGCCTTTGGTGTCGGTCGATTACAAAACCGACCCACGCTCCAGCGTCATTGATGCACTGTCCACCATGGTCGTGAACGGCACTCAGTTGAAGCTGTACGCCTGGTACGACAATGAATGGGGTTACGCCAACCGCACTGTCGAGCTGGCGTTGTTGGTCGGCCTGGCCGATCAGGCAGGTTAAACAATGAGTGCAGCACTGAAGCAGTACCTGCTGGTGACCGGCAACTACTGGGCTTTTACCCTGACCGACGGCGCTTTGCGTATGCTGGTGTTGTTGCACTTTTACCAGCTGGGATACAGCCCACTGCAGCTGGCGTCGTTGTTTTTGCTGTATGAACTCTGCGGTGTGGTCACTAACTTAGTTGGCGGTTACCTCGGTGCCCGTATCGGCCTGAATAAAACCATGAACCTGGGTTTGGCCTTGCAAGTGCTGGCGCTTGGCATGCTGCTGGTCCCGGCCGACTGGCTGACGGTCGTTTGGGTGATGGCCGCTCAGGCCTTGTCGGGTATTGCCAAAGATCTGAATAAAATGAGCGCCAAAAGCGCAATTAAACAGCTGGTGCCAGCTGGGGCCGACAGCACACTGTATCGCTATGTGGCACTGCTGACCGGCTCAAAGAATGCACTCAAAGGCGCCGGCTTCTTTTTAGGTGGCCTGCTGCTGACGCAACTTGGCTTTCAGGGGGCTGTAGCCGCGATGACGGGCGCTTTAGCGCTGGTTTGGCTGCTGAGCCTGGTGCTGCTTAAACAAGAGCTCGGCAAAAGCAGTTTTAAACCCAAATTCAGCGATTTACTGGCGAAAAGCCAGGCCATTAATGCGCTCTCCGCCGCCCGGCTGTTTTTGTTTGGCGCGCGTGATCTGTGGTTTGCGGTAGCGCTGCCGCTGTTTTTAGCCAGTGAGCTGGGCTGGAGCCAACAAGGTATCGGCACTTTTATGGCCTGCTGGGTGATTGGCTATGGCATAGTGCAGACGCTGGCCCCGGCGCTGACCGGTAAAAAATCCGGCCGTATGCCAGAGCGCAGCGCAGTGATTGGCTGGGCTTTTTTGCTCGCTGCGCTGCCTGTGGCACTGGCCCTGATACTGACATTGGTCCAGTCGGATCAGTGGCCCACAGAGACCTTGCTGGTCGCAGGCCTGCTGTTATTTGGTGCCGTCTTTGCCATTAATTCGTCACTGCACAGCTACCTGATTGTGCGTTATGCCAAAGCCGACGGCGTGTCGCTGGACGTCGGCTTCTACTACATGGCCAATGCGATGGGGCGGCTGATCGGCACCTTGTTGTCCGGTTATTTATTCCAACACTATGGCCTGGTTGCCTGCCTGTGGGGCTCTGCCGTTTTTGTCCTGCTCTCAGCCAGCTGCGCCCGCTGGCTGCCAAAATCCGCCTGACGGCCCTGGATGGGTGAGGCCTTGTCAACAAAGTTGTTTAAAAACAGTAAACTTACTGCTATAAAAGCGCGTTTATCAATTTAGTTTCCACTGGATTTTTAACTAAGGACAGCCCATGAAAGTGTTTATTGTTCTGGCATTCAGCCTGCTGCTCAGTGCCTGTGTCAGTACCTATGTTCCTCCAACCCCCAGCCTGAATTTACCTGCAAAAACTAAAATTGGTGTCTTGGTGATAGCGGGTGACAGTACCAAACACAGTCATGTCGGTACCACTATCTTCAATAACTTCGACACCAGCTATGCGTACAACTGGCACATGGCGGACAGCATCTTTACCACCTTAAAAAGCCAGCTGGAGCAGCCCGGGCGTTTTGAAGTGGTGGACCTGAGCCAATGGAACCAAATGTCGCTGCAACCACTGGATTTTGTCGACGTACAGAATAAAAACTGGCAATTCAACCCGGCACCTGAACTGCTGCGTCAACGCCTGCTGGCCGAAGGCATTCAGGTGGTGATCAGTGTCTACGAGACGCCATCCCTGGCCTTTTTGCAATGCAGCAGTTATGGCTGCAGCGAGTTTTATAGCCAGGGCTATGGCCTCTTTACCCGCAGCTTTTTAGGTATGGATATGTATTTCAGCTCTGCGGCTTTTGCCATCAGTGTGGAAACCATCCATCAGCCAGTGGATTTGACGCTGATGCCCAAACTGGAAGCGCTGAACCACTACCAGGCCAAACATAAAGAACTGGGTGATTTTGAGGATCCAAAAGACTTTAACAACATCACAGCCGAAGAAATGGAACCAGTCCGCCAGAGTATTCTGACCTACTTCAGCGGCCTGGGTGCACAAATCAAGGCGTACCTGAATGGCGAAGACCTCGGCACCACCAGTTAAGCGGCCACACAAGCCAGACAGAGGAACAGGATCATGAGGCAAAAACACATCGCTGCGTTGCTGGTACTGCTGGTTTCGACCTGGGTTCAGGCCACAGAACTGAAGGGCAGCTGGCAGTTGGTGGAAGGGGAATACCTGGATGCTGAAGGCCAGTTGGTGTCTTATCAGGATGTCAAAATGACAGCTCAAAAAGTGTTGTCGGACCAGCATTTCAGCTTTACCTCCATGCGTGACGGCAAATTCTGGGCGGCAGGTTCAGGCCGCTACAGCGCCAAAGCCGGTCAGTACACTGAAACTCTGGCGCTCAATTCGTTTGGTGAAGCCAAAGGTGCGCAGTTTTCCTTTAGCTACACAGTGGAAAACGGTGTCTGGACCAACTCACGCTGGAAAGAGGGTAAAAGGGTGGAGTATGAGGTCTGGCGAAAGCTGGATTGATCCATGCCTTCACGCCAACACAAAGGAAGGCTTAGCCTTCCTTTGTTTGCTCTGGTGTTTCCAGATAAAAATGCAGTTGCTCAGGCAATAAATACCCATCAAAACTCAGCAATTGCACATAAGTTTTCCAGAATGCTGCACTGAACATAGCGACCTCCCAGGCTGGTGATAGCGTTTTAAGTATAGTTCGCTGCCGCAATCTGAGTGCGACGCACCAGCAGGTTTCACCTGCACCCGCTCCATCTCAGTTTCTGGTGCTTCATCCAGCCTGTAATCCAGTTGCACTGTGGCACCTTTCACCCCTGTTGCCGTGGCCTGATAACGCCACTGCGCTAATGTGGTCAGACTGACTTGATCAAAGGTCGCTTCAGGCACCGACTTGGTGATCTGAATAGTGCTGACCGTCCCATACGGGTTGATATCAAACCTGGCCAGCCAGCTCGGCTTGCCGCTGCAACACCACAGCAGCACTGAACGCCTGACTCTGCAGCTGCAATTGCCGGCGTCCGCCAGCTTGCTGAATGAAGTCAGATTCAACAAGGGCGGGCAAAGCCGGGTTAAGCACCCGGTCCCTGCCCCATGTGCCATGCCGCTTGCCATTGCCGGAAAAACTCCGGGTAGCGCTCAGCCGCTGGCGCTGGTGGTGTAAACAGCGGTTGATGCACCTGGCCCACACTGGCGGTTTGCACCGGCGCCCGGTTCTGGTAGAAGCTCAGCATGGCCGGCTCGAAAGGCAGTTGCAGATGCTGGCAAATACGGCGCAACGTGGTTTCGGGTGCGTTTAGCAGATCGGCATAGTCCACCGTCAGAATGCGCTCCGGGTACAAGGCCAGCCAATGCTGCATCAATTGCCGTTCCAGCCTTAGATAACTGGCAATGTCGTCAGCTCGCCAGCTCCAGTCTGCCTGCTGGCGGAAATTGGTTTTGTAACAGGACCAGGCCGTTTCAGCCTCGTCACGGCGGATATAAATGGCTTTGCCTTGCGGAAACAAGGTGGCCCAAATGTCAAAGTACTGGGTCAGATTCAGCGCTTTATCGACCATAGCGCCCTGCCCCGGTGTGCGTTCGCCAGCCAAACGCAGGTACAACTCAGCCATATGCTCCAAAGCGGCGTCCGGTGCGCCATGCGCCGCCAGATACTGATTAAACTGACTGATTTGCGTCCGGCTTAAATGCATACAGCTGACGGCCAGCGACGGGTGTTCAGCGGCGGCATTGAGTGCACTGTGGCACCCCAGCATCTGACCGAGCAAGGTGGTGCCACTGCGCGGTACACCCAAAATAGCCACTGGTGGTTTTTCGGCGACAACACGGTGCTGGCGCTTGGGCTGCGGCCACTGGCTGTCCGCCATTAACTGCTGCACAAACTGCTGATGTTCCGCCTGCTGATAACGGCTTTGTACCGCCGCCAATGCCGCGCCTTGCTGGTAGCATTGCCAGGCTTGCTGGTAGTCGCCACGGTCATCCCAGGCTTTGGCCATGGCGTAATAAAAATGCCTTGCTTCGGGTTGTTCTGGCTGTAAGTGCTGCTGATAAGCCGTCGACAAGCGGCGAAAGGCCTGCTCGTCTTTGGCAAAATTCACCAGGCTTGCCAGCGTCAGCCAACTGATGCCGGACTGCGGGCTTAAACTCAGCGCCTTTTTTAAATCGCTGATTGCGTCCTGAATGCGGCCAGTCTGAGCTTTGACAGTCCCCAGCAAATGGTAAATACCAGGGTAAGGTAAGCCCTGATCGGCCTGCGGTTGCACCAACTGCACAGCCAGTTCCGGCTGGCCCGCTTCGGCGTATAAACCGGCGCATTGCAGCAGTTCATTCAGCGTCATTTGTTTACGCTGGCGGAACTGCTCCAGCAGCATTAGCGCCAGGGTCAGTTCAGCTATACCAATAGCGATAGCGGCCAACTGCAATTTGTTTTGTGGCTCAGACAAACCGGCCAGATATTCAAGAATGGCCTGTGCTTCGGCCCTGCGACCGGAGCGGACCGCCGCCATTAAATCGTCGGTCTGATAAAGAGGTTGAGCTTGTGTCATCAGGAAGCTCCGTAAAAAGCCGGAGCAACAGGCTCCGGCTTTGTCTTCACTTTTTATAGGATCAGAACTTCACTTCTGCACTTAAACGTACATAACGTGGTGTCTGGAATGCCGTTGGCAAACCGTACAAGGCGCTGCTTTCGCCAATGTACCGGCCTGTCTCCGGGTCTTCATCCGCATAAATCTCGTTCACTTCGTTAAACTCAGTGGCACGCAGATTATTGAATACGTTAAACACGTCCGCACGCAGGACCAGGTCTGTCCCTGATACATCCAGCGCATAAGTCGCGGTCAGGTCCAAAGTCCAGGTGCTTGGCGTTCTGCCCATAGCACCACGGGACGACAACTGACCGTTATGCACGAAAGATTCCGCTTCATACTGCGACGCGAATACGTCGGTTGGGTGGAAACCAAACGAGCTCAGGGGGCGGCCAGATTCCCAGCGGAAGTTGGTGCCTAAAGAGAAAGCGTCCGTCAGCGCATAAGAGGCCTGTACTTTCACCATATGACGGCGGTCATTTGGCAGGTTACCTGAAGCGCCATCGACCAGACCTGGCTGGTCATAGTTGGTGGTGCCACCGGCATCGTCCTGGCCGTTATCTGAACGGACGAAACCTTCGTTGTTGCCCCAGCTGTGTGACCAGGTGTAGGTCGCATCTAACATCCAGACATCATCAAAAGCACGCTTGACATTAAAGTCGATGGCGCCGTACTGACGTTCGGCTTTCGGGTAACCCAGCAGGTTAGCCGGAATGGTGTATTGCTGGTTTGGCAGCGCACCGTCACCGTCCGGATCTGTGGTGATAGTCACGTCTTTACCTGGGTTGGTCAGTACGTAGTAGTGGAAACCTGAACACAGGGTGCAACTGGAGCCAAACTCTTGCTCCAGGTACTGGTTAAAGCCGTAGTCAATGGCCACGTCTTCCAGCGAGCTCTTCAGATCACGGTAAGTCCCTTTCACGCCGACTGACCAGTCGTCATCCAGCATGGTTTCAAAGCCCAGAATAAACTCGTCCTGATACATAGGGTCGATATCGGCATTTACTGTTTCACCAGTGCTCTTTAAGGTGCCGTCGGCATAAACAGTTTTACCAACAGGCGAATTCAGATCGACGATGGGCGAAAAATCCGGGTTCACCCCTAACAGGTTGTAGGTGGTCAGGGTGTACAGCTCGTCACCGGCTAAGCGGATATTGGTGTTGGTGGCCACTGGCAGGAAGTAACGGCCATAGTTGGCAAATACTTTGGTTTCGCCTTCACCTGTCAGGTCATACACCAGGCCGACACGAGGTGCCCACTGGTCTGACACATCAATAAATTTCTCGCCAGCTTTATTGAAGTTCTGGAACTGCTCGTTACGCAAACCAATACGGGCCGTTAACTGGTCGGTGACAGACCAGGTGTCCTGAATGTAGTACGCATTCGACTTGGTCTGGAAGTCACCCGTGTTGCTGTATTCATTAAAACGCACGCGGGTACAACCGGCATTGATCAGGTCACGCTGCGAGGTAAACGCAGAGTCACAGCCAATGTACTGATACAAAGCACCACCGACACGGCCAGTCGCCTCTTTGGCCGTCATGTCTTCATAGTCGATACCAAAACGCAGGCTGTGGTCATCATTCACATACCAATCCACGTCAAACCGCATGGCTTCACGTTTGTCGTTTTGCATGGTGGGAGTAGACAGCGCGTAAGGTGTTAACTGAATACCTGCGGTCAAATCTGTGGCCGCCACACCTGTATTGCCCGTGTTCAGCTCACTGTACGAGGTTTTATTCACACCGTATAAAGCGCTGATGGTTAAATCATCCGTCAGGATGCCGGTGTACTGCACGGCATAGGACTTACCGCCGCCTTCCAGTACGTAATCACCAAAGTGTTCACCACGGCTGTTTTCGCCGAAGCTGTAGGCATATTTGCTGGCTTCCAGCTCAGTGGAGTTATCCCAGCCGGTAAATTCCAGAATATGGTTTTGGGTGATATACCAGTCAATTTTAGCGGAGTACAACACGTCACCTGAATCGCGGTCGTAGGCCAGATCGTCCGTGGTGTAATCGCTGACGCGGTCTTTGTAGTTGACTAAACCGAAGAAGAACAACTTGTCTTCCACCAGAGCACCGCTGGCCCAGGCGTTGTAGTTGTTTTCACCAATGTCGTGATTGCTGTTAACCACATAATAGGGCGTGCCGTTTTCATTGATTTGCGCAGCGTCGCTCAGAATCACGTCCGGACGCTCAGCGCGCAGGGACGACGGCTCAAAATAAGCGCTGGCGCCGGATTTAAATTCATTGGAACCGGATTTGGTGCGGGCGTTCACCACACCGCCGGTGGAACGGCCAAACTCGGCAGAATAACCACCGGTTTTCACTTCAAACGACTCGTACATTTCAAATGGCAGTTCAGAACCACCCAAACCATTACGGAAGTTGGTCACGTTCAGGCCGTTGACATAAAAGGCGTTTTCGCCAACTGACGCACCACCAAACGAGGCGAGGTTACCGAAATCAGAGTCACCTTTGGTGGTGCCCGGTGCCAACAGCGCTACAGACGCCAGATCCCGTGGCACTGGTACTTTGGACAGGAAGTCCGCATTGACCACAATTTCCGCTTCGGCTGAACGGGTGTCAATGGCTGCCACACGGGAACCACGCACCTGAATAGACTCCACATTGCCTTCCGGCAGCATGGTCAGGTTCAGACTGGTGTTGCCACCGGCTGAGACCGCAAACTTTTCTTCCGCGACCACCTCATAACCAGACTTGGTGGCTTTCAGCGAATAAGCACCAGGTGGTAACAGCGGGAAACGGTAAGCACCGTTGCCGCTACTGTTGACAGTACGGGTTAAGCCTGTTTCCAGGTTGACGATGGTGATCACCACGTCACTGATCACCTGGCCGTTCTGATCCTGAGCCTGGCCAATTAAAGTTCCGCGCGATGCATCTTGTGCGAATGCCGGTGCAGCAGCACCCAAAGACGCCATGACAGCTACTGCGGTCAGCGTCTTGCTAAACATGTTTTTTGTCATTTATAGGTTCACTTTGGCTTGTTGTACTACAGAAAAAAGGCGCAAAAACACTGTTGCGCGGCGTGCGGTTTACCACCTGACTCTTTTGCTTACAACTCAGAAGCCCCGCAATAGGGGGCCGTTAGACGCAGCTCGCAGACCGCTCAGCGCAAGAAATTCGCTGCAACCCAGCAAAAGCAAAACTTCACCAACACCTAATATAAGCAGATGTTCAGACGGCTAAATTCGCGGCAAACAGCGCAGAAAACCATCAACTTGTCTGACTTGATCCCAGCTGACAGGCCAGCCATAGCAAAAGGCCGGGCAGAAGGTTTGCAGCCGGTCATGGCTGTGTTAGTTTTTGCCAATCCAAAACAAAGGGACACCCCAATGAAAGTTTCTGCATTTTGCGCCGCGCTGCTGTTGACGGGCAGTCTTCAGGCGGCTGAACCCATCACAGCGGAGCACTTATGGCAGGTCGCCAGACCTGGCAACCTGGAGCTGTCACCCGACGGCAGCCAGCTGGCTTTTACCCTGACCCGCTTTGACCTGGCCACCGACAAAAGCAACGCCGATATTTATCTGCTGAATTTGCGTTCGAATCAGCTGCACGCACTGACTTCGCATCCGGACCCTGATACCAGCCCGATCTGGAGCCCAAACGGCCAGCAGCTGGCGTTTTTATCCAAACGCGGCGCTGACAAGCCGCAGTTATTTGTGATGCCACTGACCGGCGGCGAAGCGAAAAACCTGACCCAGTTACCTGTTGCGGTGCAGCAGCCGGTTTGGTTTCCGGACGGCCAGCGAATTTTATTCCTCGCTGATGTGCCTAAAGGCTTTAATGGTGATTTCACTGCATTAGCAGCGCAGCTGAAGCAGAAAAAAGAACAGCATGTGACGGCCAGAGTCACGGAAAACCGTGTCTATCGGTATTGGGACCACTGGCTGACCGACGATAGCTACCCGCATTTATTCAGCCTGAATGTCCAAAGCGGTGAAATTATTGACCTGACGCCAGGCTGGGACCGCTGGTTTAGCCTGAATGGCGGCACTGAATTTGAGTTATCGCCAGACGGCCGTTTTATCGCTGTTAGCGCCAATACCAGCCCGGCGCCTTATAACAAACTGAATCAGGATATTCTGCTGCTAAAAACCGACGGTTCAGGCCAGTTTACCAACCTGACGGCCGACAACCCGGCCGATGACAGCAAACCGCACTTCAGTCCGGACGGTAATTACCTCTATTACGGTGCGCAGCGCAGCACCAGCTTTTCATCCGACAATGTGCAGCTGACCCGGCTGGAGCTGGCCAGCGGCAAAAAAGACCCGCTGACCGCCCAACTGGATTTATCTGGACAGGACTGGCAGACAGACCCAAGCGGCCAGACGCTGTATTTTTCTGCCGCCGACCGCGCCAAAACAGCGCTGTACAGCATGCCAGCCGCAGGCGGTAAGGTGCAGCAAATTTTCCGCCAGGGCGACAGCCAGGATTTGATCGTGGCTGGTGGACAGCGGCTGTACTTTATCCACCACAGTCTGAATCAGCTGCCCGAACTCTATAGCCTGGATAACAAAGGCCGCACCCTGAAACAGCTGACCCGTATCAACGGCGAACTACAGCAAAAACTGGCCTGGGGCAAAACCGAAGATGTCAGCTTTGCCGGTGCCGATGGTAAGCAAGTACAGGCTTATGTGACCTACCCACCCAACTTTGACCCGGCGAAAAAATGGCCGCTATTGAACGTGCTGCACGGCGGCCCGCACAGTTTCAGCGCCGACAGCTTTGGCTACCGCTGGAACCCGCAGGTGTTTGCAGCGGCCGGTTATGTGGTGATCCAGCCGAATTTCCACGGCTCGACCAGTTTTGGTCAGGCCTTTGCCGAATCCATTCAGGGCGACCATGCCACTAAACCTTTTGCCGACAGCGAAGCCGCTGTGGACTACATGATTTCCCGTGGCTTTATTGACGCCACCCGGCTGGCCGCTGCCGGCGGCAGCTACGGCGGTTACCTGATCAGCTGGATTGCCGGTCACACCGACCGCTACAAAGCACTGATCAACCACGCCGGGGTGTACAACCTGATGGCCCAGTTTGCCTCTGACTCGACCGAACACCGAGTAGCGGCCTATGGCGGTGCGCCATGGGATGGCCTGCAGGCCTTGCTGCAATTCAGCCCGGCCATGTTTGCCGACAAATTTGTCACCCCTATGTTAATTATGCACGGTGAGCAGGATTACCGGGTGCCGGTCACTCAGGGGCTGGAGATTTACGGTGTACTGAAAGGCAAAGGCATCGATGCCCGGCTGGTGTATTTCCCCAATGAAAACCACTGGGTGTTAAAGCCGAATAACTCGCTGTTCTGGTACCGGGAATTTACCGGCTGGTTGCAACGTTATGTACCGGCAGGTCCGACCGATTGATCCCCTCGCTCAGTGCACGTTATCAGCAGCAGGTGCAACAAGGCCTGCTGCGTGCCGATGCTGGCCAGCAGCAGGCGCTGGCTCAGCTGGAACTGCGGCTGCAGGCACTGATCCAGCACAGGCCTATGCAGGGGTTGTATCTGTATGGCCCGGTCGGCCGTGGTAAAACCCTGCTGATGGATTGGTTTTATCAGGCCATTCCCGGCGAGCGGAAAAACCGGCTGCATTTTCACCACTTTATGGCTGCAGTGCACAAAGCCTTATTCAAGCTGCAAGGCCAGAAAAACCCCTTGCAACAGCTGGCACAGGACTGGGCGGCACAGTATCAGGTGCTGTGTTTCGACGAGTTTTTTGTCACCGACATTGCAGACGCTATGCTGCTGGGAAACCTGTGGCAGGCGTTGTTTGATGCAGGTGTGATGCTGGTGGCGACCTCCAATTGTGCACCGCAGCAGCTGTACCAGAATGGCCACAGGCGCGAGCGCTTCGAACCCTTTATTGATTTACTGCAAAAGCATTGCCAAATTCTGCAGCTGGACGCAGGCCAGGATTACCGCCGGTTGGGTGCCGCGTTGCCGCAGTATTATTGGCTGAACACCGACACTCAAACCACGCTGCAACGGGCGGCGCCTTACACAGGCCAGCTGTCGGCCCCCACTGAATTACTGCTGAACCAGCGCCGGTTGCCTTGCCTTGGTCAGAATGAGCAGGCCATCGCCTTTGACTTCTTCAGCCTGTGCGGCGAAGGCCGTAGCCAGCTTGATTATATGGCGTTGGCCAGCCATTACCGGCTGGTGCTGCTCTGTGGCGTACCTGCCTTTCGCGCCAGTGTTCAGGCAACTGTCACCCAAGGTACGGAAGATGGCTATCAGCGTGACACTGTGGCTGACCAAAGCGCTGTGCTCGACAATGAAGCCCGGCGTTTTATTGCGCTGGTGGATGAGTGTTACGACAGGGGCTGCCTGCTGCTAATCAGCGCCGAAGTTCCGGTCGAGCAGTTATACCAGGCCAGCCAGTTGCAATTTGCCTTTGCACGCACCATATCCAGGCTGATTGAGATGCAGCGCTGGACGCCGCCACCCCTCTCAGAGCTCAGCAGGAGACGTTAATGGAGCAGTATTTACATCAGTTACTGGAGCAGTACCAACATCTGGCGTTACTGATCCTGTTTGGTCTGGTGTTTTTTGAGTCTGTGGCTGTGCTCGGTTTACTGTTGCCCGGCACCGCGTTGATGTTCAGTTTTGGTTTGCTGATTGGGTCAGGTCAGATTGGCTTCTGGCAAGCCTGTCTGGTCGGTGCCGCCGCAGGTATTTTGGGTGACGGTTTGTCTTATCTGGCAGGCCGGCATTTCCGCCCTCAGCTGGAAGGCTGGTCCTGGCTGGCGAAACAGCAAAAGCAGCTGGATAAAGTGCGGGCCATGCTGGATAAAAGCGTTTGGGTCGCCATTATTGCCGGCCGTTTTATCGGCCCCAGCCGGCCTTTGTTGCCATTGCTGGCCGGTATGCTGCAACTGGCACCAGCCCGTTATTTTCCGGCGTCCATTTTGGCCTGTTGCCTCTTTCCTGTGGTGTATTTCCTGCCCGGTATTCTGGCCGGTGTCGCCTGGCAACTGAAAGGCACCAATCTCACCTGGTTTTATCTGCTGCTCGCGGGTTCTATTGTGCTGGCGCTGTTATCTGCCTGGCTGATTACACGCTATCTGGGGTCTACGGAACCAGAGGAAAAACCTGGTCAGCCCTGGTTTTGGAGCTCCTTGCTCAGCGCATTGCTGACCGCTTTTTGTCTGTTCGAACTCAGCCAGCACCCGGCCACGCCTGTTTACCTGAAGCAGCTGTCTGGGTTGATGTTCTGACCACGAAACGGCAAGTCAAAGACGCTGTTAAGAGCACCACAGCGTCTCAATACCATCCGGAGAAAAATAGGAACAACCTGCTTTTATTAAGCTGACATTGTTGCTAGCTTATGAGCGTTTTTGCAGCGATTAAACCCATACTGGCTTAAGGAAAAGCTAAAAAATGAGATTTTTCAATTACCTCATCCCGTACATCCCATTCCTGGTTTACTTTCTGTGTTTCCTGCTCAATTGGTATTTTGAATGGGAAATTACCGGCGCACTGGCGGGCACGCTATTGACCTTGCTGTTGGCTGGCGGCTGTTTTTATCTTGGCCTGAAACGAACATCACCCAACAGAATGCACTTAGCGCAAACCTTGATCTCGTTAATGTTTCTGAATTACCTGTTTGGCCCAGTAGGGAAAGACTGGAATGTCTATTCACATTTTCGCTCAGGTTCACAACTGTATTTTGTGCAAACCAATAATATGTCGGGAGCATTATCCGGAGCCAGCGCCATGATTCGTGTGATGGACGGCCATTTTATACTGCATAACAAACGCACATTAAAAGATGCCTACCACTACAACACTGCAGAGTTTATTCAGAAAGACGATAAGTTAATTGTCAAGCTTGGGCGAACCTATGAAGTAGGTAATGACGATTACCCACCCCATCTCTGTTTTGAACTAAGCCCAGAACAGGCAACAGAAACAGACTGCTCGCACATTAACACCCCACAGCATTAGTGGTCATGCCAGTCAGTTAAGCTGACTGGCATTGTTTTTTGTGGCGCAATATCAGGATGCCTCTGAACTAAAACAGTGAAGTAACTGAATCTATCCAAAGCGAGGGAAGGCAAAGAACTAAGCAGACCGTCTTTGGCATGGATGCCAAAGCCGAGCCTATAGGGATATATACACGGCGTGTCTGCGTGAGCTTTGCCTTTTCCGCTGCATCGAAACCAGCTAATGAATAGATAAGCAGTTTTTTGCATCAAAACTGTTTATCTGATTGGCATTAACAGCATTAGTGGTTTTTTTACCTTGGCATCACAGCCTGTTATTGTGCGCTGAGAAATCCGGCACAGTGCGCTGGTAGTCCTGCGCTACCAGGGTGGAGTGCACAATAAAGTCGGCTGTGGCTTTGTTACAGGCCACCGGAATATTCCACACCACGGCCAGCCGGATCAGCGCTTTGACGTCCGGGTCATGCGGCTGTGATGACAATGGATCCCAGAAAAACACCAGCCAATCGATTTGTTGTTCGGCAATTAAAGCGCCAATTTGCTGGTCACCGCCCAGTGGACCGCTGGCCAGGCATTTCACCGGCTTTTGCAGCACCTCGCCCAATAAGCGCCCTGTGGTGCCTGTCGCCACCAGCTCTTTGTCCTGGAAAAAGGCCGCATGCACCTTCACCCACTCCAGCAATTCCGCCTTTTTCCCGTCGTGCGCTACCAAAGCTATTGTTTTCATTCTGAGTTCCCGTCATCCGCTCGTCAGCCTTGTTGTACCACAGCCCATCATTGGGAAACAGCGTCTGCTGGTTTTACCAGAAATACAGGAAATCGCTTTCTCAATTTATCTTAATAAAAAACATACACTTGACAAATATTAACCTGTATAAACCAAATATTTTTTGGTAAACGTTTTCCTTAAGTGGTATAAATAAACACCAGTCAGGTTCATAACCTGCAAAACAACAACAAACATCACTTCGGTACGACAGGGGTAGGCAATGACAGCTCGATTCCAGAAAACTGCTGTAGCACTGGCTATGGCACAGATTTTAGTCACAACTCCGCTGCTGGCTCAGCAGCAAGACACTGAACAAACAGCTAAAAAAGCCGAACCTTCCATCGAGGTGATCGAAGTTCGTGGTTTTGGTGCGTCGCTCAGTAAATCCTTAATGCAGAAAAAACTGGCTGAATCCACAGTGGAAATTGTCACCACCGACGATTTAGGTCAGCTGCCTGATGTGACCATTACCGACTCGCTGGCCCGCCTGCCCGGCATCGCCGCCGAGCGTGACCGGGGTAATGCCAGCAGCATTTCCATTCGTGGTTTGGGTGCCCGTTTAAATGCGGCCACCATGAACGGCCGCGAAATTGTCAGTGCCGAACCCAGCCGCGACGTGCGTTACGAGCAGTTCCCTGCCGAGCTGATTAACTCAGTAGAAGTGTACAAAAGCCCGCTGGCGTCGAACCTCGAAGGCGGTATTGCCGGGCTGGTGAATATGAACTTTGTCAGCCCACTGGCCAAAGACAAACGCATGATCACCATTACGGGCAACCTGATGGATTACCCAATGGCGGACGATCTGCCAGGTGCCGATGGTACAGGCAAAAAAGGTTCCTTCTCGTACGTCGACCAGTGGACCGACAATTTTGGGGTGGTGTTTGGCCTGACCTATCAGGACCAGCCATCTATTCAGCGTGAAACCGCGTCTTACTCTTACAACAAAACCGACGCCGATATGGGTGACGTGAACGGCGACGGCATCAAAGAAGTAGCCCCCTGGGGTGGTAAAGCCGGCACCAAGCTGGGCAACAACGAACGTGTTGGCAGCCTGATGATCCTGGAATGGCAACCCACTGAAGCGCTGAACTTTAAATACGACCTGTTCTACTCTGAGTTCGATATTAAAGAACGGGAAGACCAGTTCTGGTTTGACGGCTGGGGTAACTGGCAGGACAGCAGCAACTGGAACTACAACAACTCAGCCACAGCCCCGACCATCATCACCAAAGCCGATGGCAGCCAGCAAATTACCGGCGGCGGCCTGCTGTGGGGCGCCCATTCAGCCAACAACGCCACCTGGTTCCAGAAAAACGACTTACTGAGCACAGGCCTGAAAACCACCTTTACCGGCGATGTCTGGACCTCCACTCTGGATCTTGGTTACTCAGAAGCCAGCATTGAATCCCGCTGGGTGAACCTGACCTCGGCCTACAATGGCCCTACCCCGCTGGATATCGGCTGGAGCAATGCCGGTGGCCGTTTAGGCATTTGGGTCAACGAAGATATTGGTAACCCGGATTATTACACTTTGTCCGGCATGAACGTTGACACCGACCGCGACCTGACCGATGAGATGCTGTCT
Source organism: Rheinheimera sp. (assembly GCF_037442525.1). Lineage (GTDB taxonomy): Bacteria > Pseudomonadota > Gammaproteobacteria > Enterobacterales > Alteromonadaceae > Pararheinheimera. Next base: position 45,705 of record NZ_JBBIQD010000010.1, on the reverse strand, counting down.
GTGCGCACCGACTTTGAACGAGGCTTGGACTGGGGTGTGGTGGAAAGCCTGGTGCTGGGCCTGCGTTACAGCGACCGCGACAAAGACAACGACGTACAAAGCTGGTGGCAGCCGGTCACCAACAGCAGCCTGACCGATTATGGCTTTAGCTACAGCATGGGTGGTGATTTCACAGCACCGGCGCTGTACGGTATAAACAACTGGGATCAGGTGGTCAGCGACGCCTTTGGTGGCATTGATAACCGCAGTGAACATGAAAAAACCGACACAGACCGGGTGTCGTCCTGGCATGTCACCGAAACCAACACGGCCGCTTACGCCATGTTCAGAATGGCAGGCGAGTTGGGCGATTTGCCTTACACCGGTAACTTCGGTGTGCGTTATGTCCGCACCGATTCCACCTCCAGTGGCTACCAGTTTAAAGACGGCGTCTATTCGCCAGTGTCGGTTGACCATGACTACGCCGAAATTCTGCCGGCGCTGAATATGATCTTTAACCTGTCAGACGAAGCGCAAGTGCGTTTTGGTCTGTCACGCGCCCTGTCCCGTCCGCCGCTGATTGAAATGCGCTCGGGCTTCCAGCTGGACGCGCAAAGCCCGGTGAAAACAGGGTCAGGTGGTAACCCAAGTCTGGATCCGTTTGTCGCCAACCAGGTGGACCTGGGCTTTGAATATTACTGGTCGGAGAAACATGCGTTTTCAGCGTCAACCTTCTTCAAAGACCTGACCACTCATATCGGCAGTGCCACTGAACCAGTGACTATTGATGGCGTGCTGTACCAGTTTACCGGCCCAATTAACGGCGACGGTGGTCAGATCAAGGGTATCGAGCTGATGTATCAGCGCGCACTGGATATGCTGCCAGAGCCGTTCGACGGTTTAGGCTTCTACGCCAACTACTCACTGACCGACAGCAATGTGTATGAGTTTGTACCAGCCGATAACCCAATGCCGCTGGGTGGTTTGTCCAAACACGTCGGCAGCCTGACCCTGTGGTACTACAAAGCCGGCTATGACGCCAAGCTGTCGTACAACTACCGCAGCGCCAATACCCGGGTCGGCAGCTGGACACCAACTGAGATCACCCGTGCGGACGCCGAGGCAACCTTAGACGCCAGCCTGTCGTACGAAGTGACCGAAAACTTCAAGGTCATGCTGCAGGGGCAAAACCTGACCAACGAACCTGCGGTGACCTACTTTGATAACGACCCAAGCCGTCCGGCCAATTACACCGAGTGGGGTCGTCGTTTCCTGCTGGGCTTCCAGCTGAATATGTAATTCCCACAGACGTAACCAGACTGGCCCTGCGTGGCGGGGCCAGCTTTCCGAGGTAAATGGTGTGACTCTGCATTCCCCCCACGTACTGCTGACAGGTGCTTCCTCCGGGCTTGGCCGCGCCATTGCGCTGCGTCTGGCTCAGGCTGGTTACCGCTTGAGTTTGTGTGGGCTAAATGCAGAGAAACTGCAACACAGCCTCGACCTGTTACCCAGCCAGAGCCCGCTGTTCGCCAGGGCTTTTAATCTGGCTGACCCGCAACAGACAGAAGTGTTTTATCAGCAGGCCACAGCAGCTTTTGGTGCTGTAGATGTGCTGGTGAACTGTGCTGGCCTGAATAACAGCAGAACTCCGGCTGAGTTGCCCGACTGGGCTGCATTGGAGCTGATGCTGCAAGTGAACTTTAAAGCGCCCGTGCAACTGATGAGCCTGGTACTGCCGGCCATGCGCCAGCAAGGCCAAGGCGACATTCTGAATGTGCTGTCCACTGTCTGTTTATTTTCCAACCCTGGTATTGCTGCCTACACCGCCAGCAAAGCCGCTCTGGACAGCTACAGCAAAGTGCTGCGCAAAGAGCTGACCGGCAGCGGCGTGCGGCTGATGTCGCTGTACCCCGGTGGCATTAATACCCAATTTAGAGCCACAGCACGGCCGGATTATCTGTCGGCCGATGAAGTGGCCGACGCTGTGCTGCTGATGTTGCAAAGCGCCCGCACCAGCCAGCTGCATGAGCTGGTACTGCGGCCTGCAGCCGAAACCAATTACGGCTGACGTCCGCAGCCATGGCCCTGATCAAAAGGAATAACCCAGTGTTAACACGAGTGATGCAGATTTTATGCTTCAGCGCCATGATGGCCGCCTGTACCCCCCAAACATCGACAGAACAGCCTGCTGCCGTCAGTGCGGCCACGGAGCTGCAGCTGAACCAGCACTGGCAGTTTTTTAAAAGCCAGATGGCGGACGCGGATTTAACCCAGGCCAGCTGGCAAGCCGTGACGTTGCCACACACCCCACAAATCGAGCCTTTACTGGTGAATAACCAGTGGCAGGGCTTTGCCTGGTACAAACGCGAGCTGACCATAGCGCCGGAATGGCAGGGGAAAACCCTGTTACTGAGATTCGAAGGCGCGATGAACCATGCCGAGGTTTATCTGGATCACCAGAAAATTGGCGATCATTTAGGGGGTTACCTGCCCTTTACCCTGGACCTGACCGACAAAGTCAAAGCCGGGCAAAGGCACCAGCTGCTGGTCAAACTGGACAACAGAGACAATGCCATTACAGGGCCAAAACCACTGCATTTGCTCGACTTTAATACCTATGGCGGCCTGTACCGTGATGTGCGTCTGCTGGTGAAAAACCCGGTGCATATTACCGATGAACAACTAGCTAACCGGGTGGCCGGTGGCGGCATTTTTGTGCGTTACCCCAAAATCAGTACCGAACAGGCCGAGGTGTCCATTCAAACTGAACTGGCCAACAGCGGCGCCACCGACGCCACCATCAGTGTACGTCAGCAACTGTTTTGGCAAGACCGGCTGATCGGCAGTACCACACAGGACCAGACCTTAGCCGCCCGCAGCACAGAGCAACTGACTCAGCTGCTGCAGGTGCAACAGCCGGCGCTGTGGAGCCCGGACCACCCGAACCTGTACCGGCTGGAAACCAGTCTCTGGCAACAGGGCCAGTTACTGGAACAACAAAGCCAGAAAATCGGCCTGCGCCAGTTCAGCTTTACTGCGGATCACCGGTTATTGATCAACGGCAACGCGACCTTTTTACGGGGTGTGAACCGCCACCAGGAACACCCTCATGTGGGGTACGCCAGCTCCGCCAACGCCGATTACCGTGACGCGGTACGGATTAAATCGGCCGGTTTTGACTACGTGCGCCTGTCGCATTACCCACATTCCAAAGCCTTTATGCAGGCGGCGGATGAACTGGGTTTAGTGCTGATGAATGCCATTTTAGGCTGGCAGTATTACAACCCGGATCCGGCCTTTAGGGCCCACACCATTCAAAGCTGCCGCGACCTCATTCGCCGCGACCGTAACCATGCCAGCGTGTTGGCCTGGGAATGTTCGCTGAATGAATCCGACATGCCGAAAGATTTTATCGCCACGCTGCACCAGACAGTAAAACAGGAATACCCTGGCGCCTATTCTGCCGGCTGGCAACATGGTTACGACATGTACCTGCAGGCCCGTCAGCACCGCCAGATGCACTACGAAACCCCGACCCAGCCTTACAATGTGTCGGAGTATGGCGACTGGGAATACTACGCACAAAACGCCGGTTTGGCACAGGACAGCTGGGCCGATTTAAAAGAAGAAGAACGCACCAGCCGTCAGTTGCTGAGCCATGGCGAAAAACGCCTGCTGCAACAGGCACGTAATGTGCAGGAAGCCCATAACGACAACCTGAGCACCCCGGCTTATGCCGACGGTTACTGGGTGATGTTTGATTACAACCGCGGTTATGCCAACGACCTGGAAGCGTCCGGCCTGATGAGCATTTACCGTCTGCCGAAATACAGTTATTTCTTCTACCAAAGCCAGCGTAGCCCGGCGATTCAGTCCAGCACCTACCAGGCTGGTCCTATGGTCTATATCGCCAGCGACTGGACCGCCAGCTCGGCGCTGGATCTGCGGGTGTTCAGTAATGCGGAGGAAGTGGAGCTACTGCTCAACGGCCAGCCGGTCGCCCGGCAGAAGCCCAGCCAGGACAAGTACTCCACCCATCTGCAGCATCCGCCTTTTGAATTTAAGCTGCCTGCCTTTACCCCGGGCACCTTAACAGCCCGCGCCTATAGTGGCGGCAAACAGGTGGCAGAGCATCAGGTCAGCACGCCGGGTCAGGCCAGCGCCATCAGGCTTGAGCTGGATACTCAGGGTATTGCCCCTGTTCCTCACGACCTGATTTTTGTGCGGGCTTACCTGAAGGATGCCAAAGGCAGCACAGTGCCAATACAAGGCCAGCCAGTGCAATTTACCAGCACAGGGGATGTACAAATTTTAAACCCGGATGTCACAGTGACTGAGCAGGGTATTGCTACAGTGGTAGTGCGGCTTGGCGAACACTTCAGCGGGGCCAGCATTCAGGCCGGTGTGACAGAGCTGTCGATACCGGCACAACAAATCACATTTGAGTAAAAGGACTGAACAATGAAGATTTTAGTGACAGGCGGTGCTGGTTATATTGGCTCTCATACCTGCGTGGAACTGCTGCAAAGCGGCCACCAGGTGCTGGTGTTGGATAACCTGGCCAACAGCAGCCTGGAAGCCATCCATCGCATTGAAGAACTGGCCGGTAAAGCGCTGCAGTTTATTCAGGGTGATGTTCGCAACGAGGCGTTGCTCGCTGAAATCTTTACGGCAGCGGCCGCGACTGGCCAGCCGGTCGATGCGGTGATCCACTTCGCTGGCTCCAAAGCGGTCGGTGAGTCGGTGCAGTTTCCTCTGGCCTATTACGACAACAACGTCAGCGCCAGCCGCACTTTAATGGCAGCAATGCAGCAGCATGGCGTTAACTGCCTGGTGTTCAGCTCCTCTGCCACAGTCTACGGCGAACCGGACCAGGTGCCGGTGACTGAGGATTTTCCGACCCGGCCTTTTAACCCCTATGGCCGTACCAAACTGATGGTGGAGCAGATGATGGGGGACCTGGTGGTGGCCGCGCCCGCATTCAGCGCCGTGGTGCTGCGTTACTTCAACCCGGTGGGCGCCCATCCGTCAGGCCGCATTGGCGAAGACCCACAAGGCATTCCCAATAACCTGATGCCTTTTATCAATCAGGTCGCGGTTGGCCGCCGGCCCTTTTTGTCGGTGTTTGGCAACGACTACGACACGCCGGATGGCACAGGCGTACGGGACTATATCCATGTCTGCGACCTGGCTGAAGGCCATGTGCGGGCGCTGGAACAATTAGCGACTAAGCCAGGTTTGCATACCTACAACCTCGGCACTGGCAGCGGTATTTCTGTTTTGCAAATGGTGGAAGCCTACCGCAAGGCCTCTGGCCAGCCGATTGATTACCAGATCGCACCACGCCGCCCGGGTGATATTGGCTGTTATTACGCCGACGCCAGCAAAGCGGCGCGTGAACTGAACTGGCACGCCAGCCGCGATTTAACCCAAATGGTCACAGACGGCTGGAACTGGCAGCGCCAGAACCCCAGCGGTTATGCCAAAGATTAAGTTTTGACTAACGCTCAACCCGGAGTTTTCAGACATGTCTGAATTTGAAGCCAAAGATCACCCGCACCGCCGTTATAACCCGCTGACCGGGGACTGGGTGCTGGTGTCGCCGCACCGTGCCAAACGCCCCTGGCAGGGCCAGATTGAAAAAGCAGACACGGAGCAGAACCCAGGTTATGACCCGAGCTGCTTTTTATGCCCGACCAACACCCGGATCTCGGGCGATCTGAACCCGGATTATCAGCAGCCTTTTGTGTTCACCAATGACTTTGCGGCCCTGATGGACAACACCCCTTTTGCTCATCAGGCCGACGACGAGCTGTTCCAGCTGAAATCCGAACGTGGCACCAGCCGGGTGATTTGTTATTCACCGGATCACAGTAAAACCATGCCGGAACTCAGCACCAGCCAGATTGAAGCCATAGTGCGCACCTGGATTGGTCAATACAAAGAGTTGTCGCAGCAGTACAGCTGGGTGCAGGTGTTTGAAAACAAAGGCGCTATTAACGGCTGCTCCAACCCGCACCCGCATGGCCAAATCTGGGCCAGCAGCACAGTGCCGACCCTGCCAGCCAAAGCCGACGCGGCGCAGAAAGATTACTTTCAGCGCCATGGCCGTTCGCTGTTAGTGCACTACGCCCACACAGAGCTGCAAAACGGCGAACGCACAGTGGTGGCCAACGCCGACTGGCTGGTAGTGGTGCCGTTTTGGGCCAGCTGGCCCTTCGAAACCCTGGTACTGCCGTTATTCCCGGTGGCGCGAATGGAGCAGTTAACCGACGCGCAACAAGCCAGCCTGGCCGATATTCTGCAGCAGCTGACCATTCGTTACGACAACCTGTTCCAGTGCGCTTTCCCTTATTCCATGGGTTGGCACTGCGCGCCGTACAGCCCGGGCCAGGCCGAAGCCGAACACAGCCACTGGCAATTGCATGGCCATTTCTACCCGCCACTGCTGCGTTCAGCCAGCATCAAAAAATTTATGGTCGGCTACGAAATGCTGGCCGAAACCCAACGTGATATGACCCCGGAACAGGCCGCAGAACGTCTGCGTGAGTTAAGCCCTGTCCACTACAAACAGCAAGGTACCCACTGATGTCTCTGATTGAACAGGTAAAAGCCGAATTCCTCCGCCATTATCAGCAACCAGGTGAACTGGTGTTCCGTGCCCCGGGCCGGGTGAACCTGATAGGCGAACACACCGACTACAACGACGGTTTTGTGTTGCCTTGCGCTATTAACTACGACACGGTGATTGTGGCCCGCCCACGCCAGGACGACCTGGTGCGGGTACTGGCGCTGGATTACAGCCACCAGACCGATGAGTTCAGCCTCATTGCGCCACTTTCGCATCACGCCACCCAACAATGGTCCAACTATGTACGAGGTGTGGCCAACAGTCTGCTGCAAAAAGGCTTTGCGCTGAAAGGCTGCGACCTGGCGATCAGCGGCAATGTGCCGCAAGGCGTGGGGTTAAGTTCCTCTGCGTCACTCGAAGTCGCTTTGGGCCTGGCCTACAGCACCATCGCTGGCATTGAACTGTCCAGCCGCGACAATGCACTGAACGGTCAGCATGCCGAAAATACCTTTGTTGGCTGCAACTGCGGCATTATGGACCAGCTGATTTCAGCCCAGGGCCAACAAGGCCATGCGGTGCTGATTGACTGCCGTAGCCTGGACAGCAAAGCCGTACCACTGCCTGCAGGCCTCGCTGTGATGATCATCAACTCCAACGTCAAACGTGGCCTGGTCGACAGCGAATACAACACCAGACGTCAGCAATGTGAAGCAGCCGCCGCCACTTTTGGCGTCAAGGCGCTGCGGGATCTCAGCCCGGAATTACTGCAAAGCCGCATCGGCGAGCTGGACCCACTGGTGGCCAAACGCGCCCGCCATGTGGTGACCGAAAACGCCCGCACCGAACAAGCCGCAGTGGCGCTGGCGCAAGGCGATATCGCCCGTTTAAGCCAGCTGATGGCGCAGTCGCATCTTTCCATGCGTGACGATTTTGAAATTACCGTACCGGCCATTGATTACCTGGTGGAGCTGGTGGGTGCCGAACTGGGCCAGACCGGTGGCGTTCGTATGACAGGCGGTGGTTTTGGTGGTTGTGTGGTGGCTTTGGTGCCAGAAGCTCAGGTGGAGCCCATCAAAGCACTGATTGCCGCCAACTATGCAGCAAAAACCGGTTTAACCGCCGATGTGTTTGTCTGCACTGCCAGCCAGGGCGCGGAGCAAGTGGCGTGAGTGCGGCTTTTACGCCAATCCGCTTAACTGATGGCGCTGGCCTGGAGCTGGAGCTGCTGCCTTTTGGCGCCAGCATCCAGCGCATCCGTTTTCATGGCACTGAAGTGACAGTCGGTTACAGCGACCCGGCAGCGTATCAGCACAACCCCTTTTATTTAGGTTCAACGGTTGGCCGCTTTGCTAACCGAATCGCCAAAGGCCAGTTCAGCCTGAACAGCCAACACTATCAGTTGCCGGTCAATAATGGCCCTAACCATTTGCATGGCGGACCGGACGGCTGGCACCAGCGCCATTGGCGCGTATTGGATCAGAAAGCCGATTCAGCTCTGCTGTACCTGTGCGCTGAAGATGGCGAAAACGGCTACCCCGGCACGGTGGAAGTCTGGCAACGCATTGTGCTGCAACAAGGCGAAGTGCGTTTGTTGTTTAAAGCACAAAGCAGCAAAGCCACCCCACTCAGCCTGACCAACCACAGCTATTTCAACCTCAATAGCAGCGATGCGCCGGTTGGTAACCATCAGTTGCAGATCTTCAGCGATCAGTACCTGCCCACCACAGCAGAGGCCATTCCGACTGGTGAGATTGCTACGGTTGCAGGCACGGCTTTTGACTGGACCCTGGGCCAGCAGGTGGCACAGGCCTTAGCGGCAGAGCACCCTCAGCTGGAACTGGCGCGCGGTTTTGACCACAGTTATGTCTGGCCCAACTGGCAAGCTGGCCAGCTGCCACAACGCCAGGCCCGGCTGTATTCGCCAGAGTCCGGCATTGCGATGGAGCTCTGGTCGGATTTACCAGCAGTTCAGCTCTATACCGGCAATTACCTGGACAGCCCCTTTGCCCAGCGCCAGGGCCTGTGCCTGGAAGCTCAGCATTGGCCGGATGCGCCGAACCAGCCGCTGGCGCCATCCGCCATTTTATGGCCGGGCGAGCTGTATCAGCACTGCATCTCCTTCCGTTTCAGCCAACAACAATAAACGTCATGACGTACAGGGTATAACTTATGTTAAGTAACTTGGATCTCAGCATTCTGGTCATCTATGTGATTGGCCTGCTGGTTTTGGCCTGGTGGATTTCCCGCGACGAGGGCAATCATCAGAAAGACACCAACGATTATTTCCTGGCGGGCAACAGCCTGCCCTGGTGGGCCATTGGTGCCTCGCTGATTGCGGCCAATATTTCGGCTGAGCAAATCATCGGGATGTCCGGCTCAGGTTACGCCATAGGTTTGGGTATTGCCTCCTACGAGTGGATGGGCGCCCTGACGCTGATTATTGTCGGTAAGTACTTTCTGCCTGTTTTCCTCAAACGCAAAATCTACACCATGCCGCAGTTCCTGCAGCAACGCTTTGATAACCGCGTGCGCACTACGCTGGCGCTGTTCTGGCTGGGTGTCTATGTGTTTGTGAACCTGACGGCGGTGCTCTGGTTAGGCGCGCTGGCCATTAACACCATGACAGGGCTGGACTTAACTGCCAGCATGCTGATTTTAGCGCTACTGTCGGTGGCGTATTCCTTATACGGCGGCTTAAAAGCCGTGGCCTACACCGACATTATTCAGGTGGTGCTGCTGGTGGCCGGTGGTTTATTTCTGTCGACCTTAGCGCTGCAGCAACTGGGCGATGGCGCCGGTGTGCTGGCCGGTTTAGACCGTCTGTTTACCGAAGCGCCGGACAAATTCGATATGATCCTGACGCCGGACAACCCGCATTACGTCAGCCTGCCGGGTATTTCGGTGCTGGTAGGTGGCCTCTGGGTGATGAACCTGTCGTACTTTGGCTTTAACCAATACATTATTCAGCGCACTCTGGCCGCCAAAGACTTACCAGAAGCACAAAAAGGCATTGTGTTTGCCGCCTTCCTGAAGCTGTTAATGCCGGTGATTGTGGTGCTGCCGGGCATTGCTGCCGTGCTGATCCTGCCAGAGCTGAGCAAACCAGACCAGGCCTACCCGCAACTGATGAGTCTGATGCCTGCCGGTGTCAAAGGCCTGATCTTCGCCGCGCTGGTGGCTGCCATTCTGTCCAGCCTGGCCTCGATGACCAACAGTGTCGCCACCATTTTCACCATGGATATTTACGCTCAGTTGAAACCTAACCAAAGCCAGAAACAATACGTGCTGGTCGGCCGTGTGGTCAGCCTGCTGGCGCTGGTGCTGGCACTGCTGACCGCCGAACCGCTGTTAGGCAAATTCGAGCAGGCCTTCCAGTATATTCAGGAGTTCACCGGCTTCTTTACCCCGGGTATAGTGGTGTTATTCCTGCTGGGGATGTTCTGGCGCAAAATGACCGCCACTGCCGCCTTAGTGGCCGCGGTCGGCTCAGCGGCGCTGTCACTGCTGTTTAAGTTCCAGCTGCCAGAGCTGCCATTTATGGACCGTGTGGGTCTGGTGTTCCTCTGCTGTCTGGGCCTGGCCGTACTGGTCAGCCTGCTGAAGCCGGAAGATAACAGCGGCAAAGCGGTTGAGCTTGCCGATATTCAATTCGACACTCGTGCCAGTTTTAACTGGGCTTCTGTTGCGGTCTGCCTGGTGCTGGTCGCCTTCTACGCAACCTGGTGGTAAGAATGAAAAACTTCACAAGAATAGCTGGGCTGCGGCCTTCCCTGCTGATGATGGCGCTGGCCTTGGCCAGTGCCAGTCTGGTCACTGCCACCGCCACTGCGGCCCCGCAGGGCCCGGTGAAAGTCGACAACGGCGTGATGCGCTGGGCGGACGGTTCCGAAGTGGCGTTGTTTGGCGTGAACTACAGTGCGCCTTTTGCCTATGGCTACCGCTCACTGAAACGGCTGGGCGTGGACCATAAAGCGGCGATCCGGATGGATGTGGCCCATATGGCGCGACTGGGTCTGGACGCCTACCGTGTGCATTTATGGGACCGCGAGCTGGCCGATGACGAAGGCAACCTGCTGCAAAACGAGCACCTGGAGCTGTTCGATTATTTGCTGTCCGAGCTGGAAAAACACCAGATCAAGGTGATCATCACCCCGATCGCCTGGTGGGGCAGCGGCTATCCGGAGCCGGATCCGGTCGAAACCGGTTTTGCCCGCCACTACAGCAAAAACCAGATGAACGAAAATCCAGCCGCTATTGCCGCCCAGCACCGTTACCTGACCCAGCTGATGGCGCACAAAAACCCGCTGACGGGCAAAACCTATGGCCAGGACCCGAACATTATTGCCTTTGAGCTGTTTAACGAACCCAAACACGGCCAGGCGCCTGCCCACAGCGCGGCTTATATTCAGGGCCTGATAGATGTGGTGCGTAAAGCCGGTGTGAGCAAACCCCTGTTTTACAACACCAGCGAACAAGGCAACCAGCCTGACTTTGCCAAAGCCCTTTGCGAAACCTCAATAGACGGGGTCGCCTTTCAGTGGTACCCAACGGGCCTGCTCAAATACAGCGCTATTAACGGCAATATGCTAAGCGCAGTGGCGGCTTACCATAACCCTTTTGCTGGTATTGAACAGTGCCAAAGCAAAGCCAAAATGGTGTATGAATTTGATGCGGCCGACGTCGCCGCCAGCACTCTATATCCGGCGATGGCGCGTAGTTTCCGCAGCGCCGGTATGCAATGGGCGACCCAGTTTGCCTATGACGCTGCTTACGCCGCTCATACCAACTCGGAATACAACACCCACTACCTGAACCTGCTGTACACGCCGTCCAAAGCCATCAGTTTGATGATTGCCGGCCAGCAGTTCCGCCAATGGCCACGCCAGCAACAAGCAGCAGCCTACCCGGCCAGCAATATTGCAGGCAATGTCACACTGGACCCGCAGGCCGATGTCGCCCTGCTGCAAAGCGACAGCCAGTTGCTGTACAGCAACAGCACGGCCGCCACAGCCAAAAATATCAAACAACTGACCCAGATTGCCGGTGTGGGTTCGTCGGCCTTAGTGCAGTACCAGGGCAATGGCGCTTATTTCCTTGATAAACAGCAAGACGGCCTGTGGCGTTTAGAGCTGTATCCGGACGTGCTGGAATTACAGGACCCTTACCAGAATTCCAGCCTGCGCCGCGAAGCCCGCCGCCTGTACAGCGCCAGCCGCAGTCTCAGAGTGCAGCTGCCGGATTTAGGCCAAAGCTACCAGCTCAAAGCCATTAATGCCGGTAACCACAGCAACCAGCAAACCAAAGCTGGCACAGTGCAGGTTCAGCCTGGGGTGTACCTGCTGGCCAAAACGGCCGCTCAGCTTGGCAGCGCCGCCATCGACAGCACCTACCTTCTGCCTGAGCTGAAAACCACAGAGTTAGCGGTAGAGCACCACAGCTCGCGTGAAGTGACGCTAAACCAACAGTTGCCACTGAGCTTCCGTATAGGTAGCAGCAAAGCACCAGAAAAAGTGGAGCTCCTGGTGCGTTACCAGGGGGACCGCCAGTTCACGACACTACCGCTGCAAAGTACCAACACCGGCTTTGGCGGCGATTACCAGCTGCAGCTCAACACCACAGAGCTGTTTAACCGCCCTGGTGTGCTGGACTATGCACTGGTAGTCACAGAAAACGGCAAGCAACGCAGTTTCCCAGGTAATGCAGAGGGCAGCCCGCAGGACTGGGACTTTGTGCAGACCCAAGCCTACTGGCAAACCCGGCTGGTCGAGCCCGGCTTACCGGTGCGGCTGTTTAGTGCCGCGCTGGACCAAAGCGCCAGCCAGTACCCACAGCAGGCCAGTGTCGAACCGCGCTGGCTGACGACCTCGGACGGCATGGCATTGCAACTGGGCATTAGCGATATCAAAGCCCAGCCGACGGACGCAGTGCCGCTGCTGAAAACCACTTTAAGCCCGAACCTGAAACTCAGCGCTTATAACCTGCAGGGCTACAACAGCCTGTCGGTAAAACTGCGCAGCTATCAGCCACAGCAACTGCGGCTGGCGCTGTTAGATCAGGATGGCTTGGCCCATGGTGCTGAGTTTGGCGTGAAAACCGGCTGGCAGCAGGTGCTGATCCCGCTGAGCCAGTTGAAGCCGGTGGATACTGTGCTGCCACAGGCTTACCCAACCTTCTCGTCGCCGTTACTGCCTGCGAGTCAGGTTCAGCCAAAACCACTGCAGCTACACCAACTGCAAGGCCTGCAACTGCAGTTGCTGCGCCAAAGTGGCCAGAGCGGCTGGCAAGGCGTCGAGTTGGCCGAAGTCAGTCTGCTGAAGCGTTAAGCCTGAAAAGGCCGGTTGCTGAAGAAATTCAGCCCGGCCTATAATCGGTTTTGCTTCAAAGCCAGAACCCGCAACTTATGACCCCAACCTCAGCCCCGACTGCGTTGCCAACAGGCCCTAAGCTGGCGTTGGGCTTTGGTTTTTTATCCACCTTTTTTGCCAGTCAGTCTGTGGCTGTGCTGGCTATTCCTTATTACCAGATGACCTTGGGGCTGGACCCTGTTCTGCTGGCACTGGCGCTGACTTTGCCGCTGCTGCTCGGTAGCCTGTTAGGCCCCTGGGTTGGTCATTTATCCGACCACAGCCAGAGCCGCTTTGGCCGGCGTAAACCCTTTATTCTGCTTGGCTCCTGGGCCAGCTGCATCAGCTTTGGTCTGATTTGGATGGTGCCTGCCGGCTGGGCCGACTGGGCACAGCTGCTGTATTTTGTGCTCTGCTCCTTGTGTTTTTATATCTGCGCCACCCTGGTGGCCGTGCCCATGACCTGCCTGGCCTACGAGATGAGCCCGGATTACCACCAACGCACCGAAATTATGGGTTTTACCAGCTATTTTCTGAAACTGGGATCCTTGCTGTACCAATGGTTATTTCCACTGGCGCAGCTTAGTCTGTTTGGCTCGGTGTTTTTTGGCATTCAGGTGGTGGGCTGGGGTGTTGGTATTCTGTTGCTGGGTGCGCTGGGCACCCTAGCCGCGCTTGGCTGCAGCGAAAAAGTGCGTGTCAGCGCCGTGGCTGCGCCGCGCCCGCCCCTGCTGAGCAGCCTGAAAACCTTGTCCGGCAATACGGGCCTGAAGGTGCTGCTTGGCCTGACTTTATTACAAATGGCCGGTGGCGCTGCTGTCGCCAGCCTGGATTATTACCTGCTGGTGTATGCGGTAAGCGCAGGCTCGATAGAACAAGGCGCTGTGCTCAAAGGCTGGCTGTCGATGGCGTTTGCCGCTTTGGGCATCTTCTCCATTCCGCTGCTGGCCAGCCTGGCCAGACGGGTCGGCAAAAAAACGGCTCTGCTTTGGGTGTATTGGCTGACACTGGCCGGAGGTATCGCCAAATGGTTTATCTACACGCCAGAAGGTGTGTATTGGTTATGGCTGGATGCTTTGCTGTGCACCGCCAGCTGGACCGCCATGACCATGCTGATCCCATCGATGATTGTTGATTTGTCGGACCAGGATGAACTCAGCCATGGCCAGCGCCGCGACGGCGCCTTTGCTGCGGTGCATGGCTGGGTCACCCACTTCAGTGCAGCTCTGGCTTTACTGACCACCGGGCTTTGCCTGAACCTAATCCAGTTTGACGCCCATCTGGGCGCGGCCCAAAGCCCGCAGACGCTGGACTGGATGCGGGCTATTTTATCCGGCGGCACTGTGCTCTTTGCATTGTTGTCACTCTGGCTGCTGCGCCACTACCAGCTGGACGCTGCCCAGTGCAGGAAAAACCGTGAGCAGCTGCAGTTACGCCAGCGGCAGCAAACTGATACTATCGGAACAGAAACAGCAGGAGCTGAATAAGAATTTTATGGTCACAATCAAAGACGTAGCCAAAGTGGCTGGCGTGTCCATTGCCACAGTGTCGCGGGTGATCCACGACGGTGGCCAGGTGGGTGATGCCTGTCGGGCCAGGGTGAAAAAAGTGATAGCCGAACTGGGCTACAGACCCAACAGCAACGCCCGCGCCCTGGTCAGCAAAACCACCAATACGCTGGGCGTGGTCACACCAAAAATTTCGATGCCGTTTTTCGGCAGCTTAGCCAGTGGCGTGGAAAAAGGCGCCCGCGAAAACAACTACAAGTGCCTGATGAGCAACTCCTTGTATGAGACTAAATCGGAGCTGGAAGCCATTGAGTCGCTGCGCGACCATAACTGCCGATCCATTATTTTGCACAGCGAATATTCCGACGAAAAAACCTTATTAAAACTGGCCGAAGAAATTCCGGGCCTGGTGCTGATTAACCGCTACATTCCGGCCATTTCCAGCCGCTGCGTCTGGCTGGACAACCAGACCGGCGCCCGGCAGGCCACTGAGTACCTGCTTAAACGCGGCCACAAAAACTTTGCCGTAATCACCAGTATTTACCAAAACGGCGACCCGGGCTTCCGGCTGCAGGGCATTCGCGAAGCATTAAAAAACGCCCATCTGGCACTGAATGAACAGGCCATTGAAGAATCCACCGCCAACCTGGAAGGCGGCGAGCAGGCCGTGAAAGCCCTGCTGGCCAAAGGGGTGAAATTTACTGCCCTGCTGGCTTACAACGACAATATGGCCATAGGCGCCATTCACGCCTTATTCGAAGCCGGCCTGCGGGTGCCGGACGATGTGTCGGTGATTGGCTTTGACGACCTGATCATCAGCCGAGTCTGCCGCCCCCGCCTGACCACAGTACATTACCCGGTGGAAGAAATGGCCAGCTACGCCACCAAACTCGCCATTGAACTGGGAGAACAGCCCGAAGCCAGCCACCACCGCACCCACTTGTTTATTCCACATTTGGTGGAACGGGATTCAGTGGCAGATGCGCCGGGGGTTTAGTTTTTTCCGGGCTGGCAGCATGAAAGCATTGTTTGAACAATCTGTTTCGTTAGCCAACGAATAGCGGGGTTTTACTCAAAGCTTTCGCCTTTGGCGAACTCTTTACTAAGCTAACTTGACGCAAAAAAAATACTGAAATGTTCGTTGAATCGACCAGAATTCCTTAGATAATTTGTTCGATCTCACAAGTTATATATTTAAACCATACAAACAATAGCTAACTTATGCGTTCGGATAAATTAGCTATTGGGCAAGAACGCGCCAATGCTGGCGCAAAAAAAGCCCGGCATAGCCGGGCAAACAACCAAGGTCCACGTAAAAACCCGGTACCTGGGGATGAGGCTTAGAGAGCCTCGCTACTAACCGACAATCTTCTTCATTGCGGTCATCTAGCCCCTTAACTTTTTACCCACCTGCTCGACCTGGTGCTGACGAATCGCTTCGTTCACCGCAATCAGACGGATATCGTCCACGCCAGTGGCGGCAGAATTTCACCTGACAGCGACTGATGCCAAAGGCGATTTCTCAAATGACGCTTCCCAATAAATAGAAATTGCGTTGGCAGTATGATGATTTGATTGAATTTATCACTTTTATCATTTTTATTGATTTTTCGTATTTACCCTGATATTCTGGCAGCATGGATTGATGTTACAGGCTAAGTGTTTTGTCGCCTGTTCTTGTATGTTCAGCAGGAACTGGACCCAAGCAAAGAAGCGCAAGTGAATTCACTGTGTTGATATCCATTGTCGACAAAGTTACGAGCGCTTTATTTCAACGATATGGGGTGACTTATGATTTTTGGCCGTAAAACGAAAGACTTAATTGAAAGCTTAACAACACAGGTGAACTTAGCTACTGCTGACCTGAGCGCTATTGAAACCTATTTAGCGGTAATTGAGTTTAGTCCCGATGGTTATGTGCTCAAGAGTAATGCGTTATTTAACTCCATGATGCGGGTGCAGCCAGATGCCATCATAGGACAGCATCACAGTAAGTTTTGTAGCAGAGACTATATAAATTCGCGTGAATACAACCAGTTCTGGTCGAGGCTAAAACAAGGGGATTGTTTCGGCGGTCAGTTTCCAAGAGTGCGCGGAGATGGACAGATCGCCTGGTTGGAGGCGACTTATTTCCCAGTCAGAAACAGTGATGGGACTGTTGAAAAAGTGATCAAAATTGCCTCCGATGTTACGGCTTCCAAAATAGAGCTTGATACAAAAAACGCAGTTTTTGATGCGATCAACCTTTCTACGGCTGTAATTCACTTTGATCCACAAGGCAATGTGCTGGAAGCGAATACTAATTTCCAACAGCTCATGGGGTACAGCGGGACTGAGCTGGTGGGACGACACCACCGGATGTTCTGTGACGAAGAGTTTTATAAAGAAAACCCTCGCTTCTGGAGTGAGCTGGCTGCCGGAAAACATTGCTCTGGACGCTACAAACGTGTAGCTAAAAATGGTCAGATTGTCTGGATTGAAGCTACGTACAACCCCATTTTTGACGGCAGTGGTCAAGTAGTACGGGTTATAAAATTTGCTTCCGACATCACAGCGGCAGTGAATAAAGAACAGGCAGTGAGACATGCTGCAGACATGGCAGGTAACACGTCAGAAGAAACCTCGGTGATTGTTGCCATAGGTGTAGAAAAGTTACTGGAAACCGTCAGCGTCACCAACACTATGGTTGGCAGAATAGGCAACGCATACCAGCAGGCGGAAACCTTGACTTCGCACGCAAAAAATATAGATGGTATCGTTGGCACCATTCGCTCTATTGCGGAACAAACCAATTTGCTGGCTTTAAATGCTGCCATTGAAGCGGCCAGGGCCGGAGATTTAGGGCGGGGCTTTGCTGTGGTTGCCGACGAAGTGCGCAGTCTTGCTTCAAGAACAGCGAATTCAACATCAGAAATTGCAACTGTGATTTCTGCAACCCAGCAGATTGTTGACTCAATGATGACTGTCATGACTGGTGTCAATCAGTCAGCTCAGCAGGTCAACGAGCGCATTAGTGAAGTTGAAGATGTGATGTCTGATATTAAAGCGGGGGCAGACAACGTGGTCAGCCAAATTTCTAACGTGATTATGACCTCTTAATATCACCTTCAGTCAGGTCGTGCTCAGCGGCCTGATTGCTGAAAAAAAAGCCCGGCATAGCCGGGCAAACAACCAAGGTCCACGTAAAAACTCGGTACCTGGGGATGAGGCTTAGGGAGCCTCGCTACTAACCGACAATCTTCTTCATTGCGGTCATATAGCCCCGTAACTTTTTACCCACCTGCTCTACCGGGTGCTGACGAATCGCTTCGTTCACCGCAATCAGACGGATATTGTCCACGCCGGTGGCGGCGGAACTTAAACCTTTACCTACATACTCAGTGCTTAACTGGTTCACAAAATCGCGCAGCAGCGGCACCGCAGCGTTGCTGAACAGGTAGTTACCGTATTCTGCAGTGTCCGAAATCACCACGTTCATTTCGTACAGGCGCTTACGGGCAATGGTATTCGCAATCAGCGGCGTTTCATGCAGCGATTCATAGTAAGCAGACTCTTCGATAATGCCAGCCGCCACCATGGTTTCGAACGCCAGTTCGACACCTGCTTTGACCATGGCAACAAACAAGATGCCGCGGTCGAAGTAATCCTGCTCGGCAATCTGTTCGTCCGACACTGGTGCACTTTCAAAACCGGATTGACGGGTTTCTTCACGCCAGCCCAGCAGATTTTTGTCGTCATTGGCCCAGTCGGCCATCATGGTGCGGGAGAACTCACCGCTGATAATATCGTCCATGTGTTTTTCAAACAGCGGACGCAGTTTTACTTTTAACTCTTCTGCCAGATCAAAAGCTTTGATCTTCGCCGGGTTCGACAGACGGTCCATCATATGGGTGATACCGCCGTGCTTCAGCGCTTCTGTGGTGGTTTCCCAACCAAACTGGATCAGCTTGGCGGCATAACCTGGCTCAATACCTTCAGCCACCATTTTGTCGTAGGCCAGGATGGAACCTGTCTGCAACATGCCACACAGAATGGTTTGTTCACCCATTAAGTCGGATTTCACTTCAGCCACGAAGGACGATTCCAGTACACCGGCACGGTCGCCGCCTGTGGCTGAAGCGTACGCCTTGGCAATTTCTAAACCCAGGCCTTTCGGGTCGTTTTCCGGGTGCACTGCAATCAGCGTTGGCACACCAAAACCACGTTTGTATTCTTCCCGTACTTCAGTGCCCGGGCACTTAGGCGCTACCATCACTACTGTGATGTCTTTACGAATTTGGGTGCCTTCTTCCACTATGTTGAACCCATGTGAATACGCCAGCGTCGCGCCTTGTTTCATCAATGGCATAATGGCCTGCACCACTGAAGTGTGCTGCTTGTCCGGCGTCAGGTTTAACACCAGGTCAGCCGTTGGAATTAACTCTTCGTAAGTGCCTACCTTAAAACCGTTGGATGAAGCGCTCTGGAACGACTTGCGTTTTTCGGCAATGGCTTCCGCACGTAAGGCGTAGCTGATATCCAAACCAGAGTCACGCATATTAAGGCCCTGATTCAGACCCTGAGCACCGCAGCCTACAATCACAACTTTCCAGCCTTTTAACAGCTGACAACCATTGGCGAACTCTTCTTTGGCCATAAAGCGGCATTTGCCTAACTGCTTTAACTGCTGACGCAGATTTAAGGTGTTGAAATAATTGCTCATACAGGTCTCACATATTCTTTGGGCCGGCTCTCTGGCACAGCGTAACAGTGGCTGACACTTCGCACTGTTTTGATGCGACTGAGAATAAAACAGTGCATTCATTGCGTGAAGTGATATATTCACAATACAGTATTTCACTTTATGCAACACAGAATGGATATCCGCACTGCACAGTTATTTCTGCATTTGGCCAGCAGCCTGAACTTTGCCCGTACCAGTGAACAGATGTATGTCAGCCCCTCCACCTTAAGCCGCACCATTCAGCGGCTGGAGCAGGAACTGCATGTGGAATTATTTATCCGCGACAACCGCTCGGTGCGCTTAACCGCCGCTGGTATCCGGCTGCAGAGTTTTGTGAAAAATTACCTGGAGCAGTGGCATCAGTTGCAGCTGGATTTGAACCAAAACAGTGCAAATCTCACAGGGGAAATCCGGCTGTTTTGTACTGTGACAGCCAGCTTCAGCCACCTGCCAGCCATTTTGGATAAGTTCCGGCTGATCTGCCCTTTGGCGGAAATTAAGTTGATCACCGGTGATGCCGGTCAGGCGCTGGACAAAGTCAAACAGGATGAAGCCGATATTGCGCTGGCGGTGTATCCGGAGCATTTGCCGATGAATATGGCGTTTCGCAGCATTGCCAAAGTGCAGCTGCAGTTGATCGCACCGGTGATCCCCTGCAAAGCCAATGACTTACTAAGCCAAAACCCGGTGCCCTGGGACCAGGTGCCGCTGATTTTGCCTGAGCATGGCCCACTGCGGGACCGCTTTGAACACTGGCGTAAACCCCGTGGCATAGAGCCGAAAATTGTCGCCAAAGCAGAAGGCCACGAAGCCATGGTCAGTATGGTGGCCTTGGGCACAGGTGTCGCGCTCGCACCTTCTATTGTGGCGCTGCAAAGCCCGGCCAAAGACAGGGTGCGTTTTATCAGCCAGCACCATGAGTTTGAGCCTTTTGATTTGGGTTTGTGTGTACTGTCGAAACGTTTGCACGAGCCGCTGCTACGGGCTTTCTGGCAAGTGGCCTCGGAATTGAAATAAAGCGGCGGGCGAACGCCCGCTTGTTGCTTATTTGATCACTTTCAGGTGAGACACTTTTTTGCCGGCAGGGGACGTGGGCTCAGGTGGCTCTGGTGAATGCTCTTCACTGTCCAGTTCGATGTCGTCGTCTTCCGTCTCGGCTTCAAACATAGTGCCTGCGCCGTTTTCACGGGCATAAATGGCCAGCACAGCTTTTAATGGCACAGAAAGCGCAAAAGGCTGGCCACCAAAACGGGCGTTGAAGCTGATGATGTCATTGCCCATTTGCAGATTGCCAATGGCTGAAGGGTTGATATTCAGCACTATCTGGCCGTTTTGCACGTGCTGTTGAGGCACTTTCACCCCACGCAAAGTCGCATTGACCACCAGATAAGGTGTCAGGTTGTTATCAACAATCCACTCATAAAAAGCACGCACCAAATAAGGCTTATTGGACGTCATTTCCATCGTATTACCCTCTTCTGATCTCACGCTCAGCAGCGGTCAGAGACAACTGAAAACCATCACGTTCAAAAATACGCCCCATATACAGGTTCAGCGTTTTGCTGCCCATACCGGACAGCTCAATGCCCATCGCAGGTAAACGCCACAATAAGGCTGCCAGATAACAATCCACCAGGCTGAATTCGTCACTCATAAAATACGGATGTTCCTGAAACAATGGTGCCATCGCCAATAAGCCTTCGCGCAGATCGCGTCGGGCTATAACTGCATCATCGCTGTGGCTCAGAATTTTTTTGGCCAGGCTAAACCAGTCCTGTTCAATACGGTGCATCATCACCCTGCTGTTGGCGCGGGCCACCGGGTACACCGGCATTAAAGGCGGATGCGGAAAACGCTCGTCCAGGTATTCATTAATAATGGGCGCTTTAAATACCGACAACTCACGATCAATTAAAGTTGGCAGGCTGCCATAGGGGTTCACCTCGTAGACATCTTCCGGCACCTGCTCTGGCCGCACTAACACGAGATCGTAGGCCACGCCTTTTTCTGCCAGCACAATCCGGACCAGATGGCTGTACAGTTCGTCTTTGTCTGAAAATAAGGTCATGCCAGTACGTCTGTTGGCGTGTTGACTCATGTTTTCCTCCACTGTTGGCAAAAATACAAAGGGGCCTGA
Source organism: Rheinheimera sp. (assembly GCF_037442525.1). Taxonomy (GTDB): domain Bacteria; phylum Pseudomonadota; class Gammaproteobacteria; order Enterobacterales; family Alteromonadaceae; genus Pararheinheimera. Next base: position 24,443 of record NZ_JBBIQD010000010.1, on the reverse strand, counting down.
TGGCCCCTTTATCGGCGTTGGCTGCGAACTCAGTGTACGTCGCGCCAGTATTCTTTCTTCAGCAGGAAAGCGAAGATAAAGAAGATCACTAAGAAGATCATAACCTTAATACCTAAGCTGTGTGATTCCAGCTTAGAAGGTTCACCTGCGTATTCCAGATAGTTCACCAGGTCGGCCACTGTACGGTCGTATTCTTCCGTGCTCAGCTCACCTGAACCGTCGGTTTTGATACCGACATGAACTTCCACTGGTACACCGTCCACCAGACGGGTTTCGGTGGCCTCATAAGGCACCCCTTGCAATTCCTGCAGCACGTGAGGCATACCCACCATTGGGAACACTTTGTTGTTCACACCAAATGGGCGGCTTGGGTCCACATAAAATGAACGCAGATAAGTGTAAATCCAGTCCGGACCCCGAACACGGGCCACGTTGGTTAAATCTGGTGGTGCGGCACCAAACCAGCGGGCCAGGTCTTCTTTGGGGGCAGCGTTGGTGATGTGTTCACCCACTTTTTCCGCACCAAAAGCCAGAGTTGCCATACCGATATCTTCCGGAATACCCAGATCTCGGAAGGTACGGGAATAGCGCTGGTACTGCATCTGGTGACAACCCAGACAATAGTTCTGGAAAGTACGGGCACCACGCTGCAGCGATTCTTTGTCATGCAGGTTGATGGGTGCTTTGTCCAGGTGCACCGCATGGCCACCTGCCGCCATTGCGGCGCCGGATGCAACCAGCGCCAGCACAGTCAATAACTTCTTCATCATTATGATAACCTCACTGGCAGCGGCTTGGTTTTTTCGTTTTTACTGTAGAACCATAACAGGCCAAAGTAAGCGAAGTAGGTCAGCGAGAAAATTTGCGCAAACAGAGTGTAAGTTGGAGTTGCAGGCAACACCCCTAACACGCCCAGTGCGATAAAGCTGATCACAAAGTTCACCAGGTTCAGTTTGTGGAAGGTGCTGCGGTAACGTACTGAACGCACCGGGCAACGGTCCAGCCATGGCAACAGTGCCAGCAGGATAATGGCCACAAACATTGCAATGGCACCAAACAGCTGGTCCGGAACCGCACGCAAAATGGCGTAGAAGGGGGTGAAGTACCACACTGGCGCAATGTGCTCAGGGGTTTTCATTGGGTTAGCCGGTTCAAAGTTTGGTGGTTCCAGGAAGAAACCGCCGCCTTCAGGCACAAAGAAGATCACCCAGCAGAACACCAGCAGGAAACCGACCACACCCACAATATCTTTCACTGTGTAGTAAGGGTGGAATGGAATGGCATCCACAATAATTTTCTTACCACCTTTGGTGAAGTATTCATGGAATTTGAACTTCTCAGACACGTTGTCTTCGTAAGGCGTACCGTCATTGGCACGTTTCACGTCGATACCATCCGGGTTGTTTGAGCCCACTTCGTGCAGTGCGATGATATGCAGGAACACCAGAATCACCAGCACCAGAGGTAAAGCGATCACGTGCAGGGCAAAGAAACGGTTCAGCGTCGCGCCTGAAATCACGTAGTCACCACGGATCCACAGCGTTAAATCATCACCAATCACCGGAATCACACCGAAGATGGAGATAATTACCTGAGCTCCCCAGAACGACATCTGGCCCCAAGGCAACAGGTAACCCATAAAGGCTTCGGCCATCAGCACCAGGAAAATCAGCATACCGAAGATCCACAGCAGCTCACGTGGCTTCTGGTAAGAGCCATACATCATGCCGCGGAACATGTGCAGATACACGACAACGAAAAACGCCGAAGCACCGGTGGAGTGCATATAACGCAGCAACCAGCCGTAGTCGACATCACGCATGATGTATTCAACAGAAGCAAAAGCGCCTTCTGAGGTAGGAACGAAGTTCATTGTCAGCCAGATCCCGGTCAGGATCTGATTGACCAGTACCAGCATGGCCAGAGAGCCGAAGAAGTACCAGAAGTTAAAGTTTTTTGGCGCTGGGTACTGCAGCACGTGGAGATTCATTTTCTCCATAAATGGCATGCGGTATTCAATCCAGCTCATCAGATTTTTAAACATCAGGCTGTCCCCTCATCTGCACCAATCAGAATGGTGGTGTCGTCGACGAACATATAAGGTGGGATCATCAGGTTTTTCGGTGCTGGTACACCAGAGAAGACCCGGCCGGCCATGTCGTAGGTTGACCCGTGGCATGGGCAGAAGAAACCGGAAGGAATACCTTCAACCTGAGCGGCAAAATCATTAATCAGATAGGTTGGAGAACAACCCAAGTGGGTGCAGATCCCCACAGCCACGAAAATTTCTGGTTTTTTCGACCTGTGTTGGTTCTTGGCATAATCTGGTTGTTGTGGTTCTTCAGAAGCCGGGTCACGCAGTTTTTCTTCAGCTTTTGCCAGACTTTCCAGCATGGCCGGAGTCCGTTTGACGATCCACACGGGTTTGCCTCGCCACTCTACCCGGATCAGCTGCCCGTCTTCGAGTTTGCTAATGTCGGCAGTCACCGCAGCACCTGCTTGTTTAGCTTTTTCACTCGGATTCCAGGATGCTAAAAAGGGAACAGCAGCTCCAACCGCACCAACCCCACCGACCACAGAGGTCGCAATGGTCAGAAAGCGGCGGCGACCATGGTCTACAGGCGCATTGCTCATCCACTCATCTCCACGTTAAACGCTTAAATGTTGTTTTTTTAAGCGGCTGATTTTCAGCAATTATTATAAGTTGAAAAATACGGCGGATCATAAAGAAAAGCCCTGCTTTACACAAGGATTAAGCCCAATTCAATTGAGGTTGAGCGGCATTTTTTCGACGAATGCCCCTAGCCGATCACAGTGTAAATGGCCCTTTCACAAATTATTAATACTGACAATGACCCAGGCTAAAACTTTGTCAAAAAACTTAGCAGATTCAGTAAGGAAAGACAGGTTCAGCTACAAACTTTGTTGGCAGCGTGCAGGCGGCCTTTGCAACAAAACCACAAAGGTGCTCCGGCATGGAAGGCCGGTTGCAGCCATAAAAAAACCCGGCATAAAGCCGGGTTTTTGGCAGACAACAAACGAATTAACGTTTGGAGTACTGTGGACGCTTACGTGCTTTGTGCAGACCGATTTTCTTACGTTCCACCTGACGGGCGTCACGTGTAACGAAACCGGCTTTACGCAGAGCTGGACGCAGAGATTCGTCGAATTCCATCAGCGCACGGGTGATACCGTGACGGATAGCGCCGGCCTGACCAGAGATACCACCACCTTTTACAGTGACGTACAGGTCAAATTTGCCAACCATATCCACCAGCTCTAACGGCTGCATTACAACCATACGAGCAGTTTCACGACCGAAGTATTCAGTGATAGAGCGTTGGTTGATAACGATGTTACCTGAACCTGCTTTGATGAATACGCGAGCTGTAGAGGTCTTACGACGACCAGTACCGTAATATTGATTAGTTGCCATGTTCTGCTCCCGTTAGATGTCTAATACTTGCGGTTGCTGAGCAGCATGTTGATGCTCGGCGCCTGCATACACTTTCAGTTTACGGAACATAGCACGGCCCAGTGGGCCTTTTGGCAGCATGCCTTTAATAGCAGCTTCCAGTACCATCTCCGGTTTCTTGGCGATTAATTTTTCAAAGTTGATTTCTTTGATACCACCTGGGAAACCACTGTGAGAGTAGTACATTTTGTCTTGTGCTTTTTTGCCAGTCACAGCTACTTTCTCAGCATTTACAACAACGATGTAATCGCCGGTGTCAACGTGAGGAGTGTATTCTGGCTTGTGCTTGCCACGCAGGCGAGCGGCGATTTCTGTTGCCAGACGACCCAGGGTTTTACCTGAAGCATCAACAACGTACCAGTCGCGTTGTACGCTTTCTGGTTTAGCAGTAAAAGTTTTCATCAAAAACTACCCAATTAAATAAAGCTGTTACACCTATAATCCGGCCTTCACCGGATCGCTTGAACGTACCCCTTCGAGTACAACACTGCCTGGCTAAGGCAGATTTCAGGCTGTAACGTGGGCCAGCGCGGGATTATACAGGAGGAATTAACAAAAAACAGCCACTTCACTAAAAATTACGGTAAATGCTCGCGCGCCAGATAGTCACGCGACTGCATCTCCTGCAGACGGCTCAGGCAGCGCTTGAACTCAAAAGACAGAATGCCTTCGGTATAGAGCTGTTCCATAGGTATCGCCGCAGAAATAATCAGCTTCACATGACGTTCGTAAAACTCGTCCACCAGCGCAATAAAACGCCGCGCCACATCGTCTTTGCTTTGCCCCATTTGGGTGACATTGGAGATAAGCACCGTATGGTAGAGTTTGCTTAATTCCATATAGTCGTATTGGCTACGGGCGGTCTCACAAAGCTCTGAAAACTCAAACCAGATAATGCCATCCGCCTCTTTTCGGCTTTGCAGTTTTCGGCCAGCGATTTCAATGGCAACCGCATCCTGTCGGGGGTCAACCGACAAAGCCTGGAAATAACAATGCAAATTGGCTTCGGCTTTCTCATCCAGAGGGGAGTGGTAAATTTCGGCTTGCTCCAGCGTACGCAGCCGGTAATCAATGCCACTGTCGACATTGACGATCTGCGTGTGCTGTTTGATCAATGCAATAGCTGGCAGGAAACGGGCCCGCTGCAAACCGTTACGGTACAGGCCGTCCGGTTCAATATTGGACGTGGCCACCAGGGTAATACCGCGGGCAAATAATTCCTGCATCAGGGTGCCCAGGATCATCGCATCAGTAATGTCAGACACAAAAAACTCGTCAAAACACAAAATATCGGTTTCCGCTTTGAAGCGGTCAGCGACCACTTTCAGCGGGTCAGAGACACCGGCCAGGGTCTTCAGCTCGTCATGTACTTTATGCATAAAGCGGTGGAAGTGAATACGTAACTTGCGCTCTGTCGGCAGGCACTCATAAAAGGTATCGACCAGATAGGTTTTGCCCCGACCTACACCGCCCCAAAAATACAGCCCTTTGAGCGGCTGCTCTGCATTGGTTTTCCCTGTCAGCTTTTGCCACAAACTGGCTTTGGCCGGAGTGCGGCTGACAAAATCATCAAACAACCGTTGCAGTTGATTCACTGCATGTTGCTGCGCCGCATCAAACTGGAAATCGTCCCGGGTCAGGTCCTGCTGATATTTTTGTAATGGAGTGGTCATACGACGGATTGAAAAACTACTGTTTCAGCCTTAGATAATGGTCGTAATAGTAACATGCTCTACCACTTTGGATAACAAGTTGAGTTAAACTGTTGTTGGACGAGATTATTTATCAGGAGTGGATATGACTGTTACTTTTGCCTTGGCCTGGTTAATTGCAGGTTTGGTGGTTGGCATAGTGGCAACCCGGTTTTATTGTGTACGTCAGTTTAATCAGAACAAATTGCAGCTGGAACTGAATGACACCAAACAACAGTTACAGCAGTACCGTACTGATGTCACTGAACATATAGAGACCACTCATCAGTTGATGAATCAGCTGCATGAGCACTATGACAAAATAGCCCGCCATATGGCACAAACCAAAATGCAGTTAATTGAACGGCCTGGTTTTGAACCCCGCAGTGACGTCAATTATTTAGCTGGTGACACTGCGGCCCAAATCCGCCAGTCAATTCATAAACTGGATGAGCGTCGCAAAGTGAAGGATCAGGCTTCACATCAGCCCTTGGATTATTCGGCTGATGCCAGCGGGTTGATGCGTTCAACCACTGAGCGAACTGCTTCAGACAATTGAACTTTTTGACTGGTAACGCATTCTTAGTGGCGTCGTCCCTGTAAGGAGCATTACCTCTTATGAAGTCGCAGTTTTCTGTTTTAACCGCAGCTATTCTGACGGCCTTGGTGCTGGCGCCTGTAGCGCCAGCTCAGGCAAAAATTCCTTTTTTTGGCTCTGACTCGCAGGAAATGCCAAGCCTTGCGCCTATGCTGGAGCAAGTCACCCCTGCCGTAGTCAATATCTCAGTGGCAGGCAGCCGCGAAGTCCGGGCCCGGTTACCAGGCGGGCTGGAGCAGTTTTTTGGTCGTGGCGAATTGCGCCAGGAACAGCCATTCCGTGGTTTAGGTTCTGGCGTCATTATTGATGCGAAAAAAGGTTATGTGGTGACCAATCACCATGTGATCAACGACGCGTCCGAAATCGAAGTCACCCTAAAAGATGGCCGAGTGTTAAAAGCCAAAAAAATTGGTGAAGACCCCGAAAGTGATATTGCGCTGCTGCAAATTGAAGCCGACGGCCTGACCCAGGTTGAACTGGCCGATTCCGATGCGTTGCGTGTCGGTGATTTCACCATCGCCATCGGAAACCCCTTCGGTCTGGGCCAGACTGTCACCTCAGGTATCGTCAGTGCACTGGGCCGTAGCGGCTTGGGTATTGAAGGCTACGAAGATTTTATTCAGACCGACGCCGCTATTAACAGCGGCAACTCCGGTGGTGCTTTGGTGAACCTGAAAGGTGAACTGATCGGTATTAACACCGCTATTCTGGGCCCCAACGGCGGCAATATAGGTATTGGTTTTGCCATTCCGGCCAATATGATGAAGAACCTGGTGTCCCAGTTTGTTGAGTTTGGTGAAGTGCGTCGTGGCGCTCTTGGGGTGACTGGCCGCGATTTGAACCCGGAAATTGCCAAGTCCATGAATGTCAAAGCCAATAAAGGTGGTTTTGTGCAAGAGGTAGTGCCGGGTTCGGCGGCCGAAAAAGCCGGCCTGAAAAGCGGTGATGTGATTACCCACTTAAATGGCAAACGAATCGACTCTTTCCTTGAACTGCAGGCCAAAGTGGCCACTTTGGGCGTTGGCAAAGAAATTAAACTGGGTATTCTGCGTGAAGACAAAGAGCTGACGCTGACCGCCAAACTGCAGGCGCGTGAAGATACAGTTGCTGAAGCTAAAACCCTGCACCCCATGCTGGAAGGTGCCACGCTGAAAGACAGCGAAAACGGCGTGCTGGTGGAGGAAGTGGCTAACCGTTCGCCTGCCGCCATGATTGGCCTGGAAAAGGATGATCTGATCATTGGGGTCAGCCGCATTAAAGTGGGCAACACCAAAGAGCTGAGGGAATTACTGGGTAAAGCCTCTGGCACCACAGCGCTGCAAATTCAACGGGGTAACCGTATCTTATACATTCTGATCCGTTAACTATTTTGCAGTAGCAGGCCAAAGGCTTGCTACTGCAACCATTCATTTAGTGTTATGCTTTTGACACTATTCACTTTTTATTGAATCTCCGTGCCAAAAATTTTGTTCAGCCTGTTGCGCAGTATTGCTTATGGTCTTGCCGCTGCCATGATTTGGCTGATTTTCTTCAGTAATACGCCATTGCGGTTCACGTCTGCAGAACAAGCCAAAGCCGAACCTGTGTCTTATGCCCGTGCGGTGCGTTCTGCCGCTCCGGCTGTGGTCAATGTCTATACCAAAGCGACATCCGCTGATCCTCGGTCTTATCAAAACCGCACTATTCAGCGTCAGGAATTGGGTTCTGGCGTCATTATGAATGCGCAGGGTTATATTCTGACGAACTACCATGTGGTCTACGGTGCCGACCAGATTTCGGTGGCTTTGCAGGATGGCCGGGTCTTTGATGCAGTTCTGATTGGTCAGGATCAGCTCACCGATCTGGCTGTACTTTATGTCGAAGCCAGCAATCTGCCTGTGATCCCACAGGATGCCAGCATTGACCCTCAGGTAGGTGACTTGGTGCTGGCCATAGGTAACCCTTTTAACCTCGGTCAGGCCATTACCCAAGGGGTGATTAGCGCGACAGGGCGGGCCGGTCTGAGCCCTGCCAATGGCTATGCCGACTTTATGCAAATGGACGCGGCCATTAACGCCGGTAACTCAGGCGGTGCGCTGATCAACAGCAACGGCACATTGGTGGGTATTAACACCGCCGCCTTTCAGCGTCAGCGGAATCAGGATATTCAGGGCATCTTTTTTGCGGTGCCGTACAAACTGGCCAATAGCGTATTGCAGAAACTGATCCAGCACGGCCGGGTGATCCGCGGTTATCTCGGCGTCAGTGGTGACCCTGTGGTGAATCAGGCCGGTGAACCCTTAATCTCCACAGCACAAACCCTGTATGGTGTGCGTATTACTTCTATTGAACCCTTAAGTCCTGCCGCCATTGCTGGCATCAAAACCGGCGATATACTGCGGCAGATTAACGGAGTCCAGTTGTCCAGTGTGCACCATGCGTTGGATATTATTGCCGAAACGGCCCCGAACTCCACGCTGAATATGCTGGTAGACCGACAAGGCCAGAATCTGACCATTCCGGTGGTGATTCAGGAACTGAATTAACACGACAGCATTCACAATGAAGATATGGATATCTGATGAACCACAGGTTATTACTCGGCTATAGCCTGATCCTGCTGCCCTTGGCAGAAACACTGTTGCTGGGGAATACCTTTGGTCTGAACTGGCATAGCCCCAAACTGATGTACCAAATCAGCACTTTTCTGGTGCCGATAAAAATGCTGCTGACTATTGCTGGCACGATACTGATCTATCGGACCGGGTTTCGGTCCCCTTTGTCTTACCTGCACATGGCCCCCTATTGTATCGGCCTCTGCCACGCCTTGCTGCTGAGCCTGGTCTGTCTGTCTTATTTAATCTTCGGTACAAAAGCAGATTTATTCAGGGAAAGCGGCACTATTCATGTTTACACCGCAAACGCGGGGGCGATGGCAAAGTCCTACCATCATTTCAGTTTGATCTGCCGGGATGACTTCTGGTTTTACAGATTACAACCCATCGAAACGCTCGACTGGCTGGGTGAATTTAGCTTTCAGCAGCAAGGAGATGAATTGCTTATTCAGCATAAGGACTATGAAGGTGAGCACGAAAAGCGGCTGGATATCGCCGGGTTCAACTGCGATAGCAGCAGCTGATCCTTTTAGCTGCAGTGAAAAAAGAAAACGGCAAGTGACCACTCTTGCCGTTTTTATTTCTGCCGCTACCCCTTAGGTTCAGCCATTAATACGTTCAATCTGTGCGCCCAAGCCACGCAGTTTGTGTTCGATTTGCTCATAACCGCGGTCGATATGGTAAATGCGGTCCACCACAGTTTGCCCCTGAGCCACCAGTCCAGCAATCACCAGGCTGGCAGACGCTCGCAGGTCCGTTGCCATCACCTGGGCACCGGTCAGGCTGGCGCTATGCTTCACCAGGGCCGTATTACCTTCCAGTTGAATATCTGCGCCCATACGTTGCAGTTCTGGCACATGCATAAAGCGGTTTTCGAAAATGGTTTCTGTGACCAGACCCACCCCTTCTGCCACCACATTCAGCACAGTAAACTGCGCCTGCATATCGGTTGGAAAACCCGGGTGCGGCACCGTTTTGATATTGACCGATTTCAGTACCCGGCCTGTCATATTCAGCCGGATCCAGTCAGCACCTGTTGTGACTTCTGCTCCGGCTTCGCGTAGTTTTTCCAGCACCACTTCCAGTTCGGTCGGGTCTGTATTACGGCAGGTCACATCGCCACCTGTGACTGCAGCAGCCACCAGGAAAGTACCGGTTTCAATTCGATCCGGTAATACGGTATGGGCAGCCCCTAACAGCCTGGCTTTGCCGGTAATGCGGATACTGTCGGTGCCGGCACCTTCAATCTGAGCCCCCATCGCAGTCAGATATTTGGCTAAATCCACCACTTCTGGTTCACGGGCAGCGTTTTCAATCACAGTGACACCGTCCGCCAGTACAGCGGCCATCATCAGGTTTTCTGTGCCTGTAACGCTGACCATATCCATCACAATGTGAGCCCCTTGCAGGCGGCTGGCTTTGGCTTTGATATAACCGTTTTCGACGACAATATCAGCGCCCATTTTTTTCAGACCATCGATATGCAGGTTGACCGGACGGGCGCCAATAGCACAACCCCCAGGCAATGACACCTCGGCATAACCAAAACGGGCCAGCAACGGGCCCAACGCCAGAATAGAAGCCCGCATGGTTTTCACCAGCTCATAAGGCGCCACCTGGTTGTTGATAGCTGTGGCATCCACTGTGACCTGATGGCCTTCGCTTGACACATCAGCTCCAAACAAACGCAACAGTTTAAAGGTGGTATCAATATCTTTCAGCACAGGCACATTGCTCAGTACTGAGGGTTGTTCAGCCAGAATAGTGGCGAATAAAATGGGTAAAGCGGCATTTTTAGCGCCGGAAATAACGACGTCGCCTTTTAAGGTGGCGCCGCCGGAAACCAGAAACTGTTGCATATAGGGTTACACCGGAGGGTTAAGTAATTTTTCACGACGCCACTGACCGGGCGTAAAAGTTTTGATCGAAACAGCATGAATACTGCCGTCTGCAATAGCACCCATCAGAGGGGCATAGATCATTTGCTGTTGTTTGACCCGGCTGACTCCATCAAAGCAGTCCCCCACAGCGGTGACTGCATAATGGTTGCCTTCTGCGCTGACATACACTTCGGCCAGCTGCAGCTGCTGTTGCAGCAACTGCTCAATTTGTTGGGTTTGCATACCCGGCATCTCCGTCGACTAAAGGCAATAAAGATACCACGTCTGACAAAGCGGCCAAAGACTTTAACTGCTCCGGCGCATTCAGCATACGAATGGTAAGACCCTGTTGTTTCGCCGATGACACCTGATGTAACAACCAGGCCAGGCCTGCTGTATCCACCAAGGTCAGTCCGCTCAGGTCAAACAACACCTCACCGCTCATCTTTTGCAGCAGCTTAAAAGGAAAATGGGCAGAGACTGTGTCTCTGTCCATCGCACCGCTCAGCAGCAGTAACTGCTCACGCTGTTCAACTTTAAGCATTGTTGCTTTTAACCAGTGGTGCTACAGGAGTCTTGGCTTTTTCAGCCAGCAGCGCTGTTACTTTCGGCAAGCCCTGCTGGCGGATCATGGAGCCCAACTCGGCACGTTTACTGTCCAGCAAGGAAATACCTTCAGCCACCATATCAAACACCAGCCAATGCTCGCTGTCTTTCACACGACGCAATTTAAACTCAATATTGATGTCTGGTTTACCCGGATCAACCACCCGGGTTTTAATGGAGATAATCTTCTGGCCGTCCCCCACTTTCGCCGGTTCAATAATCACTTTCTGGTTCTTGTACTGGGTAAAAGCACCAGCGTAAGTACCCACCATATAATCAGTGAAGGCCTTCACAAAGTCTTCGCGGTCCTGCTCACTGGTTTGTTTGATGTAGTTGCCAATCACCCGAAAGGCGGCATAACGGGTGTCAATGTACGGCACCAGCTCTTCATTAACGACCACTCGCAAATGTTCCAGATCCTTTTTAATGATCTCCTGGTCTGCCGCAATACGGCGGAAAGTTTTATCCGCCACAGCTTCCATCATTTTGGATGGGTCCTTGTATTGAGGCACATCTGCCGCTTGCACAGCACCGCCAAAATTCAGCATCAGAACCACTGGTACCCATACCAGCTTCATCAGAGCTTTGCTCATTAGTTGCTCCCTCTGTTAAATAAAAATTGGCCTATCAGCTCTTCCAACACCAGAGCCGATTTGGTGTCCTCCACCGAATCACCGTTTTTCAGGATAGAGACAGTCTCATCAATAAAACCCGGTTGTAAGCCCAGATACTGTTCTCCCAGCAAACCTGAGGTCAGAATGGCCACCGAACTGGTCTCAGGAAAGTTGTTGTACTGACTGCTGATTTCCATCTCCACCACAGGTGCATATTCAGTCGGGTCCAACCGAATCGCTTTGACCCGTCCTACCACCACGCCGCCGACTTTGATCGGCGAGCGCACTTTTAAACCGCCTATATTTTCAAACTTGGCATAAAGCGAATAAGTTTCGCCGGAGCCTGCAGAACCCGAATTGGCTACGCGCAGCGACAACATTAAAAAAGCTGCAATGGCCAGGGCCACAAATAAACCCACTAACACTTCTACTTTGCGCGAGGTCATGTTCTATCCACCAAACATTAAAGCTGTTAATACAAAATCAAAACCAAGGACGGCCAACGACGAAGTGACCACTGTTTGTGTCGTTGCCCTGCTGATACCTTCAGAGGTTGGCACTGCATCAAAGCCTTTGTGCAGTGCTATCCAGGTCACAATAAAGGCAAATACCAGGCTTTTAATCAGACCGTTAACAATGTCCTGCTGAAAATCCACATTGGCTTGCATGGCGGACCAATAGCCCCCGGCATCCACACCCAGCCAGTCAACACCAACCAGGTGGCCACCCAGAATACCCACAGCGGAGAAAATCACGGCCAGTAACGGCATACTGATCACACCAGCCCAGAAGCGCGGCGCTATAACACGGCGCAGGGGGTCTACCGCCATCATCTCCATCCCAGACAGCTGCTCCGTGGCCTTCATCAACCCAATTTCAGCTGTCAGTGCACTGCCAGCCCGGCCGGCAAATAACAAGGCGGTCACCACAGGCCCCAGTTCACGAAGCAGACTGAGCGCCACCAAAGGTCCCAACATCTGCTCTGCACCAAATTTTGATAATACAGTGTAGCCCTGCAGCGCCAGCACCATGCCAATGAACAAACCGGACACCAGTATGATCAGCAGGGATAACACACCAACCACATAAAGTTGTTTCAGCAGTAACGGAAAACTCTTACGAGGGGTTGGCAATGCCACCAGAGCACCAAACAGCATCAGCGCCGCTTTGCCCAGGCCTTGTACCTGGGCAATGCTATGTTGCCCCAGTTGTTGAAGTTGATTCAGCATCACAAACCTGACTCCATTAATTCTGCGCTGTAGTTGTTGGCTTTAAAATGAAAAGGCACAGGACCATCTGCTTCGCCCTGCAGGAACTGCTGAACCAGCGCGGAAGGATGCTGACGCAACTGTTCCGGCGTGCCTTCGCCAATCACTTTTTGTTCGGCCACCACATAGACATAATCGGCAATGCTCATCACTTCGGTCACGTCATGCGACACCACCACAGAGGTCAGACCCAAGGCATTATTCAGCGAACGGATCAGCCGCACTATCACGCCCATAGAAATAGGATCCTGTCCGGCAAAAGGCTCGTCATACATAATAAGCTGAGGGTCCAATGCAATGGCGCGGGCCAGAGCGGCCCGTCTGGCCATACCGCCGGATAACTCCGCAGGCATCAGGTCACGGGCACCACGTAAACCCACGGCTTCCAGTTTCATTAATACCATCAGCCGGATCAGCGCTTCTGGCAGCTTGGTATGTTCACGGATAGGGAACGCCACATTGTCGTAAACGGACATATCACTGAACAACGCGCCACTTTGAAACAACATGCCCATTTTCTGCCGCGCTTTGTACAAGTCTTTACGATTCAGGGTCGGAATATTCAGACCGTTGATCAGAATTTTGCCCTGCTCAGGTTTCAACTGCCCGCCGATCAGGCGCAATAAGGTGGTTTTCCCTATACCGCTGGGCCCCATAATGGCTGTCACTTTGCCACGCTGAAATTGCATATTCAGATCGTCGTAAATGACCCTGTCACCACGTTTAAAGGTAAGGTGCTGAATATCTATCAGAATATCTGACACAAAGTTCCTCTTTAAAGTCTGATACAGCCTTGGGCAAAGCGGCGCGCACTATACAACTGCAGCTAGAACGCATCAAGCAATGTGACGAAAGCACAAGCCGTTATTGTAAAGGGTTTTAACTGTCAAAGGTTTAGAAAAATTCGTAACAACTGTTTGCTAAAACCGAATATTCCACTGCCCTGCCCTGAATCTTTTGCATTTACGCCGGATTGATCCGAAAATACCGCCACTTACGGGTTTGCAGTCTGACCAGACTTAACTGAATGCCGGCTTAACATCGGCGCTATGTGCCTGATTTACAGGGGGTCAGCTGGATGTATTGCTTACAAGGTCTGAGTTATGAATATTGATTTTCGTCAGCACGCGCTGCAGGTACTGAGCATCGAAGCTGAAGCTGTGGCTCAGTTGGCTCAATACATCGATTCCCGCTTTAATGAGGCCTGCTCCCTGATATTTCAAGGGGCTGGCCGTGTCGTGGTGTTGGGTATGGGAAAATCCGGACATATTGCCAACAAAATAGCAGCGACCTTGGCATCAACCGGCACCCCGGCCTTTTTTGTGCATCCGGCCGAAGCCAGTCACGGTGATTTGGGCATGATTACCGATGCTGATATTGTATTGGCCATTTCCAATTCAGGCGAAACCAGCGAAGTGCTGAGTTTAATACCTGTACTCAAACGCCGTGGCATCCGGCTGATTGCGATGACAGGTCGGCCGGATTCCACCCTGGCGACCCTGGCCGATGTCCATCTCTGTGTCCGAGTGGAAAAAGAAGCCTGCCCTCTTGGGCTGGCGCCGACTGCCAGCACCACAGCCACTCTTGCCATGGGTGACGCGCTGGCAGTAGCACTGTTGGATGCAAGGGGATTTTCCGTCGATGATTTTGCGTTGTCGCACCCAGGCGGTAGTTTGGGCAAACGGCTGTTGTTGCGGCTGGACGATATCATGCACAAAGGCGACGACCTGCCGCAGGTGCATCAAAGCGTCAGCCTGAAAGAAGCATTGCTGGAAATTTCCCGCAAAGGCCTGGGTATGACTTGTGTCACCGACGACCAGGGTAAATTGGCGGGGTTGTTCACCGATGGTGATTTACGCCGGGTGCTGGACTTGAATATTGATATCCACAGTGCTGGCATCGCGCAGTTAATGACCAGAAACTGCATCACTGCCAAAGCGCAAATGCTGGCCGCCGAAGGCCTGAAAATTATGGAACAGCGCAAAATCAATGGTCTGATTGTGGTCGATGCCGAACATAAACCCATTGGTGCGCTGAATATGCACGACTTGTTAAAAGCAGGGGTCCTCTGATGCAGCAGCAATTATTTAGTCAGATGTATCAGCAGGTCAGCCCCGACTTGTGGCAAAAAGCAGCGGCAATCCGCTTGCTCATTTGTGACGTCGACGGTGTCTTTTCTGACGGCCGGATTTATTTAGGCAATGACGGCGAAGAACTGAAGGCATTTCATACGCGCGATGGCTACGGCATTAAAGCACTGCGCCAGGCCGGAATTGAAGTGGCCGTGATCACAGGCCGGCGCTCCGCCATTGTCGAACACAGAATGAAAGCCCTGACCGTGCCTTACATTTATCAGGGGCAGGAAGATAAAAACACAGCCTTTGCTGAACTTGGGCAACAATTGCAACTCGAAGCGACTCAGATAGCCTTTATTGGTGACGATCTGGCTGACTGGCAGGTGATGCAGCACTGTGGCCTGGCGGTCGCCGTGTCAGATGCACACCCCTATCTGGCCCTGAATGCCCATTACCGCACCAGCAAAGCCGGGGGTTTTGGTGCTGTACGGGAACTGGCCGATCTGCTGCTGTGCAGCAGAGGTAAGTTCGCAGAATTCTGTGGAAGCAGTTCATGATTAAACAATTTTTATGGTGGTTGCTGGTGGCGGTGGGTGCCGCCGTGATGTTCAGCCTGTTGATGCAACAACAGGAAACTCAGTTGCAGCAAGCTCAGGACAATCAACCCGATTTTATCGCCACCAATATGACGCGGTTTGTCTACGATCAGGAAGGGCATTTATCCGACCTGATCCGGGCCCAGCGCATGGAACATTTTGACCGTTTCGGTTTTATTCAGTTTGAATTTCCCATTTACACCCTGTACCAGCAAAAAGCAGCCATGTGGCAAGTGACAAGTGAACAGGCCGTGCTTTATCCTGATGACAAACTGATCCTGGAACGCCGGGTGGAATTGCGCAGCATGTCCCAGGATTCCTTATTCACCCGAATCGAAATGCCTGCTGTGGAATTGCTGCTTGCCGACAATCTGTTGCAGTCCACAGAGCAGGTCAGAATATTCGGCCATGGCTTTCAAATCTCAGGTCAGGGTATGGTGGCGGATTTGAACCAACAACAAATTGAACTGAAACAGCACACAAAAACGGTGTATTACAATGAAGATAACTAAGGTTCTGGCCTTGTTGCTTTGCACAGCCAGTCTGGTCGTGCAGGCGGCTCAGGACGATCATAAAAAGGAAATTCAGGTTGGTTCCGATCGCCAGTTTGGCTCGCTGAAAGACAAAGTGATGACCTTTGTCGACAATGTGAAGGTACAACAGGGCAGCCTGCTGATTGAAGCCGACAAGCTGGAAGTGATCGCCACCGAGGGCAAAGGCAAAGAAGTCTTTATTGCCAGCGGTAATCCGGCTCATTACTCACAAGAGTTTGAACAGGGCAAAAAAATTACCGCCAAAGCCAAAGAAATCAAATACGACGTGGGTGCCGCTTTGCTGATCCTGACCGGCGACGCTGAACTGAGCCAGGCGGGCAGTATGGTGCAGGGCTCAGTGATCCGCTACAACCTGGAAAAGCAGGAGCTGGCTGCTGAAGCCGATGGCAAGAAGTCTGAACGGGTGACCACAGTCTTTACACCGGAAGGAAAACAGGACCAATGAAGTTAGTCGCCGCTCATCTGGCTAAAAGCTATAAAGGCCGCCAGGTGGTGAAAGACGTCAGCCTTGAAGTGAAAGCCGGCCAGATTGTCGGATTACTTGGCCCGAATGGCGCAGGAAAAACCACCACTTTTTATATGATTGTCGGTTTAGTCCCCTCCGACAAGGGCAGCATTACCCTGGATGGCAAAGACATTACCTTTGACCCTATCCATGCCCGCGCCCGTTTGGGAATTGGTTATCTGCCGCAGGAAAGCTCTATTTTCCGTAAACTGACGGTCTATGACAATTTACTGGCGA
Source organism: Rheinheimera sp. (assembly GCF_037442525.1). Taxonomy (GTDB): domain Bacteria; phylum Pseudomonadota; class Gammaproteobacteria; order Enterobacterales; family Alteromonadaceae; genus Pararheinheimera. The sequence goes on along the minus strand of NZ_JBBIQD010000010.1, from coordinate 7,750 downwards.
TTCTGCAACACCGCAAAGACCTGACTGAAGAACAACGGGAAGAAAAAGCCGATGCTTTACTGGATGAATTCCATATAGGCCATATCCGCAACAGCCTGGGCATGAGTCTGTCAGGCGGTGAACGCCGTCGGGTGGAAATTGCGCGTGCTTTGGCCGCCGATCCGGCTTTTATTCTGCTGGATGAACCTTTTGCTGGCGTTGATCCGATTTCAGTGTTAGATATAAAAAAAATCATCCAACATTTATGCCAACGTGGCATAGGAGTCCTGATCACCGATCACAATGTGCGCGAAACCCTGGATGTCTGTGAGCTGGCTTATATTGTCAGCCATGGCGAGCTGATAGCCGCAGGGACGCCGCAGGAAGTCCTGGCCAATCAACAGGTTCGGGACGTGTATTTAGGTGAACAATTCAGGCTGTAAGTAACCATATCCGTTAAAGGATTGTCCGGAGCAGATCGGAAGTAGATGAAACCTTCTTTGCAACTTCGCATTGGCACGCAACTTACGATGACGCCGCAGCTGCAGCAGGCCATTAAGCTGTTGCAGCTGTCCAGTATCGAATTGCAGCAGGAAATTCAGGAAGCGCTGGATGCCAACCCCCTGCTGGAATCGGATGAAGAATTTGAGCAGTACCAGGCTCCGTCGAAAGAGGCCAACACTGAAGAGTATGCCAACGGCGCCGATTCGGTCACAGCTGATGACAGCTATGAACCTGAAGTGCCGGACAGTAGCGAGGCCATGGCTGAGCAGAACATTGCCGAAGACTTGCCACTGGACAGTCACTGGGATGATTTAGTCAGTGCCGCCCCTGTCGCCAACAATAACTTCAGTGGTGACGAAGATACTGTCTATCAGGGTGAAACCTCAGAAACCCTGCAGGATTACCTGCGCTGGCAAATGCAACTGACCCCATTTTCTGAAACCGACCGCACCATTGCCGAAGTGATTATTGAAGCCATCGATGATAATGGCTTACTGACCATTGACGTCGACGAAATTCTGGAAGCCCTTGGCTTGCCGGATGTTGAAGCCGATGAAGTGGAAGCTGTGCTCAAACGCATTCAGCTGTTTGATCCTGTTGGAGTCGGAGCCCGCAGCATTCAGGAATGTTTACTGGTGCAACTGCGTCAGTTTGATCCCAATACACCTTATCTGAAAGAAACCCAACACATTATTCGGGATCATACCGACTTTTTAGCCAACCGTGATTTCCGTTCTTTGATGCGCGTGACTAAACTCAAAGAAGAGGAATTAAAAGAAGTGATGCGGCTGATCCACAGCCTGAACCCCAGACCAGGGGCAGATGTGATACGGCAAGAGCAAAGCTACATCATTCCTGATGTCTCAGTCGCAAAAATCAAAGGACGTTGGGTGGTTGAACTGAATCCGGATGCAATGCCGAAAATCCGTATCAATGAGCAATATGCGGCCATGTCCCGGCAGGCGCGTAATGCATCGGATGGTCAGTTCATCCGTTCCCACCTGCAGGAAGCAAAGTGGTTTTTAAAAAGCCTGGAGAGTCGCAACGAAACCTTACTCAAAGTGGCCAACTGCATTGTTCAGCAGCAACAGGCTTTTTTTGAGCATGGCGAAGAGGCGATGAAACCCATGGTACTCAATGACGTTGCTGAAATGGTGAGTATGCACGAATCCACCATTTCGCGGGTCACGACTCAAAAGTACATGCACACACCACGAGGAATTTTTGAACTTAAGTTCTTTTTCTCCAGTCATGTGAGTACAGAGAGCGGTGGCGAATGCTCGTCTACCGCCATCCGCGCCTTTATTAAAAAATTGGTGGCGGCGGAAAACCCGGCCAAGCCGTTAAGCGACAGCCGGATGGCAGAAATTCTGTCCGAACAGGGCATTAACGTTGCACGGCGTACTATCGCCAAGTACCGTGAAGCTATGTTTATTCCGCCGTCTAATCAGCGCAAGAGCTTGATTTAAAAGCTCGCATAAGAAGGAAGAGTCTATGCAAATCAACTTAACTGGTCGTCATGTTGAAATCACTGAAGCATTAAGAGAGTACGTTGGCAGCAAATTTTCCAAGCTTGAACGGCATTTTGATCATATTAACAATGTACATGTAGTGCTGAACGTGGAAAAATTAAAGCAGATTGCAGAGGCTAAATTACACCTCAACGGTGGTGAAGTGTTTGCGGTGTCGGAAGACGAAAATATGTACGCGGCGATTGACCAGCTGATTGATAAACTGGATCGCCAAGTGATTAAACATAAAGAGAAAATTTCTCGCCATTGATCCTAAACTTATGAATCTTAGCTCAATGTTATCGGAGGACTGCACTAAGAGTGCGGTCCTTTTTAACAGTAAAAAACGAATTCTGGAATACATTGCCGAACTGGCGCATCAGCATCTGCCCCAGATCCCTGAATACAGTATTCTGGAAGCACTGATGACCAGGGAAAAGCTGGGTTCTACCGGTATAGGCGGTGGCATTGCTATTCCGCATGGCAAACTGAAAGAGGTCAGCAGCCCTTTGCTGGTGTTTGTGGTGAGCCAGGATCCGATCCAGTTTGATGCCATTGATAACCAGGCCGTCGATATTTTCTGTGCCATTCTGATCCCGGAAAACCAGTGCCAGACGCATCTGTCGACCTTGTCAGGTATTGCCCGGATGCTGAGCCAGAAAGATTTCACCAAAAAAATCCGCCACAGTCAGGGCGATCAGGCGCTGTATCAGTTACTGTTGTCGGGTGCGGAGCAGGTTCAGGACAAATGAAACTTTTAGTGGTCAGCGGACGATCAGGTTCAGGGAAATCCGTGGCACTGCGGGTGATGGAAGACCTGGGTTACTATTGTGTGGATAATATCCCGGTGAACCTGTTACCTACCCTGGCCACGTCAGTGATGGGTCAATATGAACGGGTGGCCGTCAGCATAGATGTGCGTAACCTGCCTCAAAATCAGGATGAGCTGACCGATATCCTCTGCTACCTGCCCAATAAAGTGGACCTGACGATTCTATACCTGGACGCCGATCACACCTGTTTGATTAAACGTTTCAGCGAAACCCGTCGTTTGCACCCACTGTCCCATCAGGCAATGTCGCTGGACGAAGCCATTCAGCGGGAGCAGCAGTTATTGGATCCGGTTTCCAGCCGTGCCGACCTTTATATCGACACCACTGAGCTCAATGTGCATCAGCTGGCGGAACAGCTCAGAGAACGGATTTTGGGCCTGAAGACAGGCCGCCTGGTGATTTTATTTGAATCCTTTGGCTTCAAATATGGTATCCCCAAAGATGCCGATTACGTCTTTGACGCCCGCTTTCTGCCTAACCCACACTGGCAGTCGGAACTGAAGATCCTGACCGGCCTGGATCAACCGGTAAAAGACTATCTGGTTATTCAGCCAGACGTTGCTCGTTATATCTGGCAAATCAATCAGTTTATTGCCACCTGGTTGCCTCAGCTGGAACGTAATAACCGCAGTTATCTGACCATTGCCATCGGCTGCACCGGTGGTCAGCACCGCTCTGTATACATTGCCGAAGCATTGGCTGAGAGTTATCGATTACAACGTGAGGACGTGCAAATCCGTCATCGCGAACTGGTGAGGCATCATGGGCGCTAAACTGAGTCAAACCGTCACCATCGTCAACCAGCTGGGGTTACATGCCAGAGCCGCAACCAAACTGGTGCAGTTATGCCGCCAGTTTGACGCTCAGATAGAACTGCAGCAGGATGGAAAAAATGCCGATGCCAGCAGTGTGTTAGCGCTGCTGATGCTTGCCAGCAGTAAAGGAAAATCCCTGGAAGTCTGCACCAGCGGCAGCCAGGCACAGGAAGCTTTAACAGCGGTTGTCTCTTTGATTGAAAACGGCTTTGATGAGAACTGAACCACTTTTTCAGTCTGACTCCAGTTTCGCCTGAGTCTTACCAGAGGTCGATTTTGCGGTTTTTAACTGATGATGCAATGCGGCCTTGATCAGCATATGAGCGGTAATGGGGGCCGTAATAAATAAGAACAGTGCTATCAATAGCTGCTGCAAACTCAGTACCTGCTCTACGCCATTAAAATACAGTAAAGACGCCAGTACCAGACTGCCCAACCCCAAAGTGGTGGCTTTGGTCGGTCCATGCAATCTGGTATAAAAATCCGGCAGTTTGACCAAAGCCAGAGACCCCAGCAGCACAAATAAAGACCCCGCTACCGACAGGATCGCAATACAGCTTTCACTCCAACTCATTTGCCTGTCTCCTTATTCAATAATGTCGCCGCGCAACAAAAACTTGCACACGGCCACAGTACTGACAAAACCCAACATGGCGATCAGCAACGCCACCTCAAAATTCAGCCCTGTGCCCAGATAAATGCCATAGAGCAATAACAGCGCAATGCTGTTGATGTACATGGTATCCAGCGCCAATAAGCGATCAACATTGGACGGCCCCCGCACCACTGCATACAGATTGAGCAAAAGCGCCAGACCCACCAGACAAAAACAGCCCTGTAAGATCATTTGCAGCATCAGAACATCTCCTTCAATGGTCTTTCATAACGCTGTTTAATCGCGGCGATCAATGCGGCTTCATTGCTCACATCCAGTACATGCAACAACAAAGCCCGTCTGCCGCTGTCATCGGCTGTCAGCACGTCAGCGCTGACAGTACCAGGCGTCAATGAGATAGTCCCGGCCAGGATGGTCACCGCCAGATCATTGTTCAGCTCCAGCGGGTACAGCACAAAACCTGGCCGCAGTTTCTTATTCGACCCCAGCACCAACCGCACCACCTGCAGATTAGCCACGACAATGTCCCAAAGCAGCAGCAGCGCATAGTGCAACGCCAGACCAGGGCGTTTCAGTGCAGGTTGAACCAGACGAAACTTATGGCTGAGTAAGGGGATCGCCCAAGCCAGGAACAGTCCCGCTACCAGATGCACGGGGGCCAGACTGTTATTCAGCAGTAACCACAGCACAAACAGAATACAACTGCGGATCGGCGTCGGCCATAGTTGTGCCCACATCAAAGCAGCCCTCCCTGAAACAGACGAATCAGCTCAACAAACTGCGTTGCCCCCTGCAAACACCAGGCAGCCAAAGGACCAGCCATCACACTGAGCAGCACACTGGCAGCAGAGAGCATCAGTACTGCGACAGTACGCGATTTGCCGACCAGTCGGCTGCCCTGGTTCGGGCCTGACACCTGCCAGAACAGAACCACACCAGAACGGCTTAATGCCAGCAATACCACAAAACTGCTAAGCAGGATGGCAGGCCAAAATGCAAGCATCTGCGCCCCTGGACCGACAGACTGCAGCAACATCAGCTTACCGATAAAACCGGAAAAAGGAGGCATCCCAGTGATGCTCAGCGCCAGCACCACAAAGCAACTGCCGAGCAACACCGGTTGTGCCACCCTGCGCCCCGTGACCAGCCGGTCACCTGCTTTTCCCCGCTGTTCCGCAATCAGATCAGCCAGTAAAAACAGTGCCGCCGCCGCCAAAGTGGAATGTATCGCGTAGTACAACACCGCTTGTACGGCCTGTGGTGTTGCCAACGACAGCGCTGCGACCATAGCACCTACCGATAAAATCACCAGGTAGGCGACCAGCTTTCGGAAATCCTCGCTGGCCACTACGCCTATAGCCGCCAGCAAAATCGTCAGTAAGCCGGCCCACCATAACAACGACAACGCCCAGCTGCCGATATAATCCGCCTCTGCAAACACCTGCAGAAACACACGCAACAGGCTGAAAATGCCCACTTTGGTCATCACGGCGAACAACGCAGCCACAGCAGGTGATGCTGAAGCATAAGCAGAGCCCAGCCAGAAATGCAGCGGCATCATCGCAGCCTTCAGACCAAACACCAGCAGTAACAAGGCGGCTGACGCTTGCATCAGCAGCTGCTGGCTGCTGCTCAGACTGTGCAGCCGGACCGCCAGATCCAACATATTCAGCGTGCCTGTGGCGCCATAAATCAGCGCCAGCGCAAATAAAAACAAGGCCGATCCCAGTAAATTCAGTACCACATAGTGCACAGCGGCTTTGGTTTTGGCTTTGCCGCCGCCATGGATCAACAAGGAATAAGAGGCAATCAGCAGGACTTCAAAAAACACAAAGAGGTTAAATAAGTCAGCGGTCAGGAAGGCACCGTTAATCCCCATCAACTGGAAGTGAAACAGGCTATGAAAAAAAGGCCCATGCTCATCTTCGCCGGCACAGGCATACACCAGAGCAGCCAGACCCAGTACAGCAGTCAGCACCAGCATCAGCACCGAGACTTTGTCGAGCAGTAAACTGATGCCGAACGGCGCTGGCCAGTTGCCTAACTGATAGAGCTGGCTTTGTCCGTCCGCACTCTGCTGCCATAACACCAGGCTAATCAGCACCAGCCCCAGAGCGCCAGCCAGGCTCAAGCCCCGGCGGTAGCGGGCCAGCGCATCAAAGGGGGGCAGCAGACAACACAAAGCCACCAGCATAGGCCAGACAATGGGCAATACCATCCAATGATTGGTCACGACTGCCCTCCTCTGTTTTGCTTAGGCACAGGCAGTTTGCCATCCACATGATCATTGCCCAAATCGGCCCGGGCACGAATGGCCAGTACCACTAAAAAGGCGGTCATTGCAAAACCTATCACTATTGCCGTCAGTACCAACGCCTGAGGTAAAGGGTCTGCGTATTCCTCTGAGGCCTTTAGCACGGCACCAGCGCCAATTTTCAGTCCACCGCTGGAAAAAATAAACAGGTTCACCGCATAGGACAGCATGGTCAGCCCTAACATCACAGCAAAAGTGCGGCCCCGTAGCATCAGAAATACAGCACAGCAGGTCAGGGTTCCGATCAACACGGCCATCAATAATTCCATCAGCGGTTCTCCTCATGCACAGGCCTGTGGCTGGTGGTCATCTTGCCCAAGTTGGCTAAAATCATCAGGGTAGCCCCGACCACCGTCAGGTAGACTCCGAGATCAAAGGCCATGGCACTGGCCAGCTCAATTTCACCAATCAGCGGCAGCTCAAAATAGTCAAACCAGGAGGTCAGGAAAGGCCGGTCAAACAACCAGCTCATAGCTCCGGTGGCAGCGGCAATCAGTACCCCCGTGGCAATCAGCCGGTGATATTCCAGAGTCAGCCGCTGTTTCACCCAATCCACGCCTTGAGCCACGTATTGCAGAATGACGGCAATAGCGGTGATCAGACCGGCCACAAAACCGCCTCCCGGCAGGTTATGGCCACGGAAGAAAATATACACAGACACCATCAGTGCCATAGGTAACAGAGCCTGAGAGATGACCGCTAATAATAAAGGGTGTTTATCCAGCGCCCAGCTGCGGCCTTCGGCATCCGAAGTAGGTTTAAATAAAGGCAGTCGTGTCAATAATTTGAAAATACCCAATGCAGCAATACCCAGCACTGTGATTTCACCTAAAGTGTCAAAACCGCGGAAATCGACCAGGATCACGTTGACGACGTTATACCCTCCTCCACCGGATTTGGCGTTTTGCAGGAAGAACTCCGAAATACGCTGTTGTGGCTGCAACATCAAGACATAACTCAAACTGCCAATCACGACACCGGACAACAAAGCAATGGCTGCGTCGCGCATCAGCTGGCCAGCCTGTGACGCCCGGTTGATTTTATGCGGCAGAAAAAACAGCGCCAGCATCAGCAGCACTATGGTCACCACTTCAACAGCCAACTGTGTCAACGCCAGATCCGGTGCTGAAAAACGCACAAACACCAGCGTCACCACCAAACCGACCACAGAGATCAAC
>NZ_JBBIQD010000009.1:0-163699 GCF_037442525.1 Rheinheimera sp. | reverse complement strand
GGCAGCCACGGCAGCCACCAAAACCGCAATAAACATCAGCGGATCCGCTGGCAGCTCTGGCTTCAGTCCTTTAAATTGCCCCATTTGCTGTAATGGCAACAGCAGCATCAGCACCATCAGCATCAATAACCAACTCAGATAGGTCTGCAGTTCACCATTTTCAATGCGTTGATGCAGGCGCTGTGCCTTGCTCACCCACTGACGGAACCATTGATCAAATAAGGTTAACGCATTCAGGCTGGGAATTTCAGCCTGAAAACGAAACAGATGCTTCCGGTTGGCATAGAGACAAATCCCCAGCACCAGCGCCACCATACTCATCAGCAGGGGCAAGTTAAAACCGTGCCAAATGGACAAACTGTAGTGTGGCAAAGGCCCGGCCAGGGCTGCCACTGAGGCAACAGCCAATAAATCACCCACCACATAGTGCGGTACCACCCCAACCAGGATGCAGAGGGCTACCAGAACCTCCACTGGCACCCTCATGTAACGGGGAGGCTCGTGGGGCGTTTTAGGCAAACCTCTGGGTTGACCATTAAAAAACACGTCATGAATAAAACGCGCCGAATAAGCGACAGATAAAATAGCCGCCACTGTGGCCAACACAGGGATCAGCCAGGACAAGGCACCAAGCACGTCCTGGTGCAGGGTCTCAGCAAAAAACATTTCTTTGGACAGGAAACCGTTCAGCAGCGGTACTCCAGCCATCGAAGCCGACGCCACCATCGCCAGTGTGGCGGTCACAGGCATAAACTGCCAGAGCCCGTTCAGTTTACGCATGTCCCGCGAACCGGATTCGTGATCAATAATACCGGCCGCCATAAACAACGACGCTTTGAAGATGGCGTGGTTCATAATATGGAAAATAGCGGCCACAGTCGCCAGATCAGTATCCAGCCCCAACAACAGGGTAATAAGCCCCAAATGTGAAATGGTGGAATAAGCCAATAGGCCTTTTAAATCATGTTGGAACAAGGCCAGGTAAGCACCGACCAACAAAGTGGTCAGCCCGGTCAGGGTCACCAGCAAAAACCATAAGTCCGACCCCGCCAACAGCGGGTATAAACGCGCCAGCAGGAAGATACCGGCTTTCACCATAGTGGCTGAATGCAGATAAGCACTGACAGGTGTGGGTGCTGCCATCGCATTGGGCAGCCAGAAATGAAACGGAAACTGTGCAGATTTCGTAAAAGCCCCAAGCAGTATAAGCACCAGTATTAACGGATACCAGTTGCTTTGCTGCAGTTGTGCCGCTTTACCCAGCACCACATCCAGTTGGTAGCTGCCTAACACCTGTCCGAGCAATAACACCCCAGCCAGCAGTGCCAGCCCACCAAAGCCGGTAATGGCCAACGCCATCCGCGCCCCCAGGCGGGCGTCGGCTCTGTGCCACCAGTAACTAATCAGCAGAAATGAGCTGATGCTGGTGAGCTCCCAGAACACCCACAGCTGGATCAGGTTATTGGACAGGACCACCCCAAGCATGGCCGCCATAAACAACAACAAAAAGGCATAAAAACGTGGCATGGAGTCTTTTTCAGCCAGGTAATAGCGGGCATACAAAATCACCAACAGTCCCATACCGAGGATGAGCAGCACAAAGAGCAAAGACAGACCGTCCAGCCGCAGGCTGATCAGCAATCCCAAAGCTTGCGCCCATGGCAGATGAAGCAACAAGGTATCACCGGCAAACACCGCTGGGGCCAGCTGCAACACCAACGCTAATGCAGCAAACGGAAGTACAGCCGTAGCCATAGCGCAGGAGCTGCGGGACCAATGGCGGCAGAACACAGGGACCAGCACCCCAAGCAAGGGGAGCAAGACCAGCAACAGCAGTTCAATCATCGATTTGCGTCCTTATGGAGGCCTGAATGCACTGATGGATCCAGGAAAACGACCAAAGCAGCGCGCAACGAGGCGGGCTGAAATCAATCAGTCCAGTATGATCATAAATTTCAGAATGTTATACCTGCCAGCCTGCAGCCTGTCCAGCCAAACCGGACTGCTGCGCCATGAAGCGGGACAAAAGCAGGAGGCAACGACGGTTGCCTCCTTCAGGATTTAATGGCCGGATGCCGGACTGACGACGGCGGCAGGATCAAAGTGATGGATCCAGCCATTGGCATACATCCACTGGGTCACTTCAGGCAATACCAGCACTGTTGTTGCCAGGCCAACCAGGGTCAGCACCAGCGTATAAGGCAACGCCATCCAGACCATTTTCATATAGGACAGCCGAATAAGCGGGGCCAAAGCGCTGGTCAGCAGGAACAGAAATGCTGCCTGACCATTTGGGGTCGCAACACTTGGCAGGTTGGTACCTGAGTTAATCGCAATCGCCAGCAATTCAAACTGCTCACGGCTGATCTGGCCAGACTGCCATGCTGCCTTCACTTCATTGATATACACTGTCCCAACGAATACGTTGTCACTGACCATCGACAAGGCACCATTGGCCAGGAATAGCATGGCCAGTTGATTCTGACCGTCAAAGGTCAGAACCCAGTCAATCACAGGTTTAAACAGGTGCTGGTCAATAATGACCGCCACCACGGCAAAAAACACCACCAGCAGCGAGGTGAAAGGCAAAGCTTCCTGAAAGGCTTTCCCCAATTGATGCTCGTCGGTAACACCACAAAAGGTTGTCGCCAGAATAATCACCATCAGACCTATCAGACCCACAGAAGCCAGATGCAGGCTCAGGCAAAGGATCAGGATCACGGCAATCAGCCCCTGCACCCACAGTTTGCTGATGTCCGAACTGGTCATACGTTCGGTCTGGTAGTTGTCATAAGCAATAAGGACATCCTGCACCGGCTGCGGCAAACGCACACCAAAATCAAACCAGCGCATTTTCTCCAGCACAAAACAGGTGACTAAACCAGCCAGTAAAACGGGCACACTGATAGATGCCATACGCAACGCAAACTCAGCGAAATCCCAGCCCACGGCTTCGGCAATAATCAGGTTTTGCGGCTCGCCGACCATGGTCGACACACCACCCAAGGCAGTCCCTACACCGGCATGCATCAGCAGGTTGCGTAAAAAGCCACGAAACGCATCCAGATCCGCCCGCGACAGTTCATGCACTTCGTTGTCTTCGTTGTGGTTGTGCGGGTCCTGGAATTTCTTGCCAGACGAAATTTTGTGGTAGATGGCATAAAATCCGATGCCCACCGCAATAATCACCGCCACCACGGTCAGCGCGTCGAGGAAAGCTGACAAAAAGGCCGCCATACAGACAAAGGCCAACGATAAGGTTGTTTTCGAGCGCACCCGGATCAGTAATTTAGTAAACACAAACAACAGCAGGTCTTTCACAAAGTGAATACCGGCGACCATAAACACCAGTAATAAAATCACTTCAATATTGACCGACACTTCATGCATCACTTTGTGGGTGCTGGTCATACCCATAGCCACAGCCTGCAGCGTCAGCAAGCCACCAGGCTGCAAGGGGTAACATTTCAGCGCCATGGCCAGTGTAAAAATAAACTCGACAACCAAAGCCCAACCAGCCAGGTATGGGTTCTGAATAAAGAGTATCGGGTTGATCAGTAAAAAAACGATGATGGTGAGTTTGTACCAGTTAGGAGCCTGACCTAAAAAGTTGTTATACAAGGCCAGGGACATGCCGGATGCTTTCATAAGCGTTACCTGAATTATGGTTATTATGTGACTGCACTAAAAACCATAGCTGATAATTCTGTCCACTTCATGACAGAACAAAAAATTCAGCTAAGTCATATTGTTATACAGAGCAGTAAAAACTTTGTCTACCAGCACAGGCAGGGAATTGAGGTCAATTTGCGGCTGTTTAAGCCCAAGGGGGAAAAATGGCAAAAAAACCGCAGCCCGGCACAGGCTGCGGTTTCATCATCACCACTAAGAACCTGGCTGGTTCAGCAAAGATAAAATGAAAGCGTATTCCTGCGCTGTTTCATGCAAGCGGGCAAAACGTCCGGATTTTCCACCATGGCCAGCTTCCATATTGATCTTAAATAACAAAGGGTTGTTATCTGTTTTCAGGGTACGTAACTTGGCAACCCACTTGGCCGGTTCAAAATACTGAACCTGGGAATCATGCAACCCCGTGGTGACCAGCATGGCCGGATAGGCTTGTTTTTTCAGCTGATCATAAGGGGAATAGGACAGCATATAGTCGTAATAGGCTTGTTGCTTCGGGTTGCCCCATTCATCAAATTCATTGGTGGTCAGCGGGATTGATTCATCCAGCATAGTGGTCACGACATCGACAAAAGGCACATGTGCCACCAGACCTCGGTATTTCTCTGGTGCCATATTGGCCACCGCCCCCATCAGCAAACCACCAGCGCTGCCCCCCATACCAAAGACTTTATCTTTGGCCGCATACTTTTCTGCAACCAGATAATCGGTCACCGCAATATAATCAGTAAAGGTATTGATTTTATTCAGCAACTTACCCTGCTCATACCAATGCCGTCCCATTTCCTGGCCACCACGGATATGGGCAATGGCATAGACAAAACCCCGGTCCACCAGCGACAACACTGTCGAACGGAAATAGGGGTCCATCGAGTTGCCATAAGAGCCGTAGGCGTATTGGTACAAAGGTGCAGTGCCATCACGCTTAAAGTCCTTTTTGTACAACAAGGATACCGGAATTTTGCTGCCATCTTTAGCCAGAGCCCAGACTCTGTCCGTCTTGTAGTGCGATTTGTCGAAACCACCCAACACTTCCTGCTGTTTCAGCAGCACCCGCTCACCGGTCTTCATATTCACTTTGTACACGCTGTTGGGTGTGGTCAGTGAACTGTAGTTATACCGCAGCCAATGGGTGTTTTGTTCCGGGTTGATCTCAAAATCTGCCACATAAGAGGCTTCATCGGACGCCACATAAGTGGCTTTGCTCAGGTCTTTCCAGGGCAAAACCCGGATCCGGCTTAAACCCTCACTGCGCTCGTTAATGGCCAGGTACTGATCAAACAGCTGAAAGCTTTCGATAAAAATGCCATCGTCATGTGCCAATAATGACTGCCACTTGGTGCGGTCGCCAATGTCTTTATCCGCCACAGTCATCAGACGGTAGTTCGGCGCCTGCCAGTCGGTGCGGATCACCCAACGTCCGGCCTGATGATCAGCGTCGTATTTGAAGTCACGCTGACGTGGTGCCAGCAGCTGGAATTTTCCGTCCGGGGTGGCCGCAGGCAACACCCGGAATTCATTCGAGACTGTACTTTCCAGACCGATCACCACATAAGCGTTATCGCTGCTGGTTCCGACCCCCATATAAAAACTGTTGTCTTTTTCTTCATACACCACAGGGTTTTTGCTGGCGTCCGTCCCCAGCTGATGCTTTTTCACCTTGGTGCTCAGCAAAGTCACAGGGTCGTTTTCGATATAAAACACCGTTTTATTGTCGGCAGCCCAGGCAATAGATGCCGACAAACCAGGGATCTGGTCCGGTAAGTCTTTGCCTGTTGTCAAATCGCGGAATTTCAGGTTGTACTGGCGACGGCCATTTAAGTCTTCCATATAGGCGAGCGTCCGCTGATCCGGGCTGACCTCCCAGTTACCTATCTGATAAAAGTCTTTGCCCTCAGCCAGTTTATTTACATCCAGCAGGATTTGTTCTACACCACCGGCTTTTGGCTTACGTGCATAAATCGGGTACTGCTGACCGGTTTCAAAACGGGTGTAATAGGTGTAATCCCCTTTGTCATAAGGCACAGAGCTGTCATCTTGTTTGATACGGCCGACAATTTCTTTATCCAGCTGATCCACCAGAGTTTTCTGATTGGCTGTCATTTGCTGAAAATACTGATTTTCAGCATTCAGGTACGCCAGCATCTCCGGGTTTTGCCGGCTGTCATCACGCAGCCAGTAGTAAGGGTCTGAGCGTTTGCCATACGGGGAGTCAACCTCATAGGCTTTGGTTTGAGCTTGTGGTGCTTGTGCGGCCATAGCTGTTCCTGAAAATAAACATGCCAACACAAGGCTGACTAAAGGTGGGTTGCGCATACGAAGGTCCTGACAGAAGGATGATCACAAAAATCTAACACAGGCTTCACCAGGCGCCACACATAAAATTGTAACGAAATCTGAGTGATCCGGTTGTCTGCTCTGTGAAAACACAGTAAAACTGTGATCACGCCTCTGAGCGTTCTGTGTAAAACAGACATACAATGATTCTTGGTTAATAGGGCAGGAAACAAAACAATGGCAACAATGACCGTAGCACAAGTCGCTGAGTTTCTCGGTATTCAGGATATCCGGGTCGAGCGGCTGGCGCGTGAAAACTTACTGGTCCCCTGTGATAAGGACGGTGAAGGCAAACCGCTGTTTGAAGAAGACGACGTTAAACGCTACAAAATTCTGGCAGAGCGCTTAGGCGGTTTGTGACAGCAACTGCAACAACTGCCACCTGGTGGTTGTTGCAGCCTCTTGATGGCGCGGGTCCTGGTTCTGCTGCTGTTCCGCCAGATACCATAACCAGGCAAAACCCAAAGTCAGTTGTTTGACTAACTGATACTTCTTGCCACCAACCCTGCCTGCCTGCCAGCCGCGTAATTGGCAATACAACCCCAGCAATTGCTGCTCTTGCTGCATATTTAACGCAAAGTTCCAACTCAGGCTGGCCAAATCAAAACAAACATCGGCCAGCTGACAATATTCGAAATCAATCAACCAGACCCTGTCCTCTGCCAACAACAGATTGGCCTGATTCAAATCCATATGGCATAACCCTGTATCCGCTGGGAAAAACTGCAACTGCCGAGCCACGTCAAGCAACTGCTGATACAACATCTGGTCCGCAGCACAAAGTTTGACAGCCAGTTGCTGCTTTAACTGGTGCAAATAGAGCCATGGGTCGAGCTGCGGGGTTTGCACACTGAGTTGATGCAAAGTCACCAGCCGCGAAACACTTTGAGTGAGGTGCTGCTGCAGCCAATGCAGCTCAAGGTGGCAGGCCTCGGCTAAGAACTCGCAAACCAACATACGCTGATGGTTATTCAGACACAAAGGCGCTGGTGCCAGTCCGGCTGCTGCCGCAGCATGCTGGCAGCGCAGTTCCTGCTGGCGACGGACAGGTCGCACAGAGTCTGCATAGTGCCGCACCGCATACACACCTTTGTCAGTCTGCACTTGAAAGGTTTGGGTTAATTGACCAAAGGTCAGTTGCTGCAAGCGCACGGGCTGGTGCTCTGCAAAAAACTCCAGGCGCTGGCACAAAGCCCAAATCAGGCCAGCTGCTGTTGTTGCCGGTAACTCTGTCGCCATAAGAAAAACCCAGCCAATGCAATCAGGGTGTAGAGTACAAAAAGTGCAGTCGTGAAATACAGGTGTTTTTCGATATAGACGTAAATACACACCGCATCAATGACCAGCCAATACAACCAGTTTGACACCACTTTTCGGGCCACCAGAAAGGTGGCCATCACGCTGAAGGTGGTCGTTTGCGCATCCACCCAGGCAAAATCTGCCTGAGTATAGCGGCTCATCAGGTAGCCCAACACTACACCTGCACTGGCCGTCAGGCCAATCAGCCTGGCATGCACTGACCAGCTCCACTCCGTCATGCCTCTGGGCTGGCCTGGCTGCTGTTGCAGCCGTCGCCAGTGATACCAGCCGTACAGCGCCATACCGGCATAATAAATCTGCAGCAACGCATCGGACAGCAGTGCCGAATGCCACATAATATGGCTGTACAGCAAAGTGCTAAGCAGTGCTGCCGGCCAGCACCATAAGCTCTGTTTCAGAGCCAGCAGCACATAGGCCAGGGCAGACAGCACCGCCAGCAGTTCCAGCTGGGTCATCAGCGCCATATCGGCAAACAGCTGCTGCCAGAGTGCGGTCATGGCCGCAGATCACCGTGCAGGAACTTCACCACAAACACCACTTTGCCATAACGTTCAAAGGACCAGCGGATCCCTTCTGATAGTGCCGCCATCACCTGGTCATAGTCACCAAACACCTGAGTGCTCAGGGTATTGGTGATCAGATGCAGTTCCGGCTTTTGGTTCAGCAACTCAATAAAGCCTTTAATCGGCTCAATGTAGTTTTCGGTCAGTGGGTACTTACTGATTTCAATGGATAACTTCATCTGTTTCTCCTCAGAACTGATAACGGGCGCTTAAACCTATACGGCGCGGTTCTCCCAGTTGTTCATAGCTATGTTCGGTGTAGCCGTCACGCGGATCATTGCCAAAATAGAAGCCACGTACCCCATAGTCCTCATCCAGCGCGTTGCGGCACCACAGGGCAAACTGCCATTGTTCCAGCTGGTATTGCAGCCGCAGGTTCAGCAGATGCATCTGCTCTGAACGGGCATCATGGCTGTCGGAGTAATAAAACGCCGCTTTGCTTTGCACTGCCAGATTCAGGCTCCAGTCGGCGGCCAGTTGCCACTCAGACCCCAGTTGATACTGATAGCCAGGTGCGTGCGCCTGATCACGACCGGTTTTATCCAGCCCTGCTTCGGTAACAAAACCACGGATTTCACTCTTTAATAACCCGAGCGTACCGTACAAGGTCCAGTCTGGCCGGGCCTGATAGCGGCTTTCCAGCTCCAGACCATAATTGCGGCCAGAGGCCGCATTGTCGATAAAGCCGATAAACATCTGGTCACGCGTGACCCAACTGTTGACCTGCATATCGTCGCGCCACATGGCAAAAAGCGCGACCCGGCTCACCAGAGTCTGCTCAGCGTTACTGGCTTTGACACCAAACTCGGTATTCAGCAAGGTTTCCGGGGCAAAGCTGGCGCGTTCACGTAAATAGTCAGCCAGGGCTGCAGAACCGGTCGCATCGGCTTTGCCTAAGGCTTCACCGTTCACCCCACCCGCTTTGTAACCTTGCGACACCAGGCCATACAGGCTGGCTCTGTCGCTCAGCTGGTAACTCAGGCTGGCCTTGCCGCCAAACATCCAGTCGTCGTCCTGCCGCGTGACGCCTTTGCTGTCACTGTACTGGTCCTGATAACGCTCGGCGCGACCTCCTAAGGTCAGCTCCAAGTCCGAAGCCAGAGCCAGGCTCAGCTCACCAAACAACGCACTGTTTTTGCGCTCAAAATGACTGGAAAACTGCGCTGGCGCCCAGACATCCCAATCCCAGAACTGCCGCTCTAAATCAGCACGCTGCTGACTGTGGTACCAACCGGCCACCCACTGATGATCGCCTGAGCTGACCAGCCGCTGTTCCGCACTCCAGAGTGAACGCTCACGTAAATAGCGATCTGTAGTGCTGTAGCCATCCGGGTGAATACCCTCATAACTCCAGTCTTCATCAAAACCATAGTCGGTGTCAGCCGAAATATAACTCAGTTGGCTGTGCAGGCGGCCCACCCTCAGACCTGTGTAATCGGCACTGAGCATCGAGCCTTTGCTGCGCTGCTGATCCTGTCCGGGTTGGTCTGACAAAGTGGTGCGGTTGCGGTCCAGCGAAAAGGCATCGTAGCCGTTGTTCAAATCACGGATATGGTTCACCCAATCCAGCGTCAGCTGTTCTGTCGCCAGATAACGAAACGCCAGTTTGGCGGTGGTTTCGTCAATATTGTTGGTATCGTCGCGCTGCAGGTAGGTATTGTTGATAAAGCCGTCCGACTGCTGGTGGTCCACAGCCAGCCGGAAAGCCAGCCTGTCAGTCAGACCCTGACCATAAGCGGCACTGAGTTGCAGGCTGTCATAATTGGCGATGGTCGCCGCCAGTTCGCCACTCGGTTCGAAATCAGCCCGGCGGGATTGCAGATTCAGCATACCGGCCATGGCATTGGCACCAAAACGGGTTGCCTCAGGACCGCGGAACACTTCCACCTGCTCCAGATCAAACAGCGAACTGCCCCCCAAAACGGAGTAATCCATGCCGTCAATCAGCACACCTACCGACGGGTTAATGCTGTCAACAAACTCGCTGCGTTCGCCGACCCCCCGGACCTGCAAAAAACGGCCACGGGACGCACCGGCGGAAAAATTCAGATTGGCGGCCTGCTGCAACAAATCGTCCAGATGCTGGGCATTCTGGCGCTGTATTTCTGCATCGGTAAAAACGGCAATACTGCCTGGGATTTTGTTGAGTGGCTGGCTGCGAAAGTCGCCTTTCACTTCGATGGTTTCAACCACGCTGTCGTCGGCCTGAACAAAAACACAGCTGACTGCGCTTAACGCAATGAATAGATGGGATAATCTACGCATTTGTGACTTACTCCAGTGAAATCAGAAAAACGTAGGATCACCAGAGCAAAAGGAAATGAGGTTCGCACCATCCCTCCGCCGGTATGATCCGGATCAGGTTCTAAGGGTTCGCCTGTTGGCGTCTCAGCTTTCGCACCCCTTGGTTCGCCGCGCACTATAACGGCTTTTTTCTGACCGGACAATCCGGATGGTTAAAACTTTTTGACTATGAACGGAAGTGGAGCCAGCACTTTATAGCGCCAGCTCAAGATACCAACTGGCAATCGAGAAATAAATCACCACGCCGGCGACATCGGCAATAGAAGTGATCAAAGGACCGCTGGCCGTGGCCGGGTCCATACCAAACCGGCTGAGTAAAAACGGCAACGACAACCCAATTAGGCTGCCAATCAGCACCACCAGCAGCATGGTCGAAGCCACCACCACACTGATGTCGGCTCCACCACGCCAGAAACCAAGGCCAGAGACGGCAATCGCCATGGTCAGGCCCAACAACCCGGCAATCAGCACTTCTTTGCCCAGCATTTTGCCCCAGTCCCGCAGCTTCACATCCCCAGTCGCCAAAGCCCGCACCATCAGTGTGCCTGACTGGGCACCGGCATTGCCACTGCTGGCAATCAGCAACGGCAGGAAGAACAGCAGCGCTATGTGCTGGGAAATCACCTGCTCAAACAGCGCAAGGCCTGCCCCGGAAAAAATATTGCCAAACACCAGCACCACCAGCCACACCACCCGCTTGCGGTACAACAGGCTTATTTTGGCTTCTTTGACACTGCCTTCAAGTTTGCCGATAGTCGCTGTTTTGTGAAAATCTTCGGTCGCCTCCGCCGCGGCAACATCCATCGCATCGTCGTGCGTGACAATGCCAACCAACTGGCCTTGCTGGTTCACCACCGGAATCGCCAATAAGTCGTAACGGGCGATCAGTGTGGCCACCTCTTCTTGCAAACTGTCCACCCGCACCTGGATAGGATCGTGTTTCATGACCTCATCAATCAGCGCCGAGGTCGGCGCCAGGATCAACTCCCGTAACGACAAAGCGCCAATCAGTTTGCGCTTTTCATCGACCACATAAGACAAGTAAATGGTTTCTTTGTCTGGCGCTTCGTGACGCAGCACGTCAATGGCTTCACTGACGGTCAGGTGCGGTGACAACATGGCGTAGTCAGAACTCATAATGGCGCCAGCTGTGCCCTCTGAATAGGACGACAGGCTCAGAATATCGTCGCGCTCAGCCTGAGCCAGCGCAGGCAACAGGGCTTGTTTCTGCTCATCAGAGAATTTATTAAACAAATCCGCCCGTTCATCCGACGACATCTGCCGGATCAGGGGGGTAAAACGGGCGCGGCTGACACTGTGAGCCAGCTCCACCTGCTGTTCCAGTGGTAAATACACAAAAATTTCAGCTTGCCGGGCCAAAGAGCACAGGTTCAGCAGTTGCCACTGATGAGCCGGAGAAAACTCAGCCAGGGCGGCCGCTAAATCGGCCGGGTGAATATCGGCCAGCTTATCGGTCAAACCGGCATAGTCGCCGCTTTCCAGCGCCGCCCGTAACAAATGGATCAATACCAGTAGTTCCATAATTACCTCAGACTAGGGGTTGTCGTGAGGCCAGGAACCAGTCACTACAACCAGATAAATAATTGTTGAGTTGAATTCAGGCCAGGCCTGTGACTGGGCACGTCCATAAAACGGACTCTCCTTCAGGGGTTATGGGTTAACTCATTGCTGAGTCGATGAAAAACGCGCATTATTTTACGCTTTAACGCACTGAACCTCAACTTAACGGGATTTTTTATGTGGTTGGATTCGCAAAGCCCCTGGTGGCAGGCGCAGACACTGAATCATGAACAGATAGCCCGACTGCAGATAGGCCCGCTCTGCCTCTACTTACAACGGAAAACCGGGGAATGGCGTCTGCATACCGAACGCCTGAGCACCCCAGAACAAAACCTTGCACAGGCCTGTTATTTGCCGCATTGGCCCGCCCATCAGACCTTCAGCCGCTATGTGTTTGCCGACGAGCCGCTGCAGTTTTGTTTAACTCCCCAATTGCTGGACAGACCTGTGGTGATCAAAACCCATCAGCCTGTGTATCTGCCCGCCGCCCAAGAAATGACCTTTTATATCAGCAGCCCAGTGCTGATCCGGCTTGAACTGAAACAACCCGATATTGTCCTGCAGGATATTCCAACCCAGCTGTTATCCGACACCTGGTTCGGGCCCAACACACAAACAGGTGAACTCTGTTATGCCGACAAAACTCAGGCCAGACACAGCAAAGACGAATTACCCAGCCGGGCACACCGGGCCATCACACCTATTCGGGTGAAAAACAGTTCCAATCAGATGATGAGTATTGAAAAACTCAGCCTGCCCCTGCCGTTTTTAGCCTTGTACGGCTTGAGTGATGGCTCACTCTGGACCGATCAGGTGCATATTGATCACCAGGACAATGCCGAACTGTCACGCCTGACGATTCACCGGCAACAAGCCCCCGGAGACGACACGACCGTCAGACTGTGCAAAGCCAGGCACCACTTTGAAACGCAGGGGCTGTTTCGGGTATTCAGCGGTTTATTTAACCAGAAGGAGCGCAACTGATGTCGATCGATTCGTTGTGGAGTTACGTCGGCTCGTCGAATGTCCTGCCGTTACTGCGCGCCACCCTGTTGGCGATTGTTGGTTTTGCCGCAGCCAGCCTGTTGTCCAAAGCCGCCTTTAAACTGAGTCTGAAAAAGTTCAGCCCCCATCATGCCACCCTGGTCAAACGTCTGCTGTACTGGCTGGTGCTGGCACTGTTTATTGCCACAGCCTTAAAGCAACTGGGTTTTAACCTGGGTGTGCTGCTCGGTGCAGCCGGAGTATTGTCGGTGGCTCTGGGGTTCGCCTCTCAGACCTCAGTTTCGAATCTGATCAGTGGCTTGTTTTTAATTGGTGAGCAGCCATTTCAGATTGGAGACACCATCAAAGTGGGCACCACCACAGGAGAAATACTGTCTATTGATTTATTGTCGGTGAAAATCCGCACCCCGGATAACCTCTTTGTACGTATCCCCAATGAAAGCCTGATCAAAACCGAAGTGACCAACCTGACCCGCTTTCCGATCCGCCGGCTCGATCTGTTGTTGGGCGTCGCCTACAAAGAACAGATCAGTCAGGTACGGGACCTTCTGCTGCAGGTCGCGGATGAGCACCCACTCTGTCTGGATGAACCGGCACCGGATTTCCGCTTTCTGAATTTTGCGGAATCTTCGCTGGATTTACAGTTTTCCGTCTGGACCCGCAAAGAAAATTATCTGGCGCTAAAGACCAGTTTGCTTGAACAGATCAAAATTGCCTTTGACCGTGAAGGGGTGCAGTTCCCTTTCCCTCAACGCGAGCTAAGCTTAAGTGAACCAGCCCAGGCATTTCTAAGGGAGTGGAAATCTCAATAAAAACAGCCACTTTACAAAATGCACTCTGGCAGGCTAAGGTCAAAAAAAATTGGCGGGGTAAAAACCGCCGCACTAAAGGAGTTCTCCATGCGCTTCCGGATGGCAGCAATGTGGTGCTGGATGGCTTGGTTTGGCTGTAAAGCTGCTTTGGCAGCAGAGCAACACTCTGCTGCCTGTACCCGATTGCCTGCTGACAGCGAGTTGCAGCAATTTCAGGGGTTCCCCATTCGGGCCATTCGTGTCCACAGTGAAGATGTGTTTGATTTGAACGCGGACAAAGTCTACTGGTTTCATCATCTGGCCAATCGCACCCATAAAATCACCAAACCAGACACCATACTGGAAGATGTGTTGTTTCAGGTCGGCGATCCACTGGATGCGGAAGCCTTGCTGGAGACTGAACGTTTGTTGCGCACCCGGCGTTATTTGCGCAAAGTCGAAGTCCGGGTCACTGAACACTGCACTGATGGCTCTGTCAGTGTCACCATTCACACTTGGGACAACTGGTCTTTATTGCCGAATATATCGCTGTCCCGCGAGGGAGGTGAAAGCAAAACCGTATTGGGTCTGGCCGAAGACAACCTGTTTGGCACCGGCAACCAGATCAATCTGGATTATGAAAACGACAGCGAGCGTCAGAGCTACCTGGTGAATTTCCGTTCACCAAACCTATTTGGCAGTCACTGGAATCTGAATACCCTGTATGCTGACAAAACCGATGGCGAATCCTATTTACTGGCGCTGGAAAAACCCTTTTACCGGCTGCATGCTCCCTGGGCTTTTGCATTTCACCTGGAAGCCGACAGTGAAAATGTGAATGAGTATCTGCGCGGTGACGAAATTAATGAGTACCAGCGCAACCTCGACTTATTACAACTGTCTTCGGGCTGGAAAGTGGCGGAAGCAGAACGCTGGGTGCAGCGCATCAGCCTGGGCATAGAACAACACCAGGTGCAGTTTGATACCACGGCGTACACAGATTACGGTAAACCAGAGGACAGAGACTTATCACAGTTTTGGTTCAGCTGGCACTTTGTTGAAGCCGATTACCGGCAACTCTACAACGTCTATCAGTTTAACCGGGTGGAAGACATTAACTTAGGCTGGCAGGCCAGTGTGCGGCTGGGCTGGTTTCAACCCTGGCTGGGTGCAGAGCACAGTGGCTGGTCACTCAAAGGGACACTCGATAAGGCCTGGCAACTCAGCCCGACTGATTTGCTGATTGGCCAATGGCAGGCCGAGCAGTTACAACAAGCTGAGTTAAACCAGTTGCTCATCAGCAGTTATGCCATGTGGATCCATCAGCTGGACGAACACCAGAGCCTGGTCGGGCAGCTGACCTATGCCTATGGTCAGGATTTATTCCGCGATCAGCGTTTAAGTCTGGGCGGTGATACCGGCATGCGTGCTTACCCTTTGTACTACCAGACCGGCGAGCGGCTGGCGCTGGCGACTGCTGAATACCGCTATTACAGTACCCTGTCCATCGCTCAGATCTTTGATGTGGGTTATGCCGCTTTTGCGGACTGGGGCCGGACCTGGGGCAGCAATCCGGCCTTGCCGGAAGACTCTGCAGGCCAAAGCCTGTATGGCATAGGCCTGGGTGTGCGTTTGTTATCCAGCCACAGCAGTCGCGGTACCATGATCCATATCGACCTGACCAAGGCTTTGCATGATCAGGGCGAGTTGTCGGGACTGGAGTGGCGTATTCTGGCCAAACGGCGTTTCTGAAACCGCTGTTTGGCCTAAGACTCCGGCTGGCATTGTGGGCAGTAGACAGTACTGCGCTGGCCCAGGCGGATCTCTTTGAGCTCTGTATTGCAGCTGAAACAACATTCCCCACCTCGGCCATACACCAGCAATTGCTGCGCAAAATAACCGGGTTTGCCGTCTACCTGACTGAAATCCTTTAAGGTGGTACCGCCTTGAGTAATGGCTTTCGCTAAGGTCTGTTTGACGATAGTGGTCACACGTTCGGCCTGTGACAAGGTCAGCTGGTTGGCTGGCATAGTCGGGCGAATGCCGGCCTGAAACAGGGCTTCATTCGCATAAATATTGCCAACCCCCACCACCACCTGATTGTCCATCAGCACCAGTTTGATGGCGCTGCTACGTTTACCGCAGGCCTGCAGCAAGTGCTCAGCGGTAAAATCCGGTAGCAGTGGCTCAGGCCCCAGATGAGCTAGCAACTGATGCACGGCGTTTTTATCCTGCCAGAGCACGGCACCAAAACGCCGGGTGTCATTCAGCCTGAGCAGCTGGCCTGAACTCAACAGAATATCCACATGGTCATGTTTGCCTGCAGCGGTCCCCTGCGGTAACACTTTCAGATTGCCAGACATGCCCAGATGAATAATCAGCTCACCAGCAGGTAAGTGAATCAATAAATACTTGGCGCGACGACTGACGTCCAGCACAGGCTGGTCTTTGATAGCCAGCACTTCATCCGGGATCTGCCAGCGTAACTGGCGCTGACGCACCAGGACCTGTTCAATGCGCTGTTGCTGTAAATGCGGGCTGATCCCTAACCGGGACACTTCAACTTCTGGTAATTCAGGCATAGTTATCGTACTGCTGTTGGAAAAAGTTGTTCAGCTTCAGTCTCACTCAGACGGAACCAAAGATCAGCGTCCACGGCCTTCAGCCACCACTGCTCTTGTGCCTGATACAGCTGCCAGTGCTGTTGTGCGGGTTTGCCGGTCAGCCAGGCGGCCACTTCTGAACGCAATACCGGCCGAATTGGATTGAGTGGCGACGGGGACGCCAGGCTGCCCTGCTGCCAGTCATCCACTAATTGTTGCAGTTGCGCTTGCGACAATACCGCAGGTTGTACCCGCCACGCGGGCCCGGCCCGTTCGACCTGATGCGCCGGGTAATGTAAGGCCAATAAGGTCTGAGTGGCTGACACCAGACGGGTTGGTGCACTCTGAGCGTCACGTTGCCAATACTCAGGCAAAATCACAAAAAGCCCAATCAGCACCAGCACGGCATAGATCAAGACATTGTTCCAGCTGGTTTTGGATAATCGAATCATCAGCACAGCTCCTGCATCTCTGCTGACAGGGTACCCGCTGTGCTCGCCCTTGTCACTGCTGTCATTTTTCTGACTGCAGAAAACAACAAACCCGGCTTGAGGCCGGGCTTGTTGTTGAAATCGGGTTCGATTATTTGATTTTCGCTTCTTTGAAAATCACGTGCTTACGCACTTTTGGATCGAATTTTTTGATTTCCATCTTTTCTGGCATAGTACGCTTGTTCTTATCAGTCGTGTAGAAAAAGCCAGTACCAGCAGAAGAAACTAAACGGATTTTATCGCGCATAATTTATTTCCTTAAACCTTCTGACCGTTTGCACGCAGGTCAGCTAATACTGCATCGATACCATTTTTATCGATGATACGCATACCTTTAGTAGATAAACGTAAAGTTACAAAGCGGTTTTCGCTCTCAACCCAGAAACGGTGAGTTTGCAGGTTTGGCAGGAAACGACGCTTAGTCGCGTTGTTGGCGTGTGAACGACGGTTACCTACCATCGGACCTTTGCCAGTGATTTGGCACACTCTAGACATGTCAATGTTTCTCCAAAATAACTTCAGCTCGAGCTTCTTTCATCCTTCTGGCCAAGAAGAATGCCCCGGACTTCTGAAAGGGCGCAATTTATACACGAAAGCCTGAACAAATTCAAGGCAAATCTGTATTTGATTCCGACGATCGTGAGCGGATCCTTTCCGATCATCACAGCCAGCCGCGTTCAGCAAAGGAAACAACCTCCGCGTCGCCGACGACAAAATGGTCCAGTAACTTAATATCTACAAGGGACATCGCCTGAGTCAGGCGTTCGGTTATGGCTCTGTCAGCACGGCTTGGCTCTGCAACTCCGGATGGATGATTGTGAGCCAAAATAACGGCGGCGGCATTATGCGCTAAAGCACTCTGAACTACAATACGCGGATACACAGGAGAAGCGTCGATCGTGCCAAAAAATAACGGCTCGGCGCAAATCAGCCGGTGCTGACTGTCCAGATACAGCAACATAAAGACTTCGCGTTTTTGTTCGGCCAGACTTTGCAGCAGGTAATTCTTCACCAACGCAGGTTCGGTAAAGACAGTGTCACGCTGCAGGCTTTGTAATAAATAGCGCCGGCTTAATTCCAACACGGCCTGCAACTGCACATACTTGGCCTGCCCTAAGCCTCTGCCCCGGCAAAACTCAGTTTCACCTGCAGCCATTAACGGCCGCAAACCACCAAAGTCCTGCAACAGTTGGCGGGCCAGCTCCACCGCATTTTGTCCCGCCACCCCTGTACGTAAAAAGATCGCCAGCAGTTCACCGTCAGACAAAGTAGCAGCCCCTTGCTGCAGCAATTTTTCCCTTGGCCGCTCACTCTGTGGCCAGTCGCGAATTGCCATCACACACCTCCTTTGTGTTTTGTTTTCCTTTAACTTTCCGTGTTATCTTAAGGCCCCATGAACACCTCAGAATCTCGCAGTTATGAGCTTAGCCCTGGCCAATAAACGTATTCTGCTTGGCATTACCGGCGGCATTGCTGCTTATAAAAGTGCCGACTTGATCCGCCGCTTAAAGGAACGGGGCGCTGATGTCCGGGTGATCCAGACCGACGCCGCCCGTGAATTTATTACACCTTTAACTTTGCAGGCTTTATCCGGCAACCCGGTCAGTCACAGCCTGCTCGACCCTGCGGCTGAACTGGCGATGGGCCATATTGAACTGGCCAAATGGGCCGATTTAGTGCTGGTGGCTCCGGCGTCGGCCGACACCATTGCCCGCATTGCTCATGGCATGGCCAACGATTTACTCAGCACCTGCATTCTGGCGACCGCAGCCCCTGTGGCGATAGCCCCGGCGATGAACCAGCAGATGTATAAAAATATAGCGACCCAGGCCAATATAGACAGGCTGAAGCAACATCATTTTTACATTTGGGGCCCGGCGGCCGGTGAGCAGGCCTGTGGGGATGTCGGCCCAGGCCGCATGCTGGAGCCGCTGCAGCTGGCCGAATTAGTCGTACAATTTTTTCAGCCGAAACCGCAACTGCTGCAAGGACTGACAGTCACCATCACGGCCGGACCAACCCGGGAAGCCATAGACCCGGTGCGGTATATTTCTAACCACAGCTCCGGCAAGATGGGCTTTGCGTTGGCGCAGGCCGCCGCTGAGCTTGGCGCTAAAGTTCAGCTGATTGCAGGCCCGGTCAACCTGCCAACACCAGCAGGTGTGCAGCGTATTGACGTGCAAAGTGCCGATGAGATGTATCAGCAGGCGCTTGCTCTGGCCACAAACTGCCACATTTTTATTGGCTGCGCCGCCGTGGCTGACTACAAAGTAGCCCAAGTGGCAGAACAAAAACTGAAAAAAACCAGCGACGAAGGCATCAGCCTGCAGTTGGTAAAAAACCCGGACATTATTGCCGCCGTAGCCGCCCTGCGCCAAAGCCGGCCATTTACCGTTGGTTTTGCCGCAGAAACCCAGGATGTGGCGAACTACGCCAAACAAAAACTGCAAAAGAAACAACTGGATTTAATTTGCGCCAACGATGTGTCGGTGCCTGGCCAGGGCTTTAATGCCGAACAAAACGCTCTAACCGCCTATTGGGCCGACGGCGAACAGGCCTTCGCATTACAAGAGAAAAGCCAGCTGGCTGAGCAACTGATTTCTTTGATTTACAAGCGGTACTCACAATGAAAAAAGCTATTGACCTGAAAATTCTCGACGCCCGCATTGGCACCGAATTCCCTTTGCCAGCTTACGCCACCCCGGGTTCTGCCGGCTTGGATTTACGCGCTTGCCTGGATTCAGTGGTCGAACTGGCACCGGGCCAGACCACCTTAATCCCGACCGGCCTTGCCATTCATATTGGTGATGCCAATTTATGTGCGACTATTCTGCCGCGCTCCGGGCTGGGCCATAAACATGGCATCGTCCTTGGCAACCTGGTGGGTTTAATTGATTCAGACTACCAGGGCCAGCTGATGGTGTCGGTATGGAACCGTGGCCAGGACGGCTTCAGCATTCAGCCAGGCGAGCGTATTGCCCAGCTGGTGTTTATGCCTGTGGTGCAGGCCGAGTTTAATCTGGTCAGCGATTTTGACGCCTCAGAGCGGGGTGAAGGTGGTTTTGGTCATTCAGGCCGCAGCTAACAGCAGACAGGGATTGGCATGGCGACCATAAAAAAAACCAACCGCAAGGAAGATATTCTGCAAGCTTTGGCAGCGATGCTGCAAAGCCATGCCGGCCAGCGCATTACCACAGCAGCGCTGGCCGCGGAAGTAGGGGTGTCAGAAGCGGCTCTGTACCGCCACTTTCCCAGCAAAGCCCGGATGTTTGAAGGCTTGATTGATTTTATTGAAGACACCCTGCTGTCCCGCATCAATGCCATTTTGCAGGAACACAAACAAACCGAACAACGCATTGAGCTGATTATGCAGCTGCTGTTGATTTTTGCTGAGCGAAACCCGGGCATTTGCCGCATTCTGACCGGCGATGCCTTACAAGGCGAGCAGGAACGACTGCAGGAGCGCATCAGTGCCTTGTATGAAAAACTGGAAACTCAGCTGAAGCAATGCCTGCGCGAACGCAAGCTGCGCGAAGGCAAAAGCTTCAGTGTGGACGAAGGGGATTTAGCCAACCTGCTGCTGGGCATTTGCGAAGGCAAACTGCAGCAGTTTGTTCGCTCAGGCTTTGAACGTTTGCCGACGGCGCAGTGGCCGAATCAATGGGCGCTGCTGCAACGCAGCATTTTTGCCCTGTAACGGCATTAAAAAAGGCGGGTTCACCCGCCTTTTTCACCACAAAAGCCATTAAGCAAACTTCTGCCAGATGGCACCAATCCACACCAAAGCAACAAAAAGCAACGCCAGACTCACAGCCGCCGACCCCATATCCTTGGCACGGCCAGACAACACGTGACGCTCCAGGCTCACCCGGTCTGTCAAGGCTTCGATGGCCGAATTCAGCAATTCGACAATCAGCACCAGCAACCAAACGCCCATCAGCAAGGCAAACTGAGCAAAGTCGGCCGCCAGATACCAGGCAAAAGGCAAGGCCAGCACGATCAGCGCCGCTTCCTGTCGGAAGGCGGCTTCGTTAATCCAGGCTGCAGCCAGGCCTTTGCGGCTGCAATCTGCCGCCTTCAGCACCCGGCCTAAACCGCTGCCATTGGGTTTGGTCATGGATTGTCCTTAGTTCACACCGTACTGGGCACGGTAAGCTTTAACGGCATCCAGATGCACTGCCAGTTCAGGTTTGTCCTGCAAATAATGGATAAGATCTTTCAGGCTGATGATAGACACCACTTTGGTATTGAAATCACGCTCCACTTCCTGAATGGCCGACAACTCGCCTTTGCCTTTTTCCTGCCGGTCCAGCGCAATTAATACGCCAGTCAGTTGGGCCCCCGCCTGCTGAATAATCTGCATGGATTCGCGAATGGCGGTGCCTGCGGTGATCACGTCATCCACCAGCATCACCCGGCCTTGCAGCGGCGAGCCGACCAGATTGCCCCCTTCACCATGGGTTTTGGCTTCTTTGCGGTTAAAGCAATAAGGCACGTCTTTGCCATGATGATCAAACAGCGCCACCGCCGTGGTGGTGGCAATAGGAATACCTTTGTACGCCGGGCCAAACAGCAGGTCAAATTCCACACCGGCGTCCTGCAGGGCTGCCGCATAAAAACGACCCAGCCGGGCCAAATCACCACCTGTATTAAACAACCCAGCGTTGAAGAAATACGGGCTGGTGCGGCCGGACTTTAAGGTGAACTGGCCAAATTTCAGCACCTGGCGCGATAACGCAAACTCAATAAAGTCTTTCTGAAATGCTTTCATCACTGCCTCTTACGCCAACACTTTTTTCTGTTCGTCGATGATTTCACGGATGGCATGGCGGGCCAGTTCCAGCATGTTCTGCATTTCGTCGAAACTGAACGGCTCCGCTTCTGCTGTGCCCTGAATTTCAATCAGTTTGCCGGTTTCGGTCATCACCACGTTCATGTCGGTATCAGCGGCTGAATCTTCGGTGTATTCCAGATCGGCAATAGCTTCGCCTTTGTACACCCCCACAGAAACCGCCGCCACCATGTATTTTAACGGGTTGGTTTTAATCAAACCTTTGCTGCGCATATGGTTCAGCGCGTCCACCAAAGCCACACAGGCACCGGTAATAGCGGCTGTGCGGGTGCCGCCGTCGGCCTGAATGACGTCACAGTCAAAAGTAATAGTGTTTTCGCCCAGAATGGACAAATCCACCGCCGCCCGCAGCGCACGGCCTATCAGGCGCTGAATTTCCATGGTGCGGCCAGATTGCTTACCACGAGCCGCTTCGCGGTCATTACGGGTATGAGTGGCGCGAGGCAACATGCCGTATTCAGCGGTGATCCAGCCTTTGCCCTGGCCTTTCATAAAACGTGGCACCCCTTCCTCAACGGAAGCTGTACATAAAACCTTGGTATTTCCAAACTCCACCAGCACCGAACCTTCGGCATGAGCAGTGAATTGACGGGTGAACGAGATAGGACGAATTTGACCAGCAGTTCTGCCACTTGGACGCATGATGGAGCCTCTGTCAGCTGAAAAATGTGCCTTATTATAGGGATTTCGCTGGCCCGATGCCATCCATTAGCGGAATTGAGGTGAACTGGGTATACTCGGTTTTATTTTCATTTTCAGGACCTTGTTATGATCCACAGCATGACCGCCTACGCCCGGCATGAAATTAAAGCCAGTTGGGGCAACGCCGTCTGGGAAATCCGCTCTGTGAACCAGCGTTATCTGGAGACTTATTTCCGTCTGCCCGAACAGTTCCGTGGCCTTGAGGGCCTGCTGCGGGACAAACTGCGTCAGAAGCTGAACCGTGGCAAGCTGGAAGTGAATTTAAAGTACAGTGCCAGTGCCGCGACTGGTGAACTGGCCATCAACGAGCAACTGGCCAGCCAGCTGATGAAAGTGGCCAGTTCACTGGCGGAACAGAGCAGCAAAGCCCAGCTGAATGTGCTGGATATTCTGCGCTGGCCAGGCGTGATGGAAAGCCAGGAATCCGACCTCGACAGCCTGCAGGCCGAACTGCTGGCCGGCTTTGACGCCGCCCTGACCGACTTTTTAGCCGGCCGTGGCCGCGAAGGTGCCGCCATTGAGCAAATGCTGCAAGACCGTCTGGCTCAAATTGCCAACCATGTCAGCAACTTACGCCAGCATTTGCCACAAGCGCTGCAATGGCAACGCGACAAAATCGTCGCCCGCCTGCAAGAAATCAAAGCCGAACTGGACCAGAACCGCCTGGAACAGGAAATGGCCTTTTTAGCGCAAAAATCCGACGTCGCTGAAGAATTGGACCGCTTAGACGCCCATATCAAAGAAACCCGTCACAGCATCAAACAAGGGGGCGCCGTCGGCCGCCGGCTGGACTTTATGATGCAGGAATTCAACCGAGAAGCGAACACCCTGTCGTCCAAGGCCATCAGCACCGAAATCACCAACACAGCAGTGGAGCTGAAGGTGCTGATTGAGCAGATGCGGGAGCAGGTGCAAAATTTGGAATGATGACCTCAGCCCGCGTTTCAACCTGGCTGCGGGCTGTTCTTTTCACTTTTGATCTTGTTGACACCAGATCTTTACTTGCCGGTACAAGTCCTGTCGGTTGACCGACAACTGGTTCACATCCACCCTCGCCAGCCACTCGGTAGCGGCTTTGCGTTGATTGAGCTGGCTGTAGAGCTCGGCAATTTTCAGCTGGTACAACGCCAGAAGGTGAACATCCTGCTCTGGCTCTATAAATTTCAGAGATTCCCTGTAGTAATGCACCGCTTGAGGGTAGTCGCCCAACAACTGGTAAGTGCGCCCCAAATTACCGTAAGCCACAATATTTTTGCCATTGTGTTGCAAAGGCGCTATCGCCTCCAACGCCATTTTTCTGAAGCTGGCAGACTCGGTAAAATTTCCGGCAATATCGGACAACAGGGCTTTGTTCGAATTCAGCTCAAACAGAAATACCGGATCTTTGCTGCGCTGAAACTCACTTTCTGCCAGCAACAGCAGGCGTTTTGCCTGAGCCATTTGCCCCATGCTGTAATGCAGATTAGCCAGTTCCACCATACGTAACGGGTCGCCAAAGACTTGATAAATCTGTTCGAGAATTTGCATCGCCTGATCGGCAAATAACAGCGCTTCGTCCCTGCGACCAACAGCGATCAAGGCTTTGGCATGGTAAAAATACACCTGCACCTCAATAGACTGAGGCAGATTTTGCAGCTTCAGCAAGGCCGACGTTTCATCCAGAAGCGGCTTAAACTGCTGTTTATCAAACAGATAATCCAACTGGTAAGTTTTCACTTTAAACCAGTCAGCCGACTGCGGCTCTGCTGCGCTCAGATGCTGCTGAATAAACTCCTGGCAGGCCACAGCAGGATCTGCCTGACAGAACACTTCATGATCACTCAGATGTTCCGATGCAACAGTCGGACAGCAGCCGATCAGCAGTAACCAACAGAGCAGGTTTTTGTTTATCATGCTGTGACTCATCAACTCGGAAAGCGCCCGGTTAACACCCGTTATTTTTCGCATCATGCTGGCAGTACTCCACAAAATCAACGAAATTCCGCTCACTTTCTGCTGTTCATTTTCTTAAACAACAAGTTAACAACCCCCTGCCACCGAACAAAACATCAGTTTAAATGATTAAAACAATCGCTTTTTATCATTTAGTACTATGAATGCACCACGGCTACTTTTTAAAGGCTGTTTTACCTGAGCTCTGTTACCTCCAGATGTTAAGAGGCTCAGGCAAGAAGCATACGAGTGCTGTGTCCTCTGCACAGCGACCGATAATTCTTGTGCCCGCTGCGGCACTTCAAGGACAGGAAAAACGACCATGAAAAAAACCATTCCTTTGCTGTCTGTACTTGCGCTGTCAATGTCGATTGCGCTGCAGGCAGAAACCGCAACCAAAGACACGACCACCAACAGCTTCTGGTGGCCTGAACGGCTGAATTTGTCCCCTTTGCGTCAGCATGGCGCCGAATCCAATCCTTATGGCCCAGAGTTTAACTATGCCGAGCAGTTTAAAACTCTGGATCTGGACGCCCTGAAAGCCGAAATCCGCACTACGTTGACCACGTCACAAGACTGGTGGCCAGCCGACTACGGCCACTATGGTCCGTTTTTCGTTCGTATGGCCTGGCACAGCGCCGGTGTGTACCGTATTTTTGACGGCCGTGGTGGCGCCAACGGCGGTCAGCAGCGTTTCGAACCACTGAACAGCTGGCCGGACAACGTCAGCCTGGACAAGGCCCGCCGTCTGTTGTGGCCCATCAAACAAAAATATGGCAGCAAAATCTCCTGGGCCGACTTAATGGTGCTGGCCGGTACTGTGGCGATGGAAGACATGGGCTTTAAAACCTTTGGTTTCGCCGGTGGCCGTACTGACGACTGGGAAGCCGAGATGGTGGATTGGGGTTCAGAAAAAAAATGGCTGGACAACAAGAGTCGCTATGCCAAAGGCGACTTAGCCAAACCTATGGGCGCCACCCAGA
This sequence comes from Rheinheimera sp., assembly GCF_037442525.1. Taxonomy (GTDB): domain Bacteria; phylum Pseudomonadota; class Gammaproteobacteria; order Enterobacterales; family Alteromonadaceae; genus Pararheinheimera. Next base: position 138,548 of record NZ_JBBIQD010000009.1, on the reverse strand, counting down.
TGGGCCTGATTTATGTCAACCCGGAAGGCCCGAATGGTGTGCCTGATCCACTGGCCTCTGCGCAGCAAATTCGTGACACCTTTGGCCGTATGGCGATGAATGACGAAGAAACTGTGGCGCTGATTGCTGGTGGCCACACCTTCGGTAAAGCCCACGGTGCCCATGATCCAAACAAATGCGTTGGTGCCGATCCGGCTTCTGCAGGTGTTGAAGAGCAAGGTTTTGGCTGGAAAAACAAATGCGGCAAAGGCCACTCGGAAGACACTGTCACTTCTGGCCTCGAAGGCGCCTGGTCGGTCAGCCCAACTAAGTGGACCATGCAATACCTGGACAACCTGTACGGCTTTGAGTGGGTGAAAACCAAAAGCCCGGCTGGTCACACCCAATGGATCCCAGCCAATGGTCAGGCAGCCAATTTAGTGCCCGATGCGCACGTGGAAGGCAAACGTCATGCCCCTATCATGTTCACCAGTGACATCGCGCTGAAAGAAGACCCGATTTACCGCGAAATCACCACCCGTTTCCGTGCCAATCCAAAAGAGTTTGAACTGGCCTTCGCCAAAGCCTGGTTTAAGCTGACGCACCGTGATATGGGCCCAGCCAGCCGTTACCTGGGTAAAGATGCACCAAAAGAAGCGCTGATTTGGCAAGACCCAATTCCGGCACTGGATCACCCGGTGATTGAAGCAGCGGATATCACTGCGCTGAAAGCGAAGATCCTGGCCACTAAACTGACAGTGCCAGAATTGGTGCGTACTGCCTGGTCTGCCGCGTCCAGCTTCCGTGGAACTGATATGCGTGGCGGTGCCAATGGTGCCCGTCTGGCGTTAGCGCCGCAAAAAGACTGGGCTGCGAATAACCCGAAAGAAGTGGCGAAAGTGCTGGCTGCCCTGACCAAAGTGCAACAGGATTTCAATAAAACGCTGAAAGGCGGCAAAAAAGTCTCGCTGGCCGACGTGATTGTACTGGCAGGTTCTGCCGCCGTTGAAAAAGCGGCCAAAGATGCCGGTTACACTGTAACAGTGCCGTTCACTCCTGGCCGGATGGACACTACGCAGGCACTGACCGATGTGCAGTCTTTTGCCGTATTGGAGCCCAAAGCCGACGGTTTTCGTAACTACTTCAGCACAGACAGCCAATTACCGCCTGCGGAAGCCCTGGTAGAAAAAGCCAATTACCTGACCCTGACGGTGCCGGAAATGACAGTGCTGCTGGGTGGTCTGCGGGCGCTGGATGCCAACACAGCGGGTGTAAAACACGGTGTGTTCACCAACAAGCCTGGCACCCTGAGCAATGATTTCTTCGTTAACCTGCTGGATATGTCCACCCGCTGGGAGAAATCAGCCAAGCAAGAAGGCTTATACGAAGGCTTTGACCGCAAGACCGGTGCGCTGAAATGGACAGCCACGCCGGTGGACCTGATTTTCGGTTCGCACTCTGAGCTGCGCGCTGTGGCTGAAGTCTATGCCTCAAACGATGCCAAACAGAAGTTTGTCGACGACTTTGTGAAAACCTGGACCAAGGTGATGAACCTGGACCGTTTTGATCTCTGAGTTTGCTCAGAGCTGATAAAGCCGGAGCTCATTGCTCCGGCTTTGTTTATGGCAGTTATTCTGCACGGCTTGCACACCAGGCATGCAGCAGCCCAGCCTGAAACACAGGCCTGACCTCAGCAAAACCGGCTTGTTGCAACAACGACAGCAGCTCAGAAGGCTCGGATACCTCCACATCGTGTCGGTAACTTTGCATCCATAGCGCTGACTTCTCTGCATCAGGCGGCTGCCCTGTCATCAGTTGCTGCCAAAAACTAAGTTGGGCCTGCCACTGCACTTCCTGCTCAGCACAGGCTAAATCGGCATTTAGCAGCACAGCCCCGGGCTTAAGCCGACTGGCGATCTGCTGAAAAAAAGCCAGACGCTGTTGCCGCTCGGTCAAAAAGTGAGACACCAGAAAAGCGGTCGCCCCATCAAAGCAGGCGGAAACCGGCAGATCCTGCAGGTACCCTAACACCAATTCACAGCGCTGCAGCACCCCGGCGGCTTGTGCTTTTTGCCGACAGCATTCCAGCATAGCCGCTGCAGGTTCTACCGCTGTAAAACGCCAGAGCGGAAAGCGCTGTGCCAGATACAGCAGCTCTTCGCCTGTACCGACACCAACACAAAGCAGATGCGCCTGTTCAGGCAGTTGCAACAGGCACTGTTCTGCCAGGAAAAACAGCGCTGATTGCAGTGGAGCCAGCCGCAGCCACTGCTGATCATACCGACTGGCTTGCTGCTCAAAAACCGCTTTTAACTGTTCAGCATCCATCAGGCATGCTCCGCGGCCTGATACTGCAACATCAGGTACCTGTGAGCCGCTCCCCCCGCCAACACCCCTGCCGCTGAGGCCAGCGTGGCGTTGTGCATTGGGCTGCTATTGTCACCGGCCACAAAAACTCCGGCAACTGAACTTTGTTTCATCTCATCAGCAACGACAACAGGCCCGGTCATTCCGGCCTCAACAGCCAGCCCCAATTGCTCCGCCAGTTGATGACCAAAGCCGGTTTTTGGCGCCAGATACACAGCGGCCGCCGCCAGACGCCGTCCATCGGCCAGCAGCACAGCCTCAATCTGCACCCCTGCGCCTTCCACCGCCACGACGGGGCTGCGTTCAACCTGTACACCGCGTTTTTCCAGCATCAGCATTTGTTCTGCATCCGGTTCAAACTGGCCTTGAGTGCAATAAATGGTCGGGCTCCAATCCGGCAGTATCGCCGCCTGATGCACCGAATGGGGAGAACTGGCGATCACCACTGCTGGTTGATTACGCAGCTCGTAACCATGGCAATAGGGGCAATGGATCACCGTTTTGCCCCAGCGCTCAGCCAGGCCTGGAATAGCAGGTAAGGTATCGGTCACGCCAGTCGCCAGCACCAGGCTTTTGCTGTGCCAGCTTTGGCCGTCGGCGCTTTCAACCACAAAACCTTCGGCCGTCTTCGTGGCCTGTACAGCCCGGCCCTGCACCCGGCTGACAGTTGGATAAGCCAACAGCGGGGCCCAGGCCCGCTCTAAGATCTCGGCCGGGCTAACACCATCCAGTGCAAAGAAGCCATGCGACTGGCTGGAAAACCTGTTACGCGGCTCTCCTGCATCCAGCACCACGACACTGCGTTGACCCCGCGCCAACTGCATAGCCGCCGACAAACCGGCAAAACTGCCACCAATCACCAAACAATCCAACATAGTCCCGTACCTTCGTCACAGCCCAACTTACGAAACATTATAAGTTACATAAAAAATTAAATTCAACTCATGAAACATTATTTGTTTCATGAAAATTCAGCGTACACTATGCAAACGCTTATGCCGCATCAGAAAAAAATGAGAAAAGACAGCCGTTTATCCCGCATGTTGCATGTGCTGGTGCATATGCATCACCAACAACACCCAGCCACGTCAGAGCAGATAGCCCAGATGCTGCATACCAACCCAGTGGTGGTGCGCCGCACCATGGCAATTTTAAAAACTCAGGGTTATGTCAGTTCAGGCAAAGGCCATGGCGGCGGCTGGACCTTGTGCAAACCACTGGCTGAGATCAGTCTGCTGGATATTCACAAAAGCCTGAAAGAAGGCTCGTTGTTCACCATAGGGCTGACTGATGAGCACAATCAGTGCCCTATTGAGCAGGCGGTCAATGCCGCTATTGATGATGTGTTGCAAGAGGCCGAGCGGCTGGTACTGCAACGCTTCGGTGAAGTCACTTTGGATCAGCTGGCCAGCGGTTTTACCGGGCCAGCATCCGGAGATTAACCCTGAGGTTTAGCGGGTTGGCAGGCCTGCGGCCAGATAGAGCCGGTCAATCCACTGCATTTGTTGCAGCGCATCCTGGCCACCCGTCAGCGGCGTCGCCTGACCACGCAGGCAATCCAGCCAGTGTTTCAGCTGATAATAATAAGTGCTTTCGGCTTCCAGCTGTTCTGTCTGGCTTTGACCATTGAGCTCCAGCCGAATCTGATGGCCCTGGTGGGGCGCCACCAGGTTAAACACCTCCAGTTTGCCCTGCTCGCCCAACAATTCCAGATAGGCATCATGCTGACGATTTAAGTGCTCGGCCATCGAACAGCCAAGGTAAATCTGCTCACCCGCCGGCCCCAGCAATCGGGCACTGAAACTTTCATCCACCCCTTGAGTGTGGCAGATAGCCGCCGCCTGCAGCAGTTGCAGCTCATTGCCCAGTAACTGCCGTACCCAGTGCAGCGGGTAACAGCCCAAATCCATCAGCGCACCGCCCCCCAACGCCAGCTGATGCCTTAATGAGCCAGGGGTTTCGGCAATACGCACCGAAAAATTGCTGCGTACTGTCAGTAATTTCCCTAATACGCCCGACTGCAGCAGCTGCTGCACTTTTAAAAACACCGGATGAAAGCGGTAGTGGTAGCCTTCGAGCAGCAGTTGACCACTTTGCTCAGCGGCGCTCAGCATGGAGCTCACTTCTGCCGCATTGAGCGCAAAAGGTTTTTCGCAGAGCACCGATTTGCCTGCCTGCAACGCCTTGATACTCCACTGTGCATGCAAAGACGCTGGCAGCGCGTTGTAGATCAGGTCGATATCATCGCGCTGCAGCAGCGCCTGATAACTGCCCTCCCAGGCAGCTAACTGGTATTGCTGTGCATAAGCCTGTGCTTTGGCGGCGCTGGACGCCCCTACAGCCCGCACTTCTACATCGCTCGCCAGCAGCGCAGCGGGCTGCAATATGGCTTTTTCTGCAATGCGCGACGCGCCTAATAAACCAATCCGCAGCCTGGTCATGGGTTAAGCCTCCAGTGGCAGTACTAATGTCAGCTGGTACTGTTGCCCAGCCTGTGGTTGTGCCAGCTTAAGCTCTGGCAGTTGCTGTTCGCCCTGCCACAGTTGCGGCTGGGTCACACCCACCTCGCGGCGGATATGCAGTTGAATTTGTGCACCACGGAACTGCCGGAGCACCTTGGCTTCAGACCAGTGTGATGGCAACTGCGGCTCAATACGTAAATCGTCGCCGTCCCCTGTTAAGCCAAACAAGCCTTCAATCAGGCAGCGGTACACCCAATGCACAGTGCCTGTGTTAAACAGCTGACTGGAACGGCCAGCGGTGCGGGGCAACTGCTGATAAGCACCGCGGTAATAATTGGGAATAAACACCGGCAACTGACCCCGTTGGCGCTGATCAGCCTCGTCATCAGACGGCAGCATCTGGCGCAGCACCTGATAAGCACTGTCCGCCTCTCCCACCTGATACAGGGCGTACAAATAAAACGCCGCCGCATGGTTATACACAGAGCCGTTTTCGGCTGACCCCGGGTACTTTTGTGTCACACGGCCCACGTCTTCCCGCATCGCGGTATAGGCAGGTGCCAGCATTTGTGGGCCATAAGGGGTATGCAGCTGCTCTGCCACTGCAGCCAGTAATTGTTGCTGTTGCTCTTCGCTCGCCGCGCCACTTAATAAGGCCCAGCTTTGTGGGTTCAGGTAAATCCGGCCTTCGTTGTCTTTGCTGATACCAAACACCAGATTGTCGTCAGTGATGCCACGGCCATACCACTGGCCATCCCACAGGTACTGATTCACCGCCTGATTAAAAGCCTCTGCTTGCTGCTGGTACTGCTGCGCCAGTTGCTGTTCCCCCAGCTTGCTGCAGACAGCTGCCCATAACTTCATCGCATAAGCCGCCGCCAGACTCAACCAGCCCGACACCCCTTTGCCTTTGTAGCCGACCATATTCATCGGATCGCACCAGTCGCCCTGGTCGATGTAACTCAGGTTGCGTGCATCTTTTTTCAGCCAGAGCCAGCCCATGGCCCGGCAGATATGCTCAAAGACCGTACTTTGTTCATTGCTGTCTTTGTACGGCAGCAGTTCCTGCAAAATGCCATAGTCATTGGTTTCGTCCAGATAGGCCTGTAAGCAAACCGGCAGCCAGATGCACTGGTCGGCGTGCGGCACCTGATTGATGTATTTCAGCTCAGCGTCTTTGTGCAGCAAAATACCATCCGGCATTTCGCCACTCTGGTGCTGCTGCGCCAAAGCGGTCAAAAAAGCATGGCGGGCAACAGTCGGCGCCAGGTAAGCCATGCCCATATTGTCCTGCAGGTAGTTGCGGGTTTGCGGATCTGTGGTTAAACGGTTCACGTCGCCATGGTAATACACCTGACGGGCCAACCAGTGGTTGACGAAGTTATCCAGGCCCGCATCCGGGGTTTGCATCTGCAGCGCAGGCTGCAAGCGGCTCATCCAGCTCTGATACTGCTCCACCGCCTGGCTGAAACCCGCCGCGTTGCCAAACAGCTGCTGGCGGATGTCGGCCACTTCCGCTTCATCGTAAGCAGGGCCAAAGGCAAAACGGTACTGCTGCTGTTGCCCGCCCGCCAGTTCCAGCCGGTACTGCATGGCGCAGACCGGGGTTTCATAGTCGGCGTCAGAACAGCTCAGTTTTGCCTGTTGCAGTGCCGACGGCGCATGCAAACCGCCTTCGCCTTCAAACAGCTGCTGCTGGGTTTCCCAGGCGACCGGCGCCTGTTCGGCCAACAAGAAGGTTTTATCTTTAAAGTACTTATTCTTAAAGTAATCCGGGTATTTCTGGTAAGGCGTGACCGACGAGCAAACCACCGCCTGCAGCTCAGGCCGATAACGTGCACTCTGGTTCATCCAGGACATATAACCGACCGGGAAATAGGGGTACAGACTCAAGCGGCGCGGTCGACTGCCGGTATTTTTCACCGACAAAGCCCACAGCTCCAGCGGCCGATCTGCACTTAACGTCAGCCGCCAGTCCACTTCAATTGCACCGGCCAGCGTCAGTTGCCAGGCAATATCGGTTTTACCGGCTGAAAATACAAAACGCTCGGCGCTGTTACGCACCGGCTCATGCGGCACCGACCAAATCTCCCCACTGTCTTCGTCTTTGATATAGACAAAACGGCCGGGGTGGTGCGCGTAATAGGGTTGCTCCGGTTGCATAAAAGTTTTGGCTTCCAGATTCGGCGCATGGGCGTATTTGGCCGGTTCCGGCTGCATAAACTGGGCTGTGGCATAACCACGGCAGTTCAGCTGAATCATCAGCTGTGAATTCCATAAAAAAGCCCCCGCCTGTGGCATGGCGGTGGGACTGAATAATTCATAGCGCTGCCCGTCAGCGCTGGGGCTCATGATTGGAGTCGTCATCGGCTTCATTCTGTTTGTCCGGCCGCCACTGCGGCTGTTTTCCGTTGTTCAAGTTCCCGTTGCATCTGCAACAACTGCGATTCGGTCAGCGGGTAAAACCACATCACGGCCGCGGCCAACAGGGCCACCACCCCAGGGATCACCGAAATCATTAGCAGGATGCCCAGCTGCGAACCGGCATTTTGTTCCGCATTGGCCACATAGCCCATCAGCGACAGCAGCCAGCCAATACTGGCCGACGCAATAGCGCCACCCAGCTTTTGCGAAAAGGTCGCCGCCGAAAAGGTCATGGCCGTCGCCCGTCGGCCAGTGCGCCATTCGTTGTAATCGGCGGTGTCGGCATACATGGAAAAGGCCAGTGGCGACTTAGGCCCCAGCACAAAACCTATGGCCAGGTTCACGGCAAAAATCAGCCCTATCTGATCCGCCGGCACAAAAACCAGGCTGATCGACAACAGACCGGCCAGCGCCATTAACAGCATCATCAGTTGTTTTTTTGGCAGAAAGCGGGTCATTAATGGGGTGGAAGCCGCCCCTAACGCCAGCGCCAGCATATAAGACGACAAGAACTCGCCAACCAGCTCAGGCCGCATCACATAGTATTTAAAGTAATAAACGCCACTGGCGGCCCGCATGGTGATGGTGATCATAATCACCAGCGCCAGTACAAAAAGCACCAGCCAGGGTTTGTTGGCCGCCAGGTCGGCCAGGTCCTGTTTGATCGGATGGCGCTCGGTTTTTACCGGCTGGATCCGCTCTCGGCTGGCAGCAAAGGTCCAGAGAAACAGCAGCGCTGCCGCCACCCCAAACACTGCCATGGTCAGTTGCCAGCCCAGTGCTTCATCGCCCTGCCCCAGCCAGACCACCAGCTTGGGCGTGAGATAAGTCACCAGAATGCCGCCGGTAAAACCACCAATAAAACGGAAACTGACCAGGGTGGTGCGATCCTGACTGTTATTGGTCATCACACCGGACAAAGCCGAATACGGAATATTGATGGCGGTGTAAATCAGCATCAGCAGGCTGTAGGTGGCATAGGCCCACACCAGTTTGCCATCAGCGTCTAAATCCGGGGTGCTGTAGGTCAAAACACCGGCTCCGGCCAGAGGCAAAGCCAGCCACAGCAGGTAAGGCCTGAATTTACCAAAGCGGGTTTGGGTCCGGTCAGCCAGAGCCCCCATTAAGGGGTCGGTAAAAGCGTCGATCACCTTGGTGATCAGCATCATGGTGCCTGCTGCGGCGGCCGAGATACCAAAGACGTCGGTGTAGAAGATCAGTAAAAAGGCTGAGATATTGGCCCAGTAAAAGTTAAAGCCTATATCGCCAGCACCGTAGCCCAGCTTTTCCAGCCAGCCAGGTTGCTTGTTGATTGCTGTCACCCTGTCTCTCTTTTGTTATGTTGTTAGCTTGTACCATTGCACTTGTCACAACGCGCAACTCCATGATTGCGTTATCAGCCAATCAGTCTGCCCAGCACCTGTTGCAGCAATTGCTCCCTGCTTTGGCTGATATCCAGGATCAGCACATCGGCTTCCTGCTCTGGTTCCTGCATGGTGGCCAGCTGACTGGCCAACATGGATTCCGGCATAAAGTGGTTTTTCCGTTCAGCCAGACGCTGCGACAACAACTCAGCCGAGCCTTTCAGATAGACAAACAGCGGTGTCCAGGCGGCGGCACGGATCTGTTCACGCTGCGTTTTAATCAAACCAGAGTAGCTCAGCACTACAGGCTTTTGCTGCTGTTGATACTGTTTTAACAGGTTACACAGGCGGTCCACCCACTGCTGGCGAAGCTCTGCCGCCAAAGGCTGGCCTGCGGCCATCATTTGTTTGCCTTGGTCCGAATGAAAATCATCGCCTTCCAGGCATTGCCAGCCCAACCGCTCTGCCAGCAGCCGCGCCATAGTGGATTTGCCACTGCCTGCGACCCCCATCAGTACCAGGCTCTGATAACAAGTCTGTTGCTGCATCAAAAATTAAGCTCAAAAATGACGTGCCAAGAGCTTAATTCAGACAAAATGTTAGCGCAACCATTTTGACCATTTCTTTGCTTTCCGTTAAGGTGAACCCGGAACAGCAAGGCAGGATTGCATGAACAGAAAACCCAACCTTAAAGATGTGGCCCAACTGGCCGGAGTCAGCGCCATTACCGTCTCCCGGGTGTTAACCAATCCGGAAAAAGTCTCGGATAAACTGCGGCATCAGGTGGAAACGGCGATTGAACAATTGGGTTATATCCGCAACCACGCCGCCAGCGCACTGGCGTCTAACCGTTCCGGTGTGCTGGCGGTGATTATTCCGTCTTTGTCCAACATTGTGTTTAATGAAGTGCTGCAAGGCGTATACAGCGCCGTGAAGCAGCACCAGTTGCAGGTGATCCTGGGCGATTGCCATTACTCGCCGCTGGAAGAAGAAAAGCTGATTACCACCCTGCTCAGCCAGTCGCCCGAAGGCATGATCCTGACCGGCACAGATCAGACCGACTACGCCAAGCGTTTACTGAAAAACGCCGGTATTCCGGTGGTGCAGTTGATGGAGCTGACCGACCAGCCGATTGATTTAAATATTGGCTTTTCGCATCTGGCCGCCGGCCGCGATATGACCCGCCATCTGCTTGAGCAGGGTTACCGTAAACTGGGTTTTATTGGGGCCCGGATGGACCCACGCACCCAGCAACGGCTGACCGGCTTTAAACAGGCGGTTGCCGCCTGGCCTGATGCCTGCCAGACCTATGTGATCACCACGCCACAATCCTCGTCCATCAAATTAGGCGGACAGCTGCTGCAGGCCGTTTTGGCTGAATCGGCCGGTCAGTGTGATGCTGTGTTTTGCTGCAACGACGATTTAGCCTTGGGTGCTTTATTTGAAAGCAAACGGATGAATTTGCGGGTGCCGCAGGATTTGGCGATTTGCGGCTTTAATGATCTGGAAGCCTCGGCTCTGGTGGAACCAGGCATCAGCTCTGTTGCCTCACCACGCTTTGAAATGGGCAAACAGGCGGTTGAGCTGCTGGTGGCCCGCAATAAAAGCGAAGCCGTGCCAGAAGCGCCCATTGACGTGGGCTATCAGATTATCCGCCGCGCTTCCACCTGAGATCAGGTTCATTCTCCGCCCTTAAGCCAAAAAAAAGCACTCCGGCTGGAGTGCAAAACAAGGGCAAAAGCCGCTCCGGTGAAGGAGCGGCAGGCAGGAATTAATCGAAACTGACGCTGAAGCGCACCCCAAAAGTCCGTGGCGACTGCCACATAAAGTTCGGTACTGCATCGCCGTGCGTCCGGCCCTGATCGCTTTTAATGTCACGGTCTGTCACATTGTTCACAAAGGCTTCCGCACTCCAGTTGCCGTCTGATGGCTGGTAGTTCAGGCTCAAATCCAGCTTGGCGTAGGCATCCTGGCGGTCAATATCTGCCGCATAAGGCAGGTTACGGAAGCCTTCAGGGCGGTCACCACGGTTGGCCGGGTCAAACCAGACTTCTGACGAGTAGCTGACACGGGCACGTGGTGTTAAAGTGGCGCCGTTGTCCAGGCCGACAAAGTGCTCGTAGCTGACAGAGCCGGAAAACTCAGGCGCCAGCACCAGGTGGTTACCACTGAAATCCAGCAGGTTTGGTTGCGACGGCACACCGGCAGACGGGTTAAAGGCGATACCACCAGCACCGTACTTGGAGTCTGTGGTCAGGAACTCATCGTAAGTCGCGTCCAGGATGGAACCTGCAAAAGTCAGCTCGCCATTGGCGCTGACCAGGTACCTGGCTTCCAGCTCCAGACCATTGATGGTGGCTTTACCCGCATTGGTTTTACGCAGTAAATCGGCGCCAGTGGCGGTCACCACGTTGCTGGTGACCTGCAGGTCGGTGTATTCGGTAGAGAACAAGGCACCAAAGAGTTGCAGACTGCCATCCAGGAACAAGCCTTTCATGCCCAGTTCAATGCTGGTGTTTTCTTCCGGAGCCACATAGGCGTTGGTGCCAGCGGCTTCGTTATTGTTGGCGGCGATAATGGCGTCCAGGTCAGCTTTGGTGAAAGGACCTGTCCCTGTGTATTTGTTGCCGTCCTGAATAGTGCCGGATTTAAAGCCAGTCGCAACCGAGCCATAGACCATGATGTCTTTGTTCATGTCCCATTCTAAGCGCGCCATCCCCGTGGTTTTCGACCATTCCGGGCTGGTGTCGTTGTAGGTGTCCACCCAACATTGCCCCGGCTGTACCAGGTTTTTGTTTGGCGCCAGGCCCCCCAGCAGGTTATCCGGGTCCAGCAGGCCAACATAATCCGTGTTTGGCTCCATGGTTTCTGTACCTTTTTTCACCGGACACATAATATTGCGCCCGCCTTTGTCCCACCGTTTGTCATTGGTGTAACGCAGGCCAGCACTCACTCGCCAGTCGTCGGTCAGTTTAAAGGTGCTTTGGGCATACAGGCTGTTCGAGCGTAAACCGCGGTCTGGCTGGCGATAGGTCGACCACAGATTCGGGTTGGGTGTGGTGCCACCTTCGTAATCCACGTCTGGGTGCACTATGTCGAAAATCGTTTTGTTGCTTTCATCAAAGAAGAAATACCCCACCATCCACTGCCAGCGGGCGCTGTCTTCGTTTTTCAGCTGCAACTCGTGTTGCACGGCTTCGTGGGTACAGTCGACACAACCGCCCCATTCGTATTTGGTCAGGCTCCAGCTGCGGTCCCACAGCGACTCGCGCGATGAGTCGGTGTAACCACCGATATAGGCTAATTCCAGCTCGTTTTCGAACACATAGTTAATGCGGGTGCGAACTGAATCAATGACAAAGTCATTAAAACCAGGCACTTGCACATAAGAGCTGCGGTCATCGCCGCCGGTCAGGGTTGGAATATGGCCAGTGCCCTGATCGGTAAAATGTTCATAAGATAAGGTCCAGTCCAGCTGGTCATTTGGTTGGTAGTAAGTGCTGAAACGGGCTGCGGCCAAATCGGTCGAACCGTACTTTTCACCCATGGCCGACCCCGGCAGAAAATCCACCACGCCATCAGACTGGTCGGTGGCAGCCGCGACACGGAAAGCAAAGGTCTCAGATACCGGAATATTCACCATGGCGCGCACCGCTTTGCGGTCGTAATTGCCCAGCGTCATTTCCGCATTGCCTTCAAAACCGTCCAGACGGGCTTTGGCGGTGTGCAGGTTCACCACACCACCAGTGGCGTTGCGGCCAAACAGTGTGCCTTGTGGCCCACGCAGTACTTCGGCGCCTTCTAAGTCAAACATCAGCGCAGAAGCGCCCTGCGAGCGGGCTGAATAGACACCGTCAATGTGGAATGCGACGGCCGGATCACCACTTTCAGTCTGATCAGAGGACCCTATACCACGGATATACACCATAGGGGTATTCTGGGTACCGTTTTGCGCAATTTGCAGGCTGGGAACAGCGCCCTGCAAGTCATCCAGCTGGATCACATGGTTCTTATCCAGCGCTTTTTGATCATAAGCCGTGACCGCCAGCGGAGTCTCTCTTAAGGTCGTGGTCCTTTTGGTGGCAGTCACCTGGATCACTTCAATTTCACGCTCTGCAGCGGCCTGTTGTTCCGCCTGAGCTGAGGCCATACACGCCAGAGCTGCACTGATCAGCAGCGCCGCCTGCGTTGGTCTGAATTCTTTCACGTCTGTCACCTTACCCCGGTCTTTATTAGCGTGATAGCGCTAACACCTGTTGATTTATTTAGAATTTTCAACTGATTTCCAGCATCGCCACTCACAAAACCCAGCCAATACAGGCCAGAGGCGATCAAAAAACCAGCAGAGGTTAAATACCCGGCAATAAATTAACTGACACAAAATGATTGCGCAACCATTTTGTACCTGACGACTATAGAATTACAGAACCATCTAGATTAAGGCTATGAAAAACATGGATAACAGTGATATGTAGCGATTTAAAAAAAACTGTTCAATCTGGTAGCGCTATCAAAAACTGCCCGGCTACGCTGCTGCCGGGTTCAGTCTTAAACAACCGCCTGCTCTGCCTGCAGCTCCCGGCGCTTTTGCAGGAACAGCCGGTCCAGCGTCATAAAAACCACAGGGGTCGTCAGCAAAGTCAGCACCTGACTGAACGCCAGGCCACCTACCACAGCAACGCCCAACGGCACCCGCAACTCAGAACCAGTGCCAAAACCCAGGGTCAGTGGCACAGCCCCCAGAATAGCCGCCAGGGTGGTCATCATAATGGGCCTGAACCTGACCAGACAGGCCTGGTGAATGGCCTCCTTGGCCGACACCCCCTGTTCACGCTGCGCCGCCAGCGCGAAATCGACCATCAGAATGCCGTTTTTCTTCACTATCCCGATCAGCAGAATAATGCCAATCAAGGCCATAATGGAGAAATCCAGCCCCCAGAACCACAACAGCAAAATGGCGCCAATAGCCGCCGAAGGCAACGTCGATAAAATAGTCAGCGGATGCACAAAACTTTCATACAAAACCCCGAGAATAATGTAGACCGCCAGCAAAGCCGTCAGGATCAGCAAGGGCTGGCTGGCCAGTGACTCCTGAAATGCCTGGGCTGCGCCCTGAAAACTGCCCAGCACAGAGGCGGGCATGGCCAGTTCTGCTCTGGCTTGCTCCAGCGCCTGTACCGCATCGCCCAGCGCAACACCAGCGGCCAGGTTAAACGAGATATTGGCGGACGGCTGCAGTCCATGGTGGTTAATCACCACAGGGCCAGGCTCAGCCGGCAACACTTTGGCAAAGGCCAATAAGGGCACCAGCTCACCAGTGCTGGGCGAACGCAAATGAAAGTAGTTCAGGCTTTGCGCGCTGCCGCGCTGATCCGGGCTTAGTTCCAGTATCACTTTGTATTGATTGGTTTCAGTCTGGTATTCATTGATCTGACGCTGACCAAAGGCGTCATACAGCGCCTGGTCTAAATCCGCTGCGCTAAAGCCAAGGCGGGCCGCTTCCTGCCGGTCTAAATCCAGCCGGATAATATTGGCGTCCCACTGCAGGTCATTCGACAAGTCCGTAAACATTGGGTTTTGCCGCAACTTGCTGGTCAGTGCGTTGGTCCACTGTGCCAGTTCATCGCTGTCCAGCGCTTTTAGTACGTACTGATACTGAGCACGGGAACCGCGGCCGCCGAGATTAATGTCCTGAGCCGAACGGAGAAACACCTGCAAACCAGGGATTTGACTGAACTGCGGCCTTAAGCGATCGATAATGGCATTGGCATCCGCCTCCCTGTCGTCCGGATCACTTAACACTATCCAGACCCGGCCTGAGCCATTGGATGCATTGCCACCCACCAGATGATTAAAACCTGTCACATCCGGGTCGTTACGCAGTATCTGTTCCAGTTGCTGGTGTTTGGCCAGCATGTCTTCATACGGAATATCAGAAGCGGCCTGCGTAGTGCCAATAATAAAACCAGTGTCCTGCAATGGAAAAAAGCCTTTCGGAATGGCCATAAAGCTGCCCACGCTGCCAGCGATGCTCAGGAAAAACACCATCAGCATGGTTTTTGGGTGATCCAGGGCCCAGCTCAGTACCTTGTCATAACGGCCAATTAACCGGTCAAACAGCCCCGGGCTGTCGCTATGGTGCGGCGCTTTGTCCATAAACAGCGACGCCAGGGTCGGAGCCAGCGTTAAGCAAACCAGCACAGAAATTAAAATGGCGGCCGCCGCCGTTAACGAGAACTCGAGGAACAAACGGCCTATAATGCCGCCCATAAACAGCAATGGGATAAAAGCCGCAATCAACGAAACGCTGATGGAGATCACGGTAAAACCAATTTCCTCAGCCCCACGCAGCGCCGCTTCTTTTTTGCTGTAGCCCAGCTCCAGATAACGGTGAATGTTTTCAATCACCACTATGGCATCATCCACAATAAAACCAACGGCGATTACAATGGCCACCAGCGTCAGGTTGTTCAGACTGAAGCCCGCCACATACATCACAGCGCAGGTGGCAATCAGCGAAATCAACAAGACAGCGGTCACGATCAGAGTCGCCGACCACTGGCGTAAAAACGCCGCCATCACGCCAATCACCAGCACCACAGCAATAGCCAGCGTCAGCTCCACTTCATGCAATGAAGCGCGAATGGTGCGGGTTCTGTCGTTAAACACCTCCACCTTGACATCGGCAGGCAAAGCCGCAGTCAGCTGCGGCAAGGCAGCGCGGATCCGATCCGCCGTCGCAACAATATTGGCGCCTGGCTGACGGCGGATAATCAGTGCCACACCCGACTCTCCGTTTGGCGAAATTTCTACATAATCATCTTCAGCGCCCGCCTTTACCACCGCTAAATCACGCAGATACACCGGCGCACCGTTTTGGTATGTGACAATCAGATTGGCATAGTCTTCCGCACTGAACACCTGATCATTGACCGATAAGGTGGACACTTTGCTGTTGCCGTACAAGGCCCCTTTGGGCTGGTTGACACTGGCTTGTTGCACCGCAGCACGAATATCGGCCAGTGTGATACCGGCCCCCGCCAGCACTTCAGGCCTGGCCTGAATACGAATGGCCGGTTTTTGCTGACCGCCAATAAAAACTTCACCCACGCCGTTAATCTGAGTCAGTTGCCGTGCCAGCACGGTTTCGGCCAGATCGCTTACCTGGGTACGGGACAAAGTGGCCGAAGTCACACCAATAATCAGAATGGGGCTGTCGGCCGGGTTGGCTTTACGCCAGGTTGGTGCATTGGGCATGTCAGGCAGGCGACCCTGCGCCTGGTTCAGCGCTGCCTGCACTTCCTGCGCGGCCGCATCAATGTCTTTTTCCAGCACAAACTGCAGCGTAATACTGACCGAGCCCAAAGCACTGCTGGACGTCATTTCGGCAATACCTGGCACGGCACTGAGCGCCACTTCCAGCGGAGTCGCCACCGCAGAGGCCATAGTCTCAGCACTGGCGCCGGGTAATCGCGCATTCACTTCAATGGTCGGGAAATCGGCCTCCGGCAAAGGCGCAATGGATAAACGTGGAAAGGCCAGCAAGCCCAGCAGTACAAGCGCAAAAGCCAGCAGCACTGTGCCTATCGGATGTTCCATACACCAGGCAAACACGCCTCTGGCTTTCATGGCTGCAGCTCCTTGCTGGCCGCCAGGCGAGGCTCGGCAGTCACCGCCAGTTCTGCACCCGGTTTCAGTCGGTTTTGGCCATCAACCACCACCTGCTGCCCGGCCTGCAAACCTGAAACAACCGCCAGGTCCTGCTCCTGCAACACCAGTTGCACAGGCTGCGTTTTGGCTTTGCCCTGCTCATTCAGCCAGACATAAGGCCCGTCCGGCCCCTGTACCAGTGCACGCAGCGGGACTGTCAGTACACCTGGCAATTTCTCTTGTTGCAGCGCCACCACCACCGTCTGCTCAGGCCATAACTTGTGATCTGGATTGGCAAAATCAGCTTTGACACGCACTGTGCCTGTGCCTGCAGCGACTTTGTTGTCCACCACCTGCAACAGCCCCTGAGCCAACAGTTCAGCCCCATCCTGCAGAAAGGCCTGTACCGGCACCTGCTGTTGTTGCCTTGTTTGCTGCATCAGTTGCTGCAGCTGAGGCAGCCTGGACTGCGGCAACGCTATTTCGACACTGATGGGGTCCAGCTGTACCACCGAAAACAGGCCAAGGCTGTCGCCGGAGCGCACATAGTTACCGGCATCCACATTGCGGATCCCAACCTGGCCTGTGACCGGGGAGCTGATGCGGGTAAAAGACAACTGCACTTGCTGTGCCTGAATCGCCGCTTCGACACTGCGCAACTGGGCTTCCTGTTGCTGCACCAGCGCTTTTTGTTGATCCAGCACTTGCTGTGAAATGGCCTGGGTTGTGCTCAGATTCAGAAAACGCTGCAGGTCCAGCCTGGCCGACTCCAACTGAGCTTTGATGACCCCATGCTGCGCTTTGGCTTGAGCCAGCGAAGCCTTTATAGCCCGGTCATCCAGCACCGCCAGCAGATCGCCTTTGTTCACCATCTGGCCTTCTTTGACCAGGATGTCCAGCAGCACCCCATCCACCTGAGGACGAATATCCACACTTTGTTTTGGTTTGACCCGGCCTATGCCACGGATCCAAACCTGCATATCCTGCTGTTGCACCAGCGCCGTCCGCACCGGCACTTTAGGCACTTGTTGTGCCTGAACATCACTGATACCAAGCAGTGCTGCCAGCAGGATCACGGTTCCATTTATCTTCATTCTCCAGCCTTTATTGTGCATTGCCTGAACCTTGGGCCGGTTTTGACCTCAAGGTCACAAAAACCAGCTATGTTTTATTTACTTTATGTTAACCAATAAGGGGTTTAAGGATGAACCCATCGCTGGTTTGTCTGTGCTTTGTTCTAATCAGTTGGCGTTTGGCTGCAGCAGCCTGTTCAGACATTGAAGTCAGACTGAACATGCTGGAGCAACAACTGAAACAAGGTTATCGCCTGAACGAATTACCAAAATTACAGCGACAACAACGACTTTTGTCGAGCCGTCTGCAAAATTGTCTCGACCAGCAGCAGGCGAAATCAGTCCAAAGCAAAAATACCCCCCCGGCAAAATCCGGCGACCTGTCGCAGCTGGCGAAAGGCCGGGCTTTTTCCAGCAGTCACTTGTTGCTGACTGCACCTTATCAGGGTGAACAACAGCAGGCCTGGCTGAAGTTTTACCGCGAGCCCGCACAGTGTTATGGCGTGCGGGACACAGCGCAAATTGCCTGGTGTGCAGAGCTTCGACAGCAGGCAAAGCTGCAATTTGACCGACAATGGCAGCAAAAACTCGCGAAATCCCCACCCAAATGATAAGCTCCGACCAGTTAGTGGTACGGAGTAGAACATGAACGCATTGCGCAAAGCCAACTGGCAATTATGGTGGTTTGGGTTTCGTTACATTCCCCTGATTGGTTTTTGTAAACCCAAAATTATTGAGCTGGATGACCAGCGCACCGTGATCCGGATGCCGCATCACCGTCATACCAAAAACCATCTGGGCAGTATTTATTTTGGTGCTTTGGCCATAGGGGCCGATTTAGCCGGTGCTTTTCTGGTGTTTCACAAAGCCCGCCAGCGTGGTTTGGCTATTCACTTTGCCTTTAAAGATGTCAAAGGTGAGTTTTTAAAACGTCCTGAAGCCGACGTGCATTTTGTCAGTAATGACGGCGCCTTAATCGACCAGATGATTGAACAGTCGCTGCAAAGCGGTGAACGGGTGAATCAGACGGTCACTATTAATGTGACCTGCCCTTCGCTGCATGGCGATGAAGTGATGGCCCACTTTGAGCTGACGTTGTCAATTAAAGCGAAAAAACGCTAGGCCTGCATAAAAAGGCCCGGGGCTCTGTCACAGAGCGCCGGGCTTTTTTTTGAGGTCGAAAACTCAGACAGGTAAAGGTGCCAGCGGGTTCACCAGGCCTTCGGCTCGCAGCTCCCGCCAGAAGTCAACCGGGACCACTTCTTTCAGTGCACTGCTGTCTTCACTAATCCGGCCTGGTTTGCTGGCGCCAGGGATCACAGCGGCCACCGCCGGATTCGCCAACGCAAATTGCAGACCAGCGGCTTTCATACTGATGCCGTAGCGGTCGGCCAGTTGTTTGATCTGCGCCACTTTTTGCAAAATTTGCGCGGATGCCGGAGCGTATTCAAAGTTAGGCCCCCCCACCAAAGCGCCGGAGCTGTAGGGGCCGCCAACCACAATACCCAGGCCCCGTTCTGCCACTTTTGGCATCACCCGTTGCAGTGCTCTGTCGTGATCAAGCAGCGTATAGCGACCCGCCAGCAAAAAACCGTCGGGTTGAGGTTCGGCCAAATCCAGCAGCAGTTCAATCGGCTCGACTTTATTCACCCCTAAACCCCAGGCTTTGATCACCCCTTGGTCCCGCAACTTGTCCAACACCCGAAAAGCGCCTTTGCGGGCCGACTCGAACATACTGAGCCATTCATCGCCGTAAAAATCCTGTGCGATGTCATGCACCCAGACAATTTCGATACGGTCGGTTTTCAGTCGTTTCAGGCTGTCCTCAATGGAGCGCAAGGTGGCGTCAGCCGAATAGTCATTAACGATTTTATTCGGCCGGCCGTACTTAAACACTTCGCCTTTTTCGCCCAAATCGCGGGCACTGACATCTTCAATTTCATCCAGTACCAACCGGCCCACTTTGGTGCTGATCACATAGTCATCGCGGTTGCGTTCAGCCAAAGCCTCCCCCATCCGCAATTCGGCCAGACCGGCGCCGTAAAAAGGGGCGTTGTCAAAATAACGGATACCGTCCTTCCAGGCTGCGTCCACAGTGGCACGGGCTTCCGCTTCAGGAATGTCGCGGAACATATTGCCAAGCGGTGCGGTGCCAAAACCCAGTTTGCCGGGCAAAATATCTTTTAAAGCCATGATCGAAGCTCCTGAAGTTAACGTACTGCTGAGTGTTGCTGTGAGTGACTGGTACTGTGGACCAGGCTGGGGTAATCGGTATAACCGCGGTGATCACCACCAAAGAAGGTCGCGCGATCCCCCTGATTGTAAGGACCATTTTGCGCAATGCGCGCTGGCAGGTCCGGGTTGGCGACAAAAGGCCGTCCGAACGAGACCGCATCGGCTTTGCCGGCAGCAATCCATTCGGCCGCTTCCTCTGGACTGAATTCGCCATTGATAATAAATGGGCCGTCAAAGGCAGCACGCATCTGCTGCACTATGGCTTCGCCGGTGCCGAGGTTCTTTTCGCTGCTGACATGGCTGTTCGGCCGCACCACATGCAAATAGGCCAGTCCTTTGCCTGCCAGAGCTTTGGCGGCCGCAGTGTATAAAGTGGCCGGGTCGCTGTCGTAACTGCCGCCGACACCATCAATAGGGGTTAACCGCACGCCAATTTTGCCAGCCGGCATCACCTGCAATAAGGCATCGACCACTTCAGTCAGCAGACGGATGCGGTTTGCTACCGAACCACCGTATTCGTCAGTTCTTTTATTCACCGAATCCCGCAGGAACTGGTCAATCAGATAACCGTTGGCGGCATGGAACTCGACGCCATCGAAGCCAGCTTTCAGCGCCATCAGCGCCGCGTGCTGATAGTCTTTGATCAGCTGTTGAATATCCGCTTTGGTCATTTCACGCGCCTCCGGGTGCGGCACAGTCGGGCCATCCGGGTGGTAATCGCCGACAAAGGCCATGCCTTGCGGCGTCCAGGCACTGGCCGACACCGGGGCTTGCTGGCCCGGCTGAAACACAGAGTGAGAAACCCCACCAACGTGCCACAGCTGGTTAAAAATACGGCCACCGGCGTTGTGCACTGCGTCTGTCACCAGCTGCCAGCTTTGCACCTGCGCTTCAGTGTAGATGCCGGGGGTCCAGGCATAACCCTGGCCTTGTTGGCTGATTTGGGTTGCTTCGGAAATAATCAGCCCTGCGCTGGCACGTTGTGCGTAATACAACGCATGCAGTGGCGTTTGCAGATGACCATCGGCTAAGGAACGCGAACGGGTTAACGGCGCCATAAAAATACGGTTTTTTACCTCAATGTCGCCCAGCGGCAGCGGCTGGAACAGCGCTGCATGATCAGTCTTTGTCAGTACATCATTCATTTGTTCATCCTCTTTCTGCGTGCTGCCCCTGCGGGCTTTGCATCGCGTTGACTTAGGGGAAAATGGCAGTTACCACTGTTCGCCCCATCACGCCGGGGCTGCGTTTTACCGGGGTAAGCATGCGCCGCCGTAAGTAATTCATCCAATTTATTCATTGAATTTAAGATATATCCCACCCAATATATCTGGATGAAATATGACCTGAATTTGTTCCCTATATTCCTGGCGCTGATGGAAGAGCGCAGTGTCACCCGGGCTGCACAGCGACTGGGCATGACCCAGCCTGCGCTGTCCAATGCGCTGACCCGGTTGCGCGACATGCTGCACGACCCCTTGTTTATCCGGGAACGCTACGGCATGCAGCCGACACCCAAGGCACTGGAGCTGGCGCCAGTGATTAGCGCCGCTCTGGCCAACCTCGACGACCTGGTGCTGGGACAACGTGAGTTTGACCCGGCAACCGCCCGTCAACTGGTCACCATTGCGCCCAACAGCTATGTCGAATATGTGCTGATGCCTGCCATAGTCGCCAGGTTACGCCAGCTGGCTCCCGGGATCCGGCTGCGGCTCACTCCTTATGGCTCGGACCTGTCCGCCACAGGCGTGGTGTCCGGTGACACCACTATGGTGCTGGGGCGCATTACCGACCCGCCGGACAATCTGGTGGTGCAACGCCTCGGCGAAGACAGCCTGGCCTGTGTGGTACGCGCCGATCATCCTTCGGTTGGCGACAGCCTCAGCAAAGCGCAGTACGAGCAACTGAAACACGTCAATATGCTGCCTCCGGGCCGGCTCAAAGCGGGCTTATTCCAGAAGCTGGAACAACAAGGCCTGAAACGTGAGGTCGCCGTGTCGGTCACCCACTTTCTGGCCATCCCGGAAATGATTGCCGTATCCGATTACTGCGCCACATTACCCATGCTGATTTGCCGTCAACTGGCCCGCGACCCCAGGCTGAAAATTCTGCCGGCGCCGGTCGACCTTGGCACCTTTCCTATTGAAATGGCCTGGCACGTCCGTTACCGCCACGACCCCGCACACCGCTGGCTACGTGCACTGATTGCGGAGGTGGTGGCCGAAATGGCAGCACAGCTCGCAAACTAAGCTCTGCACTCAATGGTTGGCAGGCTGACTACACCCAGCTAAAATCGCCTTTTGGCTACTACAGCAGACAGAGTCATGCAGGACTTACCAGGTAATCTCTTTATTATTTCGGCGCCAAGCGGAGCCGGCAAATCCACGCTGATTAATGCGTTACTGAACAAACACGCCGATATGCAGCTCAGCATTTCTCACACCACCAGAGCGCCACGCCCTGGTGAGACCAATGGCGTGCAGTACCATTTCACCGACGTGCCCCACTTTAAACAACTGATTGAACAGCAGCAGTTTCTGGAATGGGCCGAAGTATTTGGCAATTATTATGGCACCTCGAAAAGCGCCATCAGCGACCAGCTGGCCCGCGGCATTGATGTATTCCTGGATATTGACTGGCAAGGTGCCCGTCAGATGAAAGCGCAGCTGCCTTTTATCAGCAGCATTTTTATTCTGCCGCCAAGCGTGGAAGCACTGGAGCAGCGCCTGAACCAACGAGGCCAGGACAGCGCCGAAGTGATAGCGGGCCGGATGGCTCAGGCCCGGGCAGAAATCAGCCATGCAGACGAATACGATTACTGGATAGTAAACGACAATCTGCAACAGGCCACAGCCGAGTTTGAAGCAGTGATCCTGAGCCATCGTCTGCGTAAAACCAAACAGGCACAACGCCAGAGCGCGCTGCTGACGGGCCTGTTGGCGAATCCGGCCAAATAGAGTAGACTATGCGGTCTTAATTTGAACCTATATCACTGGAGTGGCTGATGGCTCGCGTAACAGTTGAAGATGCAGTAAATAAAATTGGTAACCGCTTTGATTTGATCCTGGTCGCCGCACGCCGTGCCCGCCAGCTGTCAGTGGAAGGCAAAGAGCCAATGGTGGATCCGGAAAACGACAAAGCCACTGTGATCGCCCTGCGTGAAATCGAAAAAGACCTGATCACGGAAGAGATCCTGAACCAACAGGAACGTCGTGACCAGCTGCAGCAGGAAGCCTCAGAAATGGCTGCCGTTGCCGCCATCATCGGTTCAGACGACTAAGACCGCCGCTCCCGTGCCAACGGTGCCCTGCCGTTGGCAACTGCTCTAAATCCACGTATATTCAAAGAGCACGCCCATGCGTGGTGGTCTGGGGAGTTCTGAATGTATTTGTTTGAAGGCCTGAAGCAGCAAATCAGCGCGTATTTGCCACCGGAGCAAGTGGCTCAGGTGCAGCAGGCTTATGTGGTTGCGCGTGATGCGCACGCCCCGCAAATCCGCTCCAGCGGCGAGCCTTATATTACTCATCCTGTCGCAGTCACCAGCATTCTGGCGGATATGCGCATGGACCATGAAACCCTGATGGCTGCCTTGCTGCATGATGTGATTGAAGACACACCGGTCAGCAAAGACGAATTGGCCCGTCAGTTTGGTGCCACTGTGGCTGAGCTGGTGCAGGGGGTCAGTAAGCTTGATAAGGTCAAATTCAAGGACTTAAAAGAATTTGAAGTGACCAACCTGCAGAAAATGTTTATGGCGATGACCCAGGATATCCGGGTGATCCTGATTAAACTTGCCGACCGCACCCACAATATGCGTACCATAGGTGCCCTGAAGCCGGAGAAACGCCGTCGCATTGCCCGCGAAACCCTGGAGCTGTACGCCCCTATCGCCAACCGCCTGGGTATTCACCATATTAAAAATGAGCTGGAAAACTGGGGCTTTAAAGCTTTATACCCTATGCGTTACCGGGCGCTGGAAACCGCGGTCAAACAGGCGCGCGGCAACCGCAAAGAAATTATCGAGAAAATCCAGAACGAAATTGAACAGCGTATTCGTGACGCAGGCATTGAAGCTGAAGTGGCAGGCCGGGAGAAACACCTGTACAGCATCTACCGCAAAATGAAAAGCAAAGAGCTGATGTTTAACGACGTGATGGACATTTATGGCTTTCGCGTGCTGATCAACAGCATAGACAATTGCTACCGGGTGCTGGGTGTGGTGCACAATCTGTTCAAACCCATTGAAAGCCGCTTCAAAGACTATATAGCTATCCCCAAACAAAACGGTTATCAGTCGTTACATACCTCTTTGATCGGCCCACACGGTATTCCGGTGGAAATTCAGATGCGCACCCGCGAAATGGATGAAATGGCGGACAAAGGGGTAGCTGCGCACTGGTCCTACAAAGGCGCCGGAGAAACACAAAACACCACAGCACAAATTCGGGCTCAGCGCTGGATGCAAAGCCTGCTCGAACTGCAACAAAGCTCAGGCAACACCTACGAGTTTGTCGAAAACGTCAAATCCGAACTCTACCCGGACGAGCTCTATGTGTTTACGCCCAAAGGCAAAATTGTGGAGCTCCCTATTGGGGCCAATGCAGTGGATTTTGCCTACACAGTGCATACCGACATTGGCAACCGTTGTGTCGGAGCCAGGGTTGACCGCAAGCCTTACCCGTTGAACAAACCACTGGAAACCGGCCAGACGGTCGAAATTATTACCAGTCCGGGTGGTAAACCCAATGCCAACTGGCTGAATCATGTGGTGACCAGCCGCGCCATTTTAGGCATACGTAACTACCTGAAAAAACAACAAATCAGCGAAGCCATTACCTTAGGTCGCCGCTTGCTGACGTCCGCTTTGGGTGACACTAAACTCGAATCCATTCCCATGGAGCGTATTGAACAGGTGCTGCAGAGCACCACACAAAAATCGCTGGACGAGCTGTTGGTGGAGATTGGTCTGGGCAACCAGCTGCCTATCGCCATAGCCCGGCGCTTGTTGGGGGGCTTTGAATCCGGTGATGAACAGGCACTGCCACTGGCCCCAACCGACAAACCGAAAGCACTGATCATTGGCTCTGAAGGCATGTTAGTGACCTTTGCCAAATGCTGCCGCCCTATCCCGGGGGATGACGTCGCCGCCAACGCCACGCCAGGCAAAGGCCTGAACGTACACCGCGTGGAATGCCGCAATATTCGTGGCTGGGAAAAAGAGCCGGGTAAATACTTCCCGGTGCGCTGGGACAAAACCGGTGATAAACAATTTCTGGCGGATATCCGCGTCTTTATCGTCAACAAGCAAGGCATGCTGGCCAAACTCACCACTGTGATTGCGTCACAGGATTCCAATATTCAGGACTTAGCCACAGACGACAGAGACACCGGCGAGTATGTGATCAAAATAACCCTGTCCGTCCGCGACCGCATTCATCTGGCCAATGTGATGCGTAAAATTCGGGTATTGCCGGATGTGATTAAAGTATACAGAAGGAAGTAACCACAGATGTCTAAAGTCATCATCAGTACAGACAAAGCTCCTGCCGCTATTGGTACCTACAGCCAGGCAGTCAAAATTGGCACCACAGTGTATCTGTCCGGTCAAATCCCGCTGGTACCGGAAACTATGCAGATGGTATCTGACGATTTTGCCGCTCAGGCCCAGCAAGTGTTCCAGAACCTGGCCGCCGTCTGTCAGGCGGCAGGCGGCAGCCTGAATGATATGGTCAAAGTGACTATCTTCCTGACTGATTTAAGCAAGTTCGCCACCGTCAATGAAATTATGAGTCAGCATTTCAGTGCGCCCTACCCGGCCCGCGCTGCTGTGCAAGTCAGCGCCCTGCCCCGGGGCGCCCAGATCGAAATTGACGGCGTGATGGAAGTTCCTTCAACCAATTAGGTGTGTCTATGTGGTCCAGGCTGCTCGCATCACTGTTATTGCTCAGCCACTCTGTGTGGGCAGAACAGGTGCACCCCACACTGACCTGGTGTCTGGACCACTTTCCGCGTTTTCATGCCTATGAAGATGGTAAGGCCCCTTATGGCCCTTCGGTCGATTTGATGCAGGAACTGGCTAAACGTGCCGGTTTTACCCTGAAATTTACCGCCAGAACCCCGTCTGCCCGCTGTTTTCGTCAGATGGAAACCGGCGAAGTCGATCTGATGAGCAACCTGAACTACACCGACGAACGCGCCAATACAATGTGGCTGTTTCCTTACAATGAACGTATCGCTGAATCCCTTTATTTGCTCGGGTCTGACAGCAGAGCCATCCAGGCGCTGAACCAGCTGGTCACTTTGCGTATTGCCACTGTGCGCAATTACACTTACCACCCCAGCCTGATGAAAATGATGAGCGAATCGTCCCGCCATGTTGAAATTGACAGCATCGCCACCGGCTTTGAAATGCTGTTGCGGGGCCGCGTCGATGGCCTGGTGGTTCCAACCCAAAGCTCATTGGACGTGATTGCCCAGAAGCAGGAGCTGCATTTTAAATTTCGCCGCGCCCCTGTCGATTTTTCGGTAGTCGAAAAACGTTACATTAATATTGGCCTGTCCAGAAAGAGCCCTCATTTACAGCTCAAACCACAAATCGAAGCTGCTATCGCTGCTATGGTGGCAGACGGCACTGTCAAACGACTATACGCCTTTGATCCGCTGACCCAAGGCCCGACCTACCTGGTCGAACCCTGATGCGTCATCTTTGGTTGCTTCTGTTGCTCGTCAGCGGCCCGCTGCCAGCCAGGGATCTGCTCTGGTGTCTGGATAATGCACCGGGCCGGCATCAGTTTGATGGCGTTGAACCCAAAGGGCCCGTCGTTGATCAGGTACGGAAGTTCGTTGCGGCGGCCGGTTTTGGTGTGAGCTTTACTCCCCCAACTCCGTTATCCCGTTGTCTGCGACTGATGCAACAAGGCCAGGTCGATTTAATAGCCCGCTTAAATTATTCGGATGAACGGGCCCGTATGATGCACCTGCTTCCTTATGGCCAGGCCCAACCAGAATGGTTGTACCAACCTAAGCAGGCTAAAGCCATTCAGTCGCGTCAGGAGTTACTCCACTACAGACTTGGTGCAGTGCGTGGCGCGGTGTACAGTGCCCCTTTACTGCAGGACTTGCCCTCGCTGAAAACCACGGAAGTGAGTTCGCTGGAGCAAGGGTTTGCCATGCTGGCTGCAGGCAGGCTGGATGCGATGGTGGCGACCAAAGCCCAAGCCAGAGATTTACTGGCGGCCAGACCAGACCTGGCGTTGCAGGTGAAAGCCGCGCCATTGCAACTGGCCACGCAGGTGCATGGCGCCATCTATCTCGGCCTGTCCCGTCAGCGTCTGACCGAAGAAGAACGTGCCGCTATCCAGCGTGCGGGCCTCAGCCCATAAGTCAATTTCACAGCGCTGATTGTCCAAGCCAAGCCTGAACAGGTAAACTGAAGCCATTCAGTGAGTTATCAGGCTTTATTTTGACGGTTACCGCTTTGGATGCTGTCGCTATCCATCAACTCAAAGGCGTAGGTGCGAAAAATGCCGGACTGCTGCACAAGCTGGGTATCCAGAGCGTGCAGGATTTGTTATTTCACCTGCCGTTGCGTTACGAAGACCGCACCCGGATTTATCCCATCGCCCATCTGGTGCCAGGTATGCAGGCCACTGTGCTGGGCGAAGTGGTATCCAGTGATGTGATCTTTGGCAAAAGACGCAGCTGGCTGGTCAGCATCCGTGATGGCAGCGGTATTCTGACCTTACGCTTTTTCCATTTCAGTGCAGCGCAGAAAAATGCGGTCAGCCCAGGTGTGCTGCTGCGCTGTTATGGGGAAGTCAAACGCGGCAACCGCGGTGTGGAAATGATGCACCCGGAGTACAAGGTGCAGAAAGACAGCACAGAGCCCGATATGGCAGAAAGCCTCACACCGGTTTACCCCACCACCGAAGGCTTAAAACAAGCCAGTTGGCGCGCCCTGACCGAACAGGCGCTGCAGTACCTGCAACGCAGCAGCCCAGTCGAATATCTGGCCCCTGTGCTGAGCTCCCAGGCCTGGTCACTGGCAGACGCTTTACGCTATCTGCACAGGCCGCCACCTGATGCGTCCCTAACCCTGCTGGAGCAAGGCCAGCATCCGGCCCAGCAACGGCTGATTTTTGAAGAACTGGTGGCACAGCAGTTGTCGATGCTGCAAATTCGTAAGCAAAGCCGTCAGCAACCAGCCCGCTCCTTTCAGATCAAGACCAGTCTGGAACAACAGCTGCTGGCACAACTACCCTTTGCGCCAACCAAAGCGCAGCAACGCGTGGTGCAGGAAATTCGTGCCGATTTAGCCCAGCAAGCCCCTATGCTGCGGCTGGTGCAGGGCGACGTTGGCTCAGGCAAAACCCTGGTGGCCGCCTTGTCGGCGCTGACGGTGTTGGGTCAGGGCGCGCAGGTGGCTCTGATGGCGCCAACTGAACTCCTGGCGGAGCAGCATGCCAGCACCTTCAGGCGCTGGTTGGAGCCCCTGGGGTTTCAGGTGGCCTGGTTGTCCGGCAAAAGCACGGCCAAACAAAAGAAACTGCAGCAGGACAGGGTGGCCAGCGGCGAAGCCAACATGGTCATAGGCACCCATGCTTTGTTTCAGCAACAGGTTGAATTTCATGCCCTGGCACTGGTGATTATTGATGAACAGCACCGTTTTGGTGTGCATCAACGGCTGGAGCTGCGCGAAAAAGGCACCACGACCGGCTTTTCCCCACACCAGCTGGTGATGACCGCCACCCCTATACCCCGCACCCTGGCAATGACAGCTTATGCAGACCTCGACACCTCCGTGATTGACGAACTGCCTCCGGGTCGGACGCCAGTGACCACTGTGGCCATTCCGGACAGCAGGCGTGCTGAAGTGACAGAGCGGGTACGTCAGGCCGTGCAGCAGGAAGGCCGGCAAGCCTATTGGGTCTGTACCCTGATTGACGAATCAGAGCAGCTGCAGTGCCAGGCCGCCGAAATTACCGCAGTGGAGCTGGCCGAAGCCCTGCCAGAACTGAACGTGGGTCTGGTGCATGGCCGCTTAAAACCGGCGGAGAAACAGCAGGTGATGGATGCCTTTAAACAAGGCGGACTGGACCTGCTGGTGGCCACCACTGTGATTGAAGTCGGGGTGGATGTCCCCAACGCCAGCCTGATGATTATTGAAAACCCGGAGCGGTTGGGTCTGGCCCAGCTGCATCAGTTGCGTGGCCGGGTGGGCCGTGGCAATGCGGTATCGCATTGTGTACTGCTGTACCACGCACCGCTGTCCGCTACGGCTCAGGCCCGGCTGGCGGTGTTGCGGGAGAGCAATGATGGTTTTGTGATAGCGCAAAAAGATCTGGAGATCCGTGGCCCCGGTGAATTGCTGGGTACCCGTCAGACCGGCCAGGTGAACTACCGCATCGCGGATCTCAGCCGGGATGCCGACCTGATCCCTGCCGCCCAGCAGGCTGCGGTGCAGTTGCAGCAGCAGTACCCACAGCATATAGCCCCTTTGGTGCGGCGCTGGCTGGGTTACAAAGAAATTTACGCTCAGGCCTGACTGGTTACAAATCATCCTGGGCCAGCAACAAAGAATTACGTTTCACCACCAACACAAGGCAAACACTAGCTGGACCCGTCCCTATGCAAGGAAAGTCCAATGAATCGCCGCCCCCTTTGTCTGCTGCTGGGCAGCCTGTGCCTGCCACTGCAGGCGGCTCAGATGCAGTCCGCTCCGGCCTTTGAGCAGATGCAGCCCTGGTCAGTGCAAGGCAGCAATCCCCGCCGTTTTGATCAGCCACTGAGTTTCGGGCCTTTTTACAGTGCCAAAGCCAAACAGGCACCGGCTTTTGGTTTTGGCCTGAAAATTCTTGGTGTTTCGTTACAGCATCAGCGTCAGGCTCAGCAGTTGTCACTGACAAATGGTGAACACTGGCAACATCTGGAGTGCCTGGCGCAAAGCAATCAGTTGGGCTACGACGGCTGGCAGCTGGATACCAGCCTGGGTAAAAGCCCGGTATTTGCCTGTGGTATTCAGGGGGACAGCAGTCGCAGCCTGGTGCTGTACAGTCAATGGGACAATAGCTACAAAGGCGAAAGCCTGCTGTCGAACCGGCTGGTGAAAATCAATTCGGTGCACAAAATGGCCGGCAGCCACTGGCCCCTGATGGACCCCAGTGGCTATGTGCTGTCTGACTCAGAAGGGCCACTAGCTCAGCTGGAAACCATCAATGCTGGCCGGGTCTGGTTCAGACCCGGTTTACCTGCTGTGGTACAGACTGAGGTAGCCGCCTTAGCGGCCGCCCTGCTATTGTTTAAACCTGAGCAGATTGAACAGGACCTGGAGTAGATGACTGAACTGTTTCAGATCAAAGGGCTGGATCATTTGGTATTACGAGTGCGGCACTTGCAGCCCATGCTGGCGTTTTACCAGCAGCTGGGCTGCAGTCTGGAACGGGTGGAAGCTGAGCAGGGCCTGTATCAGCTGCGCGCCGGCGCCCAGCTGATTGACCTGGTACCGGTTGACCAGCCGTTGGGGGCTGCAGGCGGCGCAGCTCCCGGTGTTACAGGCCGTAATCTGGAGCACTTTTGCCTGCAAATTCAGCCCTTTGATCCTGCAGCTATTCAAGCCTGGTGCCAGGCACAGCAAATCCCCTGTTCCCCAGTGGCCGAACGCTATGGCAGCCTAGGTTTCGGCCCCTCGCTGTACATTCAGGACCCGGAAGGCAATAGCATTGAATTAAAAGCCGGTGGCTAAGCCAACGGCTTTTTCTTCTTCAGCTGCAGCACGGCATCTGCACTGTACAACAGCAAAGCAGCCCAGATAAAACCAAAAGTCACCAGCTTGCTGTCGGTCAGCGGCTCGTTATACAGCCAAACACCAAACACAAACATAAAACTTGGGCCTATGTACTGGAAAAAGCCCATAGTGGACAGCTGCAGCCGTTTGGCGGCAGCGATAAAACACAGCAGTGGCACAGTGGTGACCAGGCCGGCCGCCATCAGGACCAGATTCAGGGTCCAGCTGTTTTGGCTGAAATCAGCCGCACTGCTGTTGGCAAACTGCCACCAGTACCAAAGCGCTAACGGCGCCAGCAACAGCGATTCCACAAACAAACCGGTAATGGCATCCACCGCCAGTTTTTTGCGAAACAAGCCATAGAGGGCAAAGGTACCGGCCAGCACCAGCGCAATCCAGGGCACAGAACCAAAGGTAAGCAGCTGGATCAACACCCCCGTGACGGCCAGCGACAACGCCAGCCACTGAAAACGGCGCAGCCGCTCCCCAAGAAACACCATGCCCAGCAACACATTGAGCAGCGGGTTAATGTAATAGCCCAGACTGGCATCCAGCATATGGTGGTTATTGACCGCCCAGATAAACAATCCCCAGTTGGCACCGAGGATCAGGGCTGTGCCAAGCAGCGCCAAAACCAGCTTAGGTTGTTTCAGCACCGCCAGCACTTTGTCGCTCTGACGCATGGCCCAGACAATCAATACCAGCAGCAATAAGGACCAGACTATACGGTGCACCAGAATTTCTTCGGCAGGCACAAAATCAATTTGTTTGAAGTACAGAGGCGCCAGGCCCCATAAGGTGTAGGCAGTGGCGGCAAAAGTGCCGCCAATTTTCTGCGCCGGACTAAAAGACATGAACTTTACTCAACAGAGCGACTGAAAGGTCCGTATTGTACTGAAGCACAGCGTCACACCACAGCAGAAAAAACCGGTTCTGGCCGGAAACACTGTGTTTTTGCCTGAAAAGCCGCCTTTCCCGCTACAGCAGCTTTTGCCAGTAGCCCACATCCAGCCATTGCCCGAACTTGTAACCGACCTGACTGAAGTGCGCAACTTTGGCAAAACCGCATTTTTCATGCAGCTGCACACTTTGCCGGTTGGGTAAGGTAATGCCGCCTATCACGGTGTGAAAGCCCTGCTCTTTTAACTGCGCAAGCAACGCCATATAGAGCTGGCTGCCGTAGCCCCGGCCAGACAGGTCTTGCTTTAAGTAGACGGTGCTTTCAACTGAAAAACGATACGCACTGCGCACCCGCCACAGGCTGGCATAGGCATAACCCAACAGCTCACCCTGTTCCAGCAACACCAGCCAGGGTAAACCTGCCTGCCGAACATCGGCCAGTCGCTGCGCCATTTGCGCCGCTGTAACGGCCTCTTCTTCAAAAGTGACACAGGTATTGAGTACATAGTGGTTATAAATAGCTGCTATCGCCGCGGCGTCTGCTGCGTTGGCCTCTCGCAGCTCAGTGCTTGGATTCATGGACTATGGTTTCCTGACGGTTGTTTCTGACACTGAAGTAGTTCGTTCTGTCCTGTGTGGATATTAAACCAATTGAGCTGCAACTGGTCGCCTTGCCACTGCAGACTGACGTTCTGCCCTTCATACATTGGCTCTGCAACCCCCGTCACCCGCCATAAAGTGCGGGTACTGTCGCCCCGCTCCAGCCGGATTGTCGCAGGCTCGCTACTGAACAGTTGCAACACCACTTCATTGGCAGGGTTATTCTGACATTGATAAAACTCGGTGACTGCGTCCAGTAAGGCCCATACTGCCTGTAACTCAGCAATCCGCTGCTGGGTGATGGCTAGGGAACAATCCCGAACTGTACTGACAGTCCAGCTTGCAGTCAGCCAAACCGGCTGGCCAACGGCTTTCCAACATTCGGCGCGGCCTTTTAGCCAGCCACGCTGCTCTGACCTCAGCCTTGTCACCAGACCATCTTTCGCCTTGGCCTGCGCTGCCTGATACACCTGGTTCAGCCTCAGGTCCAGCGCCTGCAATTCCGCATCAGTGCAAAGCAGTTGCGCCACCTGACCTTTGGGCTCGGCGCAGCTCACTGCTGCAGGTTCAGCAGCGTGGCAGCCAAAAGCCAGCCATGGCAGAAGCCATAATCCAATTGAGCGAAGTGCGGTCATCTGTCAATCTCCTGAATGCGAGCGGTCTGCATCATTACTGCAATTTTATAGCCTGATCCGCGGACGACGCCAAGAGGAGTCTGGCAGCCGGATGATTGTTGCAGAGCTCGGGGCCTGAACTTAGTTGCAGCATCCGCCCGGCAGCAAGCCCGCTAGTTCGAAGCAGCCTCCTGCCCGGCCTTTTGCAGAGCAAAAGGCGTTCGCCCGGCAGCAAGCCCGCTAGTTCGAAGCAGCCTCCTGCCCGGCCTTTTGCAGAGCAAAAGGCGTGAATCTGGCGGAACGCAACATTGGTTGCGTTCCGAAATACCAGATTCACCCCACCATGTATGTACCTGTGCCCAGGGCCAGGTGGTGGCCGGTTTCGTTGTGTAGTTCCATTCGGCAGACGCAGACTTTATTGCCGGAGCGGATCACTATGGCGCTGGCAATAAATTCGGTACCGCGGCCAGGGCGCAGGTAGTCGGTGCGAATGTCGATGGTGCTCATTTTGCCAAGTTTTTCCTGCAGCTCTGCAGCAGGCACGTCGCCCAACCGGCTTAAGGCGCTGGACACCGCCATCAGGCCTCCAACCACATCCAACACTGAAGCAATAACGCCGCCATGCAGAATTTGTTGCACCGGATTACCGACCAGTTCAGGTTTAAAGGCAAAACGCACTTCAGCCCTCGCTTCATCAAAGCCGGTGACTTTCAGCCCCAATAATTGATTAAACGGCATCTGGTCAAACACCTGGGCTATATAAGGCAATAACTGTTCTGGCTGCATCCTTCAACTCCAACTGGTAAGAGGAGTTTCACAATAGCCAATACAGCCCGATGAAACAAGGCGCTATACCAACTAAGACAGCGCGGCAGAATTTCAGTACAATGCCCGCCTTTCAACCACAGCACTGCAGCATGTCCGACACCGATTTATACAATCTGCTCAAACAAGCTTTTGGCTACAGCCAGTTTCGTCATGGCCAGCTTGAGGTCATTCAGGCCTGTCTGAGTGGGCAGGATTGTTTTGTGCTGATGCCAACAGGTGGCGGCAAATCGCTGTGTTATCAGTTACCTGCTTTACTGTTGCCGCAAGTGACTGTGGTGGTGTCTCCGTTGATGTCGCTGATGAAAGATCAGGTGGATGCGCTGAAAGCCAACGGCATTGCGGCGGAGTTTCTCAACAGCAGCATCAGCCGCGAACAGATGCTGGACGTGTTAAACCGGCTGCGTTACGGCGAGTTAAAGCTGCTGTATCTGGCGCCAGAGCGTTTGTTGCAGCAGGACTTTATGCAGCGCCTGCAGGAGGTTGGCGTCAGTTTATTTGCCATCGACGAAGCGCATTGTATTTCGCAGTGGGGCCACGATTTTCGGCCGCATTACACGGCCCTGGCACAGCTGAAACAGCAGTTTCCGCAGGTGCCTGTGATGGCGCTGACCGCCACCGCCGATCCGGCCACCCAAAAAGACATCCGCCAGCAGTTGCAGCTGCAGATGCCTTTTATTTCAGTGGGCAGCTTTGACAGACCCAATATCCGCTACACAGTGCAGGAAAAGTTCAGCGCGCTAAACCAGTTGGTCAGTTACCTGAAAACTCAGGAACAGCACAGCGGTATTGTCTATTGCAACTCACGGAAAAAAGTCGATGATCTGGCGCAGCAGCTGAAAGACAAAGGTTTTGCGGCCGGTGCTTATCACGCCGGACTGAGCCATGAAGAACGCATGCAGATCCAGGACGCCTTCAAGCGCGATGAGCTGCAGCTGATTGTCGCCACTGTGGCTTTTGGCATGGGTGTGAATAAATCCAATATCCGTTATGTAGTGCATTATGAACTGCCCCGCAGCATTGAAGCTTATTATCAGGAAACCGGCCGCGCTGGCCGCGACGGCGTCGCCGCGGAAGCGCTGATGCTGGTCGACCCAGCCGACATAGGCCGGATGCGCAACTGGATAGCCCAGGATCAAAGCAGCCAGACCGAAGTGGTGCTGCAACGTTTTAACCAAATGGCCGCTTTTGCCGAAGCCCAGACCTGTCGCCGCCTGGTGCTGCTGAATTATTTTGGCGAAGCCAGCCATCAGCCCTGCGGCAACTGCGATATCTGCCTCGACCCGCCACAACGCTTTGACGGCACCGAATTGGCGCAAAAAGCCCTGTCCTGTGTGTACCGGGTCGGTCAGAGTTTTGGCATGAACCATGTGATCGATGTACTACGCGGCAGCCATAACCAACGTATCAGCGAGCTGGGTCACGATCAGTTATCCACTTATGGCCTGGGCAAAGAGCAGTCGCATGACTACTGGCTCAGTATTCTGCGCCAGCTGGTGCATTGTGGTTTGCTGCAGCAGGACATCAGCCAGCATTCGGTGCTGAAATTATTGCCAGCGGCCCGGCCTGTGCTGCGCAGCGAACAGCCATTGCAGCTGGCGGTGCCCCGGCTGGTGCCAGGCAAAAGCCAAAGCAAAACCAGCCCGAACCTGCTGTACGACAAAGCCTTGTTTGCCCGCCTTAAAGCGCTGCGCAAACAACTGGCAGAAAAAGCCGATGTCCCACCTTTTGTGGTGTTTTCCGACGCCAGCCTGATGGAAATGGCTCAGCAGTGCCCCACTACAGCGCCGGAGTTTTTGGCGATCAGTGGGGTCGGCCAGACCAAGCTGGCCCGGTACGGCACTGAGTTTCTCGACTGTATTGCTGATTATTTGGCAGGAGACTGAGCCGGCAGACTGGCAAAATAAGCCGCCAGATTGGCAATATCTGCATCCGTTAAGCCATTGGCCATAGGGGACATCACCGCATGCTTCCGGCCACCGTCCCGGTAAGCAGTAATAGCCAGCTGCAGGTACTTTTCTTTTTGGCCAGCCAGGTTCGGGTAATCCGGCATCATCGACACGCCGTCCGCGCCATGGCAGGCGGCACAGACCGCGGCCTTGGCCTGACCTGCGGCTTTATCCTGCGCCAAAGCGGTAAAAGGAGCCAGCCACAGTACCAACGCCAAAAGCATGACTGCATTTTTTTGCATACTTACCCTCCTCGGGTTCTTTGTTGTTGTTTGCTTTTCCACCATTAAAGTGGCAAGTGCTTGTTTATACAAGTGAGTTACCGCAGAAAAGCCGTTTTTGCCGACAAAAACCTTGAGCCGGCAGCACAGCAGCGAGACAATACAAAGCCTTGAGCGGGAGAAACCAATGCCTGTGCAGTTACAAAATACCTTTACCGAACAGCTGGGCGATTTAGGCAGCCCTGTGGCAGTGACGCCTTTTGCCGACCCCAGGTTGCTGTTACACAGCCCTGAAACCGCCAGCTTGTTAGGTTTTTCCGCCGATTTCTTTTTACAGCCAGACGCCGCCGATTATCTGTCAGGAAAGAAGCTGCTGCCCGGCAGTCAGCCTTTTGCGCAGAAATACACAGGCCACCAATTCGGCCAGTACAACCCGGATTTGGGCGATGGCCGGGGTTTATTATTGGGTGATGTGCAAGGCTCGGACGGCCAGCGTTATGAGCTGCATTTAAAAGGCGCAGGCCGCACGCCTTATTCGCGTTTTGGTGATGGCCGGGCCGTGTTGCGTTCCAGTATCCGAGAGTTTTTAGCGTCCGAAGCGATGCACCACCTGGGTATTCCAACCAGCAGGGCTCTAAGCCTGGTCGGCAGCACTGAAGCTGTGCAACGCGAAACCACAGAACAAGGCGCCATGATGATTCGGGTTTGCCCCAGCCATATCCGCTTTGGCCATTTTGAGTACTGCTTTTACCAGGGCGGCGAACAGGCGCTGCAGCGGCTGGTCGATTTTTGCATCCACCAGTATTTTCCGGCCTGCGCAGAGGCCAGTAACCCGGCCCAGGCACTGCTGCAGCAGATTGTGTTGCGCACTGCCCGTTTAATAGCGCAGTGGCAGGCGGTAGGGTTTAACCATGGCGTGATGAATACCGACAATATGTCAATTCTCGGCATCACCTTCGACTATGGTCCTTACGCCTTTTTAGACGACTATCAACCTGGTTATATCTGCAACCACTCGGATCACAGCGGCCGTTATGCCTTTGACGAACAACCCGGTGTGGCGCTGTGGAACCTGAACGCGCTGGCCCATGCCTTTTCGCCTTTGGTGCCGGCGGATGCGCTGCGCCAGACCTTAAGCCTTTACGAAGCTGAACTGGTCAGCTGTTATATGCAACTGATGGCGAAGAAACTCGGATTGGACAGTTACCGTGAAACAGACCGGGCCCTGATAGGCCGCTGGCTGGCATTGCTGCAAAGCCAACAGCAGGACTACAGCCTGTCGATGCGCCGCTTGGCTCAGTTTAGTGCCGACAGCCAGGCCACAGTGCTGCGTGACCATATGCTGGATACCGCTGCTTTTGATCAATGGGCCAATGACTACAGGGCGCGGCTGACGGACAATGCCCTGGCGGAGGCGGCCAGAGTGCAGCAAATTGAACAACACAATCCGCTTTATGTGCTGCGCAACTACCTGGCTCAACAGGCCATCAGCGCGGCTGAACAAGGCAACAGTCAGCCGCTGGCTGAGCTTTTTACTGTGCTGAAACAGCCCTACACCGAACAACCGGGCAAAGCGGCTTTCGCCGCCCCGCCCCCCGACTGGGGCAAGTCGATGGAAATTTCTTGCAGTAGTTAACCCCATGAGAAAAAACAGTTTTATTGTGCAATACCCGCAGTTAAATGCACAGATTTACCTGACACCTTTACAGCCACTGCGGTTCGAACACTGGCTGCAGTGCAAAGCCTGGTTCGCTGGCACTGCCATCAGCCCTCTTGAGCTGCAGTACGGTGCTGATTTGATCGAACTGCAACTGCGTTATGCAGGTGAAGCTTTTACCCTGCATTACGAAGATAACAGCGAAAGCTGTTGGGTCAGCGCTGACAGTGCGGCAGCAGCCATGCTATTGTCTGAATTAGCCAATCTATTCAGACAGTTGGAACTGACGGGGTTTTAATTGAACAAAAGCTGGGTCGTATTTTTCAGCCTGTTAGCAGGGCTAGCGCTGGTATCACCCTGTCAGGCTTTTTTTGCCGAGCTGACCAGGTTTGACAAACAGCAGCCCCAGCTGGACCTGAGCCCTAGCCTCTACATGCAACAAACCGACACGGAAACCCGGCTGGAAGAGCTGGTGTCGGATCCGGAGCGGCACCACGGTTTTCGGCTATTGAGTGAAACCGGCCTGAGCCAAATCAACACCCAACAGGCGGTCTGGTTATTTGCCCGGCTGGCCTATCAGGGCCAAAGCCCGGCTGACACCATTCTGCACTACGACTTTCCGCTGGCCGATCAGGTCGAAGTCTACAGTTATGACCGCAGCCGCAATGAAATTCAGTTGTTGCACCGCACCGGCTCACAAGTGCCCTTTCTGGAGCGGGGGCTGCCTTACCGTAGTTTTGCTTTTGCTTTTCATTTTGAACCCGGCCAGGAAGTGGATGTGTTTATCCGCGTGCTGGACGCAGGCATAGTGCCGCTGCAACTGGTGCTTTGGCAACAACAGGATTTTGTGCTGGATCAGCTGTACAAAAACATTCTGGACGGCTTGTTGTGTGGTGTATTGCTGCTGATGGCCTTTTATAAATTGTTTCTGTTTGCCGCCAGCCGCGAAGCCATTTATCTGTATTTTTCCGGTTTCTTTTTTGGCAGTGCTTTGGTACTGGCCATTCTGAATGGTCTGGCTTTTGCGCTGTTATGGCCTGGTTATCCGGAAATTAACCAGGCCATATTGTACGTCGCCACAGGTGGCACACTGGCCTGTTTAAGCCTGTTCAGCTGGGCGGTCATCCAGAAACCGCAGTTTTTGCTGGGCCGTTTCAGTTTCGCTTTATGCCTGTGCAGCGCTATGTTGTTGCTGTTCAGCCCGCTGTATTTATCGAATACCGACAGGTACTGGCTACTGCTGGCCAGCGTTGGTTTTTCTGTGCTGGTGAATCTGTGTTTTGCCTGCTGGTATGCACTGCGTGGAGGCCGTGCCGCTCAGGCCTTTGCACTTGGCTGGTTTTTATTTTTTGGCTGTATTTTATTGCTGGCGCTGTCGCAAACCGGTTACCTGCCGGCCAAACAATCCTGGCAGGCTCTGTTACTGATGGCCGTCACCGGCAGTATGGCGCTGATGAGTTATAACCTGCTGAAGCAGCAACGGGATCTGCAAGTTGCCCCTGTGCTCAACCCGCAACTCAGACAACTGCAGCAATACCATGATATTTTCCACAACGCCGTGGAGGGAATGTTCACCTCCACCACCGATGGTCAATTGATCAATGCCAACAGTGCCTTGCTGAGAATCCTGGGGTACGACTCATTGGCGCAGATGAAAGCCGATGTCAGCCGCAGCAGTATGAGCCGCTATTATGCCAACCCGGCCGACCGGCAACGTATGCTGCAACAACTGCAGCATGACGGTAATAAGAACTTTGAAATTAAAGGTTTGCGGGCTGATGGCACCCCTTTTTGGGCACTGATGTCTGCACGTTTGTCTGTGCACGACCAAGACCAGACGCCTTACGTGCATGGCTCCATCATTGATATCACCGAACAGAAACGGAATACAGAGCAGCTGGATTATCTGGCCAACCATGACAGCCTCACCTCGCAATACAACAGGCACTACCTGATGGGGCAACTGCAGCTGCAGCTGGGGCAACCCTCCAGTGCAGTGCTGCTCTATCTGGACATTGACCAGTTTAAGCTGGTCAACACCACCTGTGACCATACCGCAGGTGATGCCCTGCTTTGTCAGCTCAGTAACCAACTGCTGCGGGTATTGGCCGGGCGTGGCGTGCTGGCCCGGCTGGAGAGCGACGAATTTGCGGTATTGTTGCCAGGCCAAAACAGCCAACAGGCCTTTGCAGTGGCTTATCAGTTGCTGGATAGCGCCAAAGAATACCGTTTTATCTGGCAGGACAGCGTCTTTAACGTCAGCCTGAGTATTGGCATGGCGGAAAAACTGCCGGATGAAGCCAATGTGGAACATTGGCTGAAACGCGCGGACGCCGCCAGCTTTGTTGCCAAAGAAAAAGGCCGTAACCGTATTCATTTATTTAATCCGGACGATGATGAGCTGAAAAAGCACCAAAAAGAGGTGTTATGGCTGAAACAGCTGCGCCAGGCGCTGGCACAGGATCAGTTTGTCTTGTATAGCCAGCAGGTGCAGGCGCTGCAACATCAGGACAAAGGCCTGCATTATGAATTGCTGCTGCGCATGCAACTGGAGGATGGCAGCCTGATCCCACCCGGCAGTTTTTTAACTTCGGCCGAACGCTACGGCCTGATGCCACAAATTGACCGTTGGGTGCTGAAACAGTATTTCCGCTGGTTGTGCAGCCAGCCGGCACATCTGGAGCAGTTGTGGCTCTGCAATATCAACCTGTCCGGCGCTTCCTTAACCGACCCTTTGTTTAAAGCCTATGTGCTGGAACTCTTTCAGAGTTACCGCATTCCGTACCATAAAATTTGCTTTGAAGTTACCGAAAGCATGGCCATCCTGAACCTGCAGCATACGCTGGATTTTATGGCCAGCCTGCGCGCCTGCGGCTGCCGTTTTGCCCTGGACGACTTTGGCTCAGGTTTTTCTTCTTACTCCTACCTGAAAAACCTGCCGGTCGATTTCATCAAAATTGACGGCAACTTTGTGCGTGACCTGCTGCAAGATCCCTTTGATCGTGCCATAGTGCAATCCATTCATGACATAGCCACAGTCATGGATATTCAGACAGTGGCTGAGTTTGTGGAAAGCCAGGAAATAGCTAAACATCTGACCGATATGGGAATTAACTTCGGTCAGGGCTATGGCATCGCCAAACCCCAGCCTTTGTACACAAACGACAAGGCCCCCTCAGGGTAGATTGGCGTTGCAGCGTGGCGACAAGCCTATGTGACTGGGGCGAGCTGGAGTTGTCAATAAAGCTGCAGCGCCAGGAACGACGGGGGAAGTATATTTTCAATGCCCTCTTGCGGCCTAGAATTCGCCCTCATTACAATAGCGCCCACCCCAGTTCCGGGGTCCTTTCTTCGGAGAATTTATGCAGCGGCTGCGTGGTTTAGCGGAGCAGCTCGGCGTTGTGTACCAGCAGATCAGTGACACCTACAGCACTTATCAGCGTCAGCGCGAGTTGTTTTGTCGTAGTGGTTGTGGTGAATGTTGTCTGCACCCCGGTATTGAAGCCTCGGTGCTGGAAATGCTGCCGCTGGCAATCAGGTTGTATGACGAAGGCACAGCAGAACAAACGCTGGAAGCCTTACAACAACATGAAAAACCAGGTTGTTTTTTTTATCAGCGCTTTTCCGAAGACGGTAAACAAGGCCAGTGTGGTGTGTACCAGCAGCGTCCGGCTATTTGCCGATTATTTGGCGCTGCCGGTTATACAGGCCGTGAAGGCCAGGTGGAGCTGTCGGTTTGCAAAGTGATTAAAGCTGACCACCCACAGGCCTTAAAAGACAGCCTGATTGCGCTGGAGTCCGACCCTCCGCCTATGATCCGCAACGGCAAAGAGCAGGTGCGGCAAATCGATTACGAGCTGGGTGGCCGCAACCTGCCTATCAACGAAGCCATGGTGCAGGCGCTGGAAAAAGTGCTGTTTGAAGGCTATTACGCCAGTATGGCCGAACCTGAACCTGTGATCCCTTTGGACGACCCGCTGGATTACGCCAGGCCGGCCTGATTGATTTCGTCATAAAAAAGCAGCCTTCAGGCTGCTTTTTTTGGTTCCTTTTCCGGTGCAACAGCTGTTGCTGTATCAGCAGCTTTGCCCGACTCAGGCGCGCTTGCAGCAAGCTTCGCGGCAGGTACTGGCACCGCCTTTTTTAGTGGCACAAAAGCGGCCACATTGGCATGAGGGATCAACATCACCTGCTTTTCGTGATACAACACCAAATAGCCACTGGTGCGGCTAATCAGCTGTACCGGCTGTAGCATCCGGGTTTCCTTGCCACCTGGGTTCATAGGGTAAATCAGGCTCAGGCTGAATTCAGGGCTGACTTTGTCCTGGATATCCTGATAAATCTGCTGAGCTGCAACCAAACCTGAAAAGTAAAGATAAGCCATACCACCGAAGACAGCTGACAGCCACATGGGTATCCACCTGGTCATGCGTTGGTTCCATTCCATGGCCCAGGCATAGCAGGCCCACCACTGGCGGCATTTTTTATCCAGCACAATCAGCGAGAAATACAGCAGGAAAAATAACGCTGATATCACCAGAGAACGGGGATTCACGATGGCGGCAAGTAAAAAATCCGTCAGTTCCAGGTAAGGCAAAATACTGAAATCAAAACGGCTGAGCAGCTCAACGGTTAAAAACAACCCCAATGAACTTGCCAATAAATAGAATAAGGTGAGCGCCAGGCTGGGATGCTTCAGCAACAGGTGCCGGCTAAAACCGAGCATATTTTTCAGACTTTGTTCAGCCCGAACTGAATGCGGGTAAAGTGGCTGCTCATCCGGCAGGTTTTCAGCAGATGCCACCGCTGAGTTTTCGGCTAATTGAACTTCTGACACCTGAGTTTCCAATCCTTGTTCACTGTGAACTGTACTTTAATGGATTGGCTGCTTAAGTGACAAATTTTTAACTTTCAGCCTGATTTTCTTTGTCACCACTGATGAGTCCGCTTCGCCCACGCTGCTGCAGCAGTTGCCGCTGCACCTAGTTGAAGCCAAC
Source organism: Rheinheimera sp. (assembly GCF_037442525.1). GTDB lineage: Bacteria > Pseudomonadota > Gammaproteobacteria > Enterobacterales > Alteromonadaceae > Pararheinheimera. The sequence goes on along the minus strand of NZ_JBBIQD010000009.1, from coordinate 96,448 downwards.
AATGCAGTGCGCTGTCGCACCCGCTTAAGCCGTTTTTGCCATCATCTGCTGCTTATACGCCAAAGTCACATCGGTGAGCTGGCCCTGCTGCAACTGAATAATACGGTCGGCATTTAAAATGGTTTGAGGCCTATGGGCAATAATTATGCGTGTCATCGGCAACTTACTGATGGCTTCATTCACATAATGCTCCAGCTGAATATCCAAATGGCTGGTAGCTTCGTCCATAAACAGAATTTTTGGCTGGCGGTATAAAGCGCGGGCTAATAACACCCGTTGTTTCTGACCGCCAGATAAACTGCTGCCCATATCGCCAATTAACGCGTTGTAGCCCATTTGCATAGCGGTGATATCCTGATGAATACCAGACAACTGAGCACAGGCCATCACTTTTTGCATATCCATTTGGCTGTCAAAAAAGCTAATATTTTCTGCCAGCGTGCCCGACATCAAGGCATCTTCCTGCATCACAGCTGCTATTTGCTGGCGGTAATGCCGTAAGCCCAAATGCCGAATATCCACCCCATCGGCTTCTACTTTGCCTGCTTCTAATGGCAATAAGCCCAACATCAGTTTTAACAAAGTGGTTTTGCCGGTGCCTGAAGGGCCAATAATAGCCACAGTTTCGCCCGCTTTAACTTCAAGATTTAAGCCGCTAAATAACAAAGGGTCGTTACTGGCATAACGAAAGGCCACGTCTTTTAAACTAAAAGCACCGCTGATATCCCGTTGCTGCGCGGTTTCGCCTTCCTGCTCTTTTTCTGTCAGCGCTATATCAGCCAAACGATCTAAGTGCAACCGGGTCATTTTAATGGCAATCACTTTATCAATAAGTGCTGCCATACGGCTGGTGAACTGGTTTTTGTAAGCCATAAACGCAAACAACATACCCACACTGATGCTGCCGTCCAATACAGCCCAGGCAGCCAGATACACCACCAGCGTGTTTTCAACACCAAACAGTAGCTGGTTAATAGTGCTGTAAGAGATTTGCCATTTACCCAGCCGGTAGTTTTGGTTGACTGCATCGGCATAACGGTTTTGCCAGATATTTAAGCGCTGGCTTTGCTGGCCAAACAACTTAATGCTTTGCATGCCACGCACTGTTTCCATAAAGTTGCTTTGCTCTTTGGCGCTGGCCACTATGCTGGCTTCAGTACGCTGCTGCAAAGGACGGTACAAAATGGCGCGAATAAGGGCGTAAATTACCACGGCGGTCAGCACCACCATGCTCAGTTGTGGGCTGTATAAATACATCATCACTAATACAGTAATAGCCATGACGCCATCGATCACACCTTCCACCAGGCTGGTGGTTAATAGCTCTCGCACTGAATTGAGTGAACCAAAACGCGAGACAATATCGCCCATATGGCGTTTTTCAAAAAAGCTCAGCGGTAAATGCAATAAATGCCGGAATAAATTGGTAGCCATTTGCAGGCTCATTACAGAACCTAAATGCAACACAACCCAACCTCTTAAGGTTTGGGTCAGGGTTTGTACCAGCATCAATAAACCAAAACCTAAAGCCAGCACCACCAACAGCGGCGTATCGTGGCTGACTAAAACTTCATCCACCACCAGCTGAGTGTAATAAGGTGCAGCCAATACGAAAAGCTGTAACAACAAAGACAAAATAAACAGCTTAACAAGGGACGGCAGCAGGCCCTGCACCTTGCTCCAAAAAGCCGTAAGGCCCAACTTAACCCGTTCATCAATTTTTTGAAATTCAGTAGTGGGGCTAAGCTCCAATGCCACGCCGGTAAAGGATTTGTCCACATCAGCCAAGGCAACAACACGCTCCCCCATCGCAGGGTCAAGAATGGTAATGCCTGTGTTACTAACTTTTTTCAGTACGACAAAATGGTTCATATCCCAATGCAAAATGCAGGGCAGGCGCAGGTTTTTTAAATCGGCCAAATCCAGTTTTAAGGCACGGGGCGCCAACCCCAACTGACCAGCAAGTTGCATTAACTGCTGCAAGTTAGCGCCTTTTAGCGATACGCTATAGCGGTTACGTAAGGTGGTCAGATCAAGTTGATGACCATAATCATTGGCCACCATAGCCATACAGGCTAAACCACATTCAGCGGCTTCGGATTGGTAAATCATGTTAATTCACTTGCTTAAAAAGACAGCAACCTTGTAAGAGGCAATTCAAAGTAAAACCATTTTTATCTACTTTTTAAAACAAATTACAAGCCCTTGAGCAATTATTGCAAAAAAGGATATATAGACCCAAGAAGCAAAATGCTGTAGAAAAATATAAGAGAAATACAAATAGAAAACTAAGCTTACTATTACATAGAAAAATACCTTACCGAGCAGAAGGGATAGAAAAGATGAATCATGTTTAAATGAACGACCTGACTCAAGCTCAGTTCTAATCTGAAGCAGAAATGAACAAGAAAAGACAACCCCTCCTCCCACGACAGAATGAAGTAATGCGTCATCAAACCCATTATCATAAACATACAAAATGCAAAATAAAATCTGAGAAAAAAACAAAAATATAGATATCAGGTAATAGTTTTTATATATATTCAAGATCACCACCATTTATGGCATATCATTTGATATGCCACAAAGTTGTTATTTAAGTTCAGCTCTAGCTGAAAAAGTAGTCACCAATTGCACTACCAATGCCGCCGCCAAATACACCACCAAGTCCTTGACCGTAACTTCTGCCAATAGCGCCACCAATAGCTACTCCAGCGATAGTGCCTACCGGACCGAATACAGAACCTATAGCCCCACCAATGAACTGCCCTGCAGCAACGCCCCCCACAGTGCCAGCGACAACGCCAACTGTGCCACCAATAACAGCACCTGTATTTCCTGCTCCAGAAACATTACTAATTTCATCCACTGTCAGTTCTTTAATTCTGCAATTCATAAATAATAACACCTTATTAGATGGACGCATCACCATTAATGCGCAAGAAAAAAGTATCATTATTAGAACAAAATAGAACCTGTACCAAGGTACAGTTATACAATATCAGAATGATATCTTTCATTAGTTTCCCAATCAAAAGATACAAGACCACTCATAACAACCTTAATTCGTTCGCAAAATCTAACACAGTCAAAATCATTCAAAAACTCATCAAGAGAAGAATGTAAACCCAGCCTAAATTTAGCGTATTTTTCATTCATAACTTTCGATTTCAAACGTTCATTATAGTTAACCCAATCATTATGCTTATATAGAATCAAATCCTCACAAGATCTTACAACCTTTGAAGACCACAATATTTTCTCCACTTTGGTTTCACCAACATATTTAGATAAACTACCATCATTAAGATAGTTAACGAGCCCAACCCTAACCATCTCTATCCTGCTATCGCTATATCCCCTCGGGCCCTTAGCAATAAAATAACCGGCTTTCTCTTTTAGATAGTTACCAAGCCCAAATTTATCAAAAAGCACTACCGACATATCAAAGCTAATAGGAAAATATGGATGCCCTGCGAGTTGAGAGTCGGATAAAAAATTAATGGCCTGTATTGAAGGCATTATGGCGACTTGCATGTGGAAACCATTAATTATTTTTTGAACCCTTATACCACGTTCATATCCATCATCTAACAATATAACATCAACATCCGAACGTTCCGTAGCAGTTCCTGTCGCATACGATCCATACAATATAATGCTGTTAATAGACACGCCATATAATGAACAAAAAACTTTAATTGCATCACGCACAGCTTCATTTCTATCAATCACCACTAAGAGACTCCTTTTTTAATTCATTAAAAAGTAGAGATATGAGCTGAATTCTATTTTCTACTCCATGTTTTTTATACAAATTGGTGCAGTGAAACTTTATAGTTCTTTCGGTCAAATACATTTTCTTCGCGATCTCTTTATTCGAGAAGCCATCTAAAATCATAAAAAGGACCTGCGTCTCTCGAAAGCTAACTTTAGCTTGCAAATCAATATTTGTGCTCGACATATACAACCAGTATTAGGTGATTCTCACAGTCGCCCTTTCAGGCTGAAGATAGGCTCAAACAACCAGGCCATCAGGCTGCGTTGTTCCAGCACTATATCTGCGCTTAACAACATGCCCGATTGCAGCGGAACATTGTGGTTAAAGGCGCGGATTTGTTGTGACTCCAGTTGCACCTCAACGCGGTACACTGGTTCTTGCACGGCGACAGGCATATCCACTTCATTTGGAAGCACGATAGCCTGCGCCGTTTTTATCACTTGCCCCTGATAACTGCCAAAACGTTGGTACGGAAAGGCATCAAAACGTAACCGTGCCTGTTGCCCAGGTTGAACAAAACCATAAGCTCTGGTTGGCACCAATAACACCGCTAATAATTCCGCCTGCTCCGGCAAAATTGTCAGTAACGGTACTGCTGCGCTAATGCTATTGCCCAGTTCCGCCACTAAATTGGTCACACGCCCTGCCACCGGAGCTGTTAGCACTAACTCGCCACGAGCCTGCAATTCAGTTTTTTGCTGCTGTAATTTTGATAACTCTGCGGCCAGCACGGCCTGCTGTTGCTGCTGTTCCAGCGGTAAACGTGCCAGTTGCCCCTGAATTTGTTGCACCAGGTTCAGCTGAGCCTGCTCACTGGCATTTTGTTCTGCCAGCAGTTGTTGCAGGTTCAGCAATAGCTCTTTTTGGTTGTCCAGTTCCCCTTGAGTCAAAGCCCCCTGTTCACTGATGGCCCGGTAGTCGGCATAACGTTTTTGGTTTAGCTGCAACCGCTGCTGCAGCATTTGCTGTTGTTTGTTAATTTCGCGGATCAATTGCTCGCTGGATGCAAAACGGGAGTGCAGCTCGGCCTGTTGCTGTTGGTATTGCCGCTCACTTTGCTGCTGGCGTTGCTGTAGTAACAGCTCTTGCTGAACTAAAGATTCAAGCAGGCGTGCTGTCAGGCTTTGGCCTTCAGCCAGTTGGTCCTGCACAGAAATTTTTAACAATTTCTGCCCGGCGTCTACCTGTTGCCCGTCTTCAATATACACAGCACTGACCACCCCAGTGCGGGGCGCAGTGACTTTGGCCAAACCTGTGCTGGGTTTCAAATAACCTGAGACTGTTTCTTTGCGGTCAAACGAGGCACAGAACAGAAACAGTACCAGGACAGTCACAACAGCGAGCAAAGCAGCGGTCAACAAACTGGACGAGACTGGTTGGGCAATCACCACCTCACCATCGAGGCGGGCAGACTGATGCTTAATAGCTGACTGACGAAACAATCCTTGTGACACAACCACTCCAATGCAACAAAAAGACAAACCAAAACAGGTAAATAAGTTGCCAAAAACAAAATATCACTAACAAAAAAAAACACTTCAAGAACTTTTTTACCTTTTACAGCAATAAATTACATAAAACAGTGATTATATTGGGATTATTTTTCGCGTTGACTTAATTTTAACCAGCACCAACTTATTGATATAAATTGCATTTTTATTACAGAACATAAATTAATCGACACTCAACGAAAAAAAAGACTAAGACATTGATTTATAAAAATCATAGAAGCGGGAACGACCACTGAGAATGGCTCAGGCAGGCTGCTTAAAAACTAAAAACCGACCAAAGGCTAGTTAGCTTCGAGGCAGCCCCTGACGCTGCTGCAGCAGTTGCCGCGCATAGCTGGTGGCGGTGTCGATATGACCAAAATACAAGGGCTTATGGCTGTTGTCGTATTTAAAATCCAGCAGTTGTTGCTGCACGTCGTTTAAGCCAACAAAACAGCGCAGCACACAACCATGCTGGTCTTCCCAGGCGATAAACTGCTGCATTTGCGCCAGTGCATCCGGGGTAGCCAGCGTCCAGTGCTGCATATCCATCACCCGCACCCAGGCTTTGTCGCCAAAGCCCTGCACCTGTTGCTGTACCTGCCGGATCAGCTCTGTGGTTACGGCCTGGGTCCAGGCACCCTGGATCCGGCAAATCAGTACCTGTTGCTGCCATTTCAGTTGCAGCGCCTCTGATAATTCTTTGTCTGTCATAGGCTCCCCCTTCGGCTGGTGAAAGTTAATCGTCCACACCTGTATGGCTTAAACCATAACGTTCCAGTTTTTTTAATAAACCCTGACGGGAAATGCCCAAAGTACGGGCCGCCTGGCTTTTATTGCCGGAATGCTGCTGCAAGGCCTGCTGGATTAAACGAATTTCCAGCGCTTTGACCTGTTCATCCAACCCACCCAATAAGGCGCTGTCCACCACTTCAGTGTCGGCGCCACCGCCCTGACTGTCCAGATGCAGCAACTGAATATCCGACAGCCGGATCACGCCCTGCTGGGCAATAGCCGCCACACTTTCCAGTGTATTTTTCAGCTCCCGCACATTGCCGGGCCAGTGTTTTTGCAAAAACCACTGCATAGCTCCGGTTTCCAGCGCAAAAGCCTGCCCTTGCTGCTCTTTCAGCTGTTCCAGGAAAAAGCGAATGAGCAGCGGAATATCTTCCCGCCGTTGGTCCAAGGCTACAGTTTCCATGGTGACGCCTTTAATCCGGTAGTACAGATCTTCGCGGAATTTGCCCTGCCGGACCAAATCGGGCAGGTTGGCGTTGGTGGCAGAAATCAGCCGGATATCAATATGTTGCATCTCGCGGCCACCCACAGGGTAATAGCTGCCTTCCTGCAACACCCGCAGCAGTTTCACTTGCATCGGCAGCGGCATTTCACCTATTTCATCGAGAAACAGGGTGCCACAGTCCGCCAGCTTCAGCAGGCCCTGGCGGTCTTTATCTGCCCCGGTAAAAGCCCCTTTGACATAACCAAACAGCTCACTTTCCAGCAATTCCGCCGGAATAGCACCGCAGTGCACCGACACAAAAGCTTTGTCTGCTCTGTTACTCAGTTGATGCAGCGCTTTGGAAATCACCTCTTTGCCGGTACCGGACGGCCCGGTCACCAGCACCCGCACCTCAGTGGGCGCAATACGCTGCACCAGGGTGCGGATACTTTCCATATGAGCGGAATGCCCGGCCAGGCTGGGTAATGGGCTACTGACCGGCGCGGCCTGACGCAATTGCTGCAGCTCTTTTTCCAGCTGATGTTTGGTGACAGCTCGTTTCACCACCACCGCCAGTAAATCCGGATCTATGGGCTTGGCGATAAAGTCCCAAGCCCCCTGACTGATGGCTTTTAAGGCTAAATCCCGCTCGGCATGGCCGGTCAGAATAATCACAGGCCGACTGGCCAGCTGTGGCACCAGGTTCAGCGTCTGCTGCGGGTCAAAATGCGGTGGCAGCGCTAAATCCAGCAAAATTAAATCGGCGTCAAACAGCCCCAGCTGAACCATAGCCTCATCCACACTGGCGGTGCTGACCACCTGATACCCCTGTTGCTGTAAAAACCGCTCGGCCAGCAGCCGGAACGCCGGTTCATCGTCCACGATCAGCACTTTGGCGGCTGCATCTTTGCCTTTAGCCAACATCGGCAGGCTCCTTAGGTAAACTGAATTCAAATGTCACAGCCCAGCCCAAATCAGCCCTGTGGCAAATCTGGCCCTGATGGGCGTCAATAATACGTTTAATAATGGCCAGGCCCAGGCCACTGCCGCCGGCCCTTTTGCTGATAAAAGGCCGGAACAGCTGGGCCGACACGGCCGGGTCCAGCGCTGGCCCGTTGTTATGCAGCCGCAGCCTGACCTGCCCCGGCAGTTCAAGTGCTTCGATGCAGAGCCTGGCATCCGGCTGGTTGCGTAAAAAGGCATGAGCATTGTCCAGCAGGTTCAGCAACACCTGCTGCAAGCGGTGCGGGTCGGCCCAAAGCCAGAGTTCAGCCGGAACCTGTAAACTCAGCTGCACCTGCTGCCAGTCCAGTTGCTGCAGCAGGCTTTCGATCAGAGGCCGCAGCGGCACCTGGCTATAATTCAGCTCCAGCCGGCCTGAGTACACCAGCATGTCGGAAATCAGCCGGTCTGCCCGCTTCAACTGCTGTTGAATATGGCCACGTAATTCAGAGTCAACACCGGCCGACGCCATCGAAATAATATTCAGCGGGTTGCGCAGTTCATGCGCCATTGAAGCCGCCAGCGCGCCCATTTCCACCAGATGTTGCGACGATAAACGCTGCTTTTCCGTGTCGGCCAGCTGCAGGCTTTGCTGCAGAGTGGCACAGCGGCTTTGCAGCAGGGACGCAAACACCTGCACCACCAGCCGCAGCCCTGGTGTCAGCTCCTCATCGCCCCTAACCAGACTCTGCCAGTGCCCCTGCTGCTGCGTCGCCGTCAGTCGCAAATCGCCGTCACCGGCCTGCACCCTGTCCAGTTGCACCAGCACGGCTTTTCCCAGTTGGCTGGTCAGCAGCTGCTGCGCCGTAGCAGCCAGCTCTTGCCAGTCAGCCGCGCTGGCCAGCTGCAACTGCCAGCGCTGCAAGATCTGTTGGTCCAGCCGGGCCCCCGGGTAAATCAGCCGCTCCGCCAGCCGGGCCACAGGCCGGTAACAAGCGGCGGTCAACAGCAACACCAGGCTGGAATACAACCAGAGTTGCCAGACGGGCACTGTCGCCAGCGTCTGCATCCCCAGCTGACCAAACACCGTACTGATCAGTGCTATGACCAGCAGCAACAGCAGGCTCATCACCAGCCAGAGCAAAGCCCGGTTGGCTATCGCATTGGCCGCCAGCATCTGATAACGCACCACCCCATACACCAGCAGTACCGGGTACGTGGGCAACAGCAGCATAGGGTACGGAAACCAGTCCAGACCAAAAGACGGGAACACGAAACTGGTGGCCAGCAGTAAACCCCAGCCACCCGCCAGAAACATGGCACCAATAGAGCGTTTTTTATTGCCACTGTGATGACGCCAGCCGTACCAAAGCACCGCATGAGCGGCAACGCCAAGCAGCACTGTGTACAGCAGGTTCAGCCAGCCGTAGCCGCTGAACACAAAGACCACAGGCAACACAGCACCGGGTACCAGTTCACTGGCCCCAAGACTCAGGCTGAGCAGGATCACCAGCACAGAGGTAAAATACAACCAGCCGATCGCCGCCGACAGTCGTTCCAGCCAGGGACTGTCCGGCGACCCCTGCCGCACAAACTGAATGGCAAAATGCAGGAAGAAGGTCGGCATCAAGGGGTTGGCCAGCAGCAGGCTGCTGCCAAGCACAGGTTGCTGATGCAACACAAAAATATGCCCCAGACACCAGAATGCCATCATGGCGCCAAAACCGGCCAGCCCAGCCAATAACCGCTGGTAGCGCGAATGCCACCATAACCAGCCAGCCATCAGTGCAGCACAGGCGGCCGTCAGCAGCATTATCAATTCAAAAACCAGTACCAGCCCCATCTAAATCGTCAACCTTATTGACATTCCGCTCCCTTTAAATCGTAAATCATGTTTACACTCATTTCAAACAACTTAAAAAACCAAATAAAAACAATAAATTAAATTTAGAAAAGTTTTGGCCTGATTTTCGCAATCCCCAGGAGTGATTTGCTACAGCTGTCAACGGAGAAGATAAATGCCCGACCTGTCGTTACTTATGGCCGAATTTGTAGTGCTTGGCAGTCTGCTGCTGTGTTGTTTAGCCCCTGGGCTGCTTGCCAGCTACTTACAGAAGGACAGTTAAGATGGAACTGGATGTTGCGCTGCTGTCCAGGCTGCAATTCGCTTTTACCGTCAGTTTTCATATTATTTTCCCGTCTATCACCATTGGCCTGGCCACCCTGATTGCGATTTGGGAAGCTTTGTGGCTGAAAACCGGTAATCCGCAGTATCTGCAACTGGCCAAATTCTGGATTAAACCTTTTGCTATCACTTTTGGTATGGGGGTGGTGTCCGGTATCGTTTTGTCCTACGAATTTGGCACCAATTTCAGCAAGTTCTCCGAACTGGCCGGCGCAGTGTTGGGCCCCTTGATGGCCTATGAAGTGCTGACCGCCTTTTTCCTTGAAGCCGGTTTCCTTGGCGTGATGCTGTTTGGCTGGCAACGCGTCAGTGCCAAGATGCACTTTTTCGCCACTGTCACAGTCGCCATCGGCACCTGGATTTCAGCCTTCTGGATTATTGCCGCCAACTCCTGGATGCAAACCCCGCAGGGCCACCAATGGGTCGACGGCAGACTGGAAGTTGCCAGCTGGCTGGAGGTTATTTTTAACCCGTCCATGCCTTACCGCTTAACCCATATGTTACTGGCGGCGCTGATCACCGCCACCTTTGTCGTGATGGCCACCCATGCCTGGTATTTAAAACGTGGCGAACATCAGGCCTTTGGCCGTAAGGGCTTGTCGATGATGCTGTGGTTTGCCTTGGTACTCACCCCGCTGCAAGCCTGGGTCGGCGACTTGCATGGCCTGAATGTGAAAGAGCATCAGCCCGTCAAACTGGCGGCCATGGAAGGGATTTGGCCGGAAACAGAGACCAATGTGCCACTGCTGCTGTTTGCGCTGCCCGATATGAAAAACGAAACCAATCACGCTGAAATTGCCCTGCCTGGGGTGGCCAGCCTGATCCTGACCCACAGCTGGCATGGCGAACTGCAGGGGCTGAAGTCGGTGCCCGCCGCCGACAGGCCCAATGTGCCACTGGTGTTTTTTTCGTTCCGCATCATGGTCGGTATTGGGTTGCTGATGATAGGCGTAGCCTTAGTGGGTACTTACCTGCGTTACCGTGGCACCCTGTATCAGGCCAACTGGTTTTTAACACCTGTCAGTTGGTTGGCTCCCACTGGGGTGATTGCCGTGCTGGCCGGCTGGTATGTGGTGGAAATAGGCCGGCAACCCTGGCTGGTCTACGGCCTGATCCGCACCAGCGACGTGGTCAGCCCCTTACCGGCTGAACGGGTGCTGTTTTCACTGACACTCTTTGTGCTGGCTTACAGCCTGCTGTTTGGCGTCTACCTGTATTTTATGCGCAAGCTGATCAAAAAGGGCCCGGCGCCGCTGGAGCAGTTGCAACAACAGCGCATCGGGGTAAAAGCCTCTGGTTATGCCCTGTCTTTTACCAAACAACTGGCTGATGAATCCGAAGGAGCGCGCTAATGGAACTGTCACTGAGCTTACCTTTGTTTTATTTCCTGCTGCTGGGCTTTGCGGTGCTGATGTACGTGCTGCTGGACGGTTTTGATTTAGGCATCGGCATTTTGTACCCCTGGTTTAATACAGATGCCGAACATGACCATCTGATGCGTTCGGTGTCACACGTCTGGGACGGCAATGAAACCTGGCTGGTGTTTGGTGGGGTCATTCTATTTGGAGCCTTTCCGGCGGCTTATGCCGCTATCGCCTCCCAGTTTTACCTGCCCATAGTGCTGATGCTGCTGGGCCTGATTTTCCGCGGCGTCGCCTTTGAATACCGCTTTAAATCCGACAGCTCCAGACGCTGGTGGAATACAGCTTTTGCCGCTGGCTCCAGCCTGGCCGCATTTTGCCAGGGCCTGATGCTGGGCACTCTGGTGCAAGGCTCGGCAGACAGCCTGTTCAACCAGTCCAGCCTGAACTGGCTGAGTCCATTTAGTCTGTTTTGTGGTTTTGCCGTGATGGCGGGTTACGCCTTGCTCGCCTGCTGCTACCTGGTGATGAAAAGCCGTGGTGAGCTGCAGCAAAAAGCGGCCCGTTATGGCCAGCGCCTGTTGCTGGCTGTGATGTTGTCGATGCTGCTGGTCAGTCTCTGGACTGTGCTGATTGAAGCAGAGATCCGGCAACGCTGGTTTGGCGGCTGGCATGGGTTGTGGTTTGTGCCTCTCCCTTTGTTGTCCGTGCTGGCCGCCCGTTTATTGTTTCGTGATCTGGGCCGGGTGCAACGGCAATTGGTGGCAGCGCAAGTGGTGCAAAGCCGCCATGAAGACCGGCCCTTCTGGCTGGCAGCCAGTCTGTTTCTGTTCGCCTTTGCTGGCCTGGTGGTCAGCATATTCCCTTACCTGTTGCCCCGGCAGCTCGATTACCTGCAGGCCGCTGCGCCAGACTCCAGCCTGCAGTTTATGCTGCCGGGGATTTTTATCTTCGTGCCGCTGATCTGCGCTTACACCTTCTGGGGCTACCGTATTTTCGCCGGTAAAGTGGAAGATTTTCAGGAGGGCTACTGATGCCAGACTCCATCCGGAAATCCCGCCAGCAATGGCTGTGGTTTGTCGCGTTTTATCTGCTGGGTGTCTCATGCCTCTCAGCGCTGGCTTTTTTGCTGAAATGGGGAGTAAGTTTCCTCTAAGCGTTTAAAAATCAACCTTTTTTCGGTGAAATCCGGCCGCTATCTTTGATCTGCCACAATAAATTGGCCGATCAGCAGCCGGATATTTTTTCATTTTTTTCATTTTTCCGGTTGCTTTTAAAAAATCACTGCTGCTATAGTCAGGTCAGGACCAAGCAGTTTTGGTCAATTCCGGGTGCGAAAAATGAGATTGCTGAGTTTTATCGCTGCATTGTTTTACCTGAGCTTGCTGAGCCCTTCAGCAGGCTATTCTGCATCAAGCAGTTGGGTGGACGTGCGCGAAAGCAACAAAATCAGCCTGCATGCCCTGATCGCTCCCGCCTCCTCCTCTCATCAGGCCACTGACAGCACAGAGAATTCTTCTGATCCGGACAAAACCTTAGCCTTGTGGCGTAGTTTTGAATTTCCGTCTGGCTCAGCTGCCCGCTCTCAGTCAACCGAAATCCCTGTTTTTAGCGAGCGGATCCGGCCGTACGCCAGCCGCGCGCCACCTGCACGCCTCGTTTAATTAGCAACGTTTTGAATTTGTTAAATTAAATTTTAAGGTTTTGTGGCCTCTGCACAAAGCCTATCGAGGTTAGCATGAGAAAGTTAAATTTATTTGCCGTAGAAACTGCCGATCATTTAGTGCAGCCTGCCGAATTCGCCGACACCAGCCTGGACACTGCGGCGCTGGAATTTGTCACCGACTTCAAACACAACAGCCCGATGATGATCGACGCCGAAACCTGTGCGGTGGAAGCAGAAGACATGATGAAGCATGAACACAGCAAGCTGAAACTGGTGATCGACGCCAATCAGGAAATGATCGGGTTAATCAGCTTCGAGCAGTTGTCTATTCAGAATGTGCTGCAGCGCATGGGCAAAGGCATTAACCGCAAAGACCTGACGGTTGCAGACTTAATGTTGCCACGCACTGAGGTCAAGGCACTGGCTTACCAACAACTGCAACACTGCAGTATTGGTGATGTACTGCACACCTTACAAAGCCACGGTGAGCAATACTGTCTGGTGATTGACACCGACTCCCACCATATCCGGGGTTTGATGTCGGCGGCCGATATTGCCAGCCGTCTGCATGTGCCGGTGCATATTGAAAAGACGCCGACCTTTTTGAATATTTTCGACAGGGTTTATGCCTGATTGAAGTGTAACGTTTTTCTTCCTGCCCCCGTCTGCAGTCATTCCCAGCGGACGGGGTTTTTGAAAGCCGCCACAGAGCATAGGTGACTCCAAGACCTCCCCTCTGCTGCCTTGCAGTTTATGGCGGCCTTTTCGGCCTCTCAAGTTTTCCTCCAGACAGCAGATATAAAGTCATATTCCCGCACGGAGAGCCTGAACATGACAGAAAATCGCCGCTTACAACGAATGCGTGACCTTGGAGTACGACTGCACGAACTCAGACTGGTCTCAACCTCTGCTCAACAGTCCTACGCCGCAGCAGCGCTGAATTTCCTGTTTCGTGAACATCAGTTGGAGCGCCCAAGCGGTGTACCTCTGGAAGTCACCTTGCAAAAGCTGGCCTCAGGTCTGGCACAAAAGTACGATTTACCTTTGCGGCCAGACCCGGACAAAATCATTGACTATTTCTGCCGCCAGTATCAGGTGCACTGAGTTTACCCCTCTGAAAACAGCGCCTGATACCGGGCAGGTAAACGGCTCAAAGACTTCAGTTGAATGCGTCGGTAAAATACTTCGGCCGCTTCACTTTGCAACTGAAGCTTCCCCTGCACCAAAGGCTGTACCTGACCTTGCTCGTCGCGATACCTGGAGTTACGCAGCACCATTACCACCTGACCATTGACAATGTGCAGGCTCTGGCCTTCAAAACAAATCAGTTCCAGCGTATTCCACTGCCCATCCGGTAACTCGTGGTTGTCTTTGCGCAGCACAAAGCCCTGGTTTTTTTCACCAGCGCCTACAGCCAGAAAGGGCTGCCGCTCATCGGCCACTGCGTTCATGATCGACTCTGGTAAAAAGGCCCGGATATCTATTGCTGAACTGGCCTGGCTCCAGTAATCACCCGTGTGGCCCTGCATAATCTGGAACTCCTGCGACAGCATCCAGGAACGCCAGTACTCTTTACCGTGCTCACCCACCGCATGTTACAGAATGCCACTGTCTTTTAATAACTGCAGGCGCGGCGGCCATTTCAGTTCGCCCCACCGAAACTGCAGGCTCAGATGGTAATTGCGGTACTGCTGTTTGCTGGTCAGCGCACCATAAATTTCACCACTGACCCGCAGCACGGGTTCGCCCTGCTCCTGTTGTACGGTAAATACCTTGAACCTGTCATTGCCGGTATTGAGCCCAATAGGGGCAACAGGCCGGCCTTGCGCATCTTTTGGGATGTCGCCCTGGTAACCAGGCTGATGGCGATAACTCAGGTAGGTATCCCACTGACTCAGCTGCGGGTCCAATAATTGTTGCCAGTCCGACGCCGCTAAGTGCGGGGCCACCGCCAGCATCCACAGGGAGATCCAACGCATATTCTGCTTCCTGCTTATAATGAAAGTGCTTTCATTGTACAGAAAATCACCAACACAACAAGCCAAACCAGTGGAACTCAGAATCAGCTTTTGGAGCTAAAACAACAGCTTGTGACGACAGCCTTCTGTGGTAGCCTGAATGCCTTTCGTTGTGAGGTTTTATGCGTTCTCATCTGGACTGGTTTCGTCATGCCATCTGTTATGAACTGGGTGCCGCAGGGCTGCGTACGCTCTGCACTCTGGCCGTGGCTCAGATAGGCTTGGGGGTCGCCACAGGTTTTTCGTTGCTAAGTACAGCCACTGTATTTTTGCTGACCCTGAGCCACACCCGTGTTTTCGACTATTGCCTGCTGCGCCTGACCGGCAGCCTGCATAAAAGCCGCCGTGCCCGCATTTGGCATTGCCTGAGTTACGAGCTGGCTGGAGTGCTGATCAGTATTCCGCTGACCTTATGGCTGCTGAATTTCAGCTGGCAGCAGGCACTGCTGCGTGAGCTGTTGATGTTTGTTGCCTTTACGTTCTATACCTACCTGTTTAATCTGGGGTATGACAAAGTGTTTCCAACGGCAGAAGCCAGCCAATGCTGAGTTTATCCATCCGCCAGTACAGCCCGCAGCTGCAAAGCCATCAGCATGAGTTTACCCAATTGGTCCTGCCGCTGACCGGGGTGCTGAAACTGGCCATGCCCACAGCTATGGTGCTGCTGCACCCAGGTGAAGTGGTGTTTATTGCACCAGGCACTGAACATGGTTTTGCCGCCCAGAATTTAAGCCGCTTTCTGGTGCTGGATTTAGCCGAAGCGCCACCACAGTTTCGCGCCTATTTTGGCCAGACCATGATGCTGCCCGCACCAATCACCAGTTACCTGACCACGTTGGAACAACTGCTGCTGGAACCCTCCGCCTTGTTGCCCCAGGCCGGTCAGTTGCTCTTGGATATGCTGTGCCAGTACCCCTTGCAGCCCAGGCTGGACCAACGGCTGCAACGCGCCATGCTTTATATGCAGCAACACCTGGGTGCACCGCTCGATTTAGCCCTGTTGGCTGATCAAGCCCACCTGAGCCTGAGCCAGTTTAAGCAGCTGTTCCGCCAACAACTGCAGCAAACCCCTGGGGACTATCTGACCAAGCTTCGGATGCAGCAGGCCCGGCAACTGCTGCAATTTTCCGACCTGCCGGTACAGCGCATTGCCAGGCTCTGTGGTTACAATTCTGCTTCCGCGTTCAGTGCCCGCTTTCGCCAGCAGTTTCAGCAAAACCCGCAGCAGTTCAGGGAGCAGCCGCCGGCACTTTAGCTTTAGGCAGTGGGGCTTTAATGCCGATCAGCACTGTCAGACCACCCACAGTGATAAAAGACACTATACGGCTCAGTGAGCCGGCGTCGGCCAGGTCAACCATAAATAACTTCAACAGCACCAGAGCCAGCAGACTGGCCCCAACCTGCCAGCGCACTCTGTGTTGGGCACTGTGCCCAAGCAGCATGAGCACCAGCGCGAGCACTGTCCAGCCAATGGAGAGACCCAGCTGCACCGCGCTGCTGTGCCAGAGTGCAGGCAGTTGCCAGGCTAACCCCAGGCTTAGTTGAATAGCCCGCACCAAAAGCACTGTGGCTGTGACAAACCCCAGCCCCTTCAGCAACAATTCTGCATAAGGTTCAGCCTGCAGAAAACGGCGCAGTATCAGCAGTTGCAGGGCGCCAAGCCCAACGCAGAACACCAGTAACACGTCATTCAGGTTCAGCACGGGCCACCCTGCGGCTGGCCACTGCAGTGCGGTCCACCAGAGCCACAGCAACAGGGCAAACCAAGGCAACGGTAATACACGCAGGAACAGTGGCAGCGGTGCAGGATGCGGCCAGCGCTGGTGCAACGTCAGCCACAACCCGGACAACAAAGGCAAAGCCACAGTGACAAAAATCAGCCACAAGGTCCAGCTGTCACTCAGCGACCAGAGCTGGGCCAGATAACAGGCCTGCCACAGCAACAAGCCTGAAACCAGCCAGGGCATGCCCAATAAATACAGCGGATGGGGCTGAGCCAGGGTTTTGAGCCAGCGATAGTGCGCCAGTAGCAAAAGTAACACGGCCGCTCCTCCTGACCAGTTCAACACCGGCCCCCAGACGGTCTGGTACCACAGCAGCGCCAGTTCATTGGCATAAAGCCACCCTGCCAATGGCAACAGCAACCAGCCAAAACGGCGCAAGCTGAGCAAAGGCCAGCGTCTTGCCAGCTCAGTTATCAGCAACAGGGAAACCGCCGCTGTCAGGATTTGCCAGGGCAAAGGCGTGCTGAGATGAGCTGCAAACTCGGCAAAAAAGGCGTGGTGCCAGCAATACCAGCCCAGCGCAAAACAGCCCAGGCTGATGGTTCTTTCTGCTGGCAACAAAGGGGCAGTGGCCGGGCGCAGGTCAGCACTGATCGCAAGCAACACTAACGACAGCCCCAGCACCAGCCAGTTCATAAAGTCACCTTGCACAAACCATAAATCACCGGTCTGGCTGGGCCATTGGCTGGCAAATGCCACGAAAGCGCCCAGCATCAGCAGGTAAGCGCCGGCCCGGCTGACTCTACTCTGCTGCTGGTAACCTAACCAGCATAAACCAGCAGCTTCCAGTGCCCAGCCGACTGTAGTCCAACTGGCGCCAAAGGAAAACGGCAGGATCAACGACGCAAACATCAGCGCCAACCCCAGCTGGATCTGCGCAAAACGCGTTAAGTCTTCGCGCTGCTGCCGGCGAACCAGGCCATAGAGCCCGGCATAGACGAACGCATACACAGCAGCACTGATGCCGTCGCCCTGGCTGAAATGCTCCGTCAGCAACAATTGCTGGCTGAAGGACAGCAGCGGCAACCCAAACACCAGGCTGCCATCAATAAAACCACGGTTCTGGTGGCCCTGACGCAGGGTAAAACGGTAACCAATCAGCAGGTACAACAGAAAAAATACGGCAAAAAATGGCTGAACCAGCAGGTAATCCACACTGCGGTACTGCAGCAATTGCCAGCTCAGTGAAATTGCAAAGGTGGCGATAAAACCCGTCCAGTTCAGCCAGCGCCATTGCCGGACCCAGGCCAGCAGCAAGACTCCGGCATTGAGCAGCAAATAATAGCTGAACAGCGCAACAAAGCGGTTGGAGCCGTCGGACGTCAGTAAAGGCACCAGAAAGCCGCCCGCTGTCGCCAGAATGGCAAGTCGCTGCGAGTGTTGCAGCAGGGCAACACCAGAACCGGCCAGCACTGTCAGCAGCATCAGCACAAAAGCAGTACCGGAGCTTATCATCGGGTAATACTTGCAGGCTGCGAATAAACAGAGATAGACCACAGC
The DNA here is from genome assembly GCF_037442525.1 of Rheinheimera sp. Classification (GTDB taxonomy): domain Bacteria; phylum Pseudomonadota; class Gammaproteobacteria; order Enterobacterales; family Alteromonadaceae; genus Pararheinheimera. Next base: position 78,499 of record NZ_JBBIQD010000009.1, on the reverse strand, counting down.
AAAACCGGCCCCTTGCAACAGCACTGCATTACTGCCAAGTCGCTGCCTTTTCCACCAGCCAAGCCCTATCAGTCCAACGCCTGTCAGACCAATAAAGCCCAACCGGACCTGCATCGACAATAGGCCCTGATGGGCAAAATAAGTGGCGAGAAAACTCAGACCCAAAAACAACACGGCGAGCCCGGCCAACACCAGCGGATTGACTTCTGCCAGTACAGCCCACAATTTCCGGAACGCAGCCTGCATAAAAGCCGTCGCAGGCTGTGACTCTGATACCGCTTTGGTTGACAGGGAAGTCACAGGGACAGGCTGAATCACCCCAAGTTCTGCCGACATCAGCGTCACCACAGGAAGGAGTTCAGTTTGAGGTTCAGCGGGATAAGCAGGGTCAAGGCTCTGGTTTTGTGGTGAAACCTCCGAAGCGGGAGGCGCGGCTGCAGCAGAGGCCCCATCCGCACTGTGCAACTCGCGTTGTAATGCGGAAATTTGTGTGCGCAGCAGCTGAACCTGAGTTTGCACTGTGGCCAGACGCTGCCATAACTCCACCGCCATCCCCAGCGCCAGACCCAGGCCTGCGCCAGTCAGCCACTGCTCAGCAAGCGCCCCCAACACGGCCCCAAACAGCAGGCCTATCCATATCCACATGCCCTAAGCTCCTTGCTCTGGTGGTTGTTTGGTGATGAAAGCACCATAACACGAATCATCACTTGCAACAAAACCGTTACATGCAGCAGTGGTGCGCAAGCAAATCAGCGGTTATCAGGCGTTAGTTTTAGCAACTCCACAGCCCCACGTTTTTGCAGGGTGACATAAAGTAGATCCGGGTTCTGGCTGTCAAAGGTGACGTTGGTAGGAAACTCGCCTTTAAGCTGGTATTCGCGCAGCAGCTCGCCTTGTGGGCTGACTTTGGCGACTGTTCCTTTGCCATAGCGGGCGATCAGCAGGTTCCCCTCTTGGTCGCAGCGCATGCCATCCAGACCAAAGTCGGCAAATTCAATCAACAGGCGTTTATTGCCTGGGTTAAGTTCCTTATCCAGGTCATAAACCCAGACCCGGCGCTGCGCGCTTTCGTTGATATAAAGCCGGGTCTGATCCGGGCTGATTTCAATGCCATTGGTGGTGCCCATGCCGGTTTCCATCAGCTGGGCCTGACCATTCAGACCTATGCGCCAGAACTGGCCCTGGCGGTTAACCCAGTCGGGGTCCGACGCGAAAATAACGCCGTTGTCGGCAATGGTCAGGTCATTGGGCTGAAACATCCGGGGGTCGTGGCTGTACAACTTCAGCTGTTTGCCGTCGTAACGCCAGATGTTATGGCCTGTGTAGTCGGCAATAAACATCTGGCCTTTGGCATCAAAACGTATGCCATTACCAATGCTGCCTTGAGGCAGCGACAGGTACAGCTGGGCTTTGCCATCCCGGCTGACTTTACCTACAGTGCCTTCCGAGCCCAGATTCACCGCATAGAGGTTGCCTGCCGGGTCCATCGCCGGGCCTTCAATGGTGGCGTAAAATACCCCGTCGCCAACAAAATCCGTACTGTCGCGTTCCACCGGTGCCGATGAAACCACCACAGTCGCCAGCACCGTATTCAGCCATAACGTCATTCAGTCCTCCTTGATACTCTGGGAAAATTGCAGCACTGAGCCTGGGTCATACTGCCGTTTCAGGCGCTGCAGCCTGGGGTAGTGGTCCGCATAATAAGCCTGTGGCCAGTTCGACAAGAGCGGGTCCGTGTAGTTCAGATAAGCGCCACCTGTGCTCCAGGGGGCCATGGTGCGGCGCATCTGGCCCATCCATAAATCAGCCTGTTGCAGTTCTTTTTCTGCAGTGCCAACCGGCCGGCTGACCAGATACTGGGCGCAAAAATCGGCGGCTCTGTGGGCAAAGGCGGTGTCATCATGCGCCAGGTCCCGAATAGCGCCCCCCATCAACGTCAGCAGAATGCCACCACTGTGGCCCTGTTGCTGCCGTTGCCGCACCGCATCCAGCAGCGCATCCAGCCCGGCTTTTGGCATAGCGCCACGAAAAAAGTCGGAACTGCCAGCCATCGCCACCCGGCGCAACCTCGCCTGCTCCGACTGATGTGGCAATTTGCACTGCGCCATTTCAAGGCCTGCGCAGTCACTGAGCATATATTCGGCGTAATCATGCAATACCACGTCCTGTTCGAAAGGCTGTGCAGGCAAGCGCCGCAGCCAGGTCGCCCATTGCTGCTGCAATTCTTTGGTCGCTCCCAGACTGCTGACCCGGATTTGCAGCACAGGGGCTTTGCGTTGATCTTCTGTCCACCAAAAGGCGGCTTGCGACCAGAGTTCCCGTGGCAGTTGCCGGCTCCAGTGCTGCCACAGATTCAGTACAGGCAAGGCCTGCTCAAACTGAAAATAGGCATGGCAGCTCAGCACTTCCGCCGTCGGAAAAGTACGGAACTGAAGCCGGGTGACCAAGCCAAACTGGCCTCCGCCACCGCCGCGCAGGCCCCAGAATAACTCGGGGTTTTGTTGCTCTGAGCAGCGCAAGACCGCGCCGTCCACAGTGACCAGTTCAGCTTCCAGCAAGGCGTCGCAGGTCAGGCCGTATTTGCGGTCTGCCATGCCCATACCGCCGCCCAGCGTCAGGCCACTGATGCCAACGCCAACACAACTGCCCGCAGGAATAGAGCGGCCTTGCTGGCTGAGCTGAAAATACAAGTCGCCCAGTTTGGCTCCCGCCCCAACCCATGCCGTTTCGCCTTGCAGTTCAATCTGATCCATCAGTGCAAAGTCGAGCAAAATGCCTGGGGTGCAGGAATAACCTGCGTAGTTATGGCCACCGCAACGGCCAACCAAGGGCAGCTGGAATTGCCGGGCAAAAGCCAGCACCAGCTGTACATCCGCAGCCAGCTTTGGCCTGGCGATCAGGGCTGGTTGTATGGCGTCAAACCGCGAGTTGGCCGCTTTGGCAAAGCGGCTGAATAAAGCATTGGCCGGGAACAACAATTGCCCCTGAAAACTTCGCTGTAAGGCTTGCCAGTCCGCCGCTTCAGGTAAGGCCGGTTTGAGCTGACAACCTGCCAGTTGCAACCCTGCTGTTGCAGTTAGCCAGGCCGCGCCTTGGCTGAAAAATTCCCGTCTGTGCACTGTCCGCGCCCGTTATTTTTGTAATGCCGCGCACCTTATCACAAAAAACTTTCTTGATCTGATTCGGCCAGCAGAGCTTTGCAACACCAGGTGCAGCAGTCCATTAAGGAACTGAACTCAATCAACTGCACAGCCTGGACTGGCGCCTGGTTGAATACAGTGATCACTCTCAGCAAGGAACCAGACAGGTCACTGGCAGTGCATCGCGGCAATATGATAATTCTGATAAATATGGAAGGATGTTTTTTGGCGTTCTGAAAAAATACTGCCACAATAGAAGGGTTTAGCCACCATTTCTTACAGAGCACAGTTATGAAATCAACCTTATTCCGCATGAAGTTAACTGCTGTTGGTTTTGCTTTGACTGCCAGTGGACAGGTCGCCGCTTTCGACTGGGATATCTATGGAAAAATTGATCTGCAAGGGCTGTACACCGAAAACGACTTGTACCGTTACGCCGATGAAGGCTGGCAAATTGAAGCCCCGTTAAGCCGCATTGGTGCCAAAGCCAAACAGGCGTTTAATGACGAATTCAACCTTGTGGCCGTATTTGAGTACCAGGTTAATGGTCTGGATCAGGCGAACCGGGATGACAAATTTGGTCTGCGAAACGCCTATATCGGCTTTGCCGGCAAAAGCTGGGGCGAACTGGTGTTTGGTAAAAACGACACCCGCTTTAAAAAGTCTGAGGGCAAAATTGACCTGTTTAACGAAACCCTGAACGATATGGCGCAGCTGACGCCAGGCCAGGACCGGCTGGAAAATGTCGTGGTTTACACCAGCCCTGTGCTGTCCGGCCTGCAGTTTTCCGCCACCTATCAAACCGGTGTCAGTGACGAAGAATCCGGAGGTTATGACTGGACCTTAAGTTATGGCGACTCAGGCTTTAAAAGCTACAGCTACTATGTGGCTTACAGTCAGGCCCATGATCTGAATAACCTGGATGCTCAGCGGGTGCTGGTGCATGCCAGGCTGGCGGAGGTGGCAGGCGGCCTGTTGTCCGGCGGTCTGATGTTCCAGCACAGTGAACACCAGACCCGGCCATTAAAAGGCGATGCATTACTGGCAGAACTGGCGTTTGACCGGGAGCAGTTTACCTACAAGCTGCAATGGCAAAAAGACGACAGTAAAACCCGTCATCCCGAAGAAGGCCGGCTCTGGTCCGCCGGGCTGGAATATGGCTACAGCAAAGAGCTGGCGGTTTACACCATGTTCTCGATGCTGGATTTACAAAGCCAGGACGATAATTCAGCCGCTTTGGGGGTGCGTTACACCTTTTAACGCAGCCCCGCTCAGGGCCGTTTAAAACCAATACGGAAGCCGCCCCAGTGGCGGCCCCGCACCCGGATAGGGACTGACAGATCGTGCAGAATCTCCCCTGTATCCCTTTTATAAGTCTGCAACAACATCGATTCGGTATTGCTGCCACACCGGCTGCCAGTTCTGTCGCTGAAAATACGTTTGGTGCGGTTTTGCAGTAAGTCTTTCTGATAATCACCGGTTAACGGCTGGCTGTATTTTTTATTGTGAGTCGGAAAATAACCTTTTTTATCCACAGCCCCGGCATACAGCACAGACGCATGGCGCGTTAAAATCGGCTCCTGAATAGCGGGAAACTGCTGATCGGTAAAGCTGTCATAAGGCGTGTGGTATTTCGGCGGATTGGTATTGGCAATTTCGGTATAGTGCTCACTGAACAGCTGGTTTTCCGTCAACTGACCGCTCTGAAGCGCCTGCTCAAACACGGCCGCAATACGGGCGGCTGCCTGTTCGGCCTCCTGCAAAATAGGCGCATAAAAACTCTGGCTGGAGACGGTGCTGAGTTCGCGGTAAATCGATTCGGTTTCCACCGATAAATCTATGGCTTGCGCAGCGACTGTTTTGCCTTTTTGTTCAACGGCCGACAAAGACTGATGGATTGCCTGCATGGCCTGATCAATCTGCGTGCTGTTTTGTTCCAGGCCGGTGCTGACCTGTTCTATCTGCTGCAAGGATGCAGACACCTGGCTGACTTCATCATTAATGCCGCTGAAGCCAGCAGCAACAGACCCCAGTTGCTGCTGCACTGCGCCGCTTAAGCTGACCAGTTTCTGCATCAGCAACGCATTCTGCTCTGTCTGCTGGCGGATATCGGCCAGCATGGCAGCAATATCAGCGGTCGCTTCGGAGGTTTTGCCCGCCAGAGCCCGCACTTCATCGGCCACCACGGCAAAGCCTCTGCCCTGCTCCCCAGCCCTTGCCGCCTCAATAGCGGCATTCAGCGCCAGTAAGTTGGTCTGGTTGGCCACACCGGTAATCACTTCAGTAATACGCTGAATGCTGTCGGCACTGCTTTTCAGCCGCTCCAGCTCAGTGGCAGCATGGCCCACTGCCTGCGTCAGTTCACTGATGGTGGACACCCCTTGCTGCAAACTGACATCCGCCTGTTCACAGGCGTCAGCCGTATGGCTCAGGCTGCGGCTGATCTGTTGCAGGTTGTCGGTCAGGCGGGCACTGCTGTCAGCCAGCTGGGCCGTGGCTTCGCTGATCCGGCTGGTATCGTCATTGCTGCCCTGAATATCTTTGATCAGACCATCAATATAAAACGACACTTCAGCCGAACCTATGGCCATTTTGGAGGTGGCGGCGGTAATGGCATCGGCTTTGTCGCTAAAAGACGGAGAGGCCAGAACCGGCGCTCCGGAGTCAGGTGTCAGGCGGTGCCACCACAGAGAGGCCAGAACAGCAGTGGTCAGTACTGCCAGCAACCAGACTGGCCAGTGCAACCACCACCAGAGCAGTTGCCCGGCTAAAAAAGCCACTAACACCAGCACTGACTTTGCGTTCATGTCTACCCCGCACTCTTTTTCTAATTATAAAAAAACCAGTGTTTTACTTTTCTACAGCGGGTGTCAAACATTGGCTCCGATACCAAGACTAAAGTCTATACCCATCGCCCTTGAGGCTGCAGCTTTGTTGGCTGCATCATCTCGCCCCAGTCACATAGTTACTATGCTCCTGGGGTCTCACTGCCTTGCCGCCTCGCCGCAACATCAAGTGACTTGGGTACATACCCATCGCCCTTGAGGCTGCAGCTTTGTTGGCTACGACTGTCGCACCGGCAGACCAGCGTCTTGCCAGGCTGACATGCCACCGGCAATGGAATAGACTTCATGAAACCCCATACGGTGCAATGACTCAGCCGCCAGGGCTGAACGAGCCCCAGAGCGACAAATCAGGTAAAGCGGCTGCTTCGCCAGTTCAGTCAGAGCCAGCAACGCATCTTTTTCTGTGGCCACAGCCGGGTGGCTGTGCAGCTGCATTTCCAGCACACCACGGGGCATGCTGACCGCATTGGGAATATGGCCCGCTGCAAACTCAGCAGGTTCACGAACATCAATTACTCTGGGTTCTGTGGTTTTTACCAAAGCGGCCAGTTGTTCGACCGACAGTTCCTGAATTTTTGCTTTGGCTTCAGCAGCCAGCTGTGATCCGGTTTTCATAAGTCTATCCCCTTGTTTTCACTGAGCTTACTATAGCCGTTGATCGTATTCACTCAAGTCTGTTCTGCTGGTAAGCGGCTTCAAACTGTTGGCGCTGCCGCAGACTGACTCCGGTTACAGCCGCAGCCACCACTGTCGCCAGCTGCGCCCTTAACTGGCGGATACTGGCGGTGTCATCCGGGTAAGTTCTGTTGGTCAGCACTACCAGATAAGTACCGCTCTGCGGGTCCAGCCAGAAACTGGTGCCTGTGTAGCCGCTATGGCCTACTGAACCTGTTGGAAACAACTCGCCCCGCACTGACGAAAAAGCAGAGCTGATATCCAGCCCCAGGCCACGGGCCACGGCGCCGTTTTTGCTCTGTGCCCAATAAGGGCTGACCATTAACTGGGCGCTGGCGGGCGACAACACCGGAGTCATCTTGCCTTGCAGCCCCTGGTGCAGCATCTGCAGCCACAGCGCCAAATCCGCCGCTGTGCCAAATAAGCCGGCATGCCCGGCCACCCCAGCCAACCGCTGTGCTGTGGGGTCATGCACTATGCCCTGCAGTTGTTGTATTTGGGCAGGTAACCACTGATAAGCAGCATGACTGCTGCGCAGCGCCGCAGGTGCGGTACGCTGCAGCCGTTTTTCAGCAGCTGGGCACCAGGGCTGACACAGCTGCTGGTAGGCCGTATCCTTCATACCTAAAGGCTGCAACACCCAAAGCTGCATCAGTTCGGCCAGAGGGGCTGCACCGGCCCGTTCGGCAATCAGCCCCAAAAGCACAAAACCCGTATCGGAATAGACAAACTGGCCCGGCGTCTGAGTTAACCGCAAAACTGCCAGCTGTGTGGCCAGCCCTTGTGAGCCTGTCCAGTTGGTCTGCAGATCAAAGCTTGCTGGCAAACCTGAGCTATGGGTTAACAAATCGCGGATAGTGATGGCTTGCACTGCGGAGTCCGTCAGTTCTGGCAGATACTGACCTATGGCGTCACTCAGGCTCAGCTTGCCAAGCTCCTGCAGCCGCAGAATAAGGGTGGCGGTAAAAGGCTTGGTTAAAGAGGCCCAGTCATACAAGGTGTCTGGCTGCACTTCTGCACTTGCTGTGGTACTGAAACGGCCAAAAGCTTTGTGATACAGCACCAGATCGCCTTGCCCTACCAGCAATACGGCGCCAGGCGTCTGACCGGCGGCAACAGCCTGTTGCATCAGGTTATCCAGTGGGGTTAAACGCCCAGGATCCAGGCCGGGTTGCGCCCATAGCGGCAAACTTAACAACAGCAGAAAGAGGTAACGCATGGTGAGCCCCGGCAACAGCAGATCACTCCACTTTAAGGGAAACTGCGCTTTTGGGCCAGCTGAGTCACAGCTGGCGCAGCGGATGATCAGCAGGCACTTCCAGTAAATCCAGCATTTGCCAATCCGGGGTTTTGGCCCGGGCAGGCGGTACCACCAGAGTGGTAATTTGATTAAGTTGGGCTTTGGCTAAATCCTGCAGCAGAATTGGCTCGATACGGGGTTGCCAGATAGGCAGATCAGCCGCCTCGTACAACAGCACCTGATGATCGGCCGGGTAAAGTTGCAGTAAGCGTTGTTGCAATGCCTGTGTGCCCGTCTGGTTTTGCTCCAGCCGCTTTAAGCTGAAATCCCCCGCTATAGCCACCTGCCACAAAATAAGATAGGCCGAGGTGTCCACAGTACGGCGGTAAAACAAAAACTGGCTGGCTTCAAACTGCGCACAGCCCTGCGCCATGGGGTCTATACCCAAATCGGCATAGAGACAGGCATCCGCCGAAATACCCGCTTCCATTATCGCCCGGTAGCCCAGGGCGGTTAAGCGTCGGATCACTTCATGGGGCGGCCAGCTGGCCACGCCGGGATGACCGTAACAGGCCCAGACCACGTGTTTGCCTTGTTGCACAGCCACCATCACTGCCGCCATCATGGCCTCATAGCTGTCGAGCCTGGATTGACCTGGCTGGTAAAAGGGCTGTAAGTCCACCAGATTAGGATTAATTTTGTGCAAAAAACCAGCCAGGTAATGGCTGTTGCTATGGAAAAACACCAGATCGGCTGCTGCCAGTCGGGCCCGGGCCAGCTCAGTAAGCTGGCTGCCAAGCATAATACCCAGGCCAATGCAAAATAGCTGGCCTTCAGATTTCATAGCCGGGTTCCATCGCAAACGTCTGGCAGCTGTTACGGCCTGCAGCTTTAGCCATATATAAAGCGTCATCGGCCTGCTGCAGCAACTGCTCAAAGCTCTGGCCCGGTAATGCGGCAGCCACACCAAAACTGGCGGTTACCTGCACTGTGTCGCCTTTCAGGCTGAATTTGCGTTCAGCAATACGGCACCGGCAGACTTCGGCCAATGTGAATGCATGTTCAAGGTCACAGCCCGGCAAAAAAATTGCGAACTCTTCACCACCCATCCGGGCTATTACATCCTGCTTACGTAGCGCCGACTGGCAGAGTTTGGCGACCTGCCTTAACACATAATCACCACTGGCATGGCCATACTGGTCATTCAACTGTTTGAAATGGTCGATATCCAGCATAATCAGGCTCTGTTGCTCGGCCTGACGCCGGTTTTGCAGTTGCGAAGATACTTGTTCAGTGAAATGCCGCCGGTTTAATAAATGGGTCAGATAATCTGTGGTGGCCAGGCGGTGCAATGCCCGACGTTTGCCATTGACTACATAAAGCGCCAGTAACAGCAACGCGACCAACGCCATACCAGCAAAAATGGCCACCAATTTTTCATTGGTTTGCACTTCCCGCTCCAGCCGAAGCAGTTCGTTCTGATTTTTCAGCAGTGCCAGCGTATTCTCACTTTCCAGCAGATTGGTTTGTGCCTGGTGATAAGCAATATTTCTGGCTTTATAGTCATCAAAATATGCCTGCTGCAGTTGGCTGTATTGTTGATATGCAGTGAGTGACTCGGCCGTCCTACCTTCAGCTTGATAAAACTTAGCCAGTAATAATAATGACTTGTTACCCACATCCAAATCTTTCAACTGATGCGCCTGTTGTTGAACCAAAAGCAATAAATGCTCAGCGTCCAGAGGTCGGTGTTGTTGGATATGAACTTGAGCCAACAAAAATCGTGCCTGCAGAATTGCCGGAGGAAACCCGATTTGTTCTAGCTCGCTCAACAAAGCAGTCATCTCAACAAGCAACAAAGACTCCCCTATCAGTAGTCGATACTCCGCAAGGTAAAGTGCCAAGCTCGCAGTCATCAAGCGTTCGTTTGCTTTTTGGCACACAGCTCTGGCTTGTTCTGCCAACACTTGATCCTTGTAGTTTCCAAGCTTTAGCTGAACATGAATATTCAGTACTTGGGCAATACATTTTTGCCTGTCATCCACAGCATAGCGCTGCAAATTGTCCACAAACTGAGTTGCTCTCTGGTAAGCGCCTGCACTGACATGCAACTGCACAGCAACAGTGTAGATATTGGTCAGTAGCTCTTTATCTGTGATCCGATTGACTAACTGTAAGCTGTTAAACAAGTAGCTATAAGCAGCTTCGTAATCTTTCAGCGTTTCCTGAATGTTGGCCAATAATAGGTTTGCACGAATTCGTTCAGTCGGAAATGGGCTGGATGTCAAAGGAAGCATTAAGCCTACAGCCTCGTTCAACTGACCTTTAATCGCCTTTAAGTAAGCCTTCAAATAAAGTAAGTGATGTTGCTGCTGCGCTGACAGCGAGGCCTGCTTCGTGTCTAAATCCCTGACCAGTTGCTCAGCCAATACAGGATTCGATGTTCTTACTCGTTGAGCAGCCTGAAGTTGTTGTGCGGGTGAATCATATTTTTCAGCAAAAACTGGCCCGCAGAGTATCAACAGGCCAGTGAATAAGAGGGGACGGGCGAATACACACAACATTAAGGAATGTGGTAAAACATAACAGCTTTGACGGACTGACCAGTCAGCTTCTCCACCTGAGCTTTATCCCCTGACAGCACAGCGTCTATTTCATTTTGCGCTAAGCCGTAACTTTGCATAGTGCCAGCAGCATCTGCAATATACTGTTGCTGAAGGTCAGTATTGGTAGCCAGTTCTTCAATAAATTGCGCGAGCTTTGACATCTTTTACTCCATGTTGACAGCAAATCGCGGCAAAAAACGCCGCTTTGCCCAGCATACTGCCGAACCTGTAACGGTGACAATATGCAATTAATGATCATCCGATGAATTTAGCTGTTAAAGAGTTCCAGTAAGTCTTTCGCTTCGCCCTGCCAGGCCTGTTGCTGGCCCAAGGCAAACAGCTGATCGGCAAGTCCTTGCTTATAGCTTTGTAACTGCTGCACTTTTTCTTCCACCGTATTGGCGGTGATCAGCTTGTAGACAAACACCTGTTTGTCCTGACCAATACGGTAGGCCCGGTCTGTCGCCTGCTGCTCCGCCGCCGGGTTCCACCAGGGGTCATAATGGATCACTGTGTCCGCCGCTGTCAGGTTTAACCCAGTGCCACCGGCTTTTAAGCTGATTAAAAACACCGAATTATCACCAAGCTGGAAGGCGTCTATCTGTTCCTGGCGCTTTTTGGTCTGGCCTGTCAGTTTGCTGTAACTGATGCCCAGGTACACCAGTTCCTGCTCGATCAGGCCAAGCATGGAGGAGAACTGGCTGAAGATCAGAATTTTGCGGCCTTCGTCGACCATTTCCGGCAAAGTGTCGCGCAACCATTCCAGTTTGGCGTTGTGCTGCACCGACTGCGCCTGCTCAATAGGCACCAGTCGCGCATCGCAGCAAGCCTGGCGCAGTTTCAGCAGAGCGTCCAGGTACTCCATCTGACTGGCGGCGACCCCTTTGCGGGCAAACAGCTCCCGCACTTTGGTTTCCATCACCAGCCGGATGCTTTCGTACAAATTGCGCTGGTCGCTTTCCAGCTCCAGTAGCTGCAGAATTTCAATTTTGTCTGGCAGCTCAGTCGCCACCTGCTTTTTGCTGCGGCGCAAAATAAAAGGCGCAATGCGGGCACGCAGCGTAGCGGCCCGTTCCGCGTCGGCCGATTTTTCAATCGGCTTGCGGTACACCTGCTGAAAATGCGCTTCGGTGCCGAGCAACCCCGGCAGCACAAAATCAAACAAGGCTTTCAGTTCACCCAGATGATTTTCCAGCGGTGTGCCGGTCAGCGCCAACCGGAAGCCGGCTTTGAGCTGACGCACCAGCTGCGAAGCCTGACTGGCCGAGTTTTTAATATGCTGGGCTTCATCCAGCACTACTGCACTGAACTGCTGATGCAGATACAAAGCCGCGTCGCGCACCAGCAAGGGGTAGCTGGTGACAATTAAATCGTAATAGGCCAGTTGTTCAAAATACTGCTGCCGCTTGGGGCCATAGAGGGTCAGTACCTTTAACTCAGGCGCAAAGCGGCGGGCTTCGTTATGCCAGTTGCCCAATAAACTGGTGGGGCAAACAATCAGGGCTGGCTGCTGCAACTTGCCTTCTGCTTTCTGATGCAGTAAAAACGCCAGGGTCTGCAGGGTTTTACCCAGGCCCATATCGTCGGCCAGCACACCAGCCAGGCCAAAACGTTGTAAAAACACCAGCCAGTTCAGGCCTTGCTGCTGATAAGGCCGCAGTGTTGCCAGCAGGCCTGCGGGCACCACCACCTCTTCAATACCCTGAAAATGCTGCAACTGACTGACCAGGGTCTGCAAGCGGCCAGCGTTCAGGTAATTGATGAATTCAGCACCGGGCTCTGGCAACAAGGCTGCTTTATAGGCCGGAAGCTCCAGTTCCAGCGGCGGTTTTTTCAGGTTCAACAGTTCCACTATGGTGTCGATCACCGGCTGGATCAGGCTGAACGGCAAGGCCACTTTGCCTTGTGGCAGGCTAAGCCACAGGGTGTCCTGCGCATTGGGCAAGCCATAACTGCGCAGCCACTGGCTGATCAGCGGCAACAATGGGACTTGCTGACCGTCCACATCCACCTGAATGGCCAGGCCAAAACCACCATTGGCTTTGTCGTTCAGCTCAATATAGGGCTTAGCGTCCAGCACCGCCTGGTTAAAGGCCGGGTCCTGCTCTACCTGCCAGCCTTGTAGTTGCAGTTCTGGCAACGCATTCAGCAAGGGCTGCCATAGCAGCGGGTTATCCGGCCCGTCACCACAATCAAACCAGGCAAAGGGCTGGTCTTTGTCCGCCACGGCGCGCAGCCCGTACTGAGTGAGCTGGTTCAGCACGGCGGTTTCCAGGGTGCGGTCGCGGCGGATAAACAGGGTTTTGTCGCCTTGCTGCAACTGGGTTTGTGCCTGCTGCAATGCCAGCGGCAGCCGGTAATCGCCGTATTGCATCAGCAGTTTTGCCACAGCTTGCGGCTGCTTTTGTCGTTGGCTCTGCAGTTGTAACTGCAGCACAGGCTGAGCTTTCAGCTCCAGTTTCTGAATAGCACTGGCATCCGGTACCGGTAACGGCATGGCCGGAAACAGCTGCTGCAGTTGTTTCAGGCTGTCTTCCAGCACGGCAGCTGGCACAGGGGGTAAACGCATCAGCAGCTTGAGTTCACGGCCGGACAAAGGCGACTGCAAATGCCCCAGCTGATTATTGAGCGCATCGAGGTAACAGGGTGGTTCGGTAAACACCAGTTCCAGTTCACCGTCTGGCTGTGGCTGTTGCAGCAACTGCCAGCCCACTTTGGTTTTCAGCCAGCGCAGCTGCAGCTCTTTCGGCTCGCGCCACTGCAGCTCACGCCGCTCTTCATCCAGCACAGCACGGCCGGTCGCCAGCACCTGCTGCAGCACCTGATAACCCCATTCGTCTTCCAGCACCGAATGGCGTTTGGCGTCAAAGGCGAAAAACTGCTGCAGTAACCTATAATCGGCTTCCGGCATCCAGGCTGGCCGCGCCTGGCCTAACAATTCGCCCGGGCTGATAATTTTGCCTTTGCTGTAATTGCCGTTGGCGGCCTGCTTCACCCGTTTCGGTGCCAGTTGCAGGCCAACAGGAGCCGGGCGTAATTCGTACAGCACCAGATCGTCGCTGTGCTCTTCGGCTTGCTGTTGTTGCCGGGCGTCGTTAAACCACTGGTTCAGCAGCTTCAGCGGTTGCTGCTGACTTTTTTGGGCCTGTTGCTCCAGTTGATGGCGCAGTTTCAGTAAGGCTGCCAGCGCATGTTTGCAACGGGGCCCTTCAGCGCAGGTGCAGGAATCGGTCAGTTGCCACTGGCCGGCGTCGTCCTGGCTCAGTACCAGCAGTTGCTTAAAGGGGCTGAAGCCGTCCCCCCAGACCTGAGCGCGGATTTGCGAAAAGTCCGGTTCATAGTCCAGCTGCACCACTTTACCCGCCAGGAAATAGGCGCGGGCCTTATGAAAAGTGGCTGGGTGAAACCATAACTGCAGTTGTTCCTGCGACAGTGGAAACTCAAACTCAAGCGACATAAGGGCGAATTTTCTGACACAAAATGGGCGTTATGCTACCTCAAATCCATACGCCGCCATAGCACTGCGCAAAGGACAACGGGTCACCAAGTTGTCATCAAGTTGCCATTTTTTCGCCATAAATACGCCATACCCTGAAGTTTTATAATGAATTTCAATTACTTCAGGAGCTTACTCGCGATGTTAAAACGTACCTTGATGACAATTTCCCTGCTGGCGGCATTAAGCGGCTGTGCGCTGGACGGTGACGATGGTGCCACAGGCGCTACAGGCCCTGCAGGCAGCAATGGCCAGGACGGAGCGGATGGCGCCGACGGTTCCAATGGTCAGGATGGCAAAGATTCGCCACGGGATTTAAGCCTGGAAGTGGTTGGCCGTTTTAACACTGGGATTTATGGCCGCGCGGCCGCAGAAATTGTGCAGTTCCATAAAAGCTCCGCTTCTGTGTTTGCCGTTAACGCGGCGGAAAATAAAATTGAAGTCATTCAGCTGACCAATCTGCCGACTGCTGGTGTAGGCAATGGTATTACCGACAACAGCTTAACCTCTGTGCCTTTTACCTTTCCAACCTCTGTCACAGTAAAAGACAGCCTGGGCAATGATAAGACCCTGGCCTTAGGCGGCGCCAACTCCATTGCTATTCATAACGACTTATTGGCCATAGCGGTGCAGGCTCCAAATAAAACCGACAACGGCGCTGTGTTGTTTTACAGCTTAAGTGCCACAGGTGCCGGTACTTTTGTCAAAGCGGTGGAAGCAGGTGCGCTGCCAGATATGCTGACCTTTACGCCGGATGGCAGCAAAGTAGTGGTCGCCAATGAAGGTGAACCCGATACCGATTATCTGGTGGACCCGGAAGGCAGTATTTCGGTGATTGCCCTCACCAATGGGGTACCGGCTGATCGCGCCAGCAGCATCAATCTGACCAGCAATATGGTGTTCAGCTCTGGCCTGCTCAAAGCAGCTGACTACGACACTGACGCCGAGCGCCGTGCACTGCTGAGCAAAGCCGGGGTGAAATTTGCTGGCCCTGCCGGCACCACTGTGGCGCAGGATTTAGAACCTGAGTACATCACAGTGTCTGCCGACGGCAAAACCGCCTGGGTCTCCATACAGGAAGCCAACGCCATAGGCCTGATTGACCTGGAAAAAGGCACTATTGAAGTCAAAGCGCTGGGCTTTAAAGACTGGGGTACTACGCCAATCGACTACACCAACGAAGACAAACAACCGGCCATGCGGACTCTGCCAGGCCTGTATGGTATGTACCAGCCGGATACGCTGGCGTCTTACCAGTGGCAAGGCGCTACTTTTGTCGTGTCTGCCAACGAAGGCGATTCAAGGGATTGGGAAGCCTATTCAGAAGATATCCGTGTGGCTGATGTGATCAGCACCAGCAAACTGAACAAAAGCTTCACCCCGGCGTTGCAGGCGTTGTACGACGAAACCGGCGGCAAAAACGGTTTAGGCCGCCTGAAAGTAACAGCAGCCCTGGTCGACCCGGACAATGACGGTGTGGTGGACAAACTCTATGCCTACGGTGCCCGCTCTTTCTCTATTTGGGATCAGAAAGGCAACCTGGTGTTTGATTCAGGCTCTGACTTTGAACGTATTGGCGCTGCGGTACTGGGCAATGACTTTAACAATGCGCACACCGAAAACAGTGGCGACAACCGCTCTGACGACAAAGGCGGTGAGCCGGAAGCTGTGGATGTAGGCACCATCAATGGCCGTACTTACGCCTTTGTGGCGCAGGAGCGCACCAGCGATCTCTTTGTGTACGACGTGACCAACCCCTTCAAAACCAGCTTTGTCACTCATTATGTGAACCGTGACTTTGACACTGAGTTTGAAATGGACGATGAACTGGCCAACCCGTGCGATACGGCCGAAGGCATGGATTGTACAGAAGTGCCACAAACCGGCGATTTAGGCCCGGAAAGTGTCAAGTTTGTCTCGGCCAGCAACAGCCCGAATGGCAACCCGCTGCTGATTATTGGCAACGAAGTGTCCGGTTCTGTCACTGTGTATCAGGTGACTGAGCTGTAATTTCCTGTTGGGGTCAGAGTATGACTCTGACCCCAACACTTTAATCGTCCGGTCCCAGCGTGGTCATCACCAGATGCTTACGCATCTCTTTCAGTACTACGCCTTTTTTCAGCATCAGGCCACTGAATTTTTTCTGCCATGCCAATAACTCTGGTTGCGCCTGTTCCAAAGCCGCATCATCACTGAACTGTAAACGAACCAATAAAGAGCCGGGGAAAGCTTCATATTCCAGACTGAACCAGCATTGCACCAGGCCGGCTAATTCCGCCAACGCCTGTTGCTCCAGACTGGTCACCGCCGCCATCACGGCCGCTTGTTGTTTTTGCTGCACCACAGAGAGTTTTTTCATAAGTATTCAGAGCAACGATCAGAAGCGGCCAGTGTACCCCAGAGCAGCGCTTTGGGTTAACCCCGGTTTGCCCCAAGCGGTGCAAGTCTTACATTGTTCAGGTAAATTTTACTGCTTCAGTCCCACTCCGCTTCAGTGAGTATTCAGCCAGAACTGACATAATCTCCTATAGATCAGCATGTTAAATGCTTGTTTTTTAGCCTGGCATAAGTTTCGCTTCAGGACAAAGGTCCAGTTCATTGTGCCGGGGCACTAAGGAACCTGTCTGTGAGAGCATGTTGGGGCAAGGCGGCATCGCGGGTACAGCCGCCTGGATAGCCAAGCTGATCTTTGTCATAGTTGTGGTGTTGCTGCTGATTTCATTGCTCAGCGGTGCACTGCGGGGAAAAACACCAAAACTTTAACACCGGGCGCAGAGGCCCGGGCCAAAACGAAGAGGACCAGAAGATGATGAAAGCAAAGAAGCACTTGCCCTTGTTGTTAGCCGCTGCATTGGCCACCCTGACTGCCGCCTGCAGTGATGACAGTGCCAAACAAGCCGAAGAAAAAGCAGAAGAACTGAAAACGCAACTGGCAGAAAAAGCCGAGCAGGCTGAAGACAAGGCCGCAGAGCTCAAAGCCGACCTGACAGAAAAAGCGGAACAGGCCAGTGATGCCGCCGCTGAGCTGAAAGATGACCTGGTGGAAAAAGCCGAAGACGCTGGCGACAAAGCGGAAGAAACAGTGGAAGCGGCAGCACAGAAGCTGGAAGAAGCCTGTGAAGACCTGAAAGAGAAAGCCGACAGCAAAGATAAAAATTGCTGAGAAGTGGCTGGTCACTTCAAAGGGCAGCTCAGGCTGCCCTTTTGTTTGCAATTCACTGGCTTGCGGCTAATTTTTGCCAGCCTCCACGTGAATAAACACCGGGTTGCTGTAAAACCATAAGTCCAGCCAGGGGTTTTCACCTTTGGCATCTGGCTCTGGTTCCAGCTCGTTTTTATTGTTGGTACCCCGTAAACGCACATACTGGCTGCTGCTGACCTTGCCAAGCGGTAGCTCAAACTGGCTGTAACCGTCTTTGCCGCTCCAGTCGGCTGAGTAAAAACGTTTGGCGACTTTGGTATCCGGTGCTTCGTCGCTGTTACGATTATTCACCGGCCCTGTGATCCCCCCCTGGATCACGTCCACCCGCTGCACTTGTGGGTTAAAACCACCACCGTTATTGCTGTTGGGATCGCGAAAACGCACGCGCAAAACCAGCTCATCTTGTGGTGTTACGGTTAGCGTCTGGCCTGCCGTCGCAGTTTTAGTGGAGTTTTTAACAAGCACGTCAACAAAAAGCGCATCTATTAAATCGCCTGTGGTAACAAACACCTGACCGGCTTTGAGTGCTGCAAAAATACTGTCGTAGTTTTTATCGGCCCAGACATAAGTTTTGGCGTATTGACCAGGCCAGAAGTCGGCCCAGCCGTCAGTGTAATGGCCATGGCTGTCGGAGACGCCTGTGACCCACCACTTCCGGCCTTCGCTGAGTAAACTATCCCAAACCCCAGCTAAACGGGCCGTCATCTGGTCGTAACCACCCAGAGTCGGGTAATCCGGGTATTCACCACGAATGGCGGTTGGGTCCTGGCTGCCATCCGGATTTAAGGTCGCCGCCTGATGGCCTTCGGCGCCTGTCATACCTATCACCACATCAGGTGCTGTGTCCTGCCAGTCGCGTAATTGCGCTGGTGTGACTTTATTGTACTGGCGAAACCCCGTGGCTAAACGCGCCGGGTGATTCACCAGCAGCAAAGGTTTATCCGGCAATGCATTCATGGCTGCTAAGGCCTGCAGCATAAAGGCATCTTCGGCTTTTTCCGGCCCGGGCGGCACGCCCTGACGGCCGTTGTAGCGGCTTTCGATTTGATACAGCTGCTCTGCTTCGGTGGGTTTGTGCGGCATAATCAAACTGGCATGGCGACCACCTGGGCTATGGCCCGGCACATCAAATTCCATACCGTAAAATTGCAAAATCTGCGGTAAAGCTTTACGGGAAGCGACAAGTTCAGGGTACGCCTGCTCCAGCGCCAGCTTAGCGCGATTGGGCCCACCGTGGTCGGTGATCACCATCCAGCTTAAGCCGTAATGTGCAGCCATTTGCGCGTTCAGCGGAATCGAATATTTGGCGTCACCACCTAAAATAGGGGCTGGCGGAAACACTGAATTATCCCATGTCACACTGTAATGCGTATGCACATGGTGATCACCGGCCAGCCAGCTTTTGCCTTGTTCGGCCTTCTTTTCAGACTGAACTTGTTGGCACGACAGCAGAAAAATGGCGATACCGGCCACACCTAACGACTTTTTGTTCACGACCATAGCTCTCACGTACGACACCTTTCTCAGAGAAACACCTTAGGGTTAGGGCTCGCCCCACCCGTCTCAAATTGAAGCCAAAATCATTGATGGTGCAGCAAGGCCAGCCGTAGGGGCGGGGCTTGCCCCGCCCGTCTCGAATGTAAGCCAAAACCGCAGCTTCAAGTACGAAGGCGACCGTTAGAACTGCACTGTTACACCTGCCATATACGTCCTCCCACTAAAAGTGGTGTTATAGGCTCTGTCGCTGGAGTCACTGTACAACTCATCCCGCACATTGGTCAGGTTTATCGCTTCCAGGTTCAGTTTGATGTTGTCGCTGAAGCGATAAAAGGCAGAGAAATCCAGGTTTGTACTGGCATGGTAACCCCGCTCATCGTCGTCAATCGAGCCACTTTCCACTGCGGTGATGTAATCACTGCGGTAAGCTGCCGCCACACGGGCGCCCCATTGTTCAGTTTCGTAATACAGCGTGAAGTTGTAGCTCTGTTTGGATAAACCAGGGAAAGCTTTGATTTGATCTTCGCCTGAGTTTTCCACGTTCCGATACAAAGTCTTACCGTCTGCCCAGGTGTAGTTGGCAATCACCCCTAAGTTGTTAAAAGGCGCTGGCAGGAAATCCAGATCCCGCTGCATCGCCAGTTCAAAGCCTTTGATAGTGGACGAATCGGAGTTTTGTGGTGAGGACACATTAAAAATGTCATCCACTGTTTTGCCTGCAGGCAACAACTGCGCTGGCAAGCCCAGTTCGCTGTACACAATCTGCTGGGTTTCAGTCACGATAAAGTTATCAATGTCTTTGTAAAACAAGGCCGCCGACAACAGGCCTACGTCTTCAAAATACCATTCCAGCGCTGTATCCAGGTTGTCCGATTCAAAAGGTTGCAGATGCGGGTTCCCCACAGAAATCTGGCCTATGTCATTTTCACCCAAGGAGGTTTGGCTGACATTGGCTGAAAAGGCCATAGCGCCTAAGGAAGGACGGGTCATGTTTTTACTCAGGCCAGTACGCCAAATCATATCTTCAGCGAATTCGTAGGCAATATTCAGGCTTGGCAAATAGTCTGAATAATCGCGCACCATTTCGGTTGGAATGCCTTTGGACAAGCCCTTGGACGTTAACTCTGTGGTGAAGTAACGCACGCCTATATTGGCACGCAGCGGCATACCGGCCACATCGTATTCAGTGTCGTACACCAGATAAGCCGCCTGAGTTTCTTCGGCTAAATCATAAGCCGAACTTTCCACTGTGTAGGCCTCAGTTAAGGCAAAATCGGTCAGGCCATAAAAGGCCTGCAAGGCGGCCATATCACCTTCCAGCCAGCTGACATCAGGATGGCCGTTAAACAGCTGCACCTGCTCTGCGGTTAAGGTTTTTACACCCTGATTGAGTGGCGTGGCTTTATTGGTGGGGAAATCCTGCGCCACCCGCTCAAAACCTGAGTTGGTGAACTTTTTATAGTTGGCACCAAATTTCAGGCTGGAGCTGTCGGTTAAACCGTAGTCAAAATCCAGTTTGGCGTTGTCAAAGTCGGAGTAAATAAAGTTCGACTGAAAGTACAAATCTTTGACTGTGTAACCCTCCAGAGCGGCCACATCAAAACTGGGCGAGTAGCTGTGACCATAGAACGAATCTTGGGTGAAATCAGTAATAATATTCACTTTTTTACTGGCTTCAATATTCAGTTTATTCACACGCGGCTGCTCGTAGTCGGAGGAACTGTGACCGACCATAGCACTCATTTTCAAATTGTCGCTCAGGGTCCAGTCGGCCGTTAAGCTGATTTGATTAAACACCGACTCGTTGTAATCCTGCCGGTGCTCATTGCGCCAGGTGGCATTTTTATAGTCGGCATACACCACTTCTTTGCTGCCGTTGTTGTCGCGCCAGACCAGACTGTTCACAGTGGAGTTATCTTTGACTGCCATATGATGCTCAGACAGCTGGTTTTCCAGTTTGCCGTGCATCAAATCCAGCACCAGGCTGAAGTCTGTGCTGGGTTTGTACTGCAACGCCGCCGTCACCCCTAAACGGTTTTGCTCATTTTCCCACACCGAATAACGGTGACCACGCGGAAACCATAACTCGCCCGAATTCAGCAGCGCCTGCAATTCAGTATTGCTGGCATCGGCGGCTTTTTTGCCGGTTTCACGGCGCCAGCGGGTGGTGTTGGTACCGTATTCGTTAGTGGCTCTGTCGCTGTAGGCTACAGACAGCAGCGCGCCAAAATCCGACCAGGTATTGGATAACAAAGCCGCGATACGAGGGTCTGTGCTGTCGGTATTGGTATTAGTACCAAGTTGAGCAGAGACAGCGGCCTGAGCACCATCGTAATCAAAAGGTTTGGCTGTACGTAAATCAACAGTACCAGCGATGCCCCCTTCTTCCTGATCGGCAGAAAAGGATTTTTTCACATCAATCTGGTTAAACAGCTCAGAGGCAAAAATATTAAAGTCAAAAGCCCGGGTACGGGACACCCCACCGCGCGCATCCATTGGCGAGGACGAAGTGCCTAAAGCTTCCATACCGTTCACCTGAACCCGGGTAAAATCAGGGCCTAACCCACGCAAAGAAATCTGCCGGCCTTCCCCCCCTTCACGGGTAATAGTGACACCAGGCACACGTTGTAAGGAGTCGGCCAGGTTCAGATCAGGAAAGTCAGCGATGTCTTCCGCCACTATCGAATCCTGCGCGATCATGGCTTCACGCTTTAAGTCTTTGGCTTTGATAATGGAACTGCGAAAGCCTTTCACTTCAATCACTTCTGTTTCTGCGGCTGCGGGGTCTGCAGCAGCTTGCGCCAGAACGGCAGAGCTGTAAAAAGCCGGCAGTGCAGCCAGCACGGCCAGAGCCAGATGACTCTTGCGAAGATTCGTCTTCATCATTAATCCATTCTTCCTGGTTAGTTAAGCTGATTTAGTCAATCTGCCAGGCGTAAATGCGCGGCAGTCCCCCTAAAGAGCAACCAGCAGGGATTTATGGACAAAAAAATTTATGAAGGTTTTTTTACGGTGATTGGGGTGGAGTCAAATTGCACAGGCCACAACTGAAACAGAACTCTCAAGGCCGCAGCCAGGGCCTTGAGAGAGGCGGGTTTCAGGCCCGCCCCACTGAGTTATTGGATCTCAAACAATTCCACATCAAAAATCAGGGTGGAGCCAGGCGGGATTTTACCTGCGCTGCGGTTGCCGTAACCCAGATTGGATGGGATATAAAAACGGAATTTATCGCCCGTTTTCATTAACTGCACCCCTTCGGTCCAGCCGGGAATCACCCGGTTTAGCGGGAAAGAAATAGTTTCTCCACGCTCGACAGAGGAGTCGAATACTGTGCCGTCGATCAAGGTGCCGTGGTAATGCACCCGCACTGTGCTGCTGGCTGTTGGATGGCTGTCGCCGTTGCCACTGTGCAACACTTCATACTGCAGGCCTGAAGCTGTGGTTTTGACGCCGTCTTTTTTCGCGTTTTCCGCTAAAAAGGCACTGCCTTTTTCCTGGTTCAGCGCGGCGGCTTTTTGGTTGTTGCTGCTGTTGTAGAAGTAAAAAGCGATACAGGCAATAACGAGGATAATTAACGCAATTTTCATAGTGGGTCCGGTTCTTAACAAAATAAAGGCCATCTTAGGGCGCTTGCCGCTTTTGGTCAAAACCTGAAGCCAGAACGCGCAAGGCTGCAGCTTCAAGTACGAGGCGTGACTTAAAACTCCGCCGTCAGCCCAATCATATAAGTGCGGCCACTGAAAGTAGTGTTGTAGGCTCTGTCACTGGAGTCACTGTAGGATTCATCCCGCAGATTGGTCAGGTTCATCCCTTCGATATTCAGTTTCAGCTGGTCACTGAGCCGGTAAAAGGCAGAGAAGTCCAGCGTAGTGCTGGCATGGTAACCCCGTTCGTCATCATCGGCCGAGCCGCTCTCCACTGCAGTGATATAACGGCTGCGGTGCGCTGCCGAGACCCTGGCTCCCCACTGCGCCGATTCGTAATAGAGCGTAACGTTGTAGCTTTGTTTCGATAATCCTGGCAAGGCTTTGATTTCATCTTTGCCTGAGTTCTGCACATTGCGGTACAGGGTTTCTCCGTCCGCCCAGCTGTAATTAGCCATCAGGCCCAGCTGGTGAAATGGTGCAGGTAAAAAGTCGAAGTCCCGTTGCAGCGCCAGCTCCACCCCTTTGACGCTGGAGGAACCGGCATTTTGTGGCGATGACAGGTTAAAGATATCGTTGACGGTTTTGCCTTTGGGTAACAATTCAGCGGGCAGGCCCAGTTCGCTGTACCGCACCTGCTGCGTCCCGGTCACAATAAAGTTGTGAATGTCTTTATAAAACAGCGCCACAGACGCCAGCCCTCCCCCGGCCAGGTAATATTCCAGCGCCATATCGAGGTTATCCGCCTCAAAAGCATTCAGGTTTGGATTTCCCCGGCTCACCTGCCCATAATCCGCCTCACTCTGCGAGGTCTGGCTGACGGTGGCCGACAAGGACATATCAGTCAGCGAAGGCCGGGTGATATTCTGGCTCAGACCGGCGCGCCAAATCAGATGGTCCGTCAGTTCATAGGCCAGGTTCAGGCTTGGCAGGTAATAGTCATAACGCCGCTGCAGGCTGACCAGCTCGCTGGCCGGATACCCTTGTGAGCGCAGCTCTGTGCTGAAATAACGCAGGCCCAGGTCCATCTTCAGCACATTCCCGGCCAGCAGAGCCTGGTAGTGCGGCATCAGATAAAAGGCCTGGGTCTGTTCAGTCAGGTCGTAGGCAGAGTTTTTCATCAGGTGCTGATCCGTCAGCACAAAATGCTGCAAACCGTAAAATGACAAAATGCGGTTTAAGTCCCCCACCAGCCAGCTTTGGTCAGGATGACCGCTAAACAGTCTGACCCTGTCCGCGCTCAGCGTCTTCACCCCCTGATTCTGTGGGGTGGCGGCGTTGGCCGGAAAGTCCTGCGCCATACGCTCATAGCCTGAGTTACTGAACTTCTTATAGTTTGCGCCAAAACTCAGGGCCATCTGGTCGGTCAGCCGGTACCTCAGGTTCAGCTTCGCAGTGTCAAAATCTGAATAAATAAAGTTCGACTGAAAGTACAGATCTTTGACTCTGTAGCCGTCCAGACTGGTCAGATCAAAATCCGGCGAATAGCTGCGGCCGTAAAATGCATCCTGGGTAAAGTCGGTGATGATATTCACAGTTTTACTGGCTTCAATATTCAGCTTATTCACCCACGGCTGTTCGTAATCGGAAGCGCTGTGGCCCAGCATCCCACTCAGTTGCCAGTCGTCATTCAATCGCCAGTCGGCAGTCAGGCTCAGTTGGTTAAACACCGACTCGTTGTAATCCTGCCGGTTCTCGTTGCGCCAGCTGGCATTCTGGTAGTCGGCATAGACCACTTCTTTGTCGCCGTTGTGTTGCCGCCACACCAGGCTGTTGACTGTTGTGTTGTCTTTGACCGCCATATGGTGTTCCGACAGTTTGTTCTTCAGCGTGCCATGCATCAGGTCCAGCACCAGGCTGAAGTCATCGCCTGGTTTGTAGTGCAGTGCTGCGGTTATACCCAACCTGTTTTGGTCATTCTGCCAGACTGAATAGCGGTGGCCACGCGGGAACCACAGCTCACCTGAATCCAGCAATGCCTGCAGTTCGGTGTCGCCCGCATCGGCGGCTTTTTTACCGGTTTCGCGACGCCAGCGTGTGGTATTGCTGCCGTATTCTTTGGTGGCTCTGTTGCTGTATGCCACCGACAGCAAAGCGCCCAGATCCGCCCAGCTGTCTGACAACAGCAGAGCCAGCCGTGGGTCCGTGCTGTGGGTCAAGCTGTTGCTGCCAAGCTGAGCCGACACCACAGCCCTGGGCCCCTGATAGTCAAAAGGCCGCGCAGTGCGTAAGTTCACAGTACCGGCAATACCACCTTCGTCCTGCCTGGCCGAATACGATTTCGTCACGTCAATCTGCTGGAACAGCTCGGACGCAAAAATATTAAAGTCAAAGGCGCGCGAGCGTGACACAGCGCCACGCGAATCCATAGGCGAAGACGAGGTGCCCAGCACTTCCATGCCATTCAGCTGCACCCTGGTGAAATCAGGCCCCAACCCCCGTAAAGAAATCTGCCGGCCTTCACCGGCTTCCCGGCTAATGCTGACCCCAGGCACCCGCTGTAATGAGTCCGCCAGGTTCAAATCCGGAAAATCCGCTATGTCTTTTGCAACCAGTGAGTCCTGTACCCCCAGAGCCTGGCGCTTTAACACCAGCCGCTCTGGCCATAACAAGGGGCCGGTGCTGGCGTCGGACAGATGACCGCTGCCACGGATGGCAATGACCTCCACCTCAGGTTTTGTGGTGCTGACTGTGGTTGTCGGTGCGGCAGCTTGTGGCATCTTAGGTGTTGGTCTGGCTTTGATCAGCCAGCCCTGCGCCCTGGGCATTGCCTGCAGCGGCTGTTCGCGCAACAGCTCAGCCAGTAACTGCTCCGGCAGAAAAGGGCCCTGAATAGCCGGGGCCTGCAGGCCAGTCACTAAGGCCGGGTCAAACAACAGTGGCTGATTCACCTGGCGGGCAAACTGCAATAAAGCTGAACTCAGCGGTTGAGCGGGTAAATCAAAATGCTGCTGGGCCGGGCTGGCAGGTTCTGCCAGCACACTCAGGTTCACAGCGGCTGTCAGGGCAAAGCAGGGAGAGAGCAGCCTGAACATCTGCATCACCTGATGTCAGGGCGACCGTACCAGCCGGATCCCCTGCGGTGAGCTTTCCAGCTGCAAATCATAGGTTTGCTGCAAGGCTTGCAGGGTCTGGCTGATGTTGGCCAGCTCAAAACGGCCGGCTACCCGTAGCTGCCTCAGCTCCGGTGTGGCGCTGATTTCTGTGTTGCCCGAACGGTTCAGCCGGTGCAGCAGGTAGGCCAATGACTCGTTTTCAATTTCAATCCAGCCAGAACGCCAGTCCACCAGCTGCTGCAGGTCCACTTTGCGCACCTCTGACAACTGCTGGTTACTGATGCGCACCTGCTCACCTGCTTTGAGCAACAAATTAGGGCCGGCCGCACTGGCTTGCACCTGCACTGCGCCTTCATACACAGTGATGTCGATTAAATCCGGGTCCTGATCGATAGTAAATTCGGTGCCAACAGCCACCACACTGGCCTGCCCAAGCCGCACTTCAAAAGGCCGTTGCTGGTCTTTTTCCACCGAAAAATAAGCCGCTCCCAGCCCCTGCACTACCTGACGCCTGGCGGAGCTGAAATTGACGGTCAGCTGGGTGTCGGGGGCCATCTCCAGCACAGAACCATCCGCCAGTTGCTGCTGAGCACTTTCGGCTTTGGCGGTACGCAGCTCATAAGGTGTGACAGCCGGTTGCCGGGCCAGGCTCCAATAACCACCGGCCAGCAGCACCATAACAAAAGCGGCCGCAGTGGCCAGGCCGAACTGTGACCAGGCCGCTTGCAGGCGGCCCGGACTGCGGGATGGGTAACGGGCCAACACCAGGTTTAAGGCCGGGTCGTTCCAGGTTTCTACCATCGCAACCAGTACAGTTCTGTGTTTAGGATCTGCGCCCAGCCAATGGCTGAAACGTCTTTTGCTCAGGCTGTCCAGTTCACCCGCTGAGAGTTTTTCCAGCCATGCGGCGGCCTGCTCATAGATGTCCTGCTCTGTTCGTTGGTAATCAGTCAAGTCTGCTACTCATCTGCGGTGTTGATCAATCAGGCGCTGGATATCTGCCAATGCCCTGCTGACATGTTTCGACACTGCATCATCACTAATCTGCATCAATCTGGCAATTTCGCTGCGGCTTTTGCCTTCCATCCGGTACAGCACAAAAGCCTGCCGCCGCTGTGAAGGCATCTGTTGCAGCGCCTGTTCCAGCAAGGCCAGTGTTTGTTGGGAGCTGACCTGCTCCTCCGGGTTGGCGCTCTGGCAGACCAGTTCATCAACAGATTCTGCCGCCGTGGTTTTCAGCCGCATCAGCATATGGCGGGCCACGGTAAAAGCATAAGCCAGCGGATTCTGAATAGGCCGCTGCCGCGCCTGCTCCAGCACCCTGGTAATGGATTCCTGAAAAATATCGGCAGCATCGGCCCTGCTGGCATGCCGCTCCAGATAACGCGCCAGAGACCCGGAGTTCTCCAACTCCTGGTTCGGCTGAGGCTCCGGCTTTTCTGCAGTAGACATAAAGGCTCTGATTTTCCAGTGTTCGCCATACCTTAGCTGAGGCGTATGACAATAGTTTTACAATCAACCATGCCTTTTTAGGAAACAACTTAAAATAGCGGCAGGCCACCACAGCTGCTGTAAGATGGCAGACCCTAAAGCCAGAAGCGCTGTCTGAAAACCGTTACCAAGAACGATTGGGAAGTGTCTAATTTATTGGTGGCGATTCATTCAACCATTTGGGTAACGAATCCTTAGTAAATCATTCCTAAAAGAATTAACGCACTATAGCGTTAACCTTTGTTTTGTAAGTTAGATAATAATTCCGACATGGCTTTGTCTGGCCATAAGTAGTCTTTTAGCCCTTTTATGGTACATGGCCTGTGGCTTAACTCGGCGCTGTAACGGTAAGGGCTAATATCTGACACGGCTGTGTTGGCATAACCAAGGCCGTAATCAATGTCTTGCGCTATTTGGTTCATTGTACCCTGCACCGAGCGGTTACGTTCGGTGTCGAACTGTAACTGTGCCAAATACTGCGTGGCGGTTTCGACCAGCTCGTGCGGTAAACCGCTTTTAAGCAAGCTGTTGATAAACACATCTTCAAAATGCCATTGCAGCTTGGCAAAGTCTGACTTTGTTAAACAGGGAATAAACACGGCGTAGCGCGTGGCGTCATGCACGGCGATCACGCATTGTCTGCGTTGGATTGTGATGAGGTTAGCGTGCCAGTTTAGCCACTTTGCCTGTAAGCCAATACTTGTTTGCATCGGTGCAATTATTGAGGTGTTAACAGGTAACTTTGTATACAGCTTTTTAGTGCAATGGAAGATCACTCATTACCTCTTTCATAACCCAGTGCAGTAGCAAGAATTTGCGCGTGAGCCAGCATAAAGTGGTTCTTTTAGCAAAGCTGATGCACTGCTTCTGTATCGCCTTCGCGAAATCTGTTCGCACAATTCAGAATCTGTTCGCTGTAATTAAGTCTTGTCAATTAGCAATACTGCCCGGCTACCCAACCTGAGGCCCAGGCCCACTGGAAGTTATAGCCTCCCAGCCAGCCGGTGACGTCCACCACTTCGCCGATAAAATACAGGCCGGCTTGTTTTTTTGCTTCCATGGTTTTGGACGATAACTCGTTGGTGTCAACGCCGCCTAAAGTCACTTCGGCGGTGCGGTAGCCTTCGGTGCCGTTGGGTTTAAACACATAATGAGTCAGGCTGTCAGCCAGCTTCTGCAGTGCTTTGCCCTGCAAGGCTTTGATTGGCTGATTGTGAAAAACTTTTAGTTCCAGCAGCTTTTCCACCAGCCGTTTTGGCAGCAGACGCGACAAAATGGTTTTTAACTCCTGCTCCGGATGCTTTTGTTGCTGCTCCTGCAAAAAGGCATGCAGGTCCTGTTGCGGTGCCAGGTTAATAATCAGGTCATCACCGGGTTGCCAGAAACTGGAAATTTGCAGAATAGCCGGGCCACTTAAACCGCGGTGGGTAAACAGCATATCTTCCGGGAATACGACATCGTTGGCTTCAGCGGTCACCGGCAGCGACACGCCGCTGATTTCTTCAAACACCGCCTTATCGGCCGGTTGCCAGGTCAGCGGTACTAAACCGGCCCGCACCGGCAATACATTCAGGCCAAACTGTTCCGCCAGCTGAAAACCAAAGGCGGTGGCACCTAAATTGGGCAGGCTCAGGCCGCCGGTCGCCACCACCAGGCTCTGACAGCGGCGCGACACTGCAGCCGTGTTCAGCTGATACCCACCTTGTTCCAACGCCTGCACTGCCGTGATGTCCTGCTGCAGCGCAATCTGCACCCCGGCTTTGTCACACTCCTGTTGCAGCATATCGACAATGTCTTTGGCGCTGTCGTCACAAAACAGCTGACCCAGGGTTTTCTCGTGGTAAGCAATACCGTATTGCTGCACCAGCGCAATAAAGTCCCATTGGGTGTAACGGCTTAACGCCGATTTACAAAAATGCGGGTTACTGGACAGGTAATTGGCCGGGCTGGCATAGATATTGGTGAAGTTACAACGGCCACCACCCGACATCAGGATTTTGCGGCCTATGCGTTTGCCGTTGTCCAGCACCAGGGTTTTACGGCCACGCTTGGCCGCTTCAATGGCACAAAATAAACCGGCCGCCCCTGCGCCCAGCACAATCACATCAAATTCCTGCACCACTGTCTGCCTTAATCTTGGTTTGAAGAGCCATGCTCTGTCAGGTGTTGCGTTAACTTATAGCCCTGCATCAGGGCCTGGAAATCGGCGTCCTGCCAGTGAAACTGCGGCAGTTGCTGCTGTTCTTTGCGTAAACTGCGCCGCAGGCGTGCCAGAGTCGCCGCTTTCCACTGCTGACCGCCACGCTGAGCGCATTTATCAAAATCAATCAGGTAAAAACGGCCATCAGCCAGCAAAATATTGTGGCAATTTAAATCCGAATGCCAGATTTGCTCTGTGTGAAAGGCCCGGATCATCGCGCCCACCTGCTGCCACTCTGCTGGGCTTAACGCGCGCTGCTGCAGCAACTGGCTTAAATCCACAGCCCCTTCAATGCGCTGCAGCAAAATATCAGCGCTATAGCCAAAGCCCCGGCGCTGAAACAGAGCCAGGCCGGGCAAAGGCACAGGCAAACCAGCCTGATGCATCTGGCGCAATAAACGAAACTCTGCCATAGCACGGCTTTGTGCCACAGGCACAGGCCAGAACCAGTCTTTGTTCAGCTTGCCAACCAGGCCGCCACGGTAATAATGCCGCAACACCCATTCAGTGCCAGCCGCTTTGACAAACCAGACGGTATGGCGGCCCTTGCTGCTGCCCACCACCGCCTGCTGTTGTTGCCAGAATTGCGGCCTTAAACAGTCCGCGGAAATTTGCGCTGGTTTTTCTGAAAATCCGGCGGTTGAAAGTTCGGAGAAAAAACTAGTATCAGCCCATAACACCGATGAACTTTTTTCTTCAGATACAAAATCTTGCAGCGCCAGCAATTGCTGAGTGCGCAGTAACAACCGGGCAACGGCCCCCTGCTGCTGGCAGAACAATTGATAACCGGCCTGTCCCAGCTGTTCAGCCAGCCCGGGCTGCTGTTGCCATTGCATTAAAGCTGTGGAAATGGCGCTGGCATCGGCAGCAAACTGCACCGCCTGTTGTTTTTTCAGGGCACTGAACAGCACGGCAAAGTTAAACACATAAGGACCGCTGAGCACAGGTTTGGCGAAGGCCATCGCTTCCAGTGGGTTGTGCCCCCCACGCTCAATCAGGCTGCCGCCGATAAAAACCCAGTCGGCCAGCTGGTACCAGCTTAAAAGTTCGCCCATGGAATCCGCCAGCCAGACGGCGGTGTCGGCCTCTGGCCACTGCTGCAGGCTGCGACGGCAGTACCTCAGCCCCGCCTGTTCAATCAGAGTGGCGACGCTGTCAAACCGCTCTTTATGCCGCGGCACCAGCACCAGCAAAAGTTCAGGGATCTGCGCTTTTAGCTGCTGGCAGGCCTGCAGCAGCACTTCATCTTCACCCGCATGGGTGCTGGCCGCCACCCAGACTTTGCGGCCTTGCAGCTGCGGTTTCAGTTGTGCCGCCAATGCGGTGCTGTGCGGCGGGATCTGCAGGTCAAACTTAATATTGCCAGCGTTTTCTACCCGGGCCGCCCCCAGCGCTTTAAAGCGCCGGGCACTGTTTCTGTCCTGCGTCTGCACCAGACTGATCCGCGCCAACAAACCCGCCGTCAGCCAGTAAAAACGGCGATAGCCTTTGGCCGAGCGGGCCGACAGGCGGGCATTCACCAGTTGCACCGGAATGCCCAGCTCAAAACAGGCCTGTAACAAGTTTGGCCACAGCTCAGTTTCCATCACCATCACCAGCCTGGGCGACAGCGCTTTCAGCCAGCGCTTGGTCAGCCAGGGGTAATCAAAGGGCAAGTAGGCATGCTGCAGCTGACCGGGAGCAAAGGACTGAATGGCTTCTGAGGCTGTGGGGGTAGTACAGCTGACCAGCAGCGGCAGCTTTAAGCTGGCAAGTAATTGGTTCACCAGCGGTTTGGCGGCATTAAACTCACCCACTGAGACGGTATGCAGCAACACGCCGCCTTTTGCCGCGCCCACAGGCACCACCAACCCAAAACGCTCGGCAAAACGACGGCGATAGGCCGGGTCTTTGCGTGAGCGCAGCAGCAAATACAGCAGCAACAGCGGCGTCAGCAGCACCACCAGCAGGTTATAGAGCCAGCGCAGCAGCGCAAATTTCATGCTTTGGCCTTGTGTGCTTTGGCTTCTGCCACCAGGGTAGTCAGCGCAGCGTATTTATGAAAGGCATACTGCGCCAGTACAATGGCCATCAGCAAACCGCGCCAGCCATCAAGAAAACCACCACGCAGCAGGTACTGCTGGATAAAATCGGTAAAAAAGCGCAACACCGCAAAACCAAGATTGGCGCTTTTGCCACAGGCAAATTTGTCTTCTGCCCCTAACCAGGCGTACTTCAGGTGTTTTTCCTGGCAATGCAGATAGCTGCGCCAGCTGTGATGAATAATGGCGCCTTTTAATACCCGGATATTCTCATAAGGTAACAACAGAGTTTCATGCACCTGCCGGTCTTTAAAAGCGGCACCGGTTTTCAGAAAAAGTTTGCCTTGTGGTGTGGAATAACGGCCCCGTTTCAGTAACTTGCCAAAAAAATAGGTATGCCAGGGCATTTTGATAAAGTTGGCTTTTAGGTCGGGTTCTGATAACACGGCATCAATTTCGGCTTTCAGCGGCTCGGTGATAATTTCATCGGCATCAATACTCAGCACCCAGTCGTGTTCGCAATACGCCAGAGCACGGTTGCGCTGTGGGCCAAAGCCAGGCCAGTCGGTTTGGTAGACAGTATCGGCGTACTGCCGGGCTATCTCAACAGTGCGGTCTTTACTGCCGGAGTCCAGCACAATCAGCTGGTCGACCCAGCCTTTTAGCGGCTTCAGGCAAGCCTCAATGCGGTCTTCCTCGTTACAGCAAATGACAAAACAGGAAATTTTACGCCGCGCCATGGTCAGCCTCCTGCTCCGGCTGCAGCCGGACCTGCTGCACATCACCGGATTTATGATGTTTGCGAATTTGCGCCAGCTGCCAGCGGTATTTCAGGTTGCGGAAAAAGGAGGTGCCGCCCTTCCGGCTGCCTCCACTCATTTTGTCGATTTCGCTGTCAAAACGGCTGGCCGACCATAAGCGGTATGGCAGAATGGAATAGACGCTCAGGTTCAGCTCTGGGTAAAACTGCAGGTCCACATCCACAGGGCGGAAAAACTTCGGTCGGCTCAGCAGTTTTTTCGCACCACTTAAGGTCAGTGCGTACCCTGTGGTGCAGTTGGGTACTTTGGCAAAGTTCACCAGCTGGTAGCCGTCACCAATGTCCAGTTTATCCTCGCCTTCACCAGCGCGGTCATCCGCCAGTTTAATCATATCCCAGTTCCGTAACTGGCTGATTTTTTTCAGCAAAGCTGGAAACTCCGGTTCCAGATCTATGTCATCTTCCAAAATAAAGGCCAGCTCAATATTCTCATCAGCCATTCGTTGCCACAAAGTTCGGTGGCTTAAATAGCAACCAATTTCACCGGGCGACAAAGGGCGGCGGAATTTTTGCTGGTTTAGCGCCACGTCGTAGCAGGCTGCCACATCGGCGGCAGACAGGTTTTTACCATACACAGCGCTGAAACGTTCAGCTGTTAAACCGAGTTTCGCCAGTTGGGCTGTAGCCGACTGGTAACGCTCCGGGTTGGAATCTAAGTTAATAAGCCAAATCGGCGCCTGTGGCTCTGTGCTCATGAATTGCCTTTGCTGAACGTCCCAAATGACGCAGGATCTTACCCCACATCAGCGGAGGAGCAAAAATCTTTCCTGTCCGGAACTGAAGCGACGGCTGAAAAAGTGCTTTAGTGCCGGTAAATATCCGTTAAAATGCAAACAATTCCGTCAGCAAGAGACTGTTATGTCAGAGTTTAAACAGAGTTTTATCGCCAGTTTACAACGTCACCGTGATGCGTTCGCGACCGTAGAACAGTATGCCGACCAGGCCTTACAGCTGCTGGCCGCCGTGCAGGATTGTCTGGCGGCTGGCGGCAAAGTGGTCTGGATGGGCAACGGCGGCAGTGCGGCTGACAGCCAGCATTTAGCCGCTGAGTTTATGGTGCGCTACAAAGCGGAACGTGGCCCGCTGGCATCCATTGCACTGACGACCGACACCTCTATTCTGACCGCGCACGCCAATGACTACCACTTCGATACGGTATTTGAACGCCAGGTGCGTGGCATAGTAAGGCCACAGGATGTTGTGATTGGCCTGACCACCTCCGGCAAAAGCCCGAACATTAATCTGGCCCTGAAAGCAGCCAATGAACTGGGTGCCTTTACCGTTGCCCTGACTGGCCGTGACGGTGGTCTGGTCAAAGACATTGCCAAACTGCCAATTATTGTCAAAAGCGACGAAACAGCGCGCATTCAGGAAGTGCATATGTTTATCGGCCACTGGCTCTGTGAAGCGCTGGATATTGCCATTTTGGCTAAACAAGGCGCTTAAGCCATGATCAATCTGGCGCTGCTGCAGCAGCTTTCCAAAGCGTCGGTTCTGGTGGTCGGTGACGTGATGCTGGACCGTTATTTTAACGGCGACTCACAGCGCATTTCACCAGAGGCTCCTGTGCCTGTGGTGAAGATCAGTAAAATTGAAGACAAAGCCGGTGGTGCCGCCAACGTGGCACGTAATATTGCCCATCTGGACGGCAAAGTGGGTTTGCTCGGTATTATCGGCCAGGACAGTGCAGGTGACAGTCTGTTGCAGCTGCTTGAAAGCGAACATATTGAATCTCAGCTGGTGCGCCAGCACAGCCGACCTACCATTGCCAAAATGCGGGTGGTGTCGCGCCAGCAGCAAATAGTGCGGTTGGATCAGGAAGAAAGCTTCAGTGCCGACGATGCCACTGCTTTGGCTGAAAAATTCGCCGCTGTGCTGCCGCTTTATGATGTAGTGGTCTTCAGTGATTACGCCAAAGGTTCGTTGCAGCAGGTGCAGGCGATGATCCGCCAGGCCAAAGCCGCCGGTAAAATAGTGCTGGTCGACCCGAAACAAGCGGATTTAACAGTGTACGCCGGGGCCGATATCATCACTCCCAACCTGGCCGAATTCCGGCTGGCCGGTGGCCAGACCGGCTCTGAACAGCAGATGTTGGAATCCGCCCGCGCCTTTATGCAAAAAGCGGAGCTGGGTGCCATTCTGCTGACTCGCAGCGAACAGGGCATGAGCCTGATCACCGCCAGCGACCACCACCACTTTCCGGCCCAGGTGCTGGAAGTCAGTGATGTGACAGGTGCAGGGGATACGGTGATTGCCACATTGGCAGTGATGCTCAGCGCAGGCTTCAGCCTGCCGGAAGCGACAGAACTGTCGAACCTGGCGGCAGGCATTGTGGTGGGTAAAGTTGGCGCTGCTACAGTGTCGCCGGAAGAGCTGGCGCAGAAGCTGAACAAACATTTATTCCGTCAGGGTGAGCATTACCAGACGCCTTACGACAAAGTGCTGCAGCACATCGAGTTTGCCAAAAAAGCCGGCGAACGTATTGTGTTTACCAATGGCTGCTTCGATATTCTGCATGCCGGCCATGTGCGTTATCTGGCGCAGGCCAAAGCTCTGGGCGATCGTTTAGTAGTGGGCCTGAATACCGATGCCTCTGTAGCCAGGCTCAAAGGCCCGCAACGCCCCATCAACAGCCTGGAAGACCGTGCTACTGTGCTGTCCAGCCTGGCCAGTGTCGACTGGGTGGTGCCTTTTGGCGACAATGCCGCAGAAAACGACACGCCGTTGCACTTGATCCAGCAGGTGAACCCTGACGTGCTGGTCAAAGGCGGCGACTATTCCATTGACACCATAGTGGGTGCTGACTTTGTGTTGCAAAACGGCGGCGAAGTGCAGGTACTGACCTTTGTTGACGGCCGCTCCACCAGTAAAGTGATCCGTAAAATACAGGACTTAAGCTAAGTGCGCTCTATCTGCATTCTGCGGTTATCCGCCATCGGCGACGTGGTCAATGCCTGCGCTGTGGTACAGGCCATTCAACGCCAGTACCCGGAAGCGGCCATCACCTGGGTGATTGGCAAAGTTGAAGCTAAGTTGCTCGAAGGCTTACCTGGTGTACGTCTGGTGGTGTTTGATAAAAAGCAGGGCCGCCAGGCTTACCTGAAGTTAAAACGTGATTTGCAAGGT
Source organism: Rheinheimera sp. (assembly GCF_037442525.1). Classification (GTDB taxonomy): domain Bacteria; phylum Pseudomonadota; class Gammaproteobacteria; order Enterobacterales; family Alteromonadaceae; genus Pararheinheimera. Next base: position 43,439 of record NZ_JBBIQD010000009.1, on the reverse strand, counting down.
GAAGTCTTTGATTGCCTGCTGCATATGCAACTGGCCTTTCGAGCCAACCTGGCCTCTTTGTGCATTAACGCCAAACGCAAAATTGGTTTTGACTGGCACAGCAGCAAAGAGCTGCATTCACTCTTTATGTCGGAACGTATTGAAGCGGCGCCACGTGGCCATGTGCTGGATGGCTTTCGTCAGTTTGCCAAAGCCATAGGTGTGGAATTCGGCCAGCCAATATGGCAGTTACCCATCAGTGCCGACGACGTTAAATTCGCCGCCAAAAAGCTCGACTGGCTGCCGTCGCCGAAAATGATGGCCATCTGCCCGGCCGCCTCCAATCCGGACCGTAACTGGCTGCCCGAGCGTTATGCCGCTATGGCCGACTACGCGGCCCGCCGTGGTTTCAGCATAGTGCTGTGTGGTGGTTCCAGTGCCATTGAGCAGCAGCTGTCGATGGACATTAAGCGTTATGCCAGCACAGAAATACTGGATTTAACCGGCCAGACCAGCCTGAAACAATTGCTGGCAGTGCTCAAGTCGGTGTCTTTGGTGCTGGCGCCGGATACGGGCCCGACCCATATGGCTGTGGCCGTCGGCACACCAGTGATCGGCCTGTATGCGCACAGCAACCCGGACCGTACCGGCCCCTACCAGTTCCGCGATTATGTGGTGGAGGTGTACCACCAGAACCTGCTGGCTCAGACCGGCAAACTGGCGTCGGAGCTGAAATGGGGCACCCGGGTGAAAGGGGCCGACCTGATGCAACAAATCACGGTAGAACAAGTGCAGCAGATGTTTGACAAGCTGGTGCGGGAACACAGGTTATGAGTCAGCCGACCCGCAAAGCGGCCTTTCTGGACAGAGACGGTGTGATCAATATCGACCATGGTTATGTCAGCAGCCCGCAGCAGTTTGAATTTATAGACGGTGTGTTTGACACCTGCCGTTTACTGCAACAGCAGGGTTACCTGCTGATTGTGGTAACCAACCAGTCCGGTATTGGCCGCGGTTATTACACTGAACAGCAGTTTCATCAGTTGACGGATTGGATGAAGCAGCAGTTTGCTGAGCATGGCGTGCAGATTGACGCCCTGTATTTTTGCCCGCATCACCCGGACAACGCCCTGCCGCCATATCAGCTGGACTGCAACTGCCGTAAACCCAGACCGGGCATGTTGCAGCAAGCGATGGCTGACTTTGGCATTGACCCGGCCCAGAGCCTGATGCTGGGTGATAAAGCCGCCGATATGCAGGCGGCTGCGGCGGCTGGCGTCAGGCGAAAAATTCTGGTGTTATCCGGCCAGCAGCTCAGTGACGAAGATAAACAACTGGCCGATGAAGTCTGGCCTTCCATTGCCTCTGCCAGCAGCCTGCTCTGACTAACAAGGGCGGGTCAAGACCGGCCTGTAAACAACGTGGGCGGGTCAAGACCCACCCCTACTCTCCACTTTACAGCAGAGTCAACATCACTTCTGCTTTACTGACTTCAAATTGTTTGGGCTCATCCACCTGCAGCTGTGTCACCACGCCGTCGTCCACCAGCATGGCGTAACGGCGTGAACGCAGGCCACCAAAATCACCTGTGTCTGCCGCCAGACCAGTGGCCTGAGCAAACTTACCGGCGCCATCAGCCAGCATCAGAATATCACCGGCGTTATGCGCCTTGCCCCAGGCATCCATCACATAAGCGTCGTTCACCGACAGACAAATAATACGGTCCACCCCTTTGTCATAGAACTGTTGTTGCCGCTCGACAAAACCCGGCAAATGGGCCGCGCTGCAGGTGGGGGTAAAAGCACCCGGCACGGCAAACAACACCACTTTTTCGCCTTTAAACAACTCGGCCGTGCTTTGCGTGACTACCCCATTGTCGGTTAAACGCTGAAACTGTACATCCGGTAATCGCTCACCAATCTGAATCATGACTTACTCCTTGGTCTTCAGGGCTGCACCGCTTGGGTGGCAGCCAGTAATTTGCTGATTTCATTATCGGTACTAATAAAGGGCCCAACTTTAGCCCAGACTTCGGCCGGTGCTAAAAAGGTTTTGCTGCCCACCACACAAAACAAACCCGGGCAACGGTTACTGAAACTATAGGCGGTATCCCACTGCTCATAAGGGTGCGATTCATGCACCAGCAAACGTTGCGGGTACTGCGCTGTGCCAGCAATCACATGGTACTGCTCCAGCAGCCCCAATTTGCGGGCACAGAGGTAATACAACGAATACTCTGTCCATTTCAGCATCAGAAAACGATGCGGTAACCAGTTCAGCGGCGACGACGGAATATGCAACTGACCAAGGAAATCGACCCAGTGTTTGCCATGCAGACGGGTGATTTCCTGCTGCAGCTTTTTCGCCAGTTCGACCGACAGCATGGCCGGAGTCACTGTCATCCCCACCGCCGGGTCACCGACATTCGGGTTCATTTTTAAAATACGGGCAGACGATTTCCACCACTTGGGATGCTGGGCGCGGAATTCGTATTGCAGCAGCGCTTTGCCTTCAGGCAACAGGTTTGCTTTGCTGATGGCTTTCAGGCAAATGGCATCCGCATCAAAAGTCAGGTAGAACTTCGCCTGCATTTTAGAGGCGATGGCCAGTTTCACCACCTGTTGTTTGCGCCAGCCACGCATTTTCGGGTAGTTGGCCAGCTCTGGCACCAGTTCATTTTCGGACAACACCTTAATGCCCAAATGCGCCCAACGGGCAAAGGCCTGCTCAACAATGCCCACTTCATTGGCGGGCACCACCACATAAAACTCACTGAATAAACCGGGTTCGGCAAAACGGTCCAACGAACTGAATAAAATATGGGCGCGGTTCAGATCATCCACCCCATAACTGCCTGTCACTTTCAGCGGCAGTACTGCGCCAATGGTCATGCTGTCTTCCTTCTCCTGTGGCTTAGAGTGCAGCTTTCACATACACATCAAATCTGTTGTTTTTGCCTTCCACCTGCATAGTGGGTTTTTGCCCGGCCAGAAAGCCGGCATACCCCGGGCGTTTGACCACCACACGTTTTTGCGCCAGCTGCCAGGCCAGAGGCCAGAGCGCATCGGCGTCTTCATCCGTCCCCACCACCTGATGAAAGGCCTGCATTTCTTTTTTCACCAGCGCCGATTTCTCCCGCGCCGGAAACATAGGGTCCAGATAGACCACGTCGGGGGCTGGCAGTTCAGTTAAAGCCTGCTGCGACGGTGCAAACACCAGCTGCATCCGCTCTGGTAACCAGTCGGCGGTGTCCGGGTGCACTGCAGCCCGGCGCAGGCCGTCAGCCAACAAAGCGGCCACCGCTGAGTTACGTTCCACCAGCGTTACTTTGGCACCGCAACTGGCCAGCACCAGTGCATCCCGGCCCAGGCCAGCGGTCGCATCCACCACCCTCAGGCCGGATTTTTTATTCAGCCCCACAGCTTTGGCAATGGCTTCGCTTTTGCCGCCACCGTGTTTACGCCGCCAGGCCGCAGTACCGCTGCAAAAGTCCACCAGCACATCGCCTTGTTTCGGCAGCTCGCTATGACGCAACACCAAAGCCTCACCATTCCAGCACAAATACCAGCCAACAGGGTCAGGTTGCACTGAAAGACCAAAGCTCTGTTGGAGTTGCTGACGCAACGCGGCCGGAAATTCGGCGGAAGGGGATATTGCAATCGACATAGACAAACCAGTGACAAAAATGGCCTTTAGTCTAACGCAGAGCCTGAGGTCTGGGCCAGCAGGCTCTGCAACAATCTCAAGGCTGAGCTGACATCTGGCGTTGCAGAGCCTGGATCAATAGCCCGGCAGGTTGTTCAGGTCCCACTTGTTGTTGCATCTGCAACTGCGCATGGTCAGATAACCACCACCCCAAGGGGACATCACTCAGGCTGGGTGGCAAACGAAACACCAGGCTGTTTTTCAATACGGAGCCCTGCTCAGGCTGAAACTGAAAATAGGGATTGGCCGCAGCGCCTTGGTTCTGTGTCACCAGCAGCTGAGTCAGCGCACTGTAGCCCTGGCCCTGACGTGCCGACAACAAACCTTGCAGAGGTGCTGTCAGCTCGTTTGCTACCATACTGCTGGTGTTGTCGGGTGCGATTCGTTGCAGATTGAGAATGTTTGGCTCCAGCGCCGGATCATTGCTGATCACCAGCGCTATCGGCACCAGTTGCCGGCCATCCGGCTTTTTATCAAAAGCTCCTTGTTGCGTCAGCCGCGCGATCAATTGGCGGGTGACAGTAGCGCCAAAATTATCCAGATAACCACCGTCAATTATATGCGTTTTCGCCGACCAGCTGACGGCTGTGTCGCCGGTGCGCAAATCGTAGTTGATGGAACCGGCTGGTGTGACAAAAGGAAAACGGGCGGCATTGAGTGCTGCAGTGCTTAAACGCAGATCACAACTCAAACCTGCAGGGCTGCGGCAGCCCATCAGTTGGTAAACATCATAGCTTGCGGGAAAATCCTCCGCATCAACCGGAAAAGGCGCCGTCACCACAATAGCCCCGGCTTCCTGATGTGACCCCAGACTCAACAACAAAGGCAACCAGGGGCGTTTTGTATCCTGGGCTGAAGGCCGGTAAAACTGCTGCAACGGCTGACTCAGGCCCTCATCCCCCGCCAGTGCAAAGACACTGGCAAAGCCCCTCTCCCAGGAGCGTTCCAGTGCTTCAGCCCTGTCTTGCTGATAAGGGTCAAACTGCAACGGCAAAAAGCGGAACAATAAATCGTTGTATAAAAACGAGGTGGTCACAGGTGTCAGGTAATCCTGCCCGACGGCTTGCTGCAGCTGTTGCTGCAATACTGCGCCATTGACTGTACTTTGTTGCTGTTCGGCCAAAGCGGCGGCATAAAAGCTATTTCCGACCGAACCGCCAGAGACCCCAGCCAGCGAAAATACATGGGCAGAAAAACCCGGGATTTGCTTTTCCAGCTCAGACATCACCAGACCTGTCCAGTAAGACGCCCTCAAACCACCACCTTCACTGGCGACAAAAAACACCGGCACCAGCCCTGCTCCTGCCTGATGTTGCTCCAGCTTCTGGCTGAAATCCTGCCAGGCTGCAGCTAAATCAGGGTAGGCATAGGAAGCTGAAGCGGCAGGAGTCGGGCACTGCAGCGCTGCGTCTGCACCGGCCGCAGTCAGGCAGCGGCGGATCCCATGGTTGTCGGTCGGCAACACCGCACTGATCGCCAGTGCCGCCAAAATCGCCAGGCTCAGCACAGGCACCGGGGGTTGCAGAATGACACCAATCACCGGCCAGTTCCAGCTCCTGCGGGTGACAAAATACACACCAAAAGTCATGCCGCAGAGCAGGCTGCCCAAGCCAATAAACAAGGTGTTAAAGGCCCCGAGCAGCGCCGCTGTGTGTGGCAAAAAGAAAATGGAAAAAAACGCCATCAGCGCCGTAAAACCCAGGCTAAGCCATTGCCAGCTGCGGGTCTGGTCTAAACCTGTCTGGCTCAGCAGCGCCGCGTGCCGCCAGCTTTTTCGGCTGAGTACCAACACCAAAGCCAGCAGGGCCACCAGCACACCTAAAAATGCCGTGCCATACAAACTCCGGCTCAAACCTGTGGTGCAGAGCAGCACCCCAGGCGCAACCGCATAGACTCTGGGTAACCAGAGGGCAGTTTGGGCGCTGATAAAAGCGGTGGGCCTGTGCTGCTCATCGCCCTGATAACCCGTGATCCAACGCTCTGTCTGCTGAAAAATATAACGGGCCGACCACCAGCTCATCAGCGAGAACCACAACAAAGCCGCTGCAGCGGACAAAGCGATTTGAGGGGAAGCCCAACGCAACTCGGCATTGAGCTGAGTGACAATATCCTGAGTCTGACCAATCAGACTGACCATAGCCCACATCAGCAGGATCAGAGTCAGGGTAAAAGCCGTTGCAGCAAAACCACTCAGCCAGCTGCGAATGGCCGCCGATAAAGCCGGCTGATGATGTGCCAATACCATTGCAAGTTCCTTTTAATTAAACAAAGCAACTTACTGTAGCTGAGATTCTAAAAAAGGAACAGGCTGGGGTCAGAGTCCTACTCTGACCCCAGGAGGGGGTTACAACTTGCGGATATTGTCGGCGCTGTCGCGGTCGATCAGGTGCACCAGCGGATCCACACCGACATAAAGCGGTTTGCTGTCGAGAATGATCTGCAGCTGGTTATCACCGGACACCAGACGGTGTTTTTGCAGATACAGGGTTTCACCTGCAGCTGCGGCTTTGTCCGGGTCGGCGCTGAAGGCACCAAGGTCCACCAGTTCATCCAGTGGCTGCTCCTGCTGATTGCCTTTGTCATCGGCCACCAGTTTCTGTGCATACAAGGTCAGGTCCAGCACAAATTTGCCATCCTCCCGCGCCGTCACTTTGGCGTCTTTCACCCGCAGGTCGTACAGGGTGATTTGGGTAAAGAGGTCGTTGATAAAGGCCTGTTCTTCCATGCTGGTATTCAGGCTTAAGTACTGCACCAGATCCAGCGTGGTCGGGAATGGGTCGTTGCGCAGCCGGTAACGTTCGTTAAAGGCCTTCAGGTTGGCATTCAGCCGCTCTGCGCCCAGCCGGTCTTTAATCGCCATCATCACCACAGAACCTTTCTGGTAATGGATGTACGACTGGTTCTCGGCCCGCAACAAAGGCATTTCACCAATACGCTCTGCCGAGCGGCCCTGCAGATAGCGGTCCAGCTCGTATTTGACAAATTGGCGTATTTTATCGGCACCGTATTTCTGCTCCATCACCATCAGTGCCGAATACTGCGACAGACTCTCGGAGATCACCGCACTGCCCTGCACGTCAGCGGCGCCGACCTGATGGCCCCACCACTGGTGCGCCACCTCATGGGCAGTCACGTAATACACAGGGTCTATATTGTCCGGGTCGCGCAGGTCGGTAATAAAGCCAATACGCTCCGAATACGGCACTGTATTGGCAAAACTCTGGGCAAAACTGCGGTAACCCGGAAACTCCATAATGCGCATTTGTTTATGCTGGTAAGGGCCAAATTCTTTGCTGAAGTAATCGATAGAATCGCGTACCGATTCGATCATGCGGTCCACGTTCCAGCCATGGGCCGGGTGGTAATAGACTTCAATATTGATGCCATTGTGCTGTTGCTTTTTCACCGCATACCGGCCCGACACTATGGCGTAGAAGTTCACCATCGGCTGGTCCATTTCATAGCGGAAGTACTGACGGCCATCCTGCTGCCACTGCTTTTGCAGGTAACCCGGTGTCAGTGCTATCTGATCCGCTTCGGTTGAAATGGTGGCGGCAAACTGAATAAAGTCGCCATCCTGGCCAAAGAAGTTCTGCCGGTAGAAGCGGCTGTCTTCCAGCTTATTGGCGCGTTCGTTCGGCTGCAGGCCACGCTTTTGCCGTTCGTGCCTGTCCTGCAGCTCGTAGTCTTCCTGATAACCAAAGGTGGGCAACAGCGCCCTGTTATTAATAAAGGTACCGTTTTCCACCACGGACGGGTCAAAGCCGGTTTCGCGAATGCCCACCACCTGACGCACCAGCTCAATTTCACCGCTGATGCTCTGGCCTGGCGCAATTGCAGGGGTAAAGCTGAGCCAGCTGGTTCTCAGTTTGTCATCGCGCTCACTCAGGCTGGCGCCGTCGATACGAATGCTTAGCTGCTCCGTGTTTTCCGGCCAATTCACCAGTACTTTTTCAATAGGCTGACTGGATTTGTTTTGCCAACTCAGCTGCACCCTGGCTTTGACTTTGTGTTCTGAAGGGTATAAATCCACCGCCGCATCCACAGCTGTAGTGACCGGAATGGGCCAGCCGGCGTACTGGATTAATTCTTTCTCATAATCGGCTTGCAGATCTTGCTGCTGGTCGGCCGTTTGGTAATTATTCAGCACTGTGGTTTGGTAAAACAGGAAGCTGCCGCTGCCCAGGGCCACCAACACCGACGCAGCAATCAGGCCTTTGCCTGTCGCGCCCAACTGGTAACCCAAAATGCGCCAGCGTTGTTTCAGGCTTTGCATAGGGCCGCGGTGGTACAAGCCGTACCCCAATACAAACAACACCAGACTAATAGCGCCCCAGTACAACATGTACCAGCTATGGCTTTCCAGCGTCGAGCCATACTGGTTCAGGTCCGAAAACGCCACTGAAGGTGAGGTGCCAAAATTCAGCAAACTGTGGCCTAAGCCCCAGTTCGACAACACCAGCGACAGCATAAAGTAGCCGACAAAGAGCCCCATACCAACAAACTTGTTCGGGCTCAGCACCTGCAGGAAAAACGCCAGCACCACTGTGAACAAGGCCGGTACCCAGAAGAAATAGCCCAGGCGGATGGCGTACTGTGACAGCTCAAACTCTGTCATGCCTTTTATCGCCTGGTAAACCACAGTGACCGAAGTGCCCAGCACAAACAGCAGCAGCATGACCGCGCCAACCGCCAGTAATTTCGCCAGCCAGAAGGTCAGGTTGGGTACTGGCATGGTGTCGATAATATCGCCCATGCCGGAGTTGCGTTCACGCCAGATCACCTCAGCGCTGTAATACACAGTCACCAGCACCACCAGTAGCCCCAGCGAGCCGGAGATATGCTCGACCATACGCTGGGTCACGGGCCAGTTCGAGGTGCCGTACCAGTCAAAATCGCCGAACAAGGGACCAATCAGCTGCGCCATGGCAATCAGGCCAAGGATCACAAAAGGTGCAGTGAACAGCACCTGACGCATTTCAAAACGAATGCGACACCAGAGTGCACTGCTGCCACCCCAGTGGCTGGCTTTTTGCTGCAACTGCGCCACAGTCACCACAGGCGGCTGCAGCACTTTGCCTTTGGCTTTTTTCAGATCTTTTTTCGCCAGCCCCGGCACACGGAATAAACCGGCTGCGGCCAGCAATGCAAAGGAAATCAGCAACCATAAGCCACGGTTTTGCAGTAACACTCCGCTCAGCTCAACCAACTGGCTGTTCTTTTCCTGAATGGTCCAGTAGCGGGTCAGATCCAGGAAAGTACGGATGCCAAAAGGGTCCAATAGGGCGGCCAGGCTGCGGTATTCCGGCATGCGGGCAAAGGTACCGGACACCGCATACAGCACCAGCATCACCACAGCAATCAGGTACAGCGGCATTAAAGAGCGGAATTTGGTGGCCGCCGCATAAAACAGTGCCGACAATACAAAAAGCCCGGGCACCGACAGCACCACAAAGTTATAGAGGTAGAAGTACAGGTTGGTCGGGCCAAAGCGGCTGGCGTCAACCCAAGGCATAAAGCTGCCCAATAAAATACCTATGGGTACACTCAGGTACACCAGCAGCACCACCAGATAGCTGCCGAAGAAGCGGCCAAACTGGTACGAAAACGCCTGCAGTGGTTTGGTGTATATCAGCTCTTCCATTTGGTGCTGCGCATTACGCACGGCGCCACTGCCAACAAAGTTCACCACGGCAAACATCGCAAACAGGCTCAGGATCAACAGCGTCTGGGCAATAGCGAAGGGGCTGTTTTTAAACACCTCACCACCGCCGCCAATCACTATATTGTCGGACGTCACCGAAAAGAAACTGCTTAAAAACAGCAGCAAACTGACCACATAAAAAGACGGCTGGCGCAGAAAATAGCGCAGCTCAAAACGCAGCATGGCGACAAACATAAGGCCCCCTTAAGCTGCATGTTGCTGGCGGTGGCTGGCCAGAGTGGAGAAGTACACATCCTCCAGACCGGCTGGCGTGGCAGCAAAACCTTCGGGCGCCTGCTCGGCATACACATGCAGCACGGTGCGGCCGGCAAACAAGCGTTTAGCAATCACCGGCAGCTGCTGCTCCAGCTCCGCCGCTTCGGCCGCAGACACGGTTTTGCTCCAGATTTTGCCTTGCACCTGTTCAATCAACTGCGTTGGGCTGCCCTGCTGCAGAATTTGCCCGCTGGCCAGTACCGCCATAGCCGGGCACAACTCAGCCACGTCATCCACAATGTGAGTGGACAAAATAATCACTTTTTGTTCACCCAGGCTGACCAGCAAATTGTGAAAACGGTTGCGTTCTTCCGGGTCCAGGCCAGCGGTCGGTTCATCGACAATCAGTAAATCCGGGTCGCCCAGCAGCGCCTGAGCAATACCAAAACGTTGGCGCATGCCACCGGAAAAACCGCTGACCGCTTTGTCTTTATGCTGGAATAAATTGGTATGCGCCAGCAGGCTTTCGACCAGCTCTTTGCGCACTTTCTTTTGATTAAAACCTTTCAGTACCGCCAGATGATCCAATAAATCAAAAGCACTGATGCGGGGGTACACACTAAAATCCTGTGGCAGATAACCCAGGGTTTTGCGCAGCGCCTGCGGGTCGTTCAGCACGTCGATGCCATTAAACTGAATGGAACCTGTGTCGGGTTGCTGCAAGGTGGCGATGGTGCGCATCAGCGAGGATTTGCCAGCACCATTGGGCCCGAGCAGGCCAAACATGCCTTTGCTGATCGACAGGTTTACATTGTTCAGCGCTTTGACGCCGTTGTCGTAAGTTTTGGTTAAGCCTTTGATTTCTAACCCTGAGGTGGCCATAAGAAGCTCCGTGTTGTAGACCATAAAGCGGTCAACTTAACACGGAGCTCACGCAAAGCTAAAACAAAAATGTAACAAATCCTGAACAGTGCAGAATTCGGGTTTTGTGCGGGTTGGGTAAATCCACCCTCTACGTCGCCATGCCCACATGGTTATCGCCAACACTCATGGAGATCACTTTACTGATCTCCTGATGGCTGCGACCGGATTGCTCACGCCACAAATTAAACTGCTGTTGGATGGCTTTGAGGTTTTTCTGGCTGGTCAGGCCGCCTTCGACCAAACCAGAGCTGCGCAGGTAGGCTTCCACATCCTGGCTCAGGATAAAGGTGTCTTTGCCGAGAAACCGCAGGCCATAAGCGCCCACATTGCCACCCAGCCGGTTGCCATGCTGCTTCAGGTAAGCCCACAGCCCTATGGTGTCCGTGTCGGGCCACTGTGCTAAAAACTGACCAAAACTGCCGTATTTTTCTGCTATGTCGTTAATCATCAACGCATTGTCACGTATCGCAAAGACTTTAGTGGCATTGCGGATAATACGGGGGTCTGTGGCTTTTTCGGCCAGCATCCCGTCACTCATCAGCAGAATTTTGGCGGGTTCAAAGCCAAAAAATAACTGCTCAAACTCAGGCCACTTTTTTTCCACCACAGACCAGACAAAACCGGACTGAAAGATTTTTTTACTGAATTCGCTCAGACACTCTGCATCTGTTAATTGCTTTAGCTGTTCTGAGGTACGGGGCTTGCTGAGTAATGCCTCCAGCGCCGCAATACCACCTTTGCGTTCAGCTGCTCTGTGGTAAATCAGCTCAAATTGTTCAACAAAAGCCATCATTTATCCTCAGATGGAATCGGCCGACGGGCCCAACACACAATAGCCATTGGCCCATTCCACCTGCTTCGGCGGCACTATGGCGCAATCTGACATCATGCCGGATTCTTTAAACCAGCGTTGCTGCAGGCTTTTATAGAGTTCAGCCTGTTTTAACAACCTGGCCTCGTCTGTGCTGGATACCGAATACGCCACATAAGCTTCTGGCCCGCCGCAGGCTTTTTGCCCCAAGGCCAGCACCCGGCACTGCTGTGGACTCTCGGCTTTGGCGTCACCAATCAGACGGAAAATTTCAGCGCGTTGCTGCTGAATTTGTGTTTTCAGATCCATAGTGCCCCCTTGTGTCATCCGCTGAATGGGTTCAGCAGCAACAGCCTGATGCAAGCCCAGGCTGACCAACGCCAGTATAGTCAACACTTTGTTCATCACACCCTCACTGTCAGGCAGCGATGCCCATATGCCGTAATAAAGCCGCATTGGACGGTTCACGGCCACGGAAAGCTTTAAACAGCTCCATCGGCTCGGCACTGCCGCCTTGTTCCAAAATGCAGTGCAGAAAATCTGCGCCCGCCTGAGTACTGAATATGCCTTCTTCTTCAAAACGGCCAAAGGCGTCAGCCGACAGCACTTCGGCCCATAAATAACTGTAATAACCGGCCGCATAACCACCGGCAAAAATATGGCTGAAACCATGCTGGAAACGGTTAAAACGGGGGGGCACTATCACCGCGACTTGCTGGCGCACTTCATCCAGTAACTCTTGCACCCGGCCCCCCAGCTCTGGCTGGTACTCCGCATGCAGGCGGAAATCAAACAATGCAAATTCCAGCTGACGCACTAAAAACATCGCTGACTGGAAGTTTTTCGCCGCCAGCATTTTTTCCAGCATATCCTGCGGTAAAGGTTCGCCGGTCTCGTAATGGCCGGAAATCAACGCCAGCGCTTCGGGCTGCCAGCACCAGTTTTCCAGAAACTGGCTGGGTAACTCGACCGCATCCCAGGCCACGCCATGAATACCAGCCACAGCGCTGGCGTCCACTTTGGTCAACATATGGTGAATACCATGGCCAAACTCATGGAACAAAGTGACCACTTCATCATGGGTAAATAAGGCCGGTTTGCCGCCCACAGGTTTATTGAAGTTACAGGTGAGGTAGGCTACAGGGCGCTGCAGGCTGCCATCGGCCAGCCAACGCCTGCCCTGGCAATCATCCATCCAGGCACCACCACGTTTTTTCGCCCTGGCATACAGGTCCAGATAGAAGCTGCCGCGCAGCTCGCCGCGCTGGTCAAAAATGTCATAAAACTTCACATCCGGGTGCCAGACATCGACACCGTCACGGGCTTTTACTTCAACGCCAAACAACTTATTCAAGACCGTAAACAGGCCAGGCACCACTTTCGTTTCCGGGAAATATGGCCGCAGCGCTTCATCGGAAATGGCGTATTTGGCCTGTTTTAATTTCTCGGAATAATAAGTGACATCCCAGGCGTTCAGGCTGTCGGCGCCAAACTCCGCTTTGGCAAAAGCTTGCAGCTCGGCTAAATCCTGCGCCGCCTGAGGCTTGGCGCGGCGCGCTAAATCGGTCAGGAAATCCAGCACCTGGGCCGGACTTTCGGCCATTTTAGTGGCCAAAGATTCTTCAGCCGCGTTGTTAAAATCCAGCAACTGCGCCAGTTCGTGGCGCAGTGCCAGGGTTTCTTCAATAATGGCCGTGTTGTCAAACTGACCCGCGGTCGGGCCCTGGTCTGAGGCGCGGGTGCAGTAAGCCTGATACAGCTCTGCGCGTAAGTCGGCATGGTCGGCGTACGTCAGCACAGCTATATAGCTTGGGAACTCCAGCGTAAAGACCCAGCCGCTCAGCTCGCGCTGCTGTGCTGCTTCGGCCGCTGCCAGTTTGGCGTCTTCAGGAATACCAGCCAGCAAGGCTTCGTCTTCGATATGCTTAAACCAGGCTTGAGTCGCATCCAAAGTGTTATTGGAGAAGGTGGAACCCAGCTCTGACAGGCGGCTTTGAATTTCGCCATAACGCTGCTTTTTCTCATCCGCCAGGCCAATGCCGGATAACTTAAAATCGCGCAGCGCGTTTTGAATCACTTTCTGCTGCGCTTTGCTTAAACTTTTGTACTCAGCACTTTTGGATAACGCCAGATAGGCTTGATACAAACCTTCGTGCTGGCCCACCCAGGTGCCAAAATCCGACAGCAACGGCAGGCAGCTTTCATAAGCTTCCCGCAGCTCCGGGCTGTTTTTCACCGAATTCAGGTGCGACACCGGCGACCAGAGCCGGTTTAAGCGATCACTGTTTTCTTCCTGGGCCACAATCAGGCTTTGCCAGCTGTGATTCTGTTGTTGCACCACCGCATTCACATCAGCGGTACAGGCAGCTATTAATTGTTCAACAGCTGGCTTGACTAAGTCTGGGGTAATTTGACTAAAAGGCGGCAAGCCTTGGAATTGTGTTAACAGATTGCTCATCGCAACTCTCTTTAGCAGATGGAATACCCATAGTATTGGGATTTTTTTGCGTATCTCAAGCAAAGCTTGCACAGCAGGCGACAGAATGGTGCTTGAGTTCAGCCCTATCACCCCATATAAACCCACTATGTTTTCGTTTGCCCGGAGCAACCCATGACCGAACACTTTGACTATATCGCCATTGGTGGCGGCAGCGGTGGTATTGCCAGCGCCAACAGAGCGGCCAGCCACGGCGCCAAATGCGCCATTATTGAGGCCAAATACCTGGGCGGCACCTGTGTCAATGTCGGCTGTGTGCCGAAAAAAGCCATGTGGTATGCAGGTCAGATTGCCGATGCCATTAAATACGCACCGGATTATGGCATGGACCTGAGCATGCCGGAGCTGAACTGGGCCAAACTGGTGGAAAGCCGTGAGGCTTATATCTCCCGTATTCATGCCTCGTACGACCGGGTTTTGGCGAAAAACAATGTCACAGTGATCCGTGGTTTTGCCCGTTTTGTTGATAAAAATACCCTGGAAGTCGACGGCAAACGCTACAGCGCGCCACATATCAGTATTGCCACTGGCGGCCGCCCGCTGGTGCCTAAGCTGCCGGGTGCTGAACTTGGCATCGACAGTGATGGCTTTTTTGCGCTGCAGCAGCAGCCGAAACGGGTCGCTGTGGTGGGTGCCGGTTATATCGCAGTGGAAATAGCCGGCGTCATGCATGCCCTTGGCAGTCAGACCCATTTGCTGGTGCGCCGCGATAAACCGCTGCGCAGCTTCGACCACATGCTGTCTGACACTTTAGTGGAGCTGATGGCCAAAGAGGGTCCAACGCTGCACCCGCACACTGAAGTACTGGCGGTGGAAAAAAATGCCGATGGCAGCCTGACCCTGCAGCTGAATGGCGGGCGTTCACTGCAAGTGGATTGCCTGATTTGGGCCATAGGCCGGGTGCCAGCCACCGATCAGTTGCAACTGGAAAACGCAGGTGTGCAGACAGACGCTCAGGGCTTTATTCCAACAGACGACTACCAGAACACCAATGTGCCCGGTATTTATGCCGTCGGCGACAACACCGGCCGTCTGGCCTTAACGCCGGTGGCAGTGGCGGCAGGGCGACGTTTGGCTGAACGGCTGTTTAATGGCAAAGCCGACAGCAAACTCGATTACCACACAGTGCCAACCGTGGTGTTCTCCCACCCGCCTATTGGCACCATAGGCCTGACCGAAGACGAAGCCAAAACGCAGTATGGTGAAGCGGCCATCAAAGTGTACCGCAGCGAATTTGCCGCCATGTACACAGCTTTGACAGCACACCGCCAGCCCACCCGGATGAAACTCGTCTGCGCCGGGTCGGACGAAAAAGTGGTAGGTTTGCATGTAATAGGTTTTGCCGCCGATGAAATGCTGCAGGGTTTTGGGGTAGCGATCAAAATGGGCGCCACCAAAGCCGACTTTGATAACTGCGTGGCGATCCACCCAACGTCGGCTGAGGAGTTCGTGACCATGCGCTGAGCCTGCGCATGGTCACTGCATAACCTTCAATTACCTATCAAGATATGAAAAAGGGCGACTGCATCGGTGTAATGCCAGTCAGTTAAGCCGACTGATATTACTTTTTACGGTGCAGTATCAGGATTCACCTGAACTAAAACAGTGAAGTCACTGAGTCTATCCAAAGCGAGGGAAGGCAAAGAACTAAGCAGACCGTCTTTGGCAGGGTGAGGTTGGGATTTCAGCAAGCCAGCCATCTGGCTTGCTGCCCACCGAACGGGTTTTGTTCTGCAAAACCCCGGCAAGCCAAAGCCGAGCCTACAGGGATTGTATTCACGGCGTGTCTGCGTGGGCTTTGCCTTTTCCGCTGCAGCTGAACCAAGCTAGTGAATAGATAAGCAGTTTTTGCATAAAAACTGCTTATCTGACTGGCATTAGCCTGCATCGGTGCCCTTTTTGCTTGGTGTCAGCCTTTAAAGCGTGCTGCGTCCAGAATGGCAAACAGGTGAACCAATGCTCCGATAATGGGCGGCACCACCAAAAACCACAGTGCATAACCCAGCCCCACCACTACAAAAAACACAATGGCCGCCAGCAACCGGCCTTGCAGTAGCTGACCTAAGCCCGGAATAAACAGCGTACATAAGGCGGCTAAAACATTGCCGCCAGAACCTTGCCCTGCCACAGCAGTTCTCCTTTTCACTCATGATTTTTTTGTCAGCATAACAGATTTATGCTGACTGACTCGGGTTCAAAAACAAAAGCCAGCATCAGGCTGGCTTTTGTCACAATGTGCCGACGGATCAGAATCGGTAACGGCCACCCAGATACCAGGCTTTGACTGTGTTCGGGTCCATATCGATATACTGATACCCCAGTTGCACAGCCCATTGCGCCGATAACTGATAACTGGCCTGTATGGCGGCATAAGGGTCAGTGCCATCCAACTCCGACACCAGCCGATCTGCACCACGCTGACTTTCAATATCGGCCTGCCAGCCGAAAAAACCTGCCGGCAGTTCCACACTGAACTGCTCCACTTGCCAGAGAGTCAACTTCACCCCTAAAGTCCAGCCGTCAGCCAGAACCGGGCTGACAGCTTTGACCAACTGATGGTAAGCGGCCGGGTCCAGCACTGTGGATGTCAGACCGACGGAACCTTCCCCCAGATCCAGATAACCAAGCTCAAAGGCCAGAAAAGAGTTCCACTGATAACCCAGGCTGGCCGCCATCAACTGGTCTTTATTGTCATAGCCTGAAATAGCACTGCCTGCGGGCAATTGTTTTTGCATCTCCCCGGCAGAATGTTCGGTTTCTCCCTGCCCCAGATTGGCCTGCAGGTACCAGTCTCCAGCCTGAGATTTAAAGCTCAATAACGCCAGAGCACTTAACAACACCGCCAGACGCTGACGGCGCAGTGCCGCCACCATCACTAACAAACCCAACCACCATGCCGACATACTGCCTCCACCGGATTTATTTTCGACTGTCACATCACGGAACGCATTGACCTGCACACTCACTGTGCCTGTTGCTGAATCACCAAAACTGTCTGTCACAGTGTAGGTAATAGTGTCCACGCCATGAAACCCCACTTTGGGTGTGTAACGCAGACGCTGGTCGGCCTCAATACTGACCGTACCTTCCAACGCTGTTGCCGTACTTACAGTCAGTACATCACCCTCTGCATCTGTATCATTGGCCAGTACAGCTATCAGTATCGCAGTTCGGTCATCGGTCGATGCACTGTCATTCACAGCGACTGGCGCATTGTTGCTGAACACTGTCACCACTAATTCGCTGCTTGCTGTGCCGCCTTTACCGTCGGTAATACTGTAAATCACTGTATCAGTTCCGACAAAGTCTGGGTTTGGTGTATAGCTTAACTGTTGATCCGCCAGAATAGTCACAGTACCAAAGCTACTGATGGCCTGACTGACAGTTAACGTATCGCCGTCCACATCTGTGTCATTCGCCAGTACATCAACATCAACGCTGCTGTTCATTCTGACCACTGCTTCATCTGCTGTGGCTTCAGGCAATGTATTGTCATTGAGCTCAACAGCCACACCACCTGGGTCAACAATAGCGCTGTTGGCTATACCGTCGGCATCGTTCGGGCCACCATCTTCGACTGTCACCTGCACACACCAGTGACCTTCGGTTAAACCTGCAGTCCAGACCGCATCACCAGGAGGAGGACAGAAACCACGCTCACCAGCCGCACTGGAGACTGAGTTCCGCTCATTGCTGACAAAATCTACCCAACCTGTCACATCATTAAATTTACGGTACACCGCATTGGCTGGTACTGGTAAACGTTGTGGTATCACCAGGCTGTAACTCATCCCCTGCTCAGGCAAACCGTAGGCGATAAAGTCAAAGATACCCCCTATATTGACCGCAACATTGTCTGTTTCAACAGCATCTTTGGCGATTTGCAAACCACCTGCATCTGTTTCTGCCGCCACTGTACCTAAGCGTAAACAGACCCCAGGATCACCTTCAGCCACAAACTCTGTTTGTCCCAGGAACTCGGTTGGCATCACGTTACATTCGTTAATCGCATCCTGATAATCCGGAATACCATCACCGTCTGAGTCGGCAAAACCTTCCTGATCATCCGGTATTAAATCGCCATCCGTATCAGCAGAGCCCAAAGTCGGTAAGTTTGGCCGGATCACAATAAAGACTCTGGAGGTGGCGGATAAATTCGGCGTGCCATTATCTGTAGCCGTATAGCTGACCAGATATAAACCTGGCCCTTGTTCGTCCGGATCAAAACTTAACTGCGTCTGATCGGACGTTACATTCTCCAGACGACCAAAGTCCCATGTGCCGCTGATCTGATCCTGTGGATTCGCATCTGTCACAGTGGCAGTGACAGTCACCACACCGTCACCCTCACTGATGGTCAGACGATTTTCGTTATTCTGACTCACGGTTAAAGACACCACAGGAGCCACATTCGCTTCGCTGATCAGGATACGGCTGCTGCGTTTGCTGCCTCGATTGACACTGGTATCCAGCGTAATAATGATATCCTCAGATGGTTCAGCCTGACCGTCTTCCAGTACATTAAAGCGGATAGTCGTGCTCAGGCCTGAGCTGATTTCAGCGACACCAGACACCAGTGTATGGTCATTTGTACCTGCACTGCCACTGACAGTGTATGGCACAGACAGCGGATAAACAGGAGACGGACCATTCAGTATCACCTGAACCTCCACTTCGTTGCCTTCGGTCACCAGCTGATCTTTGCTTAAGGACACCAATGGATTCACCCTGACCCGCTGAGCTTTAGTCGCGGTATTGCCGTCGGCATCCGTCGCTTGCCAGTAGACAATATGCTCACCTGGTGCAAAGAACAGGCTGCCGTTAATCAAGGACACCCGCAGGCGACGACCATTGCGATCCACTGCAGTTGCAGTGCCAAGCGGTACGCGGGTAAAGAGTGCTGTTGCATTCACTTCAATATCGGCAGGCACTGTAATCACTGGCAGGTTTGATGCAGCTCCTCCTTCAATAATCAGGTTTACATCAGCACTATCACGCCCACCTTTGCCGTCAGTCACTGTGTAACGCAGACTGACCGGGCCAACATACAGATCCGGCACTGTCAGAGTTAAGCCTTGCGCATTAAAGACCACAGTACCCACACTGGTCGAAGCTCCGTCTATCGTCAGAGTGTCACCGTCCACATCGCTGTCATTGGCCAATACCGCTAATTGATACTGGTTAGTGTCAACCCGTTGCAGGCTGAAGCTGTCATCGGTCGCCACAGGATTATCATTCACTGCTGTGACTTCAATACTGATAGTGGCTGCGTCTGAACTTAACTCTGCATCTTTGGCGATATAACCAAGACTGTCAGAACCGTTGAAGTCTTTTTCTGGTGTGTAAACCAGTAAAGCCCCTTGCAAGGTGACAGTACCATGTTCAGGTTGAGTCACAATTTCATAAGTCAGCTCGTCCTGATCCGGATCCTGCGCTGTCAGCGTCAGGCTCAAAGGTGTGTCTTCTGCCGTGCTTGCTGAGCGGTCTGCCACTACCGGAGCTTCATTCGCTTTCACCACCGTCAGCGAAAAAGCTGGCAGTGATGCACTCAAAGAGCCATCGCTGACACTAATCACAATGCCGCTGTTGGTCCCTACATCGGTTTCCGCAGGCGTGCCGCTCAGCGCACCGGTGCTGGCGTTAAAGCTGGCCCAGGCAGGCTGATTGGTAATGCTGAATGTCAGCGGATCTTGCTCTGGATCCGATGCAGTCGGCACAAAGCTGTAGGCAGTTCCTGCCTCAGCACTGGTGATTGGCGTACCGGAAATCACCGGAGCTTTATTTGCCGCAGTCACGGTAATGCTGAAGGCTGGAAGTGATGCACTCAAAGAGCCATCGCTGACACTAATCACAATGCCGCTGTTGGTCCCTACATCGGTTTCCGCAGGCGTGCCGCTCAGCGCACCGGTGCTGGCGTTAAAGCTGGCCCAGGCAGGCTGATTGCTGATGCTGAAACTCAAGGCATCGTTTTCCGGATCGCTGGTTGTTGGAATAAAGCTGTAGGCCGTTCCGGCAACTACAGATCCTGCCGGAGTACCAGAAATTAACGGTGCTGTATTAGCTGGTTGCGGTGTCACCGAATTCGACGCGGCAGAGGCCACACTGGTACCGGCCGAGTTTGTAGCCGTCACAGTAAAGGTATAAGCAGTCCCATTTGTCAGACCCGTAAAGGTAAATGGTGATGAGGTTGCAGTCCTGCTCAAGCCTCCCGGGCTGGCCGTAATGGTGTAGCTGCTGATACTGGTACCCCCTGTGTTTGCTGGTGCGCTGAACGTCACAGTCGCCTGTGCGTCACCCGCCGTAGCAGTCCCAATAGTTGGCGCACCCGGTATCACCGCATTCACGGTAAAGCTGCGGGTCACCCGAGTGGCAGC
Source organism: Rheinheimera sp. (assembly GCF_037442525.1). Classification (GTDB taxonomy): domain Bacteria; phylum Pseudomonadota; class Gammaproteobacteria; order Enterobacterales; family Alteromonadaceae; genus Pararheinheimera. The sequence continues at coordinate 23,229 of NZ_JBBIQD010000009.1, read as the reverse complement.
TAAATAGCTGGCATTACCCGCCTGATCAGCATTAATGGTACAGGTCCCTGCGGTGATAAAGGTCAGTTGGCCACCACTGGTGATGGTACAAACCCCGGTAGTGGCGGAACTAAAGGTAGGTACCAGGCCTGCTGCATCTGTAGTAGCAGTGAGTGTTGGTGTAGTACCAAAGTTCTGCGCAGTTGGCTGAGCAAAGGTAATAGTCTGAGTCGCGGCCGGAGTCACACTGTTGGAGGCCGCAGAAGCAGCACCAGAACCTGCAGAGTTTTCTGCTTCTACTGTAAAGGTATAAGCCACACCATTGGTTAAGCCTGTCACCACTATGGGTGAGGCTGCGCCACTCACCGGTGCAACATCAGGCGGGCTTACCGTTACTGTATAACCGGAAATAGCGTTCCCCCCAGTAAACACAGGTGCGCTAAAGGCAACAGAAGCTTCCTGGTTACCTGCAGTTGCTACAGGGGCAGCTGGGGCGCCCGGTACGACAGGGGCCACAGTAAAGCTTTGACTGACCTGAGGTGCAGGCAGGAAGCTGGTATCACCGGCCTGATTAGCATTAATAGTACAGGTACCCGCAGTGACAAAAGTAACTGTTGTGCCTGTTACCGTACACACACTTGTAGTTGCAGAAGTAAAGCTAACCGGATAACCACCACCAGCGGATGAACTGGCTGTCAGCGTTGGTGTAGTACCAAAGTTCTGCGAGCCTGGATTACCAAAGTTAATAGTTTGTGGTGATGCAGGCGTCACTGAGTTAGAAGCTGCTGAAGCAGCCCCTGTTAAGCTCGAGGCATTGGTTGCAGTGACGGTAAAGGTATAAGCGACACCGTTTTGTAAGCCTGAGACCGTAATAGGCGAAGCTGCACCTGTACCTTGGAAACCACCAGGATTTGAAGTGACTGTATAACTCGTTACAGCGACACCACCAGAGCTGGAAGGTGCAGTGAAAGCCACTGTCGCATCACCATTGCCAGCGGTTGCAGTGCCTATAGTTGGTGCTGTTGGCGCGACAGCATTCACCGTAAAGCTGTGGCTGACGGTCGTGGCGGCATTCCAGCTGCCGTTACCTGCCTGGTCGGCATTGATGCTACAAGTACCTGCACTGACAAAAGTCAGTTCGCCACCACTGGTAATAGTACAGACTCCTGTCGTCGCCGAACTGAAGCTGACCGCCAGGGAAGAACTGGCCGTGGCTGATAAAGTCGGGCTGGAGCCAAAGTTCTGTGCCGCTGGTTGAGTAAAGCTAATACTTTGATTGCCTTTGGGTGTAACAGCTGAAGAAACCGCAGAAGCCACACTGATGCCTATACCATTGGTTGCGGTGACCGTAAAGGTATAAGCAGTACCGTTAGTTAAGCCTGACACTGTGATCGGACAGGCGGCAGGCCCATTACAGCTTGCAGACACATTATCAGGTGAAGAAGTGGCGGTGTAAGTCACAATAGCATCGCCACCATCATTGACTGGAGCAGTGAAGTTTACAGTCACAGCACCATCACCTGCAGCAGCTGTGACCGCTGTTGGCGCATCAGGAGCTGTTGGAATAGCGACTGTATGCCCAGTACCTCCAGTGTAGGCCGGGGGGCCGGCGTTACCAGCTGCGTCAGTAATGTCAGTTGACGCATTCAGATTCAGTTTGGCCGTACCGTTACCGCTGATACCACTGACAGTCACAGTGACACTGGCGCCTGAACTTGCCGAGACGCTGGAGATAGTTCCAGTGACACCGCCTGTGGTGCCCAATGCGAAGTCATCAGTGGAAATATTAGCCACAACCTCACTGAAAGAGACGGTAAAATCGACAGTGGTATCTTCTGCTGCCGGTGTTCCTGCCGGTGAGGTCGCAGTCACAGTTGGTGTGGTCTGATCCAGCACTATCCCTAAACCGGATGAGGCACCACTGGAGTTACCTGCCACATCAGTGGCGACAGCGGTAATAGTGTGACTGCCTGCGGTGGTGACAGCTGAAGTGGTCAGACTCCAGTTACCCGCTGTGGCAACAGCAGAACCCAAAGCCCCGTTCACGTTAGAGCTTAAAGCCACGGTACTACCCGCTTCGGCTGTCCCAGTGAAGTCAAGGCTGGATGCATTGGTCAGATTATCGCTGTTACTGCTGCCGGTATCTGAGCCTGCATCCAGCGTCGGCACCGTAGGTGCTGCCGGAGCCGTGCTGTCAATGGTGACAGTTAAACCAGCAGAAGCCACAGACTCATTGCCTGCGGCATCCAAAGCTTTGGCCGTTAACGTATGACTGCCTTCACTCAGGGCTGGAGCGGCTGTAATACTCCAGGCCCCCCCCGTTGCAGTTGCTGAACCCAGAGCTGTAGTGCCGTCTGTATCATATAAAGTGACAGTGCTGCCCGATTCTGCAACACCTGTCAGTGTGGGTGTAGTGTCATTGGTTATATTATCGCTGGAGCTTGCGCCCGAATCTGAACCTGCGGCTAAATCCGGGGTTGAAGGTGCATTAGGGGCCGTAGTGTCTATCACCAGCGCTTTATTTGCCCCTAATGAACCCGCAGCACCAGGAGCTGGTAAGGTCAGAGTGGCATCATTATTTAGCGCATCACGCAGTGTTGCACCATTATCCACCAGAGCTGCGGTGCTGACATAATCCAGATCCGCGCTGGTATCACCTGCCTGCACTGTGTAGGTAAAGTTCAGCTCGGTGCCGGGCGAACCTGAGCTATAGCTGGCGGTTTGATCGGTACTACCGGTTTCAAGCAATAAGCCCGGCGTGCCACCACTGACAGTAACTGCTTCATCAAAAGTCACCTGAATACTGATCACTTCGCCTGCTTTATAACTGCCATCGTTTTTAGTGGATGAAACATTAGTGACTACAGGTCCGGTATCGTCCACATCTGTTACTGCAATACTAAAAGTCTGATCGGCGAATAAAGAGCCATCTGTTGCCCGCACTGTAATGTCATGACTGGTTGCCGTTTCATAATCCAGCAAGCTGCCATCCAGTACAGTCACCACACCTGTACTGCTATCAATAGCAAAACGGCCACCTGCATCATCCGTCAGGCTGTAGCTGACCGAACTATCCGGATCAGTGGACGAGGCAGTAATGCCTACAGTGGTGCCATTGGCTGCATTTTCCGCCACAGTATTGCTTGCGACATTAGCGTCTGTAGGAGTGCTGGGGGCATCATTGACTGCGGATACCGTCACAGTAGCGGCAATAGATAAAGCTGTGGTATCAACCCCACTGTTGCTGGTTCCACCGTTATCGCGGATACTAGTTAAAGTGACAACGCGGTTTGAAGTTGTGGTCGGATTTTCGCTGGCATTACGATAACTCAGGTTATCCACCAGTGTTTGTGTCACAGCAGTAGTCCAGCTCCCTGTCAGAGTCACAGTAGCCGTTGAACCCGTCACCGAGACACTATAGCCGACTGAATTACCACCAGAACTGGTGCCTGAAGTGCCATTGGTCAGTGCGACGTCCGTGCCGTCCACTCGTAGTAACTCGCTGGTCCCATCAGCAAGATTAGCCACAGTTAAAACTAACCTGTTAATGGCCTGGCCGCTCTCTACTGTGCTCGCAGATACAGCACTGAATAAATCCACCGCCGAACCATTCTCTGTATAGGTGGGTGTACCCCCTGTAGCTGTCAGGGTCGGCGCATCGTTAACATCTGTGATTGTTGTGTTCACCACGATACTATCGGTTGCAGTACCATCGGACACCTGAACTGTAAACGTATCCGAACCTGAGGCATTTGCTGTTGGGGTATAAGTCAGCCCGGCCGGCGTCACTGTCGCACTGCCTGAACTGGCTGTCACAGGGAATCCACCTAAACTGCCTTTTGTCGGGGCTGAAGTGACTGTCCAGGTTAAGGTCTGGCTGGCATCTACATCACTGACATCCAGTAAAGAATTAATAGAAGTAGCGCCACTATCTTCCAGCACGTTCAAAGTGGCTGTTGCGCCATCATTGAATGCAGGTGTTGTATTAGTTGGAGCAAAAGCCTTACATTGAACATAAAGCGCGTTGCAATTAGCAACACCTGATGCAAAAGCAACAGACATTGGGGTTATATTTCTGTCATTGACATAACAGTATCCGCTTGATCCGCTTTGCTCCTGCCATCGAAAAAAGTGACGTCCCGGGGTTGCATGCCAGGCGGGGTTTGAACCAGTCGCATCACAATCTACGTCAAAAGATGCCAGTCCAGTAAGGCTCGCAAACACCTTACGCCCATCAAAATTATCTCCGGATTCTGTAGCCTGAACCTGCTCAGTCACTTGTAACAGCCCTTGCTCCGCTAAAAATGCATAAGTTTCTGCGGCAGGCTCATCTTGCATCAAGTGTTCCACGGCATCATGATGGCCGAAAGCGGCAAAAGGGTTTGCCTGTGTCTGCTGCTTTTCATCCAGCGTTTCCGGATGCTCCGGTTGACTGGCCACAACCACAGCTCGTGTTAACAGCTGTCGCGACACTGAGGCCGAACGAACGGAAGCGAAGCCGGGTGGGGCAACCATCAGTGCGGGAAACAAGGCCTTGAACGCCGCTTTTTTGAAATGTGTGCTCATACATTAATCCCTGTCATGGTAAAGGCGAGCCAGTACTAAAGTTTGGATGATGGAAAACAAAAATGATTACGCATGCGAGGATGAGACGGCTCGATCAGCTCAGGGAAACTGCAATTGGGCAGCACCGCCACGTCATAAATCTGATCCACATTGCCGGTAAATTTCAGCGTGGCTACGATTTGCAACGTATCCAGATTAAATACCCAAATCCCTGAAAATGTCTCCGCATGTTTTTTAGCTAAAGGTGCCGGCGAAGTCACATCGCTCGGACGCACTTTGGATAAACCGACAAAAAGTAATGGACCATAAAAATCCATGCCTCTGGTAAAACCTGGCACTTCTGCAAGAATCTCATTGTGCCCGCTGCTTGGATCAAAACGACACAACTGCCCCTCGCCAGAATTGCAATAGTACACCCTATTACGGTAATAACGCGGCGAATGGGGCATGCTTAAACCACGCAGCAAAATTTCATTGTGTTCAACATCCATCAGGGTGCCATCGAACTTATTGCCTTTACGCCACATACCTGCTTCATTAAAAGTAGAGAATGTTGTGACATAGGCCGGTTTGCCATCTTTTAAGGTCATGCCATTTAAATGACAACGATCCTCCGGCAGCAATTCCGAAATAAAATGAGGTTTCCACCTCGGCACAAAACTGGCCTCAGGGCTTAAAGTACACAAGCAGGAAAAGCTGGAATTGACGGCCCATAACCCATCTGTCCCCCAGTCGATATCATGAATATTAATCATGCCTGTATAGTGCGCACTGCGGGTGATAAAGCAGCCATCTACCCTCTCATCAACAGGTGCCATTAACTGCTGTTGATAGTCCAACCATTGCTGTTTCTGCTTTTGCTGCTCAGGGGTTAATTCTGACGGTTCTTCTGCTGTTCCCTTTTCCTGCGTGACTTTCGGCTTAATCCGGGGGGCAGTAATATCCTGTTCTATAGGTTGCAGAGGTTGTTTAATTTGCGGCAGCAAATCGTCTTCCCGCTGGAACTTGATGACCTGGGTAAAAATACCTAATGTCAGACTATTGCGAGTCACACTCAACCCCATAGGGCGGGGAAAACTTTTGTAATTCACATCCAACTGATGACCGTCACTGCGCACCAGCATCAAGCGTCCAGCCTGATATGAAGTGAATGCCAGCGAAATTTTAAGTTGACTGAGCAATGCAGGTAAGTTGGCAGAATAATGCGCACTGTAGTCCATTTTCGCATAGAGAGAATCCATGTTCTGCGGCAGTTCAGGGTTCGCCGTTTTACTGTTATCGCTCATCACAAGCTACCATGAGTTGGCGTTGATCTACTGAACAACTGTTGCATAGTGGCTTTATCCGGTTTACGGCCCTGAGCCAGCTCGCGGGCCACCAATCCGCTTGCATAAGCAGTTGCAGCTGAGGTTCCGCCAAATTCGCTATAACCCTGCCCATTAGCTGCAGTACTGCTAAACTTTGCTGGCGCGTAAAAAGCCACACAGGAACCATAGTTAGAGTAAGGTAACCTCTTGCCATCTCGGGTTGCTGCACCAATCAGCCAGACCTGAGGCAAGTGGCTCAAGGCATTGATATTACAGGCATCCTGCTGATTATTTCCGGCGGCAAACAGTAGATAAGGTTGGGTGTCCTGCACCCAATCTGTTAACAGATCAAACAGAGGCTCAGGTAAAAACGGCAGCGTCCAACTGCTGTTCACCACATCGGCATGCATCATACGCGCAACCGAAAAAGCCACCACCATATCAGATGTCCAACTGGACACCTGTCGAATGGCAATCAGCTCAACAGTTGGTGCCAAGCCATCTATACCTTTGTGATCGGCAGCAGCCGCAATGACACCAACCACTAATGTACCGTGTTGATCCAGATCGCTTTTCGGGCTGGCATTCTTAACCTTCAGGTCGGCATCATATTCAAATATCAGATTTAAACTGGCGAATTCAGGGTGTTTAAAATTAAAGCCATCATCGACAACGGCTAAACGAACTGGCCTTTTTTGTACACCGGCATGATTAGAAACCTTCGCCAGCTCTCGGTTACCGGGCTGTTGCTGTGCAAACTGGCGAGTTTGTAACAAATCCGGTTGAGCGTAAAATACCCGGGGGTCTTGCTGTAGAGCTGTGATTGCTTTTTGTAAGTCATTCACCTGTTCAAACGTCAACAGCCAAAGGCTTGTCTGTTGTAATTTTGCTAGCTGCTGAACTCTGGAAACAGATAGCCCCAACGCCTTTAACTCGCTTGCAGAAACATCAAATCGCGTTTTAACAACCAGACGACTGGCAAGCGCCACTGGGAGTGAACGTTGTGCCTGAGTTAATACATAACCCGTGTCTGTGTGTTGCAATACAACGTCTGAATTTAAATTGGTAAATCTTAGCGGCAAACGCTGCTTCAGCTCAGAGAGGGAGGCAAAGACAGAACCAGAGGCTATGGCAAGTAATACGCAAAAACACCACTGCAGAACAGCTTTCAACGCAGAAAGCTTATTTGACTCAAGTGGTTTACTCGCTCCTGCTTTGTAATTTGGATACGCGTCGAGGCATAGCTGCGGTGTACCAGCAAGTAAATTGGAGCCTGAACGCGGCAAACCGGATATAAAATGAAAACGCGCCACTACAAATCCCTGTTGTACTTCTTTGAGCTAAAGCAGGTTCAGCTCCAATTCATTTTGCCTAAATTGTAATCACAACAGGTACTGCGCGCCAGCGTTAAATGAAAATAATGGAAATTCGCTTAAAAAACATACTGATATAACTAAAAAACCTGCAATAAGTTGATAAGAATATTAGCTTACTGCAGGTTTAAACAGCTAAACGTTGACTTAGTTACGTGACGGGAACATACCAAATAATGCGATGCAAAATGGGATCACCAAAAAAGGTTGACGGTTCTCATGCGCAGCACTGCCACCTGAAACACTAAGCATAGTAGGCGCTAAGGGTACCAACTGATTAGTCTGATTACTGTAGGCATTTTGCCGGGTTGTTCCATCAGATTGCTCTGATACAGTCAGATATCCACCAGTGCCAGTTACAGTAATACTACCAGCGGCACCAATTTTTACTGTCATCAGATGATTATGAGCAGGGATCTCTGTTTGAATTAAATTCACAGAGGGTGTTCCATCACTCTCCCCGACAACACGGGGGGTTAAACCGGGCCCGTTGCCCTGATGCATCATGGCCCGGCCTTGTAAATTAGGTAAACCAAAGTTACTGGTGCCATTACCGCCGTAATTGATCCCCAGGATGGAATACAAAGCCGTGTTTTGCTGAATAGGCATTAACTGACCAGCACAATAGGCAAAGTTATGTGGCGCAAAACTATAAGGAAACTGCCGGATTTCCCCCACAAATGGTTCAGACATTATGTATCTCCTTAGTTACGTGAAGGGAAAATACCCTGCAAACACAAAATAAAACTCATGGCCAGAAACGGCATCATATTTTCGTGCGGTTGACTACCACCAGTAGTTCCTATGGCATTGGGTAATAACTGCCCAGTGCGTTGTATCGGTGTGGTCGGAGCAAAATAATGGTAACCCTGACCAATGAGCTGACCCGAAGGGGTATTCAGATTAGCTTCGGTATTAGATACAGCTACTGTATGAGTATGTGCAGGAATTTGTGCGCTTAGCAAAGTCACAGTTTCAGTGCCATACATCTGACCCTGCACTCTGGCGGTTAAACCCGGACCAGTGCCTTGCCCTACAGGGACACGGCCTCTGGCATCGGGTGCATTAAAGGTATTCACGCCATCACCACCATAGGTGGTACCCAACAGTGCATACAGCGCGTCGTACTGAGAAATAGCCAGACTTTGTCCATTACAAAAGGCCCAGTCTCTTGGGGCAAAAGTACCGGCAAAAACACGGACTTCCCCCATAAAAGGTGCTGACATAATTTGGCTCTCCTTAATTACGGGATGGGAATACGCCCTGCAGGGCAATGGAAAAACGCAACACTAAACTGGGTTGCAAATTATTATGTGGCTGACCTCCACCCGTCTCTGACAAAACATCAGCAGCCAAAGTCGTCAGATTACTGTCGGGCGCCACATAGTAAGAACCAACATCAGGTTTGGCGCAGATGTTAGAGCCTGCAGGAGGATTTGGGTTGGCTAAAGTACCAGTGTCATTCTGCGCGTAAAAATAATGGTTATGCTGCGGCAACTGAGAAGTGATCAACGTTACATTCTCCAGACCACCGGATTGACCTGAGGTGTAGGTCATACCTGAACTTGAGTCTGTCCCTGTACCTAAAGGCGTTCTGCCGCGATAATCCGGTAATGCAAAAGTTGTAGTGCCGTTGCCGCCAAACACAGTACCCAACAACGAAAAAAGGGCCTGATTTTGATTAATCGCCAACTGCTGACCTGAGCAGTCAGCCCAATGCCGCGGGGCAAAGGGGATGGCGAACATTCTGACTTCACCTATATAAGGCATGGACATAATTATTGTTCTCCTGAAATGAAAGGAAACACTACAACTTCAGGTGCAAAACCCAGCTCACCCTGGCAGTGTCAGTTCTTTTTGCGCGATACCACAATTTGATACTTATCTGCTGCATAAGGCGACATAAACAGCTGCACTTCACCAAAAGACGGGTGGCAAAACAGATAATTACCACTGGGGCAATGCACCTCTGCTGCACTGCTCAGGTCAACCGAAAAAGCTTCATACTCGTCGGTTGCAAAGCGGGGTAACGAAACCTTGTCTACATTGAGCTGAACCACATTGTTGCTGCCGTCCTTCAACTGGATCTGCTGGTTCAGCAAGGCCGTTAATGTATCGAAGTTAAATTGTTGCATTCTAGTTCCCAAATACCATGACCCTTTAGTCGCGCCAAATCAGCTTAGAAAAGTAAGCGGATAAAAGCCACTAAAAACCATAGATTTTAATAAGTTAATTTAAGTCATCATTTAGAGTTAAAACTCAAACAATGATTTTTTGTAAGGCAGGCGGATACCAGATCATCAGCTCGTAAGGCTGTTGTACTGCTGTTGTGACAAAGCCAAGCCGCTGGTACAACACTTTGGCTACTGTATTTTCCTGCAACACCGTCAATGTCATAGGCACAGCCACCGCAGCTGCAGCCTGCTGAAAGGCCTGTACTACCGCAGCCCCTAAACCTTTGCCTCTGGCCGGCGGTATTAAGGCTAAATCAATCAGCCGCACTTCGTTTGGGCCAAAATCCAGCGTGGCTTTGCCTATGGCTTCGAGATGTTTTTCGATAATAAAATACATCGCATTCGGGTACGCATCGCCGTAGCCCTGAGTCTGAGCCCTGAATTGCATTTCCAGCAGTTCAGCTTTTTGTTCTGCGGATACATCCATCAGCCCCAAATCATCCCTTGTGGATTGATACAAGGCTTCCAGAAACACCTTGTCTTTGCCATTGGCCGGGCGCACTGACAACCCCTCAGGCAGTTGCAGCTTTTGCATAGCATATCCTTGTTTTATATTATGTTTTGGCTCAGCATAACCAAGCAGGTTTCAAATTACCAGCCGGTACCTGCCGGGCTATACGTGAAAAGGAAGAGCTAATGACAGCGTATTTTGTTCTGTCCACAGGACGTTGTGGTACCCAATGGCTGGCCGATACCTTACAGCTGTGGTCTGACAATTTTGTTGTGCGGCATGAGCCTTTACACTTTCAGTACAGGCCAGATCTCAATAGCCCGACTACGCCATTGGCACAGAATACGGAACTTTTAAAATCACATTTGGATTTTATCCGGCAACAAATAGCACAAGGTTATACTTATATCGAAACGGGTTTTCCGTGCTGGCGGCATTTGGACTGGTTTAAACAACATTTGGACCGGGTAAAAGTGCTGCATATTCACCGTGACCCGCTGCAGTCTGTAGAATCGCTACTGAAACTGAATGCTTTTGTGCCACCTTTTTTGCCCCATTTGCCGATCAAAAATCTGTATCTGCCGGCAGATGAGCAGGATTTATTGCAGCAACATAAAGCGCTTTGGCCTGAATTAAACCCGGCGGAAAAAAACCTGTGGTACTGGGCTGAAGTTCAGCATCAGGCTTTGCGTTATCAACAACACTGGCCAAAAGCCGACTGGCTCAGTCTGAGTTTTAGTGAGTTGTTTTCAGCCAAAAGCCAGCAGCAACTGGCCGATTTTTTAGAAAGCCCCACCACAAGCTACTGGCCTGTGCAGCAGAAGGTGGATCAGTTTGGTTTGGCGATGCAGCCCCAGCCACTGGAGTTTCCACGGCTTTGTCAGTTTGACCAAATAGCCCGGCTGGCACAACGTCTGGGTTATGCCAGTCCCTGGCCAGATAACAGCTGATAACAACTGTGCAGCCGCTCACGGATCAGTTGTTGTTCCTGCGCTGTGAACTGTGTTGCCGGGTCTTGTGGAGCAGCGATAAATACCGTCTGCCGGGCCTTGGCATCCATAGTTCTGCGCTTTTGCCAGGCCATAGATTGTGGCTCATCCAGCTGAATGCCCAGCAGTGTGGCCAGTTCAGTGGCTGAAGTGGCGACCAGTTGCCGGTAATCCAGCACCAGCACTGGCTTTTCCTGTTGTAATTGCAGCATAAAATCCGCCATCTGCCGGATCACTTCGACTCTGTATTGCAATAAGCTCAGCCCTTGTTGTATACCGGACCAGAGCTCTGGTGGTTGCCGCACCATATGCCGGCCTGATACACGCTGGTGGGACGCCAGAATAGCTTCAGGTTGCCGGATCAACCCCAATAATCTGCTCTCTGGAAACACATGAGTCCATAGCCGCCAGTGCTGTAAATCCCAGGCATTGCATTTGATCACCAACTGTTGCTCCTGATGCCTGAACCTGCCCTGTAACCGTACCAGCAAATCCAGACACTGTGCCTGATAAGGACTCAGCTCAGGGTCCTGTAACACATCACTGATCAGCATAGATTCCGACAAGACGTTCAGCTCTGGCTCCAGCATCAGGCAACCCGACACCAGGGTAGAACCACATCTGGACCAATGAAAGATCAGCAATTGTGGCTGCACCACAGGCAGGTTCTGCAGTTGCGCCAATAGAGGCTGCAGTTGTGTCACAGGCCGGATCAATTGCGCCAGCAAACTTTGCCGCCAGCTCACCAGATCATCTTCCAGAAAAGGCTGTTCAGGTTTTTGAAAAGCCGGGATCCACAGTAGTTGTTGCCCTGCCCTTTTGTAGGCATAAGGAAACCAACACCGGCTGAACAGCTCCAGATCAGGCTGCAGCAGTTGCTGGTTTTGCTCGCGCAAAAATACCAGCAGTTGCTGAAATTCAAGCTCAGGCCAGTGTAAAAAATCAGCCATCAGGCGGACAAACTGCTCCAGTCCTTCACAGCCCCACAAAAAGCGCAATTGTGCTTCATTATGCAGCAGTTGCTGGTACAGCTGCGGCCTGTTCATGACCTGGCGGCCGATAACATTGTTGCCGGATACATATTGATGTATTGCACCATACGGGGCAGATGATGACGATTAGGGCTGGCACCATGAGGCAGCGCCTGATGCCAGATAATTAAATCACCCGCTTTGGCCGCTATGGCTTTCACCGGCCAGTCAGCCCAATTTTGCTGCTGCAACTGCATAGCCGATTTGCCTGAGTTTCTGATCCAATCATCAATCTGATGATGAAAACCCGGCACACAACTAAAAGCACCTTGCTGTTCTTCAGTGTCTGTTAAATAAATCAGTCCCTGAGTGGCGTAAGGCACTGGCGCTATCAGTTCCGCATCCCAATGCATATCGGGTCCGGGGAACGACCAAAGCGCAGTTTCCGGTGGATTAAAACTCACTCTGTCTGTGGTCATGACTAAATCGGTGCGCTGCCACAGCTGCTGAAAAATCTGCCGGATCAGCGGTACGTCACGATTGGCATCCAACACAGGATGGCGAAACAGTTGCAGCATAATTTTCTGCATTTTGTCGGTTTTCTGATACCAGCTGTCTCTCTCTTGTGGATCCGCCTGTAAATACTGCCAAATCACCTCACGGCTTTGCCGGCATTGCTCTTGGCTTAATACGCCCGGGATCACCAGATAACCTTCACGCTGCCAGAACTCCAGTTGCTCAGCAGTCAGTACCACAGGCAAAGGCGTGGCGGATTGCTGCTGTAAATCCCGCAACTGCTGATTCAGCGCATCGAGGTCCAGTTGCTGCAGATAAGGCGTTAAAAAAGCAGCAAAGTCGCTTAACCGGCCACAACGATGCAAAGCCTGAATACCGGGTTCCAACCCAATACCAGACAAATCCAACAACGCTTTATCCAGCACCCACTCTTCTGCAACATCAGCCTGCAACTTTTTATAGCGTTTAAGCATGGCTTTTTGCCATAACCTTTTGGCATGGAATAAACCGGCACAACTGGTGTCGCTGCTCTCACACAGGGTTGGCCATAACTCGGTGTACTGAAACTCAAAATCAGGTTCACCCAACTGCTGATACTGAAAGCGCACAACAGAAGCGGGTTGCAGCATCAGCCGCTGTTTATAACGGGGTAAGGTAAGTTGTGACTGTTGTTCTTTCAGCCAGTGGCTCCGGTACACCTGTACTTCTGTGGTTAACTTCAGATCCACTGGCCCTGCTTCAAACTCAGGCAACCACAATTCGCCAGAAAAAGCCGACTCATCACCAGCAGCCAAAGTGCGGCATAAGGCTAAATTCAGCCTAAATAAGGGCCCAAGCCACTGCAGCTTTTTCTGTTGTTGTTCAGTCCACTCCAGATAGGCATCCAGTTTAATTTGTTGTGGGATCAGCTGCCCCTGAGGTGCTAAAAACTGCTGCAAATGACGAAACACCTGCACCTGAGGCTCTTGTTGCAGCAGATGTTTCATCGTCTCTGACAGAATTAAATCAAAACTCTCAGCTGATTTAGGTTGCCAGGCAGTGGCATCGGCACAAACCCAGTCGCAAATCCGGTCCGACAGACCAAAACCATCGGTCAGACGCCTCAAACTTTGTAATGACCACTGATGAATGTCCAAAGCTGTTACCTGCAACTGCTGTGCAGTAAACAGAGGTAGCAGGGGCAATAACAACCAGCCTAAAGGCCCTGTGCCTGCATACAATACTCGCACCGGTTGTGTGGGCTTCAGTTGCAACTGATCACAAATAGCCTGATACAGTCCCTGGGTAAAAACCCGGCCCCGCTCTGCGTCTTCCGCACATTGAGCTGCAGTGGTTGGGGAAACGGCCTTGCCATAAGCTGTCGCTGTTGCATCTGGATCGGTAAAAAATTCCGGATGCAATTCCAGATCAATCAGGTCGCACAGCTTATGCAATACAGGGTCTACCAGCTGTTTGGATAAACCAGAGGAGGGGCAATCCAGCAAAGCACGGCCAAACCGCTCCAGAAAAGCGCTGTTAAAAAGTTCGTTATTCTGCTGTTGCACAGACTTGCTCCTTCAGCCAGGGGGTCACCACACAATCCAGCACCAGATTAATTCTGCTGCCCGCACCCAGATTTTCAACGCTATGGGTTTGATCGGCATTGATGTACCAAATTTGCCCTTCCTGCATAGGCACTCTTTGCCCTGCCACATAAAAATGCAGCAGCGGATTGGACTGCAGACATAAATGCAAACGGGCTTCGCCCTGCTCCAGGCAAAGCCCGTGATCGCGGTGAGGTTTGATCACAGCCTGTGGCTGCAGCCGCATTAAACGGGCCGCTTTGACGGGGCAAGGCCAGGAGGCCAAAAAGTGTTTCAGGGCTGGAGCCAGCTCGAGCACAGCTAAATCCACCCAATCTTCAGCGTCAGTCCGGGTAAAACTTTGCAAAATACCGTGGGCATATTGATGTTCCGCAGCACATCGCAGCGGCAGCACATCCCATTCGCCCTGATAATCCCGCCTGTTGACATGCTCTGTCCACGGCTGCGCTTCCAGCAGCGGCAATTCCTGTTGGATTTGCCGATAATTCTCCGCATATCCCAGGAAAGAAAAATGACAAATACTCATAGCTAAACCACTGGTTTTCCTCTATAAAATCCAGACTAACAGAAAAAAGGAACTAAGAAAGCTCCGACCGGGAAAATCTGAAGTCTATTAGTTCCACTGCAGAGGATATGAGTTGAATGGATGAATTATCTAAGGTGCTGAATTTTTTCAGGGCTATTGGTATCAGCTATCAGCTGGAACCTCTGGCAGCATCCGGTTTTTTACCCGGTATTCTGATCAAAAATGGCACCCTGCTGATTGACCCGGAACAACTGACCTATCCCGGTGATTTATTGCATGAAGCCGGACATATAGCAGTGATGCCGGAAGCAACCCGGCATCTGTTAAATGACAATGTCAATGAATCTGCGGATCAGGGACCCGGAGAAGAAATGGCGGCTATTGCCTGGTCCTGGGCTGCGTTACAACAGTTGCAGTTGCCTGCAGAGTTTTTGTTTCACCCGGATGGATACAAAGGCGGATCCGCCAGTTATATCCAGGCGTTCACCGAACAGGGTGGTTTTGGCCACCCGCTGCTCAGCTGGTATGGAATGTGTGCCCCTGCCGGACAACTGGAAGGTTACCCAAAAATGCAGCGTTGGTTGCGCCCCTGATTATTGCTGCAGTAAAAAATGCAGCTGATTTCGCACTTCGGCCGGGTCCTGGTGAGTAAAAGGCAACACCAAATCCATTTTTCCGTTTTGGTCTAAATCCAGTGCTTCAGCGGTCATACCATTAAGCGGTACCGCTTGTTTTAACCTCACACTTTTGCTGCTGAACAGTTTCTCTTTGGCACTGGCATAGATTTTCAGATGGTCTTCATCCCCTATCAGTAATAATGCAGGCACAGTGGCACTGCTCAGCACTTTGAGCACCGGCAAATTCACCTGAGCGCTGCCGATACTGACCTGAGCCGTTGCATCCTGGCGATACACGGGTTTTACCGGATACTGGCCACTGGTCAACTGAGGGAAAAATTGCAACTCAAGCCCCGCCGTTCCCGCCAGCAAAGCCCGTACCAGCTTACCAATACCAAACTCGGCGGCCGGGGTATAAAAATCCAGCTTTTGATCACCATTTAAATCCACAAACAACGGCTCCGACTGAATACCTTTGGTATGAATCAGGCCTCCAGGTTCGGCGGGCCAGCTCAGACCTTGCACCCCCGCCACCGCATAATGCACCCTGTAGCTGTAGCTTTGTTCTACCGCGTCCTGAAATTGCTCCTGGCGCACCACAAGGTCGGCCAGGCCATCTGCATTTAAGTCTTTGATATCAAAAAGACGGCGAATTTGCAGGCCCTGGAAACTGCGACCATCACCGCCCCTCAGCTCGGCCTGGTTGTCCGGTGTTAACCCCAACTGCAGGTCAACCCGTTTTGGCTCAGTGCTAAAGCCCCCAGCCTGCTGCATATACACCAAAAGCTGGTCGTCCTGCTGAAAGGCAATATCAGTCAGGCCATTCTGATCCAGATCCAGCTGGTACGGCTTTTTACTGCGGTAATCAGGTTCAGCCTGAAACACCGACATCCGGCTTTGCACCGGCAGGCTGAAGCGGTTAAAGCTGCCATCGGCCTGCTGCAGGTAAAGATGGTAGGCCTGAAAATCCGGGATCAGAAAATCGCTCAAGCCATCTTTGTTAACGTCTTGCACAAAATCCAGGCTCGGCAGGCGCTTTTGGTCCACAGCCCGGTACAGCGATTCGGTATTAATTAAACGGGACCAGCTTTGGCTGGTGGCGTCATAGCGACTGACGCCTTCAGAGCCCAACACCACCAGACTTTCGCTGGCCTGGCCGGCTAAGCTGGCTTGCTGGAAGAACTGCACATGAGCGGGTAAGCCCAGTAATGTGACTTGCCGGTTGGATAAATCCACCCAGCTGAGCCAGCGCTGGGTATCGGAATGGCCAGACTGCAACAGCACCCCGGCTTTGGGCATCAGCACCATATCGCCGTTGGCTGGATGTTGTAACTGCACTTGCTGTTGCACAAAACTGACCGCCAACGCAGAACTACTGCACAGCATCAACAACAGGCTGACTACTTTGTTCATACCCACTCACTCCCTGAATTCACTGCAACAAAGACCAGCTGTTTGGAAAAAAATTCCTGCCAGCCGCCACAACAGCGTAAAATACTGGTTTTGTTGATTCAGTCTGCCACAGCAGATCCGTATGCGAGAAGCTTTATGTCGATAAACTGGTTCCCGGGCCACATGCACAAAGCCCGAAAAGAAATTGCTGAAGTGATGCCGCAGGTCGATATCATTATCGAAATGCTGGACGCCCGCATTCCTTTTTCCAGCGAAAACCCTTTGGTGCCCGAGTTACGGGGCGACACACCAGTGATCAAAGTATTGAATAAAGCCGATCTGGCCGACCCGGCCGTCACCGAACTCTGGGTGCAGAAGTTTGGCGAAGAAAAAGGCATTCAGGCTATTCCGATCAGCCAACAAAACCCTGAGCATATCAAAAGCCTGCTGGCACTCTGTAATCAGATGCTGCCAGAGCGCAATTTAGAGATACGCGGTGCCCGCGCCATGATTATGGGCATTCCAAACGTCGGTAAATCCACCCTGATCAACACCCTGGCGGGTCGCGTCATTGCCAAAACCGGCAACGAAGCCGGCGTCACCAAAATGCAGCAGCGTATTAAGCTGGACAACAATGTCATTTTGACCGACACGCCTGGCTTTTTATGGCCGAAGTTAAGCCCGGCCAGTTGCGGTTACCGCCTGGCTGTGACCGGCGCCATTAAAGACACCGCTTTTGATTACGCTGATATCGCTATTTTTGCCGCCGATTACTTATTGCAACATTATCCACAACAGGTGATGGCGCGTTATCAATTGACCGAACAGCCAGAGAATGACGTGGCACTGCTGGATGCCTTAGGCGAGCGCCGTGGTTGTATGAAAAAAGGTGGTGTGGTCGACCTGCAAAAAGCCGGCGCCATTTTGATCACCGAACTGCGAGCCGGCCTGTTTGGGCCCATCAGTCTGGAAACCCCGGATATGGTGACAGTGGAATTGCAGAATGCTAAGTTAGAAGAAGCCAAAAAAGCGGCAGAAAAAGCGGAACGCGACAAGATCCGCCAGAAAAAAGCTCAAAAACGCTACCGCTAGTCCGGCTGGTTCCGGCGCGGACCAACCCAGGGAAACTCCAATGAAGCTGTTCACCTCCTCACTGGTTTTTGCATTACTCAGCAGCACCGTCAGTGCTGCTCCTGTGCTGCTGACCAATATTCAGGGTTATGGTTTTGATACCAAAGGCGAGCTGATCCAGTTCAGCCAGCTGGCTTTTGATGACCAAAGTGGCAAAGTGCTGGCCCGCGGTAACCAGCTAAGCGGCTTTGAGCAGGCGAACCCCCTGGATGGTCAGGGTAAAACTTTGTTGCCTGGCTTGATTGACGGCCACGGCCATGTGCTGGGTTTGGGACAAAACCTGAATCAGGTGGATTTACGTAACAGTCGCAGTGAAGCAGAAGCCGTCACTGCCGTTGCTGCCTTTGCCAAATCCCAGCCACAGGCTCAATGGGTGCTTGGCCGCGGTTGGAACCAGGTGTTATGGCCAGAGCGCCAGTTTCCGGGAAAAACCCTGCTTGATGAAGCTATTGCAGACAAGCCGGTCTGGTTAACCCGAATCGATGGCCATGCTGGCTGGGCCAACAGTAAAGCCCTGGCACTGGCTGGTATCAGTAAAGAAACCCTGGACCCGCCAGGTGGCGAAATTATCCGTGATGCCAAAGGCAACCCAACCGGGGTGCTGATTGATAACGCCATGTTGTTGCTGGAAAAGCACATTCCACAAAGCACCGAAGATGAACGGCAGGCTGCACTGCAAGCCGCATTTAGCCACTTGTTATCGCTGGGCATCACTTCTGTGCATGATGCCGGTATTGATGCGGCCACCTTGCAAACCTATCAGCAGCTGAAAAGCAGACAGCAATTGCCAGTACGCATCTACGCCATGTTGTCTGCGACTGACCCACAACTGAAAAACTGGTTAAAGGCAGGCCCACTGCTGGATCCGGCCGATCAACTGGTGGTGCGCTCGGTGAAAATTTATGGCGACGGCGCCTTGGGCAGCCGTGGCGCAGCATTAATTCAACCCTATAGTGACAAACCGGAACAAAAAGGTTTGTTTGTCACTCAGCCGGATCAGTTAACGGCAGTGATGAAGCTCACACTGGAGGCTGGCTTTCAGACCAATGTGCATGCCATTGGCGATTTAACCAACCGCCTGGTACTCGACAGGTTTGAGCAACTGGCGACAGACGAGCAACGCCTGCAAGGCCGCCACCGGGTGGAGCATGCGCAAATTGTTGCGCCTAAAGATATTCCGCGTTTTGCCAAACTGCATATTCTGCCAGCCATGCAACCGACCCATGCGACCTCAGATAAAAATATGGCGCAAGACCGCTTAGGTGTGGCGCGGTTGCGCGGCGCTTATGCCTGGAAAAGTTTTGTCGACCAGGGTAGCCGTATTGTCGGCGGCTCGGATTTCCCGGTGGAGCTCGCCAACCCCTTCTTCGGCATTCACGCAGCCGTAACCCGCCAGGACCAGCAGAACCAGCCGGTCGGTGGTTGGTTACCCCAACAACGTTTAACCCTGACCCAAGCTTTAAAAGCCTTTACGGTTGACGCCGCTTACGGCGCTTTTCAGGATCAACAATTGGGCAGCCTACTGCCAGATCAGTGGGCTGACTTTATTTTAATTGACCGGAATATCTACCAAATTCCTGCTGAGCAGTTGTGGCAAGTGCAGGTTCAGCAAAGCTGGGTAGCGGGTCAGAAAAAATATCAGGCCTCCATGTAAAGCCGTAGGGGTTGGGTTGACTCTGCCCGTCCAGGTAAGCAATAGATATTCGAAAGAAAAAGCGCGGTCCGGCGGGCTGCGCCTTCAGGTAAGTAGGGTTTATGATCAGTCAGAAATGGGCAAAGCTGCTGCGTTCGTTGCAGCAAAAAAAGTACCGCAAAATTGAGCAGCTGTTTGTCGTGGAAGGCGAAAAAGCGGTGCTGGAATTACTGCAAAGTGACTGGCAAGTGAAAGCCTTATTCGCCACAGACAGCTTTTTAGAGCAGCATGCCCAGTACACACAAAAGGCGGCTTTGGTGCAACAGGCCAGCCCGGCTGAATTAGCCCAAGTAGGTAGCTTCCAGACCAATGATGCCGCCGTAGCCGCAGTGGAAATTCCTGCCGACACAGGCTTTTTGGAAAGTGAAGGCGACTGGGTGCTGGTGTTAGATCAAATCAACGATCCGGGTAATTTAGGCGCGATGATCCGCATTGCCGACTGGTACGGTATCCGCCATATCCTCTGTTCATCCGACACTGTGGATTTGTATAACCCTAAAGTGATAGCGGCAGCCAAAGGCTCATTCTTGCGGGTGCAGTTGCATTACGGTGACCTGTCAGGCTGGCTTGGACAGACCCGCTTGCCTGTGTTTGGAGCTTATCTGCAAGGTGAAAACATTCACCAGTTAGCACTGCAGCAGCAAGGCGGTTACCTGGTGATGGGCAATGAAGCCAACGGCATCAGCGCTGGGCTGGCGCCGCTGATCAGCCGCAAGGTGACGATCCCAGCCTTTGGCCAGACTGAATCCCTGAATGTCGCGATGGCGACTGCTGTGCTGGTCGATAATCTGAAACGCCTATCTGCAGTGAGGTCTTAATGTTCCCTACCATTGAATCTTATGTAGGCCAGACGCCACTGGTACAGCTGCAAAGGCTGACCCAAGGTCTGGGCAGTACAGTACTGGTAAAACTTGAAGGCAATAACCCAGCAGGCTCAGTGAAAGACAGACCTGCTCTGTATATGTTACAGCAAGCCGAAAAGCGGGGCGATATCAAACCCGGTGACGCACTGATTGAAGCCACCAGCGGCAACACTGGTATTGCACTGGCCATGGCGGCCGCCATTAAAGGCTACAAAATGAAGCTGATTATGCCGGACAATATGACCGAAGAGCGCAAAGCGTCGATGCGGGCCTATGGTGCTGAATTGATTCTTGTCAGCAAAGAACAGGGCATGGAATACGCCCGCGATTTAGCCAAACAACTGCAGGCCGAAGGTAAAGGACTGGTGCTGGACCAGTTTAATAATCCGGACAACCCGGCGGCACATTACGCCACGACAGGGCCTGAGCTGTGGCAACAAAGCCAGCAACAGATAACCCATTTTGTCTCCAGCATGGGCACCACGGGGACCATTATGGGTTGCTCCCGTTATCTGAAAGAGCAAAACCCGGCCATTCAGATTATTGGTTTGCAACCGGCCGAAGGCAGCAGCATTCCAGGCATCCGCCGCTGGCCAGAGGCCTATCTGCCGGGTTTCTTTGAACGCTCGCGGGTGGATGAAGTGATGGATATCACCCAGGACGACGCGCTGCGTACCATGCGCCAGCTGGCCACCGAAGAAGGTATTTTTTGTGGGGTCAGCTCTGGCGGTGCCGTTTATGCTGCGCTGCAAATTGCTCAGCAGCAGCCAGGTCGTGTGGTTGTGGCCATTATCTGTGACCGTGGTGACCGTTATCTCTCTTCAGGGATCTATTAGTGCCCTTTGAATATCTGGCCCTGCTGGCAGCCTGCTGTTGGGCCGTTGGCAGTCTGCTGTCGGCCAAAGCAGCCAGTCACCTGGGCGCTTTTGCGTTTACCCGCTACCGCCTGGCCTGTGCAGCTACTTTGTTATGGCTGATGGCCTTTGCTTTGGGTGGCGTCAGCACCTTGCAAAGCTCACAGCTGCCATTGCTGGCGGTCTCGGCACTGGTTGGCATCTTAATAGGCGACACCTCGCTTTTTGCATCGATGAACCGGCTTGGCCCACGACGCGCCGGTGTACTGTTTGCAACCCATGCCATGTTTTCCGTACTGCTGGCTTACCTGTTTCTGGGGGAGTCCATTTGGGGCTGGACTTTGGCTGGTTGCAGCCTGCTCAGCAGTGGGGTCATGACAGCCATTTTATTTGGCCGACGCAATGAAGAACAGCACCACTGGGAAGCGGATTCTGGCCAGTTGCGATCAGGCATAGCACTGGGCCTGGTGTCGGCCTTCTGTCAGGCAGCATCCACCCTGATGATTAAACCGCTGATGGAAACGGACATTGATGCAGTGGCAGCCTCTGCCGTGCGGATGACGGTGGCTTTAGCGGCCCATTTAACCTTGTTCTGGTTGGGGTTCAAAGTGGCCCGCTGTTACCTGCCGATGAACTTCAGGGTGTTTATGCTGGTTTTGATCAACGCCGCATTATCCATGGTGATAGGGATGACGCTGATCCTGCAGGCATTGAAGCAAGGTGATGCCGGACTGGTTGGTATGTTGTCATCCGTCAGCCCTGTGGTGGTAGTGCCTTTATTGTGGCTGGTGTATAAACGCCGGCCGGCAGCAGGCGCCTGGCTTGGTGCAGCCATGACAGTCGCTGGCACCATATTGATCCTATGGCACTGAACCTTACAGCGCTTCCGGGATTTGGTTATTATGACGGTCAATCAGGCGCAGAATCTCTGCCAGCGCACCGGCATGGTCCGGCGTTAAAATACCATTATGACCAAAGATAATATCGTCTGACACGGCCAGAACCCATACCGCCTGCATATTGGCATCATCACAACTGTCGATGCCTCTGCGGGCTTGTACCCTGGCCCGGATACGCCAGCCTGAGCGGTCCAGCTGCATCATGCAGCCGGGGATGGCGTCATGCTGCGCCAACTGACTGTTCAGGTTCAGCTGTATTTCGCAATTGCCGCGAGGGCATTTATCAATGTCGTGGGTAATAGCCCAGGAGTTGCCAACCGCGCGTTCGCCATCCTTCAGGAAATTAAAAGCCTCTTTTACGGCAAAATCGCCTTTGGACTGCAACACCACCATGCTGGGTTTCTGCCTGTCGACACTCAGCAATGAATCCAATGGCTTGTATTCTTTGGCGGTAATGGCGGGGTTTAACAGTAAATACAAATTCGGGTTTTGTTTCCCTTGATCGATAGCAGCTTTTACACGGCCCTTGCTGGCATGAATGGCCACTGAGCCTCCCAGGCTGTGGCCGATAAAAATATATCGTTTTAATGCCCCCTGTTCGACCACAGCATCCAATCTGTCCAGCAAACGACTGACACCGACTTCACCAACCTTGCGCGACACCCGCTTGCGTTGGAAAATGGTCGGGAAGTCCAGGGGTTCAAACCAGCCCTCACTGCGATAAGATTCATCCAGCCATAAGGGATCGTATTTATCGCCGCGCCAACCCAAATACAAACCAATCAGGTTGCGCTCTGGCGCAGCTTTTTGCAGCTCGGCAATATAGTTCTTAAACGAAACAAAGTTCGCGTCATGCGGCTCTGCACTCTGATGCCAGCCATGCACAAAGATCACCAGTTCTGCAGTCGCACTGTCAGGCATTGCAATACGTTTAAATAACGCTTCTTGTTGTGCCATATCATGTGGCTCACCTTCATCATTAAACTCCACCACATGGAAATTACTTTGAATAGTTTCAGCCGTTGGAAAATGGTACTGACGGTCGGGCACCGGGGAACCGAAAGTGGATATCAGCAACAGCAAGGTGAACAAAATAGGGATAAGCTTGAGCCAGGATAACCAGCTTAACCGCGACACCCGAAACCAGCAGTACTGGACAATCCGAACTAACATAAAGACCCCTGACCAAAAAACGTGCGCATTATAGCTGCTTTCCCGCTCTCCTGCAGTGTTTCTGCCGCATCCAGCATGGAAGCTGTGGGCAAGAACAAAAAGCAAAAAGGCC
>NZ_JBBIQD010000008.1:0-171121 GCF_037442525.1 Rheinheimera sp. | reverse complement strand
GGGCATGGATCATTCCAAGCACCAGGGCATGGATCATTCCAAACACCAGGGCATGGACCACTCGAAACATCAGGGCATGGACCACTCGAAACAGCAGGATATGGACCACTCCAGGCATCCATCGAAAACACCAGAGCCGAAGGAGACTGACAATGCGCATTCCAACCATCACTAAAACGCTACTGCTTTGCGCTGGGGCTGTGCTGGCTGGTTGTGCCAGCCCGGCACTGGAACTGACACAACAGGTGGAGCAGCAGGCCAACAGGGAGCAACTGCAACTGCCAGAGCTGCCAACTGACCTGAGCAGCGACACCAGCGCCGCCGTGAAAAGCTTAGTGCAACAGCCTCTAAGTTTTCAAAGCGTCGCGCAAATTGCCGTGTTAAATAACCCGGATTTCCTGGCTGCTATGGCCGCCCTGCAAGTCAGCAAAGCGGATTTAGAACAGGCCGGTTTGTTACCCAACCCCGGCTTGAGTATCAGCCGTGCACGTGGTGAAGAAGGCTATGAGACCGAACTGGAGTTTGGTTTTGATCTCTTTGGCTTGTTATTTCGCAATCAAAACCTGGCAATAGCCCAGCAGCAGGCCAATCAGCAGCAGTATCAGCTGGCCGAGCAGCTGGTCGCCCTGGTGGCTCAAAGCCGTTTGGCACTGGCGGAAGCCGTGACCGCAGAGCAGCAGCTCAACTATTTGTTGCAGGTGCAGGACGCCATAGACGCATCAGCCGAACTGGCCAGCCGGATGTATCAGGTCGGCAATTACAGTGCGCTGCAGAAAGCACGGGCGCAAAAATATGCGGCCGAAGTGAAATTGCAACTGGCCCAGGCCCAACAACAGCAAATTCAAAGCAGGGAAGCCTTGTACCGCCAGCTGGGGTTATGGGGCCAAGACCTTGCACTGCAGCTGCCACAGCAATTGCCGGATCTGCCGGATACCTTTACCCCAGATCCGAATGCAGAACAGCTCGCGGTCAGTCAACGTCTGGATTTGCACCAAGCCAGAGCCAGTCTGGCCGCGATGGCTGAACAACTGGAACTGACCCAAAGCAGCCGCTTTCTGCGCGGACTGGATGCAGAGCTCTCCGGTTCAGCCCAGCACAGCGAAAGCCGCAGCCTGACGCTGGGTTTTGAATTACCCTTGTTTGACCGCCACAGTGCCCGACTGAATAAAGCCCAGGCGCAACTGCAGCAACAGTTTTATCTGGCACAGGCCAAAGCTGTCAATGCCCGCTCTGAAGTGCGGTTAAACCAGGCCACCCTGGCACAAAACTATGCCATTGCCCGGCACTACCAGCAGCAACTGGTGCCGTTGGCGCAGCGAATTAACCAGGAAAATGTGCTGCGTTACAACGGCATGCTGATTGGTGTATTTGAATTGATCGCCGACACTCAGGCTCAGGTGGCAACCATCACCCAAGCCATGCAAGCGCTGAACAACTTCCACCAGGCCCGGATCCGTTTTGAACAATCCTTGTGGGGCGCTGCCGCACCAGCCAGTTCTGCTCAGCCCGAAGCCAGTTCAGCCGCCGCACCGGCTGGCCATTAGGAGACCCAGATTATGATGACTCGTCGAGATTTATTAAAAAGCGTTGGCGCCATCACAGCCGCAGTTGCTGGAGCTTCTGTCAGCCGCACCGCCATGGCCGCATTGCCTGAACCCGTGATCCAGACCAGCCCCAATACCATGGACCCCCTGGTTCCCAACACAGGCCGCCCCTACAACCCTGTGGTCACCCTCAATGGCTGGACTTTGCCCTGGCGCATGAACAAGGGTGTCAAAGAGTTTCATTTGGTGGCAGAACCCGTGGTCCGCGAATTGGCACCGGGCATGAATGCTCACCTCTGGGGCTACAATGGTCAGTCGCCCGGCCCGACCATTGAAGTGGTCGAAGGCGACCGGGTGCGCATATTTGTCACCAACAAACTGCCTGAACATACATCCGTGCACTGGCACGGCCAACGGCTGCCCAACGGTATGGACGGTGTGTCTGGATTAAACCAGCCGTCAATTAAACCGGGTCAGACCTTTGTGTATGAGTTTATCGCGCGCCGTCCTGGCACCTTTATGTATCACCCACATGCGGACGAAATGGTGCAGATGGCCATGGGCATGATGGGCATGTGGATCACTCACCCGAAAGAACCGCATCCGCAGATTGCCGACGTGGATCGTGATTTTTGTTTCCTGCTTAGCGCTTTTGATATTGAGCCCGGTAGCGCCACGCCAAAAATTATGACCATGACCGACTTTAATCTCTGGACCTGGAACAGCCGGGTCTTTCCGGGCATTGACCCGCTGGTCGTGCGGAAAAACGACAACGTAAGGATCCGGATTGGAAATCTGACGATGACCAACCACCCTATCCATATTCATGGCCATGAATTTATGGTGACAGGCACAGACGGTGGCCCGGTGCCCCACTCTGCCCGCTGGCCGGAAGTGACCACCGACATCGCTGTGGGTCAGATGCGGCAAATTGAACTGCTGGCAGACGAAGAAGGCGACTGGGCTTTCCATTGCCATAAATCGCACCACACCATGAACGCCATGGGCCATGAAGTGCCAACCATGATTGGCGTCGACCACAGCGGTCTGATGCAAAAAATCAATAAATTGGTGCCGGACTATATGGTGATGGGCGAACGTGGTATGGCCGACATGGCAGAAATGCAGATGCCGCTGCCAGCCAATACCTTGCCGATGATGACGGGACAAGGCCCCTTTGGTGGGGTGGAAATGGGCGGCATGTTCAGTGTGTTTAAAGTTCGTGCCGATCAGGGCAAAGGCGACTATTCAGATCCGGGCTGGTTTAAACACCCGAAAGGCACAGTAGCTTATGAGTGGACTGGGGCTAAGCCAGAAAGCCATAGCGCCGAACCCGCACCTGCTGGCGCAGAAGTGGAACTGAAAGTGAAAAAACCTGGTCATCACCACCACGAATAACCCTCCCCCAGTAAGCCGTCCTTTGGACGGCTTTTTTCCCCCACCACAGCCAGGCCCCTGCTGAATCGCGACCATCCGGCCAAAAAAAGCCGCCCCGGTAACAGAGGCGACTTCAGAGTCAAATTTGCCTGCGTTAGCTGAACACGTCAAAAGCAATGTTTTCTGCTTTCACACCCCTTTGTTGCAGTATGGTGAGTGTATCCGCCATTAACCCCTTGGGACCACAGAGATAAAACTCCAGACCGTCCACCGGACCTAAACTGTCCCAGTTCAGTTCCAGCACATGCTGGGCATAGCCTGTTGCCCCTAACCAGCCATGAGCGGCTTTGGACAACACAGGGTAGTAATGGAACCTTGGATGACGTTTGGCTAACTGGTACAGATAATCCCAATAGATCAAATCGTCTTCGGTGCGGGCGCCATAAAAGAAATGCACAGGACGGCTTAAACCCTGGCCCTGACGTTCCGCCAGGGCCAGTTGCTCTTCCAACAAGGCTTTGAGCGGGGCCATACCAGAACCGGCGCCGATCAACACCATACTGCGACTCGACTCTGGTTTGGCGGCAAACTCTTCAAAAGGTCCCAAAGCATCAATGCTGTCACCGACCGCAAGATTTCCGAGGTAGTGGGAACCTATGCCGGGTAATAACTGGCCGTCGGGCGATTTTTGCAGTTTGATCACAAACACCAGTTCTGCACAATCCGGGCAACTGGCCAACGAATAATTGCGGGTGCAGGCCGGGTGACTAAAGCTTTGGTTCTGCACATCCTGCCAGGCGGCCCTAAAGGCGTCTGGCACATCCGCAGGCACGGCCTGAGTCTGACCCGCCGGGATAAAGAACCGCATAAAGGCTCCGGCTTTGTACTGCAGTGGCTGTCTGGTTCTGGCTTTAAAACGTAATTCCTTGATAAAGGGGCTGATAAAAGTGGCCTGGGTTAATGTCAGGCTGTAGCGCTGTGCCTGGGTCACATCCATCAGCGTCATATGCTCCACATCGTTGGCAAAATGCTGACAGGCCAGACGGTAGCCCTGCCCCAATTCATCCACACTGAAATGCTGCAGGTCGGCGCTGGTAGGAGTTACAGTGGCATTGATCAGGACTTTACAGCGGCCACAGGTTCCTCCCCCGCCACAGGTCGACGGCAGCACAATATTATGTTTGACCAGCCCGTCTAACAAATTCTGGTGCGTTGAAAAGCCCAGTTCCCCCAAACAGCGCTGATGGCAATCGAAAAGTTTGACCTGATGTTTTTTACCCAACCAGCTCAGCTGGTACTGGCCGCGCCGGGCCAAGTCCAGGCTCCAGATCAAACCGGTGCCAGCCAGCCACAAGGTCACAAAGGCGAACAACGTCATCAGGGGGGTATTAAAACTGCCTTGGTTACCATAGTCCATAAAATGTAACATCAGGAAAAAGTCGGCCAGCCGTTTGTCATCATCAACATGAGCGGCCACCCGGCCGGATGCCGCATCGATGTAGACGCTGGTATGCAGCGGGTCGTCAAAGTTCACCCGCCAGAGCGGGTTTTGCTCTTTGGGCAGTTCCTCCAGCGGCGGTTGCAACAGTTCAGCAGATTGCACCGCACCAGGTCCGCTGTAAGAGGCGGTAGCCAGTTCAGTCGCCCACCTCTGGTCCAACGTGACCGCCCGACCGGACAGCGCATCCACCAGGCTATGGCTATTGGCAAAGTTGGCATAGAGCCCCCGCTGGTGATTGAGCAGGTAATACGGCTGGCTGTTCAACCAAATCAGTTTAAGTTCGGTGCTGGGCGGAAAGTTAGCCAGCACCAGTGCCGGCTCCACCAGCGTCTGGCCGCTCCAGCCCTGGGCGGCCTGATGATGGGCCCTGTGGCTGTGCCCTGCGGCTTTATCATGATCCATAAAGTTGAAGTACATGCCGCTGCCAAGCCAAATCAAAAACTGCAGGCCAACCATGGCTGACGCCCATTTATGTAGTTTGCGGGTCCAGTTCATGGCAAATCCCTCCCTGGTGTCATTGCCAAGTCGGCGCCAGGCAGCACCAAATCGTCCTGGTCACGCCGCACCACCCTGAAATACACCAGCACCAGACCGGCCAGACAGGCAAAAATGCCAAGGAAGCTGAAGCAGAACAACAGCAGGTTATCCACATCTTCACCATCGTCGTAGTCCATCACATGGAAGCGGAACATCCAATCAAACAGCCGCCAGAAATTGTGGCGCTTGCCCACCAATTCACCTGTTTGTGCCGAGATATACAGGCTGGGTTCACCCAAATCTGCAAAATTCACCCGCCAGGCAGGCAATGCATGCTGGCTAAGTTCAAATGGCGGGTTGTCGGTGATCAGCTGCACATCCTGCACAGCACCGCTGCCGCTGTAATGGAACTGCGCTACCTTGGATGCCAACTGCTCTGACAAAGGCGGCAGCAACTCGCCATTTTGGGCATTCAGCATCAGCTGCTGATCCTGAGCTTTGAAGCGGTACACCGCGTTGCCCATAAAAGCCCCTAGCCGCACGTCTTGAGCACCTGGGTACTGGTGCAACAACTGATGAAGCGGGTAAGTGACCTGACGGGCATCCAACTTAACTTGTTCATTACGGACCAGCGAGTCACCGTGGATATAATCAATATCAAAAAACACCATATAGGCGCCGGTCAGCGACCAGATCACAAACTGCAAGCCGGCGACAGCCATCAGCCATTTATGCAGCTTGCGGCTGGTTTTTAACACTTTCATTGTGTTGTTCATGCATACACTCTCGTTGCACCCCCCCCTTAAAGTCGCTGTGTTGAACCTAAGCTCCGGCCCCGGATGATCTCAGGTCAAAGGCCACTTAAACCTGACCAAATAACAGGGGCGGTGCGCCTGCTCTGCCCGTTATTGCGACTCAGCCGCCAGGTTCTGGTTCGGTGCCAGGCCATCCAGAATGGCACAGTGCGGCGATAAATCGCCACAGCAGCGGTCTGATAGCTGCTGTAGCACCTGCTCCATCTGGCTTAATTCCGCAATCTTTTGCCGGATTTCCGCCAGATGAAGTTCGGCCAGCTGTTTCACATCCCGGCTGCTGCGGTTGGGGTCCCGCCACAGCGCCAGCAAAGATTCAATTTGTATCAGCGAAAACCCCAGGTTCCTGGCCTGACGGATAAACCCCAGTTGCTGCAACTGCTGGCTGTTGTATAGCCGGTAACCCGCGTCGGTTCTGGATGTTTTTTGCAGCACGCCAATGTCTTCATAATGACGGATCATTTTTGCCGACACCCCACTGACGGCAGCGGCCTCTCCAATAGTCACTAAGCTTTTCATCTTAACTCCCGCTTACTCTTTGTATCTTTGCAGCAATAACGCATTGCTGACCACCAGCAGGCTGCTACAGGCCATCGCCGCGCCAGCCAGCACCGGATTCAGCCAGCCTAAAGCGGCCGCCGGAATACCGATCACGTTGAAAATAAAGGCCCAGAACAAATTTTGCCGGATTTTACGGTAAGTCAACCTGGATAAACGCAAGGCGGTACTGACCAACGCCGGATCGCCCCGCATCAGACTGATGGCCGATGCACTGACCGCCACTTCGGTCCCGGTCGCCATTGCAATGCCCAAATCGGCCTGAGCTAACGCTGGAGCATCATTGATCCCATCCCCCACCATCGCTACCCGATAGCCCTGTTGCTGGTACTGAGCCACCACAGCGGCTTTATCAGCCGGCAGCACCTGCGCATGCACCTTGTCCAGTCCCAGTTGCTCAGCGACGCGCTGCGCACTGGCCTGACTGTCCCCAGTTAACATCGCCACCGCAATACCTTGCTGTTGTAACTGCGTCACCGCTGCGTAAGACCGAGGCTTGAGCTCATCGCTGAAACAAAGCAGCGCTAACAGCTCGGTAGCTCCTGCTTGCTGGCGGGCCAGCCAGGACACCGAAGCACCAGCCACCTGGATGTGTTCCAAGGGTAGCTCTAGCCCCAGCTCCTGCATCCAGCCACTGCTGCCAAGCAGAAAAAGCGAGCCGTCCACCTTGGCTTGCACACCTTTGCCGGCCACCACTTTAAATTCAGTGGCGTCCAGCAAGGTCAGCCCTTGGGCGCTGGCCTGGTTTACCACAGCCCTGGCCAGCGGATGTTCACTGTGTTGTTGCAGACTGGCAGCCCACTGCAGCAGCGGGTCTTGAGTTGGCCTGAGTGCAGTAAACTGACTCAACACCGCTTTGCCCTGCGTCAGGGTTCCTGTCTTGTCAAACACAACCAGATCAATAGCGGTAGCGTGCTCCAGCGCCACCGCATCCTTGACCAGTACGCCAAGCTTCGCGGCGGTGCCGGTGCCAGCCATAATGGCGGCCGGTGTCGCCAGACCCAAGGCACAGGGGCAGGCAATCACCAACACTGCGACCGCATTAAGAATTGCAGCTGTCCAGTCACCACTGGTCAACCCCCAGCCAAGCAGGGTGATCAGGGCAATCAACAGCACCAAAGGCACAAAGACTGCACTGATTTTATCCACCAGCGCCTGCACAGGTGCTTTGGCCCCTTGCGCCTGCTCGACCAGACGAATAATACGTGACAAGGTGGACTCACTACCGACACTGGTGGCGGTCAGCTCAATCACCCCGTCCAGGTTGACCGAACCGCCAGTAACATGGTCACCATTGGCTTTGGCCACTGGCACAGACTCTCCGCTGATCAAGGCTTCATCAACATGGGTTTGCCCTGAGCTTACCAGACCATCCACCGGCACCCGTTCCCCCGGCAACACCCGCACCCAATCTCCGGCTTTCACCGCCGCCGCGGCCAGCATCTGCCACTGGCCACTGAGCTTGACTCTTGCCTGGCTGGGTTGCAGGTTTTCCAGCGCTTTGAGCGCATCTGTGGTGCGGCGTTTGGCTCTGAGTTCCAGGTATTTTCCCAGCAGCACCAGGGACAGCACTGCACTGCTGCTTTCAAAGTACAAATGCGGCATGCCCTGGTGCCCCTGGTGATTCCACCACAGATACAAGGACAAGCCATAAGCGGCACTGGTGCCAATAGCCACTAATAAATCCATATTACCGGTACGGGCTTTCAGAGCCCCCCAGCCCGCACGGTAAAATCGCGCGCCAAAGTAAAACTGCACCGGCGTCGCCAGCAACCACTGCCAAAAGGCTGGCAACATCCAATCACGCCCAAACAACATCCCAATCATCGGCACGACCAAAGGCAAGGTCAGCACGGCACTGCCAATCACCGGCCATAACGGCTGCCGGTGCCAGGAGACCTGGCTGGCATCCTGCTTCGCTTGTCCAGGTTGTGAAATTGCACTTAACTGATAACCGGCCTTGTCTAACGCCGTCGCCAGCTCTGCCTGAGTCACAGTGCAGAGCACAGACAGGCTGAGTTGTTCAGTCGTCAGGTTCACTGTCGCCTGCAGCACACCGGGCACTGCCAGCATGGCTTTCTCCACCCGCGTCACGCAGGAAGCACAGCTCATGCCACTGACCTGATAGACACGTTGCTCAGTGGGCACCTGATACCCCGCCTGCTGCACCGCTTGTACCAAGGCCAGCATCGCCGCAGTCCCGGTAATTGTCGCAGTTTCAGTGGCAAGATTTACGCTGGCGTCTGTGACACCGGGCACCGCTTTCAGTGCTTTTTCCACACGTCCTGAGCAGGACGCACAACTCATTCCTTCTATCGCTAACTGCATGTTCTGTTGCATCCTGGCCTCTTATTTAGTTACCTGCGGATCTTTGTATGTCCTTCAGGCTAAACTTTCCCCTCATGGTAAGGTCAAGCCGAAAGAAAAAAAACTTCATCACTTGACCTTGCCCCTGTCGGAAGGTCAAAGCTGCGCAGGGCTTTAACCAAGGAGAACCCTTTATGATTGAACTGACAGTTGAAAACATGACCTGCAACCATTGTGTCAGCATGGTCACCAAAGCCATTCGTCAGCTGCAAAGTGACGCTCAGGTGGAGGTCGATCTGAAAACAAAGCAAGTGAAAGTGCAAAGCCAGCTTAGCAGTGAAGAGCTGCAGCAGGCGCTGGAAGAGGCTGGTTACAAGGCCACGTAAAGTAAGCATTGCTGTTCGAAACAGCAAAGTTGCCACCACGACTAAAAAAAGCGGCGGCTGCCGCTTTTTTTCCAGCCGCCATCCCTTCAGCCGAAGTTATGGGCCAACTGCCAATAGCTGCGGGCCGCAGACGACATATAACCGCCAGATAAATCAACCAGCTCCCAAGGCTGCGAATCCAGCACATCTTCCGAACTCAGCAACACCAGCAGCGGCTCAGAACTCAAAACTGCCTGTGCATCTTGCACCCGTCTCCAAAAACTAAACACCTGCAGCTGACTCCCCCTGACAACACAACTCATCCCTTCACAGCCTGATTGCAGCAGCTTGTGCAACCAGCGGGTCTGAATCGCCTGCTCCAGTTGTTC
The DNA here is from genome assembly GCF_037442525.1 of Rheinheimera sp. Taxonomy (GTDB): domain Bacteria; phylum Pseudomonadota; class Gammaproteobacteria; order Enterobacterales; family Alteromonadaceae; genus Pararheinheimera. Next base: position 161,791 of record NZ_JBBIQD010000008.1, on the reverse strand, counting down.
CAAGCGCCCGGGAAAGGCGGTGAAGGTCCGGCTAAGCATGATCATAAGTTCGCTCCAGTAACAGTCAAGTACAAAACAGAATGCGGCTTGCCCCGAGGACAAGGTCAAGCCAGCGCCACCGCTTTTATAGAGCAAACGAGCATTTTGTTAGATTATTTTGAAATATAAAAATTAATTTTCAATATAAATACAATTGTGATCAATTGTAATCAAAACCTGATTTTTCGTCGCAAACAGACAGCACACCACCGCTAAAACTGCATTAAATTTGATAAAAACAGCATTAAAATTAAAAATCAGTAAAAACACCAACATTTACATTAACATTTTATTGACCAATGATTGGCCCTGCACGCCAAAAAAAAGAACCAATTCAGGTACAGGCGTGTTTACTCTAACAACTATCCAGAGAGAACTATATGCAAGCTAAAAAATTTACCCTGAGCAAAGTGGCTGTACTTTGCATGTCCACTGCCGCCCTGATGACTTCTGTCTCCGCTGTTGCCGCAAAGGAGAAAGACCCGGCGGCAACTGCTCAGCAGCAAAGCAACCAGCTGGTGACCCGCTTTATTGTTAAATACAAAGAAACCACTGAAAATTCTGTAGGTGAAAGCAACGCTTTCGGGTCTGCGCTATCTGAGCAGCAACGCACCCGTTTTGTGAAAGAGCACGTTGCCGGTGCACTGTCCACTCTGGCCGGAACTCAGCTGGACTTTGTCCGGACCAGCGGCATCAACTCCAAAAGCCACATTGTCAAAGCCGATCGTAAACTGAACGACAAAGAAACCAGGGAAATGCTGAAAAACCTGGCCAAAGACCCCAATGTTGAGCAGGTAGAAGAAGACAGAATGTTGCAAATTGCCGCAACCCCCAACGACACTCAATACACCAGCCAATGGCATTATTACGAATCCACTGGTGGCTTACGTGCCAACACAGCCTGGGACAATGCGACAGGCTCAGGTGTTGTAGTGGCCGTACTGGATACGGGTTACCGTCCTCATGCCGACCTGAATGCCAATATTCTGCCGGGTTATGACATGATCTCTGACAGCTTTGTTGGCAATGACGGCAATGGCCGTGATTCCAACGCACAGGATCCGGGCGATTGGATCCTGGCCAATGAATGTGGTGGCACCCATTCAGCACAAAACTCTTCATGGCACGGTACGCACGTTTCAGGCACCATTGCCGCCGTCACCAACAACAACAGTGGCGTTGCCGGTGTTGCCTATGGGGCAAAAGTAGTGCCGGTACGTGTACTGGGTAAATGCGGCGGCTACACCTCGGATATCGCCGATGGTATTGTCTGGGCGGCAGGGGGCACCGTTTCAGGTTTACCTGTCAACGCCAATCCGGCCAAAGTGATCAATATGAGCCTGGGCGGCTCCGGCGCCTGTGATTCGACCACCCAACAGGCCATCAACACAGCACGGGGTTTAGGTGCAGTCATTGTGATTGCCGCTGGGAATGACAATGGCAATGCCAATAACTTTAACCCAGGTAACTGTGCCGGTGTGGTGAATGTGGCCTCAACCAACCGCAGCGGTGGCCGGGCTTATTATTCCAACTATGGCACCTCCATTGACGTGGCAGCACCAGGCGGTGCCATGAGCTCAGCCAATGATCCAAATGGTGTGTTATCCACTTACAACACTGGAACCACCACCCCAGGGTCTGACAGCTATGGTTACAGCCAGGGCACGTCAATGGCGGCACCTCACGTCGCTGGTGTAGCGGCGCTCATCAAGCAAGTGAAACCTTCGGCCACGCCGGATGAAATTGAAAGCATCCTGAAAACCACCACCCGCGCTTTCCCGGCCACCTGCACCAGTTGCGGTACAGGTATTGTTGATGCCGCTGCTGCTGTGGCAGCGGCAGCCGGCACCGGAGGTGGCGGCACTGGCGAAGGGGAAACGGCCACTGTGACCAATATTTCGGTGGCAAAAAATGCCTGGAAACATTACACCCTGGCGGTCCCCGCCGGCATGTCCAACCTGACGGTGAGCATCTCTGGAGGTACAGGGGACGCAGACTTGTACGTACGTCAGGGGGCACAACCAACCACAAGTACTTACGATTGCCGCCCTTACCTGACAGGCAATAACGAGACCTGCAGCTTCACCAACCCAAGCGCGGCCACTTATTACATTAGCCTGCGTGGCTACACCGCTGCGTCAGGTATTACCCTGACTGCATCTTACCAGCCATAATCCCTGGCTCATTTGTGCCGGCCTTCGGGCCGGCTTTTTTAACAAGAGGCGATGGCATCAATCGCCGACAGACACCCATACTGAAAACCAGCGATCTGAAGCGATTTGGAACTGTCAATCTGACGCCCCGGCGCCGCCTTATCTGCAAAGACAGGTTCAGGGCCCCCCAAATCCGCACAAGCCTTCAGGTAGAAGGCCCGTCTGGTACAAAACTGCGGGCAAGACAGGTTAAATACGGCAGGCCAAAGCCGCTGTTGCAGCACCTGCAGCATAAAAGCGGCCACATCGCTGCTGTGCACCATATTCACGGCACCATCAGGATCGGAGCTGACGTTGCCAGCCAAAAAACGCCCCGGATGGCGGCCCGGCCCTATCAGGCCGGATAATCGCAAGGTGCAGACGTCGCGACTGCGTTGCAGTCTCAGTTCAGCCTCAAACAACAGTTTCACTCTGGGGTCTGTTAACTTAAGACGAGAATTCTCGCTGACGAGGCCTGTCAGCCCCTGATAGATGCCTGTGCTGCTGATATGAATACAAGCCAGGCTGCCAGCTTTTTGCATCAGCGCTGCCAGCGCATCTACTGCAGACAGATACAGCTGAGGCTGTTGACGACTGGCAGGGATCAGACAAACCACCACTGCCCCGGCAAAAAGCTGCAGCACGCGTTGATCCTGAAGCTCATCCCCATTCAGTGGCAGCACCAGACCTGCAGTGCCAAATTCAGCAGCTGTCTGAACACTGCGGCTGGTCAGACACACTGTAAAACCTGCCTGCTGCAAAGGTTGCCATAACTGTCGGGCTAACCAGCCGGCCCCTACCAAAATCAGTTTCATCTGTGTTCCATCTGGTTTGCCATCCTTTAACTAAACTCAGCCTGTCCAGAACCTTGATCTTTATCAAGATCCGTAGCGACTGAAATCAGTACATTGAACTTAACTAACAGCAGCTGTCGCTGTTTTAGCCAATTGTATGCCCATCAATCCGTTTACAGGAGCCCTCCGATGGATGTTGTAGAACTTTCCAGGTTGCAGTTTGCTGCAACTGCAATGTACCACTTTTTGTTTGTTCCCCTGACCCTTGGCATGACCTTTTTACTTGCCATTATGGAATCTGTGTACGTGATGACGGGGAAAGAAATTTACCGTGATATGACTAAATTCTGGGGCAAACTTTTTGCCATTAACTTCGCGCTGGGGGTCACCACAGGTATTGCGATGGAATTCCAGTTTGGCACCAACTGGTCTTATTATTCACATTATGTCGGGGATATCTTTGGGGCCCCGCTGGCCATTGAAGGTCTGATGGCGTTTTTCCTCGAATCCACATTGGTCGGGCTGTTTTTCTTTGGCTGGGATCGCTTGTCCAAAGTCCAGCATTTAGTGGTGACCTGGCTGGTTGCCCTGGGGTCGAACCTGTCGGCGCTTTGGATCCTGATCGCGAACGGCTGGATGCAACACCCTGTGGGTGCTGAGTTTAATTACCAGACCATGCGCATGGAAATGACCAGCTTCACCGAAGTCATTTTTAATCCGGTGGCCCAGGTAAAATTTGTCCATACGGTGTCCGCCGGCTATGTCACAGGCGCCATCTTTGTGCTGGCAATTTCTGCCTGGTATTTACTGAAAGGCCGGGATCTGGCTTTTGCCCGTCGCAGTTTTGCCATTGCCTCCGCTTTTGGCCTGGCCAGTGCATTGTCTGTCATAGTTCTGGGTGATGAATCCGGTTATGAACTCGGCGACGTCCAGAAAACCAAACTGGCGGCAGTCGAAGCCGAATGGAAAACCCATGAAGCCCCAGCTGCATTTACCGTCTTTGGACTGCCTAATGAAGACACCCAAAGCACCGACTACGCGCTGAAAATTCCCGGCGCCTTAGGCCTGATTGCGACCCGCTCACTGGATAAACCCGTCACAGGTATTGCCGAGCTGAAACAACAGCACCGTGAGCGTATTCTCAACGGGCAACAGGCCTATGGCCTGCTGAAACAGCTGCGCGCCGGAGATGACAGTATTGAAACCAGAACCGCCTTTGATGCCGTGAAAAAAGATCTGGGCTATGGTTTGCTGTTGACGGCTTATACAGAAGACCCGACCCAGGCCACTGCAGCACAGATTGACCAGGCGGTGGAGCACAGCGTGCCTAAAGTGGCCCCCATGTTCTGGAGTTTCCGTATTATGGTGGCCAGCGGATTTATCATGTTGCTGGTATTTGCCGCCGCCTTTTACCACAGCGCCAGGCGCACCATGGACAAACCCAAGTGGTTACTCAAAGCGGCCATATTCTCTCTGCCTTTGCCCTGGATTGCCTGTGAAGCCGGTTGGTTTGTTGCCGAATACGGCCGTCAGCCCTGGGCTGTGGGTGAAATTTTACCGACCCATCTGGCGGCATCGCAGCTGAGTGTCGGCGAAGTCTGGTTCAGTCTGGGCGCAATCACCTTGCTCTACACCATTTTTCTTATCATTGAAGTGTATCTGATGCAGCATTTTGCCCGCAAAGGCCCGTCTTCACTGCATACAGGCAACTATCATCACGAACAGGATCTGCAGGGGGTTAACCATGGACTATGAATTTCTGCGTTTTATCTGGTGGTTACTGGTTGGTGTGTTACTGATTGGTTTTGCCATTACCGACGGTTTTGATATGGGGGTCGGCGCCTTACTGAAAGTGATAGGGAAAGATGACACCGAACGCCGGGTCATGATTAACGCCGTCGCCCCGCACTGGGATGGTAACCAGGTGTGGCTGATCACCGCTGGTGGCGCCTTATTCGCCGCCTGGCCGCCTGTGTACGCCACCGCCTTCAGCGGCTTTTACCTGGCGATGATGACCACTCTGGCGGCATTGTTTTTGCGGCCCATCGGCTTTGATTACCGCTCCAAACTGGAGAGCCCACGCTGGCGCAGTAACTGGGACTGGGCGCTGACAGCAGGATCGGCCATTCCGCCTGTGATCTTCGGTGTGGCCTTTGGCAATCTGCTGCAGGGCGTGCCTTTTCACTTCGATGAACTGCTGCGTATCCATTACACAGGGTCATTTCTGGCACTGCTGAACCCTTTTGCCTTGCTGGTTGGTGTGCTCAGCCTGCTGATGTTTATCAATCAGGGCGCCACTTACCTGCAAATGAAAACCGAAGCTCCGCTGCGTCAGCGGGCAGAAACTGTCGCGTGGGGCTCGGCTTTATTTGCTGCTCTGCTGTTTGTGCTGGCTGGTGTCTGGTTATCGGCTGCAGGAATGGGCTATCAGCTGACCAGCCCCCTGGATCACAACGCCATCAATAATGCGGTCAGTAAAAGTGTGCAAATCAGCCCTGGAGCCTGGCTGGCTAACTTCAACAGTACCCCGCTGTTGTGGCTATTCCCGGCCTTGGGTGTAGCGTCCTTTTTGCTCTCGGCACTGTTGAGCAAAGCCGCCAAAGCCTGGCAAGCCTTTGTCGCCTCTTCATTGGCGATGACCGGGGTTATTATGACCTGCGGGGTGGCCATGTTCCCCTTTATTATGCCGTCCAGCAGCAGGCCGGATCACAGCCTGACCATGTGGGATGCCACCTCCAGCGAACTGACACTGAAAATCATGTTTGTTGTCGCCTGCATCTTTGTGCCGATCGTTTTGGCTTACACCTGCTGGAGCTATTACAAAATGTTTGGCCGGTTAAACCAGGACAGCATCAACAACAACCCGCATTCCCTGTATTAAGGAGCTGATTATGTGGTATTTCACCTGGATCCTCGGCGTTTTACTGGCCTGCTCTTTTGGCATTATCAATGCGATGTGGCTGGAGCTGAACGGTTACCCGGATGACAAGGACGGCGAGTGAATCACTCTGTGTCCGAGCTAAAAGACTGGCTGGCCCCTTACCGGGCTGGCCTTTGTTTTTCCGTGCTCGCCGGAACACTGGCGACACTGCTGTTGCTGCTGCAGTGCTGGTGGCTGGCCTGGTGTTGTGGCCAGTGGTTTGCCGGAGTTGCCATCAGCCTGACCGATAGCCTTTGGTTTATTCTGTGCTGGCTCGGCCGCACAGTGCTGCTGGCGCTGAAAGACTTACAGGCCATGCATGTCAGCCAGCAGGCACGGCAACACTTGCAACAGCAGCTGCTGCAGCAGCTGGAGCTTGCTGGCCCCCGCCGCACTCTGGTGGGCAATGATGGTGAGCTCTCCACCTTGTTACTGGAACAGGTGGACGCGCTGGATCCTTACCTTAGCCGCTATTGGCCACAACTCTGGCTGGTTGTGCTGACGCCGCTGCTGATTGCAACTGCAACCGCTTTTTTCAGCCCCTTTGCTGCTGGCCTGCTGCTAGTGACAGCACCGCTGATCCCACTCTTTATGATTTTATTGGGGAAAAAAGCAGCGCAGGAAAGCCAGCGTCAAATCAAAGCACTGGGGCTGCTGGGTGGCCGTTTCCTGGAGTTTTTGCGTGGTTTCGCCCAAATCAAACTGTTGGCTGCTGAAGATCAGGTGCTGCAGCAATTGGATGAGGCCAGTGCACAGTACCGTCGCCGTACCATGAAAGTGCTGCAAAAAGCCTTTTTATCCGGTGCGGTGCTGGAATTGCTGTCAGCTTTGGCCATTGCCTTTGTCGCTTTGTATCTGGGGCTGGGTCTGTTGGGTGAATTGCCCTGGGCCAAACAGCAGGTACCTGTGCCTTATCAGAATGCCTTGTTTATTTTGTTATTAGCCCCTGAATTTTATGCACCGCTGCGCCAGCTGGGCAGCGACTACCATGCCAAAGCTCAGGCCGTCGCCGCCTGGCAAAGCCTGAAGCCACTGTTGCAGCTTCAAGTACAGCAGGGTGGCGGGACCATGCCTGCTGCAGAGCCACAGCCACTGCATTTTGCCACCACCGCCTTTTTCAGCGCGCCTGAGCGACCTGCCCGTCTGGCGCCATTGCAGCTGACTATCCAATCAGGCCAGCGTGTGGCATTGATGGGTCGCAGTGGGTCTGGCAAAAGCTCGGTGCTGGAATTAGTGCTCGGATACGAACCTGAACTGAGCCAACAGATCTGGCTCGGCCCCCATCGTCTGTCGGAACTGGAACTGACCAGGTGGCGCCAGCAACTTCTGTTCCTGCCTCAACAGAGTCCATGGCAGACTGGCAGCATCAGACAGAATTTGTTGTGCCGCGACTATGACGAGTATGAGCTGCTGACCGCCTTAGAAAACAGCCAATGCCTGGAATTCTTGCAGCAGTTACCGCAAGGGCTTGAATTTGAGCTCGGAGAAGCCGGGCTTGGACTTTCGGGCGGGCAACTGCAGCGCCTGGCCTACGCCAGAGCTTTACTGAAGCCAGCGCTCTACTGGCTGCTGGATGAACCCTTTTCAATGCTGGGCAAAACGCAGCAGCGGCAACTGCAACAGCAGTTAAACTGCCTGAGCCAGGGCAAAACCTTATTGCTGGCCACCCATCAGCTCGACGGCCTGGAGTGGTTGGACCAGGTCTGTTACTTCGAGGCCGGACGGCTGAGCTGGCAGGGCACAGTGCAGCAGGCCAGACAACAACACTGGTATGGCGCATTGGAAGAACTGGAGCCTGACGATGCTGAAGCCTGAATCCCCCCTGAAATTGGGCAGTTTGTTGGCTGCGGAGCCGAAATTCTGGGCACTGGCGTTGATGGCCGGCTTGTTGTCCACCTTGGCAGCCTTTGGCCTGATGACGGTCTCCGGCTGGTTTTTAAGTGCCTGTGCACTGGCAGGCCTGCAGCTGGCAAACGCCGGCAGTTTTAATTATTTCAGTCCGGCGGCGCTGATCCGTTTGTCCGCCCTGACCCGTACCGCCGGACGTTATGGCGAGCGGCTGCTGTCGCATCAGGCTGTGCTGACTGTTTTGCATCAGCTACGGCTCTGGTTTATGCAAAGGTTTTTGTCCACCGCGCGCCCCTGCCAGGAACAGCAATCTGCCAACCTGCTGAACACTCTGCTGAGAGATATAGACCGCCTGGATATGTGGCCTTTACGGTTTTTATTGCCCATAGGCTGGGCTGTGCTGATCAGTCTCTGCTGGCTGGCTCTGGTGGCCTGCTGGTTTCCCAAGGTGCTGCCTTGGTTTGGCATGGCACTGATACTGCTTTATCTGTTGCTTGGCTTGCTGAACAGCCTGGCTTTTTCCAGCGCAAGACAACTTGAGCATCTGGATCAGCAACGACGCCCCGGATTACTGAACCCACTGCAACAGACCCCTCTGTTGCAGTTACATGGCCAATCCCTGACCAGCTGCTGCCTGCGGTTAGAACAGCGATATCAGCAACAGCTGTACCGACAGAAGTTATGCGATTTATTGCTGCAAGTGGCCCTGAGTTTTGGCTTTTTATGCGCCGCCTCAACCCTGTTACTGCAACAGCAGCAGACCCGGGATGATTTACCCGCTCTGGTCGGCTGCCTGCTGGGCCTTTTTGTACTGCTGGAGTTGCATCTGCCATTGCTCACTCTCTATCAAAGCCTCGCTCAGGCCAAAGCGGCACTGTCCAGGTTAAATCTGCAACAGTATCAGCCCGCTGTGCCACCTCTGCCCCTGTCTGTCCATCAGCTGCGCTGGCGGCAACTGAACGCAGGCTACCCCGGCAGTGCTCAATCTGTCCGCTGCAGAGATATCGATTTGGCTCCAGGCGATTGCTTATGGCTGCAAGGCCGATCGGGCAGCGGCAAATCAGCGCTGCTCTACACACTGAGCGGCTGGCTGCCCGCTTTGTCTGGCCAGATCTGGCTCAACCAGCACCAGGTCAAGCCGGAACATGCCCCGGCCTTGCGACAGCAGATAGCCCTGGTACCACAGCATGTCACCTTATTTAACCAAAGCCTTGCTGCAAACTTACGGCTGGGGAATCCCAAGGCCACTGCGGAGCAAATGACCACCTTGTTATACCAGTTAGGTCTTGCAGACTGGTTCAGCCAGTTACCCAAGGGCTTGCACACCCTGATGGGGGAATACGGCACCTCCGTTTCCGGTGGTCAGGCCAAACGACTGGCGTTGGCAAGGGCTTTACTGCAACAACCCAAAGTACTGCTGGTAGACGAACCTTATACGGGGTTGGACGCCGAAAGTGTCAGGGCCGTGGAAGCTTGCCTGAACAGGTTCAATGGCATCCTCCTCATTGCCAGTCACCAGAAACCACAGGGCCAAAAAACTTTATCCATTCTGGACCTGACCAACTAAACGATAAAAACGATAAATTTGATAAAAATATCTATCCTTTGATTTATAAAAAATTTATACTAACCGTTAATGGGTGCTTAAGCGTCTGCTTTACTCCAGGTATTAAATTTATTTTCAGTAAAAACAATAATCAGGGACGATCGATCTTTAGTTAGCATGGGCTCTTGGGCCTTACTTTGAACACGATGAGGATAAGGTATGCTAAAACGTTCTCTGTTGGCTGCGCTGATCACTGCCGCCTGCTGGAATCCGGCACAGGCCGAAGTGGAAATCAATGGCTTTGCGTCCATCAAAGCCGGCATGACACTGGGCAGCGATGAGTCTCTTTACGGTTATGACGACACACTGGATTTTAAAAATGAAAGCCTGGCTGCATTGCAGATTAAATCAGACCTCGGCGACAAACTGTCGGTCACAGCTCAGCTGTTAGGCCGCGGCACTGAGGACTGGGATGTCGGCTTTGAGTGGGCTTTTTTAAGTTATGACTTAACCGACGAGTTGCGGGTCAATGCTGGCCGTTTGCGCACGCCTTTTTACAAGTACTCGGATTTTCGTGATGTAGGTTATGCCTACGACTGGTCACGGGTGCCACAAAGTGTCTATGGCCTGGGTTTCGACACCATTGAAGGTGCTTCGTTGTACCACAACACCACACTTGGCATCTTTGATTCCAACCTGCAACTGATTATGGGCAGCTATGATGGCGAAGCTCAGATTACCAGTGAAGTGGCAAACGCCAAAATCGACAATATTGCCGGTTTGGCCTGGGATTTAGGTTATGACGGTTACAATTTAAGGGCCGCGTATCTGGTGGGAAAAACCACTTTCAGTCAGGCCGATTTTGATAGCTTTATGGCACAGCTGACAGGTTTTGGTTTGGGTGCTTTGGCAGCCCAGCTCGACGTACAGGACGAAAGCAGCTCGTTCACAGGGGTCAGTTTCAGCGTCGACAAAAACAACATTGTCTTTGTCACTGAAATCACCAAAGCCCAGGTCGATAACTCCTTTATTTCTGACCAGGAATCCTGGTATGCCTCTTTAGGCTACCGTTTTGAAAGCTTCACACCTTATATCTCGTACGAAAATGAAGACAATAACGCCAAACGGGAGATTTATGCGGCCCTGCCAGTCGCATCGCCTGTGTATGCGCCGGTCGCCGGTCTGGTCGAAAGCCTGGAGCTGGACCGCACCACCATCAATCTGGGGATCCGCTATGATTTCCACCCTTCAGCTGCGCTGAAAGTTCAGTACAGTGATGCCGACAACAAAACCCTGGACCGGGACGACAGAGCCCTGGTTCTTGGCGTCGACCTGGTGTTCTAAGGAGAACTTATGCTGAAAACTATCTTCGCAGCTGCAGCGCTGAGCATCAGTGTGGCCGCATTTGCCAACGTGGCAGTGATCGTTCATCCATCCAATGGCGCCGCTGTCAGCCAGGATGACCTGAATAAAATTTACACCGGCCGCAGTAAAAGCTTTGCCGATGGCAAAGCCGCTGAAGCCGTGAATCTGGCCGACTCAGTCGCTGTCAGAGCTGATTTTGACCAAAAAGCCCTGGGCCGCTCATCCAGCCAGATGAAAGCCTATTGGTCTAAACTGGTATTCACCGGCAAAGGCACACCCCCTAAAGAACTGGCTTCTGAACAGGAAGTTCTGGATTACGTGGCCAAGACACCGGGAGCCATTGGTTATGTCAGTGCCGGTGCCGTCAATGCCAATGTCAAAGTTGCCCTGACGCTGAACTGAAGCCCATAGCGGGTGCCTTGCACCCGCTTTTTGCAGTGTGGACACTCATTATGCTGAAACACCTGAGTTTGCTGAAAAAGATCTGGCTGATTATTGCCATAGCTATCCTGGCCTTTTTAATAGTTCTGAGTTCGTCGATTTATTTTACCGCCCGCAATGGCGGTAACATTAACCTGCTGAAAGACACCATGTACGACAGTGCCAAACTGGCCTCTCAGACCGTTGTCGAGTTTAACGCGGTCGAGGAGTTTTTTACTCAGGCGGTGTCCTTATCCGATCCTGATATTTTGGCCACAGCACAAAATACCCGGGAACGGGTACTGGCCAACCTGGCGAAATTAAAGCAGCTGGATACCGGCAATATCAGTCAGCTCAATACCTTGGAGCAGATGTTTTCAGAGTATTCAGCAGCCGCCAACGCCATAGCCCAGTCGATGATCGACGGCACCCTGGATTTAGCCGAAGCGCCGAAGAAAGTGCAGGAAAAAACCCAGCTCTATGAAAAAGCCAAAGCAGCATTTGAAGCTTATGGGACCCAGACTGACCATAACTTCCAGGGCGTTTTGGTCGATATGGATGAAACCTCCACCCGCTCAGTCACCATTGTGATTGTGGCAGGCAGCCTGTTGTTACTGGCGATGGCAGCCGTAGGTCATGTGATAGGCCGTGCAATCAGCAATGCAGCAAACAATCTGGCCAGTTCGCTGGAAGTGTTGGCATCAGGCAAAGGTTCATTGTCCAGCCGCCTGCCTATTGACTCCCAGGATGAATTCGGCGCAGTGGCGCACAATTTCAATAACTTTATAGCCTTGTTACAAAACTCATTTTTATCGATCGCCAACCTGGTGGATCCGCTGAGCCGCAATGCCGATCAACTGGCCGAAGGCATGCGTGAGTTGGACCGGATGGCTGGCCAGCAGAAAAACGATGCGGTCACTGTGTCCCAGTCGATGGAAGAAATGCAAAGCAGTGTTGGTGATATCAGCCAGTCTGCGGTCGCAGCGTCTGGCAGTGCCAACGATGCCAGCCAGTTGGCGAAGTCCGGTCTGCAAAAAACCACCACCTCTGTGCAGGCGTCCAAAGCACTGGCCAGCGAAATAGCCCAGACCAGCCAGGTTATTACAGAGCTGGCGCAACAAACCCAGGAAGTGGGCGGTATTTTAAAAAGCATCAATGACATTGCCGATCAGACCAACCTGCTGGCCTTAAACGCCGCTATTGAGGCAGCGCGGGCAGGCGAACAAGGCCGGGGTTTTGCCGTGGTCGCAGACGAAGTGCGGTTGTTGTCATCCCGCACTGCGGCCTCAGTGACCACCATTCGCGAACTGCTGGCCAAGCTGACTCAAAATGTCGACAGCGCGGTCAAACTGATGGATAAGGCGGTCAACAGGGCCCATGACAGTGCGGAGCTGACCTCGGAAGCCGGTGGCTCCATTGAACAAATTCACCAGGAAATCGACAAGATCAACCTGCTGAATGCGCAAATCGCCACCGCGACTGAAGAGCAAACTATGGTCGCCAGCCAGGTTTTGGACAACACCCACCAGATGGCCGCCTCGTTCAGCCGGACCATTGAAGTGCAACAAACTGTCGCCCATATTTCGGACCAACTGCGTCAGTTAGCTGGTGACCTGCACCAGGTGGCGTCGAAGTTTAAAGAGTAACTTCATCTCTGTTTTTGAAGCCGGCATCTGCCGGCTTTGTTTTTTTCCTGCCAGCCATTTCCCTTGCAAATTGCCGGTATTATGCCTAAAATTCACCCAGCTCAATTTGTATTACAATAACACATTTATCATTAAGGATAAAAAATGCAACAGACTCTGCCGCCGGGCCATAGTGATGCCTGGCGTTCTTTGCCCACCCCAGAAGGCGAATTAACTTTACCTCCGGCCGATGAACCGGACGAAGCTGAAGCCATAGTGGAACTGGGTTATAACTAAAACTGCTGATCTGATCAGAAGAGTTCGATCCCGGCTTTGTTGTGCGCTTAAGTCAGTCAGGTTCCCGCAGATAAAATTGCTGGCATAAGCTGTCAGCTTCGGCTGGCGCCTGACGCAGCACTCTGTCCTCTGCCAGTGCGCAACTTGGTAAATCCAGTACCTGCTGGCTGTGCACTGACTGCAATACCACAGCCCCATTGGATTGATGCTGCATTGTCCAGACCGCCGCTTTAGCTTCGCAACTGCCCAACACCAGCTCCGCACCTGCCGACAATGAATTTGCATGGACCTGGGCACAAAGATCTGGCGCTTGAGCTGGTTTAAGCAGCATGCCCTGCTCTGCATTCTGCCATAGCCACAACTGACAGGCCGAACCATCCCAGCTGTGCTGCGTCAGAGTTACCCCTGCTTTCAGTTCACAGCCGGAGCTGGAAAGCACTTTGCCGCTTTGACGGCTGCTGAGCACTGTGACGCCTTGTGGCAACAACCGCAGCTCAGCGCATTGGCCGCCCTGGCATGGCAGGCTCAACTTTTGCTGCGTCGCACTGTTTTCCAGTTGCCAGCCAGCTGTTCCTGCAGGCAGCAGTTGCCACTGCTGTGCCGCACTGTTCAGCCAGGGTCCTGTCGTTAAATCGGCATTGAGTACCAGACCTTCCTCGCTGACCAGTCGGTAGCGGCCTGCTGTTGTTGGGTCCAGCACCCAATGGCTCTGGTCACAACCGCCGGCACCGCTATAAGTCATGCACTCTGTGTCATTCAGACGCAGGGCCCAACGGATTCCTTCCGGCCGCACCACTAAAGGCCCGTTCTCCCCACTGGGAGCGGTCACGGCCCTGCCTTCCGGCACTGGTTTGCCAAACAGCGGCAGACCACTGTCGTCAAAACTGAACGGCTGAGCCCGCACCGAGCGGCTGGCCCCGCAGCCGTCCGTCTCCTTATTATTGCCGTGATACACCAGCCAGCGCTCAGTCCCATCCGGTGATGTAAAGAACCCATTATGACCAGGTCCATAGACATCGTCAGTACGTTCAAAAAACGGCTGGTCATATTTTTTCCAGGCGGCCGGGCTCATTGGATTATCGCCAGTTAATTCCAGCACACCCAGCTTGTAATCCGGGGTGTCGCAGAAGCTGGCGGAATACACCACAAAGGTACGGCCCTGGTGTTTCAGCACTTCCGGCCCCTCGTTCACTTTGCGTCCGGATTGCTCCCAGGGCAGCTCCGGGCGCGACAAGACCATGCGCTCACCGGTTAAGGTCCAGGGGTTGGACATTTCACTGATCCAATTGAGCTGCTCATCCCCCACCCACTCCGACCAGAGCAGGTACAACTTGCCATTGTGCGCCAGATAGTTGCCATCGATATTCCAGCTGTCCGGCATCGGCGAGCCTTTGTAGCTGTATGGCCCCATAGGATCATCGCCGGCACTTTCCAGCACCGACAAATGCTGACCATCCAGGTTTTCCTGTGTGCCTGAGGTGTACATCAGGTACCAGCGCGGGCCACTGGGTCCCTGCAGGCGGTGAAATTCAAAAGCCCAGAAATTGCAGCAACTTTTCGGGTTGGTTTCAGACCAGACATTGACCGGCGTCGCGGTTGCCAGACCCGCCAAAGTCGGTGATTTACGCATCACCAGTTGCGAGGTCCAGGTGGTCGTAGTCAGGTAGTAGTTGCCATTCCAGTATTCCAGCCAGGGGTCGGCACCGTTGACAAACAGCGGGTTGGTAAACTGCTGGCTGCTTGCTTCAGGAACACTGGCCACAGGTTCTGGCGCAGCAGCGGCTGGTTCAGTGGCTTGTTGCGCTGGTGTGCAGGCCTGGAGCGAGAGGGCAAGGCCAATGGCCCAACCCAGGCTGGTCAATTTCATATCCAACTATCCCCTGTGTCATTGGCCTTGTCGGCAAGGCGCTGGCGGCTGTGATCAGCCTGCGATTTTATTTGTAATACAATACCGCTATAAAATAAATCAGCAACCCATATAACACAAGAGGGCCGCCGAAGCCGCCCTTTTTTAGAAATATCAAAGACTAAAGGCGTTCAAGCAACCACTGCTGATTGCTGCCGCCAGTCTGGTTCCATTGCACAACATTGGCATCATTGGCCGTACTGGCACCGCTGACATCCAGCACCAGACCACTTAATACCGAGCGGATGCGGACATAACCAGCACCAGCATCCTCAAGAGTCCACTTCTGACCTGTTCCCCCCCAATAAGGCCACTGCGCAATATTGGCGCCGGCGGCAGTCGACATTTCCCAGACATCCAGCGCCTGACTACTGTGGCTGTTGATCAGGCTGTAGCTGCCATCACCCAGACTGATCAACTGCCATTGTTGATGCAGGCCCGTGCTCAAAGCATTCTGCTCTATATTGGCACCATTGCTGGTGCTGGCGTTATCCAGCGTCAGGTATTTGCCGCTGTGCCGGGCTTTGATCCGATAGCTGCCTTCGCTGATACCGCCGCAGGACGCCACCGAAAAACTACGGCTGAGGCTGGGCCAGCCATTGCTGAAACTCATTTTCAGCAGATCCAGTTTGGCATTGCCGTTGTCGTTCAGATCGTAATAATGAGTGGACACATACTGACAACCACTGTCTTTGAGCACACCGACATGGCCAGGCCCTTTGTATTGTCCGCTTTGGTTGGGCAACAGTGCGCGTTCATCCTGGTAAGGTCCCCAGACTGAACTGGCCCTGGCTACCTGAATGTAATAGCTGCTGTTACTGCCCTGGCAACAAGCGCCTCTGTTGATGTAGAGGTAATAGTAATTGCCCTGCCGGCTGATATAAGGCGCTTCAATGCTCTGGTGGTTGCCGCCATAAAGGTGCTGCACATTGCCCAGTGTTTTGCCGGTAGCCGGGTTGATTTCCACCAGACCAATGCCAGCAAAAAAGGAGCCGTAACTCATATAAATCCGGCCATCATGATCACGAAACAACGCAGGGTCTATCGCATTGATGTCGGTAGCAGCCCCACTGGAACTGACCACCATACCTAAATCCTGCCAGCTTGGGTTCTTCAGGGACGGGCTGCGGGCCACACCTATGGCCGAACGCGAACTGCCAAAGGTCGATACCGAATAATACAGGTAGTAATACCCTTTCATCTGGATCAGATCCGGCGCCCAGAACGAGCCACTGAAGCCTGGCACTGCGCTGTTAATCCAGGACGGCCAGCCACTGGGAAACACCGGGCCTGGTCCTGCAGTCCAGTGCGTCAGATTGGTCGAGGTGGAATACCAGATCCCTGCCCCTGTGGTGAAATGAAAATAGGTGTCGCCATCTTTGATCAGCCCGGCCGGGTCATGCGAGTTAGGCACGCCGGTGATGCCAATGGCAGCCGAATTCAGGCTAAAAGCACTGAACCAGAGCAGAAAAAGGCCGAGCAACGGCCTGTGCAGTTGTTGCATATCGTCTGTCCTCGTTTTGGTTATCTTTTTTGTAGCGCCATGATTTGTATTATCATAACAACTAAGTAACCTAGTTGAGTTCAGCCTGAATGCAAACTGCACAGGAAAAATTCTGCAGAGGATGCGGCAGAGAGCCCTGGTGCTGGCGGCCTCAGGGATGTTATGGAAAGGCGCCGGCTCAAGGCTGAATAAGCTGGCTTTGATAGTTCAGCCAGTCCTGTGGGTTCACCACTGGCCAGCCGTCCTGCCAGTCGAGCGCCGTAATTTTCAGTTTTTGCAACCCATTGTCGGCCTGCTCGTACGCGTGGAAAACCAGGTAGTCTTTACCATCCAGCCTATACACCGAGTTATGGCCCAAGCCAGGCCAATCCGGGGTGCCTTTGAGCAGCACTGTGCCACCGCCTTCAGTCATCGGCTTGCCGTCTTTATCCAGATAGGGGCCCTGCAGGCTTTTTGAGCGACCTACCACCATGTGGTAAGTGCTGTCTTTGCCGCGGCAGCATTTACCATAAGACACAAAGAGGTAGTAGTACCCTTCCTTCTGATAGATAAAAGGCGCTTCCAGCTCTGCCGGGCCAGGTTCAGTGTCGGCCAACGGCCAGGGGCGATTTGCTTTTGCCAGTGTCACCCACTGTTCAGGTTGTGCCACTTTGGTCAGGCTTTGATCCAGCCTGACCAACTTTAAACCAGCCCAGAAGGAACCAAAACTCATCCAGGGCTCGCCAGCTTCATCCAGAATCACCGCCGGGTCTATCGCGTTCCATAAATCCCGCTCAGGCACGGATTGCAGCACTATGCCCTGATCGGTCCAGCCGTACTCCGCATCGGCCGGGTTCAGTGATTTGCTGACCGTCACGCCAATGGCCGAGGTGTTTTTGCCAAAGGCCGATACGGAATAAAACAGGTAATACTTACCCTGGAAGTGGAAGATATCAGGTGCCCATAAATGGCCGTTAAACCCCGGCGCCACCTGCTTTGCCCAGTCAGGCTCTGTGGCAAACACCCTTCCGGCCAGAGTCCAGTGCTGCAGATCGGCAGATTGGTAAAACGTAATACCAGGCCCTGTACTGTATAAAAAATACTGACCATTTTGTTTGGCCAGCACGGGGTCGTGAATGCTGACCTGCTGAGGCGTCGCTTCACTGCAGCCCAGACTCAGGCTGACCGCCAAGGCCAGTCCCATCGAAAACCCTCTCATGTGATCCCCTGTCGTTGCTGTTTTTTAATTTGTCATACAAATAACACAAGATTTTCGCCTCGCCAATCTAAAGTCGGCAGACAAGGCCTCATCAATTCAGATAACACAGGCGGCTCACCAGGAAAAACCCTTCAGAAGCATTAGCTAAGCCATTGATATAAAACCATAAAACAAAGTAGTTCTGGCGTAAGCCAAACAGGCTTGTCAAACCAACTTCATTAGTAATACTATAAGACTTAATATAACACCGCACTCAACAGCACGGCGTCAGACCAGTGCAGCGGGCTCAACAGGGGACAGACATGGCCGGTTATAAATTGTCGGTTATGGAGAAAATAGGCTTTGGTGCCGGCGATATGGCCGTCAACGTGGTGATTTCCTCCATGATGCTGATTATTACTTTTTTCTACACAGATATTTTTGGTTTAAAGCCGGAAGATATCGCCCTTTTGTTTTTAGTGGTGCGGATGATTGACGCGGTGACTGACCCACTGATGGGCATGTTGACGGATAAATTCACCAGCCGTTGGGGCCGCTACCGCCATTACTTTTTGTTTATGGCCATCCCTTTTGGTATCTCGGTGTTTTTAACCTTCTCCACACCGGATCTGGACTACAACGGCAAACTGGTCTGGGCCTATGCCACCTATATCTTTGTCACCCTGATGTTTACGGCAGTAACCATTCCCTATATTTCGCTGATTGGCGTGTTAACCGACTGCCCGAAAGAGCGGCTATCGGCCAACGGCTACCGCTTATTTTTCGCCAAAATTGCCGCCTTTCTGGTCACCATTATTGTGCCTGTGCTGGCGCAGTATTGGGATGCACAAAACCTGGCGGCCGGCTATCAGGCGGCGATGGGCCTGATGGCCGCTATGGCCAGCCTGCTGTTTCTGTTTTGTTTTTTCACCACCACTGAGCGGCTGCAACATCAGGTGGATAAAAAACTATTCTGGAAACAATGCTGCTTACTGCTGAAAAACGATCAGTGGCTGGTGCTCTGTGCCGTTTGTGTGACCGGCACCATTGGTTATGTCATTCGCGGCTCAGTAGCGGCCTACTACGCCAAGTACTATCTGGGCGGTGATGCGGCGCTGATGTCGGCGTTTTTATCCACCGGTGTGGTGGCCGCGATTCTGGCCATGGTGGCGTCCACCTGGATCACTAAAAGTTACTGCAAGGTCAGACTGTTCCGCGAAAGCCAGATCCTGGTCGCACTGCTAAGCGGTCTGCTGTTTGTGCTGGTCAGCCCAGGCGACGTCTGGCTGGCCTTTGTGTTGTATTTCCTGCTGTCTTTTGTGGTGGATTTGCATGCACCAGTGTTCTGGTCGGCCATTGCCGAAGCGGTGGATTACGGCGAACACAAATCCGGCCAGCGTGTTTCAGGCCTGGCCTTTGGTGGCATCTCCTTTTGTCAAAAGGCCGGTATGGGGATTGCCGGTTTTATGGTGGGCTCCTTGCTGACGTACTTTGGCTACCAGCCGGATCAGCCTCAGACCGAATTCAGTTTATTGGGTATCGCCCTGATGCTGTCGGTGATCCCAGGCCTGTTTCATTTGCTGATGGGCCTCTTGATGTACAGATACAAAATTACCGACCGTTTTTATCTGCATATGCAACAAGGGGCGCCTGTCAGCCCAAAGCCTGATACAGCGGCTGCGCAGATAAACACTGTCAGTGCCAATTAACAGCATGGAGCAATAACGGAGTTGTTATGCAGTTACTTCAGCCATTGATCGAACAGCGGGCCGACCCCTGTATTTACCGCCATAGCGATGGCTGGTATTACTTTACTGCCTCAGTACCAGCCTATGACCGGGTGGAACTGCGCCGTGCCCGCACTATCGCCGAATTACCACAAGCCGAACCTGTCACGGCCTGGCTCAAACCTGACACTGGCCCTTATTCAGAGCTGATTTGGGCGCCGGAAATCCATTTCCGCCAGGGTGCCTGGTACATCTATTTTGCCGCCGCACCCAGCCGCGAAATTAAACACAAACTGTTTCAGCATCGCATGTATGTGATCCGCTGTCAGGATGCTAACCCTATCGAAGGCCATTGGGAATTTTTAGGCCAGATTGACACCGGCATCGACACCTTTTGCCTGGACGCCACCACCTTTGAACACAAAGGCCAGCTGTATTACCTCTGGGCCCAAAAAGACATGGCCATTGAAGGCAACAGTAACCTGTATATCGCCACCATGGATACACCGGATCGCCTCAGCAGCGCGCCAGTGCTGCTGAGTAAGCCTGAATACGACTGGGAGATCATTGGCTTTTGGGTGAACGAAGGCCCCAGTGTGCTGCAACGCAACGGCAAACTTTTTATCAGTTATTCCGCCAGCGCCACAGACGCCAACTACGCCATGGGCCTGTTGTGGGCCGATGAAAACGCCGATCCGATGGACCCGGCCAGCTGGCATAAATCGCCAACGCCAGTGCTACGAAGCTGTTTTGAACACAAAGTCTATGGCCCAGGCCATAACAGCTTTACGGTGGCCGAAGATGGTGTCACCGACTTGCTGGTGTATCACGCCCGCACCTACACTGACATTGTCGGCGATCCACTCTGGGATCCAAACCGCCATACCTATGTCAAAGCGCTGCGCTGGGATCAGCACGGCATGCCGGTGTTTGGCAGCCCGTCCATGCAGGAATAACCCATGAAACGGTTGTTGGTTGGGGTTGCGCTGTTGCTCTGCGCCAAACTGCAGGCGCTGGAGCTGGCACCGCTGTCGCAGGTGCGTTTGCAAGGTGGCCCGTTATTGGCCGCACAACAAACCAATCTGCGTTATCTGCTGGCGCTGGAACCTGAGCGGCTACTGGCACCGCTAAAACGCGAAGCTGGGCTCCCACTCGCCTCCCCCTCCTACGGCAACTGGGAAAACACCGGATTAGACGGCCATATGCTGGGCCATTATTTATCGGCGCTGGCGCTGATGCTGGCCACGACGGACGACCCGCTTATTCGCCAGCGGCTGGATCTGGTTTTAAATGAACTGGTCAAAATCCAGCAGGCCCACGGCAATGGTTACCTTGGCGGCGTGCCCGGCAGTAAAGCGCTGTGGCAACAAATTCAACAGGGAAAAATTGACGCCGACTTTTTCAGCCTGAATAAAAGCTGGGTGCCTTTTTACAATATTCATAAAACCTTTGCCGGGCTGCGCGACGTGCTGATCCACACAGGCGATGCGCGCGCCAAAAGCCTGCTCAGCCAGTTTGGTCAGTGGCTTCAACAGCTGACAAAGGATCTGACCGAGGCTCAGCTGCAACAGCTGCTGCTCACCGAACACGGCGGTATGAATGAAGTGCTGGCCGATATGTCGGTGCTGCTGCAGGACCCGGCCTATTTAACCCTGGCGGAGCGCTTTACCGAACGGCGTATCGTGGAGCCTTTACTGGCGCACAAAGACCAACTCACAGGCCTGCATGCCAATACGCAAATTCCGAAAATTGTCGGCATTGCCCGCCTGGCCCAACTGACAGGTCGCACCGACTACCTCAAAGCCGCTCAGTACTTTTTTGATCTGGTGGTGAAAGAACGCACTGTGGTGATTGGCGGCAACAGTGTGCGTGAGCATTTTCACGATAAAAACGATTTCAGCCCTATGCTGAACGAAGTGGAAGGGCCTGAGACCTGCAACAGCTACAACATGATGAAGCTGGCGCTGCTGCTGTATCTGCAAACTCAGGAGCTGCGGTATCTGGATTATTACGAGCGCACCTTGCTGAACCATATTCTGGCCAGCCAGCACCCACACCATGGTGGCCTGGTGTACTTTACGCCCATGCGGCCGCAGCATTACCGGGTTTATTCCAAAGTGGACCAAAGCATGTGGTGCTGCGTTGGCTCCGGTATTGAAAGCCACAGCAAACACGGCGAAGCCATTTACAGTCTGGACCCGGACTATGTGGCAGTGAATCTGCTGGCCCCCTCCAGCCTGCTCAGCCCGCCGCTTCAGCTGACCCAGTTCAGTGACTTTCCAGACAACAGCCAGAGCCGCATTCGTATTGATGCCGACAGCAGGGCCACCTTAAAAATCCGCCATCCTGGCTGGGTGGCTGCCGGTCAGCTCAAGGTCCGTCGTAATGGCCAGGTGCTGGCGGTGCAAAGCCAGCCCCGCCAGTACCTGACCTTGTCCGGCCCCTGGAAACAGGGAGATCGTATTGAGATAGACTGGCCAATGCAGCTCAGCCTGGAAATGATGCCCAAGCAACCGGACTATTACGCCGTGCTGTACGGCCCGCTGGCGCTGGCGAAAAAGAGCCAGCCATTTGCAGGCGAGCGCTTGCAGCTGATGGGTGATGACAGCCGGATGGGCCATATCGCCAGCGGTCAGAGCTGCCCTTTATCCGCAGCCCCACTGCATATAGGAGACCCACAAGGTTTTTTACGGAGCATTCGTCCTGTCACAAGCCAGCCACTGCAATTTCAAACCGGGGCGCTGACTGGCGGCCCGGCCACCTTGCTGCCATTTTTCCGCCTGCACGACAGCCGTTATCAGCTGTATTTTCAGCAGTTAAGTGCGGAGCAGGCGCAAGCGCAGCAGCAGGCGCAGCGCAAAGCGGATGCCGCTGCCGGGCGGCTTGCTGCAGCAACCCTGGATAAAGTCTTTCCCGGCGAGCAGCAGCCTGAATCGGATCATTTTTATCAGGGCGAACAAAGCGAAGCCGGAGTCAACAGCAACAGGCATTGGCGCCATAGCCGCGGTTGGTTCAGTTACCAATTGGCAACTCAGGGGGAAACATCGGCCCTGCTGCAGCTGGACTATTATGGTTTGGACCAGAACCGCCAGTTTGAGGTATGGATTGACGAGCAGAAGCTGGCCGATGTCAGCCTGAGTGGCACAGGCCAGGCCGACTGGTATAGCGTGGATTACCCGATCCCCGCCGAGTGGTTACAGGGAAAAACCAGCTTCCGGCTAAAGTTTGTCGCCAAACCCGGCCATATTGCCGGCGGTATTTATGGCGTGAGGCTACTCAAAGCACCGCGTAGCGACTGACCAGCCGCTTCAATGGCCCGGCCCGCTCGGCCAGGGTCAGGCCCAATTGCCGCGCCAGTTTCAGTGGCGGTAACTCATTGCTGAACAGCTGATAAAACCCATCCATCGCACTCATCATCAGGCCATTGGCGCGACGTCGTTCGCGCTCATAACGCGCCAGCAGAGCTTCACTGGCCAGCTGGCCAGTGTCGGCACCGAGCAGTAACTCAGACAGCAGACTGGCATCCGCAAAGCCCAGATTCACGCCCTGCCCCGCCAGCGGATTAATGCTGTGGGCGGCATCGCCAACCAGCACCAGCCGGCCTTTGGCATAGCTGTTGGCATGACTGCGGGCCAGCGGGAACCAGGCACAGCGGCTGACCTGCACCTGACCTAATTTGGCAGGAAAAGCGGCCTGCACCTGACGGCTTAGTTCCTGCAGGCTCAAAGCCGCCAGTTGCTGTACTTTCTGATGGGCGTCGTACCAGACCAAGGAGGCTTTATGGCCGGGTAAAGGCAACATAGCCCGCGGCCCTGTGGGGTGAAACTGCTGCCAGGTAATGTCCTGCTGCGGCAATTCGGTATCCACCTCCAGCACCAGACAAGCCTGCTGATACATCCAGCCGGTGCTGCCAATGCCAGCAAGCTGACGCAGCTGCGACTGGCCACCGTCCGCCGCGATCACCA
This sequence comes from Rheinheimera sp., assembly GCF_037442525.1. Lineage (GTDB taxonomy): Bacteria > Pseudomonadota > Gammaproteobacteria > Enterobacterales > Alteromonadaceae > Pararheinheimera. The sequence goes on along the minus strand of NZ_JBBIQD010000008.1, from coordinate 138,466 downwards.
GCTCTGCGCTTAAATTGCCAAATTCTGTCGTGCTTAACTGCGCATAATCCCGGTACTGAGTAAAACCTGTCACAGTGGCCGGACTAAACAGCGTCAGCTCCTGAGGAAACTGCTGCCATAAGGCTTGTTGGATCAGGCTGTTTTCGACTATATGCCCCAAATGCGTAAGCCTGAGCTCGTCCGCGGTAAAAGTCAGACCCGGTGTATCGCCTTCAAAGGCCTGCAAGCGGCGGTACGGGCACAGCCGCCATTGCTGCAACAAACTCCAGGCCCCCAGCGTTGTCAGCCAGGCTTCACTGCGTTGGTTGATGGCAGAAACCCGCAAATCCAGCGGCTGCGCCGCATCGTACACTTTAGGCGTCTGACGCTCCACCAAAGCGACCTTGAGACCGCCTTGCGCCAGTTTCAGAGCCACAGAAGCGCCCACCATGCCGCCACCGACGACAATCACATCAAATTTTTGCATGCTGCTGCCTTGTTATCCGCTGCTTTGCGACCCGCTATTAACTCCATTCTACCGGAAAAAACGTCGCTGTTTTTTGCGCTGGCGCAGGAGTTTTTTTCAAAACCCTGAAAGAAAAACCCGTTGACGCCGGTTTTATCAGACACCAAAACATGGAGAATCCCAATGAAACGCCTTTATACCACTTTATTTGCCTTACTTAGCCTGACTGGCGCAGCTCAGGCCAGCGAGATAGCTGCAAGCCAGATGGAAGTGCGGCCTGTGCCGGCCGGCTTGCCAGCGCCAGATGTGGCGCTGCAGAATGAAACCGGCGCGCCAGTGCAGTTAAAAAGCCTGCTGGGCAAACCCACAGTATTGGTGTTTTACCGCGGCGGCTGGTGCCCTTATTGCAATACCCAACTAGCTGGCCTTCGGGAACTAGAACCTAAATTGACTGCACTTGGCTATCAAATTCTGGCCATTACCCCAGACAGTCCGGCGGCTATTGCCAAAAGCCGCCAGGACACCAAAGGTGGCGCTTTACCTTATACTCTGTTGTCCGACAGCCAGTTTGTTGCCGCCAAAGCTTTTGGTATTGCTTATTACCTGGACGCCAAAACCAGCGATGCTTACCTGAACCAGTACAAGCTGAACCTGAATAAAGAAGAGCGCACTGGCAAGGTGGTGCTGCCGGTCCCAGCCGTGTATCTGGTGGGGGCAGACGGATTGCTGCAGTACAGCTTTACGCATATCAATTACAAGGTGCGGTTACAGCCCGAATTATTGCTGCACGCCGCCCGGCTGGCTTTGGAAAAAACCGAATAAAACTCGCATTTTTGCCCGTGAATGCTGCATAAAAACCCTGCTTTTATGCAGCATTTATCCTGCCCCTGAAAGTCATTGACGCACGCTGAAAAATACGGCATTTTGCGCGACCATTTTCCCCTGTACTGCTCCCCTTTTGTGGCTTTTGGTTTTGCCCTTCGAGGCAAAACTGACTAGAGTAGGCGGGGTTTTTAATTACAACTTCAGTGTTTACAACTCTGGCTTAAGGAGACTTTGCATGCGTAAGGTAACTGTGGCCGCCACCCAAATGATCGGTGGCTGGAATGTGGAAGAAAATATCGCCCGTGGCGAGCGTCTGGTGCGTGATGCGGCCGCTCAGGGTGCACAGATCATCCTGTTGCAGGAGTTGTTCGAACGCAATTATTTCTGTCAGAAACAGAAGTACGATTACCTGGCCTTTGCCACCACTGTCGAACAAAACCCGGCCATTGCGCATTTCACCAACATTGCCAAAGAGCTGAAGGTGGTTCTGCCGATCAGTTTTTATGAAAAAGCCGGTAACTGCCTGTACAACAGCGTGCTGGTGATTGACGCCGACGGCAGCCACTTAGGTATTTACCGTAAGAGCCATATTCCGGATGGCCCGGGCTACTCTGAGAAATTCTACTTCACACCAGGTGATACAGGTTTTAAAGTCTGGGACACCGCTTATGCCAAAATCGGCATCGGCATTTGCTGGGACCAATGGTTCCCGGAAACGGCCCGTTGCATGGCCCTGATGGGTGCTGAACTGCTGTTCTACCCAACCGCCATTGGTTCTGAGCCGCATGATGGCAACGTGAACTCACGCGACCACTGGCAGCGCACTCAGCAAGGCCACGCGGCCGCCAACCTGATCCCGCTGATCGCATCCAACCGTATTGGGGTGGAAAGCGAAGAGGATTACAGCATCACCTTCTACGGCAGTTCCTTTATTGCCAACGAATTTGGCGCCAAAGTGCAGGAAGCGGACGAAGTCAGCGAAGCCGTACTGGTGCATAGCTTTGATCTGGACCAGGTGGCAGCCCATCGCCGTAACTGGGGTGTGTACCGTGACCGTCGCATTGATATCTATGGCGCTTTGCAAACCAAAGACGGCCGTACAGTGCCAACAGAAGGAAACAACTAAGTGGCGCTTCCTCTTTCCTCCACCCCTCGTGCCGATGGCTTTTTTATGCCGGCCGAGTGGGCACCACACAAACAAAGCTGGATGGTCTGGCCTGAGCGCACTGACAACTGGCGTTTAGGCGCCAAACCGGCACAACAGGCCTTTTGCGCCGTGATTCATGCCATTGCCCGCTTCGAGCCTGTGACAGTGCTGGCTTCTGCCGCCCAGTTTGCCAATGCCGAAGCTCAGTTGTTGTCGACGCCTTCTGTGCACCCTATCCGGGTACTGGAAGTCAGTACGGATGACGCCTGGTGCCGTGACACAGGCCCGACTTTTGTCACCAATGGCACTGAAGTGCGTGGGGTCGACTGGACCTTCAACGCCTGGGGCGGCCTGAAGGGTGGTTTGTATTTCCCCTGGCAACGTGACGACCAGGTCGCGCATAAAATTCTTAATGTGGAGGGCTTAAAGCGCTACCGCACACAAGGTTTTGTGCTGGAAGGCGGCGCTATTCACACCGATGGCGAAGGCACCCTGCTGACCACCGAAGAATGTTTATTGAACCCAAACCGCAACCCGGATTTAAACCGCGAGCAAATTGAACAAATGCTGTCGGATTATTTGGGCATCGACAAAGTGATTTGGCTGAAAGAAGGCATTTTTAACGACGAGACCGACGGTCACGTTGACAATATGTGCTGTTTTGTCGGCCCGGCGGAAGTGTTATTGGCCTGGACGGACGATAAAAACGACCCGCAATACGAACGCTCACGCGCGGCGCTTGAAGTGCTGGAAAACAGCACAGATGCCAAAGGCCGCAAATTCACCGTACATAAACTGCCGGTGCCAGGCCCGTTACTGGCCAAAGCCGAAGAATACGCTACAGTGGATTTAACAGGTGTGGCGACGGCCCGTGAAGCCCAGGCACGCCTGGCCGGTTCTTACATCAATTTCTATTTGTGTAACGGTGGGCTGGTGTTGCCGGTGTTTGATGACCCGAATGACCAGGTTGCAGTTGAAATTCTGTCGAGGGTGTTCCCCAAACACCAGGTGGTGACTGTACCGGGCCGTGAAATTCTGCTCGGTGGCGGTAACGTGCACTGCATTACCCAGCAGCAACCACGTTAAAGGCCTGCTTCCCTCAGCGAAAGCCAGCAGCTTATGCTGGCTTTTTTATTTCAACAGACAAACACAATTGATAAACAAAATTAACAAATAAATTTCAACCATTCTGTGCTCGTGGTAGGATTTCCCGGTTCTGTGCACCCAAAGCGCATCGGGCATACGGAACAAATGGATTTCATCTTAGGAACACAGAGAGCAACACTAATGTTAAAGTTAAAACACTCTGCACTGGCCGCCGCTGTGCTGGTCGCATTAACCGCCTGTGGCGGTAGTGATGGCGATAATAATATCGCCCCTCAAGCCCTGAACGTGGATTTGTCTGGTATTCAGGCCCGTGACTGGGTCCCGGTGACAGGCAGCTTTTCTGCTGCAGACTCCAATAAAGGTGACACGCTTTCCATCAGTGCAATCACTGAGAATGGCGCAGCCCTAAGTGCCTCTTCAGGTGTCTATACCCTGAGCAAAGGCAAGTTAACTGTCAGCGGTCTGAATTTTACTTTTACCCCAACCGCAGCCGGCCAGCAGGTGTTTGGCTATACCGTCACTGACGGTGACAAAACCGCCTCTGCCACTGTGACCATCGCTGCTGCAGGCACAGACCCATTGGCGACCCAACAATGGCATTTGCATAACACAGGCCAGGCCGCCTATTCACAAAGTGACTCTTTGTATGAAACTTATTTCACCTTGCTGACCGACATATTCGGCCTGAGTGCTGAACGTGCCAACGCTATTGTGGAATCCCGTAAAGATCCGGAAATTCGTGTCGCGGGTGAAGATATGAACGTTCGCAAAGCGTACGAAGCCGGTGTGACCGGTGAAGGTGTTGTGGCTGTGGTGGTCGATTCAGGCTTAGAAATTGCCCATGAAGACCTGGTGAACAATGTACTGCCAAACCGTTCCCTGAACTTTGTGCCAGGCGTACTGAATCCAATGGATCCAACCAACCAAAGTACGACCGGTGATCATGGCACCAGCGTGGCGGGTCTGATTGCCGCAGAAGGCTGGAATGGTCTGGGTGGCCGCGGTGTAGCACCAGATGCCAAACTGATTGGTATGAACTATCTGGAAGAACAAAGCACGTTGGCCTATCTGTTAAGCCATGGTATTCCGGGTAGCGGTATTGCCGCCGATGAACAGGTTGCAGTGTTTAACCGCAGTTACGGCGCCACTATCCCTGCTGCTATCGCTTTTTCAGAATTTGATGAAGCGGTACAACAGTTCAGTGTCACTGAGCTGCGCTCTGGCTTAGGTGCGGTCAACACCAAATCCAGCGGCAATAGTTTTCAGGATGGCAGAACCGAATATGACAATGATCTCTGCGATGCCAACGGTGCCAACGATTTAGGCTTAACCTGTTACAACGCTAATATGGAACCATCACAGGCCACCTCCTATTACTTCAGTGTGGCGGCTGTGAACAGTGACGGTAAACACACAAGCTACTCCACAGCCGGTGCGAACCTGCTGGTGTCTGCGCCATCAGGCGAATACGGTGACTTTGCGCCTGCCATGGTGACCACGGATCAGATGTCCTGCCTGCGTGGTTACAGCAGTTTTGATTACGCCGACATCTATGACAGTGCCTATTTCCCTGGTTTCTTTGCGGGTTTTTACCCCTTTAACAACCCGGGTCACCCTGAGAATGCCAGCTGTAACTACACTTCAACCTTTAACGGAACCTCATCTGCTGCACCAAATGCAGCCGGTGTAGTGGCGCTGATCGCCTCAGCCAACCCGGCGTTAAGTTACCGTGATATCCGCCATATTCTGGTGAGCACCAGCAGCAAAGTCGACCCGGACAACGCCCCTGTGGTGCTGGAAACGGCCGACGGCGATTTTACAGCCCATCAGGGTTGGGTCAAAAACGCAGCCGGTTATAACTTTAACAATCTGTATGGTTATGGCCGTGTCAACGCAGGTGCCGCTGTGGCGATGGCGAAGAGTTATAACGTCAACTTGGGTGAAGAAGTGGTTTCTGACTGGAAAGGTGTCGGGGTTTATGCCGCTACAGAACCAGCCTCTTTAGGCCTGGCCGTCCCGGATAACAGTGCAGCTGGCGTCAGCCAGACCATTGAAGTCACTGAAAATGTTGTGTTGGAAGCCGTACAGTTTAAGTTTTCTGTTTCTAACCCGGAAATGGCCAGAGGCTTCACAGAAACAGTTCAAAGCACTGCAGGTATTGACCTGGCCATAGAAGTGACCTCTCCAGCTGGAACCAAAAGTGTATTGCTGTCGTCAAAACAGGCATTGATCCTGCCAGCCCTGACGGAAGATTACTACTTCCAGCCAAGCTATATCCTGAATGACACAGTGTTTTTATCCAATGCCTTTTACGGCGAAAATGCCAAAGGGACCTGGACCATTAAAGTTCTGGATGCTAACGGCAGCGATTATGCGGCAACAGGTGGTTTCCTGGACGTTGAAAGTTATGTGAACAACAGCACACTTTCAGAAGTTCGTGGTGTTGCGTTACGGGTCATGGGCCATTAATTAAGGAATTTAGTATGCGTTTAAAATTAACTTTAGTGGCGCTGACCTGTGCAGGCATGGCAGCGAGCGTACAGGCTCTGCCAACCAACCCGGTATTGCAACAGAAACCTGTAGCAAACACGGAATCACTCAAAACCGAAAAGGCTGACTTCGGTGTCTACCAGATACAAAGCAGCTTAACTGTGGCACCAGCCAACCTGGCGACGGGTAAAGTGGCGGAAGTCTCAGGTCAGGCGATAGTACAGGCCCCTCAGGCCACCACAGATAAAACCGTAAAAGCCAATACTGTGGTTCGCAATTTGTTGACTGGCGATTATGGCGTGGTCACTGGCCGCTTGTCGGTGCTGGTGAAAGACAAAAGCGCACTGACGGCTCTTGAACAGCAATTCGGCTTGAAGCCAGTCAAAACGGCCGGGCTGCGCATTGCCCTGCTGCAAGCACCAGCTGGTGCTGATTTGACGGCCTTATTGCAGTCAATCCGCCAGTCCGGTCTGGTGACCGAAGCTCGGCTGGATGTACTGGAAAAACGCAATAAGCCGCAATAAGCTGAGCTGAAAGCAAAAATAGCCGGTCAACTGACCGGCTTTTTATTGGCTCAAGGCAAAATGGCCATCACAGCGTGTTGGCATAAAAAAACCGCCGGACCAGCCGACGGTTTTTATCAGAGCATTACTTCATTATTTACGACGACGTAACAGTGCCAGAGGTAATAACAGCAGTGTTAACCAACCTGAACTACCACCTGAGCTCTTCTTCGGCTCTGGTACATCGGTAACATTCAGAGTGACCTGAACCGGAGCTGAGCTCAGGGTGCCGTCAGAAGCAACAACACTGAAAACAGCTGACGAACTGGCGGTTACAGCTGGCGCCGTCACAGTCACTGAAGCTGTAGTTGCATTGATCGCAATGGTCGGACCTGAAACCTGAGTCCAGCTGTACGTCAGTGGATCGCCATCCACATCAGCACCAGTCACAGACAAGGTAGCGGAAGCGCCTTCGTTGGCCGTGACTGCAGCACCAGCTGTCAAGGTTGGTGCATCATTCACAGCAGCCACGTTGACTGTCACTGTTGTAGGCACTGTTTTCACACCAGCTTCATCTTCAGACTGATAGGTGAAACTATCAGTCCCGTTGAAGTTTGCTGCAGGGGTATAAACGAACTTGCCTTCAGACACAGTCACTGCGCCGTGAGCTGGAGCTGTAACAACTTCTGGCGCAGATAATGCACCTTCTGGTTTAACCGTCAGTTTGTTGAACGCGCTTTGCGTCTGACCATTATTGGTCACTTTCACCTGGACTACTTTCTGGAATGAAGTCGCATCGTTTACCATCACGTCGACAGCTTCACTGACGCTGTCTTCATCAACCGCAATAGTGTCGGCTTTGCCTAAGGCCAGCTCGCCAGTGTTTTCCAGTTGATAGTTCATGGTCAGCTTGCCGCCACCTACACTGACTAAGTCCAGGCCAGTGGAAGATGCTGGCGCTGTACCACTGCCATTGTAGTAACGGGTGACCCCCAGAGTACCAGCTAAGTCTTCTGCACCAACAGTGACATCAGCTGGCATTGCGGCCATATCTACGTAGTTAAAGAAGATGTCTTGTGGTGCATTCAACGCCATCCAGGCCTGGAAGGTATATTCCTTGCCCGTTGTGTCGGCATAGACCTGAGCCTTATTCCATTCAACCACCAGGTAACGTACCCCCCCCACGGTATAGACACCGTAATACAGGTCGCCACCACCAGTGCTGCCACCGGTCAGATCTAAATCTGTCCAGAAAGGTGCTATCAGGTTATTTGGTGCTGTACCGCTTGGTAACTGTTGGTTTGCATAAGAAGGTGAAGGTGCTGTCGTGCCATTGGTAAAGTTAATAATACCGTTATCTGACAGGTACACACGGTTATAGGTCTGACCGTTAAAGGTCACAGGTAAACCTGCACCACCTAAGTTCAGGCCGGTATAGAACTCGTCACAGTCACCAGTACAAGCCACACGAGTACCACCAGTTCCTGCCACAGTAAAACCGCTCAGGAAGGAGCCGGCATTTAATTGCATTGACGGTGTGCTTAACGCACCTGACCAGGCGACAGTGCCTGCATCTTCGTTGGCATCAAACAAGTACTGAGTACCGTTTTCTACCGCAACAGAACCGCTGGATTCGACCAGTTTGGTGCCTGCAGGCAGCTTAGAGATAACTGAAATCTGACCAGTGAAAGATTTGTTGTTAAAGGTTGAAACCACAGCAGCAGGTGTAGACGAAGTTAATTCGCCAGACGCCACTGTAGACACAGCTGAACTGTCTGATGACATCGCAACCCGCACGGCAATTGGCATAGTAGCCGAAGGAATAGCCGAATCACTGGCTGTCCACAGCACATGACCAAAACTCCAGCTATCCAGAGCCGCAAAATTGCCATTCAGTTTCAGGCTGAATTCTGCAGAATCACCTTCTGTACCATAAGGTTTCAGAGTTACCGAAGTGACACTGAACTCGCCAGTCATGGCCGGATCGGTCAGTTCCAAAGACGGTGTCCAGATGACTTCTTTATCCGTCATATTGCGGATAGTGCGGGTGAAGGTACATTCGCCGACACAAGGGTCCTGCGCAAAAGATGGTTTGTCAAAGGTCACACCGGCTTTACTGGCGCGTTGCAAATCCAGACGACCGGCACCAATATCAAATGGCGTGGTCGGCGTTACTGCATCTTCTTTTTTCAGGCCATTCACTGCTGTTGACGTCAGGGCTGTTTTAATTTCAACCGGAGTCCACTCCGGGTACAACTGCTTCATGATGGCAGCGGCACCGGCCACATGTGGGGACGCCATAGAAGTACCGCTGTTCAGCTGGAAAGTCCGTGAGTCAGCAAAGGCATCAGGTGAGGTCGCCGACAGAATGCTGCTGCCTGGAGCACCGATATCCGGCTTCAGGAAGCTGCTATTACCATTGGGTCCTCGTGACGAGAAATCACTCATAATGTCGGCAAACTGAGTGGAAACAACCCGATCAGCGGTGATACTGATAGTCACAGCTGCATCACCAGCTTCAGCCAGCTTGGCACCATCGGCTTTACTGATCATCACTGCAGGGATAGTGATCCCTGGCGTTGACATAATGGACGGTGCACCATCCGAGTTCTGAATCACAATTAAACCAATAGCACCAGCGGCAGCGGCATTATTGGCCTTATCACTAAAAGCACAGGTCCCGCGGGAAATCACTGCAATTTTATCTTTAAACGCATCGGCCGGGAATGCAGTACAACCTAAAGCGTTGTCTGGAGCAACGTCCGTGGCAAACACCACAGGAGCGACCACGTCAGCGGTCAGGTCTTGTACATTTTCTGCAAAAGTTGAACCAGCAATGGCCAAATAGTCGGAACCACCAACGCTGACTTTGTTGGCAAAATAACGGCCATGAGTGGTACTAGCCACCGAAATGCCACTTTCAATACAAGAAGGGCAGCCAATGGTTTTGGCGGCAGGACCATCGTTACCTGCAGCTGTCACCACCACCACACCTGCTGCTTCAGCCGCATGGAATGACGACAGGTATGGGCTGGCAGCTGGATCGCCGCCAGCGCCGCCCCCCCAGGAATTGTTAATCACATCAGCGCCATCTTTGACAGCCCAATCCAACGCTTCCAGTAACATCACGTTAGAACCACTGCCTGTCACAGTCGTGACACCATTGGTCGTGCGGTAGACCTGGAATAAAGCCTTATAGGCCATCAGATACGCCCCCGGGGCCACACCTGACACTTCCACCTGGGTGTAACCTGGTGTTGGCTGAGTGACCACTTCGCCATCTGCGTCCGTATTGCCTGAACCATTAAAATAAATAGTGGTTGGCATCCCCAGCACTGTACCTGCAACGTGGGTACCATGACCGCCCTGGCCCAGTGGGCTCATATATTCTTGTTCAATAGTGGCAAAGGTAGGTGCGCTGTAACGGGCCACGATCAGTTTGTTGTTACAGAAATCAGGCTGAATAGTGGCACAGTAGTCGTCAGTCGGGCGGTGTGCCGGAGCAGTCATGCCATCGTCTCGGAACATCGGGTTTTCTGGCCGGATACCACCGTCAATCACTGCAACTTTAATGCCTTTACCCGCTTCGGCACTGCCCCCCAACTGTTCCCACACCTGCTTGGCTTTAATCAGGCTCAGCGATGCGTCCATCTGCTCGTAATACATTTCTTCGCGGAACACTTTAGTGACACCTGGTAAAGCAGACAGTTTTTCGAAAATATCATCCTGTGAGGTCACCACCACACCGTTAAATACAGTGTCGTAATGACGCTCTACCTGAGCATCCGGCAACGCCTTTTTCAGGCTTTGGGCAAAGCTGTTACGTTCAGCGGCCAGCACAGCAGAATGCTTAGTCGCAGCGGCTGAAGACATATCCAGGCGGTTACCTTTGGCGGATGCGGACACTGGTGCAGCAGAGACAGCGGCTTCAGCCAATGGAGCATTTTCCAGCTGAACGATAAAATAGTGTGGACGTTCTTCTAAATTGATTTTGTTTTTCACTGCAGTGTCGTAACTGACAATGCCTTCATACTCAGGTGAATAGATGGTTTTTTGTGGGGTGGACGCGAACGCCTGACCGGCCAATGCCGCAGAAACCGCTACTGCGAGCAAAGAATACCCTTTATGTTGCATATGAACCTTCCTAGATTTTAAGTTTTTTATTATTTACATTGCGTGAAACAATGCAGCTGCGCCTTAAACTTATATTACTTTTGAATTACAAATTACAAGTAGTTGTTAACTCCTCTCGTCGCAAGATTGCATAGAGATTTAGACAATCAATTAAAAATAAACAATAAAATCATACAGATAAAATTAATTCACTTATTAAAACAATACACTTGACTTAAACTTTTGTGAAAACAAAGTTAAAATCATCGAATCATCGGGGTTTTACGTCTGTTTCACGCCTTTGGTAATAAAGAGGTAGAATGCCGGAACAACGTCAACTAAGGTGTTCCCGATGCCCAAAGCCTGTGCCTGCCATATTCTGGTGAAAACTGCTGCAGAAGCAGAAAAATTAAAGCAACTCCTCGCCAAGGGCGCCAGTTTTCATGAACTGGCGAAAAAGCATTCGCTTTGTCCTTCCGGCAAAAAAGGGGGGGATTTAGGTGAGTTCAGACCAGGTCAGATGGTGAAGGCCTTTGATGAGGTAGTGTTTAAAAAAGCCATCCTTGAAGTGCACGGGCCGGTGAAAACCCAGTTTGGTTACCATCTGATTAAAACATTGTACAGGTCCTGATCATGCAGTTTGTTCATTGCTCCTTTGACCAGCATGCTGAAGCGATACTGGCTATTTTTAACCATGCCATTTTGCATACCACAGCCCTATACGAATACAAACCCCGCACCATGGAAACCATGCGCAGCTGGTTTGCGGCCAAAGAGGCGGGCAACTTCCCTGTGCTGGGGTTGATGGATGAACAAAACCGTCTGGTGGCGTTTGGCAGTTACGGTACCTTCAGAGCATTTCCTGCCTTTAAGTATTCAGTGGAACATTCGGTTTATGTGGCGCCAGACCAGCAAAGCAAAGGCTATGGCAAGCTGGTGCTGCAGCGCCTGATTGAACAGGCGGCAGCAGACAACTACCATTTGCTGATTGGGGGCATTGATGCGGCTAACGAAGGCAGCATTGCGCTGCACAAAAAACTCGGTTTTGTGCACAGCGGTACTATCACCGAAGCAGGTTTTAAATTTGGCCGTTGGCTGGATTTAGCCTTTTATCAACTGACACTGCCAACCCCAGCCAAGCCCATCGACGGGTAAGTTATTTTTTCCCAAGTGCCTGAGCCCGCAATTTGGCTTTTTCTTTGGACAGCTGCCGGTTGCGGCTGGGCAGCTTTTTACCGCTGTGCTCTTGGTCCGGCTTTGTGCTGCGATGATTCAGGCTGGCATTATGTTCGTAACCCGGCAGCACCTGGGGCTGCAGCACCTGCCGCGTCAGCTTTTCGATGCTGCGCAGCATGGGCATGTCGTCCTGCGTCAACAGTGTTAACGCCAGGCCAGACAGACCCGCCCTGCCGGTTCGCCCAATACGGTGTACATAATCTTCGGCATCCTGCGGCAAATCGTAATTGACCACCACAGGCAGCTGTTCAATATCCAGCCCTCTGGCCGCCACATCAGTTGCCACCAGCACGTTCAGTTTATTGCTTTTAAAATCGGCCAGGGCTTTCAGCCGGGCGCCCTGGCTTTTATCGCCATGAATAGCACCTGCTTCCAGGCCATCCAGCCGCAGTTGTTTACAAAGCCGCTCTGCGCCGTCCCGGGTACGGCAAAATACCAGCACCTGAGTCCATTGCCTGGAGCCTATCAGATAAGACAACAACTCACGTTTGCGCTGTGAGTCCACCTGATACACCAACTGCTCGACGTTGTCGGCGGTGCTGTTGGCGCGGGCCACTTCAATTTGCTCTGGATTGTTTAGCAAGGTTGCCGCTAATGCCTTCACAGCTTTGGAGAAGGTGGCGGAAAAAAACAAGGTTTGCCGGTTGGCGGGCAGACGCTTCAGAATACGCTGGATGTCAGGCAAAAAGCCCATATCCAGCATACGGTCGGCCTCATCCAGCACCAGGTACTGCAATTCATCCAGACGGATTGTGCCCTGATGCAAGTGGTCCAGCAGACGGCCAGGGGTGGCCACCAGCACATCTAGGCCGCGGGCCGCTGCATCATACTGGGGCCGGATCGACACACCGCCATAAAACACCGCTGATTTCAGCATCAGACCTTCACCATAACTCTGCAAAGAATCAAACACTTGCTGCGCCAGCTCTCGGGTCGGTGTCAGAACAAGTGCTCTGGCCTGCAAAAAATTGACCGCCTTGGCCTGATGGAGCAACAGGTGCAGCAAAGGCAATACAAAAGCAGCCGTTTTACCAGTGCCTGTCTGTGCCGCCGCTAACAGATCCCGGCCCTGCAACACCAGCGGAATACACTGTTGCTGCACAGCGGTGGGTTGCTGATATCCCAGCTGCTGCACTCGGGCTTGCAGGCGTTGATCCAGGGCAAAGCTGGCAAATGACATCACAGATCCTTTACAGTAGGCGGCAAAAAACGGCGCTAGTCTAATTCCTTCCATGCAGCTTAGCAAAAACAAGTCAGAACTCTGGTTTCTCTACCTGGTGAAAAGCCCGGCAGGGTTGCTTTATACAGGGATCAGCACAGAACCAGAACGCAGGCTCAGACAACATAACGGTGAATTGGCTGGTGGTGCCAAAGCACTGCGCGGTAAAGGCCCTTTTGAACTGGCATTCAGCCTGGCGTTTGCCGATAAAAGTACAGCCAGCAAAGCCGAAGTCCTGGTTAAAAGCTGGAGCAAAACACGTAAACTGCAACTGTGCCAACACAGTTCACAGCTGCTCGACCAGTTAAATCAACTGTGCGGCGAAAGTCGTATCGAACCTCAACAGGCAGGCAGTTAAACTAGGCGAGGCTGATTCAGCCGTCACCGCCAGCCCCGGAGCCCGTATGGAAAATTTTGTGTTAGTTTTGGTTTACCTGCTGTTGGGCTACGTTCTGCGTCGCCTGCCGCAGTTTCCTGCTAACACGGGCCTGGTGCTGAATCAGTTTGTGCTTTATATAGCGCTGCCAGCTTTGGTGTTGCAAAAAATTCCGTTGCTGCAGTTTTCCAGTCAGCTGTTGTTGCCTGCACTGGTGCCCTGGCTGTTGTTGTTATTGGTCGCCGGTGCTGTGGTCACAGCAGGCCGTGTTTGGGGCTGGCAACGCCAGACCACTGCGGCTTTACTGGTGGTGTTGCCTCTTGGCAATACCTCTTTTTTAGGCTTTCCGATGGTGGAAGCTTTTTTTGGAGCCCAAGCGCTGCCTGTGGCGATGATTTATGACCAGGCCGGTTCTTTTGTCGCATTGGCGACCTGGTCCACTATTATTGCTGCCTTGTACAACCCCAATGCTGAGCGGCCAACAGTCGCCAGTATCAGCCAACGTATTTTACTTTTTCCGTCTTTTATCGCTCTGGCCCTGGCATTGCTGTTACAACCCTGGGCTTACCCTTATCCGGCTTTGGTCGATTCCGTGCTTGGCAGCCTGTCGGCCACTTTAGTGCCGGTGATTATGATTGCTGTAGGCTTTCAGTTCAGATTGCAGCTGGAGCCCGGCGAAAAGGGCCCTTTGGCGTTTGCCCTGGCAGTGAAATTGTTGGCCATGCCATTAACCGCCTGGTTGCTGCTGCAAGCCTTGAATGCACAACCACAAATCCTGCAGGTGACTGTGTTTGAAGCGGCAATGCCACCTATGGTGTCTGCGGGCGCCATCGCCATAGCGGCAGGCCTGGCACCACGTTTTGTGTCTGCGCTGGTCGGTTTGGGCTTGGTATTGAGCTTTCTTACTCTGCCTTTATGGTCGGCGCTGCTCGGCGGCGTCTGAGCCAGTTAAGACTCAATTGATGGCGATGATGATAAACCCAGGCGACCAGGGTCATCACTGAAGCACCGGCAAGCACCGGATTGAACAAAAACCACCAGTCCGGTGCAGTCAGCATCACCAGCAAGGCCGTTGCCCCTGCCGGAGGATGCGTCAGATGCAGCAGCACCATCAGGCCGATGGACAATCCCACAGCCAACGCGACGACAGCAGTGCTTTGCCCAAACAGGTGCAACAACAGCAACGCAACCAGTGCACTGAGTCCATGCCCGCCTATCACATTTTTAGCGCTGGCGAGTGGGCTGTCAGGCAAAGCAAACAGAATCACAGCCGTCGCACCAAAGGGTGCCATCAGTAAAATATGCTGCCACTGCTGTAATGCTGCCAGTGTCGCTATAGCTGCGGTGGCACCAAGAGTTGAAACTAACGCTTTTAGCCACAACGGATAATGCTGCATCAATGAGAATCCGGCTTCACAAAGTGCCACATCTTAAAATTTGCATCTAGGGCTTGTTGACGTTTCGAGATTAAATTTTGTTCGCTCTGGCGGCGTTCTGAACGCGAAACGAGGAGCGAAGTTTAGTCATTCTAAATAAGCGACGAGTGACAAAGTGCAGGGCGCCGCCAGACCGAACCCGCAGGGCAGCGCTTGGCCGGCCTTTCTGCTGCGTTAGTGCTCGTTTATGTAGACTAACTACACTGCACTCGCACTGCCTTGCATAAAAACCGGCCAGACTGCTGCAAAAATAACCCTGAAACGTCAACAAGCCCTAGTCTGAGCAAGAACAAAGCAGGCATTATTTATCCACTTTCGGCTCCGCTGTGCCCGCCTGCGATTTTGGCAGGCGTCCGGCTTTGCGCAGCGCATCATGCAGCAAATATTCAATCTGACCATTCAGGCTGCGAAACTCCTGATCCGCCCACTGCTGCAATGCAGCCAGGCTCTGTTCATCCATTCGCAGCGCAAAAGGTTTTTTGGCCACACCAGCCTCCGGTTAGTAAAGAGAGCCAGCGTTCACCACAGGCTGCACCTGATGATCACCACAGAGCACGACCAACAGATTACTGACCATGGCCGCTTTGCGCTCTTCATCCAATTCCACAACCCCTTTCTCTGATAGACGGGCCAGCGCCAATTCCACCATACCCACAGCCCCTTCTACCAGCTGCTGCCTGGCCATCACCACAGCGCGCGCCTGCTGCCGCTGCAGCATGGCGCTGGCAATTTCCGGGGCATAAGCCAAATGGCTGATGCGGGCTTCCAGCACTTCAACACCGGCTTTTTCCAGCCGGGCCTGAATTTCCTGCTTCAGTAACTCGACAATTTCCTGCCCATTACTTCGCAAGCTCAGCTCGTGTTCCTCAGCTGCTTCATAAGGGTAACTGGACGCCAGGAAACGCAAAGCCGCTTCACTTTGAATGCTGACAAAGTTTTCATAGTCTTCTACTTCAAAGACGGCTTCGGCGCTGTCGACCACTTTCCACACCACCACAGCCGCAATTTCCACCGGATTACCGGCATGGTCGTTGACTTTCAACTTGCCACTTTCGAAGTTGCGCACCCGCAACGAGACACGTTGCTTGCTGTAAAAAGGATTGGCCCAGCGCAGGCCCGTCTGATGATCAGAACCCACATAACGGCCAAACAACTGCAGCACGGCAGCCTGGTTAGGCTGCACCATGTAAAAGCCAAACCAACAGACAAACACCAGTATCGCCAACACCAGCGCCAAAGCTTTCAACAGGCCCATCAAGAACACAACGGCACTAACGCTGAGTAACTGCAACACCAGCAAGGCCGCTAACATTGCAAAACCACTGCGGCTATTCACTTGAGTT
The DNA here is from genome assembly GCF_037442525.1 of Rheinheimera sp. Classification (GTDB taxonomy): domain Bacteria; phylum Pseudomonadota; class Gammaproteobacteria; order Enterobacterales; family Alteromonadaceae; genus Pararheinheimera. The sequence continues at coordinate 122,226 of NZ_JBBIQD010000008.1, read as the reverse complement.
TCTTTCATGATCACACCTTATTGATATCAATTTGATATCAATATTTATCATCGCTGCTCAAAAATCAAGCACAGGCACAAATTAATCTTTGAAAAAATTGATAAACACACAGATTGACATTGGTTCAAATGATAAATATGATAAAAACATACAAGTCAGAAGTTGTGTTATGTCAGATCATCATCAGTTACTTTCCACCCGTCAGGCCGCCCAAGTGCTTGGCGTGTCCGTCAGAACCATTCAGCTGTGGGTTGAACAGGGCTTATTGCATGCATGGAAAACCCCAGGGGGCCACAGGCGAATTGACCAGCAATCCCTGTTACAGCTGTTGCAACAAAAGCAACGGGAAATGCCTCTGCTGAATCTGGTGGCCTTGTCGTCTGAACCGAGTTTCGCCACACAGATAAAACTGCATCTCAGTCAGTGGCAATTGCCGGTGGAAGTCAGCTCGTCCCAGAATGGCGTGCAGGCCTTGTTGCTGGCCGGAAAGACCAAAGCCGATTTAATGCTGGTCCATCAGTTACCCGACGACATGGATACGAATTTACTGATTGGAGAGTTACAGCAACAAAATTGCCAGTTCATATTATGCTCAGATCCACAGCAGGCACAGCAGTATCAGGTGCCTTATCTGACTTACCCTTTTGAGCCCAGGTTCCTCAAGCCGCTGTTACAGCAGACCCTGTTACAGCGGGTTCGACAGAAAATAGACTAAAAAGGGCCTTGACGGCCCTTGTCTGTCACTATGTTCAATTCAGTGTGACTTTGGCAAATTTGCGCTTGCCGACCTGGAAAATATGGCAGGAGCCTTTGCTGAACTCCAGCTTGCTGTCGTCCACTTTCAGCTCACCATCCAGCTTGACCGCACCTTGTTTGATCATCCGCATTGCTTCCGAAGTGCTCTCCACCAGACCAGCTTCTTTCAGCAGGTTGGTAATGACAATGCTCGCCCCCTCCAGAGTTAAGCTCAGCTCTGGGATATCATCCGGCAATGCATTTCTGGAAAAACGCTGGATAAAATCCTGCTCGGCGGCATCGGCCGCGGCCTGATCGTGGAAACGGGCAATCAGCTCTTTGGCCAGCTCAATTTTAATGTCCCGAGGGTTACGGCCTGCTGCTGCCTGTTGTTTCAGCTCTGCAAGTTCAGCAAGCGGGCGGAAACTCAGCAAGTCGTAGTAGCGCCACATTAAATCGTCACTGATCGACATCACTTTGCCAAACATCTCTGACGGCGTGTCGGTGATACCGATGTAATTGCCCAAGGATTTGGACATTTTCTGCACACCGTCCAGACCTTCCAGCAGTGGCACCATAATAATGGTTTGCGGACGCTGACCTTCGTCTTTTTGCAACTCACGGCCCATCAGCAGGTTAAAACGCTGGTCGGTGCCACCCATTTCCACATCGGCCTGCAGCGCTACTGAATCCCAGCCTTGCACCAGCGGGTATAAAAACTCATGGATAGCAATGGACTGATTATTGGCATAACGTTTTTTGAAGTCGTCACGCTCCAGCATACGGGCAACCGTCTGACGGGATGCCAGTTTGATCATGCCAGCCGCGCCCAGCTGCTCCATCCATTCGGAGTTAAAGGCTACCCGGGTTTTCGCCGGGTCAAGAATTTTAAACACCTGCTCTTTATAGGTCTGGGCATTGGCCAGCACATCGTCGCGGGTCAACGGCTTGCGGGTGACATTTTTGCCGGTTGGGTCACCAATCATGCCGGTGAAGTCGCCAATCAGGAAAATGACTTCATGGCCTAACTGTTGGAAGGTGCGTAATTTGTTAATAAGAACCGTGTGGCCCAAATGCAAATCTGGTGCTGTTGGATCGAAGCCCGCCTTGATTTTTAAAGGTTTTCCTTCCTTTAACTTTTCAATTAAATCCTCTTCCAGCAAAATCTCTTCGCAGCCGCGTTTTATCTCAGCCAGCGCCTGCTCCCAGTGAGCCATGGTGCACTCCTACATCAAGTTTTGGTTCTTTAAAATCTAACACCGCATTCTACTGGAACATTTCTTTGGATCAAACCGACAAAACAGTAGCATCGGCTAAAAAATCGTTATATCCTCATTTTTTTAGTGGTTTGTCTGATAACAATAAGAGATGCGCTATTCATGTTTTCTTCTTTGCCTATCAAACATCGGTTATTAATCGGCGCTGTAAGCAGTATTGTTGCTGTTTTACTGCTGATCCCGTCAGAACAAGCCTCAGCGTCCAGAAGTACAGAAACCTCTGAGCTGGAAGTTGGGAAAAGATACAGTCTTGAAGTTCCTATGGTGGAGGAGAAAATTGCCGGACAGCAATTGGGTACCCTGCCGCAGGAAGATAACTCTTTAGAATGGGTCACGGTCGAAGTAAAAAAAGGCGACAACCTGTCGTCTGTGTTCAAAAAAGCCAATTTAGACCAGACAGTCATGCGGGATGTGTTGAGTCTGGGCAAAGAGGTGAAAACCCTGACCCGGATTTTTCCCGGTGAACAAATTGAGTTTGGTCTGAATAACCAGGGGTTATTGCAGGAAATCCGTTACCCGGTCAGCAACCTGAAAACGCTGCGGGTGACCCGCCACGGCGACAATAAATTTGCCGCCGAAGAACTGTTGAAAGAAGTGGAAGTGCGCACTGAGATTGTCAGTGGCGTCATTAACGGTTCATTCTGGAATGCCGGTCTGGAAGCGGGCTTGTCCGAATCCCAAATGCTCACCTTAGCCAACAGCATTTTCAGCTACGACATCGACTTTGGTCTGGATATTAAAGCGGGCGACAGCTTCAGCGTGTTGTTTGAAACCAAATACGCCGACGGCCAGTTTGTCGGCAACGGCGATATTCTGGCAGCGCAATTCCGTAACGAAGGCACCCTGTATCAGGCGGTCAAACACAAAGACGGCGGTTACTACAAACCGGACGGCAAGGCGATGCGTCAGGCGTTCCTGCGGGCGCCGGTCAGCTTCCAGTACGTCAGCTCCAATTTCAATCCAAAACGTTTCCACCCGGTGTTAAAGAAGGTTCGCCCGCATAATGGGGTGGACTATGTGGCCGCGGTCGGCACTCCCATTATGGCGGCCGGTGATGGCAAAGTCATTGCATCCACTTACAACGGTGTGAATGGCAACTATGTGTTTGTTCAGCATAAAAACAATATAGTGACCAAGTACCTGCACCTGTCCAAACGGGATGTGAAAAAAGGTGAAACTGTACGTCAGGGCCAGGTGATTGGTCGTTTGGGCGGCACAGGCCGGGTCACCGGCGCTCACTTGCACTATGAATTTGTGGTCGGTGGTGTACACCGTAATCCACGTACAGTGAAACTGCCGCAGGCCGAGCCGCTGTCAAACAAAGACCGCTTAGCTTTTGTGGCTCAGGCGCAACAACTGATCGCTCAGTTGGATACTCACGAACGTAGCATGACTGCTGCGGCAGAATAATGTCGCAGCTTTATGTCGGTATTATGTCCGGCACCAGTCTCGATGGGATCGATCTGGTGCTGGTCGATTTCTCCCCCCCTGCCCCTGTACTTGTCCGGACACATCACTGTGCCTTCCCAGCGGCATTACGCCAGCAGTTGTTCACCTTAAGTCAACCCGGCGCCAATGAAATTGACTGTTTAGGTCTGGCAGAAGCTCAGTTGGCAGAGGCCTATGCGACCGCCACCCTGCAGTTGCTGGAGCGTGCCGGCGTCACAGCGTCCGCCGTCAAAGCCATTGGTTGCCATGGTCAAACCATACGACACAGGCCTGACGGCCATTATGGCTTTAGCTACCAGGCCGGTGATATGTTCAGGCTGGCGGTGCAAAGCCAAATCCGGGTCATTTCAAAGTTCAGGCAAAAAGATATGGCATTGGGTGGCCAGGGTGCTCCGCTGGTCCCGGCTTTTCACAAGGCAGTCTTTGCCAGCCCTACAGAAGCACGGGCTGTAGTCAATATTGGCGGCATTGCCAACGCCACCCTGCTGCGCCCGGGCCAGCCGGTCACCGGCTTTGACACAGGACCAGGCAATTGCCTGATGGATTTATGGGTTCAACAGCACGGCCTGGGACCTTATGATCAGAACGGCGATTTTGCCGCTTCCGGCCAGCTGCATGCGGGGCTGCTGCAGTCCTTGTGGCAAGACCCTTATTTCAGCCGCTCAGGCCCCAAAAGCACAGGGCGCGAACACTTTAACCAGCAGTGGCTAAATAAGGCCCTGAAAGATTTTGCTCTGCCAGCAGCCGATGTGCAGCGCACTCTGACCCGCTTTACCGCAGAAACCATCATGGCCGCCTTACCGAAGAATGTGGCTCAACTCTACCTCTGTGGTGGCGGCGCCTACAACGCACAGCTGGTACGGGAGCTGCAGCAATTAAGGCCTGCCGCCGCTGTTGACAGCACCAAAGCGCTGGGCATAGACCCAAACTGGGTGGAAGCCATGGCTTTTGCCTGGCTGGCTTTTGCTTATGATCAGAAGCTTCCTGGCAATCTGCCCGAAGTGACAGGGGCCAGCAAAGCCACTGTGCTTGGCATCGAATTCAGCTATTAAAAAACCAATAAAAAAGCCGCAATCGCGGCTTCTTTATTGGGATTACGCCTTACAAATTTTCGCTGATTTGCTGCGCCAGTTGGTGCCAGCCCTGCCCCAATGTCTGCACGGCCACCGCATAACCATCATCCGGCAGGGGCAGACTCAGGCTGAAGCTTTGTTGTTTCAGCTCAGCCCCGTTGAGCAAATGCATACGGGCGCTGATCAGCACCTGACCTGTGCTGCTGATCTGAAACTGGCTGACCTGCACCGTCAGGCGTAAATCACTGGCTGAACTGGCTTCGCTGGCAATCTGGTAATCAGGCCTGAGTTTCGACAGTTGTGCCACTAAACTGCGGGTCAGTTGTTGGTCCAATGGCTCAGCCCACTGATGCAAACGGGTTGGGTTCAGTTCTACCTCAGACTGCTGATAAATCAGTGCATTGGTATTGAGGAAACTCGCCACCTGCACAGGTTCCAGCACCAGGCGTTTTTGTGCCTCTGCAGTAAAAGCCGGTTGCACTTCAGGCAACAGGTAATACTGAATGGTCGGCGCAGAGCTGCTGCAGGCAGTCAGCAGCATCACAGTTGCGTACACAGAAAATCTGATCATTTCGATGCCTCCGGCTCTGGATCATCAGCAGGTTCGGCCGAAAAAATCAGCGCATTACTCTGACTGTTCATGGTTTTAATCACAGGCTGTAAATCACGTAATAGCTGGTCCATCGCCTGCAGATTGCTGTTCAGTTTTTCGTAAGCCGGGGCGCCGGGGGCAAAACCGGCCATAGTCCGGCGCAGCTCCAGCAGGGTTTTTTGCATGTCCTGTGGCAACTCCTTCACCTGCTGGCTGCCCACCAGCGCGTCAAGTGACCGGAGCAGTGCGTCGGCGTTTTTCAGCATTTGCTCACTTTGCAGCAGCGTCTGTTCGCTTTGTTTCAGCACAGACTCGACCGGCAGCTGGTTCAGTTTATCCAGCACCTGCAAAATTTTCTGTTCTATATTCGCCAATCCGCTGGGAGAGGTCGGCAGCAGTTTGTGGCCCGCCAGTTCTGGTAACTGATAGCCGGGCACCATCCCTTCCTGGCTCTGAAAATCTGCTTTAGCCGTCGTCGACACGTCCACCTCTGAGTTATCTGCATCCGCGGCAAGAGCAGGCACGGCGGGGGCCTGTTTCGTCAGTTTGGTGTCAGTACGCACCAGCTCGATGTACAAGGCGCCGGTTAACAGACTGCCGGTTTTTAACACGGCCCGCAGGCCCTGTTGCACCGCCTGCTCCAGTTCAGATTCCAATAGTTTTAACGTCAAATCACCGGCCAGCCGACCAGACTCCAGCCGGATCAACACCGGAATGCCCTGGTTAAAGGCCACATCCAATGGGTTTTTCAGCTGAAAGAAATATGGCGCTGCCGCCACAGTACCAATACGGATCCCTTTGTATTCAATGGGTGCCCCCGGGCTTAAACCGCGGATGGATTCATCAAACAACAGCACGTATTCCAGGTAATCCGTGTACAAGCCTTCCTGAATACTCTTCTGGTTTTTAAACAGCTGAAATTGCGTGTTACTGGCCACCTTGTCGCCAACAGGCCAGCCTTCGAGCACATCAAAATGCACCCCGCCACTCAGTAAAGTCGCAATGGATGCCAGTTCAACCCGAATACCCTGCGCCGACATATCCAACGCCATACCACTGGCCTGCCAGAACCGCACGTTTTCAGTGACCAGGCTGTCATAAGGAGCGCGCACAAACAGCTGATACTGCATATGGCCAGCTTTGGCATCAAATTCACTGCGTTCCACAGTTCCCACCGCATAACCGTGATACAGCACAGGATCACCGACCGCCAATGCAGTGGCATCGTCACTGAGCAACTGCACCCGCACGCCTGCGGCATCAGCCGGTGCTATGGGCGGGCTGTCCAGCAATTCGAAATAATACTTCTGTACATCGGTTTTCCTGCCTGGCTGCAGCTCAATATAAGCACCAGATAACAAAGTATTCAGACCACTGACGCCACCACGGCCTATGGTCGGTTTGACGACCCAAAGCTGAGTATCTTCATTGAGCAAACCTTCAACGCCTGGGTCGAGCTGGGCTTTGACCAGCACTTTGCTCAGGTCCTCCGACAACTGCACAGATTCCACCCGGCCTATATCGACACTGCGGCTTTTGATCTGGGTTTTGCCTGCCACTATACCTTCGGCATTCAAGGTCACCAGAGTAATGACCGGCCCCTGGTTTTTCTGGGTGTAATACAACATCCAGATCCCTATGGCGATTGCAATAAAAGGCACTATCCAGATCGGTGACAACTGGCGGATTTTTTTCACTGCCGCCACCCTGTTCTGTGTTTTAGCCACCCTGTTCCTCCACAGTTTGTTGTTTTCGCTGATCCCACAGCAAGCGGGGATCAAAACTCATGGCTGCCAGCATTGTGGTGATCACCACGCAGGCAAACACCAATGCCCCCATACCAGGATACACACCCATTAATAAATCAAACCGGACCAAAGCCGCCAGTATAGCCACCACCAGCACATCCACCATAGACCAGCGACCTATCCAGTCGACCACCAGATAGACCCGGGTAGAGAGCAATTGCCGCTTGTGACCAGGCAAAGCCGCCAGATAACAAAGCCAGAACATAATGGCAATTTTCAGCACTGGGATCACCACACTGGCCAGCAGGATAATAATGGCCACTGGGTAAGCCCCGTCGCGCCACATCAGAATGATGCCGCTGATAATGGTGGACTGAATGCTGCTGCCCAGAGACACAGTTTCCATAATAGGCAGCAGGTTAGCCGGAATATACAGCACTGCAGCGGTGAGCAGCCAGGCCAGGGTTTTTTGCAGACTGTATGGTTCACGCAGCACCACTTTGGTGCCACAACGGCCACAAAACTTTTGCTCCACCGCCACTATGGCGGTACAGCAGCTGCAACTGGCCAGATTCAGTGCAATGCCATTGCGACCAGCCATTTCTGCGGCTGCCGGTTGTGGCGCTGGCGCAATGGACTGCCAGAGTGCATGGCGGTCAATCACCTGAAAGGTGCGTAAATGCAATAAACAAAACAGGCAAAAGGCCCAGAAGCTCATGCCGAGCGAAATATCGGCATACACCACCAGTTTGACAAAAGCGACCAGAACACCAATCAGGAAAATATCGACCATGCTCCAGGGCTTCAGCAGATACAGCACTCTGGCCGTCCAGACCAAGCCCCTCAATGGCCAGATCATGCCCAGCTTCAGATAGATCACCGCCAGCATGCACAGGGCCGGCACCGCCTGAATAAAAAGCCAGACCAGCACCGCCAGCCATTGATGCTGCTCTTCAAACAACACAGAGGAGGTGTCAATAAAATCCATAAAGTGGCTGTTACCCGCCACATTCATACCAATAAAAGGAAACAGGTTCGACAGCACCAGCATCAGTAAGGCACTGAGGGCATACAAAATGGGTCGTAGCACCGGGTCTTTTTGCCGCATATCCAGCAAATAACCGCAACGGCTGCAAGCGGCTTCCTGGCCCACCTGAAGCGGTGGCAACTGCTGCAGCAGATCACAATGACGGCACAATACCAGCTCATGCGGATGAGCTGTCTCCTTATGCACACTGGTCAAAGCCAGGTTCTCCGTCAAAACCACACCTCTGGTCATAGGTACTCAGACAGCCATTGTAAAAGTTTGACCGGATAAAACAAAGCCACCCGAAGGTGGCTTTTGGTTTTGTTTTTCTGCAGTACTATTTTTGCACGTTGTAACTCTGGCCAAAAATTTTGCCAAAGAAACTGTCTTTTAACCAGACCGGACGTTGCGGCGCATTGGCCACTTCAGTCGCAATGGCGTAGTTCAGGTCGGCAAATAAAGCGCCGGCATCGTAGCGGATAGCGCCAAAATCAGCCGTCAGGCCTGCGACATCGTCGCTTGGCTTGTGGTAGTGTTTGGCAAAAAACTTGCCCCAGACTTCACCGCCCTTTTGTTTCGGGTCCTGTGACGTAAAACCCGTCATCAGGAACACCGAAGGCACACCTTTCTGCACCAGAGTGTAGTGGTCGGAGCGGGTAAAAATAGCCTGTTCCGGCATAGGGTCTGCACTTTGTTTAATGCCCACCGACGCGGCCGCTTTATCCACCACAGCCCCCAGGCTGGAATGATTGGCACCAAACGCCACCACATCGGCAAACGGATACAGCAGCACCGGCATGTCCAGGTTTACGTTCGCCACCAGTTTGTCGATAGGGCGGGTCGGGTAATGGGCAAAATAATCCGCGCCCAATAAACCTTTTTCTTCCCCTGTCACAGCGACAAATAAAATGGAACGTTTGGGTTTTGCTGGCGCCTGACTGAACAAACGGGCCGTTTCCAGCAGAATGCCAACACCGGCGGCATTGTCCATCAGGCCATTGTTGATTTTATCTTTGCTGCGTACGTCATTGCTCAAACCAATATGGTCGGAGTGCGCTGTGACCACCACATATTCGTCTTTTAATTGTGGGTCTGAACCTGGCAGCACGGCCGCCACATTCGGGCTCTGAATCTCTTCCAGGGTGGATTCACGGTGCAGACTGACTTCACCTTTTAACGCAAAACCTTTTGGATGTTGGCCCGCGTCCATCTGGGCAAACACAGCATCCAGGCTTTCTGCTGCACCTTCAAACAAGGTTTTGGCCGTGTCGGTGTGCAGGTAAGCCCCCCCTTTCAGCTCTTTATGCTCGCCTTCAACAGAACCATCTTTATGCACCCAACCCATGCTTGGGCTGTTCAGATACAAAATGCTGGTGGCGTAAGGCCGTACTTTTTCACGTTCCGGTGTATGAATGGTCAGAATGCCGACAGCGCCATGTTCAGCCGCCAGTTTGCCTTTCAGACTTTGAATATGCGCGGCTTCTTCACTCGGCAGTGACTTAGGCCGGCCACTGAGCATCACCACAATTTTGCCTTTGACGTCCAGGCCCTGGTAATCGTTAATGCCAAACTCTTCCGATACCAGACCATAACCAACAAACATCAGACCGGCTTTCACCTGCGACACAGCCTCACTCAGACTGGGGCCGGTAAAAAACTGATTTGGGTAGCCAAAGTCAGTGGTTTTGCCATTCACCGTCAGGCTCATTTTGGCACTGCCCGGCTTCAGCAAAGCTTTGCGCATAGGTACGGTTTGAAAATAACCTTGTTCACCGGCTGGAGCCAGGCCCAAAGCCTGCAATTGGGTGGCAATATAGTGTGAAGCAATCTGATGCCCCCGGCTGCCAGTATCACGTCCTTCCAGGCTGTCATCCGCTAAAAAGGTCATATGAGCTTCTATGGCGGTCGCACTGGCTTTGGCCAAAGGTGCCGGGTTCTGGCTGGTTTGCTGGCAACCTGCCAGCAGCAATGCCGCTGTGGCGGCAGCAAGTAGAGATAATTTCATCGCTGTTCCTTTAAAAAATTCAGGGGCCGCAGCCCCTGAACAGGTCGTTTCTCTTGTTGGTTTAATTCGTATCTTGGTAGCGCTGCTGGTATTTGTCCCGCAGCTGGGTGTGCCGGCTGGATAAATCCACCTGACGACCGTCAATCCATAAATAACGGACCTTGTGCCCCAGATAGTCAAAAATGTCACCGTCTGACACCACTAAAGTGGCCGCTTTGCCCACTTCAATACTGCCTATTTTATCAGCCACCCCGGCAATAGCAGCGGCGTCAAGTGTAACAGAACGTAACGCAACCTCTTTGTCCAGCCCGTAACTGATCGCCTGACCTGCCGCAAACACCACGTTGCGGGTGTCCCAGTAGCCATCCAGTGACAAAGCGAACTTCACCCCTGCTTTGGCCAGCTGTGCCGGCGTGCGGAACGACTGGTTGCTGGCTTCATCGGCCCGTTCAGGAATACCGTAAGGCGTGGTGTAAATCACCGACACCTTGGCTGCAGCCAGTTGCGGCGCAATACGCCAGGCGTCACGGCCTCCGACAAAGGTCATGGCAAAACCGTATTGTTTTTGCAGCTGCAGGGCCTGCTCCATCTGGCGCTGATCATCCGCGTGCACAAAAACCGGTTTCTGACCGGCAAATACCGGGATCATCGCCTGCCAACGCGAATCCACAGCCACATCAGTGCCTGCGTTGACAGCATCGGCATAGGCTTTGGCGGTTTGAAAGTAGCGATAAAGCTGCGCTAAGTCTTTGGCGCTTTGTTTACGGATATCCTCCGGTTTTTGTGGCCGCCAGGGGCTGGTTTGTAAATCCGCTTTTGGCCATTTCAGATGCAGCGCCACCGAATCTGAGACTGTCGCATCCTGCCAGTTCCAGGCGTCCAGTTGCATCAGCGCTGACTGGCCCATCAGCATTGAGCCATTGGGGTACACCATACTGTAAGCAAAGCCATTGGCCCGAATGGTTGGGATCACTTCCGAATCGGCGTTGTAAGCAATTTGTGCTTTCAGGTCCGGGTTGGTCTGAGTCACTTCGGTGGTGTCGTCTGTCGAGCGTACCGCTTCAATTTCGGTCAATCCCAGCTGGTTTGCCAGTGCAATCAGCCCCGGGTACAGATGCTTACCTGTTAAATCCACCACTGTCGCGCCGGCTGGTGCTGTTAAATCTGTGCCAACAGCACTGATTTTGCCGTCCACCAGCAACACATCCGTGTTGTTCAGAGTGCCTTGGGTCACCGTATGCACTGTGGCATCCGTCAACAAAACAGGCGCCGACTGCGGTGCAGCCGGAACCACATCGTTGGCCATCACGCCGCTGCTGAATGCAGCCAGCAGAGCCAGTTTGAATACTGATAATTTCATCGCAGACTCCTTAGTGGCTATGGCCAATCAACTGATAACCGCCAACAGTCATCAGGTCGTGGTTATCTTCACAATGCCAGACCGGGTTGTTCGCCTTGTAACTGGCACCTGAACCTGCTTTGTCTTTGTCAGGTGCATTCAGCACTTTTTGGATCAGTTGCTGCTTTTCGGCTGCGACCTGCTGTTGCATCAGTTCATCCTGCTGCTGTGAGTAATACATAGCCCCTTCAATCCAGGTGGATTTGGCCTGAGCGTACACCGACAGCGGGTTGGCAGTCCAAATCACAAAGTCAGCCTGTTTGCCTTCTTCAATGGAGCCCACTTTGTGGTCAATTTTCAGCTGTTTGGCCGGATTAATGGTGGCCATATTCAATGCCGCCTGTTCATCCATGCCACAGTACACCACGGCTTTAGCCGCTTCCTGGTTCAGTCGGCGTTGCAGGTCAGGGCTGTCCGAATTGATGCTGGTCAGCACCCCTTGTTGCTGCATCAGACAGACGTTGTAAGGAATGGCATCCTGCACTTCCATTTTATAGGCCCACCAGTCGGCAAAACTGGAAGCGCTGGCACCATGTTTTTTCATCTCGTCGGCCACTTTGTAGCCTTCCAGAATGTGGGTAAAGGTGGTGATGTTAAAGCCCATTTCTTCAGCCAGTTTGATAATCATCAGGATTTCAGAAGCCACATAGGAATGCACATGAATAAAACGTTGTTTATCCAGAATCTCCACCAAGGCATTTAAGCGATAGTCCGGCCGTGGTGCGGCAGTTTTGGCTTTCTCCGAACGGGATAAATCCCCGTAAGCCGCCAGCTGGGCCTTGTACTCTTTCGCCGCCTGGAACGCATCACGGATAATAGTGTCCACGCCAATGCGGGTTTGCGGATACCGGATGGTAAAAGCTTCCCCCCAGTTGGCCTGTTTGACGTTTTCACCCAAGGCAAACTTGATGCTCGGTGGTGCGCCTTTAAATTTCAGTTGCGGCGCGCTGTCGCCCCAACGCAGCTGAATGATCTGTGCCTGGCCCCCAATTGGGTTGGCACTGCCGTGCAACAGTTGAGCTGTGGTGGTACCGCCTGCCAAACCGCGGTAAATATTGATATCGTCGGCGTCCAGCACATCGCCAATACGCACCTCGGAGGTAATGGCATCCGACCCCTCGTTCACGCCCTGATCAACCGCAATATGCGAGTGTTCGTCAATAATACCGGCGGTCACATGCAGGCCTGTGGCGTCAATGACCGTAAAACCTGAAGGGGTTTTCAGGTTCTGGCCAATTTTGACAAAGCGGCCGTCTTCCACCAGCAGATCGGTGTTTTCCAGCTTGCCGGCTGCTGCGGAGGTCCAGACCGTGGCATTCTTAATATGCACATTTTGCTGCCTGGCTTTGGTCATCACGCCGTAAGCACGGTTTGGTGTGGTCAGGCTGGACAGCAGGGTGATGTCAGGTTTCGCTGCTTTTTTATCCTCAGTTTTAGCGGCCGGCTGGCGTGCGCTGCTGACAGGGTAGCGCTGGCCATCCGCCATCACTAAAGTACCGGTCAGCACATTGCCGTCCAGCACACCGCTGAACTGAACCACCCCAGTCCCCTGCTCCAGCGCTTTCAGATCCAGGCTGAACTGCAGCTGGTTACGCTGATTCAGCACATGGCTGAGTTTGCTTTCTTTCCCTGCAACATTCACTTTTCCTTCCACTTTGCCGTCTTTGTCCGTCAGCTGCACCGGCACACTCAGGCCTGCCGCCGACAACGTATAAGTGCCGGCAAATTGCGGCATATCCATGGCTTTAAACTGCTGTTGCTGACCGCGGATCCAGGTCGCCACAATTTCACCGTCGGCGAATAAATCGCCTTTACTGACCACTAAATCGGCCAGGTAACCAGGCGCTACCTTGCCCAATTGTGCTTCCAGCCCCAGCCACTTTGCCGGTACTGTGGTTAACGCCGCTAACGCTTGCTGTTCACTCAGGCCATACTGCACGGCTTTACGCAAGTTCGGCCAGAATTGTTCTGGTTTTTCCAGCTTGTGTAGGGTCAGCGCAAACGGAATTTCAGCTTTGGCCAGTGCCGCCGCGTTGGCAGGCGCCCTTTCCCAGTGTCGCAATTGCGCCAGCTCCACATCCAGTTGGTCGTTTAGCTGCTGTACATTTGGCGCCGCCGGGAAGGCCAGCGGCAGAATGACTGAGCGGCCTGAAGCTTTCAGCTCTGCCAGACGGTTGTATTCATAGCCCGTGCCCACCAGGCTGGCTTTGCTGATACCAAATTCTTTCAGCAGCAGATCCGCGCGCAGCAGCGCCTGATCGTCGGTCACTTCGAACACCACACCTTGTTGTGACAACTGACCTAAAGCCGCCAGATCGGCATTAAACTCAACCGGCTGGTTGTAAAAACGCCAGTCGGTTTTGCCATGCGCCTGCGCGTACCAGCTGGCGTCCGACAGGGTCTGACGAATCAGCGCAATACTGCCCATCAGTGACGATGGATAGCTTTGCTGTGAGCTGCCTTTGCTAAAGGCCATAAACTGGTTGCCCGTGCTTTTGATCACCGCTTCGTTTGGTAAGCCTGGCAGCAATGACGCCACAAAAGCCTGACCGCGAAAAATACCGTCCTGACGGGCGGACTGCACTGTGGTAAAGCCCTGCTGCTGGTAACTCCTGGCCTGTTCTGCATCGGGTTTAAATTGGTCCACCCAGTTCAGGCGGGCATGAATAGCGGCATTGCTGGCGTTGCCACCCTGCCGTTCATTGCTGTAGTTCGGCTTGCGGCCAAAGCTGAACCCTTCACCTTTGCCGGCTTTTGGCACCCCATACTGGCTGAACAGGTCAATAAAACCCGGGTAAATGTAATAACCGCTGGCATCAATTTGCTGATAACCGGCCGGTACAGCGGCATCGCCGCCCACCCGGATAATTTTTCCGTCTTGAATCAATACCGTGGCGTTATCCAGGCGTTTGCCCGGCTCTGTCACCACTGTGGCATTGGTGAAGGCATACCAGTGCAGGGATTTGTCGCGGATCCCCTGCACAGGTGTCGTCTGGTCGGCATGGGCAGCAGGCACAAGCGCGCAAAGCAAGGCCGTACTGCACAATGACAGTCGTAATCTGGTCATGAATTGTTCCTGGTTTAATTAGTAGTGTCAGGGCCTTCAGGCGTCAGCGGCCTGATGGACCAGAGGCTGATAGTTCAGGTTATACAGCTCTTGTTCTGCTTTGGGCATACTGAAGTAATAGCCCTGAACCAGGTAGCAAGCATTATTATTTAAGAACTCGATCTGCTCCGCAGTCTCCACCCCTTCAGCCACCACCCTCAGGTTCATTTTTTGCGCCATCGCAATAATGGCGGCAACAATGTCCATATCATTGGTGTCTTCCGGAATGTCTTTCACAAAAGAGCGGTCGATTTTCAGCTCGTCTACCGGGAAACGTTTTAAGTAACTCAGCGAAGAATAGCCTGTACCAAAGTCGTCGATAGATAAAGCCACACCGAGCTGTTTTAACTCATTTAGTTGGGTAATAGCCGCATCGGTATCCCCCATTAACATGGATTCTGTGATTTCAAAAGTCAGTGACTGCGGTCTGGCGCCGGTTCTTTGTAAAATACGCTCAACCATAGCCGCCAGACTCTGGTCCGAAAATTGCCGCGCCGACAGATTCACCGCAATGGTGACATCATGCCCCTTACTTTGCTGACGACTGATAAAACGGCAGGCTTCCCAGATCACCCATTCACCTATTTCAACAATCAAGCCTGTGCTTTCCGCCACCGGAATAAAACGCAGCGGCGGGATCATACTGCCATCGGGCCTGATCCAGCGCAGCAGTGCCTCATAACCAATAATTTTATGGCTGCGGATATCAATTTTCGGCTGGTAAAACAGCACAAACTGATGCTCACGTATCGCCTCACGCAACTGGGTTTCAATCAGCAGTTTTTCTTTGGCGGCGTCGTTCAGATCCTGACTGAAGAAATGGTACGTATTTTTGCCACGGGCTTTGGCTTCGTACATGGCCAGGTCTGCATGCTTGAGCAGCAACTCTTCATCGGCGGCGTCTTCGGGCGCTATGGTGATACCTATGCTGGCACTGATCGCCACTTCCTCACCGGCCAGTTTCACCGGGGCTGCAAAACTTTGTTGCAGGTTTTCTGCGGTCCTGGCGGCCTGCTCACGGTCTTTCACCCCACTCAAAATCACCGCAAACTCGTCGCCGCCCAGCCGGGCTATGGTGTCTTCTTCACGTAACCTGGAGATCAACCGCCGCGCCACTTCTTTGAGCAGCTCATCACCCGAATCATGGCCGAGAGTATCGTTAATCCGCTTAAATTCATCCAGATCAAAGTACAACAAGGCAAAGTGGTAGTAGCCTCTGGACGCCATCGCTATCGCTTTTCGCAACTGGTCACGGAAATAACTGCGGTTGGCAATGCCGGTCAGCACATCGTAGTACGCCAGCTGTTCCATTTTGCGCTGGCTCTCTTTGATAAACGAAATATCCTGCATAGCACAGACATAATTGCTCAACTCACCTTTTTCATCGCGGATAGGCGCTATCGCCAGCGACACCCATAGCTTACGCTCAGCATGTTGCATCAGCATATCGCCGCGCCAGTGATGGCGTTCCTGCAGTGTCTGAGCAATCTCTTCACCGACAAAAAACATTTCCACCGCAAACAAGGCCGACAAGGGTTGGTGTTGGAGTTGCTCTGCACTGGAGCCAATCAGCTCCAGCATAAAGGGGTTGGCGTATTCAATACGCAAGGATTTGTCAGTCAGCACTATGCCTGAACTGGAAAACGCCACAGCTTTGGTCAGTTTACGGGTGGCCCGCTCGGCTTCCTCTTTTTCCTGAATCCTGCGGTTCAGGCCAGTAATGAGTTGATGAATTTCTTCAGACATTGAGTTAAACGCTTGATTCAATAGTCCAATTTCATCCGTACTTTGGTCCAGCTCAGGCAACTGACCGTCACCCCGGCTTAATTGCTGCACAGCACCGGATAACCGGGTCAGGCGTTTTAAAATAAACTGGTAGATAAAAAACTGCAGCGACAGTGCCACCACTACAGCCACGGCCAGAAAGGTCAGCATCAGGTTGTCACGAAAATCATCCAGCCCGGCCAACACCACTTCTTTGTCCTGGTACAGGGTTAAATACCAGCCGAGCCGCTCTATTTTGGCGTTGGCCACCAGGTAACCCGGCAAATCAGCCTGTTGTTGCCACTGTTCAGGCTGGCGGACCAGTTGCTCAATATAATTGGCTAATTCCGGCTGACGGGGTTTAACCGCCGAATAATCGGTTGGGAAGTTCGGTCTGGAAAGATCGACAACAGGTTTGTTGCCCTCCACCAGTAAATTGCCTTTCTGGTCGTACAACAAAGCCCGCACACCGGTGGCGGTCTGATCCATCGCCGCGAGATTGACAAATAATTCATCCAGCACAAAGTCGGTGCCTGTAATCCCCAGAAACTCATCCTGCCGATACAGCGGCACCACCAGGCTGGTCATCCACTTTTGCCAGATCGGATCGTAATAAATTTCGGTCCAGCGCGGCAGGCGATTCGGGTTTTGTTCTGGTGTACCGATGCGGTAGAACACTTCACTGGTAATAGGATGATCCACCGGCACTTCCAGCGCCCAATCGGATGGCGCTATCCTGACCATGCCCTTCGTGGAGATAAAGTAGAAACTGAAGAAATCTTCCAGCAACAGAGGTGCCAGCTGTTGCCACAATGGCCCGGTTTGTTGCAACCAAAATTTGTGTTGTTCATCCAAGACCGCCGCTGGTAAAAACGCGGCGGAAATCTCGTCCTGAATGCGGATACTGCCATCGGCGGCTACAGTCAGCTCCTGGTCAGGTGCTTTGAGCTGTGGAAAACGGCTGACCACGGCGTTGGCGCTTAACGCTATTTTTTCCCGCGCCAGAAATTCGGCATCCAGTTGCCGCGCATACTTGGCAACTTGTAGCTTAAGCTCTTGTTTTTCTTGCCCTAAAAGCACATGGTGCTGCAGTTGCATAACGGCATAGGCAATAGCCGCACTGGCGGTAAAGGTGAGTAAAAACACCAGCACCGCAAAGCGGATGCTTAAGGAGTGGATACCATCGGGTTTGTGAAAATTGACGTCTTTCACTTCATTTCCTGAGTTGACAGTGGCTGTTGCCAACTGTAATGCTCAATGCATGCGGGTCAGGTGACTGCACTCATTATTGCATCAAATTCCAACAAATGAGAATCAAGCCAATGAAAAATCTGTTATTTCTAGTTGCTCTTTCCGCTACATCTGCCGGTGCTCTGGCAGCCAGCGCTTTTACTGATGCTGAAGATGCGGTCAGCTACCGCCAGCACAGTTTTCAGCTGATCCGGCATAACTTTGCCGATATAGGTGACATGGTGAAAGGTCAGGTGCCTTTTGATGCCGAGCGCGCCAAACGCCGTGCTGCAGCTTTGGCCAGCCTGACCAGCCTTCCTTGGGAAGCGTTTGAAGTACCGGGCGCCGACAAAGCCAAAAGTGAAGCCAAAGCTGAAATCTGGCAGAACCTGCAGGATTTTAAGCAAAAAGCGGAGAAGTTTCAGGCCGATGCAGCGGCATTGAATACCGCTGCCGCGTCTGGCTCACTGGATCAAATCAAACCTGCGGTGATGGCCTTTGCCAAAAACTGCAAAGGCTGTCACGACCAGTACAAAGCCGACTAAGGGCTGGAGCTCCGTCTTACAGCAGGGTCTGCTGAAACAGCGGCCCCTGCCACCAGACAAAAACTGTCAGGATCAGCACCACCAGGATCAGATAGACCCAAAAGGGCTTTTCTGCCGGCTGAGGCATCTCAGATTGTTGTTTACCTGTGAACATGGCCGCAAGAGTTCCGTCACGCCGCACGGCATGCAGCAACGCCGCTGCGATATGAATGGCAATAAAACCGAGCAGAAGATTAAAGCCATTGTGGTGCCACCAGCCAGCCAGAGACGCCAGACCGGAAGGCACAACACTGTAGAGCGGGCCTTCAGTAAAGACCTCATCCGTCGTCATCAGACCGCTGACAAACTGCAGCAACATCAGCACCATCAGCGCCAGCACCATATAAGCAGATAAACCTTTGTGACCCAGACCTTTTTTAGCCTGATCCCAGTTTCTCAGCGCCTGAAAGGGTTTTTGCACAAAATGACTGAAGCGTGCAGTTTCGCTGCCAACAAATGCCCAGACCAGTCGAGCCAGCAACACAGCGGCCAGGCTGTAAGCCAGCACCTGATGCCATTCCATCATGCCCTGCTCTGCGGTCCACCAAAGCCCGCCCAGCAGCAACACCTGGCTCCAGTGATAAAACCGCACCGCCTTGTCCCAGACCCGTACCACTTTCATCTTTTGATCACCCTCTTTATGATAAGACGTTGATTTTAACCGATTGGATACAAAAACCTATGCGTTGGCTGAAATGGATCCTGCTCTCGTTATTTAGTTTGGCTTTAGTTAGCCTGCTGTCACTTTACCTGGCACTGAAGTCAAATCAACCCCAGTACGACGGCTTGGTCCAGGGTGCCGTTGAACACCAGGTCGAGCTCAGCCGAGACGCCCAGGGTTACCTGAGCATTTCGGCACAAAACCGCAGCGATGCTTCGTATGCACTGGGCTTCAGCCATGCGCAGGAACGCTTTTTCCAGATGGATTTATTACGCCGCAACGCCGCAGGCGAGCTGTCAGAGCTCTTTGGTGAAATGGCGCTGGATTTGGATCAAAAACGCCGGATGCATCGCTTCAGACACAGGGCAGAACTTGGTTATGAAGCGCTGGCCGCCGAGCAAAAACAGCTGCTCGACCGTTACACAGCAGGGGTGAACGAAGGCTTACACCAACTGGGCCTGCCGCCTTTCGAATACTGGCTGTTGCAAAGCAGCCCAAGAGTCTGGTCTCCAGCCGATTCGTTTCTGGTGCTGTACAGCATGTTTCTCGATTTACAGGGCAGCGAAGGCAAAGACGAGCTGGCGATGGGCTTGATAAAACAGAAGTTGCCCGCAGACTGGTATCAATTCCTGATGCAGCACAGCCCCGACTGGCAGGCTGCAATGGATGGTTCCGAAGTGACCGCTATCCCTCTGCCAGCAAGCCCCTACCCGACTGTACTGAAACAACAGAGTGCCTGCTCAGATTGTGGTCTGTTTGACAGCCGCGACATTGGCTCGAATAACTTTGCCGTCGCTGGCAGCCGCACTGCCGACGGTCGCGCTATTCTGGCCGACGATATGCATTTGGGGATCAGGGTGCCTGGCACCTGGTTCAAAGCCCGGTTGCAATGGCAACAGGAAGGCAAAACCAAATGGGTGGCGGGTGTCACATTGCCTGGCACACCGGCTGTGGTGGCGGGCAGTAACGGCCGTATTGCCTGGGGCTTTACCAACAGCACAGCGGACTGGACTGATGTCATTGCACTGAAACTGGATGAGAAAGCCGAACGTTATCAAACCGATGATGGCTGGCAGGAGTTTAAGTACCAGAATGAAGTGATTAAGGTGAAAGGCCAACCTGATCTGGTCCGTCAATACAAAGAAACCATTTGGGGCCCCGTCATGCCAGAACCTTTTGCCGGTTATGCGCTGCGTTGGGTCGCTCATGACCCGCAGGGCGCCAATTTTAATTTGTTGCAACTGGAACAGGCTGACAGCGCCAAAGCTGCGTTACAAATTGCCACCACAGTGGGGGTGCCCACCCAAAACCTGCTGGTGGCCGATGACCGGGGCGTGATTGGCTGGACCCTGATTGGAGCCCTGCCTGAGCGCCAACTGACCGACATGGACACTCCACAGGATTGGAGCACAGGGAAAAACCGCTGGATGGGTTACCATAACGCCAAAGCCTACCCCACCATTCTGCAGCCTCAATCAGGCCAGCTCTGGACAGCCAACAGCCGGATGATTGGGGGCGAGCAGTTAGCGCTGATTGGCAATGGCGGCTACGACCTTGGCGCCAGGGGCCAGCAAATCCGGGATAGCCTGACGGCTCAGGCACAACACTCCGAACAAAGCCTGCATCAAATTCAACTCGATCACAGAGCGCTGATGCTGGCCCGCTGGCAACAGCTGCTACTGAACCAGGTGCTCACTCCGGACTTTATTGCAGAGCATCAACTGGCCGCGTACCGGGACTATGTAATGAAAGATGCCAGCGCAGCCAGTATCAGTTCGGTTGGCTATAGCCTGGTCCGCTCTTTCCGGGCCAAGACTATTGAATTGGCCTTTGCCTCTTTGACTGCACTGCTGGAAGAAAACCGGCTCAGTGGCCGCGACCTGAAATTTTCACTGGAAACCGCAACCTGGGCGCTGTTGCAGCAGCCACGGCCAGATACAGTACCTGCCGGCTTTGACAGCTGGAAAGCCTTGTTGCAACGCGCTGTGCTGGACAGTAAAAATGCGCTGGAACAACAACAGGGCAACCTGGCACAGGCCACCTGGGGCGCGCTGAACACCAGTCAGATTAATCATCCGCTGGGTTCGGCCATTCCTGTGTTGGGCGACTGGCTGAATATGCCGGCCATGCCAATGAACGGCGACAGTCATATGCCGCGGGTGCAAAACAAGGTGCATGGTCAGTCTGAGCGGATGGTGGTGTCTCCCGGCCATGAAGAAGATGGTTTACTGGTGATCCCGGCGGGCCAGTCTGGTCACCCGTTGTCGCCTTTTTATCAGGCCGATCACGCCTTCTGGTTACACGAAAAATGGCTGGGCTTTTTGCCTGGGGAAACCACCTATTTATTAAAGATTGAACCTAAAGCTTGACTTTAGACGTCTAGACTGATTATTTTGCTGACTATGAAAACAATTTTAACCGCTCGCTTTTTTCGCCTCTTTACCACCCCAACGGGGAGGCGGTAAGTCGCGCGCGCGTGATAAACCTGAAAACCTCCCTCAGTGGGAGGTTTTTTTTTGCCAAAGGATCAACACCATGAGTCATGATTTAGACCAAATCCGCAAGGATATCAGCAGTACCGATCAGCAACTGCTGCAACTGCTGTCCAGCCGCCGTCAGCTCGCGCTTTCTGTTGCCGACGCCAAACTGGCGCAAAACAAACCTATCCGCGATCAGAAACGTGAGCAGGAACTGCTGGTGTCCCTGATTGAAAAAGGCAAAAGCCTGGGTCTGGACGCTCAATACATCACCAAAATTTACCATGTGATTATTGAAGACTCTGTGCTGCAGCAGCAGGCCAAAGTGCAGGGCCAGCTCAATGGAGCCAATGGCCCTGTGGCGCGGGTTGCTTTCCTTGGCCGACAGGGGTCTTACAGTTACTGGGCGACTCAGAAGTACTTTACCCGCCGCGCTGAAACTCTGATTGAAATTGGGTGCGACAGTTTTAACGAAATTGTGCAGTCGGTGGAAACCGGCCATGCCGATTACGCCGTGCTGCCGATTGAAAACACCTCGTCCGGCAGCATTAATGAAGTCTATGATCTGCTGCAGCACACCCGTTTGTCTATTGTCGGCGAGCTGACCCACCCGATAGAGCATTGTCTGCTTGGCATTGCCGGCACTGAACTCAGTAAAATCCGCACTATTTGCGCCCACCCTCAGGTGATTGCCCAGTGCAGTCAGTACCTGCAGGGGCTGTCCAGTGTAAAAATTGAGTACTGTGACGCCTCATCCGACGCCTTTAACAGAGTACGCCAGGCGCAGGACCAGGCTGTGGTTGCTATTGGCGGTGAAGAAGGCGGCAAGCTTTATGGTCTGGAGGTATTAGGCCGTGGCCTGGCGAACCAGAAAGACAATGTCAGCCGCTTTATTGTGGTGGCCCGTAAAGCCATTCAGGTGGATAAAGCCATTCCGGCCAAAACCACTTTTATCATGTATACGGGCCAGCAGCCGGGCGCCTTGGTGGATGCACTGACCGTACTGAAACAACATGGCATCAGTATGGGCAAACTGGAATCCAGGCCTATTCCGGGCAACCCGTGGGAAGAAATGTTTTATGTGGATGTGTACGCCAATCTGAATGACTACGCGATGACCAGAGCGCTGGATGAACTGAACCGGATCACCCGCTTTGTCAAAGTGTTGGGCTGCTACCCCAGTGAAGATATCAGCCCAACCCTGCCGCCACACAGCTAAGCTCCATTCTGCTGAGTCAGAGTGGAATGCTCTGCCCCTTTTGCGCTATCTGACACTGCAGGCCCTGCTCCAGCATCCGCTGTTGCAGCGCCTGTTGCGCTTTCGGCTCGCCATGCACCAGATAAAACTGCGGTTGTCCGCCAATAGCACTGGACCAGCTTAACAACTGGCTTTGACCCGCGTGGGCGGAAAAGCCGCCAATCGTATGAATTTGCGCTTTCACTGCAATCTGCTGACCAAAAAGCCGGACCCGTTTTTCCCCATCCACCAATTGCCTGCCCAAGGTGCCCTGCGCCTGAAAACCAACAAAAATAATGTGATTCGCCGCTTTCCATAAATTGTGCTTCAGATGATGCACAATGCGCCCGCCATTGCACATGCCGGAACCGGCAATAATAATAGCGCCAGAACTGACGCGGTTCAGCGCAGCCGACTCCTCGGCTGTAGCAGACAACCGCAATACAGGCAGGAAACTTTGCAGATCCCTGGCGCCGTAACGTTCCAGTAGTCTGGTGTCCTTCGGGTCAAACTCATCCATCAGGCGCGAATAAATTTTGGTGATCTCAATGGCCATCGGGCTGTCCAGCACCACCATTTTCTGCTTCAGCCGTTTTTGCTGGTACAGCAAGCCGAGGTAATACAGAATTTCCTGACTGCGCCCCAGCGCAAAAGCCGGAATAAACACATTGCCACCTGCGGCGTAGGCGTTATCCAAAGCCTCTGCAAATTCATCCAGAGTGCGGTTCAATGGCTGGTGGTTGCGGTCCCCGTAGGTACTCTCCATCAGCACTATGTCGGCCATCGCGACCTTGCTTGGGTCAGGCATCAGCACCGTCGCCGGATTGCCCAAATCGCCGGAAAATACCAGCCGCCGGCTGGCTTTACCATTCTTCAGCTGCAGCTGTACTATGGCGGACCCCAGAATATGGCCGGCGTCAAGAAACTCCAGCTCAATGGCTTCGGTGACACTGTGCTTCTGCCGGTAACCAACCGGCTGCGTTTGCTCCAGCACCTGCACCACATCACGCACCGCCATCACCGGGTCCAGTAAACTTTTCCCCTGACGGGCGCGCTGGCGGTTCTGCCATTCCAAATCTTTCAGATACAGCTGCACTGAATCTTTCAGCAAGACGCCAAGCAACAAAGCTGTGCCCTCAGTGCAGCAGATTTTTCCGCGAAAACCGCGCGCCACCAACAACGGCAACAAACCACTGTGGTCAATATGGGCGTGGGACAGGATCACTGCATCAATGTCTTTTGGCCGGAACGGGAAACTGAATTTGTGCCATTCCCGAATTTGATCGGCCCCCTGACTCATGCCGCAATCCAGCAACACCCGTCTGGCACCTATACGCAGTAAATAGCAGGACCCAGTGACTTGTTCAGCGGCACCATAAAAGGTCAAACTGGCATCTAATGGCATACTTATCTCCCTGTTGGTGATAGAGATTGTTATAACCCAGCTTTGAACGCTTAAGATTAGCCTATATCAAAGTATTGATTCATTTCTGAATTTTTGACGGAGCCCTTATGTCAGACAGCAACTTACTGCACCAGCGTCATTTGCTTTCAGCCAGCGAAGCCGACGGACACAGCCAGGGCCTGCAGGCCCATCCGTCCTACCGGCTGGCCTTCAGTGACAAAGACTTTCTGATGCAGGACGAATTGCGCCATGTCCGTCTGCAGCTGGAATACCTCAAACCGCAACTGGTGATGGAACAGTATCAGGTGCAGGCCACCATAGTGGTGTTCGGCAGTGCCCGCTTTTTATCGCCGGAGCAGGCCGCAGAAAACCTGCAGCAGGCTCAGGCCCGGCAGGCAGCAACGCCCACCGACAGCAGGCTACTGCAGCAGTTACGTCAGGCACAGCGGGATCAGAAGAACAGCCGCTACTACGATGCTGCCCGTCGTTTTTCGCACCTGGTCACCGAACACAGCAGGCAACACCCAGAAAACGCTGTGATGGTGATCAGCGGAGGCGGACCTGGCGTGATGGAAGCGGCAAACCGTGGTGCTTACGAAGCGGGCGGCCAGAGTATAGGGCTGAATATAGTGCTGCCGCATGAACAGCGGCCAAACCCTTACATCACCCCTGAGTTTTGCTTTCAGTTTCACTATTTTGCCATTCGCAAAATGCATTTCCTGCAACGGGCCCGCGCCCTGGTCGCCTTTCCTGGTGGTTTTGGCACCCTGGATGAGTTGTTTGAAACTTTAACGCTGCTGCAGACCGGCAAAGCCCGTCAGGTGCCGGTGATTTTGTACGATAAAGCCTTCTGGACCCGGTTAATCAATTTTGACATGCTGGTCGAGGAAGGATTGATCAAAGCCGACGACTTGCAACTGATCCAATTTGTCGACAGCCCGGAGCAAGCCTGGCAGGCCATTTGTGGCTGCTATCAGTTGTAACAAAGGCCGCGAAGCGGCCTTGTGGGTTATTTCTGTTCGGCCAGCGGAGTGCTGTAAGCCAGCTCCATATCCCAGGGCAGCTGGATCCAGGTGTCCTGTTCAATGTCCGTCACATAGAGATCCACCAAGGGTTTGCCCTGGGGTTTGGCATACACAGTCACAAAACAGGCGGTCGGGAATAACTCACGCAATGCCCTGGCGGTTTCCCCCGTATCCACCAGGTCGTCCACCACCAGCAATCGTGGGCTGTCACGCAATGCGGCATTTTTCAGTATGGTCAGCTCACGTTGTTGATCATGGTCATAGCTGGACACACAGATGCTGTCCACCACCCGGATATTCAGCTCACGCGCCAGAATAGCCGCTGGCACCAGACCGCCACGGCTGACCGCCACTATGCTGTCAAACTCACGGCCCAGCAGGTTCTTTGCCAGCTCTTTGGTCGCACGATGGAAGGCTTCCCAGGACACATAAAACATTTTGTTGCTTGTCAGCGACATTGCAAGGCTCCTTAAATCAGTTCCAGCGCTATTTCGACCATATCGTTGAAGGACGTCTGGCGCAGCTCCGCACTTAAGGCTTCGCCGGTACGGATATGGTCACTGACCGTCATGATCGCCAGTGACTTGATACCAAACTCGGCGGCCACACCATACAAGCCGGCCCCTTCCATTTCCACACCCAGCACACCGTATTTTTCCAGACGGTCAAACAGCGTCGGATCCGGGTTGTAAAACAGATCCGAGGTAAACACATTACCGACATGGGTCGGAATTTGTTTGGCACGGGCCGCCTGCACGGCTTTTTCCAGCAGACCATAATCGGCCAAAGCGGCAAAATCCAGGTTGCCGCCCAGACGGTTGCGGTTGACCATCGAGTCGGTGCTGGCGCCCATCGCAATCACCACATCACGCACTTTGACATCCAGTGGCAAGGCGCCGCAGGAGCCAATACGGATAATGTTTTTCACGCCATAAAACTTCACCAGCTCAGTGGCATAAATCGACATGGAAGGAACGCCCATCCCAGAACCCTGCACACTGACTTTTTTGCCTTTGTAAGTGCCGGTGTAGCCATACATATTGCGTACTGTGCTAATCAGCTGCACATCCGTTAAAAAGGTATCAGCAATATGTTTGGCACGCAGCGGATCACCCGGCATTAATACGGTGTCTGCAAAAGCCCCTTCGGGCGCATTGATATGAGGAGTAGCCATAAGAGTCCTGAATTAATTTAAAAATGACTGGCCATAGCTCAGAGGCTGCAGCCCAAAATAATCTGCCAGCGTCTGGCCCATATCGGCAAAACTCTGACGTTCACCCAACTCACGGGCTGGTTGGAATTTATTGAACCACAGCACAGGAACATATTCACGGGTGTGCTCAGTCCCAGGCCAGGTCGGATCACAGCCATGGTCGGCTGTCAGCAGCATCACAGCATCCTGATCCAGCGCCGCCATCAGTTCCGGTAACCGGCTGTCAAAATACTCCAGCGCTTCGCCATACCCAATAGGGTCACGGCGATGGCCATAATTCTGGTCAAAATCGACCAGGTTGGTAAATACAATGCTGTGGTCCGGCGCCTGCGCCATTTCCTGCAAGGTCTTATCCACCAGAGCGGCAAGCCCAGTGGCTTTGACTTCTTTGCTGATGCCCTGATGAGCATAGATATCGGCAATTTTTCCGATACTGATCACTGTGCCTCCGGCCTGGGTCAGCATATCCAGCACTGTCGGAGCTGGCGGTAATACCGAATAATCTTTGCGGTTGCCGGTGCGGGCATAGTTGTCGGCCGCAGTGCCAAGAAAGGGCCGTGCTATCACCCGGCCTATGTTGTAGCTGTCCAAAAGCTCTCGCGCGACTTCACAGAACTGGTACAACCGCTCCAGGCCAAAATGCTCTTCATGAGCGGCCACCTGAAACACGCTGTCGGCTGAGGTGTAACAAATCGGCATGCCGCTACGGATATGCTCATCCCCCAGCTTCACCAGAATGTCGGTGCCCGAAGCATGGCAGTTACCTAAAATGCCGGGCACGCCAGTGCGGCGCACCAGCTCATCTATTAATGCGGCAGGAAAGCTGTTGGTTTTGTCATGAAAATAGCCCCAGTCAAATAACACTGGAACGCCAGCAATTTCCCAGTGGCCACTGGGTGTGTCTTTGCCACTGGACAACTCGCGGGCAAAGCCGTAACTGCCTGAGATCTCTGCACTGTCTTCCACCAACGCCAATTCACCACTGGCCGCCAAACCTGCTTTGACTAAACCCAGGCGGGCCAGATTCGGCAACTGCAGCTGACGGCCCTTCTCAGCAAAAAATGCTTTACTGATGCTGGCAAACGTATTGGCCCCGGCGTCGCCAAACGAGGCTGCATCCGGCGCACTGCCGACACCAAAACTGTCCAGGACCAGAATCACCGCCTTCTTCATGACATCGTACCTCGATTGCTTTTTACTCTGCGTCAATGGGGCCCAAACGCCCCTGCAACAAGCAGTAAAAATTAAAAAGGGCACGCAGCTTATGCAAAATGTGCCCTGTTCGCAATGAATTTGTGAATGCTGGTGTTAACTGATTTTAAATTTACCGACCAGACCAAACAAAGTATCGGATAACTGCTTAATTTCCGACGATAACCGATCATTGTTACGGGCAATATCGCCGGCGGCACTGGCCTGATCATGCAATGCATACAGGTTTTTGGTAATTTCCTCCGACACCAGCGCCTGCTCTTCAGTCGCAGAAGCCGTCTGAGTTGCCATATCATTTACCCTCAGGGACGATTGCTGCAATTGCACAAAGACCTGTTCCGCTTCAGCAAAACTGCTGACAGTGCGGTCTGCATTGGCTTTGCCACTGTTGATCGCACTAGACGCTTCATTGACCCGGCTCTGTAAGGTCTGGATCATCTCCTGAATATGGTTGGTGCTTTGTTGGGTGCGCGACGCCAGAGTCCTTACTTCGTCAGCCACCACCGCAAAACCCCGGCCCTGCTCACCGGCACGAGCGGCTTCAATAGCCGCATTCAGGGCCAGCAGGTTGGTTTGTTCAGCAATACCACGGATCACATCCAGCACCGAGGCGATATTGCCAGAACTCTGTTCCAGCTCCGAAGAACAAGCCAGCGCCAGATCGACGTCCTGCGTCAGTTTGCTCATCCGCTCAGTCACACTGTTGACAACCACAATACCGGCTTCGGCATTGCGTCTGGCTTCATCGGCTTCATGGGCAGAATCCGTCGCCACCTGTGCCATTTCTTTGTTGGCCAGCGTCATCTCATGCACTGCACTGACAATAGAATCGGATGCCACATTCAGCGATTTGGTAATTTCATTGGTTTTCAGCGCCGACTCCGACAGCACAGAGGTCAGCTGGCTCAACTGAGAGGCTTGTTGCAGCACCGACGCAATCAACTGACACAGATTGGCGACAAAGCCGTTAAACTGCGCGGCCAAATCCGCAAATTCATCTTTGGAACTGGCATCCAGCCGGGCTGTTAAGTCGCCATCGCCCGAGGCAATTTCGGCCAGGCGGGAAGTCAGCTGGTTGATTTGATCGGTCAGCGATTTTGGTACCGCATAGCTGAACCAACCGGCAATCAGCAAAATCAGCGCACTGATGCCATAACTGCTGTTTTGAAACAGGTTGATATCAGAGGTCAGTTGCTTCTGTTCCGCAATAGAGGTACTAAGCGCCGCTTCGCCAGCTTTATCCAGTACATCCCGCAACTCTGCAAACAGCTGCTGTTCCTGCTGCTGCAGCTCTGCAGGCACAGCCCCTGCATGGCTGGCCTGCAATAAGGCCTCTCCTGCCGTCAGCCAGCTTTGGAAACGACTGTCAAAATGATTAAACTGCTGTGCAATCTCCGGGTACATACGCAAGTAATTCAGGTAGTCGCCAAAGCGCTGTTTCACCTGAGCCGCATTGTCTGCAAAATCCTGTTCCAGGGCTGCGGCGTCACCCTGTTTCGCCATATGCTGGGTACTGGCGAGCTTGGCCTGGTACAAATCCCGGTCTGCATTGAGCACTACTGAGATGGCTTTAAGGAAATTCTCTGCCTGTAAATCCAGAGCGCGGCTTTGCATCGACGACAGGTAGCTGAACAAAGACACCACCACAATTAAAGTCAAAGCAAGGATCAGCATAGGTAAACTGCTTTTAACCCGGATACTATGAAGATTCATAATGGAACTCACTGATTGGCTGAAAAAACTACGTACTGCTAAGTATTGATAGCAGAATGAGTTTTCGCAAAAGCACCTGACGCAAAATCTTTGTAGAAAAATCAGGACAGGACTTTTAAGATGCGCTGAACCTGTCGCCCCAAGCCAGCACAACCACAGAGGATAGGATGAAAACTGCAGTCATTACCGGAACCAGCCGGCGTTTAGGCGCCTACTTGGCTGAACAGTTAAGCCTGTCGGGTTACCGGGTGGTTGGCCTGACCCGACAGAAGAATCCAGCACAGCAGTTTATGACTCAGTTTGAAGTGGATTATCAGTGCAGCCGTTCTGTGTTGCAGGTGACACAGCAGCTGGCACAGCAGTTCAGTACAGTGGACCTGCTGATCCATAACGCCTCCCTGTTCGAAAAAGATGCGGCTCATCAGCAGGATCTGGCTGGCTTTTATCAGGCGTTGTTTGCCATACATATGCAAATGCCGGCGCTGCTGAACCAGCAGTTGTTGCCATTACTGCAGGCCAGTGGTGCCGGTACTATTATCCATATCACAGATATCTATGCCGACAACCCAAATCCTGCTTTTGCGCTTTACTGCAGCAGCAAAGCCGGGCTGGAAAATCTGATGAAGTCTGCCGCCAAGGCGTATGCGCCTGCAGTCCGGGTCAACAGCATTCAGCCGGGCCCTATTCAGTTTTTACCTGAACACAGTGCAGAGGAGAAGCAGCAGGTGCTACAACAGACCTTAATTGCGTCTGAGGCAGGTTTCGAGCCAATTCTCAAAGGCGTCCGTTTTCTGGTCGATAACCCATTTGTCACCGGTCTCAGCCTGAAAATAGATGGCGGCCGGGCTTTGGGGAAGTGACAGCGAGTCAAGCCAGAGTTCAGCTTTCACACTGTCCGGTGCCAGCACTTTGGCCAGATAGGGCTCGGTCAGCACAGCTTGCCAGTCAGGGTTAAATTCGTGCCCGGCCCAGAGGATATCCAGATCACAGCTGCGATCTTTTTTGCTCCGGTCTGGGTCCGTTCTGTCTCTGCCCAGACAGGTTTCAATCCGACACAACTGCTGTTTCAGCTGTTCAGCTGTTTCGTCCGCAGAGATCCAGCATAAGGCATTGATAAAACGCCTGTCGGACTCAACCAGACAAGCTTCGGTATATACCCCGGGAAAGTAGTACAGGCTGTGATAGCGCAGCAGCAGATGTTCAAGGGCCAAAGGGGTGTTTTGTTCTGGCGCAATATTGCCGCCGAGCGACAACAAATACAGCATCAGCACGTTGCTCCGTTCAGGCGGTTCAGATCAAGCCGCTGGCCCTGCCAGGCAAAACCGGCAAACTCCCGGGCAGCCAGTTCTGAAAACCCAGCCCAGTGGTCCTCATAACTCATCAGAAAAATTCGTTTGCGCAATGCTTCGGGGTAGTGCTGTAACAGGCTGGAGATGGGTGCATGTACAGGGTTCCAGTCGGCCAGGGTGCAATCATGAAAAATCCACCGCACAGCTAACTGTTCCAGCAGCTCCGGCAGCACCAGGGTGTCGCCGCTGTAAAACACCGAGCCATTAATTTCAATACCAAAACAGGGTTTGCCCGGTGTGTGTGTCACAGGATGCAGCCGGTACTGGTTACCAGCGAACTCAAACTGGTTGTGTTCAATCCAGCAGACCTCGAAATAATCCTCCAGCTCACACTGCCCTTCACCATTGCGGCCTAACGAGCCTTTTAATGTCTGATGCCATAACTCGTCATACAGCTGTGGCTGCAGGTAAAGCCGGACTTTGCGTTTGAATTTATAACGTCCCTCATTGGCCAGCCGTTCCAGACCAAACACATGGTCGGCATGCACATGGGTGATCACCACTGCATCAATGTCCTGCAGGGTCAGCCCCTGGGCAAACAAGGCGGGTTTAATGGTGTAACCACAGTCCAACAGCAGGTTGCCCTGTGCGGTGCGCACCAGGGCATTGTTGTTAAACAGGGTGTCGGCTTCGGAATGACCACAGCCGAGGATCAGTAATTCGTTTAGTGCTGTCACTTGTACGTCCGTTCACGGGCGTCTGCAGAATGGCTGGCAGTGTATCACCAACAGGTGGCTGCGAAAAAACCGAAAATGATGCTGTACCTAAGTGCTATGGATTTTTTTTGCGTCACAGCGTATCACTGCAGTCCAAGGTACAAAAAAGGACACCCCATGAAAACATTAGCTTTTGCCCTGTTGCTGGGCTCAGTACAGGCGGCGCCGTTGCCCAAACTGCAGCTGGATTTAAGCCAGACCACTGTGTCCGGTTTATCCAGTGGTGGTTACATGGCCGCCCAGTTTCATCTGGCCCACGCCGACTGGGTCAAAGGTGCAGCCATTGTGGCCGCCGGTCCGGTGTACTGCGCGCAAAATAACTTGCTGACGGCACTGGATCACTGCATTCACAAAGTCGATTCCGCAATCCCACTCGATGCCATTAATCAACAACTGAACGACTGGATGACCCAAGGAAAACTTGCAGGTAAAACACAACTGGCTCAGTCCAGAGTCTGGTTATTGCATGGCAACAAGGACCAAAAAATTCACCCTGACGTAGCAGCCGGGCTGTATCAGCAATACCAGCAATGGCTGCCTGCCGCCCAGCTGAGCTATGTGTCTGACAAGCCCTTTGCTCACCATATGCCCACCCTGAATGCCGGGTCCGACTGCGCAACCTCCGAAGCACCTTATCTGGGCAACTGCAACTATGATGCAGCCGCTCAGGCCCTGGCCTTTATCCTGCCTGGCTTTCAAGCCGCCACCGCTGAAGCGGCAGGCCAGGTGTACCCGCTGGCACAACACCAAATAGCCGGTGACGCCGCAGCAACCATGGCGGAGCAGGGGTATGTCTATATTCCCAAAGCCTGCGCCGAAGGTGAACCTTGCCGGCTGCATATCAGCTTTCATGGTTGCAATCAGGCTGCTGAAGCGGTGCAGATGGCCTATGTGGAGCAGGCCGGTTTTAACCGCCACGCCGACAGCAATAAGCTGGTGGTGCTCTACCCTCAGGCCAGAGCATCGAAGCTGATGCCGCTGAACCCGCAGGGCTGCTGGGACTGGTGGGGCTATACCAATGCAGATTACGCCACCAAGCAAGGGCCGCAAATTCAGGCGGTGGTGAAACTGGCCCAGGCGTTAAAAGGCTAAACGCCGATGTCAGGTTTTGTCCGTAGCGGCGGGGTTTACCCCGCTTTTATCACGTTGTATTCGCCACTACTGATAGTTACGGCTCACAATGCCACAAAAAACCGGTCGCTGCGCGGTAAATAATAGTGATCCGGATTAAAGGACATCACTACCATTTCGCCTCTGCCAATAATTTCCTGACGTGGCACCAAACCAATCACCCGCGAATCCGCACTATTGTTACGGTTGTCCCCCAACACCAGATAAAAACCGGCCGGAATACGCAGAGGCTCGAAGCTGGAAAGGCCAGAACGGTGCTGAGTCAGCCGGATCTCATGTTTCACCCCAAGTAAATTCTCCTGCCAGTCTGCGCCTTGTCCCGGCTGGTACAATAAAGCCTGACCATTGATACGCAACTCGTTATCCCGCATTTCCACCCAATCGCCCGGCATCCCCACCACCCGCTTCACCAGCCTGTTGTTGGCCGCTTGCGATTCAAAAATGACCACATCGCCCCGTTGTGGATCCGCCAGTCTGACCAACGAATGACCGGTAAATGGCAGTTGGATATCATAAGCCAGTTTATTGATCAGAATACGATCACCTTCTTTGATGGTGGGCTGCATAGAGCCGGACGGTACATGGTTCCAATCCGCGACGGCACTTCGAAACACAAACATCAGCGCCATACAAAACACAAAAGCCCAATGTTCACGCCAGAACTGTTTTACCTTTTGCATAAAAATTCTCCTGTAAAGACCTGAACTTTGGTCTGCTGTCTGCGCATTTAGTTGCGCAGCCGCCTGCACAAAATTGTTACCAGATTTTGCCAGCCTCAGTTCCTCCCTTTAAAATGGCCCCACAGAGCAGACAGCAGGAGAACAAAATGCCGCATGCGGTTATTTTCGATATGGATGGAGTGCTGATTGACTCTGAACCTTACTGGACAGAAGCAGAGCAACATATCTTTCAGCAATTGGGGGTTCGACTGCCACCCGAAATCACAGCGCAAACGGCGGGCATGAGTACCAAAGCCGTCACTGCCCTCTGGTACGCACACAGTCCCTGGACAGGCATGACACTGGCCGAAGCTGAGCAGGCGGTGATTGATTATGTCGCCCGGGCCGTGCTGGAGCGGGGCCAGGCTAAATCCGGTTTATTACCACTGCTCGATCGGCTCCGGGCGCAGAATATTCCGCTGGCCGTCGCCACCAACTCGCCGGCAACACTGATGCACACTGTGCTCGATCATCTGAAAATCCGTGATTATTTTCAGGCGCTTTGCTCGATTGAAGAGGTCAGCCAGGGCAAACCCCAGCCAGACATCTATCATCTGGCCGCAGAGCGGCTCGGCGTTCCAAGCCGCCACTGTCTGGTATTCGAAGATTCAGTCACAGGAATGACGGCTGCGTTGGCCGCCGGTATGCAGGTCATAGCGCTGCCGGCTGAGCATCACTGGCACAAAGCCGATTACCAGCAGGCGTTGACCAAAATCCGCAGTTACCATGAGTTACCTGCTCAGCCTGCCCAGTGGTTGCAGCTCAGCGCTGTTGGCTGATCCGCACCTGCACCGCCTGATAGGAACAGTAAGCTGTGCTCTGGCTGTTGCGCTGATACTGGCCAAATGCCAGTTGACTCTGGCTTTGTAGCTTTAAGCTCAGCAGATAACCCGTCTTTGGTTCCTGCGCCTGCAGCTCAGGTTGGCCAGTCTGACAGAACTGACCGGCCAGCTGTCGGTACTGGTCGTGTTGCAGCCAGTCCAGCCGCTGCAGCTCTGTGGCAGCAGCCCTTTGTTTTGCCGCCGGACGGGCCTGCTTCCAATCAGCAAACTTTATCCGTAACTGGCCGTTGTTCAACTGCAGCTCATCATCACGGCTCAGGTAATGGCTGGTCATGACCAGCGGCTCGCCTTCAGTGTTGTCCTGTTTTTGTGCAAGCACATAGACTCCGGCAGCCCCTGTTACCCGCATTCGGACCTGCTCAGGCTGACCTTGTGGCCAGCCGACCAGCAAAGCAGTGGCTTCGTCCACACCAAAGCCAAACTGGCTGCCACTCGACTGCAGCAGCTGCATTAAACGCCCTTGCCGCCCCCGCTCAGAAAAATGCGTATCCAGCACCCCATAACGAAACAGCCCCAAACCTCCAGCAGGCCGGTAGGTCAGGTGCTCGCTGCTCAGTCCTGCCGGGCAGGACTGGTCGATGTCACAGCCTTCATCCGGTGCCGCTGCGGCCACGGCGCCAAACTGCAAGGCCGCCCTGCTGCTGCCGTTACTGATCATCGGCACCGGCTGCCCTTGCCAGATGCCTCCGGCCATCACGGCGGTACCAGCACTGGTACCGGCCACTATCAGCCGGCCTTGCTCCACTTGTTGCCTGATCAGCGCAAGTTCGGCGCTGGTTTCGCCATTTTCTTCTAAAAAGGCCGCCAGCGTCAGACTCTGGTTGCCGCCGTTAAAAAACAACGCATCCGCCCCACGGATTTTGTCCAAAGCGGCTGCAGAACCTGCCATACAGAACTGCTGAAACTGCTGGTATAAATCCGGGTAAACCGCCGATCTGCGGTAGGTTTGATGAAGCTCTGCCAAATACTGGTCGAGTTGCTGGCAGCCATTCCTGTCATTCGTGGCGCTTTGTTGAGCCTGTTGCCAGGCGGCATTCAGCGGCAGCCACTCCACCTCAGCACCGGCCTGACGAAAGAGCTCCAGGTAAAAGTCGACGGCTGCAAAGGGATCCCGACTGGAAGCCGTCAGCACCAGCAGCTTTGGCTTATCTGGACTTTTACTGATTTTAGCTGCCTGTTCAACGATTTTTCTGTAGATTTCCACACTGAATTTATCTTTGCTATCGGTCAGACGAACCTGTTCACGTTGCCGCCCTGCGCCGGGCTGATCCGGCGAGATCCAGGCCGGCTGTTCCAGCTGATCCAACAGCAGGTTGAATTCAGCATCTGACAGCTGGGCCACCAGCCCGTCGCCCAACAGGCGAAGCAACTCTGCTTTGGTCAGTACTGATGCCCGCTGCGTCTTGGGCAATTGCGCTAACCCTTGGAGCAGTTGTTGTTTCACACTGGCACGCCGGTCGGACCAGCCTGACCAGGTTGCAATGCGCTGCTGCGCCTCGCGGCTCCAGCGGTAAGACAACTGGTGCAGCGCTGCCGCGTCAAAACTGAGGTCACCTGCACAGAGCGACGGAGTCATCGAGCTGCAAGTGCTCAGGCCACCTCCAACCAAAACCATTGAATAATCTGGGAAATTATCTGCAGCCTGCAGCGGCAATACAGAAAAACACCCCAACAGGCAGCTGCGGCTGAGGCGGGTTTTGAATGGGCGAATCATTGAGAAATTCCTGCTGGATTTTTGCTGTTTTTTTACAACTACTACCAATGCCGTGTAAAAATCCAGCACTTTTTTTTCTGAAACCCGACTTGACAATCAAAGCAAAAAACAGGGATTCTTCTGCCACTTGCCCATCACGGGCCTGACTTTTTGGTAGCGATATGCTGAAAAACGCGTTTAGTTTGAGCAGTTATCACTACTCGTCCTACTACCTTTCTGAGTGGTTTAACGAGTAGACACCAGCTTCACTTTGGGTGAATGCCGGCGTCTTGCCGTTTTCTTACGTTTTTTTATTTACACCAAGACAGGATGATCAGATGGCTGCTGACGCTGTATGCGTGTTGCGTCCCGTTTGATGTCCGCCCACAGGACAGGATGATGACTACAAAAACCTCCGTTCAGACCAAAGCAGTCGCGATGCCGGATGCTTTTGTTATTTTATTTTTTATTATGCTGCTGGCAGCGCTGGCGACCTACCTGATCCCGGCAGGTTCATTCGAACTGCTGGAGCCTGCTGCCAGCAGCGACAGCGCCGTTAAACCCAAAGCCAAAATTGACCCAAGCAGTTTTCGTCTGGCCCCTCAAGACAGTGGCGGCGTGCCGCTGTTTGCCGAGGGCGGTGGCATTGGTTTTTTCAATTACGCCTTTGAAGGCATGGTGTCCGGTAACAAATGGGGCTCTGCCATAGGGGTGATGGTTTTTATTCTGCTGACCGGTGGCGCCTTTGGCATTCTGATGAAAACCGGCGCCGTCAGCCATGGCATTGTCGCGCTGATCGACAAAACCCGCCGAATGGAATTTGTCTTTATCCCTTGCCTGTTTTTGTTGTTTTCGCTGGGCGGTGCTGTATTTGGCATGGGCGAAGAAGCCATCGCCTTTTGTATTCTGCTTTGGCCTCTGATGCTGGCCTTAGGCTACGACGCCATCACCACTGTGCTGGTCACCTACGTTGCGACTCAAATTGGTTTTGCCACCTCCTGGATGAACCCTTTTAATATCGCCATCGCTCAGGGCATTGCTGGCATTCCGCTGTTTTCCGGCAAAGAATTCCGCCTGCTGATTTGGTTCTGCTTCACCTTGTTTGGCACCATGTTTACCATGAGGTATGCCGCCAGAATCAAAGCACAACCACAAAGCTCCCTGAGTTTTGCCTCGGATGAGCAGGCCAGAACGCAACACCAGCTCAGTGTCAGCAGCCAGTTCAACCGGCTGGACAGCCTGATCCTGCTGACATTTTTCGCAGGTTTGGCCTGGATTATCTGGGGCGTCACCAGCCGCCAGTATTACATTCCAGAGCTTGCCAGCCAGTTTTTTACCATAGGTATTCTGATTGCACTGGTGGCGGTACTGGGCAAACGCATGACGGTCAATGAAGCCGCAGATGGCTTCAAACAAGGTGCGGCCGAGCTGTTACCAGCGGCCATGATCGTCGGTATGGCCAAAGGTATGGTCCTGCTCCTCGGCGGCGACAGCCCGGAGAATCCTTCTGTCCTCAATACGCTGCTGTACCACTCGGCCGCTGTGCTGACTGGCCTGCCGGAGTACCTGTCAGCCTGGCTGATGTTGTTGATCCAATCCGTAATTAACTTTTTTGTGTCGTCCGGTTCAGGCCAGGCGGCGCTGACCATGCCGCTGATTGCCCCCCTGTCAGACCTGATTGGTTTGTCCAGGCAAATCGCGGTGCTGGCCTTTCAGTTGGGGGATGGCCTGACCAACTGCATTATCCCCACCTCCGCCGCATTGATTGGCTGTTTGGGGGCTGTGCGGCTGGACTGGGCCCTCTGGCTGAAATTTGTCTGGCGCCTGCAGCTGTGGCTCTTTGCACTCGCCAGCCTGACCATGCTGGTTGCCGTGTTCATCGATTTCCAATAAATCACTCTGGCCTGAGGATAGTCCATTGAATTCCATCATTTTAATTAAAAACGCCCAAATCTACGCCCCCAACGCGCTGGGCCGGCAGGACTTGGTGATTGCTGGCGGTAAACTCTGTGCTTTGGGACAGGATTTTTTACTGGCTGGCAGCAACCTGCCTGTCACTGTCATTGACGGCAGCGACCAGATCCTGGCGCCGGGTTTTGTCGACTCCCTGGTGCATTTTATCGGCGGCGGTGGCGAAGGCGGTTTTGCAACACGCACCCCGGAAATGCAACTGACAGACGCCACTCTCGGCGGCGTCACCACGGCCATAGGTGTGCTGGGCACAGATGCCACCACCCGAACTCTGAGCAATCTGCTGGCCAAAGCCCATGCTCTGGACAGTGAAGGCATCAGCACCTGGTGCCATACCGGCTCGTATCAGGTGCCGTGCCGCACCCTGACCGGCTCTGTGACCGATGATCTGATCCTGATCGATAAATTTATCGGGGTTGGCGAAATTGCCATCAGCGACCATCGCTCGTCCCAGCCCACCACTGAGGAAATTCGCAAAGTAGCGGCCGCCGCCCGGGTCGGCGGCATGCTCGCAGGCAAAAGCGGGATAGTCAGTGTGCATATGGGGGCCGGCGAGCGCATACTGCAGCCGATTTATCAGGCTCTGGCTGGTACTGAGCTGCGAATTCAGCAGTTTTACCCCACCCATATGAACCGCAACAGAGCCGTGTTTGACGCGGGCCTGGAGTTTGCCCGTCAAGGGGGGGTAATCGACTTCACCACCAGCACCACGGCTTACGATTTGCAGCATGGCGAAGTGGCCGCCGCCGCCGCTTTGGCCGAAGCCCTGGCGTCTGGCATCGCACCAATGCAGCTGACCATGAGTTCCGACGGCAATGCCAGCCTGCCGGTGTACAGCAGCGATGGCGAGCTGCTTGGGCTTGAAGTCGGTCAGGTGCGTAGCCTGTTCCAGGCCGCACGACAGGCAGTCACCGACCATGGGGTGGAACTAAGCCAGGCCTTGTGCAGCATCAGCGCCGCTCCGGCTCAGGTGCTGGGTCTGAAACAAAAAGGCCGCATTGCCACTGGTCTGGATGCCGATCTGGTCTTGTTACGCGCCGATGATTTACACATTGATTCAGTGCTCGCCAAAGGGCAGTTATTGGTGCAGCAAGGCCTGCCCCTGGTAAAAGGCACCTTCGAAAGGGTGAAGACCGGGACCTGTTGACGCAACAGCTGACATACTTTGTGCTATAGCTGAAAAAAACCGGCTTGACTTCTGTTGAAGCTTCAGCCAACGTAAATAAGAGTCCAATTTTTCAACTGACAGGAGAGCAATATGCAACGTTGTGCTGCAAACCCGCGTAGCTACTATTGCTCTACCTATTACCTTTCCGAGTGGTTCAATAATTAGTCTGTCTCTGCCAGTAGCAGAGACAGACTGTTTACGTCTTCATTTCTGATCAGACTTAACCAGTAAACTGCGTGTCGTGGTGGCTTTGGCCTTGAAGGCGCTTTGCCGTGCCGATTTCACCCAGGACAGATCCGTTCTCTGACTAGTGGCTGCTTTGCCCGATTTAAACAACAGATTGCCAGCAGGCAACAGTCAATCCAGAGGAACGTCCGATGTTAACAAGCAACATGAAGCTGAATAAACTCTCCGCCGCCAGCTTGCTGGCTTTATGCCCTGCACTGCTACAGGCTCAGCAGGCCGCACCTGCAGAACCTGAAGTGGAAAAAATTGAGGTCACTGGCTCCCGTCTGAAGGGCGTGGATATGGAAGGTGCCAATCCGCTGCAAATTTTTAGCAAAGATGATTTGCAAAAACGGGGTTATGAATCCATAGGCCAGTTTTTGCGCGACCTGCCACAGGCATCCAGCGCCGGTACCTTTACCGATAACGGTGCCGTGGGCGGTGCGGATGGCTCACCTGCCGGTGCGGCTGGCGTCAGCCTGCGTGGTTTGGGTTCAAGCTCCACTCTGGTGCTGGTCAATGGCCGCCGCGTGGCAGTGGATTCGTTTTCAAATGGCTTTGACTCCTTTGTCAACGTCAACTCCATTCCGTTGTCAGCACTGGAGCGGGTGGAAGTCCTGACCGACGGAGCGTCCTCCGTGTACGGTTCTGACGCCATTGCCGGGGTGATCAACTTTATTCTGAAAAAAGACATGCAAGGCCATGAAGTATCAGTGTCATACGGCGATGATTTTGCCAGCAGCGACTTTTCCAAAACCAACCTGACCTACACAGGTGGCTTTGCCACCGCCAACAGCAATACCACTCTGGTGGTCGATTACGCCGACCGCAATGCCTTGTTTAACCACGACCGCCCCATCAATGTGACCCTGCTCTCCAGTACCCGCGTGACTATTGATGGCCGCGACTACGCCGAACCCTGGTGTGGCGATGCGACCAGCAATGGTGGCAGCCGCTGTCAGTACGACTATGTCTCCCAACGCGCTATTCAGCCAGACAGTGAGTCGTTGGGCCTGACACTGAACCATGTGACGCAGCTGGGCAACAACAGGGAGTTTTTCTCAGAAGCCATGTACCAGCACAATACCGGTTCCGCCTATGACGCACCGGGCGCTTTTGATGTGCGGGTGTCTGCAGGTTCGGCCCTGGTGCCGCAATGGGCGCAGGCCATTGATGCGCAGGACGGGCAGCAGAACCAAATCCGTGTGCGCTCCCGCTTCCCTGAAATGCGTATTCAGGACTATGACACCAGCAGTTACCGCCTCTTGGCTGGCCTGCGGGGAGAACTGGGCGACTGGGCCTGGGAGTCCGCGGCCATCTACGGTAAAACCGAAAATGAAATTACCCATGTCTCAGGTTATATGGGCCGGGATAAAGTCGCTGCAGCCCTCGCCAATGGCCAGTTTAACCCCTTTGATCTGGGTGCAGGCAACAGTGCAGAGCAAATTGCTGCCTTGCGTGAAGCTGCGCCAAGGCTGGGTGAATCCGAAGTCTATTCACTGGATTTCACCTTAAATGGAACGCTGTTTGATACGGTCAGTACCGTCTTTGGTGCCGAATACCGTGGTGAAGACATCTTCGACCGCCCGTCAGAGATTGCCGTGAATGACGGTGTCTTTAACCTGGGCGCCAGCGACGCCGCCGCCGACCGTACGCAATACGCCACTTATGCCGAATTTAATCTGCCCGTGACAGAGCAACTCGACCTGATTGGTGCACTGCGTTATGACCACTACAGCGATTTTGGCGGCGACGTCAATCCAAAACTGTCAGCCCGTTTTCGTGCGACCGACGATCTGATCCTGCGCGCCTCCTGGAGCACTGGCTTTCGGGCGCCGTCCCTATCGCAACTGGGTGCAGGCACTTCATTAGGCACCGCCTATATTAACTGCGGTGCAGGTGAAGCCTTCGATGCACTTTGTGGCACTGCGGGGGCCAGTTTGGGTGAACTGGAACTGGACCAGGAAACCATCGGTAACCAGGGGCTGGATGCCGAACAATCTGAGGCGGTGAATCTGGGTCTGTCCTGGAACCTGACTGATGATCTGAACCTGACCCTCGACTACTGGCGCTACACCCATGAAGACATTGTGGATGTGGACGC
Source organism: Rheinheimera sp. (assembly GCF_037442525.1). Taxonomy (GTDB): domain Bacteria; phylum Pseudomonadota; class Gammaproteobacteria; order Enterobacterales; family Alteromonadaceae; genus Pararheinheimera. The sequence goes on along the minus strand of NZ_JBBIQD010000008.1, from coordinate 81,376 downwards.
CAACACCACCTTAAAAGCCTGTGTCAACGGCTCAGCCCCTGTGGTGGACAGCATAGCCCAGCTGGGTACTGCTTTTGGTTGTGTGCTGGATGCAGGCGGTGACTTAACGTTTTTGCGCACCGGCTTCTTTAACGTAGGTGCACAGGAAACAGACGGTATCGACTTTAAACTGGATTACCGCATTGCCACCCAGTCTTATGGCGACATTAAACTCTACGCGTCCGGCACCAAGACCTTGTCGTACGAGCGGCAGCTGAATGCTGAAACCCCGAAAGAAGATCTGTTGGGTAAACTGAGCGGCGCCAATGAAATTGCCCGCCCTGATTTTGTCGCCGACTTTGGAGCTGAATGGTCACGACAGGACTGGTCTGCCAGCCTGGGCGCGCATTACATCAGCTCTTTAGGCGACGGTGACTTTAAGTTTGATAACGACACTGTGGCTTCGTGGCTGATTTTTAATGCCAGCCTGGGTTATGACATCAACGCCAATCAAAGTCTGTTGTTCAGCGTGCGCAACCTGACTGACAAAGAACCCCCCTACGCTTCGTCACCAACCAATGGCTACGCCTCGTCCGTACACGACTGGTACGGTGCTACCTGGACCTTGCGTTACAGCGTGAAATTCTGATTTCTTACCTGGGAGTTTGAGGCCTTCGGGCCTCTTTTTTCCAGGCAAGCTGAATTTCAGCTTTCACAGCATAAAAAGCAAAAAGCCAGCATTAAGCTGGCTTTTTCACTTTTCATCCGAAGGATGGTGCCCAGACCCGGAATCGAACCAGGGACACGCGGATTTTCAATCCGCTGCTCTACCGACTGAGCTATCTGGGCAAAAAAGGTTACTGGTGCCGCTTATCCGAGTCGAACGGATGACCTACTGATTACAAGTCAGTTGCTCTACCAACTGAGCTAAAGCGGCGCCTTGAACAAGGCCGTGACAGGATAAGCACCAATCACAAAAATTCATGGTGCCCAGACCCGGAATCGAACCAGGGACACGCGGATTTTCAATCCGCTGCTCTACCGACTGAGCTATCTGGGCAACGGGGGGTATTAAACGGATTTCGCCGAATCAAGTCAACTTATTTTTGTTACAGCAGATGAGTTCGCTTAAATCCTGAGCAAAGCGGGCAAAAAATCATAGTTTTGCCCGCCAAATCAGTATTAATTGGCCGATGTGTCCAGCGCTGGAAATGATTTTACCAGCTGATCCAATTGCTGCATCTGCGCCAGATAGGCTTCCAGTTTATCCAGAGGCAAGGCACAAGGGCCATCGCATTTGGCCTGGTTTGGATCCGGGTGGGCTTCAATAAATAAGCCAGCCAGGCCCAGCGCCATACCAGAGCGGGCCAATTGTGCCGCCTGAGCACGACGGCCATCAGCTGAATCACTGCGCCCGCCCGGGCGTTGCAGCGCATGGGTGGCATCAAAAATCACTGGCGCAAACTGCTTCATATCGTCCATGCCCAGCATGTCCACCACCAGGTTGTTATAGCCAAAGCTGGACCCCCGCTCGCAGAGGATCACTTTTTCATTACCCGCTTCTTTAAACTTGGTCAGGATATGACGCATTTCATGCGGGGCCAGAAACTGTGGTTTTTTTACGTTAATCACAGCACCTGTGGCGGCCATTGCAATCACCAGGTCGGTCTGGCGTGCCAGAAAAGCGGGCAATTGCAACACATCCACCACTTCCGCCACTATGGCCGCCTGGTAGGGTTCATGCACATCGGTAATCAAGGGCACATGAAAGGTCCGCTTAATTTCTTCAAATATCTTTAGCCCTTCTTCCAGGCCAGGGCCCCGGTACGAATGCACGGAAGAGCGGTTGGCCTTGTCAAAGGACGCTTTAAATACATAAGGAATCCCGAGTTTTTCAGTGACTTTGACATAATGCTCAGCCACCTGCATCGCCAGGTCACGCGACTCCAGCACATTCATGCCGCCAAACAGCACAAAGGGTTTATCGTTGGCCACTTCAATAGCACCAACAGCAACAGATTGAATTTGACTCACCTTGTTTCCTTCAGCCGTCATACGGCCTTTTAATGTAAAGACTGAGAATAACAGGACAACTGGCGGATTTGTTGCTGGATTTGTTCATTCAGCGGGTCATCCGGTCGTTGTTCCACAAAATACTGATAATCGGCAATGGCTAAAGACCAGTGATCCAACAGCTCGAGGATCAAGGCCCTTTCCCGGCGTAAATACGGGTCGTCAGGTTTCTGACTGAGCAGGTGTTGCACTATCGCCAGCACTTTCTCTTTTTCACCGGCCAATAAAAATAGCTGTTTCTGCTGCTGCCACAGCTGCAGTTCCAGTTGACTGAAACTGCAGGGTAACTGGTCCAGCTCGGCAGAAAGGCTGCTGGCCAGGCCATTTTCTGGTTTCAACAGGCATTGCCATTGGCCGGACACAGGATCCAGCCATATCTTCTCGGCATCAGACAAGCGGACCTGCAATAACAACTGCTGCTGATACCAAAATGGCTGCACCTCCAGACCGGACAGCAACAGCATGTCCGCCAGGATCAGGCTTAATACCAAAGGTTCAGCTTCCCGTTTGAGCAAGGCGTGGTGAATTAATGCAGGTTCGGCCAGACGGCTCAACCTGAGTTCACGCTGCGGTGGTGTAAACAGCGCCTGCCGGTAAAACAGCTGCAATACCGCGTCAAAACGGCTCATCAGGCTACCCTGAACCGGCAGCTGTGCACGCAGTTGCTGCCATTGCAGATGCGCCTGTTCGATCACTAGAGTGTCAGACCATTGGGCTTCGATCCGCAGCCATAATTCAAGCTGACTAAGCGGACGAATGTCCGCGGAATGAGGTAAAGACATCGGCAGCGGCAAATTAACCAAAAAGTACGGGTGTTTTAGTCACAGCAACCTTGGCCACCATCACTAACCAGCTCAAGGCACCTAAAAAGGCTAACCAGCGCAGTACCAAAGTGCGGCCTTTTAACGCCATAAAAGCCAGCGCTATATACGCCAGCACACCAATCAGTTTGTCGGTCAGCCAGGGGGTTTGAAACGGGTACTGCTGGATAGTCCACATCAGGCCTACAGCCGTCAACAGCAATAAGGTATCAATGAGGTGCGGTGCAATTTTAAAAAACTTGTTCTGCAATACGGCCGGAGCTTTCAGACTTAATAAGAAACGCACCACCAGAAAAGCCACACTCAGGGCTACAAACAGCATATGTGAATGTTTTAATGCCATATACATCAGGAAAACTCCTTGAATTGAACGACCGAACCGGGCAGCGACGGCTAAACACAGACCCAGGTGGAAAAAAACCACCCGAAGGTGGTTGTACACAAAACTGCCAGCGGAGGGCTTCGGATACCTTACTCTTCGTCTGGGTATTTTTGCAGTATTGCTTCCAGTTTGTCGACCCGGCTTTTAAAAATTTGCACCAGTTTGGGGTCAAAATGTTTGCCAGCTTCGCTGTCGACAAAAGCCAACACCTGTTCCAGCGTCCAGGCCGATTTATAACAGCGGCGGTGGCGCAGCGCATCATACACATCGGCCAAGGCAGCAATACGGGCGTATAAGTGAATTTCTTCCCCTTTTTTGCCTTCCGGATAACCAGTGCCATCCCATTTTTCATGGTGGTCGCGGGCAATCACTGCGCCAGCCTGAATAATAGTGCGTTTGGAGTTTTTCAGGATCTCATAACCAATACTGGAGTGGGTTTTCATCACTTCCCACTCCTGATCCTGCAAGCGCATCGGCTTATTCAGTATGCCATCCGGAATCCCCACTTTGCCGACATCATGCAAAGGCGAAGCAAACATCAGCTTTTCGGCTTCTTCTTCTTCCAGACCATAAGCTTTGGCCAGGTCATAACAGATAAAGGCCACCCGTTTTACATGGTTGCCGGTTTCAATAGAGCGTTGCTCCACAGCTTCGCTGAGGCGATAGACTATTTCACGTTGGGTGTCTTCAATTTCGTTTTGCAGCTGCACGTTTTCATAGGCAATCTGCACATTTTGCGAAAAGAGTTCAATCAGACGCTTTTGCGTATCGGTAATCTGATTAGGCAAACCCGACACATAAAGCAACGAGCCGGAGGTAAATTTACTGGTGCAATACGCCACCAGGTAGTTATCCCGGTACACAATACTGCGACTGGCTAACGCCTGCTTAAAAGCTTCCAGTAAGGTGGCATCCAGCACCTCCTGAATGGCTTTGCCTTCTTTGCGCTCAAACTCCCCCAAACCGGCAAACACAATCAACCTGTCCGGGTCAGCGTCATCATTTAAGGTACCAGCCACCAGTGAGGAATTGGCTAACAGCGCATTGTCATTGCAGCCCAGAATAGACGTCAACTGCTGCAATACTCCATCAATAAATTGTTCCATCGAATGGGAAGAAAACAGGTTTGCAGAGGCCGAGATAATTTTCTCCAGCCCCTGACGGCTATGGTCAATCGACAAAATATCGCGGTAGGACCTCAAACTGCTCATCACCACAGTAAACAGCTTTTGTGCCGTCAGTTCAGTTTTGGATTTGTAATCGTTGATATCGTAGTTGACGATCACCTGCCGCTCCGGCGCCTGACCTGGCTGGCCGGTGCGCAGAATAATACGTACATAGTGGTTATGCAGTTCTTCACGGATATAACGGGCCAGCAACAGACCGGCGTCATCACTTTCCATCACCACGTCGAGCAGAATAATAGCGGCATCCGGGTGCTGGGCAATCAGGGTTTTCGCTTCCCGGCCAGAATAAGCGCTGACGAACTCCAGATTTTTCCCCTGAAAAGAAAAATCACTCAATGCCAGTTTGGTGACTGCATGCACTTCAGGTTCATCATCAACAATCAGAACTTTCCAACTGCCCCGATTCGGACTGACAACCACTTCCGGCTCATCAGCAAACAGAAAATCATTGGCCATCTATCACTCCTTCCCCACCGCATCCAGGTCCCGCGTTGTTTATTTATATGCGGTTATCGGGCAAGGGTCAAAGCAAAGTCGTTGAAATGGATAAATTTTATCAAGCAACCCACAGCCCACCGCTGATCCGCCACTGGCCGCCGTAATCCCGAACCGACTGGACCTGCCGGAAGCCTGCCTGTTGCAACAACTGCTGTACTGCGTCAGCCTGCTGATAACCATGTTCCAGCCACAGCCAGCCCTGTAGGCTCAGGTGTTTGGTCGCGCCTTGAATAATTTGCTGAATATCGGCCAGACCAGCACCGGCGGCCACCAATGCAGTGCGGGGCTCATAGGCGACATCGCCCTGGCTCAGATGCGGATCAGTTTCATCAATATAAGGCGGGTTGCTGACAATAAGTTCAAACTGCTGGCCTTGCACTGCAGAAAACCAGTTACTTTGCACAAACTGACAATTCGTCAGTTGCAACTGTGCGGCGTTGTGTTGTGCCAGGGTCACGGCCTCTGGCTGCAGATCCAGCCCGGTCAGTTGCCAGTCGGGCCGCTCTTTGGCCAAAGCCAGTACAATGGCCCCTGTGCCTGTGCCTAAATCCAGCACACGGGCTTGTGCGGGCAAGGTTAACTCCAGGGCTTGGCGCACCAGGGTTTCGGTATCAGGCCTTGGGATCAGGGTGCAAGGGGCGACCTTCAACTGAAAATCCCAGAAGTACCAATACCCCAGGATATAAGCCAGAGGTTCCCCCTGCAGCCGCCGCTGCAGCGCAGCAGTCAACCGGCTGTCCAGTGCCGGATCCAGCGGCTCGTTTTCGCGCAGCACCAGCTGTGTGGCCGACCAGCCGGATAGCTCCTGCAGCAGCCGCCTGGCCTCCTGACGTGCATCGACCGGCACTGGGCCGGTCGATACCAGGGGGTGCAACGCGCTGCTGGCCTGCAGCAGCCACTGCCGCACTGTTTGCATCAGTTATTTTCTTCCGACAATGCTGCCAATTGGTCAGCCTGATACTCGTGTTTCAGCGGGTCAATCACCTGCTCCAGTTCGCCTTCCATCACTTCGTTCAGCCGGTAAATGGTCAGGTTAATCCGGTGGTCGGTTAAACGCCCCTGCGGGAAGTTATAGGTGCGGATCCGCTCGGAGCGGTCACCACTGCCGACCAAGTTACGGCGGGTGGTTTCTTCGGCAACACGACGTTTTTCATCTTCGGCCGCCTGAATACGGGATTGCAGTACCGCCATAGCCCGGGCGCGGTTTTTATGCTGTGAACGTTCGTCCTGACACTCCACCACTATGCCTGTGGGTAAGTGGGTGATCCGGATCGCGGAGTCCGTTCTGTTGACGTGCTGACCACCGGCGCCTGAGGCGCGGTAGGTGTCCACCTTTAAGTCAGCCGGATTGATTTCAATGGCTTCGCTTTCCGGAATTTCCGGCATAATAGCCACAGTACAGGCCGAAGTATGCACCCGCCCTTGCGATTCAGTGGCAGGTACCCGCTGCACCCTGTGGCCGCCCGATTCAAATTTCAGCGTGCCGTAGGCGCCCTCGCCCTGCACGCTGGCGATAATCTCTTTGTAGCCACCGTGTTCACCATCGTTGCAGCTGACCACTTCCACTTTCCAGCGCTGACGTTCGCAAAAGCGGCTGTACATGCGAAATATGTCACCGGCAAAAATAGCGGCTTCGTCACCACCGGCACCGGCCCGGATCTCAAGGAAGCAGCTGTTGCCGTCATTGGGATCTTTTGGGATCAATAAAATCTGCAGTTCAGCATCGAGCTGTTCAATCCGTTCCTTGGCCGCCTTAAACTCATCCTGCGCCATCTCGCGCATATCCGGGTCTGAGTCTTTCATCATCTCTTCGGCGCTGACTAAGTCATCCTGCGCCTGACGATAGGCATTAAACGCCTTACTGATGTCCTCCAGCTGGCTGTATTCTTTTGACAGTTCGCGAAAGCGATTCTGGTCACTGATAACACTGGCGTCGCTGAGCAAGGCCTGCACTTCTTCATAACGCTCTACCAGGCCTTCGAGTTTACGATACACAGAGTCTTTCATTCGGTTTTGATACCTGTTACAGATCCAGCAAACTGTGGATCAGGGTTTGTTGTTGAGGTTGTTCATCCTGCAGCAATTGCCGCAAGGCTTTGGTTGGCGCATGCATCAGCCGGTTAGTCAGTTTCCCCGCCAGTTCAGTCACCACTTTTTCCGGGTCCTGGCCTGCAGCCAATTGTTTCAGCGCTTTGGCGGTCAACTCGTCCCGCACCGCTTCGCCTTTGTCCCGGTAGTTTTTCACCCAGTCAAGCTGACCATGCAAGGCCAGCCACTGGCTGAACTCCAGCACACCGGCCTGGATCATCTGCTCCGCCTGAGCCGCTGCTTCCTGCCGGTTTTGCAGGTTCTGCGCCACTATGCTTTGCAGGTCATCCACTGTATAGAGGTATGCATCTTCCAGTTCAGCAACCTGCTCTTCAATGTCACGTGGCACCGCCAAATCGACAAAAAACATCGGTTTGTGCCGGCGTTTTTTCAGCGCCTGTTCCACCATGCCCTTGCCAACAATAGGCAAAGTGCTGGCGGTGGAGCTGATCACCACATCGGCATTGGCCAAAGCGTTTGGCACCTGGCTTAAACTGACCACGTCACCGCCAAACTGCGCCGCCAAAGCGGCTGCCCTGTCGTACGAGCGGTTCGCCACCGTCATTTTTTCAGCGCCTTGCTCCAGCAAGTGTTTCGCCACCAGTTCTATGGTTTCACCTGCGCCAATCAGCAGCACTTTGACCTTACCAAGCTGGCCAAAGATCTGCCGCGCCAGACTGACAGCCGCAAAAGCGACCGACACGGCGCTGGCGCCTATATCGGTTTCAGTACGGACTTGTTTGGCCACCGAAAAGGTTTTCTGGAACAGCCGTTCAAACTGTGGGTTAATGGTACCGGCCTGCCGTGACTGGCTGTACGCCTGCTTCACCTGACCCAAAATTTGCGGCTCACCCAGCACTAAAGAATCCAGGCCACAAGCGACGCGCATCAAATGGCTGCTGGCCTGTTCGCCCTGATACAGATACAGGTGTTGGTTCAACTCGCTGCTGTCGAGCTGATGGAATTCACTTAACCAGCGAATTACCTGTTTCGATTGTTCCGGGCTGCCGTTAAAATACAGCTCAGTTCTGTTGCAGGTGGATAAAATCACCGCATCACTGACCTGAGTCAGTGATGTCAGCTCACGCAAGGCATCCAGAATTTGCTCAGGTGCAAATGCCACCTGCTCGCGTAATGCGACCGGGGCAGTTTTGTGGTTGATACCTAAAGCAAAAATAGCGATTCACCTGTCTGTACAGAGTGGGTTCAGCCACTCAGTCCTTATAATGAGGGCGAATTGTACGAAAAAGCCCGGTTTAAAAAAAGCATAGAGAAGGAATTAAAGTGTTGTCGAGTGCAAAAATGGCCGCTGCTTTCGCGCTGGCCCTGCTGTTATCCGCCTGTGCATCCAGCCCGAAAACAAGCCCTTATGTGCCGTTATCTGCCCAGCAGCGGCAGCTGCAACTGGAGCAGTTGCAGGAGTTTCAACTGACGGGCGCTTTGGGGGTGAAAGCACCGTCTGACAGCATCAGCGGCAGCCTGAACTGGCAACAACAGGGCCCCTTCTACAAAGCCAGCATGACCAACTTTGTCGGTATCAGCATTTTTGAGCTGGAAACCGACAGCCGTGGCGCCACCATCAAAGCCGACGGCGAAACCCATCAGGCGCAATCCGCCAGCGCGCTGCTGGATTATTTATCCGGCTGGAGCCTGCCGATTGAAGAAATGCCACTCTGGCTCAAAGGGCTCGCCAGCAGTTCAGGCAGCAATCATCAATGGGACCAGCTCGGCCGCTTAACCGCCTTTGAACTGAACGACAATCAGGGCAGAAGCTGGACGGTCAGTTACCCCGAGTTTTTCCCTGATGCCTTAGCCCTGCCCAAACGGGTGCTGCTGGAATCCAAAACCGACGGAACCCGAATCCGGCTGGTGGTGCGTCAATGGCAACTTTAATTCTGCCGGCTCCGGCCAAACTGAACCTGTTTTTGCACATTACCGGCCGTCGGGCCGATGGCTACCACAACTTACAAACCTTGTTTCAGCTGCTGGATCAGGGCGATGAGCTGCACTTCACCCCACGCCATGACGGCCAGGTGACGCTGCGCTGCAATCTCAGCGAGCTGGAAACGCCGGACAATCTGGTTCTGCGTGCCGCAGCGCTGCTGAAAAATAAAGCATCACCTGCAGCAGGGGTGGACATTTATCTGGATAAACAAGTGCCTATGGGGGGCGGTTTGGGTGGTGGTTCTTCTGATGCGGCCACCGCGCTGGTCGCACTGAACCAACTCTGGCAGCTGGGCCTGACGAAAGCAGAACTGGCAGCTTTGGGGTTGCAGCTGGGTGCTGATGTGCCTGTGTTTGTCCATGGCCAGACCGCTTTTGCCGAAGGTGTCGGCGAACAGCTCAAACCGGTCAGCCTAGCGGAAAAATATTACCTGGTTGTGACACCTGACGTGCATGTCAGTACGGCTGTCGTATTTCAACATCCGGATTTACCCCGCAACACAACCGCCCTGACGCTGGCGCAACTGCTAAACTCAGACTGGAAAAACGACTGTGAAGCACTGGTCAAACAGCTCTACCCCGAGGTTGCATTGGTGTTGGACTGGTTGATAGAATACGCGCCGTCTCGAATGACGGGTACTGGCGCCAGCGTATTTGCTGAATTCCCGGATGAATTCAGTGCTCGTCAAACCCTGCACAAATTACCGTCTCAGTGGCGCGCTTTTGTCGCAAAAGGGGTTGCTCAGTCCCCGTTGTGGACTGAGTTGAAGGATGCTGTATAGCCTGCAGTTTGTTTGATGGAACAAGCTGTTTTAATTCAACCGGACCACAACTGCCCTGAGGATCCTACCGTGCCCGACATGAAGATTTTCGCTGGTAACGCCGTACCAGAACTCGCCAAGAAGATAGCCAGCCGTTTATATATCAAGTTGGGCGATGCCGAAGTCGGCCGTTTTAGCGACGGTGAAGTCTGCGTACAAATCAATGAAAACGTCAGGGGCTCTGACGTTTTTATTATCCAGTCCACCTGCGCACCGACCAACGATAATCTGATGGAGCTGATTGTGATGGTCGACGCTTTGCGTCGTGCTTCTGCCGGCCGGATCACGGCAGTGATGCCTTATTTTGGTTACGCCCGTCAGGACCGTCGTGTCCGTTCTGCAAGGGTCCCCATCACGGCCAAAGTGGTTGCCGATTTCCTGTCCAGCGTGGGTGTGGACCGGGTATTAACTGTTGACCTGCATGCCGAACAAATTCAGGGCTTCTTCGATGTGCCGGTGGACAACGTATTCGGTAGCCCAGTGCTGCTGGACGATATGCGTAAACGCGAATTTAACGCCCCAGTTGTAGTCTCGCCGGACATCGGTGGTGTGGTACGGGCCCGTGCTATTGCCAAACTGCTGAACGACGCCGACCTGGCCATTATTGATAAACGTCGTCCCAAGGCCAACGTGTCTCAGGTGATGCATATCATCGGTGATGTAAAAGACCGCGACTGTATTATTGTGGATGACATGATCGATACAGGCGGTACCTTATGTAAAGCAGCAGAAGCTTTAAAAGAACAAGGCGCTAAACGGGTCTTTGCTTACGCCACTCACGCCGTGTTCTCGGGCAATGCGCCGGACAATATCCGTAACTCGGTAATCGACGAGCTGATGATCACTGACACCATTCCGCTGAGTGCTGAAATGCGTGCCATCAGCAAAGTGAAACAGCTGACCTTAAGCGATATGCTGGCTGAATGTATCCGCCGCATCAGCAATGAAGAGTCAATTTCTTCGATGTTCGACTAAACTCAGTTGCATAAAAAAACCCGGCAGGCCGGGTTTTTTTATATTTAAAACTTACAGAGTTTATTCCTGAAACAAGGTTTCGATATCCAGCCCCTGATGGCTGACAATTTCACGCAACCGCCGCAGCGCTTCCACCTGAATTTGTCGCACCCTCTCCCGGGTTAACCCAATTTCTTTGCCAACATCTTCCAGCGTGGAAGGTTCAAAACCGAGCAGGCCAAAACGCCGCGCCAGCACTTCACGTTGTTTGGCATTCAGTTCATCCAGCCACACCACCAGATGCTGGCGGATATCGGCATCCGTCAGTTCAGTTTCCGGCCCCAGCTCTTTTTCATCAGCCAACACGTCCAGCAACTGCTTCTCCGAAGAACCCGCCACAGGCGTATCAACTGAAGTGATTTTTTCATTCAATTTCAGCATTTTACGCACTTCATCTACAGGTCTGTCCAACGCAGCGGCAATTTCTTCCGGGGTGGGTTCATGGTCCAGCCGTTGTGACAACTCGCGGGCAGCCCGCAGGTACACATTCAGCTCTTTCACTACGTGAATAGGCAAACGGATGGTACGGGTCTGGTTCATAATGGCCCGCTCTATGGTCTGACGGATCCACCAGGTTGCATAGGTAGAGAAACGGAACCCCCGTTCTGGGTCAAACTTTTCCACGGCGCGGATTAAACCTAAATTGCCTTCTTCAATCAGATCCAGCAACGCCAGACCTCTGTTGATGTAACGACGGGCAATTTTCACCACCAAACGCAAATTACTTTCAATCATACGTTTGCGGGCCGCTTTGTCGCCACGTAGCGCCAAGCGGGAAAAATAAACTTCTTCTTCGGCCGAGAGTAACGGAGAAAAACCTATTTCGCCCAGGTAGATCTGGGTCGCGTCCATCACGCGTTGGTTATCATTGGCAACAAACACATCATCAGGTGTGTTGTCTTCTTCGGGGGTTAAAGTGGCTAAATCAGGCTCGGCATTATCGTCATCCGACAGAGTGACATCATCGCCTAATTCGTTGTCTTTGAAATCAATTACGTCTTCATCGTCTTTATGACCCATATCCTTCTCCCACATCAACAAGCTTTGGGTATCACCTGTGCAAGCAGGTTTCCTTACCTAGTCGCCCTTTTCGGGTGATCTTATTTTAGGTACTTCCTGGGATCGACGGACTTGCCACGGAAACGGATTTCAAAGTGCAGCCGGGTAGAGGTTGCATCTGTATTTCCCATTTCAGCAATTTTTTGTCCGCTGACGACGGTGTCACGCTCCTTTACCAAAAGCCTGCGATTGTGCGCATAAGCACTCAGGTAATCGTCGTTATGTCGGATAATCACCAGATTGCCATAACCACGTAAGGCGTTACCGGCATAAACCACCTCGCCCGCAGCTGCGGCCCGGACTGGTGTGCCTGCAGCGCCGCCAATATCTAACCCTTTATTCCCATGCTCTGCATTGGAAAAAGTCGCCAGTATCGGCCCCCTCACCGGCCAGTTCCAGACGATCTTGGAGCTGGCGATTGGACTGGATGCAGCTGTTGCGTTTTCCTTCACCGTCTGAGGTCGAACATAACCCGTTTGATTCTGAGGTGCAACAGCTTTATTGGCTGAAAGCGGTTTCACAGGTGAAATATTTGATAAATTTGAACCATTCAAGCCTGGCTTTTGCGTTCCAGCTGTTATTTTCTGCGTTTCACCGCGTATCGCTGCAGTTTTTGCGTTAACAAGATGTAAAACTTGTCCGGGGTAAATACGGTAAGGCACCGGAATATTGTTTTGTGCAGCCAGCTCTCTGTAATCTAAACCGGAACGAAAAGCGATGGAGTACAGGGTATCGCCAGCCTGCACTGTGTAGCGGGCATTGGCTTCCCCCTGAGGGTACTTTTTATAGTAGTTGCGAATATCATTCAGGCTGGTCACGGGTGCAGGAGCCTCTCGTGAACTGCACGCAACCAGACCGCACAACACAACCAGCAGCAGCGATAAACGCATCACGTCAGCTATACACCAGGTACAACACGGCGCCCAGTGCAACAGTGCCCCAACCTAAAGCGTCGACTATATCCCGCAGTTTTTGCTGCATTTTTTCGCCGCCCCAGTACATCAGGCCTGCCACCAGAAAAAACCGGCTGGCACGGCCAACAAACGAAGCAATGACAAAAGGAACAAAGGCCATACCCATCAGACCGGCACCGACCGTAAACAACTTATAAGGAATAGGTGAAAAACCGGCAATAAACACCACCCAGACGCCATAGTCGGTAAACCATTGCTGTACTTTGGCAAAGGTCTCCTGTTTACCCAGATATTCAACAGCTGGCAACACCACAGGATCGAACAGCCATAAACCAAGAAAATAGCCACAAATACCACCAAACAGCGAAAACAGGGTGGTGATCCAGGCGAAACGCCAGGCCATGGCGGGACGCGCCAAGGCCATAGGCGCCAGCATCACATCAGGCGGAATAGGGAAAATCACCGATTCAGTAAAACTTAGACCCGCCAGATACCGTTCGGCATGCCGGTGTTTGGCCCACAGCAACGCTTTGTCATACATCCACTGGAATATACGCACTTAAAATTCCTTTCATTTAGTGTACTTGTCAGTAGGTCCAGTTAAGCCAGCTCGCCCGGTACCAGCGGCACAAAACGCACCGCTTCCACATCTTTCTGTTCAAAGGTCTCGCCGCAGCGGGTAAATACCCGCAGTACCTGCTCCTGAGCTCCGACCGGGATCACCAAGCGGCCACCTTCCGACAGCTGCTGCAACAAGGCCTGCGGCACTTCATGAGGGGCCGCTGTAACAATAATGCAGTCAAAAGGCGCTTTGCTGTGCCAGCCTAACCAGCCATCCCCATGTTTCATCGATACATTGTGCAGATCCAATTGCTGCAAACGACGTTTGGCCTGAAACTGCAGCGCTTTGATGCGTTCCACACTGCACACCTGGTCAAAAAGCCGTGCCAGTATGGCGGTCTGATACCCCGACCCTGTGCCAATTTCCAGCACCTTCCGGCACTGTGCCGACTGCAGCAACAACTCGGTCATGCGGGCGACAATATAAGGTTGGGAAATGGTCTGGCCCTGGCCTATTGGCAAGGCGGTATTTTCATAAGCTTTGTGTGCCAGCACGGCCTCGACAAACAAATGCCGTGGGGTCTGGCTGATCGCCGCCAGCACCCTGCTATCCTGGATGCCGTCCTGCTGTAGTTTTTGTGCCAAGACAGCGGCACTGCGATGTGTGACAACAGCCATAACTTACCACTTGATCCCTTCTAACCACTGGCCTAACTGCTCCATACTGCGATAGGCCGTCATATCCACATGCAAAGGCGTCACCGACGCATAGCCCTGCGCCACTGCATAAAAATCTGTACCTGGGCCAGCATCCAGCTCAGGCCCCAAAGAACCATACCAATAAATAGGCCGTCCCCAAGGGTCGGTCGATTGTTGCATAGTCTCGGCTTTATGCCGCCGCCCCAGTCGTGTCACCTGAATGCCTTTCAATTGTTCCAGCGCAATAGCCGGCACATTGATATTCAGAATTTGATCAGCGGGCAACGGCTGCGACTTCAGCTTTTTAATCACCTGTACCGTCACGGCAGCCGCCGTCGCAAAATACTGTTCATCCCGCCCGGCCAACGACACGGCAATAGCTGGCAACCCCAAATGACGGCCTTCAGTGGCAGCAGCCACTGTGCCTGAATACAACACATCGTCGCCCAGATTGGCACCATGATTAATGCCTGACACCACCAGATCCGGTGCTTTGTCCAGCAACTGATTAATCGCCAGATGTACACAGTCTGTCGGAGTGCCATTCACAGATACAAAACCATTCTCCAGCAATTGGGTGCGCAACGGGTTGAGCAAGGTCAGTGAATTGCTGGCACCACTGCAATTTCGGTCCGGCCCGACTGTGGTCACCTCTGCAATTTGTGCCAGCGCCTGCTGCAGCACCTGAATGCCTTTGGCATAGACGCCATCATCATTACTTAACAGAATCCGCATGAGGCCTCCAAATTGGTTAATCCAGCGGCGCCTGATGGCGCTGCACATCCTGATAATTCACCAGCTCTCTGAGCACTGCAGTGGCAAAACAGCCAGCATACAACTGAAAACTCAGACAAATATCCTGCCCCTCGCGCCGCCACTGCAGTTGCCGTGGCACCAGACGGACAGCACGGCGCTCTGCGCGCATATTCAGCGCAATCAGTGCATCCACCCAATGCTGCCAATTGTGCAGGCTTTGCAGTTCAAACTCCAGTGCTTCGCCCTGCACCAAAGGCTCACCACAACCCGCCAGCGCCGCTGTCGGGTGAAGATCAAACAGAGCCAGACGCTGCAGCAATACCTCATCCGGTTGGTCCACTTTAAACACAGAACCAGAGCCATCGAGTTGCACCACTTCACCCTGCAACAGGGTGTTAAACAGCCCCAGTTCCAGCCGTCGCGCCAGTTGAGTATTAAATAAAAATGATCGGGCCGCCGACAAAGCCAGGCCACGAATTTGCCGGTCCGTAATACTGCCGCCATTAAACAGCCGCTCAGCCAGAGCCAGATTGCCGCCGTCGCGGCCAAAGCGCTGTTCGCCATAATAATTGGGCACGCCTTGCTGCACTAGCGCTAAACGCTGCTCCAGCTCTTCGGGTTTTGATACTTCACGCAAACGCAGATAAAAGCTGTTATGGGCAATAGCGCCTAACCGCAAACGGCGCTGGTGGCGGCTGACCTGCAGGATACGGCACCCTTCAATCTGCCAGTTCAGCCAGTCAGGCTCCTGTTTAATCGGAAAAGGTACACAGAACCACTGACGGGTGACCGCATGGCGGTCTTTCAAACCGGCATAGCTGACCTGACGCGCTTTGCAGCCGACGATGTCTGCCAGTTGCTTCGCGACAAACTGGGTGTTCTGGCCAATTTTTTCAATAAACAGCAACAAGTGCTCCCCTGCCCCTGTCGGTGTGAAACTCAGGGTTTCTTCCACCACAAAGTCATCGGGTTGCACGCGCAATAACGCCTGGCCTTTGGGTTTTCCGTACAAATAAGGGAATTCGGGCAGTTGCATCAGTTGTGTACCAACAGCACCACAGCTTCAACAGCTATGCCTTCTTTGCGACCAACAAAGCCCAGCTTTTCAGTGGTGGTGGCTTTAACATTCACCTGAGCCAGCTCTGTCTGTAAATCTGCGGCCAGGCACTGGCGCATTGCGTCGATATGAGGTGCCATTTTTGGCGCCTGCGCCAGAATAGTGACATCCAGATTGCCAAGCTGATAACCCAGCGCCTGCACATCGGCAAAGACTTTCCGCAGCAGAATACGGCTGTCGATGCCTTTAAAGGCGGCATCAGTGTCCGGAAAATGATGGCCTATATCCCCCAATGCCACAGCACCCAATAAAGCGTCAGACACGGCATGCAGCACCACATCCCCGTCGGAATGCGCCAGCAGTCCCTGTTCATAGGGGATTTTAACGCCGCCCAGGGTCACCGGACCTTCACCACCAAAGGCATGCACATCAAAACCGTGGCCAATACGAAAAGGTAACATCAGTGTTGCTCCAGATAAAAACGGGCCAAAGCTAAATCTTCAGCCTGGGTGATCTTGATATTGTCGGCATGCCCCGGTATCAGCAACACGGGCTGCCCGGCCCATTCCATCGCACTGGCTTCATCGGTAACCGCAGCACCAGCGGCCAAAGCGCTCTGCAAGGCACCGCGTAACAATGCCGTTGGAAACAGCTGTGGCGTATAGGCATGCCACAACCCTGCCCGCTCCACTGTCTGTTCAACCAAAGTACCGCCACGTTTCATGGTGTCTCGCACAGGTGTGGCCAGAATGCCGCCGGCATTTTCGCTCAGGCAACGCGCTATCAGCAGTTGGACATCCGTCACCCGGACCACAGGACGGGCGGCATCATGCACCAGCACCCAGGGATACTGCGCGGCATCGATCTGCACCAAGGCATTGAGCACAGAGTTGGCGCGTTCAGCCCCACCATCGACCCGCGTCAGGCCTGGTTGCTGCAAGGAGGTTAATCCAGGGTAATAAGGATCATCTGTGGATACAGCGATATAAAACTGCCGGAGCTCAGGCACCTGCTGCAGACGCCGCACCGTCTGCTCCAGCACAGTGGCCCCAGCTAATTCCAGATATTGTTTTGGCCGGTCGGCCTGCATACGTTTCCCGACACCAGCGGCTGGGATCACAGTCGCTATCTTGGGGATCATTTGATTTCCATCGGCGTCACAATGCGGAAGAATACTTCGTTTTGTTTAATCAGGCCCAGTTCATTGCGAGCCCGCTCTTCAATGGCGTCCAGACCTATTTGCAAATCGGTGACATCGGCCCGCAGTAAGTGATTACGTCTGGCCAACTGGGCATTTTGTTGCTCAATTTTGGTCAGTTGGTTCTGATGCGCCCAATACTCCATCACACTGTGCTGTCCCAGCCACAGACGGTGTTGAAGTGCCCCTAACAGCAGCAGCAATAATAAAACCAATAATCGCATCAGATAGTTCGCTCCGGATCTCTGGTTGTATTATGAAGGCTGAACAGTGCGCAGGAAAGCCCCACAACAGCTTTCAGGGCTGAAAAGGTTTGGCAAAGTTCTGCCAGTTCAGCCGACTGGCCAGCAACAACTCCCTTAAACTGAGTAATCGGGGCGGTTTTCGTTCTGCATTCAACCACTGATGGCCGCTGCAGGCCGCTGTCATCAGACTTTTGCTGGGTTTGAGTAAAAACTTATCAGCGTTGTCAGCAGACAAAGGCGTGCCATTAAAACCAAACCAGCCATGCTCGTTGCAATGCAAACGGCTGCCGTCCAGGTCAATTTCATCGACTGAATCCAGCCAGACGCTTTCCAGCCCCTGATGTTGCTGGTAGACCGGCACTATCAGGGCTTTTTTGGCATATTTGCGATAGAACTGCTCAATTTGCTCAATACCTTGTTCTTTGGCCGGGCAAGCCGGCGACTGCCGGGCCAGCCAGCTGGCATTCTGGCCATCAAACTGCAAAGGGGATGGATGCTGCACAATACGTTCCGCAGCGCGGCGGATATAAAAAGGCAAGCTGGCCAGACGTTTGGCCAGGGTCGGCAACAGTTCGGGCGGTAATTTGGACAAACGGGCTATTTCACGCTCGTACAGCGCGTTGCACAGTTCGGTGTAGGCCTGACTTTGTGCTTCGTCCTGCCAGAGCTGATGTTGATCAGCATCACGTTTTTTCATAGCCGCAAGCATGGGGTCAGAGTACTACTCTGACCCCATCTTTATCAGGCCTGGCCTTTAATTTCTACGCGGCCACGATACGGCGCTTTGGCGCCCAGTTCCTGCTCAATACGCAGTAACTGGTTGTACTTAGACACACGGTCAGAACGGCATAAAGAACCGGTTTTGATTTGACCAGCCGCAGTACCTACCGCCAAATCCGCGATAAAGGCATCTTCAGTTTCGCCTGAACGGTGCGAAATCACCGCCGTAAAACCTGCATCTTTGGCCATTTTAATGGCAGCCAGCGTTTCGGTCAGCGAACCAATCTGGTTGAACTTGATCAGGATGGAGTTACCTATGCCCTGCTCAATGCCTCGGGTCAGAATTTTAGTGTTGGTCACGAATAAATCGTCACCGACCAACTGCACTTTGGCACCAATTTTGTTGGTTAAATCTTTCCAGCCGTCCCAGTCCGATTCATCCAGACCGTCTTCAATCGAAACTATTGGGAAACGGGTCGCTAAACCTGCCAGGAAATCGTTGAACTCATACGAAGTGAATTCTTTGCCTTCCCCAGACAGTTTGTATTTACCGTCGACGTAAAACTCTGAAGCGGCACAGTCCAGCGCCAGCGTCACGTCTTTGTTCAGCTCATAACCAGCGGCAGCCACGGCCTTGGAAATCACAGTTAAAGCTTCTTCGTTGGACTTCAGATCCGGTGCAAAGCCACCTTCATCACCGACAGCGGTGTTTAACCCCTGGCTGTGCAGTTCTTTCTTCAACTGGTGGAAAATTTCAGCGCCCATCCGCAGTGCTTCAGCGAAAGTTTTAGCACCGACTGGCTGCACCATAAATTCCTGAATGTCGACGTTATTGTCGGCATGCTCACCGCCATTGATGATGTTCATCATGGGCACTGGCATGGAATAGACACCTGGTGTGCCGTTCAGATCAGCAATGTGCTGGTACAGAGGGATTTTCTTATCCGCAGCTGCGGCGCGGGCTACCGCCAGTGACACGGCAAGAATGGCGTTGGCTCCCAGTTTGGATTTGGATTCAGTGCCATCCAGATCAATCATGATCTGGTCAACAGCCGCCTGGTCGTAAGCAGATTTGCCCAGCAGCGCTGCTTTGATAGGGCCATCAATATTGGCCACAGCGGTGCGCACACCTTTACCTAAATAACGGCTTTTATCACCGTCACGCAGCTCCAGCGCTTCGCGGGTACCGGTCGAAGCACCTGATGGTGCACAACCACGGCCCATAGCACCGCTTGCTAAAATAACGTCAGCTTCGACTGTTGGATTGCCACGGGAGTCCATAATTTCACGGGCAATGATGTTGACGATCTCAGACATAAATAATCCCCTTACTTGCTGCGCAAAAAGCCGGATTGAGGCCCGGCTTTTGTTAAAAATTAAACTAACTGTTGTTTTTGATGCTTATACGCGGCCGCGACAAAACTGCGGAACAGCGGATGGCCGTCCCTCGGTGTCGAGTTAAATTCCGGATGGAACTGACCGGCAACAAACCATGGATGTTTTGGAATTTCCACCATCTCTACTAACTGGTTGTCGGCTGACAATCCGGAGAACACCAATCCAGCCTCTTCTAAACGGGCAACAAAGTGATTGTTCACTTCATAGCGATGACGGTGACGTTCAGAAATCACGTCCTGACCGTAAATTTCGCGGGCTTTGGTATTGGGCTTGAGGTTACAGTTCTGGCTGCCCAGACGCATAGTGCCGCCCAGATCCGATTTCTCGGTCCGTTGTTCCACTTTGCCTTCTGAATCCAGCCACTCAGTGATCAAACCAACCACTGGGTAAGCGGTATTTTTATTAAATTCGGTAGAGTGTGCGCCGGTTAAACCCAGCACGTTACGGGCGTACTCAATCAGGGCCACCTGCATACCTAAACAAATGCCCAGATACGGCACTTTGTTTTCACGGGCATAACGGGCAGCCATGATTTTGCCTTCGACCCCACGCTCGCCAAAACCACCAGGTACCAGAATAGCGTCCAGGCCAGCGAGAATATCGGCACCTTTGGCTTCAACATCCTGGGAGTCAATGTATTTGATATGCACAGTCAGGCGATTTTTCAGACCGGCATGGCCCAGCGCTTCATTAACTGATTTATAAGCATCCGGCAGTTCAACGTATTTGCCGACCATACCAATGGTCACTTCACCCGTTGGGTTGGACTCCTGGTACAGCACCTGTTCCCATTCAGACAAATCCGCTTCTTTGGCAGTTAAATGGAACCGACGCACAATTAAATCATCCAGCCCCTGAGATTTCAGCAGCGCCGGGATCTGGTAAATACTGGACACGTCTTTTAACGAAATAACAGCGCGCTCTTCCACATTGGTGAACAGCGCAATTTTGGCTTTTTCATTGGTCGGAATAGCCCGGTCTGAACGACAGACCAGAATATCCGGCTGAATACCGATGGAACGCAGTTCCTTAACCGAGTGCTGTGTCGGTTTGGTTTTAATTTCACCAGCAGTCCCCAGGTAGGGCACTAATGTCAGGTGCATAAACATGGCGCGTTCACGGCCAATTTCGGTGCCCAACTGGCGGATGGCTTCCAGGAATGGCAGCGATTCGATATCACCGACAGTGCCGCCAATTTCAACAATGGCGATGTCATAACCTTCTCCACCAGCGACAACCCGGCTTTTAATTTCGTTGGTGATGTGTGGGATCACCTGAATAGTGGCACCTAAATAATCACCGCGGCGCTCACGACGCAGCACGTCGGAATAAATCCGGCCTTGGGTGAAGTTATTCAGTTTGGTCATTTTGGTGCGGATAAACCGCTCGTAGTGGCCCAGATCCAAATCAGTCTCTGCGCCATCTTCGGTGACAAAAACTTCACCGTGTTGAATGGGGCTCATGGTACCCGGATCCAGGTTGATATAGGGATCCAGTTTCAGAATGGTCACTTTCAGACCACGCGCTTCTAAAATAGCGGCTAACGAGGCTGCTGCAATACCTTTACCCAAGGAGGAGACAACCCCACCCGTCACGAAGATGTATCTAGTAGTCATGAGACCTCTGAGACGCCAATGGCATTAAGAATTACGTACTTAGGACGGGCGCAAAGTATAACAAAGCCGCTGCTGTCGCTCAATGTAAACCGTATAAAACCGCCAAGAACACAAAGATATGCTTGTCGCTCAGTGATTTATCTGCAAAACGGCAGAATAGTTGTTTGCTTTTCAAACTATGGCTGTCTACATTTTGCAGACAATTAAGAAGGATTTTAATGTGCAGCCGTCTGACGTATTGACCCACCTAGGGCTGTCCACCCTGGCGACTCATCTGCCAAACGGAATAGCCGTACTGGATACCGACTTCAGGTATCTGTTTATTAACCCGACCCTGGCAGATTTCAATGGCTGCTCGGTGCAGGACCATTTGCATCAGCATGTCACGGACATACTGCCGCATCTGGCGGGAACCATAGTTCCCATGCTGACGAAGGTGCGTGACAGCGGCATAGCTCTGGTCGATTTTGAACTGACACCCCACGCCACAGCACCTGAAAACCATTGGCTGGGTTCGTACCTGCCAGTTAAAAACGAACAGCGGCAAGTCGTCGCCATTGCCGTCATCGCCCGCAATCAGACGCGTGAGATGGAAATTCAACAGCACCGCCAGCGCGATCTGAAGCGAATGAAACAGGTGCTGGACAATATGTTTGCCTTTGTCGGTATTTTGCAGCCAGATGGCACCCTGCTCGACGCCAACGCGCCTCCCCTGTTGTTAGCCGGAATTACCATTGAGGACGTGGCAGGACGCAAGTTCTGGGAGTGCTTCTGGTGGTTACACAACCAAGCTGACGCAGAGCTGATTGAAGCGGCCTGTCGACGGGCGGCCCAGGGTTACACCAGCCGGTTTGACGTTCAGGCAAAGATGAAAGACAGCCTGATCATTATTGATTTTATGATTGCCCCTGTGTTTGACGAATTTGGCGTTGTGCAGTTTCTGGTGCCTTCAGGCATAGACATCACACGTCGTAAACGCAGCGAGCAGGCGCTGCAGGAAAGCGAAAGCCGGTTTCGCAAAGTGTTCGACAGCGCCGCTGACGCACTGATCGCGGTCAATGCCGAAGGTGAAATTACCCTGGCCAACAAACGTGCCGAGCAGATGTTTGGTTATTCTCAAGCCGAATTATTGGGTCGGCCCGTGGATCTGCTGGTCCCTGCCCAGGCGCGACCGAATCATCACCAGCACAGACATGGCTTTATGCAGCACCCCACCAGCAGACCCATGGCGCAGCGCCAGGAACTCTTTGCCCAGCGTAAAGACGGTTCGCTGGTACCGGTGGAAATTGGCCTGACTTATCTGGAGCAGGATCCTAAAGCGGCTGTACTCGCCACAGTGACCGATGTGACTGTGGCTGTGCAGGCGAAACAACATCTGCAAAGCATTATCGATGATAAAACCGCGCTGCTGCATGAGCGGGAGCTGTTACTGAAAGAAATTCATCACAGAGTCAAAAACAATCTGCAGATCGTGTCCAGTTTGCTCAACCTGAGATCGCACAATGCGGCTGGTGAACTGAAAGATGTGTTGCAAGACAGTCAGTTACGCATCCGTACCATGGCATTAACCCACCAGCTGCTGTATGAACAAAAAAACTTCAGCTTCATTCCTTTAGGCGCCTATTTACGCCAGTTATCCCTGTTGATACGGCAGAGCATCCTCAGTCCTGATCTGGTGCATTTCGATTTAGAGCAGATTGATGATGAACCCCAGCTGCCGTTACAGCAGGCCATTCCTTGCGGCTTACTGGTTACCGAAATACTGACCAACAGCATTAAACACGCGTTTCCTGACGGGCGCTCAGGCCGGATCCAAATGACGCTGAAGCAGCTGGATGGTCAGCTCTGCCTGCAGCTCAGTGACAATGGCCAGATCCGGCGCGATTTTTCGCTTGGCCAGGGCAATTCATTAGGTATGCAGTTGATCCCGGCTTTCCTTGCTCAAATGGGTGCACAGGCTGAACTGATCAAATCCGAGGGCACCTCGTACCGGATCCGTTTCAGCGTCAACACAGGAGCAACACCAGAATGAATCACCAAATTCTTGTGGTTGAAGATGAATACATTGTGTCGCTGGATATTCGTCGTACGCTGGAGCAGTTGGGACACAAGGTCGTGGCGACATTGGCCCGGGGTGAGGACGTCGTTGCGACAGCTCTGGCCACCAAACCAGATTTAGTACTGATGGACATCAAACTGGCAGACAAAATGCGAGGCACCGAAGCTGCCTATGAACTCAGACAGGTCAGCGATGTGCCTGTCATTTTCCTGACAGCTTATTGCGATGAACGGGTATTACACCAGGCCTCTCAGAGCTTCCCGCATGGATACCTGATCAAACCTTTTGATCGCAAAGAACTGGACGCAAGCATCCGGATGGCACTGCTCAGACACAAGGCTGAAGCAGAAGTCCGGCGCTCCGAACAACGCTTACGCCTGGCTTTGGCGGCCGCCAGGATGAGTCCCTGGGAGCTGAATCTGACCCACAACAGTTTGCAGCTGATCCCCGAAACGGACGATTTTTTCAGTCTGCCCGAGCCCTGCAACGGCGGTACCGAACAATTTCTGAGTTTGGTCAGCGAAGTCGAACGACCTCGGCTTGCCCGGTTGCTGGACAGGGGTGCAGCGTTCAACTCCATTTTCAGCAGTAATCTGTCTTCTGCGGAGTCCTATATCGAAATATTTGCCCAGCCAACGACCAGAGCTGACGAACAGATAGTGTTGGGGGTGCTGCGGGACGTGACTCAAAAACAACAGGAAGAACTTCAGCTGCGTCAGGCCCATGCCTATTTCAGAACCACTTCGGAAGCTATTCTTATCCTGGATCAGGAATGCAGAATCGTCTCCTGCAATCCGGCTTTTAGTCTGGTCACTGGCTATTCCCCTGCGGAAGTCACAGGAAAAACGCCGGACAGCTTTCTCTATGTGCAGCATCAGTCCTCCCCGATGAATACCCGTCTGGATGAAATCAGTGCCGATCACTGCAGCAGTGAAGTGCAATGCCGCCGCAAAGATGGTCAGATTTTTCCGGCATGGCAACATTTTTGCAAAGTACGGGCCCCCAAACATAGTAACCAACTGAATCAGTTTGTCTTGATGTTCTCTGATATTTCAGCGCTGCGCAGAGCAGAAGAAGATTTACAGACCATGGCATTCCATGATCATCTGACCGAACTTGGCAACAGAGCCAAGCTGGAAAAAGTGCTCAGGGCAGAACTGGAGCGGGCAAAACGCAATCACTCCATGTTGGGTTTACTCTATCTGGATCTTGACGGCTTTAAGTTGGTGAATGACACTCTGGGCCATCATGTTGGCGACATGTTATTGCAGCAGGTTGCCTGCAGGCTCAATAGTCTGATCCGGGCCGGCGATCTGGCCAGCCGCGTTGGCGGAGATGAGTTTGTCCTGTTGTTTCCGGATATCAGCGGGCCTGAAACCTGCCTGCATATTGCCGAAAAACTGTTACAGACTCTGACACAGGACATCCAGCTCAACGACAACATCGTGAATGTCTCGGCCAGTATAGGCATTGCCTGTTACCCGCACGATGCCCAATGCTATGAAGAACTGCTTAAATGTGCTGATCTGGCCATGTTTGAGGCAAAAGACAAAGGCCGCAGTCGCTACTCATTTTTTAACCCGGTCTTGGCCCAGAAGACCGCGATGCGGCTGCAGATCGAACAGAACCTGAAACAGGCCATGCAATCCGGCGGTCAGCTCTATATGGCCTACCAACCCGTGATCCAGCTGCAAACTGGCAAGGTTTTGGGTTATGAGTCGCTGATCCGCTGGCGTCACCCCCAAATGGGCATGGTGGCACCGGATAAATTTATCCGGGTCGCAGAACAAAGCAGCCTGATCCTCGATTTAGGGCACTGGATCCTCGAGCAGGTGTTGACCGACATGGCCACACTCTGGTCAGCCTCAGACGATATCCGCTGGTTATCCATTAATCTGTCCGTCAAACAACTTGAAATCCCGGGGTTGGCAGAAACTATTGCCAGTCTGTGTCTGCAAAAAAACGTGAACCCGGCCTTTTTGTTATTTGAAATTACCGAAACTGCGCTCAGCCAGTCAGATGAAATACTGCAGAATCTGGACAGCCTGCGCGCTTTGGGTTCTCGTGTGGCGGTGGATGACTTTGGGACTGGTTATTCATCGTTAAGCCGCTTACGGACTTTGCCGATCGATTGCCTGAAAATCGACCGTTCCTTTGTTGCGACACTGGAACAGGACCATTTCAGTAAAGAAATTGTCAGAGCCATTATTCAGTTGGCTCAGTCTTTGGGACTCAAAGTTGTTGCCGAAGGTGTTGAACAGGCAGAACAAGCCATTCAGCTCAAAGCTTTGGGCTGCGACAAAGCGCAGGGTTATTTTTTCGGTAAACCAGAGCCCCTGCCAAAAAGAAAATAAAAAAGCAGCCGAAGCTGCTTTTTTAGTCGGGGCTTACCCGTCTTATTTATCGCTGTGACGCATATGAGGGAACAGGATCACGTCACGGATGCTTGGCGCGTCGGCCAGTAACATCACCAGACGGTCGATACCAATACCCTGACCTGCTGTGGGCGGTAAACCGTGTTCCAGCGCTGTGACGAAATCCTCGTCGTAGAACATGGCTTCATCATCACCGGCTTCTTTCTGCGCCACCTGCTCACGGAAACGCTCGGCCTGATCTTCAGCATCGTTCAGCTCGCTAAAGCCGTTACCCAGCTCACGGCCACCGATAAAGAACTCAAAACGGTCGGTGATTTCCGGATTGTCGTCATTCCGACGCGCCAGCGGCGAAATTTCAGCCGGGTATTCAGTGATAAAAGTCGGTTGTTGCAGCTTGGTTTCCACCAGCTCATCAAAGACTTCCATCAGGATCCGGCCGTGGCCATAGTTGTCTTTCACCTGAATGCCCAAAGATTTGGCCAGTTCTGCCACAGCTTCACGGGTGGTGAGCTGCTCTAACTTGACCTCTGGGTTGTAGTGCAGAATGGATTCGGTCACTGACATCCGGGCGAAGGGTTTGCCGAAATCAAAGGTTTTGCCCTGGTACGGCACTTCCGTACTGCCAAGCACCGACTGTGCCAGGCCACGGAACAACTCTTCGGTTAAATCCATCAGGTCGCGGTAATCGGCATAAGCCCAGTAGAATTCCAGCATGGTGAATTCCGGGTTATGGCGGGTCGACACCCCTTCGTTACGGAAGTTACGGTTCAGCTCGAACACTTTTTCAAAGCCACCCACCACCAGGCGTTTTAAATACAGCTCTGGCGCGATACGCAGGTACATCGCCATATCCAGCGCATTATGGTGCGTCACGAAAGGACGGGCAGAAGCACCACCTGGGATCACCTGCAGCATAGGGGTTTCCACTTCCAGGAAACCTTTGCTGTTAAAAAACTGGCGGATATAAGCCACAGTTTTTGAACGAATCAGGAAAGTACGGCGGGATTGCTCATTGACAATCAGGTCCAGGTACCGCTGACGGTAACGGGCTTCATGGTCAGTCAGGCCGTGGAATTTATCCGGCAACGGGCGCAGCGCTTTGGTCAGCAAACGGATGTCGTCGACCCAAACGGTCAGCTCACCGGTCTGAGTTTTAAACAGGGTGCCGCTGGCGCCAACGATGTCGCCCAAGTCCCACTTTTTAAAACCTTCGTTGTAGACGTCACCCTGCAGGCTGTCGCGGGCCACATAGAGCTGAATTTTGCCGCCCACATCCTGAATAGTGGTGAAGCTGGCTTTGCCCATAATGCGGCGCAGCATCATCCGGCCAGCCACCACCACCCGGATTTTCTGTGCTTCCAGCTCTTCCTTCGTTAAGTGATCGTACTGAGCAATCACTTCATCACTGACATGCTCACGGCGAAAATCATTCGGAAACGGGTTGCCCTGCTCACGCAAAGCCGCCAGCTTGTGTTTTCGCTCAGCCATCAGTTTGTTAACGTCTTGATGTTCTTCAATGGGGTTGTTCTGTTCAGACATTTTCAGTTCCTGACTGTTAAGCTCAAATTACAAACCGGCCTTGAGGCTGGCTTCAATAAAACGGTCCAGATCGCCGTCCAGCACCTGCTGGGTATTGCGGTTCTCTACACCGGTACGTAAATCTTTAATGCGTGAATCGTCCAGCACGTAAGAGCGGATCTGACTGCCCCAGCCAATGTCCGACTTGGTGTCTTCCAACGCTTGTTTCTCCGCGTTTTGCTTTTGCAATTCCAGCTCATACAACTTGGCACGTAACTGTTTAAAGGCGTTATCACGGTTTTTGTGCTGTGAACGGTCGTTCTGGCACTGCACTACGGTATTGGTTGGTAAGTGCGTAATACGAACCGCAGAGTCAGTCCGGTTCACGTGCTGACCACCAGCGCCCGAGGCGCGATAGGTGTCAATCCGTAAATCAGCCGGGTTGATTTCAATTTCGATGTCGTCATCAATTTCCGGCGCCACAAAGACCGAGGCAAACGAGGTATGACGACGGTTGCCTGAGTCAAAGGGACTTTTGCGCACTAAACGGTGCACACCGGTTTCAGTGCGTAACCAGCCGTACGCGTATTCACCGGTGAATTTGATGGTACAACCTTTAATACCAGCCACATCACCGTCCGTCACTTCATAGAGCTCCGGGCTAAAGCCTTTGGCTTCGCCCCAACGCAGGTACATCCGCATCAGCATGCTGGCCCAGTCCTGTGCTTCGGTGCCTCCAGAACCGGCCTGAATATCCAGATAACAATCGCTTGGGTCGTGTTTACCAGAAAACATCCGGCGGAACTCCAGCAGTTCCAGCTGGCTTTGCAGGTCCGCCAGTTCCTGTTGCGCTTCGATAAAGGTGTCTTCATCTTCGGCTTCCACCGCCAGCTCGACCAGGCCAGCGACGTCTTCCAGGCCCTGTTCCAGCTTTTCGATGGTGCCGACAATCTGCTCCAGTGCCGAGCGCTCTTTGCCCAGCGCCTGTGCTTTTTCAGGGTTATTCCAGACGGCGGCGTCTTCTAATTCACGACTGACTTCTTCCAGCTTTTCTTTTTTGCTGTCGAAGTCAAAGATACCCCCTAAGCACAGCAGTGCGCTCAGTCAGGTCTTTGATTGCATTGTTTACCGGATTGACTTCAAACATGATTCTTCAGGCTTCAGAAAAAATTGGGCGCGATTGTAGCAATTTTTCACTGGCCATGCAGCCATCTGCGAGAATTAAACCGCTGAGGCCGGTCCCCTTTTATGTTTTTTCGAATCCCCGTTGGGCTTTTTGCCTGTGTATCCTCTTCAGATTGTTTTGTATTACTATAAGATGTATAAAAACCACGCAGCACAGACTGACAAAACAATGAAAACTCCCGCCAAATCAACAGGAGAAGACGATGCCATTACTAAAACCCATGCTGGTGGTTTGGGGCCTGAGCCTGAATGCCACTGCCTTTGCCGCCGCTCAAATTCAGCTGGACAGCTCCAGCCAGGGTGCCGTGATCAATAAAAACATTTATGGACAGTTCGCCGAACATTTGGGGCGTGGTATTTATGAAGGTCTGTGGGTCGGGCCTGACTCATCCATCCCCAATACCAAAGGCTGGCGCAATGATGTACTGGGGGCGTTAAAAGCCTTGCATGTGCCACTGATCCGCTGGCCGGGAGGCTGCTTTGCCGACGAATACCATTGGCGCGATGGCATTGGTCCGCGTGACAAACGCCCAGTGAAAGTGAACACCAACTGGGGTGGCGTGGAAGAAGATAACGCTGTGGGAACCCATGAGTTTTTTGATTTGGTCGAACTGCTGGGAGCCGAAGCTTATGTGAATGGCAACCTGGGCACAGGAACTCCGCAGGAAATGGCGGAATGGCTGGAATATATGACAGCCGAAGGCAAATCAACTTTGGCCGAACTGCGGCGCAAAAATGGCCGTGAGCAGCCCTTTAAGGTGCACTATTTTGCAGTGGGCAATGAAGCCTGGGGCTGCGGTGGCAATATGACCCCAGAGTTCTATACCCACCTCTACAAGCAGTACACCACCTTTCTGAAAACCCCGACGCACAATACACCCAAATGGATTGCCAGCGGCGGTCACAGTGAAGATACGTCCTGGGCAGAGTATTTAACGACCAACGTCAAACAAAAAATGGACGCGGTCAGTTTTCACTACTACACACTGCCTACCGGCAAATGGGAACAAAAAGGGGCGGCTTTGCAGTTTCCGGAAGCTGAATGGGCCAGCACCATGCAGCGCACTCTGGCAATGGATGGTTTTATCCGCAATAACAAAGCGGTGATGGATAAACTGGACCCGCAAAAGAAAGTGGGTTTTTATGTGGATGAATGGGGCACCTGGTATGACGTGGAAAAAGGTGAAAACCCGGGCTTTTTGTACCAACAAAACTCCCTGCGGGATGCGGTAGTGGCTGCGCTCAATTTCCATATTTTCCACCAGCATGCCGACCGGGTCCGGATGACCAACATAGCCCAGATGGTCAATGTATTGCAGGCGATGATCCTGACCGACAAAGAAAAAATGCTGCTGACGCCGACTTATCATACGTACAGGATGTACGTGCCATTTCAGGATGCCACTGCAGTGCCGCTGAAGTTAAGCGGGGTACCAGAGTACAGAGTAGCGGGTATCTCAGTACCTGCGATCAGCGCTACGGCCGCAAGAACTAAAAACGGCGAGCTTTACCTTGGGTTGGTGAACCTGAACCCAAATCAAAGCGAAACCACTGAAATCAGTTTGGCTGGTATTGCGATTGAGAGTGTTTCAGGACAACTCCTGACGGCAAACCAGATGGATGCGCACAATACCTTTGAAAAACCACATGCCATTGAGCCAACAGCATTCAGGGCAGAAGGCAAAAATGGCAGGCTGACTATCGAGCTGCCCGCCAAGTCTGTCCTGGTTGTGAAAGTTCAGTAATCACGCCCTGATAAAAAAGCGGGCAATCCCGCTTTTTTATCAGCCCAGTTTTTCAATGTGCCTGATCAACAGTTGCACCGATTGCTGGTCGCGGTAATCGTTGATATCCAGCTGATACGCCAGCCGGACCATTTTGACATTGGCATCCGGCCAGGCTTTGTTGTCGGCGTTAAACCAAATGGCATCCACCAGCTGGCCCTGCGCAGTTTCCAGCATCAGTTTTAAATGCTTATCGGCCAACAGGCGTTGCTGACGGATCAGAAAATCCCCTTCAAACAGCGGCTCTGGAAAGGCCTGACCCCAGGGCCCAGCCTGTTGCAGCAACTGGGCAAAAGACACGGACAGACAATCGGCAGGTAAGTCGCCATCTGTATAAAGTACAGCGGTCAACAGCTCAGGCGTGATGTATTTTTTTGCGACAAAACCCAGCGCCAGTTTAAAGGTATCGAATCTGTCTTCCGCAATGGTCAAGCCTGCAGCCATGGCGTGACCGCCAAACTTTTTGATCAGGCCTGGGTATTGAGTAGAGACTTCGTCCAGCAAATCGCGGATATGCAAACCGGGAATGGAGCGGGCAGAGCCTTTCAGTTCGCCTTGGTCCCCTTGAGCAAACACCAGCACAGGGCGATGAAACTGCTCTTTGATCCGGCCAGCCAGAATACCAATCACGCCCTGATGCCAGTCACTCTGGTACAAACAAAGCACATCGGGCAATTGTTCCCTGGCAAAGCTCAAACGCTGCAAAGACGCCAGGGCTTCCTGCTGCATACCGGCTTCAATTTCACGGCGTTCCTGATTCAGCCCATCCAACTCTGCGGCATACATACGGGCCCTGGGCAAATCCGGTGCCAGCAGACAGCTGATCCCCAGACTCATATCATCCAGCCTGCCCGCCGCATTTAAGCGCGGCGCCAGCGCAAAACCAAAATCCTGCGCCGTCAGCTTTTCCGCTTTGCGGTTGGCCACATCAATCAGTGCAGTAATGCCGGGCCTGGCCTTACCACTTCGGATACGTTGCAGGCCCTGGTGCACCAGAATACGGTTATTGGTGTCCAGCGGCACCACATCGGCCACAGTGCCCAATGCGACCAGGTCGAGCAAATCAGCCAGATTGGGTTCCGGGTTTTGCCCGGTAAAATGCCCCTGCTCACGCAGTGATGCACGAAACGCCAGCAGTAAATAAAAGGCGACACCGACACCAGCCAGTTGTTTGCTGGGAAAATCACAGCCGGGCTGGTTGGGGTTGACGATCGCGTCGGCGTCTGGCAGCTCAGCACCAGGTAAATGGTGGTCTGTGACCAGCACTTTGACCCCCATGCGTTTGGCCAGCGCAATTCCTTCCAGCGCAGAAATGCCGTTATCGACTGTGATAATCAGTTCAGCGCCCTGAGCAACCGCCAGTTCAGCCATTTCCACCGACAGGCCATACCCATACTCAAAGCGGTTTGGTACCAGGTATTCCACGTACTTAAAACCAAAGGCCTTCAACCCGGACAATAAGGTGGCGGTACTGGTGGCGCCATCAGCGTCAAAATCCCCAACAATCACAATACGCTGTTGCGCATCCAGAGCCTGTTGCAACAACGCCACGGCGGCATCAATGCCTTTGAGCTTTGAAAATGGCACCAACTGGGCAGCACTGCGCGCCAGCTGCAGTTGCTGCGCAATACCACGGCTGGCATAAATACGCTGCAACACAGGGTGAAACTGCTGCAGATCAGGACTGATGAACGGAACCTCGCGGCGCTGAATAGTTTTA
Source organism: Rheinheimera sp. (assembly GCF_037442525.1). Lineage (GTDB taxonomy): Bacteria > Pseudomonadota > Gammaproteobacteria > Enterobacterales > Alteromonadaceae > Pararheinheimera. The sequence continues at coordinate 49,705 of NZ_JBBIQD010000008.1, read as the reverse complement.
CTGCTCAAACCGCCTCCGTTATGCGCCAGGTTGACTCAGAGTATTCAGCAGCGCCTGGGCCGGTTGGTAGCCCGGAATTAACCGGCCATCCGGCAGGATAATAGCTGGCGTGCCGTTAATACCAAAACTTTGCCCCAGCTCGTAGTGCTGCGCTACTTTGTTCTTGCAGCTGGCCTGCGGAATGGCTTTGCCTGCTTTGGCGTCGGTCAGCGCCTGTTTGGGATCTTTGGCGCACCAAATGGATTGCAGCTCATCGGCCGTCGGTGACTGAATACCACCACGGGGAAACGCCAGATAACGCACTGTGATCCTCAGTTTGTTCAGTTCCGCCATTTCGTTGTGCAGCTTGCGGCAATAACCGCAGCTGGTGTCGGTAAACACATGCACCACGTATTTTTCGTCTGGCGCTTTAAACTCAATCACCGACTTATCAAATTCTTTCACCCCGGTCTGGCGGATGCTTTTCATCACCTGCTCATTCACCAGCTGCTTGTTTTTTAAATCGTAGATATTGCCTTCAAGCAAAAACTGTTTGTTTTCAGAGATAAAAAACAAACCTTTATCGGTTTGCACCTGCAGCAACCCCGGCACCGCTGAATTGGCCACTGCCTTGGCGTTTAAGCCTACCTCAGAAAAAGCCTGGCTGATCTCCGGCGCCACCTGGGCCACCACCGACGCAGACACCCATAAAGACAAACCTAAGACGGAAACTAATTTCTTCATATCTGTAATCCTTGTTACTGCTATCCACGCGGATGATGATGTTGATGCAGTGTTTTTAATCGGGCCTGCGCCACATGGGTGTAAATTTGGGTGGTCGATAAACCACTGTGCCCCAACAGCAGCTGCACCACCCGCAAGTCTGCGCCGTGGTTCAGCAGATGGGTGGCAAACGCATGACGTAAGGTATGAGGTGACAACTCCACCTGAATACCTGCTTGTTTTGCATAGAATTTAATGCGGTGCCAGAAGGTTTGTCTGGTCATCGGCTGCCCCCGTAAACTGGGGAATACTATGCTGCTTTGGCTGGTCAATAACAAGCCCCGGCCTTGATGCAGAAACTTATCTAACCAATCCACCGCACTTTCCCCCAAGGGCACCAGACGTTCTTTTTGGCCTTTGCCGGTAATTCGCACCAGGCCCTGACGCAAATTGACCTGCTGCAAGGTCAAGCCGACCAGCTCCGATACCCTCAGACCAGCTGCATACAGAACTTCTAACATCACTTTGTCGCGAAACTGAATCAAATCGTCGATTTGTGGTGCGTCAAGCAAAGCCTCAACGTCCCGCTCAGACAAAGTCTTGGGTAAGGCCCGGCCTAGTTTGGGGTTTAGCACCGACGACAGCGGGTTTTCCGCAACCTGACCACTTTTATGCAAATGCCGGTAAAAACGCCTCAGGCTGCTCAGGGTACGGGAGGTGCTGCGGGGGCTGAACCCCTGATCCACACGCCAGGCCAGGTAATGGTTCAGCTGTGTCGCATCCAGCGCCTTTAAACTCAGTTGCTGCTTCTGCAGAAAATCGGCCAACTTATGCAAGTCGGTACCGTACGCATTCAGGGTATGGACACTGACGCCTTTATCCAGCCAGAACTGATCAAGAAACTGCTGGATCAGCCCCTGCTCTGCGTCAGGCAATTCAGTTTTAGTATGGCGTTTGTCCTTTTTCAGGCTCTGGTTGGTCCGGCTCATCGCTTCTGCTACACTGCCCGCCCGCAACGCTCTGGGTCGGGTTTCTGATGAATATTGGTATTTTTTACGGTTCTACCACCTGCTACACCGAAATGGTGGCAGAAAAAATTCAGGCCATGCTGGCGCTGGAGCCCAGCCTGCCGGATGGCAGCAGTGTAACACTTCACAATATTAAACAGCAGCCTTTGTCGTTGGTCAGCCAGTATGACCTGTTGATTTTTGGCATCTCCACCTGGGATTTTGGTGAGCTGCAGGAAGACTGGGAAGCGCATTGGGACCAGGTCAGTACGCTGGACTTGTCAGGCAAACTGGTGGCGCTTTATGGCATGGGCGATCAACTGGGCTACGCCGAATGGTTTCTGGATGCACTGGGTATGCTGCATCAGGCCATTGCAGCACAAGACTGTATCCGGCTTGGTTTCTGGCCCAATCAAGGCTATGAATTCACCGCCTCCAAGGCGCTGACGGACGACGGCAGCCACTTTGTTGGCCTGGCGCTGGATGAAGAAAACCAGTATGACCAGACCAACGAACGCCTGAGCCGCTGGCTGAATCAGCTGATGGACGAGCTGGTCAGCCTGGCTTAATTCTGCGGACTCAGGTTCGCCAGCATCACCTGCTGATACAGCGGCTGACGCTGCACCTGCTGGTGTGCCTCCAGCAACTTTTGTAGCAGCTCAGGGTCGGTATCTTTACTGGCTGCCAGGTAAGTTTGTTGTTCCAGCTCTTTGATAGGTAATACAAAACGTACTGTGCCTGCTGGCAGCTTTAACTGCTTCTCGGTGTCTGGAATGGCCATCAGATCATCGACCACATAGTCCACTTTCCCATTGAGCAACAAACGCCAGCTTTCCAGAATATCGGCTGCCAGCTGAATTTCCCGGCCACTTTTCAGCCCATAGGACTCCAAGACTTTCACCGAAAAATCATCACGCTGTGCAGCGACTGAACTGTGCAGCAGTTGCTCAGGGCGGGTCGGGTTCAGATCGGTACGCTCCGCCAGCCGGACCAGACCCAGCCGGTAACTGGCAACGGGGCCAATCCAGTGAAAATCGGCTTCCCGTTCCGGTGTGCGGGCCATATTGTAAATCAGTACATTGGGAGTATTGCTCGCAATGTAATAAGCCCGGGCCCATGGGTAAAGCTCAACCCTGGCGTCCAAACCGGCCTGTTGCAATACAGCTTTGACAATAGAGGTGCTGATGCCCGCCACTTCACCATCGACCACCGTCTGGTGCGGCGGTGATAGCTCGGTCACTACGCGTAACGGCGCTGGCTGGCTGGTGGCCTGGCAGGCCACACTGACAAAAAGCATCACCAATACAATCAGATACCTGCACATTTCTAAGGATGTCCTTTTAGTATCACCACTGCCTGAGACTAGCTGAGCCCCGCCCAAAACTCCATTCGTAAAAATAACAAGGGCGACCCGGAAGCCGCCCTTACACCACTGAGGTTGTGTTTTAGCCTTTCAAAACGTCAGCCATAGTCCGAGCGAAATAATCAATATTACTGTGGTTTAAACCTGCAATGCTGACCCGGCTCGAACCCACCATATAAATGCTGTAATCCTTCCGCAATTGTTCGATTTGTTCCTTGTTAATGCCGAGGAAAGAGAACATGCCGTGCTGGCGGGCAATAAAGCTGAAATCCTGCGCTATGCCCTGCGCTTTGAATTTGTCGATAATCAGCTGACGGTAGTTGTTAATGCGGTTACGCATCTCTGCCAGTTCCTGGTGCCATAAGGCCGTCAGCTCAGCACTGTTCAGAATATGGCTGACCAGAATGGCGCCGTGCGCTGGTGGCATTGAATAAATGCTGCGAACCACGGCCAGCAGCACTGATCTGGCAATGTCAGCTGTTTTGCTGTCGGCTGTGACCACGCTGACGGCACCGATACGCTCACGGTACAAACCAAAGTTTTTCGAGCAGCTGCTGCACAGCAGCAGTTCTGGCACCAAATCCGCCAGGTAGCGCAGGCCCTGAGTGTCTTCATCCAAACCTGAACCAAAGCCCTGGTATGCCATATCCACCAAGGGGGTAAAGCCTTTTTCTTTGGCCAACTGGGCAAACTGTTGCCACTGGGCAAAGTTTAAATCCATACCGCTTGGGTTGTGGCAGCAGGCATGCACCAGCACCACGTCCCCAGCAGGAACAGTCGCCAGTTCGGCCATCATGGCGTCAAACTTCAGGCCTTTCGTTTCCCAGTCGTAATAGGAATATTCTTTTACCTTTAGGCCTGCAGCCTGAAACAGCGAGACGTGATTCGCCCAGGTTGGGTTGGTCACCCAAACAGTCGCATCCGGATTGGCTTTTTTAATAAATTCAGCGGCCACCCGCAGCGCTCCTGTGCCGCCTGGCGTGTGAGCCGTAATCACCCGGCCAGCCAACAGCACCTGGTGTGCCGGCCCAAAAGCCAGCTTTTCAATATGGCTGTTAAACGACAAATCACCGGCCATACCAATATAGGTTTTGCTGTCTTCCAGCTTCAGACGTAAGGCTTCCGCTTCTTTCACACACTTCAACACGGCGGTGTGGCCATCTTCGTCTTTATACACACCGACACCCAGATCCACTTTTTGTGGATTAGGGTCTTCTTTGTAAGCGGCCATCAGGCCCAGGATCGGATCAATCGGTGTTGGCTGTAAGTGCGAAAACATAGTATGTACCTGTTAGTCCTGAGTGTAAGTGAAATTCTGTTTTGCTTATGATGCGGGCAGCAGGGCCGGCAACACAAGACAAAGCGCCACAAGCCTGACCAGCGCTGCTGTATGATAGGCCTGACGCTGGAATGCTTCGGCGTCAATAATACCTGCCACGGATCCATCTGCATTCAGCAGTGGCAGGCAGGCCTCTGACAACACCTTTGGGTCACAGGTGTAATATTCACCACCTGCAGTTAAATAGGCTGTCACATCGTTGATGATTTTGGCTTTGCCGGACAAACCCACTGTGCTGTTGTTGCTGATTTGCGCAAATTCAGCAGTCAGCGGAAACTCCGCCCGTGAAGGAGCGCCAAAATACGCCAGCTTCACCAACACCGGCTCACCTGCGCTATTGCTGCGAGCCTGATAAATGCCAAACCAGTCGCTGTGGCCGCTTGTCTGATAATCGCGGACTAAAGCCGTCAGCCGCTGTAAACAAAAGGTGTTGTGTTCGTTCTTGCCAAGAGTGGCCGCTAAGTCATAAGGCTCATCAGCCAGTTGACCAAACAAAGAGCAGGCGCCGCCTTCCCCCAGTTCAGGCACCTGATACTGCCACTGCAATTCTGTGTCTGCGACCGGAGCCAGTTCGGTTAAACGGGCGACTTCAGCCGCAATGGCCTGGTGTTGGTCGTGCAGCAGACCGGCTAAACCCGATTGCTGCAGATAAAGTTCAATAGACAATTCAGCCATCCAGATTTCTAAAAATTAGCGTTAGTTTACCAGATGACCGGCGTTTGCCAACGGCTTTTTTAGCGTCAAATGGGGGCTTTTTTCCGGCGGCAGACACAAGTTGCTTGCAGCACAGCGAGGCCTTGTTTATCGTGCCGTTTTTGAACCGACTGGAGCAGACAATGAGCGGAAAAAAACTGTCCCTGGCCGACTGGCAACAACAGCTGGGCCGGCTGGACCCCAGCCCGGAATCCAGCTCGCAGGAAGGGCTGGTGTATAGCACCAGCCAGGGCCGGATGACAGCAGCGCCACCGCAAACAGCAGAACCACAGGGCTTTGCCGACGGCAAACTGCGGCTGAAACGTGAAACCAAAGGCCGTAACGGCAAAGCTGTGATTACCATTGCAGGCGTTACCGAAGGCTCACAAAGGCTGAACGAAATTGCTGCACTGCTAAAGAAAAAGTGTGGTTGTGGTGGTGCCGTAAAAGACGGCATCATCGAAATACAGGGCGATCAACGTGAAGTGATTGTCGCAGAACTGGAAAAACTGGGGTACAGCTGCAAGTGGGCAGGTGGCTAAATCTTTCTGCAGTATTGCAGCCGTCAGAGGGCGGGGGCAAGCCCCGCCACTACACAAAAATTAATCCGCTTTCGAGACGCCAACCATGGCTGGGCGCAGCAGGCGGCCATTCAGTTCAAAGCCTTTTTGCATCACAAAGACCACCGTATTGGCCGGCACTTCCGGGTTCGGAATCATCGACATCGCCTGGTGCTTCTCAGCACTGAATGGCTCGCCCTGAGGGTCTATTTGCTGCACGCCATTTTTTGCCAGGGTATCGAGCAGACTCTTCAATGTTAAATCCACGCCTTCTGCCAACGCTTTTTGCGCTTCGTCTTCGCGGTTGATAAAGGTCAAAGCGCGCTCCAGGTTGTCCACCACAGGCAATAAATCGGCGGCGAACTTCTCCAGCGCAAATTTATGCGCTTTTTCAACATCCATCGAAGCACGGCGGCGAATATTGTCTGCTTCGGCTTTAATGCGCAGCATTAAATCGTGCTGTTCCGCCAGTTGGGCTTTGCTTTGTTGCAGTTCGTTGTCCAGCCTGGCCACCAGCTCCTGTTCTGGAGTCAGCTCCACATGGTCCTGCTCTGCCACAGTCTCGGCCGTCTGTTGTTGTTCAGTCTGCACTTTTTCTTGCTCGCTCATTCGTTACTACTCCAATCAAAGTCCGCTTATTATGGGGATTGATTCAGATGATTCAAGTTAAAAAACACCCGCTGCGCCACAGCTTCCACCAAAGGCACAAAGCGGCCATAGTTCATGCGGCTCGGGCCCAATAAGGCAATAAAGCCATGGGGTTCAGCGCGGTAACGGGCACAAATCAGGCTGACTTTGGCCAGTTGTTCCATACCACATTCCAACCCCAGCAATAATTTGGTTTGCTGATCCTGAGTGACAGGGCGCAGCAACTGCACCAGGCAAGAGGCATCGGACAGCACTTCGGCCACCTGTTGCAATGCAGGGTCGGTCTGATAGTCGCGGCCCTGCATCAGCTGATGCTGACCATAAATAAAGGGCTGATGCTGAGCCACTTCATCCAGACTCAGCTGTGCCAGCGCATTTTTCACCAGCAGTTGCACCACACCTGACTCCTGCCGGGCCAGCAACGCCAGCCTGGAAATGCCATCCAGCCAGTCTTCTCCGCAAAGTGCCGCATTGAGCAGACAGAGCACCCGGCCAAGCACTGTCTGGTCAATTAAATCGTCGTGGTACAGCACCCGGTGCAGAATATCGCCGTCTTCATCGATCACCACCAGCAATAAACGCTGGGTGGCAAGACGGACCAAATCGACCTGACGGATCACCCGCCCCTGCCCCTTAGGCGCACTGACAATGCTGACCAGACCTGTTAAGTCAGCCAGCAACTGACCGGCCTGCTGGCACAACAACGACACTGGCAGTTGGGGTGTCAGTTGGGTTTGAATGGCATCCTGCCAACGGCTGGACACAGGTTCAAACTGCAGCATTTTGTCAATAAAGAGCCGGATGCCGCTGGTGGTTGGAATCCGGCCCGCCGATGTATGAGGAGAACGGATAAACCCCTGCTGCTCCAGCTGCATCATAGTGTTGCGCACAGTGGCTGAGCTGACTCCCAACTCGTCATGGTCGGCCAGCAGTTTGGACGACACCGGCAAACCGTCGGACAGATACTGTTCAACAATCAGCTTTAAAATTAATTCGGGCCTGCTTAGCTGCACTCTTTATCCACACTGAGGTCATCGGAAATACCGGGCTATTGTGGGGTCAGAATCGAAAATATCAAGCCCTTTGCCGGGCTACAGAACTGCAGCTATACTGGCCCGAACCTTGAAAGTCGCGGATCACAAAGGAAGATGAGCAGCAGTTTCAGACGAATAGGCCTGATTGGAAAACCGAACCACGAAGGAGCCAATGCCACCCTGCTGGCGTTGTATCAGTTTTTGCAGCAACGTCAGCTGGAAGTGCGGATTGAACAGCGGGTAGCCGAATCGCTGCAGCTGGATCCGATGCTGAGCCGCGACCTGGTCGAGTTAGGCAAAGACTGTGATTTAGCCATAGTGGTGGGCGGTGACGGCAATATGCTTGGCGCTGCGCGGATTTTTGCCCGTTTTGGCGTGCCTGTGCTGGGTGTCAACCGTGGTAATCTGGGGTTTCTGACCGACTTATCGCCGGAAAATTTTGCCGAACCTTTAACTCAGGTGCTGGCAGGCAACTTTGTCACCGAGCAGCGTAATTTGCTGCAGGTGGAAGTCCACCGGCATGATACGGTAAAAAGCAGCAATACGGCGGTCAACGAAGCCGTGCTACACGCCGACAAAGTGGCACATATGATTGAGTTTGAAGCTTATATCAACGGCGAGTTTGTATTCAGCCAGCGCTCGGACGGCCTGATTATCAGCACGCCTACCGGATCCACCGCCTATTCACTGTCGGGTGGCGGTCCTATTCTGACGCCTGAACTGGACGCCATGAGCCTGGTGCCCATGTTTCCCCACACCTTAAGCAGCCGCCCCTTGGTGGTGTCGGGTACCAGTGAAATTCTGCTGAAAGTGTCCCCGGCCAATGACGCACATTTACAGGTCAGCTGCGACAGCCATGTCATATTGGCGGTGATGCCGGGTGACGAAATACGTATCCGGAAACACCCAAAACCTCTGACGCTGGTGCACCCGCCTGGTTACAGCTATTACAAAGTACTGCGCAGTAAACTGGGCTGGGGCAGCAAACTTTATTAAATTTTCAGCAGCAGCTTGCGGCCCTCAAAATTACTGTATAAATTAACAGTAATAAATTTTGGGGGCCCGTATGCTGAACCATCTTCACATCAGTAACTTTGCAATAGTCCGTGCGCTGGAATTGGACTGGCGCGCCGGTATGACCACCATCACCGGCGAAACCGGGGCAGGTAAATCCATTGCGCTGGATGCGTTGTCGCTCTGTCTTGGCGAACGCGCAGAGGGCGATGTTGTCAGGCCCGGTGCAGACAAAGCCGATATAGTCGCGACCTTTGATCTGTCCGCACTGGACAGTGCCAGGCAATGGCTGGCTGAGCAGGACCTCGCCATGGGCCAGGAATGCATAGTACGGCGGGTTGTCAGCACTGAAGGCCGCTCCAGGGGGTACATCAATGGCGTCCAGGTTCCGGCTCAGCAACTGAAAGCTTTAGGGCAGCATTTAATCTGTATTCATGGCCAGCATGCCCATCAGTTATTGCTGAAAAACGACTATCAGCGTCAGCTGCTGGATGCCTTTGCGCATAGCCAGACAGCTCTGGCGCAGTGTCGTCAGTTGCACAAGTTATGGCAGCAACTGAAAGCAAATTACCGGGAACTGCAACAGAACCAGCAGCAACGTGAAGCCCAGCGCCAGTTGCTCGAATACCAGGTGGCAGAACTCGACCAATTTGCACCAGCCGAAGATGAATTTCCTCAGTTAGAACTGGAGCAGCAGAAACTCAGCAACAGCCACAGCCTGATCCAGGCCAGCCAGCAAACGCTGCAACTACTGTATGACCAGGACGATGGCAACAGCTATCAGCTGCTACGTCAGGCCAGCGCGCAGCTGGAAGATTATCTGGAAGTCGACGCTGAACTGCAGCCAATGTATCAGCTGTTGCAGGATGCCTTGGTACAGGTGGAAGAAGCCAGTCGCGAGCTGCGCCGCTACAGTGAAAAAGTCGATGTAGACCCGGAACGGTTGCAGGAGGTCGACAACAGACTCAGCCAGTGGCTGCAGCTGAGCCGTAAGCATCAGATAGCACCGGAGCAACTGGCAGATCATCATCAGCAACTGCAACAACAGCTGACGGAGCTGGCCGATGATGATGAACGTCTGCAGCAATTGGACAGCGAAATTCAGCACGCCCAGCAGCAGTATGCGCTGGCGGCCCAGCAACTGACCGAACTGCGTCAGGGAGCGGCACTGGAATTATCAGAACGTATTGCCCACAGCATGACGGAGCTGTCGATGGCCAACGCCCGCTTTCATATTGCCGTTGAAGCTATGGGTATCGACAAAGCAGGCAAAGAAGGCTGGGATCAGGTGGAGTTTTTAGTCTCTACCAACCCGGGCCAACCGCTGCAGGCTTTGCATAAAGTGGCCTCAGGGGGCGAGCTGTCCCGCATCAGCCTGGCGATTCAGGTGATACTGGCAGGCAAAGTCACCACACCCACACTTATTTTCGACGAAGTGGATGTAGGCATCAGTGGCCCGGTTGCCGCTGGTGTCGGCCGCTTACTGCGTCAGTTAGGTGACAATACCCAGGTGATTTGTGTGACTCACCTGCCGCAAGTGGCCAGCCAGGGGCATCATCAGCTGTTTGTCGAAAAATACACAGATGGCATCGCCACTGAAACCCGGATCCGCAGCTTAAGTGATGAAGAGCGGGTGCAGGAAATAGCCAGGTTACTGGCAGGAGAAAATGTCAGTGCCAATGCGATCGCCAATGCGAGAGAGCTGTTATGCGCACCTTAGCTTTGTGACGCAAACCATTGTTCTGGAGGCGAATAATCTCTGATGAACTTCTGCTGACCGCTGCAGTCAGAGAAGGACTTTAATTTCAGCCTTTGCTTGCGGTATGATGCTGCCAGACTTTTTTAAATGAAGATAACCATGAATTCTGTAGTAACCCGTGCCCTGATAGTGGCCGCAGCGTTGAGCCTGACTGCGTGCAGCAGCTGGATTTACCGTATCGACATTCCGCAAGGAAATTTTCTGGAACAGAAAGACATCAATAAATTACGGGTGCATATGACCAAAGAGCAGGTACGCTTTGTGTTGGGCAATCCTGTTGCTGAAAACGCTTTTGATGATCAGATTTGGCATTACTTTTATTCGCTCAAAGGCGGGCGCGGTAACAATTTCGAGAAGCAACTTGTTGCCCGTTTTGATCAGGAAGGTAAATTACTGGATATCTCCGGTGATTTTGACAAACCAGCAGAATTTAATACTCCGCTGGATATCTGACCCCGGCGGCCCCCCCTTCAATACACAACAAAAAGCCTGCGAATGCAGGCTTTTTGTTGCTGTTATTCTGTCGACGGTTCGGCCGATGTATGAGGCCGGCCTCCCGTCACTTTATCAGCCCGGCCTTCTTCTTTGGCTTTCTCCGCCCGGCGACGGCGCATGTCTTTCGGGTCGGCAATTAACGGACGGTAGATTTCAATACGGTCACCCGCTTTGACCCTATCCGTCAGTTTGCAGGTCCGGCTCCAGACCCCGACTTTGTTCTGCCCCAGATCAATTTCAGGATGCAAACGCAACATACCGGATGATTCAATCACCTGCTGTACTGTCGCATCCGCAGCGACTGAAACACTTAATAAGCTTTGTTTTTCCGGTGTTGCAAAAGCCACTTCCACCGCTATCTGTTCACGCATTGGGTGCCCCGTACACTTGTTTGGCTCTTTGGGTAAAAGCGCCAACCATAGCTGCAGTCAGCTCGTTAAACACTTTGCCAAAAGCAAACTCGATGAGTTTGCTGGAAAATTCAAATTCCAGCTTCAGTATGACTTTACAGGCCTGCTCATTCAGCGGCACAAAATGCCAGCCACCGCTTAATGCTTTAAAAGGGCCTGATTCGAGCTGCATCCGGATTTCGCTGTTTGGCACCAAGGTGTTGCGGGTGGTGAACTGCTGGCTGATACCGGCTTTTTTCACTTCCAGACAGGCCAGCATCTGCTGAGCACTCTGCGACAATACATCCGCTTTGCTGCAACCAGGTAAAAACTCAGGATAGCTGGGTACATCGTTTACCAGATTGTACATTTGCTCGGCGCTGTAAAAAACCAGTGCGCTGCGCTCAATTTGTGGCATACTCTCTCCCCTTAATGCAGGCCGCGATTGTAACAGATCTGCGCCCTGCCTCAACGCCTCTGACTGGCAACAGCCATTGCGATGGACTCTTCAGCTTCTTTTTATTTCTGAGCATGAGCAAAAAACAGAATCCGAAAAATCAGGGTGGCACCATAGCCCTGAACCGAAAAGCCCGGCACGAGTATTTCCTTGAAGACAAATACGAAGCAGGCATCAGCCTGCAAGGCTGGGAACTTAAAAGCATCCGCCAGGGCAAGGTCAACCTGTCCGACAGTTATGTCATTCTCAAAGATGGCGAAGCCTACTTATTTGGTGCCCAAATTCAACCCTTGAACAGCGCGTCCAGCCACGTGATTTGTGACCCGGAGCGTTCTCGCAAATTGCTGTTAAACAAAAGGGAAATCAGCAGACTGATTGGTGCCAAAGAACGCGACGGTTACACCATGGTCGCGACGGCCATGTACTGGAAAGCCTGTTGGGTGAAACTGGAGTTTTACCTGGCCAAGGGTAAAAAGTCTTTTGATAAACGCGACGATATCAAAGACCGTGACTGGTCCCGTGAAAAAGAACGCATGATGAAGCACACAACCCGTTAAGGTGTTGGGCTTGAAACTGGCGATTTCATCGCCATATAGACTTTAACTGCAGGTTCAGGCCAATTATTGGTTGTGACAACTGCGGTGGCGGCGTAAAATGCCGCTGTTACTTTAGTGTTTTATGAACACCTGAATTCGGGGCTGATTCTGGATTCGACGGGATTCACGAACTCTGAGGTGCATGCCGAGGTGCGGTAGGCCTCGTAAAAAAGCCGCAAACTAGTAGTCGCAAACGACGAAACTTACGCAATCGCTGCCTAATAAGCAGTAGATGCTCTCCCCCCCGCGCATGCCTGTAAGCCGGGACTTTGGGAGATCACCCCTAACAGGATCGCATGGCGGCTTTGTCCGGAGCCAAGATGCTAAAACCAATCGGACTCGCCCGACGAAAGCCTGCCAGCTGGCGCTCATAGGGTTAACCAAATAACTGGCTAAGCATGTAGTACCAATGGGCTAGGTTTTTCGGACGGGGGTTCAAATCCCCCCAGCTCCACCAATAAGCCGAGAGGCACAAAAAACCCTAAGGAATCAAACACTTAGGGTTTTTTATTATCTACTAATTTGGAGACCCTTTTTGGAGACCCTCTGATTTGGTAGCATATTTCTCAAGTTAGTCCCGTTTCGTTCATTCATAAGGTATGTCAAAAGCTGGAACCCCTACCGGTAAACGAGGTATTTACCGTCGCAATAACACTCTGTACGCCCGTATCGTTATCCCCTCAGATCTCCGTGAGTTTTATGGCACAAGAGAAGTCTGGCGTACCCTTCAGACTAACGACCTCTCAATTGCACAGTACCGTGCTTCGATATTCTTCCACCAAATAAAGTCCGAATTTGCGGTTCATCGTGGCGAACAGTCCCACGTTAAAGACGCCCTTATGTGGAAGAAAACTATTGCAAAAGGCGAACAAGCCGATGCGGAAAAAATTGCGACGTATCGCAGGCAAAACCCAGACAAGGAGTTACCGCCTTCATTTGTCGAAGCACTTGGTCTGGAAGATCCCAGAACTAGTTTTTCGTACTACCTTGATGACCTGCGGGAACAGAAAGGTGATGAAGTAGCCGGACTTGTCGCTGATATTGTCTATGGCACTTCATTGCCGACTCTGCTGTATCTGGACGAATGGAAAGCCACTCTGATGGTAATCCCAAGGACTCTGCAGCAGGCTGACGCAAAGGTTAAGCTGCTGGCGGACAAATTCCCTTCGTTACCGATTAAGAAAAGCCAAGTGGCAAAATGGATTATCGAACAGGAACAAGCTGGAAAAGCCGAGGAGACCATCAAGGGACTGATCGGTACTTGTCGGTCTTACTATGGCTACCTACAGCGGGTTGGTCACCTGTCCGAAGATGAACAAAACCCATTCGAAGGCCACCGCTACACCAAAAAGAAAAAAGCCAGCCGCATGGATGAACGCCAAGCATGGGAACTATCGGATTATCCCAAACTGGCGCAAGCCGCCAAGCAAAAACGCAAGGACAAGAACCTGTTTTCATTGATTATTCTAGGCGCTTACACAGGGGCGAGGATTGAAGAACTTGCCAGACTGAAAACGTCAGACGTGAAAGAAAAAGAAGGTATCCGCTACTTTGAAATTGGGGTAGCAAAGTCTAAGGCTGGTCTTAGGGATATACCAATACACAACGACATACTGCCGTTTATCGATCAGTTAATCGCAGAATCAACTGACGGCTACCTGCTACCGGATGAACCAGAAACAGGACTTGGCGAGCGTTCCTCTGCGATTGGCAAACGGTTTGGTAGGTTAAAAACCCAACTTGGTTACGATGGCCGATATGTCTTTCATTCTTTCAGGAAAACCATGGCGACCCAGCTGGAACGCCTTGGCTTGCATCACAACGAAGCAGCGGAGATTATTGGGCATGAAAAACTTGGGGAAACCTATGGGCGTTATTCCAAGGGGCTACCGATAACCAAAAAGGCAGAAATAGTCTACTCGCTTTCGTTTCCTAGACTCTTAACTTAATGCTATGGTTTCGAATGCCTGAATATTCTTATGCTTAGCTGATTATAAGTAGCTGTCCATTTCTCACGTTTTAATTAGTTCTATTCCTGAGCTGCTAGTTTTGCTCTTATTTCACGAGTGGGGATGTTTACCATTGGTTTATCCAGAATTTCCTTTAAAAGCTTTACAATCATAGTGGAATCAGCAAAAAAGTTGGGATAAGCCTGAACCAAAGTTCCAGCACCTTGAGCACCAACTAGGACGGTTTGATAGACATCTGAATCCAGTTCAAGGTAGTTGTATTGAATTATCGCTGTTTCCTTAAGATCGTTTGAATAGTGAGTTACATTCACCTGATAGTGGTCGTCGCGAATGTAAATGGCTATCAGGTATAGCCCATCTTTTTCGTTAAGGTCGACCAACGAATCTTGTGCCATCGTATAGCCAATCAACTTCTGAATAAAATTTAGTTTGGATTCGAGTGCAGATAGTTCTGTTCTAATTTTTTCAACACTCTCAACATCGTGGGGCGTTCCATCAAGTACCGACAAAACATAGCTTAAGCAAAAAAAGAAACGCCTCCATTCTTCATGTCCTTCCATCGCCGTTTTTAAGTCAGTTTTTTCGAAGAGATCTATTAGTTCTACTGCTGTCGACCAAGCGTGTTGAATTCTGGTGCGGATCTGCACTTCGACTCGATGGCCTTTCCAATCAGAAGGTCTCTTGGCATTTTGATAACAATTGTAGACAAGGTGAATTCCTCTGTATCCAGACTGCTTTGGGGACGTATTGTAATCATCTACTTTTGTGATGCCGTGAACTGACCGGCTTTTTTTAAGCGTTCTGACTAACGTATCTACCTGATCTAGATTTTTGAATATTGCGCGACATCCGCCAATATCCTGCATACGCGTTATCTCGGTGGCATTCGGAGTAAAACCGTCAAGAGTTGGTCTCTCTAGTTTATTGATAATTGTGGGCAGACGTTTTAGCCTCCGAGCGATGATGACGTCTGGCGCGACCCGTTTAGAATTTTTCCAAATATGGTTTTTTATTATCATCAGCGGATAAGAATGAGAAGCACGGAAGTCCTGAATAATTTTTATTGCTTCTGATCTTTCGGCCCCTTGAACACCTTTTCTTAATGCTCTCCCTGCCTTGCTGACTTGCCCCTTGGAGTAAGTCATAACATATTTGAGCTTTTCATACTGCTGATTTGCCATATGTGCATCCCTTCAATTATCGCGCTTTAAGTTAGCACATAATAATTGAGTTTCGTATGACCAAATAATGCGTACAGGCATTTATAGACATTAAGGTACACCTTAGCGTCCAGTGGACAATCATTAAAAAACTATGGACAACTAAGTGGACATTAAGTATTTTTATCTGGAACCCAAGCAGTTCTAGATCTTAATGTCCACGGAGTAGCCATGACCCACATTGCATACATTCGGGTAAGCAGCGTTGATCAGAATACAGACCGCCAGCTTGCAGAAGTTTCAAACATAGAAAAGACCTTCACTGACAAATGCAGTGGCGGCACAACGAACCGCCCCGCCCTGACCGACCTTGTGAACTTCATCCGTGAGGGTGATACCGTACACGTCCATTCGATTGACCGTCTGGCCCGTAACCTTCAGGATCTGCTTGAACTGGTCGCATTCTTTCGGTCAAAAGGTGTCACAGTGGTTTTCCACAAAGAGAACATGACCTTTAAACCTGACAGTAAAGACCCCATT
Organism: Rheinheimera sp.; assembly: GCF_037442525.1. Classification (GTDB taxonomy): domain Bacteria; phylum Pseudomonadota; class Gammaproteobacteria; order Enterobacterales; family Alteromonadaceae; genus Pararheinheimera. The sequence goes on along the minus strand of NZ_JBBIQD010000008.1, from coordinate 33,979 downwards.
CAAGACCTGATGTTGAATGTTATGGGAGCAGTTGCCCAGTTCGAAAAGGCCCTGATAAACGAACGCCAACGCGAAGGAATAGCAAAGGCAAAAGCCCAAGGGGTATACGCTAAGACCCGTAGCAAAAAAGTCGAACCAGACGCGATTCTGGCGCTTTTATCACAGGGTAAAAGTCATAGTGAAGTCGCCAAAATCCTTGGTTGTTCTACTAAGACTGTCCAAAGGGTAAAGGCACTGCCACCGGCAGGAAAAAGCTAAAAGTTTGAGAATTTGCGACACAAAAACGCACAGGAAAAATCACATAAGCCATTGTTTTAAATTAACTAAATCACATTAAAATTCAGATAACGGTAGTAAGGCGTACGGTGTACGCCGATGACCTAAAAGAAAGACCTTTAGACCCATGATTATCGAAGTACGCTTAGACCAAATCCAAACGCATCCACTCCTTCAGGTTCGCAGTGACAACGTGCTGTCAGTCACCGAGAGGGACCAAAAAGAATCAGACCTGCAGAAGCAACATGAAAGACTGTTAACCGTTATTCAAGCAGGGTCTTATATCGATCCGATACAAGTCATTCGGACAGCCCCTGAGAATACCGAGGAATTCTTAGTGTTTGATGGACACCACCGATTACTCGCTTATCAAGAGCTAAAACAACCAAGCGATACCATTAAGGTTGAACTGCTGGGCCACAGCCTGCAAGACGCCCTGAAGTTAGGGTACACGGTGAACGCAACGCACGGTGCCGCCCTGCGGGACAAGGAAAGAACACACGCCTGTTTTCGTAGCCTGCTGTTCTGCCACGACGAAATCCCAACGAAGGACCTTCAGGTACACGGTATAGGTGAACGGCTGGCACAGAAACTAAAGCAAGCGGCCAAGATGCTGAAGTCCGAAGCAGACGTGTATCCGAATGACAATGCCGATCAGATCCTGAAGAAGATCCAAGCGTGGACCCGTGCGGAAATCAAAAGGCAAAAAGAAGGCATTACCAACGGAAAACCCACTTTCCTAAGGGATGAGCATCTGATCCCGTCTTACAGGTATGTGCTGGACAGGAAACCTGCTAACGTGGAAGAACCTGAAGGTGTCCGTTTAGCTCGGATGATCGACCAAATGAAAGTCTATGTTCAGAATGACCCTGACTTATTCCGTAAGGCAATCAAACGGCTATCTCGCGAGTATGACCTAAAGATTCGGGTAAGTAACAGCATCACTTCAGACCGAGTAAATATCGATGAAAGATCATATGATGAGGAGGAATTTTAGGAAAAATCAGGCAGACACGAGTTTTGCTTAATTACGGAGAAAACATGGGACGTTCAAAAATTCAAGAATCGGCGGACAAGTATGTCAAGGCAATACAAAGGGGACAACGCACCAGATTTGTTAGCGCAGTTGCATGGCTAAATGTCATACAGTATGTGGAAAAATGCTTTGCTGAACTCCAAAATCACGATATCTATCGGATTAACCGATATTACCTGACTATTGACAGAACATTCCCTGTTACCACACTTCCGAACCATATCCAAATTCATGCTGGTCATCGAAAGCTTGGTATGGATAAACAGGTTGATAGTAATGGTGAAAAAACAATGGTTATGGCTGAGGGAAACGCTGCCATTGTATTTAGCCAACACTACAATGGGGATGTCATGATACTTCTATATCCCTACAAGTCTGAGTGTTACGAAACTAATGAAAAATACCTGATATATAAGACTTTTGACACTGCAACGGATATTTCTTTAAAAGATGTTGAAAAGGCTTTTGCCGCGTTTTTACGCTACTCCAAATCGACAAGTTGCATAACTCAAAGTACATGGTCTGATTACTTCTTTCGTTTGCGGTTCCGGTTAAAAGACTGGACATACCGAAAAACTTTATGGAACCGTGCAAAAGAGCTTATCCAGTTGGTAAAACCATAACTCGCCAATTGCAGCGACCACGACTCATGCTATTGCCTAGGTTGTGGGTCCTTCCAGACCAAACCCTTGCGGGTAATTCGAACCGCGTATCTTCATTTGTGCGAGGCCGCCGGAAGGTACTAGATAACCACTATTCTAAAGGATTAAACGCAATTGGAAGCGATTAGACGGGTCCTTCCAGATCAAACCCTTGCGGGTAATTCGAACCGCGTTTAATCGTTTCTGGCTGCGATTCTGCAAGGCTTTTACTTTCGGTTCTGCCATTGGTATCACTTCCAACAGACAGCAATTTTGCATCAATTTGGGGACCCTTTTTGGAGACCCTTTAGAGTTTATAATCAGCATTATCAGTGTTTTCGTGGCATGTACCCCCGTTTAAGTTAACCTCCCCCCCAGCTCCACCACCTCAAAACCCCTGTCATCTGACGGGGGTTTTTGTTTTCTGCTTCAGCACTCATCGTTTTTTCGGCTGCCTTGCTTCGGGCTATCGCTGTTGTTGCCTGAAAAATGACGTTGATTTTTTGCTGCAAAAACAAAAACTTTTTTTGATTTCTGCCGAGTCTGTGCCTGCCCGAACTGGAAAATAGGCGTTACACTGAATCAATCTTTTGGTTGTGAGCGATGTTATGCGGGCAAGCCTCCCCCCAAATGAAGAACAACGGCTGTTAAGCCTCAAAGCACTGCATATTCTGGATACCGACCCCGAACAATCGTTTGACGATCTGGTGCAGCTGGCGGCTTATGTCTGTGGTACGGCTTATGCGCTGATTGGTTTTATTGACGAACATCGCCAATGGTATAAAGCCAAACTTGGCGTGGAGCACAGCGAAGTTGAACGCGAACTGAGCTTTTGCAGCCATGCTCTGCTGCGCCCTACAGAACTGACCTATGTCAGTGACGCCCGTCACGACCCGCGTTTTGCCGATAACCCTGCCGTTTTGGCCGAACAGGGCTTACGGCTTTATGCCGGGGTGCCGCTATTGTTAGAACAGCAATACGCTGTAGGCACCTTGTGTGTGTTCGATACCGAAGTCAAACCGCTGAGCCAGAACCAGTTATCCGCCTTGCAACGGTTGGCCAATCAGGTGATGCATTTACTCAGTGCCCGCCTGCTGGCGCACAAGGAAGAACTGCAGCGCCAGACTCTGGAAACCATTACCAACAACGTGCCCATTCTGATTAGTCAGCTCGACCGGAATTACCGCTATCTGTTTTGCAATGACAAATACCGGGACTGGTACCAACTCGACCCACACTCTCTGATAGGGAAAACACCGGCTGATTTATTTGGTGAGGAAAAATTCAACGAAATCAAACACCGGATGGATGCAGTTCTGGCCGGAGCCACACAGAAATTCCATCTTCAAATGCCGGACCAACGTATTCTGCAGGTCAGCTACGTGCCCCAGCGCGATCAGCATCAAGCCATTACAGGTTTCTTTGTTGTGGGTGCTGATGTCACGTTAGAGCAACAGCAGGCTGAGATGATCAAATCCGATCGGAACAGGTTCGAATCCATTATCGACAGCACAGGCGTAGGAACCTGGGCATGGGATATTCATGCCGGAGTCAGCCAGGTAAACGAACGCTGGGCCCAGATGTTGGGGTATCAGTTGGACGAACTGGAGCCTGTCACCTATCAAACCTGGCTGGCTTTAGTGCACCCCGATGATGTCACAACCGCAGAGCAGCAGGTGCAGGCACATTTCCGACGTGAACAGCCCTATTACGACAGCATCTACCGGATGCGCCACAAGGCCGGGCATTGGGTCTGGATCCACGCCAGAGGCCAGGTCAAAGTCTGGTCTGAGCAGGGGCAGCCCTTGCTGATGTATGGCATTAACACCGATATTACGGACAGTCATCTGGCCGAGCAGGAACTGGCGCAAACCAAAGGGTTACTGCAAGCCGTAATCGATTCGTCCACCGAAGCTGCCCTTATCGCCACCAGCCTGACCGGCGAGATCTGGCTGTTTAATACCGGGGCAGAACGTATGTTGGGCTACAGCTGCGCCGAGGTACTTGGCAAAACCACGGCCCGTTTTCATAAAAAAGACGAAATCCGCTACCGCCAGCAACAAATTCGCCAGCACTATGGTGTGGAGGTGTCTGACTTTGACAGCTTTGTGTTTACCGCCCGACAGCAGGGTAGCGAAACCCTGCAATGGACCTACCTGTGCAAAAATGGCGAAGAAAAACAGGTCCGGCTCAGCATCAGCCCTATCTACAATCCGGACGGCAGTCCGCAGGGCTATTTAGGCGTGGCCATCGACATCACGCAACTGGAGCAGCTTAATCAGGCCCTACTCAGAAGTGAGCAACGTTACCGCTCCATGCTGGATAATCTGCCAGGTGTCATGTACCGCTGTAAAAATGACGAGTTCTGGACCATGTTGTTTATAAGTGACGAAGTCAGCCAACTGACCGGCTTTGAAGCCTGGCAGTTTATTTTTAATAAAGAGCTGAATTTTGCGTCTTTGTACCACCCGGAGGATCTGCCGCGGGTCAATGAAGCGGTGCAGCAGGCTTTGTCGCAAAAACAGCGGTTTAGTATTGAATACAGGCTAAAACACAAAGATGGCAGCTGGCGCTGGGTACAGGAACTGGGCCAGGGCATTTTCAACACTCAGGGGGAGTTGCTGTTTATCGATGGCTTTATCTGGGACGTCACCAGCTCACACGAAGCCATCCAGGCCCTGAGTGACAGTGAACAAAAGCTGTCCTCGCTGTACCAGCTCGCCCCCGTGGCCATTGTGTTACATAACCTGGTGGATGGCAGTTTTATTGAAGCCAACCCAGAGTTTTTCCGGCTTTATGCCGCCGGATCCGACACCGCAGCCAAGCCGGATTACCCGGGCCTGATGCAATCACATTACCAGCACTGGCGGCAGAACCTGTTGCAGGACAGACGTTTCGGTCCGGTTGAAACTGAACTGCTCACCACCACAAACCAGAAAGTGCCCGTAACCTTGTCCAGTGTGCTGATGGATACCTCCTCAGGTCAGCAGCACATCTGGACCCTGCTGCAGGATATGACTGAACAGCGGCGGGTAGAACAGATGAAAAATCAATTTGTCTCCACCGTCAGCCATGAATTGCGTACTCCCTTAACCTCCATTTCCGGTTCACTGGGCCTGATCAGCGGCGGCGCTTTAGGAGAGGTGCCATCTGGCATGATCGCCATGCTGGACATCGCCAGAGAAAACAGCCTGCGCCTGAGCAAGCTGATTAACGATTTGTTGGATATTGATAAGCTGGTGGCAGGCAAAATGCACTTTGATGTGCTGCTGTGTGATGCCCCATCGCTGTTAAAAGAAGCGTTGCTATGCATTGATTCTTATGCCAGCAAATACCAGGTCCATTTCTCTGCCGCCAGGCTGGAAGCCGGTTTTATTCTGGTCGACCCGTTACGCTTTCAGCAAATTATGCTGAACCTGCTGTCCAATGCAGCCAAATTTTCCCCGCCAGGTTCTGCTGTGGTGGTGCAATCCCGCTGCCAGCACGACCAGTACCTGATCGAAGTGCTGGACCAGGGGCCTGGAATAGATGCCAACTTTGCACAACGTATTTTCCAGAAATTTTCCCAGGCAGACAGTGCAGACAGCCGGCGAAACGAAGGGTCAGGTCTGGGGCTTGCCATTGTAAAAGAACTGACCGAACACATGAATGGTCAGGTCAGTTTCCGCAATCGGGATGAAGGTGGCTGTTGTTTTTATTTACGCTTTCCTCAGGCCACCACGCAACCACAAAGCCGTTTGCTGGTGGTTGAACCCGACAGCCGGGTCGCCGACCATATGATGCAGCTGCTCAAAGGCCAGAATTATTTATTGGATTGGGCGCGTACCCTGACCCAAGCCATCAAAGCCTTGCGTCAGCACAAGTATCAGGCCATAACCCTGGATTTAAATCTGCCTGACGGCCATGGTTCAGCCTTGTTTGATGAACTGCGTGAGCTGGAGCTCAGCATTCCTGTCATTATCATCAACTCGGAACACCATGGGGAGCAGGTGGAGCTCTCCGGCGGTCTGGCCACGCTGGACTGGCTGGAAACCCCCGGCGCCACTAAGGTGCTGCTGGATAAATTGCAGCATCAGCTGTTTAGTCAGCCTTCACCCAAACCCCGGATCCTGCATATTGAGGATGACCCGCATTTAAGCCAGATCCTGCAACTGCAGCTGGCAGAAGTCGCCCTCTGCCAGCAGGCTGTCAGTCTGAAGGCGGCCAACGATCTGCTGCTCCAACAGCAGTTTGACCTGATTATTCTCGATATAGGTTTACCAGACGGTTCTGGCCTGGCACTGCTACCGGAGCTGGCCAGAGCACACCCTGGCGTTCCGGTGGTGATTTGGTCAGCACAGGAGCTGAGCCATGAAGCACGTCAACAGGTCAGCCTGGTATTAGCCAAAAGCCGGGTCGATATGGACACTGTCCTGGCACAAATAAAAGCCTTGCTGGCGGGTCGCCGTTAAGTCTTTTTTGCGTCAAACACCATGGTTCTGTTGCGCCCGGCATGTTTGGCCTGATACAGGGCCTGATCGGCCTGTTCAATAAACTGTTCTGTATCCAGTCCGCTGTGCCATTGGCTGATCCCCGCACTGAAACTGCAGTTAAAATGCCCGTCAGCATAACTGAATGGAATGGCGGCAAAGGCTTTACGCAGCTGTTCAACCACAGTAAAGGCCTGCTCTTTGCTGCAGTCCGATAAAATCAACAGATACTCCTCACCGCCGTAGCGGCCGACAATATCTATTTTCCGTAGCTGTTGCTTCAACAGGTTGGCCAGGCTGCTGATGACCTGATCCCCAACAGGGTGACCATAACTGTCGTTCACCTTTTTAAACAGATCGATGTCAATCATCACTGTACTGACCGCAGCACCAGTGCGGTCAGCACGCTGCAATTCGTACGTCAGTTGCTCTTTCACACGCGCATGTTGTAATAACCCGGTCAGACTGTCTTTGGTCATCATATCAGCCAGTTGCCGGGCCCGCTGTGCCCTGGCAAATACAGCCACTATCAGCGCTGTATCCGTCATAGGTTTGGTCAGAAAATCATCACCACCTTTAACCAGGGCCGCCAGCTGGCGCTCGCTGTCGGTTTCGGAAGACAGATAAATAATAGGCACACTGAGCCACTGATCACTCAGCCGGATCAGCTGGGCCAGTTCTGGGCCTGTGCAATAAGGCATATTGACGTCCAGCAGCACCACATCCGGGTGAAAGCGGTTCAGGCTGTCATAAATTTTGGTGGGGTCGGCCAGAATTTCCGCTCTTAAGCCCGCGCCCTGCAGCACCAAAGCATAGTGTTCAGCCAGCAACTGATCGTCATCGACAATCAAGACCCGAAACGCCTCACGGCTGCGGATAGCCAGTAAACGCTGCAGCCGGGCCTCCAGCATGGTGGTATTCACGGGTTTCACAAAATAGCCCTGTGCACCAACCCGGACGGCAGCCAGATGCGGTCCAAAGCCTTCCTGTTCGCTCAGGATCAGTACAGGGATCGGCTCCTTTTGTGTACTTTGCAGCCTGGCTACAAAACTCAACACATCCTCAGTGCCCGCCGCAGGCGAGATATCCAGCACCAGCGCATCAGGAATTTGCGCATCCACCAGCTGCTTCAGTTCCGCCACACCAGTCGCCGTTTTGACCTGATAACCAAATGAGGTCAGGGTGAGTTCAATAAAACCTGAAATGTCCGCTTGCGCCTCCAGCACATAAATGCTGGCGTGACGCCCGCTTTGTTTTTGCAGCTGTGACGAGGTAACACTGAGCACATGATGACTGGCCTGATAGGCCTGATGAACCTGCTGGAACAGCGTAATAAAATCTCTGATTTGTTCCACGGCAGGTGCGGCTGGGGATTCCATCCAGTTACGCAGTTCAAGTTCCAGATTCTTCGAAATGCGGCCAAGCGCCGGAAAACCAAAAGTGCCGGCGGACCCCGCCAGTGTGTGCAGTTTAAACTTCAGCCCTTTGATTTCATCCCGCCAGTTCAGCTTTTGCGGCAATGCAGCTAATGCGGACACCTGGCGTGCCAGCTCTGGAATTTCTTCCTGCAACCGTGCCAGATACTGTTGGTGCAACAAGGCCAGTTGCTGTTCAAGTTTGGATTGCTCTGTACTCATGTCCGTAAGAGTGCTCTTTTAAACTGAATTCACTATAACAAAGGCGGCCATAAAACCCAGCACTTTCTTCCAAATAAACAATAAAGTCAGCCACTTGGCATGCGGCTGACATAAAAACCCTATAACCTTACAGTTAAACCTGAGGCCAGAGTGCGCCGGTAAGCCAGATAAGCAGGAACAGCGCCCAATACGACACTGAGCCCGACCACTGCGGCTAACAAGGCGGCGGTATGCGAATGCCAGGGCCAGACACTGATAAACAGCCCGTATTCGCTGGACAATAATTCGCGGAACAGCCACAAGGCCGCCGTCAGGCCAGCCAGCGCCAACACCACCGACAACACCACCAGCAACAGCAATTCCAGTTCAATCAACAGGAAAATACTCAGCGGTGGAGCGCCCACCGCCCGCAGGATCGCCATTTCCCGTTGCCGCTCTTTTAACCCGGCCAGCAAAGTCGTGACAATACCCACCAGACTGGCCAGCAATACCAGAGCCGAAATCACCAGCAACATACTCTCCACCATGCCCAGCATTTGCCAGAGCTCCGCCAATGCCACTCCAGGCAAAATGGCGGTGAGGGGTTCGGCTTTGAAATCGTTGATTTGCCGTTGCAACACAAAAGTGGCAATTTTGCTTTTCAGCCCGACCAGAAAAGCCGTAATCACTTTCGGCTCTAAATCCATCTGCAGACTTTGTTCGGCACTGACCACTTTTCCGGGCCGCGGAGCACCACTTTCCCAGCCGAGGTGAATGGCCTCTATGCCTTCGAGCGAAATATGCACACTCTGATCCACCGGGGTGCCGGTTGGCGCCAGAATTCCGACCACAGTAAAAGGTTTATCTTTGTGTTGCGAGAAGCTGACACTGCCTACCCCATGGGACAACACTATGCTGTCGCCGACACGGTAACCCAATTTGGCCGCCACCACTGAGCCTAATACGGCGTCGTAGACAGCAGTGAATTCTTTACCTTGTGCTAAAACCAGCGGCTGTTTTTCACCAAAGCGGTAGAATTTAAAGTAATCACTAGTGGTGCCAATGACCCGGTAGCCCCGATGTGAATCCCCCAACGATAAAGGAATTGTCCATTCCACCTGCGGATGCTGTTTCAGCTGCTGGTACGAAGACCACCCTATATTGTTCGTGGCGTTACCAATACGAAACACGGTGTACAGCATTAAATTCAACTGACTGGAGCGGGCACCGACAATCAGATCCGTACCCGATACTGTGCTGGTAAAACTCTGCCTGGCCTCCTGGCGGATATGGTCGATCCCCAGCAACAAACCAATACTGATCACCAGTGACAACACCGTCATCAGCACAGTGCCCTTGCGGTTCAATAAACTGGCTTTCGCCAACTGCATTAACATGGCTGCACTCCCCGTTCTAACTGCTCCATATCCAGCTGCAACCGGAAATGCGCTTTGAGTGTTGGATCATGACTGACAAAAATCACCGTGGTGCCAGCCTGCTCAGCTTCACTGAGCATCAGTTGCATAAACGCATCCCGGTGTTTGTGATCCAGCGCCGAGGTGGGCTCATCAGCAATCAGCAGCGCTGGCTGATTCAGCAAGGCCCGGGCTATAGCCACCCGTTGCTGCTGCCCGACACTCAGTTCTGTGGCCTTTTGCTGCCAGCTGTGTTCAGGTAAACCAAGCCGGCCAAGCAACTCTTTAGCACGTTGTTCTGCATCGTCCGGTTTGCCAGCAAAAGTACTGATCAGCAGCACATTTTGCAGCACTGTCAGGTAAGGGATCAGGTTCAACTGTTGAAACACCACACCAATGGCTGTGGCCCGCAACGCGTCCCTTTTACGGTCAGACAAAGCACTGGCTTCTGTGCCCTTCAGCCAGATCTCCCCCTGTTGGTTGCGATAAATACCACAAAGCAGGTTCAGCAGGGTGGTTTTACCTGAGCCAGACGGGCCATACACAAAGAGGTGCTGGCCAGGCTGCAGTACTAAATGAGGGATATCAAGCAGCGGTGCCTGGCCAGGCCAGGCAAAGCGCAGGTTTTTGAGTTCAAGCGCAGGAAATTTCGGGTTGGTGTGCATTGTCATCAAAAGGCTCGTGTTATGATAACCGGCAAAAGTTGTGACCTTATAACACAAGCAAAGGGCCTGTCTCCAATGGTACGAGCGTTATACATAGCGTTATTTTCGGCATTAATCGCATTTGCAGCCCCGGCTGCTGTTGCAGAAGATTACAAGGCACTGGAGTGGACGGATCTGCTGCCGGAAGACGATTTGAAAAAGATGGAAGCTTTGCCGGAAATCAGCCATGAAGGTGGCGAAATGGCCGCCAGCAGCCCGCTGAATCAGGGGTATTCGAATCAGGACCCGGCGGCGGCAGCCTGGAACGAGGTATTGCAATCGGCCAATGTCAAAGCGGAGCTGAACAATAAAAAAGTCAAAGTTCCCGGCTTTATTGTGCCTGTGGAGTACGACGCCGAGCAGAATGTCACCGCATTTTTCCTGGTGCCCTACTTCGGGGCCTGTATCCATGTGCCGCCACCGCCGCCAAACCAGATTATTTATGTCACCAACAAGCAGCCAATTAAGGCCGACATGATTTATTCGCCGTTTTGGATCAGCGGTACCCTGACCACGGACAGCATGCGTCACGACCTGGCCAACTCGGCCTATTCAATGAAAGCGGATAAAATTGAAGAGTATGTGTACGAATAGTCTGCACTCAGCCTTTGGCACAAAAACCGGCTTCACGCCGGTTTTTTTTACACCCGCTTACTGCAAACTGACGGGCCCCAGTGCGGGCGTCCATTCGGCCGCGCCCTGTACCCCATTGACAATCCACTGGACCGACACTTTTTCTACGCCCGGCCCCAGCTCTGCCAGTTGAATGCTCAGCTGCTTCAGTTGCTCCGGATCCTGACACAACAGGCTGTAACTGGCATTCAGATCGGCATGGCCATGCTCAGCCTCACGTTCAAGTTCAGAGCTGATCTCTGAGGAATTCACCACACAACCCGCTGCCGCATCAAAACTGAACCAGTGACCCAGCCTGAACCCATCCAGCACTTGCTGCAACTTTTGCTGTTGGGCCGCATCTTTGGGTTTATGTTCAAAACCTGTCAGGTTGGCCGCCGGGCTGTCAAACGCCAGTTCAGCCTCATTTCCTTCCAGTACAAAAGTCAGTGTGGCCTGACCATGATGATGGCTGCCATGACTTTCATAACCAGCCTGAGGCTGCCGCACCTCGTCATGGTCGTGCTGATGCTGCTGAGCAAAAGCCGGTGCGCCCATCAGGCCGCATGCCAGTATGGCAGTGGAGACCCCTTTCATCTGTGTATTCCTTCGTTCGCGTTCTGGTCACTTCATGCTTTTATCTTAACAAGTGCAATCTGCTTGGCGAGCGTTCACTCGTCTTGTTTTTTCTGCCGTTAGACCTGGATTGCTGCCGCAGCATGCAGCGGCTCTGTATCTGCACAGGTGAAAATCTGCGCAGCAGGACCAAACTGAGGTATGCTGGACTTCATTGCCATCAGGGAGCCTACAGATGAAACTCGAACTGACTCAGGATCAAAAAGGCCTGTTGCGTCAACGGATCCGGATCCGTGAACACCAGATTATTGCCGATCTGGAACAGGTGGCCGGCGGCACAGGTCTGGGCCCGGACCCACACGATTTATTCGATGCTTCGGTCGCCACCTGTAAAGCCATGACGTTGCAGCTTTACGCCAAACGCAAAGCGTTACCGCTGGAGGCCGTCAATGTGCTGCTGAGCCGTGATGACAGCGAAGAGCGCAAAGGCATTTACAAGCTACAGATTGAACTGGAGCTGGAAGGGCCATTAACGGCTGAGCAAAAACAGCAGCTGTTGGAGATCGCCGACAAATGCCCGGTACATAAACTGATGACTCAGGCGGAGATCCAGATCAGCACGCGCCTGAAAGCAGAGCCCGCCCCCGCTGCTGCCACCACACCGCTGTTAATTGAACCGCAGATCAGAAACATTGGCTTTGATATCAAACGCTTGCTGCCATCCAAAGCACAGCGGCGGGTTGGGCCTTTTATTTTTGTCGATCATATGGGCCCGGCGACCTTTGCGCCAGGCACCACAGAAGGCGATGTGCGACAGCACCCTCATATTGGCCTTGCCACCCTGACCTGGCTGTTTCAGGGCGCCATGATGCACCGCGACACCTTAGGCAGCCAGCAACGTATTGAACCAGGTGCGGTCAACCTGATGCGGGCTGGCTCCGGTATTGCTCACTCCGAGCGGATCCCGGCCGATGTCCGTGAGCAGCAACAGGTGGTGGAAGGTATGCAGGTCTGGTTGGTATTGCCAGAAGCCGAAGCGGAATCAGCCCCGGATTTTCAACATTACCCGGCAGCCTTATTTCCGATCATGCAGGTACCAGGCTGTTCGGTGCGGGTGATTCTTGGCGAATACTTCTCGCAAAAATCTGTGGTGAAATACCCGCTGCGTTGTCTTTATGTGGAGCTGAAGCTGGCCCCTTGCGCACAATTGACTTTGCCTTTGACCGAGCAGCAACAGGCTGTTTATCTGGCCTCTGGCTCGTTAAAACAGCCAGAACTTCAGGCTGGCCAGATGCTGGTGCAGGCCGATGATCTGCAGGTAATAGCTGGCGATGAAGGCGCCCAGCTCATGCTGCTCGGCGGCGAAGCCGTGCCAGACCCGGTGTTACTGAACTGGAACTTTGTTGCCCGCACCCCGGAGCGGTTGTTACAGGCCAAAGCCGACTGGAATGAAGGCCGCTTCCCGCGTCTGAGTGACGACCCGGAATGGATTGAAGCTCCCTGATCCTTTAGTCGTCTGTGCGTCGCGCCGCCAGAAACCAGGCTGGCGGCTGCTGCTCCAGATGCAGGATTATAGGTTGTAAGGTCTGAAAGACCTGGTGAATAAATTCCGGCTTGATGGCCTGCCAGTCATCCGTCGGGCTGTGGTAATCCTTGTGCATTGCGGTGGCAAAATACAACACGGGGTACCCGGCGCGATAAAAAGGCGCGTGGTCACTGGCCGCCGCCCAGTCCACCTTTCCCCTGACATAACGGGATTCTTCCGTACGGCGCCAACGCAGCGGTAAGGCCAGTTGTTGCTGGACTATCCAGTCTTTTAATCCGGCAAGCTGAGTGGAACCAAACCAATACAGCCTTGGCACCCGCTGATACCTCCCGACCATATCCAGATTAATCACCAGCGCCAGCTCCGCTGGTTGCCAATGCTGCGCTTTGACCAGATGCCTGGCGCCGTAAAGTCCGTTTTCTTCAGCATCTGTGGCCACAAACCAGTACTGATAAGGACGGCATTTCACCGCCAGCCAGCGGGCAAGTGCAAGCATCATGGCCACGCCAGAAGCATTGTCATCGGCACCGTTATGAACTTTGCCTGCCACTATCCCCAGATGATCATAATGTGCACTCAGTAGCACCACAGGCGCGTTTGGCTGGCAGGCTGGTAACACAGCGATCAGATTGATGCCATGACGGTCAGAAAACCCCGCCTTGTAGTTAAATGGCTGCGCGTAGTCCTGTTGCCAGGGCCGCAGGCCGGCATTAACAAACTGTTGACGGATATAGTCCCGGGCCAGCGCCGCTCCGGCAGAACCTGTTTTACGCCCTTCGAGCCTGTCTGAGGCCAGATACTGAATATCGGCCATCAACTGGTCAGTGGCGTTGCCAAAAGCCGGAGGAAACACAAACCAGATTGCCCAGACAAAAAGAAAAATCCATCGCCTCACGGTTTGGCCTGCAATGCCGTCAGCGCATTCAGCTTGGCGTTAAAGCGTTCTTTCTCTCTGAAACTTTGCGCATAACGCCCGGCCAATTTGAAGTATTTTTCAGACTGCTGATACTTTCCCTGCTGAAAATACAGGCCAGCCAGACCGGCCATGGCTTCAGTGAGTGCTGGCTCCAGGGACAGCGCATGGTGAAAATGCTGCTCTGCCTTCACCAGTTTTTTATCCCTCATGGCTTCATGCCCTAACATCACGTGATAATAAGGATTTGCCTGCCGCAATTCCTCGACCTGCCGCTCATATTGCCTTGCTTTGTCTTCCATGCCTCTGAACCGGTACAACACCGCCAGGTTGGCCTTCATATTAATGGAACGCGGGTGCAAGCGAATACCATGCAAATAGACAGCTTCAGCTTCTTCCAGATAGCCGGTCTGCCGGTACAAAATGGCCAGGTTGTTTAGCGCATCAGAAGCCACACTATAAAGTGTCAGTGCCTGGCGCAGGTACGCATAAGCCAGATTAAAATTTTGCTCCAACATCGCCTTAGCACTTTTGTTGGCATAAAACATGGACACAATTTCTTGCTGACTGATGGTGCGGACCGGAAAGTGCGATTTATTGGTTTCTAAATCAAAATCAATTACATAGCCAGGGTTTCTAAACCAAGTCGAACCATAGGTACTGGGCGATTGCGGCTCTTTTACTTTTAAGTTGACATGGCCATTGAGCAGACTGGCGCCTCGGATCTGTGTCCAATATTCAGGGATTTGTACATCCTGGAAAGTAACAGTTAAATCTGCTGCTTTGGCCAGGCTATAGGACAACACCGTCAGGGACAGGCAATTGGCCTGCTGCATCTGCAGGGTTTCTTTCGCGGTCAGGGTGGCGGCATTGTCGTAATTCAGCCGCTTACCTTTTAAAAAGAAAATGTAATTGAGCAGCGCATCGGTTTTTTCTTTCGTACCCGGCAACGGCCTGACCGTCAGCTCCATATCCCGGACAACATCGTCAGGCAACGCAAATATGTCCGCTTCGGTCTCGACAGGCTGATGTTGAAAATTAAAGGCGTTATCAATAAACAACGGGCTTGGGTCGGGCAATTCCTTATGGAAGGTCGCTAAACTGCTGCACCCCGCCAGGCAGCAGCTCAGCACAAGCAATAAAGCGCCATACCGGAAACACATCACAGCAACCTCAATTTCACAGGTAGTACTGAGAGTATAATGCTGAATTAACCAGCAGCCCGCCCCATCCGTCCCGCGGACTCAACCACTGATACCAAAGCAGCAAAGTAAAGCTGACAGCGGAGCAGGACAGAGCGGATCAAGGCAGGTTCAGGACAAGTTCGGTGCCAGCCAGCTTTCCGCTTCTTGCTGGCTCCAGCCTTTTTTACCCGCATACTCCGCCAATTGATCCTGACCAATTTTGCTGACCGCAAAGTACTTGCTGTCCGGGTGGGCGAAGTACCAGCCACTGACAGCCGCGCCCGGCCACATGGCGTAACTTTCGGTCAGTTTGATGCCGGTTCGGGCTTCAACATCCAATAACTGCCACAAAGTGCCTTTTTCCGTGTGCTCAGGGCAGGCCGGGTAACCGGGCGCTGGCCGAATGCCCTGGTACAACTCACGGATCAGTTGCTCATTATCCAGTTGTTCATCCGGCGCATACCCCCAGTAGTCACGCCGGACTTTCATATGCAGGTATTCAGCCAGCGCTTCGGCCAACCGGTCGGCCAGCGCTTTCACCATAATGCTGTTGTAGTCGTCATGGGCGGCAGCAAACTCTGCGGCCAGTTCATCGGCGCCAAAGCCGGTGCTGACCGCAAAAGCGCCGATATAATCGGCGACACCACTGCCCACTGGCGCAATAAAGTCTGCCAAAGCGCAATTGGGTGCGTCATTGCGCAGCTGCAATTGCTGACGCAGGTTGTACAGACGGCACTGCTCCTCGCTGCGGCTCTCGTCGCGGTACAGCACTATATCTTCACCATCACTGGCAGCCGGGAAGAAACCGAAGATGGCTTTGCCTTTGACTTTGCCGGATTGGATCATCAAATCCAGCATCGCATTGGCGTCCTGATACACCCTACGAGCTTCCAACCCAACGTCCGGGTGGTTCAGAATGGCCGGGAATTTGCCGGACAATTGCCAGGTCAGGAAGAATGGCGTCCAGTCGATATAATCCCGCAAGGTCTGTAAATCCACCTCCGCCCACAGATGCACACCAGGCTGCTTCGGCGCTGGCGCCACTTTGGTTAAATCCAGCGGGAATTTATTCTGCTGTGCTTCGCTAAAGGTAAGTAAGCGCTCACCGGGGCGGCTGCGGGCATGTTGGGCACGGGCTCTGTCGTATTCATCATTCACCCGGGCCAGAAAATCTGGCTTTTGCGCCTTGCTGATCAGCGCCTGCACCACGGAGACACTGCGCGACGCATTGGGCACATAGACGACACCATGCTGGTAATGTTGGGCAATTTTAATGGCGGTATGGGCTTTGGAGGTGGTGGCGCCGCCAATCAGCAGTGGCACGTCAAAACCGAGGCGGGTCATTTCTTTGGCCACATGCACCATTTCATCCAGCGAAGGCGTGATCAGACCCGACAGGCCAATGACATCGACATTTTGTTCTTTCGCTACCTGCAACAGCTGAGCGCAAGGCACCATTACGCCCAAGTCAATCACTTCAAAGTTATTGCACTGCAACACCACACCGACAATATTTTTGCCAATGTCGTGTACGTCGCCTTTGACTGTAGCAAGCAGTACCTTGCCCTGGCTGCTGGCACCTGTACCGGCTTTTTCGGCTTCGATATAAGGCTGTAAGTAAGCAACCGCTTTCTTCATAACCCGCGCCGACTTGACCACCTGAGGCAAAAACATTTTGCCTTCACCGAACAGGTCGCCGACCACATTCATGCCATCCATCAGCGGGCCTTCAATCACATGCAAAGGCCGCTCCGCCTGCTGGCGGGCTTCTTCCGTATCCTCGTCAATAAAGTCCGTAATGCCTTTGACCAGCGCATGTTCCAGCCTTTTACTGACAGGCCAGCTGCGCCAGGCTTCATCTTCTTTGACCACCACAGCACCGTCGCCTTTAAACTCTGCGGCAATCTCCAGCAACCGCTCAGTGGCATCCGGCCGGCGGTTGAGGATCACATCCTCGACCCGCTCACGCAGCAGTTCAGGAATATCGTCATACACTGCCAGTTGACCGGCGTTGACTATGCCCATGTCCATGCCTGCGGCAATGGCGTGGTACAAAAATACCGAATGGATGGCTTCACGTACCGGGTCGTTGCCACGAAACGAAAATGACACGTTGGACACGCCACCAGAGATTTTGGCATAAGGGCATGTGGCTTTGATTTCGCGGGTCGCTTCAATAAAGTCCACAGCATAGTTGTTGTGCTCTTCAATACCGGTGGCTACTGCAAAGATATTGGGGTCAAAGATAATGTCCTGCGGCGGAAATTTGGCTTGTTCCACCAGCAGTTTGTATGCGCGCTGGCAAATCTCTACTTTGCGGGCTTTGGTGTCGGCCTGGCCTGTTTCGTCAAAGGCCATCACCACCACGGCAGCACCGTAACGACGCAGCAGTTTGGCCTGATGCAGGAAAATGGCTTCGCCTTCTTTCAGGGAAATGGAGTTCACCACCGGCTTGCCCTGAATGCATTTGAGCGCCGCTTCGATCACTTCCCATTTGGACGAGTCGACCATAATGGGCACCCGGGAAATATCCGGTTCAGACGCCAGCAGGTTCAGATAACGCACCATGGCCGCCTTGCTGTCCAGCATGGCCTCATCCATGTTGATGTCGATGATTTGTGCGCCGTTTTCCACTTGCTGACGGGCAACATCCAGCGCTTTTTCGTACTGACCTTCGAGGATCAGCTTTTTAAAACGGGCCGAACCTGTCACGTTGGTGCGTTCGCCAACATTGATAAAACGGGCCTGAACTTGCTGCATTACCACTCCAGACTAAAGGCTTCAAGGCCAGATAAACAAAAACGATGTGACGGCAGCTTTGGCTGGCGCGGCTGGACGCCCGCCACCACCTGGCTGATGGCCTGAATATGCGCAGGTGTACTGCCACAGCAGCCGCCGACAATATTTAAAAAACCTTGTTTGGCCCAGTCGGCAATTTCAGCCGCCATCTCATTGGCGCTCAGATCGTACTCACCAAACTCATTGGGCAAGCCAGCATTCGGGTGCACAGAGACATAACATTCGGCCATCTCTGACAAGGTTTCCACATAGGGCCGGAGCAAATCCGGGCCAAGCGCACAGTTCAGCCCAAAGCTGAGCGGGTTGACATGCGACAGCGAATGATAAAAAGCTTCCGTCGTCTGGCCAGACAAAGTACGGCCAGAGGCGTCGGTAATAGTACCGGAAATCATCACTGGCCATTCCTGCCCCAGCTCTTCAAACACCGCCAACACGGCAAAAGCAGCAGCTTTGGCGTTCAGGGTATCAAAGATAGTTTCCAGCATAATGATGTCGGCGCCGCCTTTCAGTAGTGCATGGGTCGACTCTTTGTAGGCGGTGACCAGGGTATCAAAATCCACATTGCGGTAACCCGGGTCATTCACATTGGGGGAAATAGAGGCCGTTCTGTTTGTGGGGCCTAACACACCGGCAACAAAACGTGGTTTGTCTGCGGTACTGTATTCATTGCAGGCCTGCCGTGCCAGTTGGGCAGATTCATAATTAATTCGGGCCGACAAGGCCTGCATCTCGTAATCGGCCATCGCAATGGGGGTAGCATTGAAACTGTTGGTTTCCAGAATATCAGCGCCGGCCGCCAGATACTGACGGTGAATGTCGAGGATCACTTCAGGTTTGGTCAGCACCAATAAATCATTATTGCCTTTGACATCAACAGGCCAGTTGGCAAACTCAGTGCCACGGTAATCGGCTTCCTGCAACTTGTATTGCTGGATCATGGTGCCCATACCACCATCCAGTACCAGAATACGTTCAGATAGCAGTGCTGCCAGCTGAGCCGGCGTGACAGTGGAATAACTCATTTATTGTGCTTGTCCTATCTGTTGCAGATCAAAAGGTGTCGCCTGATAGACATAATAATTCAGCCAGTTACTGAATAACAAAAAGGCATGGCTTTGCCAGAGTTTCAGCGGGCCTTGCACCGGGTCATTGTGACGGAAATAATTCTCTGGCACTTTGGGGTTCAGTCCAGCAGCCAGATCACGCTGGTACTCGTCGTTTAGTGTACCCACGTCATATTCAGGATGACCTGTGACGAAAATCCGGCTGCCAGTGCTGTTTTGCAGCAAATACGCCCCTGTTTGATCCGCTTCAGCCAGCACATGCAAATCGGGGTGAGACTGGTATTTTTGTTTCGGTACCTGAGCATAACGCGAATGCGGCACCAGAAATTCATCGTCAAACCCCCGCACCAAAGGACACAAAGGTTGCACCACTTGCTGCCAGTACACCCCAGACAGTTTCTCGCCGCGAATTTCCCGTTGCAGGCCATAGTAATAATACAAAGCAGCGTGCGCCGCCCAGCATAAAAACAGGGTTGACGTCACGTTGTTATCGGCCCAGGCCAGAATTTCTGACAGCTGCGGCCAATAGCTGACCTCTTCATAATCCACCAGGCCCAAAGGGGCACCGGTAATTATCAGGCCGTCATATTTTTGTTGCTGCACATCAGAGAAATAGCGGTAAAAACAATTCAGGTGACTTTCTGGTGTGTGCTTACTGACGTGGTTATCCAGCCGGATCAGCTCGATATCCACTTGTAACGGACTGTTCGCCAATAAACGCAATAATTGAATTTCAGTGGCCACTTTATTGGGCATCAGGTTCAGAATGGCAATCTTTAAAGGCCGGATGTCCTGCGACGCCGCCCGGCTTTCCGTCATCACAAAGACGTTTTCCACCGATAAGGCTTCTACCGCCGGTAATTGATCGATGACTTTAATGGGCATTCGCTACTCCACGCCTGTGTTTAAATGTCGTTAGTCTGGCTTGCAGATTTGGATATGTCAACTTCTATACGTTTAGACGGCCAAATGAAACCTATCAGGCGACAACCTGCACCAGACGGCCTATGCTGTTCTTAATGAAACTGGTTGCGGGGTGATCAACGTGCGTGCTGTATGGGGGTTGCTGCTCTGCCTGGCGCTGCAATGCCAGGCGCAGGAAGACAAAATACCTGTCTATATCCGGGATGATGTCTATGCCGACTATCTGACGTTTTTGGCTGGGCGTGCTCCGGATGCCATCAATGACTTCAGCGGCCCAGGTATGCGTCGTGATGTGGCAGACCTGGTGTTATTGCAGCAGGCGTTACTACTGGGTGGCTTTAAGCGGCAATTTCAATACCTGCCGGGTAAGATCAACTTCCGCAACACCAGTATGCTGAAAAATGGCGATTCCCTGCTGAGTTTTGACACCTACTGGCTAAGTGATGCAGAAAAATTTGCCGGACAGGTGTATATCACCGAACCCATTATCGCGAAAGGCGATTACCTTGCCGGTGTTTTTGCCAGCCCCGCCAATGAAAAGGTTTTTCAGCTGCGCAGTCTGGAGCAATTGCGCCAGCTAACTGCGGTATCAACGCCCAAATGGCACACTGACTGGGCCACCCTGTCGGCGTTGCCGCTGAAACAATTGTTCAGGCAAGATGAATGGTTAAGTCAGGCAAGAATGGTGCATCTGCAGTGGGCGGATTTTATGCTGATGCCTTTCTTTCCTAATGAAAATCAGAGCTTCATTCTGGAAAAAATTGAATTAAAAGCAGTTCCCGGTATAGCAGTGTTATTGAATGACAGCCGCCATTTTGTGATCAGCCGTAAACACCCCGAAGGTGCAGCGGCTTTTGCGGCCTTAAACCTTGGTTTGCAGCAAATGAAACGACAAGGCACGATCAACAGGTTGTATCGGCAGGCCGGTTTTTTGGTTGATAAAAAACAGGTGCATATTTTAAACCCTCCATAAAGACGGAGAAACCTGCCGCAGTAGGCAAGATTTGTTCAGTTTGTATCTGACATACAAAAAACAACACCCAGACTTGCCGGGTGTTGTTTTTTATTGAGACCTGGATCTGCCAGTAAAATTACAGGTCCACCTCAGCATCTTCTGGCATCATGCCAAAATCGTCGCTGGCTGTCGGAGCTCCTTTGCCTGGTTCCAGCAACAGCTGGCGACGGATTTCCGCTTCAATTTCTTTGGCCACTGTCGGGTTATCTTCCAGGAATTTCATCGCATTGGCTTTACCCTGGCCAATCTTATTGCCCTGGTAGGCATACCAGGCACCGGACTTATCAATCAGTTTCTGTTGCACGCCCAGGTCAATCAGCTCACCCGTTTTGCTGATACCAGCACCGTACATAATAATAAATTCAGCCTGTTTGAACGGAGGCGCTACTTTGTTTTTCACCACTTTGACGCGGGTTTCGTTCCCTGTCACTTCGTCACCGTCTTTCACGGAACCGGTGCGGCGAATATCCAGACGCACAGAAGCGTAGAACTTCAGCGCATTACCACCTGTGGTGGTCTCAGGGTTACCGAACATCACACCAATTTTCATCCGGATTTGGTTAATGAAAATACATAAAGTGTTGGAACGTTTGATATTACCAGTCAGCTTACGCAGCGCCTGAGACATTAAACGCGCCTGCAAACCCACGTGGCTGTCGCCCATATCGCCTTCAATTTCAGCGCGAGGGGTTAAAGCTGCTACCGAGTCAACGATGATCACATCGACAGAACCAGAACGCACCAGCATGTCACAGATTTCCAGCGCCTGTTCACCTGTGTCCGGCTGAGAGACCAGCAGGTCGCTGACATTCACACCCAGCTTGGCGGCATACACAGGGTCCAACGCGTGCTCAGCGTCGATAAAAGCACAGGTTTTACCCAGTTTTTGTGCTTCAGCCACCACTTGCAGCGTTAATGTGGTTTTACCGGACGACTCAGGACCATAAATTTCGACAATACGGCCACAAGGCAAACCGCCAATACCCAGCGCAATGTCCAGGCCCAACGAGCCGGTAGAAATTGCGTCAATATCCAGGGCCTGGGTATCACCAAGACGCATAATGGAGCCTTTACCAAATTGACGTTCGATTTGGCTTAACGCTGCGCTCAATGCTTTTTGTTTATTGTCGTCCATCTGTGTCTCCGCTGAATTCTGTGAATGCACCAAAGTGCTGTATGCTCATACAGTAGTCTTTTTCATTTCGACTGTCAATAACAGGCCTGGTTATTTATATCCAAGTCACTTGACGTTGCGGGGAGGCGGCAAGCCAGTGAGTCCCCAGGAGCATAGCAATCTATGTGACTGGGGCGAGATGGTGCAGCCAACAAAGCCGCAGCTTCAAGTACGACAGATATAAACAGCATTTAATCGGCCAGCATCAACAGCAGTTGGTCCAAAGCAAAGTCTATGGCCTGCTGCCTTATCGCGGCTCGGTCACCAGCAAATAACTGCTGCACACTAACCTGATGGCCATGCAGATGAAAAGCAAACCAGACCAGGCCAACCGGCTTGGTTGGGGTGCCGCCTCCCGGGCCTGCAATACCGGATACCGCCACCGCCACAGGACAGCCAGCTGCCAGGGCTGCACCTTCGGCCATCTCCAGTACACAGGCTTCACTGACGGCTCCGTGTTGTAGCAGGGTTTCTGCTTTTACATTCAACAGTTGCTGTTTGGCTTTATTGCTGTAGGTGACAAAGCTGCGGTCCAGATAGCCTGAACTGCCGGGCACTTCAGTCAGGCTATAGGCGATGCCACCACCAGTGCAGGATTCGGCGGTGGTGATAGCCAGATTTTTCCGTAATAATAGCGCTCCTAAATCCGCCGCCAGTTGATAGGTAGAAGCCGGAATAGTCATTGTGGACCCCAACAGGAATAAGAAACCTATTATGCCGTCAGAAATTTATGCCGGGCAAGCCGCCAGTCCGCACACCCCGATGATGCAGCAGTACCTGGGCCTGAAAAGCCAGCATCCGGACATTTTATTGTTTTACCGGATGGGTGATTTTTATGAGCTGTTTTACGACGATGCTAAAAAAGCAGCGGCTCTGCTGGATATTTCCCTGACCAAACGTGGCCAGTCGGCTGGCCAGCCCATCCCGATGGCCGGGGTGCCTCATCATGCGGTGGAAGGGTATCTGGCCAAACTGGTGCAACTGGGTGAATCCGCCGCCATCTGTGAGCAGATAGGCGACCCGGCCACCAGTAAAGGACCGGTCGAGCGCAAAGTGGTGCGTATTGTCACCCCTGGCACCGTGACAGACGAAGCCCTGCTGCAAGAGCGGCAGGACAATCTGATTGCGGCCATTTACCAGCATAAACAGCAGTACGGTGTGGCCTGGCTTGACCTTGGCAGCGGCCGTTTCCTGACCAATCAGGTGGGCCATATCGACGATTTGCTGGCGCTGCTGCAACGCTTAAGCCCGGCCGAGCTGTTGTACAGTGAAGATCAGCCCTGGCCGGATGCAGTGCTGCAACGCAAAGGCACCCGCCGCCGCCCGGAGTGGGAATTTGACCTGCAAAGTGCACAGCGCCTGCTGACACAACAATTCGGTACCCGTGATTTAACCAGTTTTGGTGTGGACGAAGCCCCGGTGGCCTTAATGGCGGCCGGTTGTCTGATGACCTATGTGAAAGACACCCAGCGCAGTCAGTTGCCGCATATCCGTGCTATAGCGCTGGAACGGCATCAGGACAGCATTATTCTGGACGCGGCCACCCGCCGTAATCTGGAGCTGACCTTAAGTTTATCAGGCCAGACCGAACATACGCTGGCAGCCGTACTGGACCGCTGTCAGACCGCCATGGGCAGCCGCTTATTAAAACGCTGGATCCACGCCCCGCTGCGCGACCAGTCCCCTGTGCAGGCGCGGCATCAGGCGGTGGCTGAGCTGCAAAGCTATTACGCCGAACTGCAGCCACAACTGAAACAAGTGGGTGATTTAGAACGTATTGTGGCCCGTCTGGCACTGCGCTCTGCCCGGCCACGGGATTTTGCCCGCCTGCGTTCCACCCTGCAGCTGTTGCCGGAGCTCAGCCACAGCCTGCGGCCCCTTGGCAGCCTGCTGTTAGGTCAAATTAAACAAGCCACAGTGCCGCAACCTGAACTGTGCGCTTTGCTTGAACGTGCCATTGTGGACAACCCGCCTGTGCTGATCCGCGATGGCGGTGTGATTGCCGACGGCTACCACAGCGAACTGGACCAATGGCGCGCGCTGGCCACAGGCGCTACCGACTATTTAGAGCAACTGGAGCTGCGTGAACGTGAACGCACCGGCATTGCCTCACTCAAAGTCGGTTATAACAAAATTCATGGGTATTACATTGAAACCGGCCGCTCGGCCTCTGACCAGGTGCCAGCTGACTACCAGCGCCGTCAGACCTTAAAGAATAACGAACGCTATATCATTCCGGAACTGAAAGAATACGAAGATAAAGTGCTGGGCAGCCAAAGCAAAGCGCTGGCGCTGGAAAAACAGCTGTATGAGCAGTTATTCGAGCAAACGGCGGTGTATCTGGATGTGCTGCAAAACCTGGCACAGGCCATTGCCGAGCTGGATGTGCTGGCCAACTTTGCTGAGCGGGCGCAGCAGCTGAACTACTGTCAGCCGACGCTCAGCACAGAGCCAGGTATTGCTATTGAAGCGGGCCGCCACCCTGTGGTGGAACAGGTGATGACAGAACCTTTTATTGCCAACCCGCTGCAGCTGTCACCAGAGCGGCGTATGCTGATGATCACAGGCCCCAATATGGGCGGTAAATCCACCTATATGCGCCAGACTGCGTTAATAGTGTTAATGGCCTATATAGGTTGCTTTGTGCCAGCGCAGCAGGCGGTACTCGGCCCGGTCGACCGCATTTTTACACGGGTTGGTGCATCGGACGATCTCGCCTCTGGTCGCTCCACCTTTATGGTGGAAATGACCGAAACTGCCACCATTTTGCACCATGCCACAGCCCAGAGCCTGGTGCTGATGGATGAAATTGGCCGCGGCACCAGCACCTACGATGGCTTGTCATTGGCCTGGGCCTGTGCCGAATACCTGGCACAACAACTGAAAGCCATGACCTTATTTGCCACCCATTATTTTGAACTGACCGAACTGGCGTCCCAATTGCCGGGCCTGGCCAATATTCATCTGGATGCGGTGGAACATGACGAACACATTGTGTTTATGCACCAGGTGCAGGACGGTGCCGCCAGCAAAAGTTACGGCTTGCAGGTGGCCCAGCTGGCCGGTGTGCCCAGGGTGGTGATCCAAAAAGCCAAACAAAAACTGCAGCAGCTGGAAAAGCAGGCCACTTTGCATGTGCCAGCCAGAACTGAGTCTGCGGCACCAGTGCAGCAAGCCCTGTTCAACGAACCGGAACCGCACCCCGTGCTGGAGCAGCTGCAGGCATTGGACCCGGACCAGCTGAGCGCCCGCCAGGCGCTGGATTTGCTCTACCGCTGGAAGCATTTGATGTAGGGGCGGGTCTTGACCCGCCCGCTATCTTGATCTGCCCGTTATGTTGAACAACCTAAAGCCGCCCCAAGCAAAACTTGCTACACCAGGGCGCCGGTGCTACCATAGCGCGCTTTTTTCCGCCAGCCGAAAGGCCTGCAGAGAAAAACCTCCCCAAAACCAGGTCGCGGGTTTTGGGATTACCTTTATTTTGGAGATTAAAATGTCTGACATTTACGTATTAAATGCCGAAGTCCGTACTGACTTGGGGAAAGGTGCGAGCCGCCGCCTGCGTCACGCGGATAAAGTACCAGCCATCATCTATGGCGGTCACCAGGAAGCGCTGTCTATCACTCTGGAGCACAACAAACTGATCCAGGCTCAAGCGAACGAAGGTTTCTACACTCACATCCTGACGATTAAAGTTGGCGGTGAAGACGTAAAAGCTATCGTTAAAGCGATGCAGCGTCACCCGTTCAAGCCAAAAGTAATGCACGTTGACTTCCAACGTGTTGAAGCTGGCCATGAACTGCACACTGTAGTTCCAGTACACTTCATCAACGAAGCTGCTGCTGCGAAAAAAGGTGGTATCGTTGCTCACCATATCAACGAAATCGCAATTTCTGTGCTGCCACAGAACCTGCCAGAGTTCATCGAAGTTGACCTGGCCAACGTTGAAGTAGGTCAAACTCTGCACCTGTCAGACCTGAAAGTTCCAGCCGGCGTGACTATCGCTGAACTGGCTAAAGGCGCTGGCCATGACCAGGCTGTTGTTTCTGTAAACAAACCAGCTGGTAAAGCGGAAGAAACTGCTGAGTAATGTCTGACTTTGTTCAGCTGATCGTGGGCCTGGGTAATCCAGGCCCCGAGTATGAGAAGACCCGCCACAATGCCGGCCAATGGTTTGTTGAACAACTGGCCCGCCGCTATAACGCCCCGTTAAAAGCCGACCCCAAGTACCATGGCCTGACCGGCAAATTTTTGCTGAACGGTCAGGAAGTGAAGTTATTGATCCCCACCACTTATATGAATGTCAGTGGAAAAGCCGTGGCCGCGATGGCGCAGTTTTTTAAGATCAATCCGGAGCAGATTTTGGTGGCGCATGATGAGATGGCTATAGCACCGGGTTTGGCCAAATTTAAACTGGGTGGTGGCCATGCCGGTCACAATGGTTTAAAAGACATCACCAGCAAATTAGGCAATAATGCCAACTTCTACCGGTTGCGCCTGGGGATTGGCCATCCGGGCCATAAAGATTTAGTGACAGGTTATGTGCTGGGCAAAGCCCCACAAACCGAACAAAAATTAATAGAGGACGCGCTGGACGAATCCCTGCGTTGCCTTGAGCTGTGGCAAAAAGACGGCCTCGTCAAAGCCCAGCACCGTTTACACAGTTTCACCGCCACGGCCTGAGGGCCCAAGGCATACAGGGCGCGGCCATTGCGGCGCCTACTCAGTTGTGGCTCAGCACTTAAGGAATACGTCCATGGGTTTTAAATGTGGCATCGTTGGTTTACCCAACGTCGGTAAATCCACTCTGTTTAATGCGTTGACCAAAGCAGGCATTGAAGCAGCGAACTTCCCGTTTTGTACTATTGAACCAAACACAGGCGTAGTACCAGTGCCGGACCCACGGCTGAACCAGTTGGCCGCTATTGTGAACCCGCAGCGTATTCTGCCCACCACCATGGAATTCGTCGACATTGCAGGTTTAGTCAAAGGCGCATCCAAAGGTGAAGGTTTAGGTAACAAGTTCCTGGCCAATATCCGTGAAACCGACGCCATTGGCCACGTAGTGCGCTGCTTTGAAGATGACAATGTGATCCACGTTGCCAACAAAGTGGACCCGGCAGATGACATCGACACCATCAATATGGAACTGGTGCTGGCCGATATGGACAGCGCTGAAAAAGCGATTTTCCGGGTCAGCAAAAAAGCCAAAGCCGGTGACAAAGACGCCAAAGCTGAAATCGACGTGCTGGAAAAAGTCAAAGCGCACCTGGAGCAAGGCCTGACCTTGCGCCAGCTGGACTTATCGCCAGAAGAAAAAGCGCTGGTGTCTTACATGAATTTCCTGACCATCAAACCGACCATGTACATTGCCAACGTGCTGGAAGATGGCTTTGAAAACAACCCGCACCTAGACGTAGTACGTGACATTGCCGCCAAAGAAGGCGCCATTGTAGTGCCGGTCTGTGCCGCCATTGAATCAGAAATTTCTGAACTGGAAGACGACGAAAAAGCCGAATTCCTGGAATCCATGGGCTTAACAGAGCCTGGCCTGAACCGGGTTATTCGTGGTGGTTATTCACTGCTGAACCTGCACACTTATTTCACCGCTGGTGTGAAAGAAGTGCGCGCCTGGACTATCCCTGTTGGCGCCACAGCGCCACAGGCTGCAGGTGTCATTCACACCGACTTTGAAAAAGGCTTTATCCGCGCTCAGGTGGTGTCCTTTGACGACTTTATCGCCTGTAACGGCGAAGCCGGTGCCAAAGATGCCGGTAAACTGCGGGTAGAAGGTAAAGGCTACGTCTGTAAAGACGGCGACGTGATGCACTTTTTGTTTAACGTCTAAGTCTTCAGTCCCGGATAAAAAAACCGGACTTCATGTCCGGTTTTTTTATCGAATGTTCAGATGAACCTCGGTGTAACACCGGCCTTTCGCATCACAGAGCCATCATTTCGCTATACGGTGAGCAAACTGCGACACGGCATCCACCACTCTTTTGGCTGCGTCCTGTATTTCATGAATGCCTTGTTGCGCCTGAACCACTAACTCAGTCACCGCTTTCGCCTGCTGCTGACCGCCTTCAATAATGCTGACCGCATTGCCGGACAAATGCTGGTTTTTACTGACCACATCAACAATTTCCACTGTGGCGGCACTGGTGCGCGAAGCCAGCTGACGCACTTCATCGGCCACCACAGCAAAACCCCGCCCCTGATCGCCGGCCCGTGCCGCTTCAATGGCCGCATTCAAAGCCAGCAGATTTGTCTGTTCAGCAATACTGCTGATGCTTTGGATGATGGAACCAATCAGCTGAGACTGAGTGGCTAAATCGTTGATATTCACCACTGCCTTTTGCATCTGCAACTCCAGCTGTGCCATCACCTCCGCCATTTGCTGCATCACCTGCATGCCATTTTTGGCACTGCTGTCCGTCGCCTGCGAAGTTTCATAGGCCACCTGAGCGGCGTTGGCAATTTCGAGCTCCTGCTGTACCTGCTCAGTGATCAGGGTGGCAAACTTGACAACTTTCACCAATTGCCCCTTGCCGTCTTTAATAGGGTTATAGGAGGCTTCCAGCCAGACTTCCCGCCCAGCTTTATCGATCCGCTGAAAACGCGACGCCACAAAGTTCCCCTGCTGCAGCTGCCGCCAAAACTGTCCATACTCTGCACTCTGGCTGATGTGTGGCGGACAAAAGATCCGGTGGTGTTTGCCCTGAATTTCGTCCAGTCTGTATCCCATGCCTTTCAGAAACAACTCATTGGCCGTCAGCACATGACCGCCCATGTCAAACTCAATGACCGCTGTCGAACGCTGCATGGCACGGATCAGCGCTTCATGTTGCTGAGAGCTTTCAATAGTGCGGGTCAGGTTGGTGGCATACAGATCAAAGTATTCTACTTGGCCCTGGCTGTCTTTTATCGGACAAACCGCAGCCCTTAACCAGAACAGCTGCTTCTGCGAATTACCGACCTGCCAGGCACCGACCCAAAAGCTGCCGCGACTGACAGCATGGGACAATTTCTGAAAGTGCTCTGTGTTGCGCAGCTCTGCCGGCACCAGGTCGGTTACGGCACGCCCCACTAACTCAGTCGGACTGAACTCAAGTTCGGTTGTGAAGTTGTGATTGGCCTGGCTGATCTTACCGTGCCGGTCGAGCTCCAGACACAAAGTTTGTTGACTGACATTCAACTGCGCTTGCTGCAGTTTGTGGATTTGCTGCTTTAACTGCTCATTTTCACGTTGCAATGCGTTATGACCAAACCAATTCCACATAGGCCGTTCTCCAATAGTCGTTCATTCATCTGTCGTTTAACAACTATAACCAAGCGTCTGAAAAATTTAGAAAAAATTTCGCTTCATACGGACAGAGCCAGGCAGGAGTTCTGATCAATGGCATTCAGGTGCCAGCAGTCCATGCTTTAACCGACGCAGTTTGTTGTCATCCAACATGCCGCGATGTTTGACCAGCAAGCGGCCTTCCTGATCAAGAATTAAATTGGTTGGCACCGCATCCACACCTTCAATAGCGCGCAAAAAGGTGGCCGTCGCGGCAAAGGCTGGCAGGCTGGTTTGTAACTGGCGGATCTCCTGGCGTAATTCGTCCTTGGAGCCCTGCGCACCAATAAGGGCCAATTGCACTGACGGGCATTGCTGCTGCAGCTGTTGCATCAGTCGGGCCTGCTGTTTACAAAAACGGCAATCCGGACCGAAGAGTAACAATAAAGCCGCCCGCCCGCTGCTTGCTGCTGTCTGGTTCAGCCGGGGCAACTTTTGATACTGCAATACAGCCGCCTGGCTGTTATCCACCCTGGCGTCTGCTGCGCTCGGCGGCGCTGCACACCACAGCGATAACACAGCACAACACCACAGCAACAACAGCAGGCGCTTCATAACTTAGAAAGTCCAGCGTGCGCCAGCATATACACTGCGGCCCTGCAACTGACCAAAGATATAAGCCACGTCATAACCCCCTGAGCTGTCAAACATCAAAGGTGAACTGTGTTTGCGGGTTTGGGTGATATTCAGCAGGTTAGTGCCCCCTATATACAGCTGTACGTCCGGTTGCAGCTGCCACTGAATTTTGCTGTCGAGCTGACCATAAGCAGGCGCCCGCTGTGGTTTCAGCAATAACCCGGCGGCATCGTCATAACCTTCATAGTTGTAACGGGTTAAATCGCGGCTACCAAACCACACCCAGGCCAAATGCAGTTCCAGTTGGTCAGTGTGGTAATCAAAATCGACAGAAGCCCGACGATCCACCGGTGCTATGGCATAGCTGTGGCGGAAGTTGTGGTCGTAACTGAAATACTCAGCAGTGGCGCTAAAACGCAGTTGTTCAGTCAATGGCAGGCTGAACACCAGATCGGTGGTTTGCACCCTGGCTTTGTCGTCCAGCTGGCTCAGCACAGGTGTGCCATCTGGCGTTTCTTCCAGGCTGGCCAGGTGTTTGACGGAGGTATAGGCATGCGACAAGGTGGCGTTTAAGCCATCACTTTCATAACTCAGGGCATAATTGGCAGACACCGACAGCTCCAGTTCAGTCACCCCAATCTGAAAGCCTTTTTCTGCATCCAGAATGCCGTGTTCACTTTCAAAAAACGACAAAGGCGCACGATACCCACGGCCTGCCGACCAGCGTGAAGTCCAGTGATCATTATGGTAATAACGGATATCCAGTCGCGGTGCCAACACTTGCTGGTCAATTTCAGTGCCTGGTTTTTTCGGGTCAGTAAAATCGGCTTCCACCTGGTCGTAACGCAGGGCCAGGGCTAAATCCAATACATCACTGGGCTGCCAGTACAGCTGGCTGTAGAAGCCCTGGGTTTGGTAATCAAAGCTGTCGGACACAAAAGCAGGTACTGCGGACAAAGCGTCCGTGTAAGAGCGCATCTGTTCATCCCGGCTGTCCAGCCCATAAGTCATTTGGAGCTGGTCATTGACCTGCTGGTCGAACTGCAGGCGGCCATACAGCATGTCGTTATCTGCGGCATAGTCAATGCCTTCATAAAACGAATCCTGCTGATGTTTGGCGTAACTGACAGCCGCCTGCATCGACCAGTCCTTGTTCAGCTCATGCAACCATTTGTTATAGGCCTCGCTTCGTTCGGTTTTGACCCACTCTGTGGTTTCCCAGGCTTTGCCTAGGTACTTGCCTCTGATGTTATCCCCTTCAAATAACTGCTCAGAAGGCTCTGCGTCATAGCCATCCAAAGCGGCGCTGATGGACTGGGTGGTGCGGCCAAGCACAGGGCCGCCGAACACTTCGGAACTGACGGTACTGACACGAAAGACGGTGTTGGTGTGGTCAGAGAAATCGTGGCTGACCCGTGCTGTCAGGCTGTTATTGCGTAAATAAGGTGTTTCGGACACGCCGTTATCGTCTTCATCATACTGATCGCGGCTGTCATGTTGGCCTGTGAAAGTCCAGCCGGTCGCGTCGTCGTCACTGATGCCAGAATGATGCAGCTGAGCTGTGCGTAAGTCCTTGCTGCCAAAAGAGGCGTCCAGCATGGTGCTGTCTTCCAGCGCTTCTTTGCTGACCAGGTTCACAGTGCCACCAATAGCCTCAGGTGCCAATAAAGAAGCCCCGGCGCCGCGGGCCACATCAATCCGGTCTAAACCTGCAGTGGCCACTGCATCGAGGGCATAAAAGCCGGAGAGCATAGTAAAGACCGGCAAACCGTCCACCAGTATGGTGGTGTGTTCGCCGCGCATGCCGTTCAGCATCACCCGCTTAGCGCCACACATTGAACATTCGTTTGACACCCGTACTCCAGGCTCATCTTGCAGCGCAGTGGTCAGGTTAAAGGCGTTTTTGTCTTGCAGAAAACTGGCGTCCAGGCTTTCGGTTTTCAGCAGCACGTCCTGCAAGCGGCCCTGCTGGGATAAACGGCCTCGTACCCCGCTGACCGAAATACGCTCTACCTGAGCTTCAGCGGCGGTTCCGGCAGCGGCGCTGTTGTTTTCAACTGCAATTACCGCAGTGCTGATACTAAAAGCCATCAGGCTTAACACAAACTTCAACAGAGTGCTCCTTTGAGAAAAATAATCCCGGAAAAATGCTACATTATCACACTAAAGGCAGGCTAGTTTGGATTGTTCAGCGGCCAGAAATAGGGGACCAACAGAGCCGAAGCTGGTGTTGGTCCCCTTTCAACCGTTAAGCAGCGGCGCGGTAGTTATCTAACATGGTGTAACTGCGGGCGTACAGCGCAAACACCGCCGCAGCCACCAGCGCAAAAGCAGCGAAGAAAAACATTAAAAAGGCCGTTTGTGACAAGCCTGTGGCCGCCACATGCGAAAGTACTGTTTCGCTGCGAATGCTGTTATTGGCCAGCAGCACCCAGAGGTTACCGACTGTAACCGAAAGCTGCCAGAAGCTGGTGATGGTGCCTTTCATTGCGGCCGGTGCCTGGCTGTAGGCAAACTCTAAGCCTGTGGCCGACACTAATACTTCACCAAAGGTCAGCAGCGCATAAGGCAGTACCTGCCAGACAATGGACATCACAGTGCCACCATCCATCATCAGCTGCACTGAACCTATCACTATCCAGGCCAGGCCAGCAAAGGCAATACCGGCGCCCATCCGGCGCAGTGCTGTAATACGCAAACCGCAACGCTCTAACAGCGGAAATAACACTAAGTGGTTAAAGGGGATCAGCAACATCACCAGCAAGGGGTTCAGCGCCTGCATCATGGCAGGTTCAAACCAGTCAGGTTTGCTCATCTCATTGGCCTGCAAAATCCAGGTCGAGGCTTTTTGGTCAAACAAGGACCAGAACGGCGTCACCAGCGCGAACAGGATCAGAATACGCAACACCGAACGCACACCATCGACCGCGGCATCCGGGTGCAGACCTCGGGCCCTCTCTAGCTGCAGCGCTGCACCAGCGCCACCAAAACCCATTAGCAGCACTAAAGCCAGACAGAAAGCCGCCACAAAACCCAAAGCGGGCGTCTGGCTTAAACTAAATAACGCCAGGGCAAGGCCCATCAGCGCCAGATACAAACCAGGATTGGCCTGCCCCTGCTGTTTGGTCACTAACGCAGTTCTGACCACTTTTAAAAAGCTGTTTGGATCTTTGGGCTCTGGTGCCACATGCACATACTTCTTGCGTCCCAACCAGAAGAAAAAGGTCGCCAGCGCCATTAGCGCCCCCGGAATACCGAAAGCCACGGCAGGACCAAAATACTTCAGCGTCAGCGGCATTAATAAAGACGCAAAGAACGAACCGAAGTTGATGGTGAAATAAAAGATATCAAAGGCCTTTTGCGCCAGCTGCTTGTTGCTCTTGTCGAACTGGTCGCCCATAAAAGCCGACACCAGCGGTTTAATACCACCGGACCCTAACGCAATTAAAAACAAGCCTGTGTAAAAGCCTTCTTTACTGGTTTCAAACAGCGCCAGAAATAAGTGACCAATCACATAAACAATACTCAGGTACAAAATAGTGCGGTATTTACCCAATAACCGGTCGGCCAGCCAGCCGCCCAATAATGGAAAGAAATAGACCCCAATCACAAAGGAGTGGAACACATCTTTGGCTTCACCGGCCCGCAGGTGCTCGGGTACAGACAACAGCAGCGCAGTCATCAAAAATGGCGTCAGAATATTGCGCATGCCATAGAAGCTGAACCGCTCACAGGCCTCATTGGCAATAATAAAAGGAATGGAACGCGGCCAGCGCGCTATGGTGGTACTCATGCTTGGTTCTCATTTTGGCGCCTGTCGGGCGTCTTGGTTTTTCTTTTTACTGCAGCGGATGCTATAAGAAAAATGCCAATTCACCAAAAGTTAAGCGCTCAATCCAGCTATTTTTGCTTGCAACAGCAGCAACATGGGCAGAAAATCAGCAAACGAGCCGTTCAGCACGGATTGAGGCAAAAAAACGGTTGACGCAAAAAAACCGCATGAGCATAATACGCGCCACTTGCTTAGGACGACTAAGACAATGTGGCTACATAGCTCAGCTGGTTAGAGCACAGCACTCATAATGCTGGGGTCGCAG